>NZ_FPBA01000068.1 GCF_900116515.1 Geodermatophilus amargosae
CACGCTGCTACCAGCCCTCAGCCGATCACGACAGCGACACGCTCAAGTGCCGTTGCAGTACTAGGGCCTGTCTGGCGGATCTTCCCGCTGCGGGTGTAGGGCAGGTGGATGCAGGACCGGCATGACCTGACCGACGAGCAGTGGGCGGTGCTCGAGCCGCTGCTCCCGGACCGCACCCCGCGACGAGGCGGCCGCTGGGTCGACCACCGCCCGGTGGTCGACGGGGTTCTCTGGCGCATCCGCACCGGCGCCCCGTGGCGCGATCTGCCGCCCGTCTATGGGCACTGGCAGACCGTCTATGACCGGCATCGCCGCTGGTCGGCCGACGGCACGTGGGAGCGGGTGCTGCAGACGCTGCGGACCGCCTGCGATGTGGACCTGACCGCCGAGCAGGGCGAGTGGGCGGTGGCCATCGACTCGACCATCGTGCGCGCGCATCAGCACGCCGCCGGCGCCCGCGGGCAGCCGCCGCGCGATGTGCCCGCCGAGCGGCTGGCGCCGCAGGTCGCCCCCGGCCCGCGCGACCGCGGGCGTGTGGGGGGTCAACACCGGTCACCCCGGCGCGGACGAGCGACGCCGCCAGGCCAGTCGGGACCGTGAGGCGCTGGGCCGCTCCCGCGGTGGCCTGAGCACCCAGGTGCACCTGCTCGCCGATGGCCGCAGCCGCCCGTTGGTGCACGTGCTCAGCCCCGGTCAACGCGGGGACACGCTGGCCTACGCCCTCCTCATGGACCGGCTCACGGTGCCCCGGCACCGGCCCGGACCGGCGCGCAGCCGCCCGGATCGGCTGATCGCGGACAAGGCGTACTCCGCCGCCGGACTGCGCGCCGACCTGCGCCGCCGCCGGATCACCGCGACCATCCCGACACCCGATGATCAGGTCGGGCACCGGCTGCGCCGGGGTCGCCGCGGCGGGCGGCCCCCGGCCTTCGACGGCGAGGCCTACAAGCGCCGCAACACCGTCGAACCGCGATCAACCGGCTCAAGGACCGCCGCGCGGTCGCCATGCGTACCGACAAACGCGGCTACGTCTTCGCCGGCACCGTCGCTGTTGCGGCCATCCGTATCTGGCTATGCGACCTCAGCCGGCGAGATCGCTCAGACAGGCCCTAGTACTGCAACGGCACTTGAGCGTGTCGCTGTCGTGATCGGCTGAGGGCTGGTAGCAGCGTG
>NZ_FPBA01000035.1 GCF_900116515.1 Geodermatophilus amargosae
GAGCCGCGGGCCCGGGTGCTGGCCTATCTGCGCGGGTGTTGGGTCAGCTGGAGCGCAAGAACGGCTGGACGCTGGCCGAGGCCGCCGGTGAGGTGTCTCCGGACGGGATGCAGCGGCTGCTGCGCACCGCGGACTGGAACGCCGACGCGGTCCGCGACGAGCTGCGCGACTACGTGGTCGAGCGGCTCGGCCCTGGCGGGGTGCTCATCGTCGATGAGACCGGATTCGTCAAGAAGGGCGCCCGCTCGGCCGGGGTGGCCCGGCAGTACACCGGCACCACCGGCAAGATCGACAATTGCCAGATCGGCGTCTTCTGCGCCTACGCCACACAGGCCGGTCGGGCGCTGATCGACCGGGAGCTGTATCTGCCGCGGGCCTGGACCGACGACCGCGAGCGGGCCCGGGCCGCCGGCATCGGCGACGAGGTCGGCTTCGCCACCAAGCCCGAACTGGCCCGCAGCATGCTGCAGCGAACCCTCGACGCCGGGGTGCCGGCCGGCTGGCTGACCGCTGATGAGGTCTACGGGCAGGACAAGCGGCTGCGGGTGTGGTGCGAGCAGCACGGGTTGCCCTACGTGTTGGCCACCCGCTCCACCGACACCGTCGCGACGATCGACTGGCGGCAGCGCCGGGTCCGCGCACTGATCGCCGAGCTGCCCGAGACGGCCTGGCAGCGCCGGTCGGCCGGCGCCGGCGCGCACGGCCTGCGGCTCTACGACTGGGCGCGGGTGGAGCTGCTGGCCGGGTTCGACCCGAGTTGGGCCCGGTGGGTGCTGGCCCGCCGCACTATCCCGAAGGGCGCTGAGGAGCCGGCCGAACTGGCCTACTACGTCTGCGCCGGGCCGGCCGGGACCACCCTGGAGCGGCTCGTCGCGGTGGCCGGCGGCCGCTGGCGCATCGAGGAGTGCTTCCAGGCGGCCAAGAACCAGGCCGGCCTGGCCTCCTACCAGGTCCGGGACTACACCGCCTGGTATCGGCACATCACCTTGGCCATGCTCGCCCACGGCTACCTGTCCGCCACCCGCGCCACCGCGGAAAAAGGGGGTCCGCAGCCGGAACCGACCAGCTCATCGCGCTGACCGTGCCCGAACTCCGGCGCCTGCTCAACATCCTCATCCGCCCACCGCGGCCCGACCTCGAGCACGCCGCGGAATGGTCGTGCTGGCGCCGACGACGCCAGGCCCAGGCCCGCGCCGCCCATTACCGCAGCCGAGGTCAGCCCCCGCCATAACTGCCGTTGCAGTACTAACGACCTCGTGCATGGTTAGCGGCGGGCCGTCGTCGACCTGTCCAGGGCCTCTTCGATCATGCCGCGGTGCCGGCCGGGAGCGCTCTCGGTGCGCGGTGCAACTGGTCAGGTCGTGGGGCTCGTTCCTGGCTGGAGACCAGTCCGGCGACCGCGGGCAGCATTGTGTCGAGATGCTCGCGTCGGCCGAGGTGACGCGACAGCGCTCGCCAGTTCTTCAGGTGGCTGATGCCGTGCTCGACGCGGATGCGCTGTGAGGCGTGAGCTCGGCGTTCGGCCTCGTGTGCGGCGGCGACGGCGGGGAAGATCGGGATCTGGTTCCTCCGCCGCGCGGGGCGCGGAGTGATGACCGCGCCGGCGGTCTGGGTGCTCAACCCCTGGTAGCCGGCGTCGGCCAGCAGAGTGATGCCGGGGATGAGGGCGAGCAGCTCGACCAGACCGGCCTGGCGGACCTGGGTCAGATCGTGGATCGAACCCGGGCGGGTCTGTCCGCAAAACAGCAGCCGCCCTTCGGCGTCGGTGATCACCAGCGCCTTGACGGTGTTCGCGCGGGCCTTGCCCGAGACGAACCGAGCCCGGCCGGCCTTGTGGGCCGCCGGGCGGCGCACCCGGACCTCGGTGGCATCGAGCAGACCGAGCTGCCCGCTGGCACCCAAATGGGCGACCACATCGGCCAGGGTGCGCAGCCGAAGCCCGCCTTCGACGGTGCAGCCGCGTTCGGTCAGTAGCGGACGCACCTCCCCGACCGCCCGGGTGATTGTGGAGCGGGACACGCCGAACCAGCAGGCCAAAACGTCGTGGGTAACGCCGTGCCGCAGGTGCACCAGGGTGGCCAGCAGCCGGTCGATGAACACCAGCCGGTACCGGGCGCCGGCTCCGACCGCCCGCCGCCGAGGCCGATCGGTCAGCCGTGCGTCCTGGCGTGCCTGCCAGCGCGGCCCCAGCTCGGCGACCAGCTCGGCCAGGACCTCTCGGGACAGTCCGGTCACTCGGCGATCGGCGACAGCGGCGGCACGGGGAAGAGTGCTCGACACATCACGACCTTGCCCGTCTTGCACACAGCACGGTCAAGTCGTCGGGCTAACCATGCACGAGGTTGTAAGGCCGCCGAAGGGCCGTACCTGGGGCCGAGGGGGCCGCACGCCGGTGGTACGGGTGACCGCATCCAACGCTCCGCGGCTGTCGCTGGCCGCGCTGCTGGCCACCAAGCCGGGGCACCGGCCGCGGCTGATCTTCCGCACCCACCGCGGCCGGCGCGGTGCCCGGCGCAAGGGGTCCACCGAGACTGATTTCACCGCCCTGCTTGACGCCGCCTACCAGCAGCTGGGCGGACCCATCGTGCCGGTCCGGGACAACCTAAACACTCACGTCAGCGCCGTGAACCGCCCCGGCGAGTCCGGAGACTCCAGTCTTTGAGGAGGATGCAGTCATGGCAGGACGCCGCGGGCAGTACCCGCCGGAGCTGCGGGAGCGAGCGGTCCGGCTGGTCGCCGAGTGCCGCGCTGACCACGGGTCGGAGTGGGAATCGATGCGGTGGGTGACGCAGAAGCTGGGCATCGGAACGACGGAGACGGTGCGCAAGTGGGTGCGCATGGCCGAGGTCGACGCCGGGGCCCGCCCGGGGGTGACCAGCGAGGAGTCCGCCGAGCTGCGCCGGCTGAAGGCCGAGGTCAAGGTGCTTCGCCGGGCCAATGAGATCTTAAAAGCAGCGCGTTCTTCACGGGCCGGACGGCGGACTCGAAGCCGGGCAGCGTGTAGTCGGTGTCGCGGAATGCACCCAGCCCGCCATCAGCGGTGACCGCCTGGGGGGAGTCTGCGGGAGCCGCCAGCGACTCCCTCAGGGCCGTCTCGTGCGCCGCAGCGGCGGCCGCCAGGGACGCCGTAATCGCCTCCGCGGAGTCGCTGCTGCGGAGCGTGCGAGACGGGCCGCGGTCAGTCGTCAGGGTGGCGACCTTCACCTTGTCGCCGTCCGGGCCGATGCTGGCCTGGACGGTGCTCAGCTGCTGAGGAACTCGCGTGACAGCTCGTCACTGCCCCTCAGCTCCATGCCGCTGCGGTGACCGCGCGAGCGGTGCCAGTGCCAGCCGCACCCCAGCCCTGCGGCGTTCGATCGCCCGGCACGGACGGAGTGGCGCTCGGCCAAGGCTCGGTGCGGAACGAGGCGAGGACGTTCTGAGCCTCGTGCGTTCGGATGACGTTGTCCTCGCGGCGCTTCTCCTCGGCCTTCACCTGGGTGGCGGCGGAGGCAAGCAGCGCAAGCTGCTCGTACGACTCGGTGCCGTGCACCTTGTCGGTGTCGAGCTGGTGCGCCTCGTACATCTCGAGGACGAGCGTTCGGAGCTCGCCCAGCTCGTCGCTGCTCAGTTCGGTGATCTTGGCGAGTAGCTGATTCAGCTTGTCCGTCGGTGACGCTTCGGGTGCGTGATCACGTGGTGATCGACTCGCACATCGGGAGGGCCGCCACAACGCGCTGGTCGCGTCGCCGGAGTCACCGCTGCTGCCCTCGCACTAGGCGCCGGGCCGTCGCTCTGCGTTGATCGTATCGCGGCTGACCCGTCGCTATGGCGTTATCTCGAAGTCGAAGACCGTGCTCGCTGTCTGGCCGGTGCTCTCCACAAATATCCTCCCCTCGACACGCCACTGCCCGGGAGCTACGTAGTCTCCAGTGGAGCCATACTCGCAAGGCACCGTTCGGCCGATGAGCGGCATATCGTCAGCGCGATTGACGATTCTCCATTCGAAGTTGCAGTCGCCCGAGGGGGTGCCACCGTCAAAAATTAGGCCAGAACTGTTCCTTATGGCAGCCTTGAAGCTGAAGGTGATGCCTGAAGCGCCGTTGGCGGGAAAAGTTGTCGGATTGGCTTGCGTCATGCTCACAGGTTCTATCGCAAGCGTCAGTTCGGTCGGCGTGGTGCTTGTAGTCGGCGGGGGAGGAGGAGTTGTAGAGGTGAGCGAGGTTGTTGGGGCCGACGGTGAGGTCGTATCTGGGCCGCTAGGCAGCGTTGACCCTGTGGCGACCGAAGTCCCGGTCGCCTCGGAATCTTCGGCATCTTTCTCGCCAGTTCCTAACGCAACGACAAGCGTGACTATCAGAGCAACTACCCCGGCGATAGCGCTGACTGCCTCCCACTTAATCCCGCGTTTCGGCTCAGGTCCGCGCTTCGGCTCGGGATCCATCACGTCGTACCTCCGAGGGTGCGGGAAGCGGGAGACGACGGAAGTCTCGCAACGCGGAGCCGCCTGTGCTCTGGTGAACTCAGCCGGAGAGCCTGTACATGTCAGGAGCGGCCATGGAAGATCGGCTATCCCGGCGGGCGCCTCTGGACAACGGCTCAAGGAGGGCTGGATGGCGATCCGCTGGTTCAGTGACAAGGACCGTCAGGAGCTGCGGGACGCGGCGGAAGAGGCCCGCGTCCTGGCCGAGCTGGAGCAGAAGTTCGCGGTGTACCGAGAGGCGGACAGGACTCCGCTGACGGAGGGGCAGCTGCGGATCCTCAACGGCGAGCTCAAGATCGACCCGAACGGGCGGGCCAAGGACTGACTCTCCCAGTGGGAGAGCGAGGGATTTCGTCTGAGACCAGCGCGGCATCTCAAGATCGCCTGTGCTGTACGCATTTCCAAGATCGAGCCGACCGATGGGCGACCTGACCGACGACCGGTAGGCGCGCGACCGACTCGTCAGGACCATCAGGCGTCCCCTGGCGCTCGACGACGGCCGATGCGATAGCGATCGCCAACCGCCAGGGGCTGAGGCGTAGAGGTCCTCTGAGCCGCCGGCACGCGCGCGGCCCGCCGAAGATCGACGATGACCGATCAAGATTCTTTGTACGGAACGCTTGTTCCTGTTGCAGAGCGTCACCCACCTGTTTTGATCGTTCGTAGGTAGTTAAGATCACAATTACCTACGACCGCACCGGACAGGAACCGGAAGAAACGGTCATGACCATCGACTTCCCCCAGCTCGCCGCCGAGACGACCGTCGTCAGCGAGCCGGAGTTCCCGACGACCGCGACCAGCCGTCGCCGCGCGCTGACCCGGCCCTCGTGCAGCTCGTCAAGGAGGCCAGCAAGGACCACAAGCGCCGCGAGCTGCCCGGCCGGTTCTCGACGACGCTGTACCCGGGACGCCAGGGCGCGAACGAGTCGGGCACCGTGTTGGGGGAGCTGCACCGTGCGGCCCGTGCGGTCGGCGTAAAGCTGCAGATCCGCCGCTTCGACCGCGACGCCGACAGCTGCCGGCTGACCTTCAGGTCGCGGAGGCCGACAAGTGAAGGTCGTCGCCTACGTCCGCGTCTCGACTCGCGAGCAGGCCGACACGGGACACGGAGTTGACGCGCAGCGGACCGAGCTTCGCCGTCAGGCCGAGCTGCGCGGCTGGCAGATCGTCGCGTGGTGCGAGGACTTGGGCGTCTCAGGTAAGGACATGAAGCGCGACCAGCTCACGGAGGCCGTCCGCCTGGTGGAGTCTGGCCAGGCTGCCGCGCTCGTGGCGACGAAGATCGACCGGGTGTCACGGTCGGTGGCCGACTTCGCCACGTTGGTCTGCCGGGCCAACACCAAGGGCTGGGCGCTAGTGGTCCTCGACATCGGCCTGGACCTCACGACGCCGATGGGCAAGTTCACCGCGAACGTCCTGTGCGCCGCGGCCGAGCTCGAGCGCGACATGATCGCGCAGCGGACCCGTGACGGACTGGCCGCTGCCCGCGCCAAGGGCGTCAAGCTCGGTGGACCCCGGTCGCTGGCCGACGACGTAGCCGATCGTATTCACGAGCTGCGCACCGACGGCATGACCCTCACGGGCATCGCCGACCGGCTGAACGGCGAGGGAGTGCCCACCGCCCGAGGAGGTGCCCGCTGGTACCCGGCGACGGTGCGAGCCGTCCTCAACCGCCAGCCTGGATGAACTGGTCAGGCGCCTGAGCGCGCCCTGACGCACACGAGGCCGGCTGCCGCGAACGACGACGCGGTGGCCGGCCTCAGTCATGTGGCGGGACGCCTGACGCCAGGGCGGTTGGCCGCAATGATCAATCGTGAATGCATCATCGCGGACGACCGCGAACTGGGAATACATCATCGCGGACAACCGATGCGTCACCGCGTCGATCTTGACGCGTACCGCCTCAGGCGAGGTCCAACGTGTCGGCTCGGCTGGCGCAGTCGATCGACCAGAGGGCCAGGTCGCGGAGCGCCAGGGGTGGCCTGACGGTCCTGGCGCATGGAGTGGGGTCAGCGGTAGCTGGTGCCCGGGGACAGGCGCCGTTTCGTCAGTGCGTCGCGTCAGTATGGACGGATGACGAACGCGCCCTCCGTGGGCCCGGACAAGGTGTCCAAACGCAGCACCTCGCCCTGGAAGGCGCTTGGCTGGGCTACTTACCTGCGAAAGCTTGAGCGGCTGGCGCACACGCTGATCCGGATGCACTGGGCCGGACCTCAAGACATGTGGAAGTGGCAGACGGATTTGCTGACCTTGCAGCGGGACGTCCAGCGCGCGATCACGCAGACTAAGGCGGCGCTGCGGACGGACGCGAGCAGGCGTGAAGAGTTGGATCAGCTGCGTATTGTGCTTCGACTCACCAGGCGCCTGGGTGACGCCATGGCCTGGCTGATCCTTGGCCTCGACCGGAAGGCAATCCATGCTCTTGGCTATGGGCCGCCTGTGCCGGTCTCCCCTGAGGAGCGTCACGGGGACCTGGGTATGCAAGCTATCGCTGCTCACCTAAGCAGTGAGGGTTGGGGGTTTCCCATCCTGCATGACGTCACGGACTGTCTACGCGTCGGCGATATCACATTCGTGAAGGCGGGTGATGATCGGTCGCGGGGATTCCGCACCGTCGAGGTGAAAACTCGGGTCCTCTCACAACAGGAAGTTAACGGAGGCGATGAGCAATCCATTAGTTTGTCCGTCACGGTCATCTCTGCTGAACCCCCCGACACGGCGCTTGGTGACAATCGGCCGTCGCTAGAATCGGAGGACATCCCGGTCGCGCCGCAGTCGCAAGCGGCCCGAAGGCGACCCGACCGGCGCGAGGAGCGACAGTTCCGCCGGATGGCAAATGCGCTAACGAGACGATCCGCCGAGGATGACACCGTAGTCACCATACCTGGCGAAGGACCCGTCATAAGCTCCCGCTTCACCTCGGATGCCAAATCCCATTGGAAGGACCTTCGGCGCGTCATAAGGGCCGCCCGGCGCGACGGCTATGCAAGTGTCGTCGCAGATGGGGCAATCATGTACGTCGTGCTTTATAGCCCTACAGGCATCACCGAGGAGCTCATCCGAAACGAGCGGATGCAGCAAGACCTCCTCGCGTCAGGATTGGTTTCCACTCCCGATGACCGTGGATGGGATTCGATTGTCGTCAATCAGGTGCCCGACATGCGTGGGGGTCGTGACCGCAGGTATTTGCCCTTTTACCTCTTCGAGGTGCCTTGGAACGTGGTGTCCGACCTGTTGATGAACCGCCTGTGCATCATCGCTCTTGTTAACCCGGGACAGGTCATGCGCACCCTCGAAGCTGACGGGTTTGATGTCCGGGCGTCCACAAGGCTTGACCTCTCCCGGGACTCCTTTTCGCTATTCTCCCAGGCTGAAGGACCGGACGGGAACGACTATCAGCTTGAACTTGGCGGACTTTCTTACTGCATCGCCGAGACGGTGCATGAGTTCAAAAGTGTCGAATACGTGGTGGAACATGCGCGGGAGATGCTGCGGGTGGCAAGAAAGGTCACTCTGCCGCGTTTTGTCACGGATAACGCTGCTGGATAGCTGCCAGGACTCATTGAGGTTTTCTCACCAGCTATGACGGCTTGATTGGCGTCGTCGCTGGTCGCGGTCGGCGACCAGCGAGGCGGTCAGGTAGGCGGGCAGGCCAGCGGGTAGCGCCACAGGCGCCTGGTCGCTAGACGCGCGGGCAGGGGAAGATGCCATCGCGGGTACGGGCTTTCGCAGTCAGGACGTACGGGTCAGCACCGTCATCCTGCGACGCGATGCCCGTGCCCGCCCTCACACCAAGATCAGCCCCGCGTCAGCACAGGCCGCCGGGACACGACTTTGCCGACCCCCTGGCTGGTTGCCCACTCGGCAACTATGACGCTCTCGTGGCAAGACGTACATCTATCTCGCTGGTCACCCGCGAGCCGCAGGGAAGCGCCGTACTGGGCCGTCATCTGCCTGCTGACCGCCTTGCCTTGGGGATGACCACGTGCAGCCGCGAGCCGTCGGGCAGCATCGCGTCCACGAACGGCGTCGACATGTCGATCCGCCGCCCCGACGTCCGCAGCATCCGCTCGACAAGGGCGGCGCGCTCGGACTTCGCAACCCCGCCGGGGTCTCAGCGACCCGGAGCCCGGATCGTCGTGGTCAGCTCCCCGCCGGGCTAGAAGGCCACCGGCTCTGGTCTGCGCTGGTCATCGTGGACCTCCCCGTCGAGGGGGACCGGCTCGCCGCCGCGCGGGTCGGGCAAGGTCGCCGTCGGGTCGAGCACCGTCCGCAAATGGCGAGCGACGACCGCTCTAACGGCGTCACTGCTCGGGTCGTGGCCAAGCTCGCCGAGGATGCCGGTGAGGGCAAGCTCCAGCTGATCGATGATGCGCTCGCTCAGCACGGCCCGCTGCTGCTCGGCCTTCTCCATCAAAGGAGCCATCGCCTGCGCGAGTTTGGCCAGGTGAGCCCGCTCGGCCTGGTAGACGCCCAACCACTGCGGGTCGTTACGGTGGTCGAGCTGGGCGGCCAGCCAGTCCACATGGCCCTGGGTGCGAGCCAGCTCCTCGGTGAGGGCCTGTATAGGCGATACGTCGCGCGGGACGCCGTACTGCCGGGCCAGCGCGACAGCGCGTGCCTCCACGACCCGCTCGGCCGCCCGCCGCCGCACCTGCGGAGCGCTGCCGCCGTGCAGCCGGCAGGTCGCGGCTCCCCGGATGGGCGGCTGCCGACACAGCCCACCGTCTCGTCGCCGGGCGCCGCACAGCCGCATGTGGTCGAGGGGTGCGGGGCCGTAACGCGGCGGCTCTTCCTTGACTCCGCCGTGCTCGACGCAGACACCCTGCCTGGGCACCTCGCGGAACCGGCACCCCTCGACCGAGCAATCGGGAATTGGGTGGGCCATCAATGCGTCCCTCGGTTAAGCATCCTCGTTGAAGCGCCGATCCTCCGATCGCCATCAATCATAGCAATGGGGGCAGAATGCTGCCGGCGCGAAATGTATCGAAGTGCGCGCCCCAGCCGAGGCCTGCTGTTGGGAGATGCCGAATCTCCCAGACGGAAAGATGACGAGATCCGTGCGCGACCTGTGCGCCGCTTAGCTGGTGTTTGTAAAGCACGCTTTTCGCGAGATATCAGGCCGGCATGTGGGGCACCGGCTCAGCCATTCGCCAGCGTGGCCACCGACGTCGCCGGGCAGGTGATGCGGACCCCAACTTGACGCCAGTGGCTTGGCAGCCACCAACTCCTCACGGATGACCCCGCGTTCGCCCGATGCGAATGATCACCACGCCTTGTCGCAAGGTGGCGCTGACGGTGCTTAAAAGGCTGTTCGGTGGGACGGGTCGGCCGCGTGGGTGGGGCATGGGGTGGGCGCGGTTCGGCTGCGGGAGTCCCTGGTTTGACGGGCTGCTCAAAGGTATTTCCGCGCGGCTCGTGAAGTCGAGGGAGCAGCGGCTCAACGACCTACCGCCAAATCTCTCAGTGTTGGAGGGTCCCGTGCCGGCGGGGCTGGAAGGGGCCGGACGGGCCGCCCAGCTCCTCGACCAGCTGGCAGTGCACGACAAGCTCGGGGCGCTTGGCCAACGTGCGGTGAAGAGAGCATCCTGGCGGGCGCCGCGGAGCTGATCCCGATCCGGTTCGGTGCTGCCGGTCACGCTGCCACCGCCTTCGGAGCGGTCCCGATCACCGTTACGCGGCGCTCGTCCGGTTCGTCACGGACGACGAACCGCCACCCCGCCAGGTGGGTCTCGTGGGAGCCGGTCGGCCAGCTCCGCCGCAGCCGCGCGGACCGCCTCGCCATCCTTGGCCGTCGGCGCGGTGGGGTAGCGGACCCACCAGAGGGCTTGCCGATAGCCTTGCCCGTTCCAGCGCCGGCCGACGAGCACGCCCTGTGCGTCATTCATGATCAAGTCCCTTCGGATGGGGTCGGTGGCCGCGCGCTCGTCACTCTCCATCCCGGTTCAATAACTAATTGGTGGGTGGGCCCAAAAAGAGTGAGAGGTAGTGCCCTCCTCCCTCTTATCGGGGGGGAGGGGGGAGTTAGTTACTCCGTTTGGGAACACCCCTCCCGCCCCACCTGAGCTGTGAGAACGCGTCGGGCTAGGCGTCCCGAACGGGCATCCGAAAGCTGCCAGTCGCGGGCGACGCCCCCGGCGTCCGCTTCGTCGTCCGTGTCGATCTGCTCCAGAACCGGGCAGGCGGCCAGCCCCAGGGCGCGGAGATCCTCGACGGTTCGCCGGACCACCTTGCGGTCGATTCCACCCGCCGTCCGGGCGAGTGCGGCCACGCTCGCCGCGTCGGTGGCCGCCAGTGCCCCCAGGACCTTCCGGCGGGTCCGGGGCATGCTGTCCAGGCCGCACCGGACGGTGAGGCGAGCGACGTCTTCCTCAGACAGTTGCAGGGCGACCAGCGCCCGTGCGAGCCGCTGTAGCTCCTGCCGCATGCGGTAGGGCTCTTCGATCTTGGCCTCGCCGATGATGTCTCGGCGTCCGTAGGTGTCACGTGGGACCGCCCCGCGTCCGGCGCGTACGACCTCGGTGACGTCGTCGATCAGGTCGAGCAGGTCGTCGGTCAGCTCGACGTCGGACACCCGTCGCCGGCCGTCTGTGATTGCTCGGCGGGCCAGGGCGCGCGCGTTCTCCCGCCGCTTCTCCTTCGGCATGCGGCGTCGGTGGCTGCTGGATCGGCGCTGCTGGGGGGTGACGTCCGAGACCCGGTAGTAGAGGAAACGCTCCCCCAGGGACGTGGCAAAAGACGAGTAATCGTCAATCGCGTGCGTCACCGCGCCGAGGACGACGACTTGCCCTTCCCAGACCAACGGCTGGGCAACGTCCCCACCGAGCGGACGTAGTGGCCGTCATAGACCCGACGCAGAGCGGCGAACACGTTGTCCAGGTCCGACCCGCTGCGCCGTCCCTGGTCGGCCAGCATGGTCGAGAGGTCACCGATCGTAATCACGGCGTCTTTGGGGTCGTCCCCCAAACGTGCCAGAGCACCAGCGGGGTAGACATTTTTGCCGGACCGGCGCCAGCTCAGCAGACCGGCCACGGTGACCTCGTCCAGGCTCTCGACGCCGTCCATGCCTTTGCCGAGGTCGAGCGACTCGGTCTTGCCCGCTGCAGGGTTGCCGACCTGCAACAGCCAGAGCGGGTCGAGGTGGGAGTCGACGTCAGCCACGGAGACGTACGCGGCGCACATGATCACGAACTGGTCGAGACTGCCGTCGATCCAGGTCCCTAGCTGGTCGACCAGGCGTTGCAGTGGCGTCCGCTGGTCTCCCGGCTCGATCGGCTCTCCTGCCAGCAACGGCTCGTGCTTGGCGTGCCCCCCGACCTCGCGGGCGACCTCTTCGTCGGTCTTTGTGGATGCGTGCGCCTGCCCCCAGGACAGCGCGTCGGCTATCTCGCCGGGCTGCACTTTCCGGACCTCGCCTCGGTTGCACACCTCGGCCATGCGGTTGGCCAGCGTTTGCACGCCCTGGGTGTGCAGCTCTTCGGTCAGGCAGCCCCAGCGGTGCATGCAGGCGAGGCGGACGCTTTGCCCCACGAGCCACTGGTGGCGCTGGGAGGGGTCGTCGGCCTTGTCGGTGCACCAGCCCTCGACCACGGCGTGGACGTAGGGGCACGCTTTCTTCGACCACGGCCAGTCACCCGGCTTGGATCGGACCTCGCCCGGATCGTCGCGGTCCCCAGGCAGCTCCGCGATGCCGCAGGCCAGTAGTGCATCGTCCAGCTCCGCGACGCTCAGGAGGCCGCCGCCGGGGAACCGCGCGCCGGTCGGGACCGGGACGTCGGGGTCCTTGCGGTTCACCGTGCCCGGCAGTCGCAACACCCGCGCGAGGTCGAACACGCTGTCCACGTGTCCCCGGTGCTCCTCGTCCACCAGGCTGGCGACGTGCGTCATCAGGCGCCCGAACCGGCGCATGAGAGCGCGGGCGGTGGCCCGGCGCTCCTCGTCCCCGGACAGGTCGGTGCCCTCGTCTTCGGGGTCCATCCCCCATCCCGGCTGGAGACCGTGCCCGGACTCGATCACGATCACCGGGTCCTGTCCGAGGATGGTCGACACGGCGTCAATGACCGCCTCCGCCGCCTCCATGCTCGGCAGGCCCCCCGCCTTGACGTCCAGGTCGCTGTAGGTCCCAGCCCAGCGGGTCACGTGCGCGGCGGTTCCACGCCCTCCGTAGCCCTCAGGAACTGCCACGGGATTGACCGAGAACCACACGTCCGACGTGTGGACGTGTCGGGATGCCTCGGCCCCTATCGCGTCGGCGGTGGCAGGGACGTGCGCGTGGGCGAACATTTCGCGCTCGCCGCCGTGCGCGGTCTGGTGGCAAACGGCAACGACCTCGCCCGCTTCGTATCCCAATGCTTCGACAAGATTGACCAGGACAGACTGCGCGTGATCCTGGGTTGGGTCAGCGGGTAGCGGGGTCCCACTGCTGTCAGCGGTGGGGGCCCCCGCCGTTCCCGGGGAACTGTCGGCCCGCGCGCTCACCGAAAACCCCCGGCGGTCCCAAGCAGCTCCCGCAGCCGCTGGCGGCGCTGGGCGGACAGCGGCGGAGCAGCGGCCACCACGCGGGCCACGTACTCCTCGTATCGGGTCCGGTCCTGATTGGTGCGTGACGCGCTCACCGCTGCACCGCCTGCTCGGCGGCGCGGAACCGCTTGAACGAACAGCCCGCGCAGTCACACAGCTCGCTGCCCCGGGGCGCGCGGAGGGACCCGGCGTCGAACAGCTCGGAGGGGTCACGGCCTAGTAGGAGCGACAGGCGCTGGCGGACCGCCGCGGTCGGCCGCACCCGGCCGTAAAGCGCGTTGCGCAACTCCAGGTAGCCGACGTCGATCAAACGGGCAGTGGCGGAAATTGACCGACCCGATTTCTTGATCGCGAAATAGGCAGGCTGCTTCTCGTTGGAAAGCGTGGGGCGGTTGCCCTGCGCCATCGGAACCTCCGGGTGGAGGCACCCCCTACATCAGGAATGATTCCTGGGCTTAGCGCGAGCGAGGAACGGAACCGGGGTGCCGTACTTGCCCCGAACCACTCTCGTGCGGCCCTTCATTCCTGATTCCTCGCGCCCGGTGGAAGGACAGACCGTCGACTCCCGATAGCGGTTGTGCGCGTCTAACTAGGATCCACTATACCACAAGAGGGGCACGAGTGGTGTTCCACTTGCTGACCGACCGGCTCAGTGAAGTTCCCCACCACAATGTGCCCTCGCGTACGGCTGGCGGCTGGCGAGACATCACTGCTGGTCAGGCGCACGCGCTGATTCAGTGCTAGGTGTCTCCTGACAAGAGCTGGCGTCGCAGAGCCGCGCTCGAGGTCGCCGATGACTCGCAGCAGCCCCGACCAGCGGCGCCGTCTGTCCCTGCAACTGGGTCCCCGAATGCTGGTGAGAACACCTTAGTGAGTAATGGTCCACAAATGCGCGGTACCAACCTGCCCACAAACCGCCTCAGGCGTGCATCAAATTCGCGATCAAGATTTCCATTTGACCTGTACGGCCTCCGGGTCGACCGTCCGGGGTCCCCGGGTGGACGGCATAATTTGGACGGTCATCAGCGTGCTTATGACCTCCCTCCTGGCGGAGATCGGTAAATTCTCTCACCGCTCCCGGGCCTCCGACACCGCCACCTCCGTCACCAGCGGGGAGGTGAACCGAGGCAGCGCCCGGCGTTCGGCGGCGTTGATCTCCGGCAGCAGCCGCGCCTACATCCGAGACGGCGCCTGCGGGGTCACCTCGCCGGCTGTCGGCGTACTGCGTGTTCCCAGCGAGGGGGACGCGGTCGAGGTGGACGTGCGACCTGGGTCACTTCCAGTCGATGCGGACGGCCTCGGGGTCGAAGGTCCGAGCGCCCTGCCGCGTGCGGTTAAGCGTGATTGTCATGAGGGTGTCCACGACCGCGCGGCGTCGACTGAGGCTTAGGCCCTCCCAGACGGCGCGGACGTCAGGCATGCCCACCAGCCCGTCCAGCAAGGGCGTGGAGTCCACAACCCGGCTCCGAGCCTCGGCCTCGCTGAGCTGAGGCCGCAGCCGGGCGGTGATGCGCTCCAGCATCCGGCCGTCGATCAGCCCGTCGGCATACTGATCCGCGGCCTCGTCCAGGCGAGCGCGGAGCTGGTCGGCCTCTGCGAGGGCGGTGCTGCGATCCGGGTCGTCCGTCGCGGTGAGGACTTCACCGGCGTCGGACGCGGACAGCCGGGCAATGACCAGCTCGGTCGCGAGCTGGTCCAAGTCGTCCTTCCGCCTGCTCACGTGGGCATTGACAGAACACCGGTAGGCCGGAACCCCACGGTTGATCGCGACCCGCAGGGCGGCACCGCACACTCCGCAGCGCCCAATGCCTGACAGCAGGTGCGCGGCGGCCGATCCGGTCGACGTCCTGCGGCCCGGGTCGGTCAGCACGGCCCGAAGCTGCTCCCAACTGTCCCGCGAGAGAATCGCCTCCCAAGCACCGTCGCCGACGATCTCGCCGCGGTGGACGCGGAGACCGGCGTTGCGTGGGCGAAGCGCGACGCCGCGCACCTTGTTCTTCGTCCAAGGGCCGCCGGTCGGCGACGGGACCTCGTCCGCGTTGAGTGCCGCGGTCACTCCACGCAGCGACTCCCCGGATAGCAAAGCGTCGGCGATGCGACGCACCACGGCGGCCTCCTCGGGCACCACGACCTCGCGAACGCTGCCATCCGGGGCGTGCTGACGGTTCCACCCGTAGGCGTGGCGGCCATGCGACCGGCCGCTTTCTGCTCGCTGCTGCAAGGCTCGGCGCACCCTCTCGCTCTTGTGATCGGACTCGTGGCGGGCGATTGACCCCAGCATCCTGGCGATCAGCTTGCCGCTCGCAGTACTCAGGTCCCACTGCCCTGCCTGCACGGTGGTGACGTCCGTACCGGCTCGCTCAACGACCGTGATGAAGCGCTCGAGCTCGGCGGGGGAGCGGTGCAGCCGGTCGGGATCCCAGGCAACGATCACGTCAACCTGCCCGGTGCCGACCGCCTCCATGAGCGCGGTGTACTGCGGGCGCGGCTTCCCGGAGTACGCAGAGACGTCGTTGTCGACGTAAGTCCCGACGAGCCGCCAGCCATGACGGGCAACGACGTCGGCGCAGTCCACCCGCTGCCGCTCCACGCCCAGCCCAAGGCCTCGCGGGTCACTGGAGATGCGGCAGTAGATCGCGGCGCGGGGCTGATCAGCGCGGGCCTTGCGACGGGCGATTGCCAGCGAAGTGGTCACGGTTTAAGTATGTCACATCGTATGGTTCTGGAACGTCGAGCAGCTCGACGACGTCGCGGGCATCGGGCCGGCCGTGTACGCCGAGGTCGCCGACCTGGTGCGGGTGTGAGCGGTCCCCGGGACCGCCGCTGGTCCTGGCTGGACCTGCGCCTCGTCCCGGTCGCCGCCGCAGTGTGGGTCGTCACCCTCGTCTCGGCGCTGCTCACGCCGGGCGTGCTGCTCGTGCTGGCCGGTGCGGCGTCGCTCGCCGCCGTCCTGCTCGTGCCGCGCCGGGGAGCGGCGGGCGCGATGGTCCTGCTGGCGGTCCTGGCCGCCGTGGCCACCACCGCCACGGTCGCCGCCGTGCGCGGTGCGGCCCGTGCCGCGTCGCCGCTGGCCGAGGTCGCGGGCGGCCGGACGGTCGAGGTGGTGCTGGAGGTCGACGGCGACCCGCTTCGCGTCGCGGGCGTGGGCCCGCCGCGGCTGGTCCTCGACGTCACGGTCACCGCTCTCGACGGCACCGCCGTCGCGGACACCGCCTCAGACGGCACCGCCTTCGCCGACGGCACCGGCACGGTGGCGCTGAGCGCCGGGGCGGTGCTGTTCGCCCCGGCGCAGGACTGGGACGGGGTGCTGCCCGGGGAGGTCGTCCGGACGCGGGTGGCCGTCGCGACCGTGCCGGCCACCGAGGGCGTCGTCGCTCGGCTCTCGGCGCGGGGGCCGCCCGAGCCCGTGGAGGGGCCGTCGCGGCTGCAGCGCGCCGCTGGCTCAGTGCGCGACGGGTTGGCCGCGGCGGCGGGCCGCGTGCTCGACGCACCGGCCGACGGACTGCTGCCCGGACTGGTCGTGGGGGACACCCGGGGTCTCGACCCGGTGCTGGAGGAGGACTTCCGGCGCGCCGGGCTGTCCCACCTCACCGCGGTCTCCGGCGCCAACGACAGTTAGAGGTAGTACTTTCTCCGCATGACCGCCATGCTGTCCCGCGCTGGCCGGACGATCGCGCCGGAGGTCGCCCCGCTGCGGGCCGTGATCTACACCCGTGTCAGCTCGGACCCCAACGACCGGGGCCGCTCGGTCGAGGAGCAAGGAGCCGACTGCCGCCGCTGGGTCGAGCGCGAGGGCTGGGAGCTGGCCGCTGTCTACACCGACAATGACCGCTCGGCGAGCCAGTACGCGCGCAAGGGCCGCCCCGACTGGCAGCGCCTTATGGAGGATCTGGCGCGCGGCCGGATCGACGTGCTGGTGGCGTGGGAGATTTCCCGCACGACCCGTGACCGGATGGTGTGGGCGGCACTGGTGGAGTCGTGCATCGAACGCAACGTCAAGCTGTGCATCGACGGGCGGCTGCACGACCTGGCCGACCCTGACGATGCGTTCCACCTGGACATGGCATCGTCCCTGGCGGTCCGGGAGTCGAGCGTGACCAGGAAGCGGGTGCTGCGCGCGGTGCGAGCGAACGCCGACAAGGGGCGTCCACACGGAAAGCTCCTTTACGGCTACCGGCGCATCTATGACGACAGGACCGGCGAGCTGGTCGAGCAGGTGCCGGACCCGGTGACCGCGGAGGTGGTCAGGGAGGCCGCTAGGCGCGTCCTGGGAGGCGAGACGCCGTACGCGGTGGCGCAGGACTACAACCGGCGCGGGGTTCCCGCCCCTCGGGGCTCGGAGCGCGGCTGGGACCTGACGCAGGTCAAGCGGCTGTGCATCAACCCCGGGTACGCCGGCAAGCGGGTGCACCAGGGAAAGGTGGTCGGCGACGCGGCGTGGCCCGCGATCATTAGCGAGGCCGACCACCTGCAGCTGGTGGCCAAGCTCGGCGATCCGGCGCGCCGGTCGCAGCGGGACTCCGCAATCAAGCACCTGCTGTCGGGCATCGCGGTCTGCGGGGTCTGCGGCGGCCGAATGCGGGTGCAGAAGAACCGGGGGTTCCTGGCCTACCTCTGCGTGGACGGATTCCACGTCTCTCGCCGCGAGGACGACGTGGACGCCTACGTTACCGAGCTGACGCTGCGACGGCTGGAGCGGCCGGATCTGGCCGATCTGATGGCCAGTGAGCCGGACGCCGACACGGCCGCCGCGCTGGCCGAGGCCGCTCGGCTGCGGGCCAAGCTGGACGAGTGGTACGTGGCCGGGACGCAGAAGGACGGGCCGTCACCGATGGCCGTCGCCCGCGTGGAGGCCGAGTTGCTGCCGCAGATCGAGGCGGCCGAGAAGCGGGCGCTGCCCCCGTTCACCTCCCCGCTAGTGAGCGAGGTCGCCAGCTCGGAGGCCCGGGATCGGTGGGAGAAGCTGCCGATCACCGCTAAGCGGGAGGTCATCAGCACGCTGATGATGATCCGAATCATGCCGTCCACTCGGGGTCGCCGGACGTTCGATCCCGACTCCGTGACGATCGAGTGGCGGAGCTAACCACGATCGGGTGCCCCTCCCGGGAAATCCAAGACTGTGACCTTCGTTCAATCCCGAAGCGCCCCTTTGTCAACTTTGAGGTTTCGCATTCCCAAGGGTCGTCACCAATCGGCTCCGTCCTCCGGCGACCGTCGCCCGCTCCCGCATTTGTGTTTGTAGCTTCGTCCTCAACAGACGGAGCTACACCTGACCGGGAAGGGGAGAACGAATGTTGAAGGCGTTGGAGCCGGCCGCACCACCCGACACCGGCTCAACCGCGGCGGCGATAGTCACGCCAATGACGCGTTGCACATCATCGCCATGGTCCGGCTGTCGTCTCACCAGCCCACCCAGGACTACCCGGCTCGTCGACGAGCCGAAGGTCACAGCGACCTCAAGACCATCCGCTGCCTCAAGCGCTGCTACGCCCGGAGGTCCACCACGTCCTCGTCCTCTTGACGAGGCATGGGAGCACCTGAGCCGCGAGGGGCGGCCGCCCATCCGGAGCCGCGGATTCGAACATTGCCGGACCGGCGGTCGGATCGGTTGAAGGCGCGCAGTGCTCCTACGACCTCGTTGCTGTGACGGCGCCGTGACGACTCGGTGATGCGGGGCGGCGCATGATTCCCTGCATCGCCCGTCGCGGGCGAGTAGACCCTGAAATCCGGTCCGAGAAGCCGATGACACGTCCCGGGCCGGTGCTCAGCGCTTCCGTGAGCGACGAGGTGGTCACGGCCGGAGGCGGGCATCCTCCGCTCCCACTCTCGCCCACGGGACGCCCCTTCCTCAGGAGGTGCAGTGGACCCCGACGAGGTCCAGCGGGCCCAGCAGGTCTTGGACCGGATCCGGGAGGACCTCATGTCCCGGACGGGAGTGCACGCGGTGTTCATCGGCCTGCTGCCCGACCAACACGGCATCCCGGGCCAGCAGATCGGGATCCGTGTCGTCGTTGATCCCGTCACGGTGGAGACCCACCTGCAGCGACTGCCCCGCAGCATCGACGGCTTGCCGGTTCGGGTGGAGCGGGGGGCGCCTGCTCCGGAGGAGTGAACACGGTCGGATTAGGACGTACAGCCAAGGGAGGACGACATGGTCAAGCAGCCGGACCCCGCCAGGGTGGAGGGCGCGATCGCCGCGCTCGGCACGGTGCGCCGGCAGTGGTTGCGCCGCGAGGGAGTGACGGCCGTGGACGTGGGCCTCAAGATCTCCAATGGGGAGATCACCGACACCGTGGCACTGCGGGTGCACGTGGCTCATAAACGCCCGGTCGCCGAGTTGGCCGCCTCGGAGGTCCTCAACGACGCCGACCACCCGAGGGACGTCGAGGGTTATCCGGTGGACGTCATTGAGGCCAGCTACGGCCTATCGAGCGGGCCGATCGTGCTCGAGGACGTCGGCGTTGCCGAGGCCGTCGACCGCCGCACCCAGATCCGCCCGATCCTAGGTGGCATCAGCGTCGGCAACCCTCGGATCACCGCCGGCACTCTCGGAGCCGTCGTCTTCCACCGCACCACCTGCCAGGCCATGATCCTGTCCAACTTCCACGTTCTCGCCGGCGCGCTGAGCGCCACGGCCGGTGAGGAGATCCACCAGCCCGGCCGGCTCGACGGCGGCATGGCCGGCGACCGGGTCGCGACCCTCTCCCGGTTCCGCATCGACTCGGGCATGGACGCTGCGGTCGCCACGATCGACCCGGGCGTCACCTTCGACCGAGAACTTCTCGGCGTCGGCACGATCACCGGCACGACCACCCCGACACTGGGGATGGAGGTGGTGAAGTCCGGACGCACCACCGCGATCACCCGCGGCATCATCGACGGGGTCAGCCTCACCGTCAGCATCGACTACGGGCGTGACGTCGGCGTCGTCACCCTCACCGACCAGATCCACCTCGTCCCGCGGCCTCCGTGGCCCGCTGTGGACGCCGAGGTGTCGATGGGCGGCGACTCCGGCTCAATCTGGCTGGAGGAGGCCACGATGCGCGCGATCGGTCTGCACTTCGCCGGCGAGACCGATCCGACACCGTCGGCCGAGAACGCCATCTGCACTCCGATCGAACGCGTCACGACCGAGTTCGACATTTCCTTCCTGCCGGTCATCTGCCGTCCCCGCCCACCGCTGGACGACTTCTGCAGACGCTTCCCGCGGATTTGTGAGCTCATTGGGGTCCCACCTCTCATTCCCTTCCCGCTCCCGGCGCCTGGCCCGACACCGATCCAGACGCCCGGCCCAGTGCCGCTCTCCCACGCGATGCCCGCCCCCCGATCGAGCACCCCACAGGTCAGCAGCAACGGCGGACCCTGGGCGACGTGGGACGACCAAGCACGTGGCGAGCTTGCCCAGCTGATCGCTGAGCTCGCCCGCAACGGATGATGGCTCCCACGCCGTTCACCGGCGTGGCGCCGCGTCAGGACGTCTGCTGGCGCAGGTCCTCGCGCAGGCTCGTCATCAAGCCTGCTCAGGTCATCAAACCTGCTCAGGTGGCCTTGGCCCGCGCCAGCCGTCCTCTTTAGAAGACCGCGGAACGCGGCCTCGTGCGTCGCTACGTCGGTCGCTACGTCGGTCGCTACGTCGTGCGCCCGCTCGGGCGTTGAGGAGGCCTATGAACGTTCGCTCGGGCGTTGAGGAGGCGTATGAACGTTGAGGAGGCCTATGAACCCGGCAGCGTGTGAACCCGGCAGCGTGACGGCTTGAAGCGGCCTCGCCCATCAGCAGAAGGACGGTCGCGTACCGAGCGATCGAGGACCCTCGATGATGAAAGCGTGCGGCCACTTGCGCGGCGAAATGTCCGCGCTCCGACCTCGGCCTCGTCCAGCCCATAATGTTGGTGTTGGCCGGGAAGCACTAGACATCACCGCGCATCCGACAGTGGCCTCGTGTCGGCCGATGTCGCCTGCAGACTACCAGTCGTTTCGCTTCGCCTACCCTTGGAAGGCACTGCAGTTCCGCCACGTCGGCGTGGTGTGTACTTGAAGCTCACTGCAGCGTCGGCCGGAAGCTTAGTATTACGCGCGAGGATCTGTCGCAGGCTAGCCGTCTCCTCGATGATGGCTAGACCTACTCCGGTGAAAGTCTTTTCGGTGTAAACGTCGTCGGCAAGGAGCGGGTTGGTCAGCGCTTGCGTGAAGGCGTCGTGCCCCACCATTGTAGTCATGAGGCTCCCGAATAGATGGTTGTCAGGGTAATCCTCTGCAAAGATGCCGACATACCACTCGACCTTGTCGATGTCGTTGTCGTAGAGGTCCCTCAGTCGCTTCTTAACGACAGGATCGGAGGTGAGGGCGTCAAAGCTCTTCAACGTGGGGAGATTGAACTGTCGTCGATATGCATTGAACGGCTGCAGCCGAGCCTTACGCATCAATGCGATGGTGCGTTCTTCAATCCCCGGATAGCCGAGATCGGGGTCTTTGTCGATGAGGAAGGTGGGGGTGTTGAGGAGGCCGACCTTGGCGGCGCGCGACCGGGAGGCCTGATCCATCAACCACCCGATGCCCTTCGAAAGCACCAATTGATTATTGTCCCTGAGGAACTCCTTGGCGTCGAACTCCCCCTCGTCGGTCATTACCTTCTCGGGCACGAGGGAGTGCCACCGGTATAGTAGGTTGAATTCGATGGCAACCCGGTTCGACCTATTCCATCGTCTGCCCTCCGCGATCTTCGGGACGAACTTGATCGGTAAGTCGAACGGCGTTATGTGCCGGATGTATTCTTCGACGACCAATTTTATCAGGAGCACAATCATCGTATTTCGGGTCGTCTGAAATAGGCGTTCATCCAATTCAGCCTCGGACATCGGAGGCCAGTCCTCCAACCTGCCCTGCCGGTACTGCTCGGCGAGGAGTGCAGCAATCCGGTTGTGCTCTCGCAGGAAGAGGACATCTAGGGCGGTGCTGCCGACGGTCGAGTTGCCGTGCTCTAGGCCGACGGCGAAGAACACGTCCTTCTGCTGGTCGGGGACGCCCTTCAGGAGGATCTGGGTGAGGAACTGTTCGTTGTGAAGGTTCGTGAACTCCGCCTTGATCTTGTACTCCCCGTCCGCGGTGCGCCGGAACAGGTAGGGCGGGTACTCTTCGTCCCGAATCTGTTGCGACTTCAGCAGGCCGCCCTTTCCCTTGCGCAGCAACCGGGTCTGCGCCTCGGTCAATCCGTAGATCTGGCAGAAGTCGATCTCTTGCGTGGAGGTGTTCTTGCGCCAGTCACTTCTCTCTGTTCTCAGGAAGCTGTCCGTGAACCACTGCGCAAAAAGCATGAAGAGGACGCTCGTGTCAGTGGACACCTTCTCGCCAGATGGGGGCCGCCGGAAGAGCTCTCGGACCTGTTCCTCGGTCGGCACCACGGTCGGATCTGTCGCCTGCAGGTGCCGGCCGCTGAATGTCCGGTCGGTCAAGCTCACCCAACTGGTGTAATCACTCGCTAAAGAGAATGGTCGCGGCCGGGCGCCCGTGGCGTTCGCCAGCCCGTGGACCGCGAACTCGGTGACTATCCGTGGAACGAACGGAAGCAGCCTGAGTGCTCCCAAAACATGCATAAGCGGGCCCTGCGACAACGCGTAAGTCAACATGTTGTCACCCTGATTTCCCATTAGTGTTCAGTGACGTTGAAGGAGCCGCCCACCGTCTGCGAAGCTCCTGGCGCAGGCTGGTTGTGCTGGGCGGCAACACCGAGCAGGCCAAGCCCCTCAAAGCGAGGCCGACGGAGCATTGTCCCCTCCCCGCAGTTGAGTCAGAATTGCTGACTTCCCGTGTACGCAGGATGACTGTGGGGCGTCACCGTGCCGTCACCAACGTGTCAACGTCTGGGAAGGATGTAGTGAAGGAGCAGTCGGGTGCGCAGAGCTGGGACGCGGAACTGTCTCAGGTCAAGTCCCTGAGCGTGGTGTTTGGCGGCTACCGCGTGATCTTCGGTGTGGTCAGGCACTGAGCGCCGGAATGGTCATCTCTTCGGTGGTCTCGTCGGTGTCGTCGACCGACCGCAGCCGGCAGCGGGCGAGGACGTTGAGGCCCAGATAGCGGCGGCCTTCGGTCCACTCGTCGTGCTGCTCGGCCAGCACGGCATCGACCAGGCGGACCAGCGCGTCGCGGTCCGACCAGATCTAGCGCCACACCTCCTTGGGGACGGCGGTGACCGCCAGTACGTCGGTCCGCGCCTGCTCGAGGTGGGCGGCCACCTTCGGCAGCTGGTCGGCCCAAGGCGGCCAGGACGTGGTTGAACTGGGCGTGCACCGAGGCGGCGTCGGGCTTGCACGTAGACCGAGTGCAGCGTCCGCCACCCAGGTCCAGGCGTTCTTCGGGCAGGCCGCCATGAGGTTGGCCGCGTAGTGCATGCGACGCCTCCGCCAGGCCGCGCCGGGCAGGGTGGCCCGATCGCCTCGACCAGACCGCGGTGTGCGTCGCTGGTGACCAACTGAGCTCTGGTCAGGCCGCAGGCGCTCAGGTGCGCCGAAGAGGCCCAGCCGGCGCCGTCCTCGGCGGGAGTGACCTGCAAACCGAGGATCTCCGGGTGCCCGTCGGCGTTCACGCCGGTGGCGACCAGGGCGTGCACATTCACCACCCGCCCGCCCTCGCGCACCTTTAGCACCAGGGCGTCGGCGGCCACGAACGTGTAGGGCCCGGCGTCCAACGGGCGGTGGCGGAACTCCGCACCTGGCCGTCCAGCTCACGGGGCCATCTCGCTGACCTTCCACTTCGATAGCCGGGTGATCCCCAGGGACTCGACCAGCTTCTCCAGCTGGACCCGAACATCAGCCGGCCGGGCGGTGACCCGGGTGGTGATGGCGGCGACCAGCGACCACTTTGGTGCGGTCGAGGCGGTTGCGGTGTAGGTCGGTCAGCCGCGGGATTCGCGGAGCAGTAGGGCTAGCTTGTCGCGCTGCTCGGCGGTCAGAGGCGGCGCCGCGTGCACAATCTGGCGGATGTAATCCTGAAGCTGCTTCCCGCGCCGGGCGTCCGCGGCAGCGCGCCAGACTACTGAGAGTCCCGGGTCGTCGGCGGACCGGTCGCGGCTGACTAGGGCGACGCCAGCCCGGCTATCGAGCTCCTCGTCTCCGCCGAGATGCTCCCCGGTTCGAGCCAGGGCTGACCGCTCGTGCTGCCGTTCCCTTGCGACGGCGCGCGGCTGCATTGACCGGGTCATCGGTCATCAAGTCCGGATGAAGCCCGTTGGTCCGGTGGGAGCGCCGCCGGCGATGATCGGACCGCAGGTCTCATGACGGGAGCCTGAGTGGCACGGCTCCAGTTGCTCTTCAGCAGCGCGCTGGTATGACGGTGGCGCCCATGCAACCGCAGTCGCTGTGGCCTCGGTCGGGTGCGTAGGTGCCGCCTTCTGCGCCAGTGATCCTGGGTCGCTTCTTCAGTGCCGCTCCAGCAGAGTCAGTGCTCGCTCGTGGGCGTGGTTGAGTCCAACGGGAAGGCGGCTACAAAGAACCCATTCAAGTTCCCCCGGGGCCTGGCGCCACACTCGCCGACGTCTTCATCCCGCTGCCCACCTGCGCTTGTTGCTGGCGTCCGCGTCCGAAAAGCTGAAGAGCCCGCTGAGCGCCGACCGTTCCTCGTCCCACCGCGGGCCGTCGAGCAATCCCCAGTCCTGCGTGGCGGGAACGCCGACCGCTCGCTCTCGCAGCCAACCGTCACTTGACGATCCGCCTGCAGCTACTGGAGAAGTGCTGCAGATTGAGGCTCAGCGCACGTCAGGGGCTCCGGTCAGGCGCGCGCGCCGCCGATAGGCCTGCAGCATGGGCTCCAGCGCCCGGGCGAGGCCGGGGAGGTCGCGGTCGTAGACGCGCCCGTCGCCGAGTTGGCCCGTGAGCTCGGCGAGCAGCTGCGGCCAGTCCCGCCGCGTCGGGGCGAGGGGGACGCGGACCTGCACGAGTCTTTGGACGACCTGAACCGGTGGTCGGTCCGACGCGGCGGCGCGCATCTGCTCCCAGGCTCGGTGGCGGCAGCTGGCCGAACACCACTTGGGGATCGGTCCACGGCTCTTCGGGGTGATCGATCCACCGCACCACGCGCAGGTCCGCGCCGCGGCCCGTCGCTCGGGACCGGTCACATCGGCATGGGCGCCCTCGACGGGGTGACGCCGGCCGGCGTCTCTTCCGCCCGCCGCCGGGACTCCTGTTCCCGCCGTTGCCGATCGCGCTCCCGCTGTCGAGCTCGATACTCGGGGCTCCCGCTGCTTCCCATGCCTACGACGGTGCAGATGAGCCTTCAGTAACTCGTCACCACGAGTACTGACGCCCGGGATGCATGAGGTGTGTGGCACATGATCTTGGGCGTTGCCAGTAGCGACCAGGAGCAGGATGGCCCAGTGGAGCAGAGCACGAGGATCGACTTCGAGGCCCGGTCAATCAGGTCTGGGAGGTGCTGCGCGACGTCGAGCGGTGGCCGGAGTGGGCGCCGACGGTGACCTCGGTGCGCCGCCTCGACGACGGGCCGCTCGCCGTCGGGTCGCGGGTCCGCGTGGAGCAGCCTCGGATCCCCCGACCGAATATGTGGTGACCGAGCTCGAGCCGAGCCGCTCGTTCGTCTGGGTGGCCACCGGCCCGGGCGTCCGCACCACCGCTCGGCACCTGCTCGAGGAACTCGGCACTGGCTGGCGGCGCTGGCCGCCGACGAGCGGGCCTTAGAATTCTCCGGGCGCGACTACCGGCTCGTCGTCGCCGGTGACGACTGGCTGGCGGGGGAACGCCAGCGGCTCCGCCCCCATCTTGTGTCGCTGGCGGTCCGTGCCGGAATGCGTCCTCGCCGGCGAAGACACCTCGCGCCCCCTCGGCGACCGGAAGCTGCAGGCCGACGCCTGGTCGACAGTGCTACCACCTCCCGTCTCCACGCACCTGGGGGGCCGGGTGCCTCGTAGCAGCCCGCGCTGCTGCAGCGGCGTTCGGCGATGCGCAGCATGCGCTGGTCGGTCTCCCAGTCGCCTCGCCATCGCAATAAGTGGGCTGTGATCAACGCCGAGCTCGGAATGCCGAGTGACCCGCTCGCACAGCCCGCCCGTCAAGGGCTTCTCGATCACCCATCACGACTGCCCGGGGCTGTCGGTGCCGCCTCACAGCCGCTACACCGGCGCCAGTGAGCCCGTGACGGTGCGGTGACGAAGCATTGACGAGGCACTCGGCAGAGTGAGCTTGTTACCGAGGCGCCGGTTCGACTTGACCGTCCTTCCCGAGGCGTACCGCCGTCCGGCGCGTCGACTGATCAGGGACGGCGCCCCGCACCTCGTTGACGCGAGAGCGATCGACCCCCGTCTGCTGGACGACAGGAGAGACGAGCCATGCCGTACGACCCGCCGGGCCGGGCCGACCACCTCCCCGACGACCTGGTCGGCCGATGGAACGGCCTCATCGAGGCCGCCCACGCCGCGCACGAGCCGGCCTTGGGCAGTCGGTTCTTCAGCCTGGAGCCCGATACAGGAGCCGATGCGACCACGGTGCAGGTCGGCTGGTTCGGTGACCCCGCCGAACCGGGCTTCTGCCTCGACCCTGAGGCTGCCGAGCAACTGTCGGATTGGGGCGTGCGGGGCCGGCACGAGCTCCACAACGAATACTGCGAGTACGCCGTGCAGATGGCTGCGGACGCGAATGGGGTCGTGCGACCGAAGCGGGTGCAGGTCACCACCGAGCTGGCCGAGTACTGGCTGATGCTGGCCACCTGGTCGCCACCGACCGTCCGGGAACTGGTCGAGGAGGTGCTGGGCGTCCGGCCGACCTGGCAGGAGCTCTACGGCCCCGGCGTGAGCGATCCCGAAGCGCTCGACCCCCGGCAACGCACGGTTGCCTTCGCGACGCACGTGGCGGGCAACGGAGGGGATCCGGAACTCGCCGAGGCCGGAGTGCCGGCGCAGCCGATGGGGACTCTGAACACGGCCAACGCCCTGTTTATAACCCATCCCATCAACGGCCTGGACGACCTGCTCTACATCGTGATGTTCGGCGCCCGGCCGTACGCGCGCCAGACGCCGGACGGGTTCCAGCCGGCCAGTCGCGAGGAGATCTTCCGCGCCTTCGACGTGGAGCATCTCGCCTGCCGGCACGCCGATCCCGCCGCGGCGATGGCCGCCGCCGGCGCCGCGGTGGCCGGCCGGACGGTCGCCTTCACCAACCCCCTGGGCATGTACCTGAAGAGCTTCACGGCCGAGCTGTTCACCCTCGACGGTGCGCCGGTCCCCGACGAGTGGGTCCGCTTCAGCCGGGGTGAGCCGGACAGGTTCCAGCGGCTTGAGTTCGGGCCCGGCGACGACGATCCGCACTTCCTCGACGACGTCACCGTCACCCTCGGGGACGTCGAAAAGCGGGTGCGGGGCGGATACCAGGTAGTCCGCCAGCTTGAGGTCGGGCCATTCGTGACGCTGGGGCCGGAGTCCCCGGTGGCCGACGATGAACGCGTCGTCCTCCAAGGGAGCGACGAGCCGATCCGCTGCAACGAGGCTAGGGCCTGCGAGTCGGTCAAGAATCTCCAGACGCGGTTCGAGGAGCAGCACGGAGCCACCCGGGTTGCTCCGCGCACGATGGCCCGGGACCGGTGAGTCGTGGCGGGCACCTTGCAGGAGGGCATCTTCCACAGCCCTGGAGCGAGCCCGCCGGGTCACTGCACCCTGATGTTCCTGCGTGCCGATCCCGACACCGATGCCGAAGAGGTGGGCGAGCTACTCGCCGAGCTGTGGGCGATGTACCGCGATCTCACGCGCGGGACGGTTCGCGACCTCCCCGGCCAACCCATCGCCTCCGGGGGCCTGCAGGTATTGATCGGATACGGCCCCAAGGTCTTCGACCTGGCCGGCGCCCGACGCACCCTACCCAAGACCTTCGCCCCCGAGCTCCGCTTCCGGTCCGCCAGCCCCTCCGGTGGCGGGCCGTTGCTCAGCGGCCGGGGGCTGCACTACGCCCCGGACATCAAGCAGAATCCGGCGACCGAGGAGGTGTGCGTGCAGTTCACCGCGGACACCGCACTTGGAGTCCACCGGCCGGCCGTCGAGACGTGGAAGGTGCTGCATGACCGCGCCGGTTCCGCCCTCGGCGTCGCCCCACTGGCCATCAGCGCCGTTTTCACCGGCTTCCAGCGGGCCGACGGTCGCAGCTGGATCGACTTTCACGACGGCATCTCCAATCTGCGCAGCGACCAGCGCTCCCGCGTGATCGAGATCGACGGCGAGACCGCGGCCGGCGACGACTGGATCATCGCGGGCACCTATCTGGCGTTCCTCCGCCTCGTCGTCGACCTGCCCCGCTGGCGCGGCCTGACTCGTGAGGAGCAGGAACTGCTGGTGGGCAGGGACAAGCTCACCGGTTCGCCGATCGTCGGCCGCACTTCCGAGGGCGATCCGCGGCCCGACCCCCGGTGCCCGGTCGCCGGCACCACGCAAGTCATCGAGGCGGGCAACGAGAAGTTCCGCGAACCTGAGGTGGTCGACGACCCGCTGGTGCAAGTGAGCCATGTCCACCGAGCCAACCAGAACAGGTTCGAGGACGCCGCACGGCCGAACTCTCTGCGCATCTTCCGGCAGGGCTACGAATTCTTTGAGCCCTCACCGGTCGCGCCCGGTTTCCGGGCCGGCCTGAACTTCGTGAGCTTCCAGGACACGCCTGAGCGGCTCATCAGGGTCCTGCGGCAGCAGGACTGGCTCGGCGACGTCAACTTCGGCGGGGAACGGGATCGCCAGCCGCCCGGGATGGACCGCCTGCTCACCGTGCGGGCGGCGGGAATCTACCTAGTGCCTCCTCTCGTCGCCGAGGAAACCTTTCCCGGCGCGAGGATCTTCGCCTGAGCCTCGATGCACCGCCGAGTCGGTCACCGGTGGCCGGTCGTAACGCACGCATGCTCTCTGAACAGGGACGATGCGCTTCGTCCAGGACCGATGTCGTCAGGTGACGTGCCCGGGACGCGTGAGTGACGACATGACGCCACGAGCTTGCGGGCTCGTCCATCGACTCTGCAGGTCAGCTGCTGGAGCGCTTCGAGCAGCACCAGGACCCGCGCGCTGGGTCGGTCAAGGTCTCGAGCACGGGCAGCATCGCGATCGAGAGACTGGGCGTCCTCGGCGACGTCGGGCTGGTGAGCGCCGGCTCGGGCCGCATTCCCCGACCCCGGTCACGCCAGTTGGGGCTCGGCCGCTGAGGTCAGGCCTGACCCCTCAGAGGAGGGTCGGCGTCGACGGAGTCGCCGAACGGCAGGTCGCGCGGCCGCGGCACCTCCATCAGGGGTGCTCGTCGATCGGCGGCCGGCGGACCCACCGGGGCGGCGCGCCGCCGCGCCATGAGCACCTGTGCCCCCAGCCGGGGTCCCAGGAGCGACTGCGGCGGGTCGATCAGGTTCGCCACCCGCAGAAACGCTGCGCCCACGTCGGGGGCGACCGCCGCAGCAGCCTGAACCCGGGCCATGTAGGCATTGATCAGGCGTACCCGCACGGGCCGGGGACCGGGAACAGATTGAATTCGCAGGTCGCTGCCTGCTGCGATGTCCCAGGGCACGTCGATCAGGCGAGCGGCGCGGCGGAAGAACTGCCGGGCGAGGTCGCTGGTCGGCTTGGTGAGGAGATCGCGGAGGACGAGCGCTTCCAGCGCCGCCACCGTGATGCCCTGGCCGTAGACGGGGTTGAAGCTACTCAACGCGTCACCGGTGACGAGCAGGCCGTCGGGGAACTGGGTCAGCCGCTCGTAGTGCCGTCGCGTACTGCTGACGAAGTGGTAGGCGCGCGGACCGTCGACCGGTTCCCGGCTGACCATGAGCTGGGCGATCTCCGGTGCGGGCAGGCCGGCCGCGAAGGTCCGAAAGCCGGCGAGGTCCGCAGGCGCGATGTCTTCGTGGTACCCGCCAGCGGCGATCATCCAACGTTCTCCCTCGATGGCCAGGGCGGCGCCGAACCGGGGTCGGGCGACGGTGGCTCCCACGAGGCAACCCCGATCGCCGTCGAGGTCGTCGTCGTAGCGGGGGAGGATCCAGGTGGTGTAACGGAGGTCCACATCGATCCGGGACTCTTTCGGCCGGTCGAAGCCGTGCGACTCGAGCCAGGACGGGGTGTGCGATCCGCGCCCGGTCGCATCCACCACAAGATCGGCCGGGAGGTCATCCACTGTGCTTCCGGCCGTTGGGCCCCCGCGACGCACCCGTACCCCCGAGACCCGCCCGTCCGCCGCGACCAGGTCGGCGAGCTGGGCCGGCGCGACGAGCTCCACCCGGGAAGGGCGAGGACGCGGGCTCGCACCCTGTCCTCCAACAGCGGCCGGCTCATGGCGACGCCCTGCATCCCGATCGGGGACTGGCACAGCAGGTGCCCGTCGTTGTACCAGCGGACGTCGCGCTGCATGTCGCCGGTGGCGGCGCCGTGCCCTACCAGATCTTGCGTGAGGCCGGGGAAGAGCTCTTCGAGGACCTCACGGCCGCGGGCCAGCAGACCGTGGGGATGCCGCCCCTGGGGGACGCCACGCCGCGGGGCGACCTTGCTGGGGGGATCGTCCCGCTCCACCACCGTGACCCGGTCGAAGGACTCGGTGAGCACCCGTGCGGCCAGGAGCCCGCTCATGCTCGCGCCGACGACGACCGCTCGTTGTCCCATCCGTGTCATGACCGTTCCTCCCGGGGTCACGCTGCGATGACGCGACAGTCCTCCGGGCGCCCGACCGCCTGACAGGGTCATCGGACCCGACCCCGGCCAGACACGGGGCCACAGCTTGGTAGCGATCGATCCCAGGGAAGTGATCCATCGCGTCTGACTGAACTCGAGCGAGGCCGGGCCGGTGACCATGGTCGCCGCGTCAGTTCCGAGCCTCCATCAGACCCGGGGCGGGACACACCGTGGCCTCCCGACCGGCGGCATCACCCAGCCCGGGAGTTCCCCGACCGGCCACGCTCATGGCCATGCCGCTCGGGTGCGCGCTGCAATCCAGCCCAGATCCGCCAGGTTGGAGCTGGTGGCTCTCTTGAGAGGCGTTCAGCCGCTGGTTCCTCACGTACGCCTTTCCGTCTCGCTTGCCGGACCTAGTACTGCAACGGCAGTTATGGCGGTGCCTGTCCGCGGGCTCGGTAGTGGGCGGCGCGGGCCTGGGCCTGGCGTCGTCGGCGCCACCAGGACCAGTCGGCGGTGTGGTCGAGGTCGGGCCGCGGTGTATGGATGAGGGTGTTGAGCAGGCGGCGGAGCTCGGGCACGGTCAGCGCGATGAGCTGCTCGGTTGCGGCTGCAGACCCCCCTTTTCCGCGCTGGCGCGGGTGGCACTCAGATAGGCGTGGGCGAGCATTGCCAGGGTGATGTGCCGATACCAGGCGGTGTAGTCCCGCACCTGGTAGGAGGCCAGCCCGGCCTCGTTCTTGGCCGCCTGGAAACTGAACCGCCCCTGGTTCAGTGGAGGCTCGGTTCTGCTGAGGAGTCCTCGGTGAGGCCGGCGATCGAACGGTAGTAGCTGTCCTCGAACTCGACCGGTGGGATGTCGCCGCAGGCGCCGTGCAGCCGTCGGTGGTTGAACCAGTCGACGTACTCCAGGGTGGCCAGTTCGACGTCGTCGAGGCCGCGCCAGGGGCCGCGGCGGCGGATGAGTTCGGTCTTGTAGAGGCCGATGAGGGATTCGGCGGCGGCGTTGTCGTAGGAGTCGCCCTTGCTGCCCACCGAGCGCAGGGCGCCGGCGGCGTCGAGGCGTTCGGTGTAGCGGATGGCCAGGTACTGCACGCCGCGG
>NZ_FPBA01000067.1 GCF_900116515.1 Geodermatophilus amargosae
GCCACCGTCTGCACGTTGCGGCTGACCTCCTCGGCGGCACCGGACACCACGCCGGACTGCGCGGAGGTCTCCTCGGCCGACGCCGAGATCTGCGCGGCCGAGGCCGACAGCTCCTCGCTGGAGGCCGCCACCGCGTCGGCCGCGCCGGCGACGGAGGACATGACGCCGCGCATCGTCTCCTGCGCGGTGACCAGCGCGGCGGCCATGCGGCCCAGCTCGTCGCGGCCGCGGACCTCGGGGGTCACGGTCAGGTCGCCGTCGGCCAGGGCCTCGATCGAGCGCTGCACGGAGCGGACGGTGGCCACGAGCCGCCGGACGACGAGGACGGTCAGCCCGCCGGCGACGGCGATGCCGGCGGCCAGCGAGATCCACAGGGTGGCGGTGGCGGAGGAGACGATGCCCACGGCGTCGTCGGTGTCGGTCTGCCCGGCGGCCACGCGGCGCTCCTGCATGGCGTTGTACTGGTCCATGAGGACGTCGGCGCGGTCCTGCAGCGGACCGGTGATCACCGCGGCCGCGGCGGCCAGGTCCCCGGCGTCGGCGGCCGGGACCAGCTGCGTCTCGGCGACCGAGTAGTAGTCCTCGACGACGGCGCGGAACTCCTCGAAGGCGGTCTTGTTGACCGTCACCTCGGCGTAGGCGTCGAGCTGGCCCTCGATGGTGTCCCGCCGCTCGGCGAGGTCGGTGCGCAGGTCGGCACGCTGCCGGGCGTCGGCGATCGGGTAGGTGTTGTACCGCGACCGGTCGCCCTGCCAGGACCGCTGGATGTTCGCGAGGTCGGACAGCCGGACGACGTTGTCGTTGATCCGGGCGGCGGCGGCCTCGACGGCGGACAGCCGGCTGACCGCGAGGACGGTCATGGCGACGGCGACGACCGCGAGGACGGCGACGGCTGCGCCGATCTTGACGGCGATCGGCCGGTCGGCGAACCAGCCGCCGGAACGGCCGGCACGGGGGGTGCTCATGGGGTACTCCTGGGGTCTCTCGTACGGGTTCAGTGCGTGAAACGGGCGACGCTGGTGCGCAGGTCGGCGGCCATCCGGGACAGTTCGTCGACGGCCACGCGGGTCTGGCTCAGCGCCTGGGTGGTGGAGTCCGCGGCGGAGGAGACGCCGGAGATGTTGTCGGCGATCTGCCCCGACCCCTGGGCCGCCTCGGCCACCGACCGGGACATCTCACTGGTGGTGGCGGTCTGCTCCTCCACCGCGGAGGCGATGGTGGTCTGGCGGTCGGAGATCTGGGCGACGATCGAGGAGATCTCACCGAT
>NZ_FPBA01000053.1 GCF_900116515.1 Geodermatophilus amargosae
CCTCGGTCCAGTCCCGCAGCCGCCGCCAGCAGGTCACCCCCGAGCAGCCGACCAGCGAGGTGGGCAGCTGGTTCCAGGTGATCCCGGTCTTGAGCACGAAGACGATGCCGGCCAACGCGGCGCGGTCATCGATCGGCCGGCGGCCGGGATGGCGATAGCGGCGTGGCCTTGGCGGTGGGAGCAGTGGTGCGATCCGCTTCCACAGCTCATCCGGCACGAGCTCCTCGATCACCCACCACAGCCTCGGCAGGTCGGGCAGATCACCGCGGGAGGCACGCCGAGCTCATCTTGAAACGATCTCTTATAGCGGCTCGAACACCCTTCTCCGTTCTCGGGAGACCTACGCGATCCGGGTGGGCGGTCAGCAAGTAGGACGGTTCCAGTGTCCGGGACTACCAGAGCCCCCTACAGGAAATCCCGGATTCACGTTCGCTGAGAACCCCAACGATCCGATGGCTCCAACCTTCACGTTGGTCGGATTTGAGCCGAACGAGGTGGTGGATGTGGATATCAACTACTAGGGCGGGTTCCGCTGGCTGTGGGGGACCCAGACCGTGGACGAGAACGGGACTCTAACGCTGGGCACGGTCAGCTCCAGCTGCGGTTCTTTGCCGCTCTACACCCGAGCGACGCGCGCCGACGGCAGCATTTCCTACTCCAATGTCTTCGCTCCCAAGTCGTGTGGCCTTGATGTCTGACGCTCGGAGCGCGCCTCGGCCAGCGGCCGGGTGAGGCTGGACGGTACGGCGTGCAGCCCGGTGGAGGCGGCGATGGCGCCCTGTACTCGGGCGGTGAGGTCGGTGGCCAGCGTCTCCTCGGGGTCCACGACCGGCGCTGCGGCGGGTGCCGGCGTGCCGCCCTCCTTTGGCGTCTTGAGCGTGGCGGCCTCGGCGATGGCACCACGTCCGATTGGCGCCGAGGCGAGGGCCGTGACCACGAGCGCCCGCCAGTCCCGTCGCACACGAGGCCGAACGCCGGACCCACGCCAGCAAGCGCATCCGCGTCGAGCACAGCATCAGCCACCTGAAGAACTGGCGAGCCCTGTCCCAACACCTCGGCCGACGCGAGCACCTGGACACGATCCTGCTCGCGGTCACCGGCCTGGCCTCCAGCCAAGAACGAGCCCCACGACCCGACCAGCTTCACCGCACACCAAACGCGCTGCCCGCCGAGCCGCGCAAGCATTCCGACCAAGTGTGCGCGCTCCCCGAGGCGACTGAGCGCGTCGGCTTCGCCACCGCCATCGCCTTGCTCGATCCCTGAGGCTTCGCCCGGCTCCCGGCGCAGCCGCGCGGCGGTCGCCTCAGCTACCGCCGGGCACCTTGCAGCCCGACACCGCGCGCGTCGCTGACATGCGCCGTGAGGCAGTGGTCCTCACCACCCTGCACCACTCCTACGGGCTCGTCTGATGCGCTAACCACTACAGAATCCTCTGGGTGAGGACACACTGGTAGGCGGTTGCAGCACTGCCTGTGGGAGTAACCGTTCAGGGACTGGTGGGGTACAGGGATGATTAGCTTGCGAGCATTAGATATGGCGGGGCGATCATGAACAGCGCCGCACCTCCTCCAGCCGAGCCAGCACGAGCGCCAACGGCGGGCGAGAAATGCCGGCGCTGCGGCCACTCGGCCGCTCAACACCGTTTAGGTGCGCCAGCAGGGCAGCGATTTTGTGTGGACGACTCAAAGGAGTGTAGTTGCTTGAACTTTGAGGCTGAACAGGCAGGCCAGTCGACACGATCTCCAACAGTCAAACCACCTTGGTGGCGTCGCTGGTGGAGCGGTGTCAGTGCTGCAATCATCGCCGCCGGGGCACTTGCGGCTGCCATTACCGCAATAATCGCTCTCCGCCCTCCGCCCGATCCTGCGGACAGAGCATCGATCAACTCAATTGATTTGACTTGGCCGGAGTCCCTCAGCAACTATAGTGCGACTGCGCAAATTCCTCCGTCGGGCATAATAGAGATTGAACCGGAACTCATCAATCCGGCAGGAGGCCTCCCATGGTTGCTGGACCTCTCAGCGCCATCGAGTTCGTCCTCTAGCCCGGCATCCAGCCCGCCTTCCAGCAGCCCGCCTTCCAGCAGCCCGCCTTCCAGCAGCCCGCCTTCCAGCAGCCCGCCTTCCAGCAGCCCGCCTTCCAGCAGCCCGCCTTCCAGCAGCCCGGCATCCAGCTCGTCCGAAACACCCCTCTCACGGACAGTTATACCTATTACCCTTCCACCGCTGAATGAAGTCAGTAATCAGTATGAGATTGTGGTGAACGAACAGGTTCTAGGCGAGTATGAACTACCTGGGGACGCATCGAGGTTTCTGGTCTTTGCTCAGGATATAGTTGATCCGCAGGGCGAATTCCTTCCTGCGCCCGAGGCCGCCGAACGGCTTGCCGCTAGGCTTGAAGATGTACGCAATGAACCGAAGCAGGGTAAACGTGACTTGCTGGGGGTCCGCGTCGCCGTAAATCTTGAAGTTCAAGGTTTACTGGATGAGCCGCTCGTATTGTTCTCGCGGCTTATTCCGGCCGAAGGAACAGTCATTCCAGAGATCTGGGCACAGGCCATGCCAATCTGTTGGTTTGTTGCAAATACGGAAGATGATGTGGGCACGCTTGATGTCTGGGTGCCGCTGCCGGAGGCCGCTGGGCTGTATCAGATCGACCTCATTATTGCGAAGCCGAATGCCCTAGATGTTCCCCTGACGAGCAAGCGAACGGAGTTTCTCGGCTAAGCCGAATGGTTGGTACGGCTATTGCCGGCGTCAATAAAGGTTTCCCACCAGGGATCCGCACCCCATTGAAGGAGGTGGTCGAGATCGCTGGCCAGACCTGCCACGTCATGGGTTTTGTGTGCTCTCCGGAGCCTGCGTGGCCGCAGTCACCACGGTAGGCGATCAACTAGCGAAAGCAACCGGAGGAACCCGGGGCTGCGAGAGCGGAGGCCCACCAGACTGCAGGCAGCGCCCAACAAGCCTTGAGCGCTGGCGCAGCGCAGGCCGTTTGCGCATCTTCTCACGGTCATGTGCCCTTAAGGGTTGCGCCATCAGCGGTAGGCCATCGCGTATCGAACGGTCACTGACGTAAACCGTAGGCTGACTTGCTCTGCCGTCGCATGCCGTATTTTGACCGCTCGTGGCGGAACGGACGGGCATGGAAGCGAATCCCCCGGAAATCAATCCCCCGGCCGGCACGGCTGCTACATCATCCGATACGACGACGAGCGCTGCCCCCGCAGAACTATCGGGTGACGATGTTGCGGCGTTGCTGTTGCATTGAAGCGGCCTCGCCTCGACTCCTCTCGATGAATTCAGCACCATGGTGATGCCGGAACAAAGTTGTTCCAAGCTGCCAGGCCATTGCAGGGCTCTAGTGAACTGGCACCGACAACTAACTAGTGGTCGATCATGTCATCATGTGCAACATAGGCTCCAAGCTTCCTGAACGCTCAATCGATCCGCCCGTGAACTGTTGACGTAGCGCACTCGCAATTACGTCTTGGTAAATTTCATGGCCACGTTCATTTGGGTGCATCGTTCCCATATAGTCCCCTTGCTTCTTACAGGACTCAACCGCACGAACCCAGAACCGCTCATCCTCATCTGTGCAGTAACCATGTCCAGCGAAACCCTCAACAATCCCTTCGAGATACGTCCAGCCATATTGGTCAGCGGCACGACGTAACTGGTCGTTGAGTTCATGCGCCAACTCGAATATCATCGCAGCATCGACGCTTGAGACCTTCATGTAGGCCCCCGAATCGAAAATCTCGCATCCGTCGGCTCGTCTTCCCAGGGGACCGCCCAGAAGGTCCTTCTTGTCGAACATACCAGTTGGATACTCGGTGATATACACCCTCCGTGGATTGACCAACGACTGTAAACGCAATGCCAGGGCGTCAAATCTGGGCACCAGCGCCTGAATCCTTCGACGGGTGTCACGAACCATCTTGTCAAGACCGCCGCCCTGGAAGTCAGCCGCAAGTTCCTGGAGGCCACCGGAGAATCCAACGTCATTGCCACCTATCGACAGCAACACTGCATCGATGGGTGCATTGCCTACCGCCTTTCTGGCCTCCTCAATCTGACCGGTAGCCTGCCACTTGGGATGCTGCGAATCAAATAGACCTCGTTCTATCTGGGCGCTAGACGTAGCGAAGGATAGAAATGTAATCACTCGGCCGTTACTCAGGTCCTGTGCCGCCTTAGCGCCGCGCGCTTGCCCTGATCGAAGTGATCGGTGTGCCTCAGGCTCTAGCCAAGCTGCGCTCCGGCGCATAGAAACGCCCGCTTTGTCCAGTCCATGGACTGTAATTCTTAAGCTCGCAGCCTCACATCGCGCGGCGCCTAGCTGGTCAACTTGGCCGGATTTGTCGGGGTTGCCTTCGCCGGAAGCAAAAGACTCACCAAGTCCAACCACGAGGTGGTCGCGGAGTATAAGGGAGGCCTGGCCAGTAGGCCCATTCCCGGACCTATTACGAAGCCGTATAGTGCAGTGGTAGGTGCCCTGCATGGGGACGGTGACGCTCAAACTCCAGGGTGGATCCGGCTGGGCTTCATTGATGACTCCTTCAAGTCTGTCTATCTTCTTGATTACGTTCCTGTCGAATCCTCCGTTGCTGCGCCTGATGGTGAAGTCAAAAGCCACTGTGTCCGCGGGAACTCTTAACCGCTTGATTATGATCGGTTCTTGCCTCCCTGGGCCCCCTTGCTGAGGCTCCGGGTCGTCAATGACCTCTATGACGTCGGCGCCAGGAAAGGCGTCAACCGTCAGGCCGTAACCGGCCGGCTCGATGTATGCGGCCCGATATCGATGTATCTCAGCATCGTAATCACGCCCCAGCTGGGGAGAACGGGAGTCAGCAAAAAACCGAAAGGCCGGTAGATTATTGCTCATGAGATAGCCCTATCGCCAAGACGCGGTACGGAGAGAGTGCTGCTGGCATGTGTAATGATTAGGCGCACTAATCGTAAGTACTGAGGTGCTACCTTTCCCATGCAACGCCGATGAAGGCTACCTCTGCCTCCTGCTTTGGGTCTATCGGTCCGTCACCCGCGATTCTAATCACCAGAGGCCAGCGATTGGCCGCGGCTGCGAGGACTAGGGAATAGAGTGCATTGTAATTCTGATGGTCATTCCGTAAGATCCACCGGTTCTGTTTCGGGCCAACGGCGGGATCGTTGTCCAAGACAATGTTGACTGCGTCTCTGGTAACGAGCAGCTCAATCACTCGCCCAGCCATGCGAATTGATGTTGTCATACCGGCCGCCTTCGGTCGTACGTTTGTTCACGGGGCGCAAACGTTGGCTTGGCATCCTGGACTTGGCATCGCTTTCGCCCAGTGAGCATCGCAAAGACAGGGCTGGATAGCTACAACCTGAGCGGCTGCAATCTTGTCCCCGGCACGCAGAGGGCGCGGCGGTGGTCGGGTCGAGGCAAGCTGCGCCGACCGTCTTGGACCCTGTGGTCATCACCCGGACACGGGTCCGGCCGTCGGCGCTGGCTGGAAGGAGCAAGCCGGGCCCACCGTCCACAGCTCACCTCCGTCACTCAAGTCCAGGGTCGCAACGCCGCTCGCTGCCGCCAAGGGAGCTGAGCCCGGGCCGATCAGGACGACGAGTCGCTCGATGCCGGGGTCGGTTGCGGCGCAGCATCCAGGCGCTGGTGGTGATCGGGATGACGACGCAGGGCTATTCGCTGCCCGGCTCCCGGTGGACGGTGATGGCGTAGGCGTGCACCAACTCGTCGGGCTTCCCCGAGAGTCGTGGTCGATCACCTCGTCTCGTCGGTGACGACGGTGGGGCTGCTTGGCGGCGTCGATGGCGGTGCCGACGCCCTGGCTGCCGTTGAGGACGCCTGGGGCGCCCTTGTCGTACTCGTTGCGGATCTGGGTGACCTAGCACGGGCTCAAGAGCAGCTGATACGTGCCCATCAGGCAGCGAGAGGGCGCCCACGGCCAAGTGGCGCGGTTGGCGGAGTTCGGCGCGCTCGACGAGTATCTGCACCAGGCGGGCTAGCTGTACCGGATGAACCTGGACCGGCACACGGGCCAGGACACGCGACGCGGGGGGGCAACCGGTGGTGGTTTTCCTGCTCACGGTGTTCACGGCACTCGTTCTGCTGGCGGCTGGCTTCCTGCTCGGGGTGTTCTGGCTGCGCGACGAGCACGCCCGGCTGACCGCGTTGCGCGAGGAGGTCGGGCAGAAAACCGCGATGATGAAGCAGCTGGCCCATGGCGATGTGCCGCCGTGACGCCGCGCAGTGCGGTGCCGCCCACCAGCGGTGAGGTACCGGCAACCAGTCACCCCCATCAGATCGACTGAAATGTGCTACATCGCCGGCGTTCCCGGCAGTCGAGGGGTGCTCGGGAAGCGATCAGGAGACGGCGACACCAGATCGGCTCGTCGGTGCTCGCATCCTGAAGCCTCGTCACATCCGTGACGGCTCATCTCGCTCTGCATAATAGGAGCGACGTTGCATAACAGGAGCGACGTGCGTCCACCAGGGGCACCTCCGAAGTATCCCTATCGGGCTCACGTAAGATGCGCGGAATTTTGGGCTCTCGCGCGCGTAGGCCTTGATCTCGATGCGCAACCACGATCGACGCGACTGACCGACTGCTGGCTAGAATTGTCTGCCGATGTCAGTCCGGCCGAACCTGCTGGGGTCGGGCTTTCCCCTTCACTACGCTCACGGCAAACCCAGACTCCGCCGCTCCCGCTTCCCCATTCGGCGCTTCGGTACACGTGACCGTCGAAGCTGCCCAAGCTACACAAGACGAGCCGAAGAGCTCAGTCGACAGGAAGGGTCGTCATTTGTGTCGGCTCATGCTGCTTGAACCGCCCCGGGATTGATGGAGGCTTCCAATCACCGAAGGATGGAAGTCATGGCGGCACCGAGGAAGTACCCCGACGAGCTGCGTGAGCGGGCGATCCGCTTCGCCCTCGATCTGGTGGAGGGGCCGGAGAAGCTGAGCGTCAACGCCGCCTGCAAGCGGGTCGGTGAGCAGCTGGGGATCGTGCCGGACTCGCTGCGGAACTGGGTGCAGCAGACCCGCATCGACGACGGCAACGCACCAGGCCTGACGACCGATGAGCGGGCACGGTTGGTCGAGCTGGAGCGGGAGAACCGCGAGCTGCGCCGAGCGAACGCGATCCTCAAGAGCGCCTCGGCT
>NZ_FPBA01000018.1 GCF_900116515.1 Geodermatophilus amargosae
AAGACACCGACCCGGCCGAGCTGGTCCGGCTGGCCAAGATCCGCTGGCGGATCGAGCATGACTACCGCGAGCTGAAGACCGCCCTGGGCCTGGACCACTTCGAGGGCCGCACTTGGACCGGCTGGCACCGCCACGTCACCCTGGTCACTGCCGCCCAGCTGTTCCTCACCCTGCTGCGCACCAGCCCAAAAGCCCGTGTCTCGGCCTGAGCCTCTACGCCGTGCTCCACCAGCTGCAGGCCCTGCTAGCTACCTGGACCGGCACCTGCACCGTCTGCGGCTCCCACATCGACAGCCAACCTCGAGCACCGACCTAACAAAGCACTACTAGGAGATCTGGCGCTTGAGCCAGAACTGCTCGAAGCCCCACGTGCCGGCTCCGCTGGAGTGGTAGCTGACCAGCTCCCAGCCCTCGCCGCCGAGCCCGTTGAGCACCGTGCTGGTGTCTCCCTGCTGCCGCTCCAGCTTCCCGCCGGGGAGCTTGACGCTCACCCCCGCGCGCTGCGACTCGGCGTCGTTGGCCGTGATGACCGAGGCGTACTCCCAGGAGGTCACCTCCACACCGTAGCGAGGGCCGCTCGGGAGACCGGTTCCGGTCGCCGCAGATCCGGCTACGGGCGCCGGTGGCCGGACCGGTTCTGGCCCGAGCCGGGGCAGGGCGCCGGCTCGGCGCGCGTCCCCCGGCCCCACAGCTCCGGCGCCCACGTGTGGTCGACGAACACCAGCGGGTCGCCGACCTCGTCGTGCCGGTCGTCGGTCGCTCCGCTGTCGCGGCGGGCCGTCAGCTCGCCGCACACGGGGCAGGTGTCGGGTCCGGCCATGGCCGGACAGTAGGGCCGGACAGTAGGGCCGTGCGGTGGGGACCCGGGCGTCAGGTCCCGGACGCCGCGTCCTCGTGCTCCGGGCAGTAGGTGGCGGTGGCCGCCCCGATGACCTGGCCGGCCTCGTAGCCGGCGAAGCCGCTGTCCTCGAGCGACGCGACGACGTCGGTGACGGCCACGCCCCGGTCGTAGGCGTCGCAGACCGCCAGCGCCAGGGCGATGAGGTCCTCGACGCTGCCGTGGGAGGTCAGGCCCTGGTCGGTGACGAAGTCGGTGAAGACGGCGTCGGCGGCCTCCCGGTCGGAGGGAGGAGTGCTCGTCGTCGCGGGGGCGGTGGCGGTCGCCGCCGGTGCGGCGCCGCCCTCGTCCCCGCAGCCGGCGAGCGCCGCCGCCGCGGCGAGGCAGGCGAGGGCCCGCCTCACTCCCCCGCGTCCGGTCCCCGGTCGCCCGGCACCAGCAGCGCCACGCACTCCACGTGCGCGGTCATGGGGAAAGCGTCGAAGGCGCGCAGCGCGGCCAGGCGGTGCCCGCCTGCGGCGAACGCGGCGACGTCGCGGCCCAGCGACGCCGGGTCGCAGGCGACGTAGACGACGGCGCGCGCCCCCGTGGCGGCCAGCACCCGGCTGACCGCCGGCCCGGCTCCGGCGCGCGGCGGGTCGAGCACGACGACGTCGGGGCTGCCGCCGAGCTCCTCGAGCAGGCCGGTGAGCCCCTCGGCGTCCACCTCTCCCTGCCAGACCTCCGCCTGCGGCAGCCCGGCCAGGTTGGCCTCGGCGGCGGCGCACGCCTCGGCGTCGGCCTCGACGCACACGACCCGGCCGGACTCCCCCACCGCCGGCGCCAGCGCGCCGCCGAACAGGCCCGCACCGGCGTAGAGGTCGAGCACCGACTCCCCCGGCCGGACGCCGGCGGCCCGTGCGACGTCGGACACCAGGGCGTCGGCGGCCGACCCGTGCACCTGCCAGAAGCCGGTGCCCTCCACCTCCCAGTCCCGCCCGGCCGCCCGGCGCCCGGACCGCCCGCCGGGCTCGGCCGGGACGTCGTCACCGGCGTGCAGCACGCGGGTCGACGTCGGCACGCCGCGGCGGTCCAGGCGGGTGGTGGTCACCGTGCCGGCCGAGTCGACGGCGACGTCGACCGCGCCGGCCCCGGGCCAGCGCCGCGCCAGCACCGCCTGCGCCGCGGGCTCGGCCGTGATCGGGCAGTCGTCGAGCAGGACGACGTCGTGCGAGCGGTGCCGCCGCAGTCCCGGCGCACCGGTCCGGTCGACGGCGAAGCGGGCCCGCGACCGCCAGCGCAGCGGACCGCCGGCCAGCGGCTCGACCTCGAGGCCGGTCAGCAGCGGGTCGCCGGCGTCCAGCCCGCCGAGCCGGACGAGCTGCTCGCGGACGACGTCGGCCTTCAGGCGGCGCTGCCCCTCCCACGACACGTGCTGCCAGTCGCAGCCGCCGCACCTCCCGGGCCCGCTGTACGGGCAGGGCCGCTCGACCCGGTCGGGCGAGGCCTCGAGCACCTCGACGGCGTCGGCGCGGCAGTAGCCGGGCTGGCGGTCCTCGGTGACCCGGGCGACCACCCGCTCACCGGGGAGCGCGTGGCGGACGAAGACCACGCGGCCCTCGTGGCGGGCGACGCAGTGCCCGCCGTGCGCGACCGGGCCGACGGCCACCTCGAACTCCCGGCCGGCCCAGCCACCGCCCCGGTCCGGCCGCGGCGTGCTCCTGCCGTGCCGACGCGGGCGGGGCCGCTCAGCCATAGGGAGTGGCCTCGACCTGGTCGTCGGTGAGGCCGCGGCGCAGGTCGCCGGGCATCGGGCCGTCCCGGCGGTCGTCCTCGCCGCGGCCGACCGAGCTCTCCAGCTGCCACGGCACCGTGGTGATCATGACGCCGGGCTGGAACTGCAGCCGGGCACGCAGCCGCAGCGCGCTCTGGTTGTGCAGCACGTTCTCCCACCAGTGCCCGACGACGTACTGCGGCACGAAGACGATGACCAGCTCGCGCGGGCTCTGCCGGCGGATCGCCTTGACGAAGTCGACCACCGGCCGGGTGATCTCCCGGTACGGCGACTCGAGCACGGTGAGCGGCACCGGGATGTCGTAGCGCTCCCAGTCGGCCTGCAGCCCCCGGGTGTCGCTCTCGTCCACGTTGACCGTCAGCGCGGTCAGCACGTCGGGCCGGGTGGCGCGGGCGAAGGCCAGCGCGCGCAGGGTCGGCTTGTGCACCTTCGACACCAGCACGATCGCGTGCACCTTGCTCGGCAGCAGGCGGGCGTCCTGGTCGGGCACGAGCTGCTCGGCCACGTGCGAGTAGTGCCGGTTGATGGCCTTCATCAGCAGGAACAGCACCGGCATCACCAGGATCACTAGGTAGGCGCCCCGGGTGAACTTGGTGGTCACGATGATCACCAGCACCGCCGTGGTGAGGGTGCCGCCGACGGTGTTGATGACCTGCGAGCGGCGCATGGCCCGCTTGGCGGCCGCGTCGTCGGAGAGCCGGATCTCGCGGTTCCAGTGCCGGACCATGCCCCACTGACCGATCGAGAAGCTGGTGAAGACGCCGACGATGTACATCTGGATCAGCCGGTTGGGATCGGCCTGGAAGGCCAGGATCAGCAGCGCCGCGAAGCCGGCCAGCAGCAGGATGCCATTGCTGTAGACCAGCTTGTCGCCGCGGGTGTGCAGCTGGCGGGGCAGGAACCGGTCCTGCGCGAGCACCGAGCCCAGCAGGGGGAAGCCGTTGAAGGCGGTGTTGGCGGCCAGGACGAGCACCAGCGCGGTCGCCGCCTGGATGTAGAAGAACCCGACCGAGGTGTCCCCGCCGAAGGTGGCCGCGGCCAGCTGGGCGATCACCGTCCGCTGCGGGTCGGTCTCGCAGTTCCCGGGGAACCCGACGAGGTCGCAGGTGTTCTCGGCGTACTTGACGCCGCCGATCAGGGCCAGCGCGGTGACCCCGGCGAACATCGTCGCGGCGATGCCGCCCATGAGCGCCAGCGTCGTCGCGGCGTTGCGCGACTTGGGCGGCCGGAACGCCGGGACGCCGTTGGCGATCGCCTCGACGCCGGTCAGCGCGGTGCACCCGGAGGCGAAGGCGCGCAGGGCGAAGAAGACCAGCGCGAGGCCTCCCAGGTCGTCGTACCCCGGCTCGGCGGTGATCGACCAGCCGGCGCTCTCGGCGACGACGGGGTCCCCGGTGACGAAGTCCCGGATCAGCCCGGTGACGATCATGACCACGATCCCGGCGACGAACAGGTACGTCGGGACGGCGAAGGTCTTGCCCGACTCCCGCACACCGCGCAGGTTGGCCGCCGCCAGCAGCGCCACCAGGCCGACGGCGATGAGCACGCGGTGCTGGTTGAGCGTGGGGAACGCGGAGATGATGTTGTCGGTGCCGGCCGAGACCGACACCGCAACGGTGAGCACGTAGTCGACCAGCAGGGCGCTTGCGACGGTGAGGCCGGCGAACTGCCCGTGGTTCTTCATCGCGACCTCGTAGTCACCGCCTCCCGAGGGGTAGGCGTGCACGACCTGCCGGTAGGAGAGGACGACGGTCGCCAGCAGCAGCACGACGACGACGGCCAGCCACGGCGCGAGGAAGAGGAAGGCGGTGCCGGCCAGCGTCAGGACGATCAGGATCTCCTGGGTGGCGTAGGCCACCGAGGAGAGCGGGTCGCTGGCGAAGATCGGCAGGGCCAGGGACTTCGGGAGCAGGGACTCCCCGACGCGGTCGCTGCGGACCGGACGGCCGACGACGAGCCGTTTGGGGAGTTGTCCGAGGTCGGACAGCTTGGGCACGGCGGCGATGGTACGGAGGCGGGGGCACCCGGTGCCGCCCGCCGCGACCCTCCCGCCCGGAGGGGTCATGTGATCCGGGACGCGTCCCCGGGAGCCCCGTGGCCGGGTGTAGCTTCGCGCCCTGGACCGCGGGCGGACGGCGCCCGTGCGAGGCATCCGGGAGCGACACGTGCACGTGGTCGTCATGGGCTGCGGCCGCGTCGGCTCCGCCATCGCGCGGCGGCTGGAGCAGATCGGCCACAGCGTCGCGGTCATCGACCAGGACCCCGAGGCCTTCCGCCGGCTGGGGCCGGACTTCGGCGGCCGGCAGGTGACCGGCCTGGGCTTCGACCGGCAGACGCTGCTCGACGCCGGCATCGACTCCGCCGGGGCGTTCGCCGCGGTCAGCAGCGGCGACAACTCCAACATCATCAGCGCCCGCGTGGCCCGGGAGACGTTCGGCGTCCAGCACGTCGTCGCCCGGATCTACGACTCCAAGCGCGCCGAGGTGTTCGAGCGCATGGGCATCCCCAGCGTGGCCACCGTCCCGTGGACGGTGAACCGGCTGCTGCGCGAGCTGCTGTCGGTCAAGGTCAGCGAGATCTGGCGCGAGCCCACCGGCCGGGTGCTGCTGATGCGCGTGACGGTCACCGACGGGTGGGTGGGCCGCAAGGTCGCCGAGCTCGAGGCCGCCTCGGGCGCGCGGGCGGCGTGGCTGGTCCGCTTCGGCGAGGCGCAGCTGCCCACCGCCACCACCGTGCTGCAGGACGGCGACCAGCTCGTCGTCGCGGCCACCGACGAGATCTCCGACCGGGTGCACCACACGGTCGAGCAGCGCGAGGGGGGCAGGGCCTGATGCGCGTGGCCATCGTGGGCGCCGGGGCGGTCGGCCGCTCCATCGCCGGGGAGCTGCTCAACAACGGGCACACCGTGATGCTCATCGAGAAGGACGGCCGCAAGGTCCGCACCCGCTCGGTGCCGGGCGCGGAGTGGGTGCAGGCCGACGCGTGCGAGGTCTCCTCGCTCGAGGAGGCCCAGCTGGCCACCTGCGACGTCGTCGTGGCGGCCACCGGCGACGACAAGGCCAACCTGGTCGTCTCGCTGCTGGCCAAGACCGAGTTCGCGGTCGCCCGCGTCGTCGCCCGCGTCAAGGACCCGCGCAACGAGTGGCTCTACACCGAGGCGTGGGGGGTCGACGTCGCCGTCTCCACCCCGCGGGTGCTCGCCGCGCTGGTCGAGGAGGCGGTGACCGTCGGCGACGTCGTCCGGCTGATGACCTTCCGCAAGGGTGCGGCGAACCTGGTCGAGATCACCCTCTCCGAGGACACCCCGTGGGCCGGCCGGCCGCTGCGCGAGGTGCCGCTGCCCCGCGAGACGGTGCTGACGGCGATGCTGCGCGGCGACCGGGTCATCACGCCGAGCCCCGACGAGCCGCTCGAGGTCGGCGACGAGCTGCTGTTCATCACGCACGCCGACGTCGAGGAGCAGCTGCAGCAGGTCCTCTCCCCCGAGATCGTCCGCTAGCCGGAGTCGCCCTCCGTGGCGACCCGGTGGCGGTGCAGGCGGGAGATCACCCAGAACGTCAGGGCCAGCGCGGCCGCGGTCACCGGCAGGCCGAGCACCAGTGAGGCGATGCCGAGCAGGTCGTCCTCGTCGGCGAGGTAGAGCGGCGTCTGCACGGCCACCCGGAGCAGGAACGTCAGCGCCCAGACGACGGTCAGCCAGCCGTAGGCGCGCACCACCCGCGGGTCGTCGCGCCAGTGCCGCTCGGGCTCGGGGTCGGCCGGGCGCTCACCGGACGCCGGCTCCGCGGGCTGCTGGTGGTGCAGCAGGGCGCGCGCGCTGTCGACCCGCCGGCGCAGGCCGGGCACCGTGTGCGCGGCCATCGACCCCATGTGGCTGGGCGCGAGGAACTCCGCGAGCACGCCGACCAGCGGCCAGCGCAGCGGCACCGACGCCAGCAGGACCACAGCGATGACGGCGTTGCGGATGATCCCCGGCACGTAGAAGTTGCGGGCCTGCCCGGAGGCGGCCGCGATGGCCACCGCCACCGCGACGCCGAACAGGCCGCTGAACGCCTGCTGGAGGCTCTCCCGGCGCACCAGCCGGAACAGCAGGACGAGGACGGCGGCGCCGATCGCCGCCCAAATGCCGGTCCGCAGGCCGCCGACGGAGTTGGCGACGATGAAGGCCAGCGTGGGCAGCGAGGCGTCGACCATGCCGCGCCAGCCGCCGAGCTGCTCGAGGACCGTGTGCCGGTCGAGCGTCAGCCCGTGCCCGCCGGCCCCGGCGTCGTCGGAGGTGGCGCCGTGCTCCTGCTGCGGTGCTGCTCCCCCCGGATCACGCCGGCCGTCGTCGTCGGCCGCCGGGATCACCCTGCGCTCAGCTCGTACCAGGGGTTGTAGATGACCTTGCGGCCGTCGAACTGGGCGAACCGGCCGCGGGCGGTCAGCGTCCGGCCGGGCTCGATGCCCGGGATCCGCCGCCGGCCGAGCCAGACGAGGGTGACCGAGCCGGACCCGTCGAACAGCTCGGCCTCGAGGGTCGGGACCGTCTCGCGCGGGGTGTAGACCACCGACTTGAGCCGGCCGGTCACGGTCACCACCGCGCCCTTCCGGCAGGCGCTCACCTGCTCGCAGCCGGCGCGGTCGGCCTCCTCGCGCAGCTCCTGCGCGTCGATGGCGGAGTCGTCGGCGGTCAGCCGCTGCAGCGTGCGCGCGAGCCAGCCGCCGGGACGGGTCTGTGTCACGGTCCCAGAGTAGTGCCGGTCCGGCGGCCGGCGGTGTGTTCCCCCAGCCACTCGCGGACGACGGCCCACGCCTCCCCCGCCACGTCGATGGGCACGCGGTGCCCGCCCGGGACGGTGCGCACCGTCACCCGGTCACCGGCGCCCGCCGCCGCGGCGGCGTACCGCTGCGACTGCTCGAGCGGGACGACGTCGTCGCCGGTGCCGTGCACGCACAGGACGTCGGCACCGGTGGGCAGCAGGCGCACCGGGTCGGCGACGGCGTAACGGTCGGGCACCTCCCCCGGCTCCCCGCCGAGGAACTCCTGGACGGCACCCAGGCCCCGGCGCTCGCCCAGGCGCTGCTGTGCGGCGTGCTGCAGGTCCACGACCCCGGCCTGCAGCACCGCCGCGGTCACCCGCACGCGCGGCGCGGCGCCGGGAGCGCCGGCCGGCAGCCGCCCCCGCCCGGCGGCCCAGGCGGCCAGGTGCCCGCCGGCGGAGTGGCCGACGACCGTGACGTCGCCGAGGTCGAGCCGGGGCGTGTCGGGCAGGCCGGGCAGCGCGTCGAGCGCGGCGGCGACGTCCTCGAGGGTGGCCGGCCACCCTCCGCCGGTACCGACCCGCCGGTACTCGACGGCGACCGCGGCGTACCCGGCGGCGGCGAGGTCGGCGGCCAGCGGGCGGGCCAGCTCGATGCCGTACGCCGCCCGCCAGAACCCGCCGTGCAGCACGACGACCACGGGCGCCGGGTCCTGCGCGGAGCCCCCCGGCGCCGGGTCCTGCGCGGCGCCCCCCGGCGCCGGGTCCTGCGCGGCGCCCCCGGGCGCCGGCCCGTCCCCGTCCGGCAGGGTCAGCTCGAGGAACTGGTCGGGGTGCGGGCCGTAGGGGACGACCGCCGGCGTCACGCCGTCGGCTCGGGCGGGGTCGCCGGACGCCCCGGCCGCCCTGCCTGCTGCTGCCCCGCGGCCTGCTGCTGGCGGGCCAACTGCTCGGCGGCCTGCGGCGGCAGGGTGAGCGGCAGCTGCTCGCGCACCGGCATCGGCTGGGTCCCCCGGACGACGACGATCCGGCGGAACACGTCCTCGAGCACCGCGGCCGCCTCGGGCGACTCCGCGGCCGGGCCGCTGATCATCCCGCGGAGGAACCAGCGCGGTCCGTCGACGCCGAGGAAGCGGGCGGGGCGGCGCACCGGCTTGGGAGGAGGGCCACCGGGCTGGGCCGGGGGCGTCACGACGACGGTGCCGGAGAGCTCCGGGCCGAAGGGGCCGTCCGCCTCCTGCAGCCGGCCGCCCTGCCCCGACGCGCTCCTCGCCAGCTCGGTGCGGACGTCGTCCCAGATGCCGGTGGCCCGGGGGGCGGCGAAGGCCGAGACCTGCAGCACCGAGTCGCCGTAGCGCAGCGTCGCGCCGACGACCTTCTGCTGCTGGTTGAGGTCCACCCGCAGCTCGGTGCCCGCCAGGGCCGGCAGCCGCAGCGCGCCGAGGTCGACGCGGGGGGTGCCGTCCTCGGGGACGTCGGACTCGTCGTAGGGACCGGTGGTCTCCTCGACGTCGCGCTCGCGGTGCTGCGGCTCGGGCGGGACGCCGCGCTCGCGCAGGGTGCGGTCGATCCGGCCGCGCCGTCGTCCGAAGGGCATCTCAGGCCTCCTGTCCTGCGCCGGTGGACCCGTGCCCGGCCTCGCCGCGGACGCTCCCGGGCAGCTGGTCGACCGGCACGAAGCGGACCTGCACGACCGGCTGCACGACGAGCTGTGCGACCCGGTCGCCGCGGCGCAGCGTCAGCGGGGTGGTGGGGTCGAGGTTCACCAGGTTGACCTTGATCTCGCCGCGGTAGCCGGCGTCGATGGTGCCCGGGGCGTTGACGAGGCTCAGCCCGTGCCGGGCGGCGAGGCCCGACCGCGGGTGCACGAAGCCGGCGTAGCCCTCCGGGATGGCCACGGCCACGCCGGTGCCCACCAGTGCACGCTCGAACGGGGCCAGCTGCACGTCCTCGGTGAGCGTGAGGTCGGCTCCCGCGTCGCCGGGGAGGGCGTAGCGCGGGGGTGCGGCCCCCGCCGCGGTCAGCCGGACGGGCACCTCGAGGGGGTCGGACACGACGGCGACCCTAACCGCGGCCCGTACGGGTCGGCGGACCGGACGCGCGGCTCAGGACAGGCCGCGCCGGAGGTCGGTCCGCACCCTCCGGGCGAGGGTCTCGGTGGCCTTGAGGTTGCCCCGGCCGCCGAGCGCCGCACCGATCAGCAGCGGCGCCGCCGACGGCGCGCTGCGGGCGATGCGGCGGGACAGCCGGCGGCGCAGTGCCCGGAACCCGGCGGTGCCGAGGACGGTGCCCATGGCCTGCCGCTCGCCGCCCTCGACGGCGCGCTGCTGCGTCCAGCTGGACAGGTAGGCGGCGGCCTTCTCGGCGGGGGTCCCGGCGGCGGGCCGGCCGTGGATCTCGTGCAGCTCGCCGAGCATCACCACCTCGACGGCGGCGGTGAGCAGCGTCTCGGCGCCCAGCTCCAGCGGCAGCGCCACGAGCGACGGCGTCGCGAACCAGTGGGCGGCCGCCAGCCCGCCGGTGGCCGCACCGACCGCGGCGGTCAGCCGGGAGGAGCGGGTCACCAGGGCGTCGGCGATCTCCTCGTCCGACAGCCCCGGGTACGCGGCGCGCAGCCGGGTCGCGTCGCGGATGGGCAGGCGCGGTGCGGCCGTGGCGAGCAGGTCGCCGATGACGCCGACCGGGTTGCGGCCCGACCGCTCGTCGTCGGCCGTGCCCGCGGGCCGGTCCCCGCCGCGGCTCCCGGCCGCCGCGGAGGTCGCCGCCGAGGTCGCGGCGGAGGTCGCGGCGGAGGCCAGGGCGCCCAGGACGTCGCGCAGCACCCCGCCGGCCGACCGGCGGGGGTCGGGCTGCCCGGCGGCGGACGCCTCGTCGGCGCCCCCGCTGAGGAGCCCGGACACCGCGTCGGCGACCGCGCGGGCGGCGCGGCCCAGGCCGCTGTCGTCGGCGGGCCAGGCCGGACCGTCCCCCGACCGGTCCGGCCCCGGCGCGGCCTGCGGGACCGGCCGCGGCGGCGGGACGTCACGAGGCGCGCCGATGCGCTGCGTCGACTCGGGCGTCGACTCGGGCGTCGGTTCGGTCATCGGCTGGTCCACCCCGGTCCGTCGGATGTCGGTCGGCCTCCCTGCAGGGTCCCGCCGCCGGCCTGCGCGCGGTGGGGGGCAGGGAGGTCCTCGGTCATGCGGCGCAGTCGCGGCAGTAGTTCTGGTCGCCGCGGGTGGCGGCGAGCCGGCTGCGGTGCTGCACGAGGAAGCAGCGCGAGCAGGTGAACTCGTCCTCCTGCTTCGGCAGCACGCGGACGGTCAGCTCCTCGTTGGACAGGTCCGCGCCGGGCAGCTCGAGGCTCTCGTTGAAGTCGGTCTCGTCGACGTCGACCGAGGCCGACTGGGCCTCCGCGCGACGGGCCTTGAGCTCCTCGAGGGAGTCCTCGCCGAGCTCGTCGGCCTCGTTGCGGCGCGGGGCGTCGTAGTCGGTGGCCATGGGGTGTGCCCCTCCTCCGGGGTTCTCGCGGGCGCGTCGAGCGCGCCCGCCGTGGTCCGACGGCGGCGGGGGCCACCGTCGTCCTGGCCGGCCGCCCGGGGGCGGCCGCTGGCTCGGCCGGGCCCGCGTCCGGCCGACGCGGTGGTCGGCTCGGTACGGGACCGGCAGCCCCCCAACGCCGTGTGGCCCCGGTTTGTGCCCGCACTTCCGGGCGGGACACACGGGACCGTTCCTCGACCCGTGCAGGGCCCCCGGAACGGGCCCGGGCGGGCCGGTCGGGGAGCGGAGTGCCGGAGGTTACCCTGCCGCCCGTGTCGAGTCCCGTGGGAGCTGACCCCGCCGTCGTCGGTCCGTATCTCGCCTCCGTCCTCGGTGACGAGCGCTGGCGGGAGGTGACCGTCGAGCTGATCGCGGCGGGCATGTCCAACCTCACCTACGTCGTCACGCCGGCCGGCGGCAGCGCCGACGACGCGGTGATCCTGCGGCGGCCCCCGACGGGCGCGGTGCTGGCCACCGCGCACGACATGGCCCGCGAGCACCGGGTCATCAGCGCGCTCGGGCCGACGCCGGTCCCGGTGCCGCGGACGCTGCACCTGTGCACCGACACCGAGGTGCTCGGGGCGCCCTTCTACGTGATGGAGCGGGTCGTCGGCCTGCACGTGGTCGACGAGATCCCGGCCGGCTACGCCGACACCCCGGAGCAGCGGCGGCAGATCGGCGACGGGCTCATCGACGTCCTCTCCGACCTGCACGCCGTCGACCCCGAGGCGGTGGGCCTCGGTGACTTCGGGCGGCCCGAGGGCTTCCTCGCCCGGCAGGTGCGGCGGTGGACCAAGCAGTGGGACGCCACCCGCGACCGCGACCGCCCGCAGATGGACGCCCTCGCCGCCCGGCTGGCCGAGACCGTGCCGGTGACGCAGCGGACCGGCGTCGTCCACGGCGACTACCGGCTGGACAACTGCCTGCTCGACCCCGGGCGCCCCGGCGGCATCCGCGCCGTCCTCGACTGGGAGATGTCGACCCTCGGCGACCCGCTCACCGACATCGGCATGCTGTTCGTCTACTGGCCCGAGGCCGGCGAGACCCGGCCGGTGCTCAGCCCGGTGACGACGCTGCCCGGCTTCCCGACCCGCCGGGAGATCGCCGAGCACTACGCCGCCCGCAGCGGCGTGGACCTCTCCGACCTCAACTGGTACGTCGGCTTCGCCTTCTTCAAGTTCGCCGCGATCGTGGCCGGCATCGTCGCCCGGTCGGCGGCCGGTGCGATGGCCGGCAAGGACACCTCCGGCTACGCCGACCGCATCGACCCGTGCGTCGAGCTCGGACGCGCCGCGCTGGAGGACGGTGTCCTCTGAGGTCGGCGGCCGGACCTAGACTCCGCGCGACCCGCCGCACCTGCCCGGGGGGCCGTCGAGGAGGACGACCGTGAGCACGAGCACCGACAGTCCCCCGGCCCGCCCCCGGCGGGACCGCCGGCCGGTGCCCCCGCTGGTCTTCCTGCTCGTGCTCGCCCTGGCCGCGCTCGGCGTCTGGTGGAAGGTCCTCGACGACGCCGGCGCCCGCGAGGACGCCACCGAGGCCGCCTGCGTCACCGCCGCGGGCGCACCGCCGTCGCTGGACCCCAGCACGGTGACGGTGCGCGTGTACAACGCCTCCGACCTCGCCGGCAAGGCGCAGGAGGTCGCCGACCAGCTCACGCAGCGCGGCTTCGTCGTCGACGAGGTCGCCAACGACCCGACCGACCGCGAGGTGACCGGACCCGGCGAGATCCGGCACGGCGCGCGCGGCACCGACGCGGCGGGCTACCTGGCGCTGTTCCTCCCGGGCGCCGGCTCCTTCCAGGACACCCGCGCCGACGCCCGCATCGACCTGGTGATCGGCCCGGACTTCCCCGGGCTGGCCTCCCCCGACGACGTCGCCGCCACCCTGGACCCGATCGCGAGCGCCGAAGCGGCCTGTTAGCGGGCGCCGCCCGGGTGGAGGCGGTCGAGCAGGGCGAGGAAGGGCTCGGCCACGGTCCCGGGGACCGCGACGGCCATCGGCTCGGCGAAGCGCCGGCCGGGTAGACCGGTGACCACGAGGCCGGCCTCGGCGGCCACCAGCGCGCCGGCGGCGTGGTCCCAGGGCTTGAGGTCGAGCTCGTAGTAGGCGTCCACCCGGCCGGCGGCCACCGAGCACAGGTCGAGGGACGCGCAGCCCTGACGGCGGATGTCGCGGACCTCGGTCAGCAGCTGCGCCACGACCGCGCCCTGCGCCCGCCGCTGCTCCACGCGGTACCCGAACCCGGTGGCCACCAGCGTCTGCTCCAGTGACGCCGGCCGGTTGCCGGCCAGCCGCACCGGCTCCGGCTCGGCCGGCGTGCTGAGGAAGGCCCCGCCACCGGCCGTGGCGGTGAACAGCTCGCCGGTGGGCACGTCGAGCACGGCGCCGGCCACCGTCACGCCGTCGACCTCGGCGGCGATCGAGACGGCGTAGCCGCGCAGCCCGTAGAGGAAGTTGACGGTGCCGTCGATCGGGTCGACCACCCAGCGCACGCCGCTGGTCCCCTCGCGGGCTGCGCCCTCCTCGCCGAGCAGGCCGTCGTCGGGGCGCGCGTCGAGCAGCCGCCCGGTGATCAGCCGTTCGGTGGCGGTGTCGACGGCGGTCACGACGTCGGTGGGGCTGCTCTTGACGTCGACGGCGGCCGCGGCCGAGCCGCGCTCGCGGGCGACGAGACCGGCCGCCTCGCGGGCGGTGGCGACCGCGAGGTCGAGCAGCTGGGCGGGGGACGGCGGGGCACTCACCCGGGGGATCCTGCCCGAGCCACCCACCGAGGTGCGGCGCCGGTCACTAGGGTGATCGTGTGCAGGGGTTCGGTGTGGACATCGGCGGCAGCGGCATCAAGGGGTGTCCGGTCGACCTCGAGGCCGGTGTCCTGGTCGGCGAGCGGGTGCGGGTGGAGACCCCGCAGCCCTCGACGCCGGAGGCCGTCTACGAGGTGGTCGCCGGGATCGTGACCTCCTTCGGCTGGACCGGCCGGATCGGCGTCACCTATCCCGGGGTCATGAAGCGCGGTGTCGCGCACACCGCGGCCAACATGGACAAGGGCTGGATCGGCACCGACGTCGACGCCGGCCTCACCGCGCTGGTGCCCGGGACGGTCGAGACCCTCAACGACGCCGACGCCGCAGGGCTGGCCGAGATGCGCTACGGCGCCGGCCGCGACCAGGACGGCGTCGTCCTCATGCTCACCTTCGGCACCGGGATCGGCAGCGCCCTGTTCTACGACGGGCGGCTGGTGCCCAACACCGAGTTCGGTCACATCCAGGTCGACGGCGAGGACGGCGAGCGCCGCGCGTCGGCGGCCGCCCGCGAGCGGGAGGACCTCTCCTACCCGCAGTGGGCGGCGCGGGTGGACCGCTACCTCGACGTCCTCGAGGCCGGGGTGTGGCCCGACCTGATCATCGTGGGCGGCGGGGTGAGCAAGAAGGCGCACAAGTGGGTGCCGCTGCTGAGCACCCGGACGCCGGTGGTGCCCGCCCAGCTGCAGAACGACGCGGGCATCGTGGGGGCCGCCCTGGCCGCCGCGGAGCGGTTCGAGCCCTGACCTCGGGCCGGAGCAGCCCTTCCGGGCGATCCGGGACCGTTCGAGGCGGTGGTCACACCGGCTCCCGTCGCTACAATGGAAGAGCCCCAGCCCGTCACCACCCAGCCGGGAGTCATCCCCCGTCCGCGTCGCGGTGAAACACCGTGCCGGATCCTGGGGCCTCCCCGCTCCGCGGCGACGGCCGGGGCCGCTACCCGGGAGTCACACCGCTCCCGGGGAACGCACCCAGCACGGGAAGGATCCTGAGTGCCCGCCGACACGCCTGCACCGGACGACGCCACCGCGAGCACCCGCTCCCGGAACGTCGCCGCGAGCACCCGGTCTCCCCGGACCAGCGCCACCGTCGGGGTCGCCGACGACGCGCCGGCCAAGCCCGCCACGCGCAAGCGGGCTCCTGCGGCGAAGACCGCCACCAAGTCGGCCGCGCCGAAGAGCGCCCAGAAGCCGAGCATCAGCCCCTCCCCGGGTACCGGTGAGGGCACCGTGCTGACCGCCGTGGCCACCGACGCCTCCGCCGTCGCCGTGGTCGACGCCGGCGCCGAGGGGCTCACCCTCGACGAGGCCGTCGTCGCCGGTCCCGACGGGGCCGAGGCCGCCGAGGCGCCCGCCGCCGAGGAGGCCACCGCCGAGGGCGGCACCGACTTCGAGTGGGACGACGAGGAGGAGTCCGAGGCGCTGCGGCAGGCCCGCAAGGACGCCGAGCTCACCGCCTCGGCCGACTCGGTCCGCGCCTACCTCAAGCAGATCGGCAAGGTCGCCCTCCTCAACGCCGAGGAGGAGGTGGACCTCGCCAAGCGCATCGAGGCCGGCCTCTACGCCGCCGAGCGGCTGCGCCAGGTCGAGGAGGAGGGCCAGAAGCTCTCCCCGCAGATGCGCCGTGACCTCAACTGGATCGTCCGCGACGGCGAGCGCGCCAAGAACCACCTGCTGGAGGCCAACCTCCGCCTCGTGGTCTCCCTGGCCAAGCGCTACACCGGCCGTGGCATGGCGTTCCTGGACCTCATCCAGGAGGGCAACCTCGGCCTGATCCGCGCGGTGGAGAAGTTCGACTACACCAAGGGCTACAAGTTCTCCACCTACGCCACCTGGTGGATCCGGCAGGCCATCACCCGCGCCATGGCCGACCAGGCCCGCACCATCCGCATCCCGGTGCACATGGTCGAGGTCATCAACAAGCTCGGCCGCATCCAGCGTGAGCTGCTCCAGGACCTCGGGCGCGAGCCCACCCCGGAGGAGCTGGCCAAGGAGATGGACATCACGCCGGACAAAGTGCTGGAGATCCAGCAGTACGCCCGGGAGCCCATCAGCCTCGACCAGACCATCGGCGACGAGGGCGACAGCCAGCTCGGTGACTTCATCGAGGACTCCGAGGCGGTCGTGGCCGTCGACGCGGTCAGCTTCACCCTGATGCAGGACCAGCTGACCAGCGTGCTGCAGACGCTCTCGGAGCGTGAGGCCGGCGTGGTCAGGCTGCGCTTCGGTCTCACCGACGGCCAGCCGCGCACGCTCGACGAGATCGGCCAGGTCTACGGGGTCACGCGCGAGCGGATCCGGCAGATCGAGAGCAAGACGATGTCGAAGCTGCGCCACCCGAGCCGGTCGCAGGTCCTGCGCGACTACCTCGACTGACGCGAGGACTCCACCGGAGAGGCCCCGACCCGCCAGGGTCGGGGCCTCTCCGCGTTCCGGCACCCGAGGTGCGCGGCACCCGGCAGGGCCGGATGATCCTCCGCAACGCCGCCCAGGGGCTCACCGAGCCGAGCGGTCGTCCCCGAGGTCGTGATCCCAGCGCCGCAGGCCGACACGCGGAGGCCCTCCGATGGACTTCATCCAGCAGAACCTGATCGACCCGGTCTCGAACGTCCTGTGGACCTACGTGCTGGTCTACGTGCTCCTGGGCGTGGGCCTCTACTTCGGGTTCCGCACGCGCTTCGTCCAGGTGCGGCTGTTCGGCCGCATGCTGCGGCAGATCACCTCCTCGCGGAGCGGCTCGGACGGTGGCATCTCGTCCTTCCAGGCCTTCTGCGTCGGCCTGGCCTCGCGCGTGGGGACGGGCAACATCGCCGGCGTGGCCATCGCGCTCACCCTCGGTGGTCCCGGGGCGATCTTCTGGATGTGGGTCGTCGCCCTCGTGGGCATGGCCACCGCGCTCATCGAGGCCACCCTGGCGCAGATCTTCAAGATCCCGGCCGGTGACGGCAGCTTCCGCGGCGGGCCGGCCTTCTACATCGAGCGCGGCCTCGGCTCCCGGCGCGGCGGCGTCCTCTTCGCCGTCCTGCTGATCTTCACCTTCGGCATCGCCTTCAACATGGTCCAGGCCAACACCATCAGCGACGTGCTGGCCGGCGGGCACGGGGTCGGCGAGTGGTGGTCCGCGGCCCTGCTGATGGTCCTCACGGCGTCGGTGGTGTTCGGCGGGGTCCGTCGCATCGCGCGGGTCGCCGAGTGGCTCCTCCCGGCGATGGCACTGGCCTACGTCCTGCTCGCCGCCGTCATCATCGCGCTCAACATCACGCAGGTGGGCGCCGTCCTGGGACAGATCTTCTCGGCCGCGTTCGGTCTCGGCGAGGCCGCGGCCGGCATCACGGGTGGGCTCGCGGCAGCCCTGCTCAACGGGGCCAAGCGGGGGCTGTTCTCCAACGAGGCGGGGATGGGCAGTGCCCCCAACGCGGCGGCGACCGCGACCACCAGCCACCCGGTCAAGCAGGGACTGGTCCAGTCCCTGGGCGTCTTCGTCGACACGATCATCGTGTGCTCCGCGACGGCCTTCATCATCCTGTTCGCCGGATCCGCGGTGTACCGGCCCGGGGAGACCACCGAGGGCGCCTCGCTCACCCAGGCGGCCGTGGCCCACGAGCTGGGGAGCGGGACCACCTGGGTCATGAGCGTCCTGATCTTCGTGTTCGCGTTCTCGTCGGTGCTCGGCAACTACTCCTACGCCGAGGTGAACATGACCTTCCTCCGCGCCCGGCCCGTGGCCCTGACGGTGTTCCGGGTCGTGGTCGTCGCCGTGGTGGGCGCCGGGGCGCTGCTCGAGCTCGCCACCGTGTGGGCGCTGGCCGACGTCGCCATGGGCTTCATGGCGCTGGTCAACCTGGTCGCCCTCGTGCTCCTGGGCCGGTGGGCCCTCGGGGCGCTGCGCGACTTCGAGCGTCAGGTGCGGGCCGGGCAGGACCCCGTCTTCCGCACCACCGACAACCCCGACCTGCCCGGGACGGTGGCCGACAGCGTCTGGAGCTCCGACGAGCCCGCCCGGTCCGCCGGACGCACGAGCTGACGGGAGCGTCCCGCGCGTGATCTCGGAGAGGTCACGATCTCACCCGGGTGGGCTGCCCGTGCGGTGTACCGCGGCACCGGTCGGGTAGAGCGCGTAGCGTGGAGGACGTCGAGACAGCAGCGGACCCACAGCCGGAGACCAGCCGGCGCCCGGAGAACCACCAGTCCCACCAGACAACCGGCACCACCCAGTGACGTCCCTGCTGAACCCACCACCACCAGTCCCAGCGGTCACCCGGCTCACCGAGACCCGGTGAGTCGACCGCAGTGACGGGAGGCACGGGAACACAGGGGTCCATCCTGGCGCTGTGCAGGAGGCCGATCCGCAGCCGCGGGTCCGTGCGGTAGAGAGCGAGTGATGACCCAGATGACCCAGACGCTGACGACGACCCCCGCCGCCGACGACCTGGTCGTGCCCTTCCACTGCGACCGGTGCGGCGCGCTGGCCAAGGTGCGTGTCGTGCTCGCCAGTGGCAGCGACCTCGTGTTCTGCGGGCACCACGCTCGCGAGTACGACACCAAGCTCCGTGACATCGCCGTCGACATCATCGCGACGGACGGCGAGTAACCCTCACCACTCCGAGAGAGGGCGCTATCGTCGCGTTCCGCGATGAAGCCCTCACCCGACGCCGCCGCCGGCGTCCCCGGTCCGCATGACGCGGCCGGGGGCCCGGCGGCTCCGTCGTTCCCGGGGACCCCCGGTCGACGGCGACCCGAGGAAACCCCGATGCCGCAGCACCCTGCCTCCACACCCGCCGCCACGTCCGAGGATCCCGGACCGGGCGGCTTCTCCGACGACACCCGCCCGGTGCCGCGCGACCGCGGCCCCGTCGGTCCCGACGCGGCGCGTCCGCCTGCCGGCGCCCCGGTTCCGCCCGCCGCTGCGGACGGGACCCCGGCCGACGCCACCGCGGACCCCGCCGTGGAGCCACCGGCCGAGGCCCCCGTCGAGGCCCCCGTCGCGGCTCCCGTCAGGACCCCCGTCGCGGCCTCCGCCGGTGCCGACGCCACGCCGGCGCCCGACCCGGTCCACGACACCGTGGCGCTGAGCGGCGACCCGGCCGGCACGCGGACCACCGAGCCGGTCGACCTGGACGGGCGCCCCGACGCTCCCGCGGCCGCGGACGCCTCGGACACGGTCGCGCTGGACGGTGGCGCCGTGCCCGCCGACGCGCCCCGCACCCCGCCTCCCTCCGCGGTGCCCGCGTCTGCCGCTCCCCCGGCCGGGTCCACCGGCGGTCCCGGTGGCCCTGGTGGCCCGGGCGGTCCCGGCAGTCCCGTCCCGGGTCCGCGCCGTCCGCGCTGGCGCCGTCCCGCCGTCCTCGTCCCCGTCGGCCTGCTGGCGGTGCTCGGCGCGGCCTACGGCGTCGACCTGCTCGTGGCCGGCGGTGACGTCCCGCGCAACACCGTGGTGGCCGGCGTGGAGATCGGCGGCCTGTCGCCCGCGGCCGCCACCGACGCGCTCGAGCAGGACCTCGCCCCGCGGGTCGCCGCCGACCACGTCGTCGTCGCCGACGACGTCGAGGCCACCCTCTCCCCCGCTGCCGCCGGCATCACCCTCGACGTGGACGCGACCGTCGACGCCGCCGACGACCAGCCTCTCAACCCCTGGACCCGCCTGGTCTCGCTGTTCGGCGAGCGAGAGGTCGCCCCGGTCATGACCGGCGAGGACACCTCCCTGGCCGCCCAGGTCGACACGATCGCCACCCAGGTGGACCGGGCGCCGGTCGACGCCGGCATCACCCTCGAGGGCACCACGCCGAGCCTGGTCGAGCCCGTCGACGGCCGGACGCTGGACCGCGAGGGCGCCGCGACGGCGATCACCGGAGCGCTGGCGGCCGGCGGCGACCCCGCGACGCCGATCGAGCTGCCGGTCGACGTCGACCCGGTGCGCGTGGACACCGAGGAGGCGCAGCGCGTCCTCGACGAGACCGTCACCCCGGCACTGGCCGCGCCCGTCATGGTGACCAGCCAGGACGGCGCCACGTCCGTCGAGATCCCGGTCGAGGCGATCGCCGCCTCGCTGACCTTCACCCCGCAGGACGACGGCGAGCTCGCCGTCGCCGTCGACCCGGCCGCGCTGCGGACGGCGATGGCCGAGGAGTTCAGCGCCTTCGGCACGCCCGCCGAGGACGCCCGCTTCGAGGTCGTGGGCGGCAGCGTGCAGGTCGTCCCGTCCGTCGACGGCACCGGGGTGGACCCGGCGGCGCTGGCCGACCAGCTGCTCGAGGTGCTGCCCGATGCCGCACCGCGCACGGTCACGGCCGAGCTCGGGCCGGTGCCGGCCGAGCTGACCACCGAGGAGGCCGAGGCGCTCGGCATCCGCGAGACGGTCAGCTCCTTCACGACGACGACCACCAACAACGCCAGCGGCACGAACATCCGCGTGGTGGCCGAGGAGGTCGACGGAGCGCTGGTGCTGCCCGGCGAGACGTTCAGCCTCAACACCTACACCGGGCCGCGCGGCACCGCCCAGGGCTACGTGCCGGCCAACGTCATCAGCGGCGGTGAGTTGTCCACCGCGGTCGGCGGCGGGATCAGCCAGTTCGCCACCACGATGTTCAACGCGGTCTTCTTCGGCGGCCTCGAGGACGTCTACCACAAGCCGCACAGCTTCTACATCAGCCGCTACCCGGCCGGCCGTGAGGCCACCGTGTACGAGGGCCAGATCGACCTGCAGTGGCGCAACGACACCGACACCGGCATCTACGTGGACACCCAGTGGACGCCCGCCGCCTCCGGCGGGTCGATCACGGTCACCTTCTACGGGACCAAGCGCTACGAGGTCGAGGCGATCGAGGGCCCGCGGACGAACTACCGCCAGCCGGCGGTCCAGGAGCGGGTCGACGACGGCGACTGCATCTCCCAGTCCGGCGTGCCGGGCTTCGACGTCACGGTGACCCGGGTGTTCCGCGACCTGCAGAGCGGCGCGGAGATCCGGCGGGAGACCTTCGAGACCACCTACGCGGCCGAGGCGGTCATCCGCTGCGTTCCCCCGCCGGCCGAGGCCCCGGCCGCGCCCACCCCGGACGGCGGCACCCCGCCGGCCGAGCCGACGGCCTGAGCGGCCACCCGATCGGGCCGCCCCGGCGCCCGCGCCTCCCGCGTCAGCGGCAGAGGCGGGCGCCGGGCGTGCACACTGGCCTGGTGAGCACCGTGCGGGCCGGCGGGCGGTCCCGCACCGGGACCGCGGACGACGCACCCGTCGACGCACCCGTCGACGCACCCATCGCTGTCCCCGCCCCCGCACCCGCGCCGTCCCCGGCCGGCTCGACCCGCGCCGAACTGCCCCCTCCCGGCCGGCTCGACCACTGGCCCGCCGTCGTCCGGGTGCCGGCGCAGGTCCTCGGCCGCACGGTGGCCAAGGCCTGGCACGACCGCATCCTCGGGCTGTCCGGCGAGGCGGCGTTCTGGCAGATCCTCTCGGTCCCGCCGCTGCTGATCGCCCTGCTGGGGTCGCTGGGCTACCTGGGCAGCTGGATCGGTGCGGAGTCGGTGCAGACCATCGAGGACACGCTGGTCGACGCCTCCGCCGAGGTGCTCACCGCCGACGTCGTCGACTCGCTGGTCCGGCCGACGCTCAGCGACATCCTCACCTCGGGCCGGCTCGACGTCGTCAGCCTCGGCTTCGTGATCACGCTGTGGGCGGGGTCGTCGGCGACGGCGACGTTCATGAACACCATCGTCATCGCCTACGACCAGCGCGACGTCCGCGGCCCGATCGCCACTCGGCTGATGGCGCTGTGGCTGTTCGTCGTGGGCCTGGTGCTCGCGGTGCTGATGCTGCCGCTGCTGGTGCTCGGCCGCGGGGTGCTCGTCGCCCTGCTGCCGCAGCACTGGCAGGAGACCGCGACCGTGCTGATCAACGCCGTCTACTGGCCGGTGGTGCTCGTGGGCCTGCTGCTGGCGCTGACCAGCTTCTACCACGTGATCCTGCCGCGACGGCTGCCCTGGCGGCGGCACCTGCCGGGCACGCTTCTCGCCGTCGCCTTCTTCCTGGTGGCGGCCACGGTGCTGCGGCTCTACGTGTCCGACATCCTGGTCGCCGCCCTGCCCTACGGCGCGCTGGCCACCCCGATCGCGGCGTTGTTGTTCCTGTTCTTCTTCGGCATGGCCGTCCTGCTCGGCGCGGAGCTCAACGCGACGATCCAGGAGCGCTGGCCCGCGCCACCCCGCCGGCACACCCGCCGTGCCCAGCGCCGCCGTGCCGCCGAGCTGGAGACCGAGGCCAAGCGCCTCGGCCTCCGCTGACTCACTCCTTGCGGAGCTGCTCGTAGACCTCCTTGCAGGCCGGGCAGACCGGGCTGCCCGGCTTCGGTGACTTGGTCACCGGGAACACCTCGCCGCACAGCGCCTCGACGAGCGTGCCCATGACGGCGCTCTCGGCGATCTTGTTCTTGCGGACGTAGTGGAAGACCTCGTTGGCGTTGCCGGTGTCCGAGTCGCGGACGTCGGGCTTCTCGAGGAGGTCGGTGTCGCTCACGGTCTCTCCCAGGTTCGGGCGACGGGTCCCGGCGGGCACTCCCGGCCGCCCTCCTGCCGGAGGTGGGCGCCGGGCGCGACCGCCCCGCACACCATGATGGCAGGGTGCCTCCCGAAGCCCCGCACACCGAGCCCCGTCACGCCGCCGCACCGCCCCTGACGCTCTCCCCCGAGGTCGCCGAGGCGCTGGACACCGGTGCGCCCGTCGTCGCCCTGGAGAGCACGCTGCTCGCCCACGGCCTGCCGCGGCCGGACAACCGCGCCGCCGCCGACGACGTCGAGGCGGCCGTCCGGGCCGGCGGCGCGGTGCCCGCCACGATCGCCGTCCTCGACGGCGTGCCGCACGTGGGCCTGACCGCGGAGCAGGTCGACCGGGTCTGCGCCGACCCCGACCTCGCCAAGCTCGGCGTCCGGGACCTGCCGGTGGCCGCCGCGCTCGGGCTGTCCGGCGCCACCACGGTGTCGAGCACCGCGCTGCTGGCCGAGGCCGCGGGCATCGGCCTGTTCGCCACCGGCGGCCTGGGCGGCGTGCACCGCCAGTCGGCCGACACCTTCGACGAGTCCGCCGACCTCACCGCGCTGTCGCGGACCTCGCTGGCCGTGGTGTGCGCCGGCGTGAAGTCCATCCTCGACGTCCCGGCCACGCTGGAGCGGCTGGAGAGCCTGTCGGTCACCGTCGTCGGCTACCGGACGCGCACCTTCCCGGGCTTCTACGTCGCCGACGGCGGCGCGCAGCTGGACTGGTCGGTCGAGTCGCCGGAGCAGGCCGCCGCGGTGCTCGCCGCCCGGCGCGAGCTCGTGCCGGGCGCGGTCGTCGTCGCCAACCCGCTGCCGGCCGACGAGCAGCTCGACCCCGGGCTACACGACCGGGTCATCGCCGACGCGCTGGCCGCGGCCGAGACCGCCGGCGTGCGCGGCAAGGCCGTCACGCCGTTCGTCCTCGACCACCTGCACCGCGCCAGCGAGGGCGCGACGCTGGCCGTGAACGTCCGGCTCGTCCTGCGCAACGCCGAGCTGGCGGGGCGGATCGCGACCGCGCTGGCCGCAGCGGCCCGCTGAGCACCCGTCCGGTCGTCGTCGTCGGCGACCTGGCCACCGACGTCGTCGCCGTCCTCTCCGGGGAGGCGGCGCCGGACTCCGACCGGCCGGCCACCATCCGCAGCCGCGGCGGCGGGGCGGGGGCCAACGTCGCCGCCCACCTGGCCGCGCTCGGGGTGACCGTCACGCTGGCCGGGTGCGTCGGCGACGACCCGGCCGGCGCCGTCCTGCTCGCGGAGCTCGCCGGTGCCGGGGTGGGCCTGGCGGTGCGGACGGTGACCGGGGCCGCCAGCGGCACGATCGTGAGCCTGGTGGAACCCGGCGGGCGGCGGAGCATGCTCGCCGACCGCGGCGCCAACCTCGACCTGCGTCCCGGCGACGTGCCCGCACCGCTCCCCGGCGGGCACCTGCACCTGTCGGGCTACACGCTGCTCGACGAGCGCCCGCGCGCGGCGGGCCTGGCGGCGCTGGCCGCGGCCGCCGCGGCGGGGTGCACCACCTCGCTCGACCCGGCCTCGACCGGGCCGTTGACCGCCTACGGCGTGCCGCGGTGGCTGGCCGACACCGCCGGCGTCGGGCTGCTGTTGCCCAACGCGGACGAGGCACGGCTGCTGTCGGGGTGCGCCGACGTCACCGACGCCGCACGGGCGCTGGCGGCCCGGCACGAGGCGGTGGCGGTCACCCTCGGTGCCGAGGGCGCGCTGTGGGCGTCGGGCACGACCCTGGTGCACCGGCCCGCGCGCCCGGCGCGCGTGGTGGACACGACGGGCGCCGGGGACGCGTTCACCGCGGGGCTGCTGGCGGTGTGGCTGGCCGACCCGCACGGCGACCCGGCCGCCGCGCTGGACGCGGGACTGGCCCGGGCCACCGAGGTGGTCGGCCGCCCGGGCGCGCGCTGAGGTGGCTCAGCCCCCGATGCGTTCAGCTCCCGATGCGCTCAGCCCTCGATGACGGTGCCACCCTCGATGGCCCGCCGCTGGCGGGCCGGGTCGTCGAGGATGCGGTCGGGCCGGGGCGCGACGTAGCGATTCGCGTCGAGCTTCTTCTTCGGCGGCCGGTCGTTGGCCATGACGACGGCGATCCAGGGCAGGACCGTGCCGAGGACCGCGAAGATGATCGCCAGCCAGAGGATCTGGTAGAACGCCGCGGCCAGCACGAGGCTGACGGCACGGACGGCCATGGTGATTACGTACCGCCGCTTCCGGGCGGCGTGCTGCTCGGCCAGGCTGGGCTCGGCCTGGGTGATCAGCACCGGCTCCGACCGGCGGGGTCGTGCGGACTGCTGGCTCGAGGCCACGGACACATCCCTCCGCTGGATCGGGGCACCGACGGCACGGTGTCGCCTGTGGTGGCCAGGTCCCGGTCCCTGCTGGCCGGGCCCCGGGTCTCCCCCCGGTCCGGCTCCCATGGTGCCACCGCGATCGAGGCCGTGCAGGCGCCTCCGCGGACGATCCCGGACCGCTAGGAGCGGGCCGCCGGAGCGGTCGCCGCCGCCTGCTTCGCGGCCTTCTTCGCCTCCTGCTTGGCGGCCCTCACCTCGGCCAGCGACTCCGGCCCAGTGATGTCGGCGACCGACCGCCGCGACCCCTCCTCGCCGTAGGAGCCGGCCGCCTCCCGCCATCCGGGCGGGGTGACGCCGTACTGCTTGCCGAGCAGCGCCACGAGGATCTTCGCCTTCTGCGCGCCGAAGCCGGGCAGCTCACCGATGCGCCGCAGCAGCGTGGCGCCGTCCGGGGCGTCGGACCAGAGCGCGTCGGCGCGGCCGTCGTAGCGCTCGAGGAGCAGCCGGCACAGCGCCTGGGTCCGGGCGGCCATCGAGCCCGGATAGCGGTGCACGGCCGGCGGTCCCTGGAACCAGGCGAGCAGCCGGTCGGGGTCGGCGTCGGCGATCCCGGCGGCCGACAGCGTGTCCACCCCCATGCGGTCGGCCAGCAACCGGGGCCCGGCGAAGGCCCGCTCCATCGGGAACTGCTGGTCGAACAGCATCCCGAGGACCAGCGCGAGCGGGTCGCGCCCCAGCAGGTCGTCGGCCGCCTCGTCCTGGGTGATGCGCACTGTGGGCACCCGGGAAGTGTGCCGGACGACGGCGCTCCGGCCGTCAGGTCCAGCCGGTGGACAGCCGCACGCTGACGCCGCGCTCGTCGCGCCGGATGGCGACGTGGTCGCACAGCTGGCGGGCCAGCCACAGGCCCATGCCGCCGTGGGACAGGTCCTCGCCGTGCGCCGGCCCGTACCCGGCGAAGGGGTCGTCCCAGCCGCGCCCGGAGTCGCGGACGGTGCAGACCAGCCGCCCCGGCGCGGTCCACAGCCGCAGTCCGGCCGGCGGGGAACCGTGCCGGACGGCGTTCGAGGCCATCTCGTCGACGGCCATGAGGAAGTCCTCCAGCACGTCACCGGGGCCGTCGACGGTCTCCAGGAGCGCACGGACGGCGTGCCGCAGGCCGATGTAGTCGGCGATGGCGTCGTCGGCCAGCGCCGGCGCGGTGGTCTCGAGCGGCTCGTCGGGGACGGGGAGGGCGCGCAGGTAGGCGGCGGGGTCGACGTAGTCGGAGTTGGGCACCCACCCGTCCGCGGTGACCAGGCCCGGGTGGGTGTGCCGCGCCGTGGCCAGCAGCGGCTCGGGCAGGCCGGCGCTGAAGACGCACAGTCCCCACAGCGGGAAGGGCGCGAAGGCGTCGTTGATGACGGCCTCGTAGGCCTGCCACTCCCGCCAGTCGGCGACGGTGGCGCCGAAGTCCACCTCCCCGACCACGCGCACCCGACGCCCCGGAGTAGCGTGCTCGGCGGCGAACCGGCGGAACGCGGTGACGGCGGTGGGGGTGCGGGAGCGGTAGAGGGCGTGCCGCTCGACCACGATCACGCGCGGGTCGTCACCGACGGCCTCGCAGATCGGGCCGGCGGTCTCCGGGCCGACGGCGACCACCGCGGCGTCCCCGGCCGCCAGGCCCTCGAGCAGCCATGGGGCGGCGACCTCGGCGACCTGCTCGGGGGCGTCGTAGACCAGAGCGTCGTGCGCGATGCCGACGTCAGGGCCGGCGTCGGGGGCGGCGTCGACCGCGGAGCTCTGGTCCGAGTGCAACGTGGGGTCCCCCGAGGTGGTCACCGGTGCGCCGGTGCACGGGCGGCCGGCCTCACCACCGTAACTCCGGAACGAGACCACCCGATACCCGCCGGGCACCCGGACGGCGGGCGGGCCGGGGGCACTGCCGCAGGATGGGCCGGTGCGTGCGGTGGTGAGCAGGGTGGCCGCGGCCTCGGTGACCGTCGACGGCGCCGTCGTCGGAGAGATCGGCACGGGCCTGCTCGCGCTGGTCGGCGTCGGCCGGGACGACGACGCCGACCGTGCGCTCGGACTGGCGCGGAAGATCCACGAGCTGCGGGTGTTCCCCACGGAGGACGGCGCCCGCTCGGCCGGCGACCTGGGACTCCCGGTGCTCGTCGTGAGCCAGTTCACACTGTATGCCGACACGCGGAAGGGACGCCGTCCCTCGTGGGACGGCGCCGCGCCCGCGCAGGTGGCCGAACCGCTGGTCACGGCCGTCGTCGAGGAACTGCAGCGGCGTGGGAGCACGGTGGCCACGGGGGTGTTCGGCGCCCGGATGCTGGTGTCGTCGGTCAACGACGGGCCGATGACCTTGCTGCTCGAGGTCTGATCGGCGGCGAGCCGGGTACGTCCAGTGACCGAACACACCACCTGTGCGTTCCCTGTGAACCCGGGATGTGCGGAACACCAGGCCCCGGCGGGACCGTTGTACGGGGCGTAACACAACGGACCACAACGGAAGAACAGCGGGTAGCCGCCCGGACAGCGGAGACCCACCCCCAGACGCGGGTGTCCCACCGACCACGAGGGCCGGTGCATGCATCCGAACCCCAGGCAAGGACGAAGACATCCCGTGACGCTCCTCCAGTCTTCCCCCAGTGACGCCCTCGAGGTCCGCTCGCCGCGCCGCGAGCCGGACACCAGTGGCCTGGTGTCGACCGACCTGGTGCGCGTGTACCTCAACACCATCGGCAAGACCGCCCTGCTGACCGCCGAGCAGGAGGTCGAGCTCGCCAAGCGCATCGAGGCCGGCCTCTACGCCGAGCGGCTGCTCAACGAGCGGCAGCTCACCCCGGCCCTGCAGCGCGACTACAAGGCGCTGGCCACCGACGGCAAGGCCGCCAAGCGGCACCTGCTCGAGGCCAACCTGCGCCTGGTCGTCTCGGTGGCCAAGCGCTACACCGGTCACGGCATGACGTTCCTGGACCTCATCCAGGAGGGGAACGTCGGCCTCATCCGCGCCGTCGAGAAGTTCGACTACACCAAGGGCTTCAAGTTCTCGACCTACGCGACGTGGTGGATCCGCCAGGCGATCACCCGTGCGATGGCCGACTCCGGCCGCACCATCCGGCTGCCCGTGCACCTGGCCGAGCAGGTCAACAAGGTCGTGCGGACCCGTCGGCGGGTGCACCAGGAGCTCGAGCGCGAGCCCACCGCCGAGGAGCTCGGTCTCGAGCTCGACATGACGCCCGAGCGGATCACCGAGCTGCTCGAGTACAGCCGCGACCTGGTCAGCCTCGACCAGACCGTCGGCGCCGACGAGGAGTCCCGCCTCGGTGACTTCATCGAGGACGCCGACGCCGCGGTGGCCGAGGACGCCGTGGCCTTCCAGATGATGAAGGGCGACGTGCGCACCGTCCTCGGCACGCTGGAGGACCGCGAGCGCGACGTGGTGGTGCTGCGCTTCGGCCTCGACGGCGGCCAGCCGCGCACGCTCGAGCAGATCGGCAAGCAGTTCGGCCTCTCCCGCGAGCGGGTGCGCCAGATCGAGCGCGAGACGATGGCCAAGCTGCGCGACCCGCAGCGCGCCGACGCCCTGCGCGACTACCTGGCCTGACAGCCAGCAACCGAGAGCCGGTTCCCCGCGGGGAGCCGGCTCTCGGCGTTGACAGGGGCGCCGTTCCGGGCCAGGCTCTTACTCAACCGGATGGTTGAGGAGATGGTGATGACGACGACGGAGCCGACGACGGCGCAGCGGTGGCGGCACCTGGCCGACGACTTCGGACGGCGGGTCGACGGCGTCCCCGCCGGCCGCTGGGACGACCCTGCACCCTGCGAGGGCTGGGTGGCCCGCGACGTCGTCCGGCACGTGGTCGAGTGGATGCCCTCGCTGTACCTGGGTGCCGTCGGCCGGCCACTGCCCGAGGGGCCCTCGGTCGACGACGACCCGGCCGGCGCCTGGCGGGCCGCCGACGCCGCGATCTCGGCCCTCCTCGAGGACCCCGCCGTCGCCTCGCGCCCCACGAGCACCCACGCCGGGGACATGACGCTGCAGGAGCTGGTCGCGATGACCGGCCTCATGGACCTGCTGGTGCACGCCTGGGACCTCGCCCGCGCCACCGGTCAGGACGAGACCCTCGACCAGGCCGAGGCGTCGGGCTTCCTCGCCGGGATCGAGCCCTGGGACGCCGCGCTGCGCGGCAGCGGCCACTACGGCCCGCGGGTCCCCGTCCCCGACGACGCCGACGACCTGACGAAGCTGCTGGCCTTCACCGGCCGGCAGCCCTGAGCGGGCGCCCGCCCCGGTCGGTTGACCGCCCCGGTGCGCGGGACCACGATGGCCGGACCCACCCCGGCCCCGGCCGACGTGCCGTGCGCCCGGTCACCGACGACAGGGGACCCATGAGCGACGTCGAGACGATCCCCGTCCCCCACCTGGGCACCTCGACCATCGGTTACCGGTTCGGCAGGCCCTACGACGCCTCGCTCCCGACGCTGGTCCTGGTCAACTCGTTCACCACCTCCGCCGAGCTGTACCGGCCGCAGTTCGCCGACGAGCGGCTCACGGCCACCGCCAACCTGCTCGCCCTCGAGCCGTACGGCCACGGCCGGACGCGCGCCTCGTACGAGCAGTTCACGTACTGGGACTCGGCCCTCGCCGACCTGCAGGTCCTCGACGCACTCGGCATCCGCGAGGCGTTCGTCCTGGGTACCTCGCAGGGCGGCTGGATCGCGGCCCGCATGGCCGTGCTCGCGCCGCAGAGGATCACCGGCATCGTCCTGCTCGGCACCTCGATGGACGCCGAGAGCCAGCGCAGTCGGGACCTGGGCTGCTGGGACGGCGTCGGCTTCTGCACGCCGGCCATCCACGCACTCGCCGAGCCCGTCGGCGACGACTGGGTCATCCCGGTCGAGCTGGTCGACGCCGTCCTCGCGGAGGGCCTCGGCGGGGACGTGTCGCCCGAGGAGCGCGCGTTCTGGCACCGGACGCACCAGGAGAACTACACCGGCGACGACGGGCGCAAGCGCCTGCGGATCAGCTCCGTCAACCTGCGTGACCGCGACGGCCTGCACGGCCGGCTGGACGGCGTGCGGTGCCCGGTCCTGTGGATGCACGGCACCGCCGACCCGGTCTACTCCGTCGCCAACGCGCAGGACGAGATCGGGCTCTTCACCTCCAGCGCCGGCGCCGAGCTCCGCGTCGTCGAGGGCGGCCGGCACTTCCTGAGCGCCTCGCACCCCGACGAGGTCGACCGCGCGACGGTCGAGTTCATCGAGCGGTGGCGGTAGCCGGCACCCGGGGCGCTCAGGAGGGGTCGCGCATCCGCCGGGGGCCGGGCTCGACGCGGGCGGTCGGCGGGCCGACCCGCACGGTGCCGCCGGCGACCACCAGCGACCGGCCGCCGTGCCAGGGGGCCGCCGGGCCAACGATCACCGGCGAGAGCGTCAGCCCCAGCACCTCGGGCAGGTCGTCGGCCAGCCGCGCCACCCGCAGCAGCAGGTCCTCCAGCGCCGCGACGTCGACCGGCTCCGATCCTCGCCACCCGTCGAGCAGCGGCCATGCCCGCGGCGCGCGCACCAGCTCGGCGGCGTCGAGGTCGGTGAGCGGCAGGGTGCGGTAGGCGCGGTCCCCGAGCAGCTCGGTGGCCACTCCCCCGACGCCGAAGCTGACCAGCGCGCCGAACGACGGGTCGTCGACGACCTCCACCACGGTGGCCACGCCCGGCGCGGCCATCTCCTGCACGATCACCGGGTCGCCGGCCGGGATGGCGGCGAAGGCGGCGCGGACGGCCGCGGCGTCCGGGAGGTCGAGCCGGACCCCGCCGAGGTCGGTGCGGTGCCGGAGCCAGGGCGCCGTGGACTTGAGCACCACCGGGTAGCCGACCGCGTCGGCCGCGGCGACGGCCTCGTCGGCGGTGGTCGCCGTCCGCGTGCCCAGCAGCGGCACCCCGTAGGCGGCCAGCATCTCGAGGATCTCGTCGTCGGTGAGCGGGCGGCCGCCGGGCGACTCGGCCATCGCGCCGAGGACGACCGACCGGGCGCGCGCGGCGTCGACGCCGGCCAGCTCGGGCACCGTGCCCATCGGCCGCCGGCGCCAGCGCGCGTACTCGGTGACCCGCGCCAGCGCGATGACCGCCCGCTCCGGCGTGGAGTAGGACGGCACCGAGCCGCGGGCCGGCATGCCCGCGTCGTCGGGGACGGTGAGCTCCGGCGGGACGCCCTCGGCGGAGAGGAAGGTGGCCAGCACCGGCTTGGCCGAGGCGGTCGAGACCTCGCGCAGCACCCGCCCGAACTCGCCCGGCGGCGTGCGCACCAGCGGCGGGAGGAACACCGCGACGACGGAGTCCACGCCGTCGTCGTCGACCGCCGCCTGCAGCGCGGTGCGGAACGCCTCCGGGCTGCCGTTGGTGCCGATGTCGACCGGTGCCTCGTGCGCCAGGGCCAGCCCCTGGTCGAGGACGGAGTCGGCGACCAGGACCCCCATGGCCGTCGAGTTGCCGACGATCGCGACCCGGTCGCCCGCGGGCAGCGGCTGGTGGGCCAGGAGCAGGCCGACCTCGAAGAGCTGGGCCACGGTCTCCACGCGGATCACCCCGGCCGAGGCGAACAGCGCGGCCACCGACTGCTCGGGCACCGCCACCGACGTGCCGGCCAGCCCCGGGGTCAGCCCGCCGTGCCGGCCGCTCTTCACGGCGACCACCGGCTTGGTGCGGGCGACGGTGCGGGCCAGCCGGGCGAACTTGCGCGGGTTGCCGAAGCTCTCCAGGTGCAGCAGCACGACCTCGGTGCCGGGGTCGGTGGCCCAGTACTGCAGCAGGTCGTTGCCGCTGACGTCGGCGCGGTTGCCCGCCGAGACGAAGCTGGACAGGCCGATGTTGCGGCTGCGCGCCCGCTCGAGGAGCGCGACGCCGAGCGCACCGGACTGGGCGAAGAACCCGACGCGGCCGCGCGCGGGCACCAGCGGGGCGAGGCTGGCGTCGAGCCGGATCGCCGGGTCGGTGTTGACGATGCCCAGGCAGTTGGGGCCGACGACCCGCATGCCCGACGCGCGGGCGGAGGCCACCAGTTGCCGCTCGGCCTCGCGCCCGGCCGGGCCGGTCTCGCCGAAGCCGCCGGAGATGACGACCAGGCCGCGGACCCGCTTGCGCCGGCAGGCATCGACCACGCCCGCGACCTCGTCGGCGGGGACGGCGACCACGGCCAGGTCGACGTCGTCGGGGATGGCCTCGATCGAGGCGTACGCGGGGACGCCGCGCACGTGCCGGACGCCGGGGTTGACGGGGTACACCGGCCCCTCGAAGCCGTAGTCGAGCAGGTTGCGCAGCACGAGGTTGCCGATCTTGGCCTCGTCGTTGCTGGCGCCGACCACCGCGACCGACTTCGGCGTGAGCAACCGGGCGATGGAGCGGGACTCGCTGCGCTGCTCGCGCTCGTAGGCCACGGCCAGCGAGGTCTCCGTGGGGGCGATCGGGAAGGTCAGGTGGACCACGCCGTCCTCGTAGGAGCGGCTGGCCTGGTAGCCGGCGTCGAGGAAGACCCGCACCATCCGGCTGTTCTGGGTGAGCACCTCGGCGACGAAGTTGGTGATCCCCCGCTCGCGGGCCGCGGCGGACAGGTGCTCGAGCAGCACCGAGCCCAGGCCCCGGCCCTGGTGGGCGTCCTCGACGAGGAAGGCGACCTCGGCGTCGGTGGTGCCGGGGTAGCGGTCGTAGCGCCCGACGCCGATCAGCTGCTCGCCGAGCAGCAGCACGAAGGCCACCCGGTCGGTGTGGTCGACGTGGGTGAACCGGTACAGGTCCTTGTCCGACAGCCGCTTCATCGGCCCGAAGAACCGGTAGTAGCGGGTCTGGTCGGAGCTGCGCTCCATCAGGCCGGTGAGCCCCTCGGCGTCCTCGGGGCAGATCGGGCGCAGGTGCACCGTGCCGCCGTCGGCGGCGACGATGTCGGCCTGCCAGTGCGCCGGGGGCTGCGGCGGCTCCTCCTCGTGCGCGGGCGTGGCGGTGGTCCGCTGCTCAGTCACGGGGGTCGTCCGGGTCGAGGCCGAAGTAGGGGAAGGACGCCCTGCGGGTGCGCGACACCGCCCGGTCGACGCGGGACTCGGTGAAGGGGTCCCACGCCGAGAAGCCGGTGTAGCCGCCCTCGGTCATGTGCGTGGGTGGCCGCGCCCGCAGTCCCCGGGCGACGACGTCGTCGCGCCACGACTGCGGGATCGCCGTCACCGGGTCCAGCCGCTCCCCCGTTGCCTCGGCCAGCAGGTGCGTCCAGGCCCGCGGCACACAGCGCACCAGCCCGTAGCCGCCGCCGCCGAGGGCGATCCAGCGGCCGTCGCACACCTCGTGGGCGAGGTCGTGCACCGCCCGGTAGCTGGCCCGCTGGCCGTCGATGGTGAGCGCGAGGTCGGCGAGCGGGTCCTCGTGGTGGGCGTCGCAGCCACACTGGGTGACCAGGATCTGCGGCGAGAAGGCGCGCACGACGCTCGGGACGACGGCGGTGAAGGCCCGTAGCCAGCCGGAGTCGTCGGTGCCGTTGGGCAGGGCGAGGTTGACCGCGCTGCCGAGCGCCTTCTCCGGGTCGCCCGTCTCCTCCGGGAAGCCGGTGCCGGGGAACAGCGTGAGCGGGGTCTGGTGGACGCTCACCGTGAGCACCCGCGGGTCGTCGTAGAAGGCCGCCTGCACGCCGTCGCCGTGGTGGACGTCGAGGTCGACGTAGGCGATCCGCTCGTAGCCCTGGCCGAGCAGCCAGGCGATCGCGATCGCGGCGTCGTTGAACACGCAGAAGCCCGAGGCGCGGTCGCGCATGGCGTGGTGCAGGCCGCCGGAGATGTTGACCGCGTGCTGCGCGCGGCCGGTGTGCACCAGCTCCGCGGCCATGACGCTGCCGCCCGTGATGAGCGCGGCCGCCTCGTACATGCCCTCGAACACCGGGTTGTCCGCGGTGCCCAGGCCGAACGCCTCGTCCGGGTGGGTGGGCGCCCGCCGCACCGCCTCCAGGTAGGCCGGGTCGTGCACGAGGGTGAGCAGGTCCTCACCGGCCGGCGTCGGCGTGACCACCTCCACCCGGCCGGGCGCGAACACGCCCAGGCCGTCGGCCAGGCGCATGGTGAGGTCCAGCCGCACCGGGTGCAGGGGGTGCTCGCCGCCCATCGTGTAACCGAGCAGCGCCTCGTCCCAGACCACGGCCACCGAGTCGCTCACGAGCCCTCCCCTGTCGCCGGCGCCGCTGGTGCCTCCGACGCGCCCGTCCGGACGCTACCGCCGCGCCCGGCCGGGCGCCGTGCCCAGGAAGGCCTCCCCCGCGGACCTGTCCCGCGGAACCCGTTCCGGTCGTCCGCGCGCCGTAGGATCGGGGACGACACGGAGGAGTGCCAGTGAACGACCTCATCGACACCACCGAGATGTACCTCCGCACGATCTTCGAACTGGAGGAGGAGGGCATCGTCCCGCTGCGGGCGCGCATCGCCGAGCGGCTGCACCAGAGCGGCCCGACGGTGAGCCAGACCGTGGCGCGCATGGAGCGCGACGGGCTGCTGACCGTCGAGGGCGACCGGCACCTGCAGCTGTCGGAGACCGGCCGCGAGCTCGCCACCGCCGTCATGCGCAAGCACCGGCTGGCCGAGTGCCTGCTCGTGGACGTGATCGGCCTCGACTACGCCGACGTGCACGAGGAGGCCTGCCGCTGGGAGCACGTCATGAGCGAGGCGGTGGAGCGCAAGCTGCTGTCCCTGCTCGGCAACCCCACGGTCTCGCCCTTCGGCAACCCGATCCCGGGCCTGGACGCGCTCGGCGGGGAGACCTCGGCGGTCCTCGACGCGCTCACCCTGCTCTCCACCACGGCGACCGCCGAGGGCCGGCGGGTGACCGTCCGGCGGATCAGCGAGCAGCTGCAGGAGGACGCCACGCTGCTGCGCACGCTCGCCGACCAGGGGATCCGCCCCGGCGCCACGATGGTGGCGCAGTCGGCCAACGGCACAGTCACCCTCGACGGCCACCCGGTGCCGGCGGGCGTGGCCCAGCACCTGTTCGTCTCGGCACTGGACGAGGACCTGACCCCGGTCGAGGCCGCCGCCCAGCTCTGAGCCCCGCGCCGCGCCGCCAGCGCCCGGTCCTCCGCTCCGGCGGGGGACCGGGCGCTGCTCGTTACGGTGGGCGGCACCGTCCCGTCCCCGTCGCGAGGAGCCCCGGTGAGCCAGCCCGACGCCGTGTCCCACAGCCGGCCCGAGACCGCTCCCGACCCCGATCCGGCGCACCCGTTCGCCCGGCTGTCGGACTTCGTCGCCGTCCCGCGGGTGAGCGGCCTGGCGCTGGCGCCCGACGGCCGGCTCGCCGTCTCGGTGCAGACCCTCGACGCCGAGCGGAAGAAGTGGGTCTCGGCCCTGTGGGACGTCGACCCCGAGGGCCGGCGCGCGCCGCGCCGGCTCACCCGCAGTGCCCCCGGGGAGTCGGCGCCGGCCTTCGCCCCGGACGGCACGCTGCTGTTCGTCTCGGCCCGCCCCGACCCGGGCGCCGGGAAGGACGGCGGTGACCCGAAGCCGGCGCTGTGGGCGCTGCCGGCCGGCGGCGGCGAGGCCCGACCCGTGGTCTCCCCGCCCGGCGGCGTCGGCGGGTTCACCGTCGCCGCCGACAGCGGCGACGTGGTCGTCGTGGCCTCGGCCATGCCCGGCGCCGCCGACGCGGCCGAGGACGAGCAGCGCCGCAAGGCGCGCACCGACGCCGGGGTGACGGCGGTCCTGCACGAGGCCTATCCCGTCCGCTACTGGGACGCCGACCTCGGACCCGCGGCTCCGCACCTGTTCTGGGCCGGCGCCCTGCCCGCCGAGGACCCCGCCGGGGACCGGCCCGAACCGGTGGCCCTGCGCGACCTGACGCCCGACGCCGGGCCGCCCATCGGAGCCGGCGAGTCGGTGACCCTCTCCCCCGACGGGACGCAGGCGCTGCGGCACGAGCAGGTGCCCGACGGGCCCGCCGGCCGGCGCACCCGGCTGGTGCTCCTGGAGACCGCCACCGGGGAGAGCCGGGTACTCGTCGACGACCCGTTGGCCGACGTGCACTCCGGCGCCTTCTCCCCCGACGGCGCCTCGGTCGTGTGCGTGCGCGAGACGCTGACGACCTACGCCGAGCCCCCGGACTACACGCTCCTGCTGGTCGACGTGGCCTCCGCCGAGACCCGCGACCTCACCGCGGGCTTCGACCGCTGGCCCAGCGCCCCGCAGTTCAGCGCCGAGGGCGACGCCGTGTACTTCCTCGCCGACGAGGACGGCCGGCACGCCCTGTTCCGGGTGGAGCTCTCCGGCGGCGGCCCGGTGCGGCTCACCGCCGACGGCGCCTACAGCGACCTGCGGGTGGCCCGCGACGGCAGCGCACTGTTCGCATTGCGCTCGGCCTACGACGAGCCGCCCGCGCCGGTGCGCCTGGACCCGCGCGCGACCGGCCAGCACCCGGAGCCGCTGCCGTCCCCGAGCGCCCTCGGGCCGCTGCCGGGCACCCTGCACGAGGTGCGCGCGACCGCCGCCGACGGCGCGGAGGTGCAGTCCTGGCTGGTCCTGCCGGAGGGCGCGAGCGCCGAGGACCCGGCACCACTGCTGCTGTGGATCCACGGCGGGCCGCTGATGAGCTGGAACTCCTGGTCGTGGCGCTGGTGCCCGTGGGTGATGGCGGCGCGCGGCTACGCCGTCCTGCTGCCCAACCCGGCGCTGTCGCAGGGCTTCGGGCAGGACTTCGTCCGCCGGGGCTGGGGCGAGTGGGGCGGCGCCCCCTACACCGATCTCATGACCGCCGTTGACGCGGCACTGGAGCGCCCGGACGTCGACGCGGAGCGCACCGCGGCGATGGGCGGCTCCTTCGGCGGCTACATGGCCAACTGGGTGGCCACCCAGACCGACCGCTTCAAGGCGATCGTCACCCACGCCAGCCTCTGGGACCTCGACTCCTTCGTGGGCACCACCGACGCGGCCTACTACTGGGAGAAGGAGTGGGGCGACCCGCTGGCCACCCCCAAGCGCTACGAGCAGAACTCCCCGCACCGGTTCGCCGACGCCATCCGCACGCCGATGCTGGTGATACACGGCGACAAGGACTACCGCGTGCCGATCGGCGAGGCCCTGCGGCTCTGGTACGACCTGCAGAAGCGCGCGGTCCCCTCGCGGTTCCTGTACTTCCCGGACGAGAACCACTGGGTGCTCACGCCGGGTAACGCGACGGTCTGGTACGAGACGGTGCTCGCGTTCCTCGCCGAGCACGTCCTCGGGCAGGAGTGGCAGCGGCCCGAGCTGGTCTGAGGCTCACCCGGCGGCGTCCTGCTCGAGGGTGCTGCCGATCAGCGCGCGCAGGGCGGACGGCGGCAGGCAGGCGGCCAGGCCGTCGGCCAGCAGCTGGGGCAGGGCGGCGCCGGGGTCGGCGGCCAGCGCCCGCTCCAGCGCGACGTTGGCCATGGCGCCGTCGCCGCGCAGCCAGGCGCTGACCGCGAGCAGGGTGGCCGGCGGCCCGTCCAGCAGCACGGGCGCGCGGCGGGTGCACTCGCTCCACAGCACCTCGGCGGCCGCCGCGTCCTCGCCCAGCGCCAGGCCGAGCGCGCGGTCGCGCACCTCCGGCAGCGTCAGTCCCCACAGCACCCGGGCCACCCGTGCGTCGGCCAGCCGGGTGGCCGCCGTGTCGGGACCCGGCCGGCAGTCGGCGACGGCCGCGGTGACCGCCGCGCCCGCCTCCGCGGCGACCGCCGCCCGGCCCAGCGCCCGGAGCCGGGCGGCGTGCTCGCGCCCGGCGGACAGGCAGGCGGACGCCACCCCGGCCGCGCCCGGGTCGTCGTCGGACGGGGTGATCCGCGCGGCGAGCGCCTCCCGGCCGGCGGCCAGGACCGCGCCGCCGGCCACCGCCGCGGCAGCCAGCGGGCTCGCCCCGCCGGGCAGGGGCGTGCCCGCGCCGGGCTCGCAGCACGGGTACGGGCAGTCGTAGTCCCACCAGTGGCCCGACCGCACGAGCAGCGCTTCCCGGACCGGCACGTCCCGGGCGTCGAGCGCGAGCACCATCTCGTGCACGAGGTCGCGGTGCGGCAGTTCGGGCGCCGGCGGCAGGAACCCGGCACCGGGCAGCACGGGGACGGCCGCGGCGTCGGGCGTCACGACATCTGGTGCACCGGAGACGACGGCCAGCAGCACGGCCTGCGGCTCGTCGGTGGCGACCTTGCCGGCGAGCGTGTGCGCCAGCGACCGTGCCGCGGCGGGCGGGGGCAGGTCGGCGCGCACGGTCAGGCCGACGCGGCTGCCGCCGGTGCCGCGGAGGCTGACCAGCACGACGGACTCGGCCGGGTGGAAGCCGAGCAGGTGCGGCAGGGCGGCGGCGACCTCGCCGGTGTCGCCGAGCCGGATGACGGGGATCGGGGGTTCGTCCACCCAGCCGACCCTGGGCGCCTCGAGGCCCTCCCGGACCGGACCGGCCACGCCTGTGGAGCGATCGGCCCCTGTGGACGGCGGGTGCCGGGACCGTCGGTGGGTCCTGCCTCAGACCTCGTACTGGACGGCGCTGCGGGCGGCCAGGAAGGGGCGGACGTGCTCGGCGATGACCTCGAGGTGCACGGGGTCGGTGGCGTAGCGGCGGAAGGTCTCCACGTCGGGGAAGTCGGCGACCAGGACGGTGTGCGCGTTGCCCTCCACCAGGCCCGCGTCGGGCGCGACGGTGAACGCCAGCGAGCCGGGCACCTGCTCGGGCAGCCGGCGCAGCGCGGCCACGGTCTGCGCCCGCCGGGCGGCGTCGGCGGCGTCGGACCAGGTGAAGTGCACGACGTGTCGGATCACGCCCCTCACCCTGTCAGGCGGGCGGACCGGGCAGGGTCGGTAGGGTCCGGCGCATGGGACGACGGCTGCGGATCGCACTGCTGTCGTACCGGAGCAAGCCGCACGGCGGCGGGCAGGGCGTCTACGTCCGGGCGCTCTCGCGCGAGCTGACCGACCTCGGCCACTCCGTCGAGGTGTTCAGCGGCCAGCCCTATCCCGAGCTCGACGACGGCGTCCCGCTCACCCGGGTGCCCAGCCTCGACCTCTACCGCGAGCCCGACCCCTTCCGGACGCCGCGCCCCTCGGAGTTCCGCGACTGGATCGATGTCGCCGAGTGGGCCGCGATGTGCACCGCCGGCTTCCCCGAGCCGCTGACCTTCACGCTGCGCGCCGCCCGGCTGCTGCTCCCCCGCGCGCACGAGTTCGACGTCGTCCACGACAACCAGTCCCTCGGCTACGGGCTGCTGCGGCTGCTCCGTGCGGGCGTCCCGACCGTGGCCACCGTGCACCACCCGGTCGCCATCGACCGGCGGCTCGAGATCGCCGCGGCGCCCACGCTGCGCCGGCGGCTGACCCTGCACCGCTGGTACGGCTTCACCGCCATGCAGGCCCGGGTCGCCCCCCGCCTGGACGCCGTCACCACCGTCTCGGAGAACTCGCGGCGCGACATCGGGACCCACCTGCGGGTCCCCGCCTCCGGCGTCGAGGTCATCCCGGTCGGCATCGACCCCGCCGTTTTCACCCCGCCGCCGGCCGGCCGGGCCCGCGAGACCGACTCGATCGTGGTCACCACCAGCGCCGACGTCCCGCTCAAGGGCCTGGTGCACCTGCTCGAGGCGGTGGCCAAGCTGCGCACCGAGCGGCCGGTGCGGCTGACCGTCGTCGGCACCGCCCGGCCCGGCGGGCCGGCGGAGTCCGCGCTGGACCGGCTCGGCCTGCGCGACGCCGTCCGCTTCACCGGCCCGCTGCCCGAGGCCGACCTGGTGCGGCTGCTGCAGACGGCGACCGTGGCGGCCATCCCCTCGCTGTACGAGGGCTTCTCGCTGCCCGCGGTCGAGGCCATGGCGTGCGGGACGCCGCTGGTGACCACCGACGCCGGTGCGCTGCCGGAGGTCGTCGGCACCCAGGCCGGCCTGCGTGTGCGCGCCGGTGACGTCGACGAGCTGACCGCGGCGCTGCGGCTGGTGCTCGAGAAGCCCTCGCTGCAGGAGCAGCTGGGCCGGGCCGGGCGCCGCCGGGTGCTGGCCTCCTACACGTGGCGCTCGACCGCCGAGCGCACGGCCGCCTGGTACGCCGAGGTGCTGCAACGGAAGGGCGCTCTTTGCTGACCGTCGACTACGACCTGCTCGACCTGCGCCCCGGCACGACCGTGCTGGACCTCGGCTGCGGTGAGGGCCGGCACGCCTTCGAGGCCTACCGCCGGGGCGCGCACGTCGTCGCCGTCGACTGGGGCGTGTCGGAGGTGGAGACGACGAAGCAGTGGCTGGGCGCGATCGCCGAGGCCGGGGAGGCACCGGAGGGCGCCCGGTACGAGGTGGTGCGCGGCGACCTGCGGCACCTGCCGTTCCCCGACGCCAGCGTCGACCGGGTCATGGCCTCCGAGGTGCTCGAGCACATCCCCGACGACGTCGCCGCGATGACCGAGATCGCACGGGTGCTCAAGCCGGGCGGGCGGGTCGCGGTCACCGTGCCCCGCTACGGCCCCGAGCGGATCTGCTGGGCGCTGTCGGACGCCTACCACGCCAACGAGGGCGGCCACGTCCGCATCTACCGCGGGGACGTCCTGCGCGCCCGGCTGTCGGTGGCCGGCCTCGTGCCGGGGCGGCAGCACCACGCGCACGCGCTGCACGCACCGTTCTGGTGGCTCAAGTGCGCCGTCGGCGTGGACCGCGACGCCGCCGCCGTGCGTGCCTACCACCGGCTGCTGGTCTGGGACCTCGTGGAGCGGCCGCTGGTCACGCGGGCGGCCGAGAGGGTGCTCGACCCGCTGTTCGGCAAGAGCCTGGTCGTCTACGCGGACAAGCCCGCCGTCGCGCAGGTGGCGGCCGCCCCGGAGCGGGAGAAGACCGCTGCCGCGCGCTGAGCTGCCCGAGCTGCCCGGCGTCCTCGACGGGGTGGCCGTGCGGCGGACGGTGGCCGCGATCGCCGCCGAGCAGGGCCGCGACGGGTCGCTGCCGTGGTTCCGCGGCGGGCAGCTGGACCCGTGGGACTCGATCGAGGCGGCCATGGCCCTCGACGTCGGCGGCGAGCACGCGCGGGCGGCGGCGGCCTACCGCTGGCTGGCCGCCCGGCAGCGCGCCGACGGCTCCTGGGCCGCCGAGTACCGCGACGGGGCCGAGACGCAGCCCGCCGTCGAGAGCAACCACGCCGGCTACCTCGCCGTCGGCGCCTGGCACACCTGGCTCGCCAGCGGCGACGAGCGGCTGGTGACCGAGCTGTGGCCGGCCGTGCGCCGCGGCCTGGACCTCGTCGTGGGCATGCAGCTGGCCTCCGGCGCGGTCAGCTGGGCGCTGCGGCCCGACGGCACGCCCGACGGCACCGCGCTGCTCACCGGCAACGCCAGCCTGTTCCAGGCGCTGCGCTGCGGCATCGGGCTGGCCGGGCTGGCCGGGGAGGCGCAGCCGGACTGGGAGCTGGCCGTCACCGGCCTCGGGACGGCGCTGCGCAGCGACCCCGGCGCCTTCGCCGACCGCTCCCGCTACTCGATGGACTGGTACTACCCCGTGCTGGCCGGCGCGGTGACCGGCGAGCCGGCGCGGATCCGGCTGGCCGCGGACCGGGACCGCTTCGTCGTCCCCGGGCTCGGCGCGCGGTGCGTGGCCGACCACCCGTGGGTGACCGGCGCGGAGACCTGCGAACTGGCGCTGGCACTCGTCGTCGCCGGGGAGCCCGACGCCGCGCTGGAGCAGGTGGCGGCCATGCAGCACCTGCGCCACGACGACGGCTCGTACTGGACCGGGTTCGTCTACCCCGACGACGCCCACTGGCCGGTCGAGCGGACCACGTGGACGGCGGCCGCGGTGGTGCTCGCCGCCGACGCCCTCTCCGGCGCGACGCCGGCCTCCGGGCTGTTCGCCGACCCCGCGGCGCTGCCCGCCCCCGGGACCGCCGACACCGGTTCGCTGCCGCCGATCACGGGCAGGGTGCAGCGGTGACCAGCACCTCCCCCGCGACCGGCACCGCCCGGCGATCCGCTGTCGGCGGCGTCACCGTCGTGGTGATGAGCCGCGACCGGCGCGAGGACCTGCTGGCCACGCTGCCCCGCCACGAGGCGCCGGTGGTGCTGGTGGACAACGGCTCCACCGACGGCACCGTCGAGGCCGTCCGGGCCGCGCTGCCGGACGTGACGGTGCTGCCGCTCGCCGAGAACGTCGGCGCGCGGGCCCGCACCATCGGCGCCGGGCACGCCGGCACCGAGTTCGTGGCCTTCGCCGACGACGACTCGTGGTGGGCGCCCGGCGACCTCGCCCGCGCGGTCTCGATCATGCGTGCCCACCCCCGGCTGGCCGTGCTCAACGCCCGCGTCCTCGTCGGTCCCGAGGAGCGGCTCGACCCGCTGTGCCCCCAGCTGGCGGCCAGCCCGCTGGGCACCCCGCCACACCTGCCCGGCCCGCGGCTGCTCGGCTTCATCGGGTGCGCGGCGATGGTGCGCACCGGGGCGTTCCTCGCCGTCGGCGGGTTCGACCCGGTGGTGCGGTTCCCCGGCGAGGAGGAGCGGCTGTCCCTCGACCTCGCCGCCGCGAGCTGGGACATCGCCTACGTCGACTCGGTGACCGTGCACCACCACCCCTCGACCCGCCGGCACGACGCCGCTGCCCGGCGCGCGGCGATCGGGCGGTCGAGGGTGCTGACCGCGGTGATGCGGCTGCCGGTGCGCGACGTCGTCCGCACGGTGCTCGCTGCGCTGCGGGCCGGCGCGCCGGCCCGCCGCGGGCTGGGCCGGTCGCTGCCGGACCTGCCCGCCGCGCTGCGCCGCCGGCGCCGGCTGCCCGCGCACGTGCTGGCCGACCTGCGGCTGCTCGCCGGGGACGCCGGGTGACGGCCACCGAGGCGGACCCGCAGGCGGCCGGCACCGGCGCCGAGGCGCGGGTCGCCGTCGTCGTCATCACCCACCAGCGCCGCGACGAGGTGCTGGTGGCGCTGTCCCGGCTGCTGGAGCTGCCCGAGCAGCCGCACGTGGTGCTGGTCGACAACGGCTCCACCGACGGCACCGCCGACGCGGTCCGCGAGCGCTTTCCCGCCGTGGAGCTCATCGCGAGCCCGGAGAACCTGGGGGCGATCGGCCGCAACGTCGGCATCGACCGGCTCGCGACGCCGTACGTGGCCTTCTGCGACGACGACACGTGGTGGGAGCCGGGGTCGCTGCGCACCGCGGCCGACGTCATGGACGCGCACCCGCTGCTGGCCGTGGTGACCGCGCGGATCCTCGTCGAGCCCGGCGCCCGCGAGGACCCGATCGTGCCGGAGCTGCGCGACTCCCCCGTCCCCGGCGCCGACTGGCTGCCCGGCCCGGCGCTGGGCTCGTTCCTCGCCGGCGCCAGCGTGGTCCGGCGGGAGGCGTTCCTGGAGGTCGGCGGGTTCAGCGAGCGGCTGTGGCTGGGCGGCGAGGAGGAGCTCATGGCCGGCGACCTCGCCGCGGCCGGCTGGGAGCTCTGCTACCTGCCGTCGCTGACCGTGCACCACCAGGCGTCCCGGGCCCGCGATTCGCACCGCCGCCGGCGCGACGGCATCCGCAACACCCTCTGGACGACGTGGCTGCGGCGGCCGCTCCGTCCCGCGCTGCGCCGGACGCTGCACCTGCTGGCCACGCTGCCGCGGGACCGGGTCACCGCGCAGGGGCTCCTGGCCGCGGTCCGCGGGGTCCCGTGGGTGGTGCGCGAGCGGCGGGTGCTGCCCCCGCACGCCGAGGCCCGGTTCGCCGCGCTCGACGCCGTCCAGCGCCGCTCCACCGCCCGCCGCTACGTCAGCTGAGCTGACGAGGCATAGGAAGCTCTACGCACGTCTGCGACTCCGATACGTGCGTATTGCTTCCTTTGCCTCGCCGCAGCGCTCAGCGGGCGCAGGTGATGCAGGTGCGGGCGCTGGGGCGGGCGGCGAGGCGCTCGGGGGCGATCGGCCCGCCGCAGGACTCGCAGCGGCCGTAGGTGCCGGCCTCCACGGCGGTGACCGCGGCGTCGACGTCGGCCAGGCGACGGCGCGCGGCGGCCAGCAGCGCCGCCACCTGCTGGCGCTCGAAGGCGATCGTCGCGCCCTCCGGGTCGTGCTCGTCGTCGGCGTTCGACGCCCGCGACGCGGCGACGATGGCGTCGAACTCGCGGGTCAGCGCCTCGATCTGCGCCAGGGCGGCCGCCCGCTCCGCCCCGAGCGGGTCAGCGGACACGGCGCAGCAGGCGCAGCGAGCCGGTGCCGGGCAGCTCGGTGAAGTCCCCGGAGTCCAGCACCCGCCGGTAGACGCCGAACGGCGCCTGGCCGCCGTCGGCGGGGTCGGGGAAGACGTCGTGGATGGCCAGCGTGCCGTCGACGGCGAGCTTGGCCACCCAGGCGTCCTGGTCGCGGCGCGCGGACTCCTCGGTGTGGCTGCCGTCGAGGAACAGCAGCGCCAGCGGCGTCGACCACAGCGGAGCGAGCACCTCCGACCGCGTGACGACGGCGACGACGACGTCCTCGGCCCCGGCGTCGGCGATGGTGCGGCGGAACCGCGGCAGGGTGTCCAGGAGCCCGACGGCGGGGTCGACCAGCGACGGGTCGTGGTACTCCCAGCCCGGCTGGTGCTCCTCGGAGCCGCGGTGGTGGTCGACGGTGACCACCCGCCGGCCGGTCTCCCGCGCCGCGGCGGCGAGGTAGAGCGCCGACTTGCCCATCCAGGAGCCGATCTCCAGCAGCGGGCCGGGCACGGCGACCGCGCGGGCGGCCTCGTACAGGGCGCGGCCCTCGTCGTCGGGCATGAAGCCGGGCGCGGACCGGGCGGCGGCCAGCAGGTCGGAGCTCACCGGGCGAATCTCGCACGCAGGGACGACAGGCTCCGCTCGGGGGCGGCACCGGCCGCCGTCCCGGCCGCGGTGGCGAAGAACGCGCCGACTGCCGTCGTCACCGGGACCGCCAGCACCAGGGCGATCGCGCCGACCATGGTGCGGATGACCTCCTCGGCCACCACCGTGCTGGTCAGGGTGACGCCGGCCGGCCGGGTGTAGACCTCGAAGAGGAGCAGCAGCGGCAGCGCGGCCCCGGCGTAGGCGAAGACGATCGTGTACACGGTCGAGGCGATGTGGTCGCGGCCCACGGCCATCCCGCGGCGGTAGAGCTCCCTCCGACCCATCGCCGGGTCCACCTCGTGCAGCTGCCAGATCGCCGAGGCCTGGGTGATCGTGACGTCGTTCAGCACGCCGAGCCCGGCGACGACGACCCCGGCGATCACCAGGCCGGAGAAGTCCAGCGTCGGGTCGAAGGTGCCGAGCTGGACGGTCTCCTCGGTGGTCAGCCCGGTCAGCTTCGCCACCCCGACGGCCACCGAGCCGAGCGCGGTCACCAGCGTGAGGCCGAACAGGGTGCCCACGAGCGCCGTCGTCGTCCGGGCCGACAGGCCGTGCGCCAGGTAGAGGACGACGAACATGATCGCCGCCGAGCCGACCAGGCTGACCAGCGTCGGCGAGGACCCGGCGAGCAGCGCGGGCAGCACGAACTGCAGCAGGACGAAGAACGCGAAGGCCAGGCCCACCAGGGCGGCGAGCCCGCGCAGCCGGGCCACCGCCCCGACGACGACGGCGAAGGCCACGGTGAGCACGACCATCGGCGTGGTGCGCTCGAAGTCGGAGAACTGGTAGTTCGGTCCGCCCTGGGCGCCGGGGTCGCGGGTCAGCACGATCGTGTCGCCGTCGGCCACGCCGTTGGCCACGACCTCGGCCGGCAGGTCCACCTGCTGGTAGTCCCCCGCGCCCTCGCCCTCGAGCACCTCGACGACGGCGGTCGCGCAGGTCGCCGCGGCGGTGCCGGCGTCCCCGCACGGCAGGGTCTGCAGCGACACCACCCGGGCGTCGGCGTAGGTGGTGCCCGGCGGCAGGAACGTCGCCGCGACCTGCTCGGCGCGGGTGGGCTCGCCGCCCGGCCACAGGACGAGGAGTCCGACGACCGTGGCCAGGCCCACCGGCACCAGGAGCAGGAGCATCAGCCAGACCGCGCGGCGTCGCCGGGTCAGCGTCTCCGGGCTCGGCGGCGGCGCGTCGGGATCGGGCCCGTGGCTGTGGGAGTGGGGCGGCACCCGGCCAGGCTAGGAGCAGCGGCTGCCCGGCCACCGCCCGACACCGCGGTCAGGCGCTCCGTCCGTCGGGCCCGTCGGGCCGCCGCGACTGGGCGCCGGAGGTGGGGGCGCCGCCGGCGTCGGCGGGTCCGGCGCCCTGCTCCACCACCTCGAAGCGGCGCCACAGCCCGGTGAGCTGCAGCGGCCGGGCGACGGCGGTCGGCGGGTCGACGAGGGCGACGGTCACCGCGCGCGGAGAGGTCATCCGCTGCAACTGCACCAGCACGGCCATGCCGGCGGAGTTCATGTAGGACACCCCGCCCAGGTACAGCTCCACCCGCGACAGCGTGGGCACCGACAGCATCTGGTCGGTGACGGCGCGCACCAGCGGCCGGCGCGCGGCCTCGGTCAGCTCCCCGGTGACGGTGATGGAGCTGCGGTCGCCGTCGAGCGTGGCGACCACCTCGGGCTCGCCGTCGTGGCGCTCGTCGGGTGCGGGGTCGGCCGGTCCTCCGCTTCCTCGGTGCTCGTCCATGTCCGGAGTCTGCCCCCGTTGCCCGCCGTCCATGCAAGGTCGGAACAACTCCGTGCGCGAGATGTTTACACCGGCGTGCAGCCGAGGTAATCTCCAGTTGCCACTGGAGGTTCTTCCTCAGGCAGCGAACTGCACACCGGATCTCCCAGGAGGTTCACCAGTCATGATGCTGACCGCGTACGACCCGTTCGCCGCCACGAACGCCGCCTTCCGCGCGCTGGACCAGCTCACCGGCCGCACCGGCACCGCCCGCCAGCTGTCCGGCATGCCGATGGACGCCTACCGCGTCGGCGACAAGTTCGTGGCCCACTTCGACCTGCCGGGCGTGGACCCGGGCTCGATCGACCTGTCGGTCGAGGGCACGACCCTCACCGTCAGCGCCGAGCGCTCGGTCCCGCAGCTCGAGAACGCGGAGTGGGCCGTCGCCGAGCGCCCCTACGGCGCCTACACCCGGCAGCTGGTGCTCGGCCGCAGCCTCGACACCGACCGGCTCGAGGCGAGCTACCACGACGGCGTGCTCACCGTGAGCATCCCCGTGGCGGAGAAGGCCCGCGCCCGCAAGATCACCGTGACCCGTGCCGACGTGCCGGCCGCGGTGGAGAGCCGGACCATCGAGGGCGAGTCGGGGTCCGCCCAGGGCGGGACCAAGGCCGTCGAGAGCTGATCAGCCAGCTGATCGGCGACCGCGCGCGGGGCCGGGCCGGTGCGGCCCGGCCCCGCGCCGTGTCCGCATCACGTGCCGGCGAGGAGGAGGTCCCGTGACGACCGACGGCGCTCCCGAGCCGGCCGACGCCGTGCGGCGACTGGACGACCCGGACTTCCCCGCGCTGACCATGAGCCAGGCCGCCGCGCTGCTCGGCGTCCAGGCCGCCTTCCTGCGCAGCCTCGACGGCTCCGGCGTCCTCCAGCCGCACCGCTCCCCCGGCGGCCACCGCCGCTACTCGCGCCACCAGCTGGTGCTCGCCGCGCGGCTGCGCGGCCTGCTCGACGAGGGGCACACGCTCGCCTCCGCCGAGGTCATCCTCGGGCTGCAGGACGAGCTCGCCGACGCCCGCGCCGACACGGCGCGGCTGCGCGACACCGTCGACCGGCTCCGGGGCGGGCAGGACGACGAGCCCGTGCGTGACACCCCTGGGGGGTAGGGGTACAGTCGGCGGCGTGAGCGATCCGGAGAACGCCCCCGGCCACGTCCACGGCTACATCCACCGCAAGGACGACCACCTCAAGCGGCTGCGCCGCATCGAGGGACAGGCCCGCGGGCTGCAGCGCATGGTCGAGGACGAGAAGTACTGCATCGACATCCTCACCCAGGTCTCGGCGATGACCTCCGCCCTGCAGTCGGTCGCCCTGAGCCTGCTCGAGGAGCACCTGGCGCACTGCGTCGCCGAGGCGGTCGCCACCGGTGGACCGGAGGCCGACGCGAAGGTCCGCGAGGCCTCCGCCGCGATCGCCCGCCTCGTCCGTTCCTGACCCCCACCCCCGTTCCGGAGGACCCGCCATGAGCACCGCCACCTACACCGTCAGCGGCATGACCTGTCAGCACTGCGTCTCCGCGGTCACCGAGGAGGTCAGCGGCCTGCCCGGCGTCACCGGTGTGCAGGTCGACCTCGCCGGCGGCGGTCTGACCGTCACCAGCGACGCCCCCCTCGACGACGACGCCGTGCGCGCCGCCGTCGAGGAGGCCGGCTACGAGGTCGCCGGCCGCTGACGGGGCCGGTCGTCGAGGGAGTCGTCGTGCGCACCGTCACCCGGGTCGCCGCCACGCTCGTGGGCGCCGCCACCGTCCTCGGCGCCGGCTGGGGCGCCGGTGCGCTCGCCGGCCCGGTCGGCACACCACCCGCTGCCACCGAGGAGGACGGGGGCGAGGAGCACGCGGGCGAGGAATGGGGCGGCGAGGAACGGGGCGGCGAGGAGCACGCGTCCGACGGGGACCAGGCGGCAGCGGTCCCCGACCTCCCCGCCGGGCTCGCCGTCTCCGCCGAGGGCCACACGCTCGACCTCGCCGACGACGCGCTGCCCACCGGCGCCGCCGTCCCGCTGTCCTTCCGGGTGCTCGGGCCCGACGGCGCGCCGGTCACCGCGTACGACACGGTGCACGAGCAGGACCTGCACCTCGTCGTCGTCCGGCGCGACCTGACCGGCTACCGGCACGTGCACCCCGTCCTCGCACCCGACGGCACCTGGACGACGACGGTCGCGCTGGAGCCCGGCTCCTGGCGGGTGCTGGCCGACGCCACTCCCACCGACCTCGGGCACGGCCTCGTGCTCGGCGCCGACCTCGCCGTCGGCGGCGCGTGGGAGCCGGTCCCACTGCCCGCGCCGTCAGCGACCGCGGAGGTCGACGGCTACACCGTCACCCTCGACGGCGACCTGGTGGCCGGCCGGGAGTCCGAGGTCGTGCTCACCGTGACCGCGACGGCGTGCCGGTGACCGACCTGCAGCCGTACCTCGGTGCCCGCGGCCACCTGGTCGCGCTGCGCGCCGGCGACCTCGGCTACCTGCACGTCCACCCCACCGGCGACTCCGGCGCGGAGGTCCGCTTCGCCGTCCGGGTGCCCGCGGCCGGCGACCACCGGCTGTTCCTCGACTTCCGCCACGGCGACGTCGTCCGCACCGCCGCCTTCTCCCTGACCGCCCGGAGCGCCTCGTGACCACGCAGGTCGAACTGTCGATCGGCGGCATGACCTGCGCGTCGTGCGCGGCCCGGATCGAGAAGAAGCTCAACCGGCTCGACGGCGTCACCGCCACGGTCAACTACGCGACCGAGAAGGCCCGCGTGAGCTTCGGCGACGGCGTCGCGCCCGAGGACCTCGTCGCCACGGTGGAGAAGGCCGGCTACACCGCCGCGCTGCCCGCGCCGCCCGCGGAGGACGACGTCCCCGAGCCCGACCAGGACGCCGGGCTGCGGCACCGTCTGCTCGTCTCGGCGGCGCTCAGCCTGCCGGTCGTCGTGCTCGGCATGGTCCCCGCGCTGCAGTTCACCTACTGGCAGTGGCTGTCGCTGACGCTGGCCGCGCCGGTCGTCGTCTGGGGTGGCTGGCCGTTCCACCGCGCCGCCTGGACCAACCTCCGCCACGGCGCGGCCACCATGGACACTCTCGTCTCGCTCGGCACCACCGCGGCGTTCCTGTGGTCGCTGTACGCGCTGTTCCTCGGCACCGCCGGGGAGCCGGGCATGACGCACCCGTTCTCGCTGGCCGTCTCCCGCAGCGACGGCAGCGGCGACGTCTACCTCGAGGCCGCCGCCGGCGTGACGACGTTCCTGCTGGCCGGCCGCTACGCCGAGGCGCGCGCCAAGCGGCGGGCCGGGTCGGCGCTGCGGGCGCTGCTGGAGCTGGGCGCCCGCGAGGTGTCGGTCCTGCGCGGCGGCGCGGAGGTCCGCGTGCCGGTCGAGCAGTTGCACGCCGGCGACGTGTTCGTCGTCCGGCCCGGCGAGCGGGTGGCCACCGACGGCGAGGTCGTCGAGGGCGCCTCCGCGGTCGACGCCTCGATGCTCACCGGCGAGTCGGTGCCCGTGGAGGTCGGCCCCGGCGACACCGTCGTCGGCGCGACGGTCAACGCCGGCGGCCGGCTGGTCGTGCGGGCCACCCGGGTCGGCGCGGACACCCAGCTGGCGCAGATGGCCCGGCTGGTCGAGGAGGCGCAGAACGGCAAGGCGCAGGTGCAGCGGCTGGCCGACCGGGTGTCCGGCTTCTTCGTGCCGGTCGTGCTCGCGCTGGCGCTGGCCACGCTCGGCTTCTGGATCGGCACCGGCGCCGGTGTGGCCGGGGCGTTCCCCGCCGCCGTCGCGGTGCTGATCATCGCCTGCCCCTGCGCGCTCGGGCTGGCCACGCCGACCGCGTTCATGGTCGGCACCGGCCGCGGCGCGCAGCTCGGCATCCTGGTGCGCGGCCCGGAGGTCCTGGAGTCCACCCGGCGGGTCGACACCGTCGTCCTCGACAAGACCGGCACCGTCACCACCGGCCGGATGAGCCTGGCCGGGGTCACCGCGGCCGACGGCGAGGACGCCGGCGAGGTGCTGCGCCGCGCCGGCGCGCTCGAGGACGCCTCCGAGCACCCGATCGCCGCGGCCGTGGCCGTCGCCGCCCGCGAGCGCTGCGGGGAGCTCCCCGCCGTCAGCGGGTTCCGCAGCGAGGCCGGGCTGGGCGTGCGGGGCACCGTCGAGGGCGTGCCGGTCGTCGTCGGCCGTCCGTCGCTGGTGGGCGCGCTGCCCGCGGAGCTCGCCGCGGCGGTGGCCGACGCCGACGCCGCCGGGCGGACCGCGGTCGCCGTCGGCTGGGACGGCGCGGTGCGCGGCGTGCTCATCGTCGCCGACACGGTCCGGCCGACGTCGGCGGCCGCGGTGCGGCAGCTGCGCGACCTGGGGCTGCGGCCGGTGCTGCTCACCGGCGACTCGACGGCCGCCGCCCGCGCGGTGGCGGCCGAGGTCGGGATCGAGGACGTCGTGGCCGAGGTGCTGCCGCAGGACAAGGTCGACGCCGTCCGGCGGCTGCAGGCCGACGGCCGCACGGTCGCGATGGTCGGTGACGGCGTCAACGACGCGGCCGCCCTCGCCCAGGCCGACCTGGGGCTGGCCATGGGCACCGGCACCGACGTCGCCATCCAGGCCAGCGACCTCACCCTCGTGCGCGGCGACCTGCGCGCCGCCGCCGACGCCGTCCGCCTGGCCCGCCGCACGCTCGCGGTGATCAAGGGCAACCTGTTCTGGGCGTTCGCCTACAACGTCGCGGCGCTGCCGCTGGCGATGGCCGGGCTGCTCAACCCGATGGTGGCAGGCGCCGCGATGGCGTTCAGCTCGGTCTTCGTCGTCACCAACAGCCTGCGGCTGCGCCGGTTCGCCCCGCTCGGGGAGAATCGCGACACGACGACAGCGGTGCCCTCCGGCCGGCCGCTGGTGACCATCGGGAGTGCCCGATGACGCGTGCCCTCCTCGCGCGGTCGATGGCCGTGGTGGGCGTCGGCGCCGGACTCGCGCTGCTGGCCCGCCCGCGGCAGGTGGCCGCCGCGGTGTCACCGGAGTACCCGCCGAGCCGGCTGTGGGTGGCCCGGCTGCTCGGCGCGCGGCTGCTGGTGCAGCACGCGGCCGTGCTGGCCGCGCCCCGGCCGGCCGTCCTGCGCGCCGCGGCCGCCGTCGACCTCGTCCACGCGGCGAGCATGGTGCCGCTGCTGCGGTCGGCCCGGTACGGCCGCGCGGCGCGGCTCACCGGCGGCGGCGCCGCCGGCACGGCGCTCGCGGCAGTCCTCCTCGGCTCAGCAGGCCGGTAGTCCCCCGGCTCAAACCGGGAGGAGGAGCAGGACGGTCGGGGCGAGCAGCAGCAGGCCCGCGCCGACGAGCGCGCCGGCACGGGCGGCGCCGGGCAGCGGCGCGGGCGGGTCGAGCAGCCGGACGACCCGGGCGCCGACCGCGCTGCCGCCCACCGCCAGCGCGCCGTCGGGCACCCCGCCGCCCGCTCCCCCGGCCGCGACCACGATGGCCTGCGCGAGCGTGCGCCGCGGGTCGGGGACGGCGAGCGAGGCGACCGCGCGGTCGTCGGCGCGCATCTCCACCAGCTCGCGCACCGCGGCGTGCGCCCGGGCGGCCGCGGGCAGCACCGGCAGCGCCGCCTCCCACGCCAGGAACGGCAGCAGGTAGAGGTGGTGGTGCTCGGCCAGGTGCGCCCGCTCGTGCGCCACGACGGCGGACAGCTGACCGTCGTCGAGCTCGGCGACCATGCCCGAGGACAGCACCAGCAGCGGGCGTGCGCCGGGGATGCAGAACGCCACCGGCGCCGGGTGCTCGAGCAGCCGGGCGTCCGGGATCGCGGCCGAGGGCTGGACGACCAGCTCCAGCAGCTCCCGGTGCCGGCGGCGGGTGCGGGCGGTGCGCGCCCACGACAGCGCGAGGACGCCGAGCAGCTCGACGGCGAGGACGGCGGCCAGCGTCAGGGTGACCCAGTGGTCGCCGCGGACCGGGTCGCGGGCCGGGTCGCCGGTGAGCACCGCCCAGCCGGCCTCCGGCAGCGAGTGGCCCCACGGCGCCAGGCCGTGCACCAGCAGTGCCCCGATGATCGACAGGCCACCGGCCAGCCCGATCGCCTGCCAGCAGACCAGCGCGACCAGCGGGTCGCGCCGCGGCCAGCGGGCGCGACCGAGCAGCGTTGGCACCGGCCAGGCGAGCAGCGCCGCGAGGACCGCGAGCGCCGCGGCGGTCGCGGGCAGCACGTCAGCGGGTGCGGGCGTCCGGTCCGCTCTGGGCCAGCAGCTGCCGCAGGAGGCGGGCCTCCTCCGGGTCGACGCCGCCGACGAACCGGGCCAGCACCGCCTGCCGGTCGCCGGCCTGGCCGAGGACCTCGTGCATGAGCTCGGCGGCGTGCTCGGCGCGGCTGGCGCGGGGGCGGAACCGGCGCGGCCGGGCGTCGTCGTGCTCGACGAAGCCCTTGCCCTCCAGGCGCGACAGCACGGTGTGCACGGTGGTCAGCGCGAGGTCGCGGTCGGCCAGGGCGTCGCGCAGCTCGGTCGCGGCCACCGGCCCGTCGGCCGCCCACAGGACGTCCATGACGGTGCGCTCCAGGTCACCCAGCGACGCCACGGCTGCTCCTCCCGATCGACGGTCCTCTACACAGCGTAGAACGCTCTCCGCCGGCGCGTCGGGCCGGGAGTCCTCCCACGTCAGGACCTCGGTCCCTGCCTGTCCGCGACCTCACACGCCGATCGTCTACGGGTCGTAGAAAGACCTTTCTACGAGGCGTAGAAAGAGTGTGTCGGCCTCTCCGGCACACACAAGAGGAGCAGCGCGCGTGGACGTGCTCGACATCGCCCGGTGGCAGTTCGGGATCACGACCGTCTACCACTTCCTGATGGTCCCGCTGACCATCGGCCTGGGGATCCTGGTCGCCGTGATGCACACCCAGTGGGTGCGCACCGGCAGGCCCGAGTGGCTGCGGATGACCCGCTTCTGGGGCCGGGTCTACCTGGTCAACTTCGTCCTCGGCGTGGCCACCGGCCTGGTGCAGGAGTTCCAGTTCGGCCTGGCCTGGAGCGAGTACTCCCGCTTCGTCGGCGACGTGTTCGGCTCGCTGCTCGCGATGGAGGCGCTGCTCGCCTTCTTCCTCGAGTCGACCTTCCTCGGCCTGTGGATCTTCGGCTGGGGCCGCATCCCGAAGAAGCTGCACCTGGCCTCGCTGTGGGCCGCCGTCATCGGCTCGATCGTCAGCGCGTACTTCATCATCGCGGCCAACTCCTGGATGCAGCACCCGGTCGGCGTCACCGTCGGCGACGACGGCCGCCCGCGGCAGGTCGACTTCCTCGCCGTGCTGACCAACAACACGGCCCTGGCCGCCTTCAGCCACGCGATCGTCGCCGCGCTCATGGTCGCCGGCGCCCTGCTCGTCGGCATCGGCCTGTACCAGCTGCGCCGGCGGAAGCTGGCCGACAGGTCGGCGACCGACGTCGCGCGCCAGCGCACCGATGACCTGGTGTGGCGCCGCTCGGTCCGGCTCGGCGGCTTCGTCTCGCTGGCCGCGTTCGTGCTCATCGCCGTCACCGGCGACTGGCAGGGCAAGCTCATGTATCAGCAGCAGCCGCTCAAGATGAGCTCGGCCGAGGCGCTCTGCGAGACCGAGGCGCCGGCCCCCTTCTCGGTCTTCGCCTGGGGCAAGCTCGGCTCCAACGAGTGCGACGACGTGCACAGCTACACCGTCCCCGGGCTGCTCTCCTTCCTCGCGCACGGCGACTTCTCCACCGCCGTCCCCGGCGTCAACGAGCTGCAGGAGGAGTACTCCGAGGTCTACGGCGCCACCTACCCCGACGACCCGTCCTTCGGCGACCGCGCCGGCCGGCCCATCGACTACACGCCGGTGCTGGCGGTGACCTACTGGAGCTTCCGGCTCATGATCGGCATGGGCGCGGTCTCGGCCGGTGTCGCGGCCTACGCGCTCTGGTCGACCCGCCGCGGCCGGGTGCCGACCTCGCGGATCGGCGTCTACGGGTCGCTGCTCGCCGTCGGCGCACCGTTCGCGGCCAACGCGACCGGCTGGATCTTCACCGAGATGGGCCGCCAGCCCTTCGTCGTCCACCCCAACCCCGACGTCCCGGTCGGCGAGCAGGTGTACTTCTTCACCGCCCAGGCCGTCTCCCCCGGCGTCACCGCCGCCGAGGTGTGGACCTCGCTGATCAGCCTCGGCCTGCTCTACGGCGCGCTCGCGGTGGTGGAGCTGTTCCTCCTCGTCCGGCTGGTGCGCGGCGGCGTCACCACCGGTGACACCACGCCGACCCCGCCGGCGGTGGGCAGCGGGCGCCGGGACGACGGATCCGACGACGCGGACCCGCGCCCCGGCGACGACCGCGCCGACGACGACGTCCTCTCCTTCGCGTACTGACCGGAGTGCCTGACATGGACCTGCAGACCCTGTGGTTCGCCGCCGTCGCGGTGCTGTGGACCGGCTTCCTGCTGCTCGAGGGCTTCGACTTCGGCGTCGCCGCGCTGCTGCCGGTGCTCGGCCGGCGGACCGCCGACCGGCACCTGATGCTGCGCACCATCGGCCCGGTGTGGGACGGCAACGAGGTCTGGCTGATCACCGCCGCCGGCGCGGTGTTCGCCGCCTTCCCCGGCTGGTACGCCACCTGGCTGCCGGCGCTGTACCTGCCCTTCGTGCTGGTGCTGCTCGGCCTGATCGTGCGGGCGGTGGCCTTCGAGTGGCGGCACAGCTCGCACGACCCGCGCTGGGACGCCACCTGGACCCGCGTCATCACCGGCGGCTCGCTGGTGGCCGCGGCCGGCGTCGGCGCGGCGCTGGGGGCCACCACCCTCGGCCTGCCCATCGACGCCGACGGCACCCGGGTCGGCGGCGCGTTCGCCGGCCTGGGCTGGTCCTCGCTGCTCGGCGCGGCCGCGGTGGTCGGCTTCTCGCTGGTGCACGGCGCGCTGTTCCTGGCGCTCAAGACCGACGGCCCGCTGCGGCTGCGGGCGCGGGCGTTCGCGCTGCGCTGGTCGCCGGTGGCCGCGCTGCCGCTGCTGGCGTGGGCCGGCCTGGTGCAGCTGCGGTCGGGCACGGTGGTCACCGCGGTGCTGTGGCTGGTCGCCGCGCTGGCCGTCGTCGTCACCTGGACCCGGGTGCGCCTGGACCGCGAGGGGCAGGCCTTCGCCGGCTGGGCCACGGTGCTCCTGGCCTCGGCGGCCACGCTGTTCGGCTCGGCCTTCCCGGTGGTCGTCCCCTCGACGATCGACCCGGCCTTCGACGTCACGATCGCGCAGGCCTCGGTCAGCGACTACACGCTCACCGTCATGACCTGGGTGGCCGCCGTCGGCCTGCCGGTGGTGCTCGCCTACCAGGCCTGGACCTACTGGGTGTTCCGCCGCCGGCTCACCGCCGAGCCGACCCACGACGACGCCCCAGTGGCCGCGTGACGGCAGAGATGGCCATTTCTGCCGCTCCGGCCCGGGGTCCGCTCGCCCCGCTGGCCGGCGTGCCGGGCGTGCCCGGTGCGCTGGTCCGCGCGGCGGCCGCCGCCCTCGGCTCGACGGCGGGGCTGGTGCTGCTCGCCGCCGGTCTCGCCTCCGCCGTTGCCCGGGCCGCCGGGTACGCCGACGGCGGGGTGCTGCCCCCGCTCGCGGTCGCCGCCGCCGGCGCCGTGCTGCGCGCGCTGGCCGGCACCCTCGGCGAGCGGGCCGCGGCCCGCGACGCCCGCCGCGCCGAGGACGGGCTGCGCCGCGCGCTGCTCGGCCGGCTCGCCGCCTCGCCCGCCGCCGTCGCCGCCGCGGGTGGCCCGGCGCCGGCCGCGGTGCTGGCCACCACCCGGCTGGCCGACCTCGCCCCGGCGCTGGCCACCTACCTGCCGGCGCTGGCCCAGACGCTCGTCGTCCCGCCGGTGCTGCTGGTCGTGCTGGCCGCCACCGACCTGCTGTCGGCCGGCCTGGTCGCGGTCACCCTCCCCCTGGTCCCGCTGTTCATGGCGCTGGTCGGCCTGGCCAGCCGCGACGGCACCACCGGCGCCGCCCGCGCGCTGGAACGGCTGGCCGCGCACGTCGCCGAGCTGGTCCGCGGCCTGCCCGTGCTGGTCGGCCTCGGCCGCGCCGCCGAGCAGGTCACCGCGCTCGCCGAGCTGGGCGAGGCCACCCGCCGCCGCACGCTCGCGACCCTGCGGCTGGCCTTCCTCTCCGCACTGGTGCTCGAGCTGATCGCCACGCTGTCGGTGGCGCTGGTCGCGGTCACCGTCGGCCTGCGGCTGGTGCACGGCGACCTCGACCTCGCCGTCGGCCTCACCGCGCTGCTGCTCGCACCCGAGGCCTTCGCCCCGCTGCGCGCCCTGGGCACCGCCCACCACGCCGGCGAGGCCGCCACCCTGGCCGCCGGCGAGGCCCGCGCCGTGCTCACCGCCCCCGACGGCCGCTCGCCCGTGGCCACCGGGGACGACGACGACCCGCGCGGTGCCGACGTCGCCGTCCGCGGCCTCACCGTGCGCCACCCCGGCCGGACGCTGCCGGCGCTCCCGCCGACCGACCTGGTGCTGCGCCCCGGCGAGCTCGTCGTGCTGCGCGGCGCCAGCGGCTCGGGCAAGTCGACCCTGCTGGCCGCGCTCACCGGCGCGCTCGACCCGTCCGCCGACGTCGCCGGCACCGTCACCGGCGTGCCGGCCGGCGGAGTCGCGCTGGTCCCGCAGCACCCGCGGACGACGGCGCCCACGGTGGCCGACGAGCTGCGCCGGCACGCCGCTGCCGAGCCCGGGGTGGACGCCGTGGTGGCCGAGGCGTTCGTCGTCGAGGCGCTGCAGCGGGTCGGGGCCGAACCCCTGGCCGGGCGCGACTGCACCACCCTGTCCCCCGGCGAGCTGCAGCGGGTCGCGGTGGCCCGGGCGCTGGTGCGCGTCCGCCGCGGTGCCCGGCTGCTGCTGCTCGACGAGCCGACCGCCCACCTCGACGGCGCCTCGGCCGCCCGTGTCGCCGCCGTGCTGGCCTCCCTGCGCGGCACGGTCACGGTCCTGCTGGTCACCCACGACCCGGCCCTGGCCGCCCTCGCCGACCGCACGGTGACGCTGCCCGGGGTCGCCGTCACCGCCGCTTCCCGGACGACACCGGCGATCTCGCCGCCTCCCGCGGCCCGGGGCGCCGAGATCGCCGATCTCGCCGGGCCGGCCGCCGCCGGCTCCCCCGTACCGGCGGCGGGGCTCGGCTGGCCGCGGCGGGCGCTGGCGCGCGCGCTCGCGGCGGGCACCGCCTCGGCCGGCGCGGGCGTCGCCCTCACCGCGGTGAGCGGCTGGCTGATCGTCCGGGCCGCGGAGATGCCGCCGATCCTCACGCTGATGGTCGCCATCGTCGGCGTGCGCGCCTTCGGCCTGGGCCGCGCCGCGCTGCGCTGGGTCGAGCGGCTCACCGCGCACGACGCCGCGCTGCGCATGGCCGCCGACCTGCGGGTCCGCGTCTGGCGGGTGCTGGCCGCGCAGGGCGTGGCCGCCGACCGGACGCCGGGCAGCGCGCTGGCCCGCGTGGTGGGCGACGTCGGCCTGGTGCAGGACCTCTCGGTGCGCGTGGTGCCGCCCGCGGTGGTCGCCGCCACCGTCCCGGCGCTCACCCTGGCCGCGCTGGCCCTGCTCTCCCCGGCCGCCGCGGGCACCGCCGCGCTGGTCCTCGCGGTCACCGCCGCGCTGGTGCTGCTGGTGCACCGCCGGGTCGACGCCGGCGCCGCCCGCACCGAGGGCAGCCTGCGGGTGGCCGCGCTGCGCGACGTCACCACGGCCCTCGACGGCGCCGCCGACCTGCGCGCCCACGGCCTGGCCGCGGCCACCGCCGCCGACCTCGCCGGCGTCGCCGACCGCCGCTCCGCCGTCGCCGCCACCGGCGCCCGGGCGGGCGCGCTCGGCACCGGCCTGGTCGTGCTCGGCACCGGCCTGGCCGCCGTCGCCGCCACCGCGGTCGGCGTGGCCACCGGCCTCGGCGGCCCGGAGGTCGCGGTGCTCGGCCTCGCGCCGCTCGCGCTCGCCGAGCCGCTCGGTGGCCTGGTGTCCGCGCTGCAGCGGCGCGGCTCCCTGGCCGACGCCCGCGCCCGCCTCGCCGCCGTCCTCACCGCCCCGGTGCCCGCCGACCCGGCCGATCCACTGCCCGCTCCCGCGGCCGTGCGCGACCTCGCCGTCACCGACGTGACCGCCGGCTGGCCCGGCGGCCCGGACGTGCTGCACGGCCTGACCACGCGGGCGACCGCCGACGGCGGCTGGCTGGTGGTGCGCGGCCCCTCCGGCGCCGGCAAGTCGACGTTCCTCGCCGTGCTGCTGGCCGCCCTGCGGCCGCGGTCGGGCAGCTACGTCCTCGGCGGCGGCACGGGGGACGTGGACACCGCGCGGCTGACCGGCGAGGCGGTCCGGGCGCGCACCGCCTGGCTGCCGCAGGACGCGCACGTGTTCGCCTCGACCATCCGCGCGAACCTGGCGCTGGCCGCGCCGCGCGGCGGGCTCACCGGCGCCGACGGCGAGGCGCGGATGACCGCCGCGCTCACCGCGGCCGGCCTCGGCCCGCTGCTGGCCGGGCTGCCCGAGGGCCTGGACACCCCCGTCGGCGCCGGCGGCACCGCGCTGTCCGGCGGAGAGCGACGGCGGCTGGCCGCGGCCCGCGCGCTGCTGGCCGACCGCGACGTCGTCCTGCTCGACGAGCCGACCGCGCACCTCGACCCGCCGACCGCCGCCGCGCTGGTGCGCGACCTGCGCGCCGCGCTGGCCGGCCGGGTGGTCGTCTGCGTGACCCACGACGACGCCGTGGAGCAGCCCGGCGACACCGTCGTCGGGCTCGGCGCGGGAGCCCCGGTCGGCGCCGCTACCTGACGAAGCCGGACCGGTAGGCCAGCACCACGGCCTGCGTGCGGTCCCGCGTGCCGGTCTTGGCCAGTACCGCTGCGACGTGGCTGCGCACCGTCTCGACCCCGAGCACCAGCGCGGCGGCGATCTCGGCGTTGCTGCGGCCGTCGGCCATCAGCCGCAGCACCTCGCCCTCCCGCGCGGTCAGCCGCGCCAGCTCCGGCACTCCTGCCGGGCCGGCCGACCGGACGTGCCGCCGGGCCAGCTCGCGGACCGCGTCGGGGAACAGCAGCGACTCCCCGCGGGCGACGGTCCGGATGCCGTGCAGCACCTCCTCCGGCGTCGAGCGCTTGAGGAGGAAGCCGTCGGCGCCGGCCGCGAGGGCGTCGACGACGTGGTCGTCGTTGGCGAACGTGGTGAGGACCAGCACGCGGGCCGCCGAGCCGGCGCGGACCAGCGCCCGGGTGGCCGCGATGCCGTCGACCCCCGGCATGCGGACGTCCATGAGGACGACGTGCGGCGCGGTCCGCCCCACGAGGTCGAGCACCTCCGACCCGTCGCCGGCCTGGCCGACCACCTCCAGGTCCGGCTCGGCCCCGATGACGGCGGCCAGGCCGCTGCGGATCAGCGGCTCGTCGTCGACCAGCGCGACGCGGACCGTGCCGGTGCCGTGGCCGGTCCCCTGGCCGGTCACCGCAGCGACCCGCGGGCGTGCACCGGCAGCCGCACCGCCAGCACCCACCGGCCGTCGTCGCCGGGCCCGGCGTCCACGACCCCGCGCAGGTCCCGCGCCCGCTCCCGCAGGCCCCGCAGGCCGCGGCCGCCGCCCGCGGTCCCGGGCACCGTGCCGGGGACCTCGTTGGCCAGCCGGATCCGCAGGTCGCCGGCCGCCTCCACCTCCAGCCGGCAGGCCGCCCCGGGCGCGTGCCGCAGCGCGTTGGTCAGGCCCTCCTGCACGATGCGGTAGGCCTCCCGCGACACGACCGCCGGCAGCGCGCCCACCTGCCCGGTCACGGACACCTCGACGCGGGCGCCGGCGGCGCGGGCGGTGCCGACCAGGGCGTCGAGGTCCCGCAGGTCGGGCGCCGGGCCGGTGCCGGCCGGGCCGCCGGACTCCTCGCGCAGCAGCCCCAGCACGTGGTCGAGGTCGACGAGCGCGCGGCGGGCGGCGTCCTCGGTGGCGCGCAGCGCCGTCTCCGCCGCCGCGGGGTCGCGGGTGAGCAGCCGGCGGGCCGCCCCGGCCTGGACGGTGACCAGGCTCAGCGAGTGGCCGACGCTGTCGTGCAGCTCGCGGGCCAGCCGGTCGCGCCCGGCGAGCAGCGACACCGACGCCTCGGCCGCGGCCAGCCGCTCGGCCGTGGACCCGGCCAGCAGCCGGGGCGCGAGGGCGGCCAGCCCGCGGCCGAGCAGGTCGCCGCCCGCGACCACGGCGACGGCGAGGACGACGGCCAGCGCCAGCCGCACGCCCCACCCCCCGGGGACGCGGGCGTCGCCGAACAGGCCGCCCGCGTCCGGCGTCGCGGCCAGCAGCACGGCGGTGGGCAGCCCGACGACGAGCAGGGCGCCGGCCACTCCCCCGGCCAGCACGTGCAGCACCAGCAGCAGCCCGGTGCGCGCCCGCTGCCCCGCCGTCGTGGACGGGCCGACCCGCTCCTCCGCGCGGCCGGTGAGCAGCGCCCCGACCGCCGCGCCCTCGATCGACCGGCTCTCGGCGAGGGCGCCCACGGCGGCCAGCGGTGCCGCGACGACGAGGAGGGCGAGCGGCGCGGCGATGACCAGCGGCAGGCCGGAGGTGATCAGGACCTCGACCGGCCAGGCCAGGACGACGCCGCCCGCGAGCGCGAACGCCCCGCCCAGGAGCAGGTACACCCAGCGGTGCAGCTCCCGCCGCAGCGCGGGTGACGGGGCGGCCGGCACCACGGCGCCATCCTGGCAGGCCATGCCGATCACGAGCGGACGGCGAGCGGCGGCTGCCCCTGGCCGCACGTGGTGCACGCGCCCCGGCGGCGCAGCGCGTAGCCGGTCACCGCGGCAGCGAGCGCGAGCCCCCACGGCAGGGTCGGGAACACGAGCAGGAACGACGCCTCGAACAGGTCACCCGAGCGGAGCCCGGCGATCCCGATCGCGATCATCCCGGGGCTGGCCGCGAGCAGGACGACGGCCACCAGCCCGCCGGCGAGCACGGGCACCCGCACCGGCACAGGCCGGCCGCGCAGGACCGGTATCCAGGACGGCCAGACCTCGCCCCAGGGCCGGATGAGCCCGATCGTGAGGACGGCGCCGCCGAGCGCCGCGACGCCCAGGGACAACCCGAACAGCCGCAGCGCGGGGTCGGACGCGTCCGGCAGCCCCACCGGCCACGGCGTCAGCCAGGTCATGCGCAGCAGCCCGTAGGGCAGCGGGCCGGCGGCGGCGACGAGCGTGGCCACCCGTCCCCAGCGGGCGGCCGCCTCCGGACGCGTCCAGGCGGGGCCGGGACGGCCGCAGGCGTCGCACGCGCCGACGGCGGCGCGGCGGACGAGGACCCCGAGGACGGCGAACAGGACGGCGCCGGCGAGCAGCAGCGCCAGGTGCCCGCGGGGCGGCAGCTCGGCGGCCAGCGACCCGTGCAGCTGCTCGGCGAGGCGGCCGATGGTCGAGGGCTCGAGCACCCCGCTCGCCAGTCCAGCTCCGACGGCGAGCCCGACGGCGGCCAGCCACGGCCGCGCCCGGCGGCTGCGCAGCGCGCCGACGGTGAACACGACCAGGAAGGCGGCGGGCGCGACGATCGCGCACAGGTAGCCGAGCAGCACCAGCGCCCGCAGGTCGGCCGTGAGGACGCCCAGGCCGCCGGCCACCGCGAACGCGGCGACGGCCGTGCCGGTCGAGGGCCGGCGCAGCGCGGCCGCGCCCGTCGCGGCCAGGCCGCCTGCAGCGAGGGCCAGCACCATCCAGGCGGTCGTCGTCGGCGGCAGCACGGTCAGCAACCCGGAGCCGCCGTTCTCGTCCCCTCCCTCCAGCCCTGGCCGGGCCGCCGGGTCGAGCAGCCACCAGGTGGCGACGGCGAGGTGCAGGGCGCTCCAGACCGCGGCGACCCAGAGCGCCCGGCGCAGGACCGGAGCCCGGTCGACCGGGGTGCTGGGCGGGGAAGCAGTGACGGCCACGGGGACCTCCGGTGGTGCTGCCCGGGCGGCTCCCGGGCGGACGCCGTCCAGCCTGGGAGCGCGGGCGCCCGGGCAGCTCCCCCGCGCGGGGGAACCCGCTCAGCCGCGCGGGGGGAGTTCAGGCGGCCGTCGCGGCGAGCGGGCGCGTCCGCGCGCCCGGCGGCACCCGGCGCACCTCGAAGCCGGGGCTGCGCGGCAGCTGCGGGTCGACGACCAGCGGCAGCCCGGCCGGCTCCCCGAGCAGGGAGTGCGCGGCCGCGTCCCAGCCGAGCTGCGCGCACAGGCGCTCGGCCAGCTCCGGGCGGACGCGGACCTCCCGGGGCGGGGCGGCACCCGGCTCCCAGGCGACGGCGAGGAGGTCCCTCGCCAAGCCGGGCAGCGGGGGATGCGCGACGGCGGGGGTGCGGTCGATCGCGAGTGTGGCCATGACGAGCCTCCTGGGCGGACCCCCGTGCTGCTGACTCCTTCCTACCGCCGGGGTACGACGGTTCCGGGCCGCTGGGTCAGACCGCGGAGACGTCGACCGGGACCTCCGGGCCGAGCGTGGCGCCCTGCAGCAGCCGCAGGTCGTCGCCGGACCAGAAGCTGCCCGGGTCGTACCAGTTGCGCGGCCGGTCGGCCGGGAGCAGGCCCATCGCGGTGTAGGTGGCCGCGACCAGCTCCGCGCAGAACACCGTCCCGGCCGCGGTGCCGCGGCGGAGCCGGCCGGTGAGCCAGCCGCCCACCAGGCCGCGGGTGGTCGGGAATGGCCGGCCGTCGAACCGGGCGACCGTGCGCAGGACGGCGTCCTCCATCCCGGGGGTCACCCCGCCGTCGTCGGCCGGGCCGACCAGCTGGCGCAGCCACGCGCGCTGCCCGTGACGCTGCCGCCAGGTGACGACGGCGTCGCGCAGGTCGTGCAGCTGGACGCCGCGCTGGTGCTCGCCGGTCCAGGCGTCGGGCAGCGAGCGGCCCAGCTCGGCGTGCCAGAGCAGCGGCGGCAGGTCCTCGAGGACGACGGCCATGCCCACGTGGTTGACCGGCGCGTTGGTCACCGCCCGGATCGCGCGGTCGGCCAGGGAGGCGCCGCGGAACACCCAGACGTCGCCGGTGCGGGTCAGCTCGACCGCCTCGTCCAGGGAGAGGGGCCGCGGCGGGGTCACGCGGCTACGGTAGGCGACCGTGCGCGCACGGAAGCGGGTCTGGAAGCTGCTCGGCCTGGCCGGGCTGACCGGTGTCGCGGCCACGGGTGCGGTGCTGGTCCGCGGTGAGCGGCAGCGCCGCGCGTACACGCCCGAGGACGTCCGAGCCCGGCTGCACGAGCGGCACGCGGCGGCGGCCGCCGTCCCGGGACCCGAGGCCGGGGACGAGCCGCCCGGCCCGGTGGCGGTGGGCGTCCGCGCCCGGCTGTTCCGCCGTCGCCGCTGACGCGCCACGTCCTCCCGCGGACGCTCGGCGACCGCCACACCGGGCCGCGCACGGGCTCCTCCCCCCGCCGCGGGAGCCGGGTCGACACTGCTCGTGCCCGTCACGGGGGAACCCGACCCGCGGGAGGAGAGCACCGTGTCCGACCACACCAACCTCACCCGGCTCCGGGAGGCCTACACGGCCTTCGACAAGGGAGACCTCGCCGCGCTGAGGGAGTTCTGGCACGAGGACCTGCGCTGGCACGAGCCCGGCAGTTCCCCGGTCGCCGGCGACTACCAGGGCCCGGACGCCGTCTTCGGGATGTTCGGCCAGGTGATGGAGATGACCGAGAACAGCCTGCGGGCCGAGGCGGTGCTGACGTGCGCCGACGACGAGAACGGCACCGCACTCGTCCGCTTCACCGCCCACCGGGGTGACCGGCACCTCGACACCCGGTGCGCGCACGTCACCCGCTTCGACGCGGACGGCCGGGCCGTCGAGTTCTGGAACGCCCCGCTCGAACCGGTCGTGTGGGACGCGTTCTGGAGCTGACCCGCTCGCACCGGCGCTCCCGCTCAGCCGGACGGGAGCGCCGGCCCCGAGGAGGCAGACATGAGCACCGAGCACCCCGACCTCACGCGCACGCGCGAGGGTTCCGGTCACCCCAACGTCTCCGTGCTGCTGGAGGGCTACGAGGCCTTCGGCAAGGGGGACCTCGACCGCCTGGCCGAGCTCTGGACGCCCGGTGTCCGGTGGCACGAGCCCGGGCGCAACCTGCTCAGTGGTGACCACACCGGTATCGACGAGGTCTTCGCACTCTTCCGCCGCGTGCTCGAGCTGACCGAGGGCAGCCTGCGGGTGGCCGAGCTGCGATCGGCGTGCGCCGACGACACCGACGGCGTGGCCGTCGTCCGGCTCACCGCGCACCGCGGCGACCGGACGCTCGACGTCCTCGGCGCACACATCTCCCGCTTCGAGGACGGCCGGGTCGCCGAGTTCTGGCCGGCGTACACCGACCAGGCCGCGGTGGACGCGTTCTACTCCTGAGCGTCAGCCGGACGGGAGCGCCGGTCCCTCGTCCTTCAGGGCCACGCCCGAGGCGCCGAGCTCCCGGGCGCCGGCGAGCAGCGCGGCCACGGTGTCGGCGGCCTGCGCGTAGGACAGCCCGTGCGGCGGGCGGACGTTGGAGACGCAGTTGCGCTCGGAGTCCACCCGCCCCGGCCGCGGGTCCCAGGTGAGGTACGCGCCGAGGGAGTCCGCCGAGGACAGCCCCGGTCGCTCCCCGATGAGCACCACGACGGCGCGCACGCCCAGTGCCGCGCCGACGGCGTCGCCGAGCGCCACCCGCGCTTGCGTGGCGACCACCAGCGGCGCCGCCGACCAGCCGGGCAGCCGCTCGAGCAGCGCGGCGGCGAGCCCCGGGCCGTGCTCGTGCACCGCCCGCGGCGAGAGCCCGTCGGCGAGCACGACCGCGAGGTCGGCGCCGGTCGCCGGCAGCGTCGTCCCCTCGGCGAGCTGCCGGCCGAGGTCGGGACGCTGCAGGTAGGTGGCCCGGTCGGGCGCGGCGGAGGCGACGACCAGGACCTCCCCGTCGAGGTCGGCGCGCAGCCGGTCGACGTCCAGGGGCGAGTGGACGGCGTCGCGCGCGGCGGCGTGCGCCGCGCGGAACTCCAGCTCGCGGGCCGTGGGCAGCGCGTCGCCGGCCCGGCCGAGCGCCACCCGCGCCCGCGTCGCCGACCGCAGCACCGCCCACGGGTCGTCACCGGCGACAGAGATGGCCACGTCTGCCGCTCCCTCGGTCACGGGGTCGCCGCCGCGAGGAGTGCCTTCGCTGCCGGTGCGTCCGGGGCGAGCTCGCGCACCCGGCCGTCGTCGCCGAGCAGGTCCATCCGGGCCAGCCACGCCTCGAACTCCGGCGCCGCCCGCAGGCCGAGCACCGAGCGGGTGGTGAGGACGTCGGAGAACGACAGCGACTGGTAGTGCAGCATCACGTCGTCCGAGCCCGGGACGGCGATGACGAACGAGCAGCCGGCGGCGCCGAGCAGCAGCATGAGCGAGTCGGTGTCGTCGCCGTCGACCTCGGCGTGGTTCGTGTAGCACACGTCGACGCCCATCGGCAGGCCGAGCAGCTTGCCGCATAAGTGGTCCTCCAGGCCGGCGCGCAGCACCTGCTTGCCGTCGTAGAGGTACTCCGGGCCGATGAACCCGACGACGGTGTTGACCAGCAGCGGCCGGAACTGCCGGGCCACCCCGTACGCGCGCGCCTCGAGCGTCTGCTGGTCCACCGGCCGCCCGCCGACGCCGAGGTGCGCGCCGGCCGAGAGCGCCGACCCCTGTCCGGTCTCGAAGTAGGTCACGTTGTCCCCCACGGTGCCGCGGCCCAGGGCCAGCGCCCCCGCGCGGGCCTCGGCGAGCAGGTCGAGGGTGACGCCGAAGCCGCGGTTGGCCTCCTGCGTGCCCGCCACCGACTGGAAGACCAGGTCCACCGGGGCGCCCTGCTCCATGGCGCGCAGCGTCGTGGTCACGTGGGCCAGCACGCACGACTGCGTGGGGATCCCGTACCGGCTGATGACGGCGTCGACCAGGTCGAGCAGCGCGACCGTGCGGGCCGGTGAGTCGGTGGCCGGGTTGATGCCGATGACGGCGTCGCCGGACCCGTGCAGCAGGCCGTCGAGGATCGAGGCGGTGACGCCGACCGGGTCGTCGGTGGGGTGGTTGGGCTGCAGCCGCGAGGCCAGGGTCCCGGGCAGGCCGATGGTGCTGCGCAGCCCGGTGACCACCCGTGTCCGCCGGCCGACGGCGACCAGGTCGGCGTTGCGCATGAGCTTCGACGTCGCCGCGACCATCTCCGGCGTCAGCCCCGGCGCCAGCGCGCTGATCGACGTCTCGTCGCCGGCCGCCGCCCACGCGAGCAGCCGGTCGCGGAACTCCCCCACCGTCAGGGAGGCGACCGGCGCGAACGCCGCAGCGTCGTGGGTGTCGAGGACGAGCCGGGTGACGTCGTCCTCGTCGTAGCCGACGACCTGCTCGTCGAGGAAGGTGGCCAGCGGCAGGTCGGCCAGCACCGTCTGCGCGGCCACCCGCTCGGCGGCGGACTCCGCGGCGCAGCCGGCGAGGACGTCACCGGAGCGCAGCGGCGTCGCCTTGGCCATGAGCTCGACGAGGGTCGGGAACTCGTGGGTGCGCCCCCCGAGCGTCGTACGGCGGACGGTCATCGTCTGCCCTCCAGTCGTCGCGGGCCTCCGCGTCCGGGGCCGGTCACCGCGGTGCGCGCAGGCGGATCCGGGTACCGACGTGGGCCTCTACCGCCGCCCGGCTGTAGACGAGCGGGAAGCCCCCGCCCGCCGCCCACGGCTCGAACAGGTCGCGGTGGTGCGGTGAGCGCGGGTCGCCGGACTGCCCGGGCGAGTTGATCGCCCGGCTGCTGTCCCACTCCCCCACGTCCAGCACCATGCGGAAGGTCGAGCCCATCGTCTGCCGGAAGTCCGGACCGTAGCCGGTCATCCCGACCGTGTCACCGCTCCCGGCACGCGGCACCGGCCCCAGCTCTCCCCACTCGACGGGCAGGTCCTCGGCGCCCACGAGGGCGGTGTTCACCAGCCGGGTGTGGTGCACCCGGCCCCACGACCATCCCGAACGGTCGGGGCCCAGCAGCCCCTCGATCTCCTCCAGTGCAGCGCGCAGGGTCGCGTCGGCGCCCGCGGTGAGCCGGTTCCCGTCGTCCCGGTACGCGGCGAGCATCCGCAGGTCGCCACGGAGGTCGGAGTCCATGGACTCGTCCCGCAGCACCGTCCGCCGCGCGGTCGCGCGGTCGTCGACACCCTCCCGGTCGAGCAGCTCCTCGAGCAGCCAGGGCCGGAGGTGCCGGCGCAGCCACACCTCGAACACCAGCGCCTCGAACGAGTCGACCGACTCCTCGCCGTCCCATCCGCGCAGCCGCTCGAGCACGTCGCGGTCACGCACCTCCCCACCGTCGACCGGCGCCAGGGCGGCGCAGACCCGCAAGGCGTGCACGCTGACCGCGTCCCACTGCATGCGCCAGCTGGTCTCGACGCTGACCGCGTCGTCGTGGGCCAGCCACTCCGCGAGCCGCTCGTAGCGCGCCGGGGAGTACCAGTCGTGGGTGATCGGCAGCCCCGGGTCGTGGTCGGCGGGCAGGTTCTCCTGGTTGGCGGTGGCGAACCAGCCGGCCTCGGGGTTGCGGACGCCGGGGAGCTCCTCGGCCGGCGCGAACCCGTCCCACTCGTAGCGGCCGTCGCCGGGCACCGGGAGTGATCCGTCCCAGCCGACCCGCCGCGGCACGAGCGCACTCGCCTGCCAGCCGATGTCGCCGTCGACGGTGGCGTAGACCTGGTTGACCCCCGGCGCGCCCCAGCGCGACAGCGCCTCGACGAAGCCGTCCGCGTCGGCCGCCGTCTGGTACTCGAGGCTGGCCAGGTAGGGCGACGTCCCCGGCTGCAGCCACACCGCCCGCACCGCGACGGCGAACCCGCGCTCCGGATCGGTGTGCACGACCGGCCCGTGCCGCGTGTACAGGAGCTCGACGTCGACCGGGTCGGAACCGGCGACGGCGATGCGGTCGGTCTCGCGGGTGAACGCCTCCCACCCGTCGCCGTGGCGGTACCGGCCCGGGTCGGCGGGGTCGAGCTCGTAGACGTAGAGGTCCTCGGAGTCGGCCGGCCAGATCGTCAGCCCGAACGCGACCGTGCCGTTGTGCCCGATGGAGATGCCCGGCAGTCCCGGCTCGCCCGCCCCGATGACGCTCATGCCCGGGGCGTCCAGGTGGGCGAGGTAGCGCAACGAGGGCAGCCCGACCGCACGGTGCGGGTCGTTGGCCAGCAGCGGCCGGCCGGTTGCCGTCCGGGAGCCGGACACCACCCAGTTGTTGCTGCCGGCCGACGCCGCCTGCCACTCCCCCGGCGCCGGCACGCCGCCGAGGTCCACCGGGGAGAACGCCAGGCGGTGGACCCGCAGCACCTCGTCGGCGAGCAGCGCGAGGTCGGTGCCGTCCGGGAGCAGGAGCGGGTCGGCGGGCTCCCGGGCGTGCCGGACCTCCTCCACCTCCGGGCCGGCGTCGCGCAGGGTCAGCGCCCGGGCCAGTTCCTGCTCGACGTTGTAGAAGAGGCCGTGGGTGCGGAACCGGACGACGTCCTCCGGGTCCCACTCCGCCGGGAGGAAGCCGTGCACGCGGAACTCCGGCGGCAGGTGCTCGGGGTGCGTGAGCACCCAGCGCACGTAGGCGTTCACCCCACGGGTGAAGGCGGTGACCACTGCCCGCATCGCGGTGCCGTAGGCCAGCCACTCGGCGCGCATGTCGCCGCGGTAGCGGAACAGCCGGTTGGCCCGGTCCTGCTCGACGAAGGCCCCGCCGAGGACCTCGCTGAGCAGCCCGTTGCCCCGGCGGCGCCACAGGTCGATCTGCCAGAGCCGGTCCCGGGCGGCGTTGAACCCCTGCGCGAGGTGGACGTCGTCGCGCGAGCCGGCGTAGAGGTGCGGCACGCCCCAGACGTCGACGAGGATCTCGACGTCCTCGGTCAGACCCTCGACGACGAACTCCTGCTCGGCCACGGGGACTCCTCTCCGTCGGGCCGGGTGCCCGTGCGCCCCCTCAGCGGACGTCGTCCTCGGCGGCGGCGAGCAACTCGAACTCCTCCTCCGGCGCGGAGGCCACCAGGTGGTGGCGGCTGTAGAGCGCGAACCAAGCCAGGAAGACGACGTACGCGGCGAGCGTCCACAGCGCGGCGGTCCGGTCGACGAGGAAGGTGGCCACGACCGCGGCGGCCGCGAGCACGAGGGCGATCCCGGTGGTCGCGGTCCCGCCCGGCGTCCGGTACGGGCGCGGCAGGTCGGGCTCGCGGCGGCGCAGCACGATGTGGCTGACCATCATCAGCACGTAGGACACCGTCGCCCCGAAGACGGCCATGTTGAGCAGCATCGCGCCCTGGCCGGTGAGCGAGAGGGCGAAGCCGATCGCGCCGGGCACGAGCAGCGCCAGCGCCGGCGCCTTGCGGGCGTTGGTGACCGACAGGGCGCGCGGCAGGTAGCCGGCGCGGGAGAGCGCGAAGGTCTGCCGCGAGTACGCGTAGATGATCGAAAAGAAGCTGGCCACCAGCCCGAACAGGCCGGCGTAGTTGACCACCCGGGTCAGGCCCTCGGAGACGCCGGCGGCGGCCAGCGCGTCGACCGGGGGGTTGCCCGACTCCGCGATGGCCGCCGACCCGGCCGCGCCGGGGGTGAACACGAGCATGAGGACGGCCAGGACGACGAGCAGGCCCATCGCCGCGACGATCCCGCGCGGCATCGACCGGGCCGGGTCGCGGGCCTCCTCGGCGGCCAGCGGCACGCTCTCCACGGCGAGGAAGAACCAGATCGCGAAGGGGAACGCCGCCCAGACCCCGATCAGCCCGTAGGGCAGGAAGGACGAGGCGCCGGCGGCGTCGGTGGGCGCGATGTCGAGCAGGTTGCCTGCGTCGAACTGCGGAACGGCGCCGACGAGGAAGACCACCAGCCCCGCCAGGGCGACGACGGTGACGGCGAACATCGCCTTGAGCGCCTCGCCGACGCCCATCAGGTGGATGCCGATGAACAGCGCGTACACGGCGAGGTAGACCCACCAGCCGTCGGTGATGCCGAACAGCCCGAGGGACTCGACATAGGCGCCGATGAACGTGGCGATCGCGGCGGGCGCGATGGCGTACTCGATGAGGACCGCGACGCCGGTGGCGTAGCCGCCCCACGGGCCGAGCGCGCGCCGGGCGAAGGTGTAGCCCCCGCCCGCGGTCGGCAGCGCGGAGCCGAGCTCGGCGAGCCCGAAGACCATCGCCGTGTACATGACCGCCATGAGCACGGTGGCGATCAGCAGGCCGCCGAAGCCGCCCTCGGCCAGGCCGAAGTTCCACCCGGCGTAGTCACCGGAGATGACCGCCGAGACGCCGAGCCCGGCCAGCAGGAGCCAGCCGGCCGTCCCGGTCCGCAGCCGGCGCTTCTCGAGGTAGCCGGCCTCCACCCGCTCGGCCTCCACCCCCGCGTGGGCCGGCCGGGTCGGTGCGGATCGGGCGCTGTGATCGGCGCTGGGATCGGCGGTCATGCGGGCTCCCGAGGTCGGCCCGCCGACGGCGGGGAGGGCCAGCCTGGTCCCGCGCCGCACACCAGGTCAACGGCCTGCGCGAGCAGCAACAGGCCGTTCACACCGCGGACTCAGGGGATGCCGTGCCAGCGGCCCTCCTCGGCGTTCCCGGCCGGCCTGGACTCGAAGACGTTGCCCTCGGTCGGCGGCGTCTTCTGGTCGTCGGCGAGGGCGAACACCCGCAGCAGCGGCCCGACGAGGGCGTCGTACACCGCGGGGAAGAGCCGGAAACCGAGGATGACGACCGGGTTGGCGAAGCCGGACTGGACGAGCCGCCGCGGCTTGTCCAGGCGCGCCACGACCGAGCGGGCCACGCGCTCGGGCGAGTAGATCGGGATCGGCGGGCGGCCCTTGAGCCCGATGTAGCTGCCGGCCTGGGAGTAGATCGGGGTGTTGACGCCGCCGGGCGCCACGGCCGACACGTGGATGCCCGGGACGTCGCGCGTCTCCTGCTGCAGCACGCGGATCATGCCGAGCTGGCCCCACTTCGCGGCGATGTAGCTGCCCATCAGCGGCGTGGCCACCGACGCCAGCAGCGAGCTGACGACCACCAGGTGGCCCTCGCCCTGGCTGCGGAACACCGGCAGGACGACGCGGGCGAGGTTGGCGGTGCCGTGCAGGGCGGTGTCGACCACCCGCTCGAACACCTCCTTGGGCACGTCCTCCATGCGCCCGTAGGCGATGACCTGCGCGGAGTGGACTACGACGTCGAGGCTGCCGAAGCGCGTGACGGCGCCCTCGACGGCGGTGCCCAGCGCGCCCTCGTCGAGCACGTCGGCCGGGCAGACGACGACGTCGGCGGCACCCTCGGCGCGCACCTCGGCAGCGGTCTCCTCGAGCGCCTCGCGGCCCCGCGCGAGCAGCACGAGCGCCGCTCCGCGCTGGGCGAAGAGGCGGGCGGTGGCGCGGCCGATGCCGCTGGAGGCACCGGTGATGAGCACGGTCTGGGGCATGCGGGGACGTCTCCTCGATCGGGGGGTCGCTCCCCGGCTACCCCGGTCGGTTGCACGCCATGCGATCGAGTACGCCGAGAAGCCAGCCGGGCCCGCGCACGTCGGTCCCCGCGGGCAGCCGGGCGCGCAGGCCCCGGTCGGCGGTCACCGCGAGCACCGCCCGGCCGGCGGCGGCGAGGGCGGCGGCTTCCGCGGCCAGCGCGTCGTCGCCGCTGCCGGGGGCCCGTACCAGCCGGACGCCGGCGGGCGCCGGCACGTCGCGCGCCGCCCCCTCGACCACGACGACCACCTCGTCGACGGCGGGCACGTCGTCGCCCGTCAGGGGTGCGGCCAGGCGGCCCACGAGCCGGCCGGTGGCGCCCGCGCGGTCGCGCCACCAGCCGTCCGGCCGGGCGCCCACGACGTTGGCGGCGTCGACGAGCAGGACCCTCACGCGTCCTCCTCCCGGGTGACCCCGTCCATGGTCGCGCGGCGGCGGGGTACGCGCCTGACCAGCACCCCAGCGACGAGGAGGTCCCATGGCGAGCAGCGACCGCACCCACCACGACCACGACGCGACCGTCACCACGGAGGGGTCGCACGCCACCCGCGGCCCGGGCCGCGACGCCATCGCCGCCCAGCGCGACCGCTTCGGCGGGACCAAGTGGGGTGCCGCGTTCTTCGGGTGGCTGTCGGCCAACGGGCTCGCGGTCGTCCTGGTCGCGCTCGTCTCGGCGGCCGGCGTCGGGCTCGGGCTGGCCCGGGGCGTCGACACGGTGGGCGAGGCCACCGACCAGGCCGCCGGCATCGGGCTCGGCGGCGCGATCGCCGTGCTCGTCGTGCTGTTCCTCGCCTACCTCGCCGGCGGCTACGTGGCCGGCCGCATGGCGCGCTTCGACGGCATCCGCCAGGGGCTGGCGGTGTGGCTGGTCGGGCTGCTCGTGGTGGTCCTGCTGGCCGTCGCCGGCGCCGTGCTCGGTTCGCAGTACAACGTGCTGCGGCAGCTGGACCTGCCGCGCATCCCGATCGACGAGGGCACCGCGACCACCGCCGGGATCATCACGCTGGGAGCGATCCTGGTGGCCACGCTGGCCGGCGCCCTGCTCGGCGGGAAGCTCGGCACGCGCTACCACCGCAGGGTCGACCGCGCCGGCTTCTGAGCGCACCGCGGGGCCCCGTCGCGGACGGGGCCCCGCTGTCGTTCCTCGGTCCTACGCTGCCGCGCATGTGCCGCAACATCCGCCCGTTGTCGAACTTCGAGCCGCCGGCGACCCAGGACGAGGTCCAGGCCGCGGCGCTGCAGTACGTCCGCAAGATCAGCGGTGCTACCCACCCGTCCCGGGCCAACGCCGAGGCCTTCGACCGCGCCGTCGCCGAGGTGGCCGCCGCCTCCGCCCGGCTGCTCGCCGCCCTGGTGACGACGGCGCCGCCGAAGGACCGCGAGGTCGAGGCAGAGAAGGCACGGGCCCGGGCAGCGGTGCGCTACGCCCGCTGAGCGCGGCCCGTTGCGCGCGATCCACCTGCTGCCTGTGGGCATGGCCTCGGGTTGAGCGGGTAGGTGGCGGGCTCCCGTCCACTTCCCCGAGGAGAGTCCTGATGGCCCGCAACACCGTGTCCCGCGCCCTGCACGACCTCGGCCTGTCCGCCTGGTTCGGCGGCACGCTCGCCAACGCCGTCGCCCTGAACCCCGCCGCCGGCGAGGCCGGCAAGGACACCGGCAAGGTCGCCAACGCCGGCTGGAACCGGTGGACGCCGGTCAACGCCGTCGCCATCGGCGCCCACCTCGTGGGCAGCGTCGGCCAGCTCATCGGCAACCGCGGCCGCATCTCCCAGCAGGAGGGCGTGGCGAGCATGTCCGCGCTCAAGACCCTGCTCACCGCCGCCGCGCTCGGCGTCACCGCCTACAGCCGCTCGCTGGGCCAGGTCGTGAACGGCACCGGCAGCGGCGCCAGCAACCCCTCGTCCCGGTCGGGCACCAAGCCCACCAAGCGCACCAAGGCCGAGATCGCCGCCGCGCAGGAGCAGCTCGACTCGCTGCAGTGGGTCATCCCGGCCCTCACCGGCGCGCTCGTCGTCGTCAGCTCCTACGCCGGTGAGCAGCAGCGCGCCAGCGAGGTCATCAGGGGCGTCTCCCGCCGCTGAGCGTCCTGGGCCGCCGGCCCGGTCGTCCGTTCCGAACTCCAGTGAGGAACCCGTGTCCCGTACCGACACCCGCAGCACGACGTTCACCGGCAACACGGTGAGCGAGCAGCACCCCGGCACGACCGGCGGCGGCACCGGCGCCACCCGCTGCGCCCACTGCACCGACGGCCTCGGCAAGCCGCGGCCGGTGAAGCCCGGGTCGTGGCGCGACCGCATGCGGCAGAACCCGACCCTGCACATGGCGTACCGGATCGGCGTCTTCGTCGTCGGCCTGCTGCTCGTGGTGCTCGGCGTGGCCCTCACGGTGCTGCCCGGGCCGCTCACCATCCCGCCGGTCCTCGCCGGGCTGTGGGTGTGGTCCACGGAGTTCGACTGGGCGCGGCGGCTCTTCGCCTCCTTCCGCCGCAAGGCGGTCTCGGCGTGGCGGCACGCCAAGCAGCACCCGGTCAGCTCGCTGGCCGTCACCGTGGGCGGGCTCGCTGCCGCGGGGGCGGTGTTCTGGGCGGTCGGCCACTTCGACCTCGTCAACCGGGCGACCACCGCACTCGGCCTCGGCTGATCCGCCACTGGTCCGCGCTCCTCCGGCCGCCGTCCGCACCCGCGGACGGCGGCCGGCGCGCGTCCGGGCCCGGGTGGCGGGAACACTGGCTCCGTGGCCGGACGCCGTGCGCTGCGTGCCCGGCTGGTACGGCGTGGCCGCACCCCCGGCCTGCGCACCGCCAAGACCGTGCTGGCCGCCGTGGTGGCGTTCCAGATCGCGACCTGGCTGGACACCACCAGCTCGCCGATCCTCGCCCCGCTGACCGCGCTCCTGGTCGTGCAGCTGACCCTGTACGAGACGCTGGCCACCGGCTGGGAACGGGTCGCGAGCGTCACCGCGGGGGTCCTCATCGCGGTGCTGTTCGCCTCGGTCGTCGGGCTCACCTGGTGGAGCCTCGGGCTCGTCGTCGGGCTCTCGCTGGTGGTCGGCCGGCTGCTGCGGCTCGGGCCGCACCTGGCCGAGGTGCCGATCAGCGCGATGCTCGTGCTCGCCGTGGGCGGAGCCGAGAACGCGGCGCTGGGCCGCATCACCGAGACGCTCATCGGCGCGGCCGTCGGCGTCCTGGTGAACCTGCTGGTCGCGCCGCCGCTCTACGTGCAGCCGGCCGGCGAGGCGATCGCGGAGCTGGCCGAGCGCATGGCCGGCTTCTGCGAGGACCTCGCGGCCGCGCTGGGAGGGCCGTGGTCACGCCGCCTCACCGACGCCCTGCTCGACCGCGCCCGCGGGCTCGGGACGGAGGTGGCCCGGGCCGACCGCCACCTCGCCCGCACCGAGGAGAGCGCCCGCCTCAACCCGCGCGGGAGGGCGGCCCGCGACGCCCAGCCCCGGCTGCGCAACACGCTCACCGCGCTCGAGCGCGTCCACGTCTCCCTGCGCAACGTCGCCCGGGTGCTGCTGGACCGCACCTACTTCGTGCCCGAGGACGACGCCGGCGAGGCCTGGTCGCTGCCCGCGCGGGCCGCGCTGGCCGACGTCCTGCGCGCCGTCGCGGCGACTCTCCGCGACGCCGGAGCGGTGGCCGTCGGCACCGTGTCGCCGGCCGACGTCGACGCCACCCGCGTGGGGACGCTGCTCGAGCTGCGCGGCCGGCTGGCCGACGCACTCCTCGTCGACCCCCGCGCCGACGCGGCCGCCTGGTCGCAGCACGGGAGCCTGCTCGACGCGATGGACCTGCTGCGGGTGGAGCTGGGGACCGCGCTGCACCCGCCGTCGGCGACGTGGGCGCCGCCGCCGCTGGCCGGGGCGCAGCGGCGGGCGTTCCGCCGGGCGGTGACCCGGCACCGGCGCAGGTGAGCGGGCTCAGGCGGCGGTGAGGACGACCGGGCCGTCGTCGGTGACCGCCACGGTGTGCTCCACGTGCGCGGCGCGGCGGCCGTCGGCGGTGACCACCGCCCAGCCGTCCTTCTTGTGCCGGTAGCGCCCGCCGCCGGCCAGCAGCATCGGCTCGATCGCCAGCGTGCTCCCGGCGTGCAGGCGCACGCGGTCCAGCCCGGCGAGCGGCTGGTTGGGCACGAACGGCGGCTCGTGCATCGACCGGCCGATGCCGTGCCCGCCGTGGTCGGGCAGGTGCGCGTAGCCGTACCGGCGGGCGACGGCGTCGACGGCCCGGGCGACGTCGAGCAGCGTCGCGCCCGGCACCGCGGCGGCGATGCCCGCGGCGAGGGCCTCCTCGGTCGCCCTGACCAGCCGGGCGTCCTCGTCGGAGGTGCGCTCCCCCACCAGGACGGAGAACGCCGCGTCGCCGTTCCAGCCGTCGACGACCGCGCCGCAGTCCACGCTGAGCAGGTCGCCGTCCTTGAGCCGCTGGCCGCTGGGCCGGCCGTGCACGACGACCTCGTTGGGCGACAGGCAGAGCACGCCGTTGTAGGCCGTCGGCGCCCACGACGGCTTGTAGCCCAGGAACGACGACGTCGCGCCCGCCTCGTACATCGTGGTCTTGGCGAGGTCGTCGAGCTCGCGCAGCTTCACCCCGGGGGCCGCCGCCGCCCGGACCGCCGCCAGCGTCTGCGCCACCACGCGCCCGGCGGCGCGCATGGCGTCGAGTTCGTCGGCGGTCCGCTGCGGCAGAACGGTCAGGTCCACGCCGCCGACGGTACGAGACACCCGACGGTCCGGGACGCCGTGGACTGGCCGGGGACGTGCAGCCGGTGCCACGGTGGCCGCCATGGACTTCCGCAGGATCAGGCCCGGGCAGTGGCACAGAGCCGGCCGCATCGAGATCGCCGAGCCCGGCGGCCTCCCGACGGCGCGCGAGGTGTACGAGGACTGCCACGTCCTGTTCGCCGACGGCTGGTGCTACCTCGAGGGTGCCGACGGCGCCGTCGACGTCTACCCCGCCGCCCGGGTGCGCGCCGCCCACGACCTGCGCGAGGCCGACCAGCCCGACGAGGGCCCCGCGTCGGCGCCCAGCCCGCTGATCTAGCCGTCCTCAGGCGCCGGGCTCGCGCCGGACGTCGGCGGGGTCCGGCGTCCGGAAGACGGTGTCCTGGCCGTCGGCACCGGGCGGGGACGCGTCAGCACCGGCCGGCGACCCGCCGGTCTGCTCGGGCCGGTCCGGCTCCTCGCCGCCGACGCCGAAGCCCTCGGCCGGCGGTGGCGCGCCCGCACCGGGGTCCGCGGCGGCGATCTCGTCGTCCGGGCGGTGGCTGTTCGGCGTCATCGCTTCCCACATCGACATGGCAGTCCCCTACCCGGCACCGGGCCGTTCCCAGGTGATCACCAGGTGGCCGGCGGGTATACGGCCGCGGAACGGCCGGGGTCGCGGGGCCCCGGGGGAGGCCGGCATCCGGAGGGAGCACCACGGACATGACGACCACGGGCATGACGACGACGGGCTCTGCTCAGCGGGCACGACGGGGCGCGCAGCCGGTTGCTGCGACCCGGGACCGGGACACCGGGGAGGACCGGCGCGGAGCCGACGGCCGGGACGAGTCCCACGCCGAGCGGGTCGACCGGGAGCTCATGGAGCTGCTCAACGAGCTGCGGGTCGCGCTGCCGGGCGTGCAGTTCCTCTTCGCGTTCCTGCTGGTGGTGCCGTTCCAGCAGGCGACGGAGCGGGCCACCGACTTCCAGCGCGACGTGTACTTCGTGACCCTCGTCGCCGCGGTCGCCGCCACCGCTCTGCTCATCGCCCCGGCCGCCCAGCACCGTGCGCTGTTCCGGCAGCACGACAAGGAGGACCTGCTGCGGCGCAGCAACCGCCTCGCCTTCCTGGGCCTGTGCGTGCTGGCCGTCGCGATCGTCGCCGCGGTGGTGCTGGTGGTCGACTTCCTCTTCGCCCTCCCCCAGGCGCTGGTCACCGGCGGCGTCGTCGCGGCGCTGCTCGGCTGGCTGTGGATCGGCAGCCCGGCCCTGCAGCGCGCCCGCGGTGCCCGCACCGACGGCTGACGGCGTTCCACGCGGATCAGAACGGCGGCGTCTCCGTCGACGGCTCGCGGAGGCCCGGCGGTCTCGTCACCCGGGTGATGCCGGTGGGTGTGGTCACGGTGAGGACGCCATCGCGGTCCATGTCGAAGCGCCACCCGCGGGCGTGGGTCTTGAGGCGGTGGTGCCGGCGGCACAGGCAACACAGGTTGGTGCAGTCGGTGGCGCCCTCGGGGTGCGGCAGGACGTGGTCGAGGTCGGCGTGCCCGGCCCGGACGCGGCAGCCGGGCATGCGGCAGGTGCGATCGCGGGTGGTGACGAACCGGTGTAGCGCGCGCCCGGGCCGGTAGTCATCGGTGGCCGCCGGTCGGTCCAGCACCGGGCACTCGCACCTGTCCGAGGGATGGTCGGGGCAGCCGTGTCGTGCGAGGAGGCGGAGTTCCCTCATGGGCACGACCGCGCGCAGCCGGCCGCTGACGGGGTCGGTGAGGGCGACGTCGACGCTGCCACCGGCCGTGCCCGCAGCCCGCCGGGGCACAGCGAGTCGAAGCGCTCGAGGAGGTCGCGCAGGTGAGCGGCGGTGATCGGCTGGCCGTCGATTTCGGCCGGCTCTCCGCCGGCGCGGCCCTCGAGCGCCAGTAGTGGAGCGTGCACGGTCAGGTGGGCGGTGACCGGCGGGCGGGAATCGTCCCAGGGGCGCAGTACCAGGTCGGTGAGGACCTCCGCACGGATGACGCCGATCGGGCGGGGATCGCCGGTCTCCTTGGCCATCCTCGCGTGGGCGTCGGCGGCGTCCCGGATGACGACGGCCTTCTCGTGCGGCAGCAGGGCCACCAGTTCCGACATCCCGTCGCCAATCGGGCGCACGCGCACATCGGCGCACTGACGGGCTTCACGGCGGCGGCGTTCGGCCGCACCCTCGTCCAGGCGGGTCAGCGCGCGGCGCACCGCCGCGCGCAGCGCCTGAACACCCAGGTCCATCGCCCGGGGCAGCACGAGGGCCTCGACCGCTGCGACCACCGCCGTCCGGTCGCCGCGGCGCACCGGCTCGGACAGCTCTGCGGCGACCGCCCGCGCCCGCGGCCAGTCGATGCGCCCCTCGGCCGACGCCGCCCAGGTGGCCGGCAGGTGACGGGTCAGCAGCAGCGCCAGTTCCGCGCGGACGGAGGCCTCGGTGACCGAGCAGCGCAGGACCTGGGCGAGCTCGTCGACGAAGAACTCGCCGACCCCGGCGAGCCCGTCTTCCGAACACGACGCCGACTGCTCACCTCCCCTGCGTTCGGCGGCGGTGGCGAAGAAGTCGGCGCGGTCCCCGGCCAGCTCGGCGATCAGCCGGCACTCGAACGCCGCGATCGCCGACCGGTGCGCCTGCAGCCGCTCCAACTCCGTGGCCTTCTGCTCGACCGACCACGACCCGACCGCCAACGCCTCGTCCAGCCGCGGGGCAGCCGGCGGCGCCTCGTCCACCGACCCCATCCCGCCCCCCCGACACACCTGCAACCTAGAGGCGGGGTACGACAAACCCAGCCCCCGACCAGCACGGATGCGTGATCAGGAAACGCGCGAGGGCCCCTCCTCGGCCGGGGTCAGCGGTCGAGGGCGGCGCAGACGGCGTCAGCGACGCCGTCGGGGTCCTCGTGCTCCCAGAAGCGCAGCACCCGCCACCCCAGCCCGGTGAGGACGGCGTCGGCCCGGCGGTCGCGCGCGGCGTTGGCCGCCAGCTTCGCCGCCCACCACGCACCGTTCGTCTTCGGCAGGTGCCCGCACTCCGGGCAGCCGTGCCAAAGCACCCGTCGAGGAACACGACCAGCCGCCGGCCCTTCCACACGAGGTCGCCGCGGGCCCGCGTCTCGCGGCAGGGCCGCACGTCCACGCGGTAGCGGACGCCGCGGGCGTGCAGCCGCCGCCGCACGGCCATCTCGGGCCGGGTGTCGTGCCGGCCCTGCCGCCGGAAGCGCGCCGCCACGACCTCCGACGACGGCGCCGGCGCGGGGCCCGGCCCCGCCGTCGGGTCCGCCCTCCCGTGCACGCCGCCATGCTGCGCCTCCCCACCGACACGTCGGCACCGGGTCAGGTACGCCTACCCTTCGTGCCCGTGAGCGCGACGGCGGACCGGACGGCGGAGACGCCCGCGCCCCACACCACGACGCAGCGCTGGTCCCCCGTCGAGCTGGTCCCCCCGGCAGGGCTGGTGCTGCTCTGCGCGGTGCTGCTCTCCCCGGGTCACGGGCTCTGGTTCGACGAGGCGTTCTCCGCCGAGGTCGCCCGCCGCCCGCTCGCCGACATCACGCGTGCGATCACCACCGGTGAGGGCGTCACCGACTACCTCGCCGACGTCCCGCCCTCGTACAACGCGCCCTACTACCTCGTCGCCCACCTGTGGGTCTCGCTGCCCGGCCTGGGGGGCGACACGTCCCTGCGGGTGCTGTCGGTGCTGGCCACCGCCGGTGGCCTGGCGCTCGTCACGCGCGCGGTCACCCGGCTGGCGGGCCGGGCGGCCGGCGTCCTGGCCGGCCTCGTCCCCGCCACCGCCCCGCTGCTGCTCGAGCAGGCCGTGGAGGCCCGCAGCTACGGGCTCGCCGTCCTGGCCACCGGCGGGGCACTGCTGGGCCTGGCCCGGTGGCTGCAGGACGGGCGCGGGCTGCCGCTGTTCGGCCTCGCGGGCGCGGCGATGGGCCTGATGCACTGGTACGCCGTCACGGTGCTGGCCGCCTTCGTCGTCGCGGCGCTGCTGCTCCGCGGCCGCGCGGCCGTCCGGGTGGCCGTCGTCGGCGCGCTGGCCGCCCTGCCGGTCGGGGGCCTGATCGGGGTCAATCTGCTCAACGGCACCGGCGCGCGCAACGCCGAGCACCTGCGGGACACCGGCGGCACCCTGGCCGACCTCGCCGTCGAGGCGTGGGCCGGGGGCCGCACTCCCCTGCTCTACCTGACCGTCGGCCTCGCCGTGGTCGGCGCACTGCGCGGTGCCGGGATGCGGGTGGTCGGCGTCTGCTGGGTGCTCGTGCCGATGCTCCTCCTGCTGGCCGCCGAGACCGTCCGGCCGGTGTACCTGCCCCGCTACCTGCTGGCCGGGCTGCTCGGGCTCGGCGTCCTGGCCGCGGCCGGAGTGACCGCGCTGCCCCGCGGCGCGCGGACGCCGGTGGCCGCCGCACTGGTCGGCCTGTCCCTCGTGGCGAGCGCGCCGCTGGCCGTCCGGGAGCCGCGGGAGCGCTCCGACGACGTCGTCGCCCTCCTGCTGGAGGAGCAGCGCCCCGGTGAGCCGGTGGTGGCGGCCGACCAGCGCGCGGCGCTCGGGCTCGACCACTTCGTCCGCACCGAGGGACCCCGGCTGCGTCCCGACGTGGTCCTGCCGCCCGACGACGCCCCCGCCGACGCCGACCGCGTCTGGCTGGTCCGGCGCCTGATCGACGGGCAGCCGGTGCCCACCGACGACGACGCCGTCCTCACCGGCGCCGGCCTGTCCCTCACCCGGACCTGGGAGCTCCCGGCGTCGAAGACCGACCTGGTCGTCCAGCTCTGGACCGGCTGACCCGGCGCGTCACCGCCCAGGCCAGCGACCGCAGCGACTGCCGCAGCCGGGCGCGGCCGGTCCACGCGGAGACCCCCTCGGGCCGGCGGTCCCGCGCGACCGGCACGCTGGCCAGCGGGGTGCCGGTCAGGCCGGCCGCGAGCACGACGCTGGGCGCGGACCCGGCCAGCACCGCCGCCACGACGGCGTCGCGCACCGCGGGCCCGAGGGCGAGGAAGGCGCCGGCGTCGGGCGGCAGGCCGGTCAGCCGGGCGGCCACCCGCCGGTGCACCTCGCCGGTCACCCGCCGCACCGGCGACTCGTAGCGCCCCCGGCGGCCGGCGAAGACCGCGCCGACGTCGCCCCGGGCCAGCCGGTCGAGCAGGGCCGGCACCGCCTCCGGCGGGTCCTGCAGGTCGGCGTCCAGGCACACCCAGACGTCGGCGTCCTCGGCCTGCAGCCCGGTGGCCAGCGCCCGGTGCTGGCCGACGTTGACCTCCAGGGCGGTGACGGCCACCCGCGGATCGGCCGCCGCGAGCTCCCGCGCGACCGCGAGGCTGCCGTCGGGCGAGGCGTCGACCACCATCCGCAGCCGCCAGTCCCGGCCCGCGAGCGCCGCCGCCAGCCGCGCCGCCAGCGGCCGCAGCGTCGCCTGGTTGCCGTACACGGGGACGACGACGGCCACGCGGGGACCGCTCACCCCGCCTCCCACGTGCGCGCCAGCCCCTCCTCGAGGTCGACCGTCGGCTCCCACCCGAGCAGTGCACGCGCCGCGCGGGGGTCGCACACCCAGTCCGCGGTGTCCCAGTGCCGGCCCGGGTGGGCACCGGGCGCGGTGCCGATCGGCCGGCCGGTGACCCGTTCGGCGACGGCGACGAGCTCGGCCACCCCGGTCTGCACGCCGGTGCCGACGTTGAGCACGGCGCCGGAGGGGAGGTCGTCGGCGAGCGCGGCCCGCACGCAGGCGTCGACGACGTCCCCGACCCACACCCAGTCCCGCCGGCTGACCCCGGCCGGGAGGGGCACCGTCGCGCCGGTGCGCGCGGCGGCGAGCACGACCGGGACCAGCCGGGTCGGGTGGTCGCCGGGCCCGTACACCTGGAACGCGCGCAGCACCGTGGCCCGCACGCCCCGCTCGGCGGCGGACGCCTGCAGCAGCAGGGACCCGGCCGCCTTGGTGGCGCCGAAGAAGCCGCGGGGGCGCAGGGGGGCGTCCTCGTCCAGCGGTCGCTGCCCCGCGGCGTACTCGGTGGACGAGCCGAGGCGGACGACCGCGCGGCAGCGCCCGGGCAGGGCGTCGACCAGCCACGGACTGGTGTTGACCGCCACCGTGGCGGCGCGCTCGGCGGGGGTCGCCTTCGCGCGGCCGGCCGCCAGGGAGAAGACGACGTCGGGGTCGGCGGCCCGCACCGCGGCCGCGGCGGCGACCGGGTCGGCGAGGTCGACGTCGGCGCGGGTCAGCCCGGTGACGTCCCAGCCGTCGGCCCGCAGCCGCGCCACCAGGTGACCGCCGACGAATCCGCCGGCGCCGGTGACCAGCGCCCGGCCGCTCACGCCGGCTGGGCGACCCGGAGCCGGTCGACGGCCGCGGCACCCTCGACCGCCGCCACGAACCCCGCCCGCCGCTGCGCCGCGGTCCCCGCGTCGGCGCCGGACAGGTCGGCCAGCGCCGCGAGCAGCCGCGGCACCTCGACGGCAGGGTCGCGCCCGGCCATGTCCGCGGTGAACGAGCGGCGGAGGAAGGTGAAGTCGGTGCGCAACCGGACCAGCTCCGCGGCCAGCAGCATCCCGGGCACGGGGAACCCGCCGCCGGGCAGGGTCAGCCCGCCGACGCCGAAGGGCATCCCGACGGCGGCGCGGACGGCGTCGACGGTCCCGTCGACGAGGGGCCGGAACAGCTCCTGCGACCGCCGGTCGATGCGCAGGTCGTTGAGCCCGACGTAGATCCGCGACAGCGGCCGCCGGGCGAGGTCGGCGACCCGGTCGACGGCGTCCTGCGTCTCCACGAGGATGCCCAGCCCGCAGCGGCCGGCGACCAGGTCCAGCGCGCGGTCGACCTCCTCGGCCGTGCGCACCATCGGCAGCAGGACCTCGTCGGCCCCCGCCGCGACGGCGTCGGCCACCTCCCGCGCGGTCCACGGGCCGGCGGCGTTGACCCGGCACAGCAGCCGGCCGTCGGTGGCCGCCCGCATGCGGACGAGGTCCTCGAGGGTGTCGGCGTTGATCTGGGTGCCCTCGCCGGCCTGCCGGCGGTGCTTCCCGCGGCGTTCCCAGTCGACGACGATCCCGGCCGCGCCGGCCGCGACCACGTCGCGTCCCCAGGCGGGGTCCACGGTGAAGAGGAGGAGGTCCACGGGTCGTGAGCTTAGGCACACCTAACCCACCGCCTGCGTCCAGGTGTCCCCGGGCCGTCGCGGCGTCAGGCGGGTGCCGGGACCTCCGGACGGCCCACCGCCGGGGCGGCCGGGAACGGCACCGCCGCGCCCTGGACGGCGACGGTCACGTCGGACCCGGGAACCGGCAGGTCAGCGCCCTCGGCCCGCGCGCTGACCCGCAGCCCCGAGGACAGCTGCAGCTCGATCCGCGCGTCGTGTCCGTAGAAGTCCACCCCGCACACGCGCGCGGGGACCCCGGGACCGCCCGCCAGCCGCAGCTGCTCGGGGCGCAGCAGCACCCGGACGGGGCCGTCCGGACAGGGCCGGCCCAGGGCCAGCTCCCCCAGCTCGGAGGCCACGCGGCCGCCGGTGGCCACCCCGTCGAGGACCACGGCCTCCCCGACGAAGGCCGCCACGTCCAGGTCGCGGGGCTCGCGGTAGAGCGTCCGCGGGTCGGCGAGCTGGGCGAGGGCGCCGCTCCTCATGACCGCCACCTGGTCGGCGGTCGACAGCGCCTCGGCCTGGTCGTGGGTGACGAGCACGGCGGTCGCGCCCGTGGTCCGCAGCGCGTCCACGACGGCGCGGCGGGTGTCCTCCCGCAGCGCGGCGTCGAGGGAGGAGAACGGCTCGTCGAGCAGCACCAGCGACGGCTCGGGTGCCAGCGCACGCGCCAGCGCGACCCGCTGCTGCTGGCCGCCGGAGAGCTGGTGCGGCGCGCGGTCGGCGAGCGCGGCGTCGAGGCCCACCAGGGCGAGCAGCCCGGCGATCCGCGCTCGGTCCCGGCGCAGCCGGCGGGGCAGCCCGAAGGCGACGTTGCCGGCCACGCTCAGGTGCGGGAACAGCCCGCCCTCCTGCGGCACGAACCCGATGCCGCGCCGCCGGGCGGGCACCCCGCGGCCGGCGCCGGCCACCACCCGGCCGCCCAGCTCGACCGTGCCGGCGTCGGGGTCGTCGAAGCCGGCCACGATGCGCAGCAGCGTCGTCTTCCCGCAGCCGGAGGGACCCAGCAGCGCGGTCGTCGTCCCGGTGGGGACGTGCAGGTCCACCCCGGTGAGCACCGGGGTGCGGCCGTAGGACCTGGCCAGGCCGGTGACGGTCAGCGCGCTCATGTGGTCAGACCTCGTCGGACGTCACGGGAGGAGGGATCGCGGGAGAGGAGCACCGTGGCCGGTGCCGAGAGCAGGACCATGACGACGGCGTAGGGCGCGGCGGCGCCGTACTCCAGGGCGCTGCTGGCCGACCAGAACGCCGTCGCCAGGGTCTCGGTGCCGGTGGGTGCGAGCAGCAGCGTGGCGGTGAGCTCGGTGACCACCGCCAGGAACACCAGCGCCGCCCCCGCCCCGATCCCGGGGGCCAGCAGTGGCAGGGTCACCCGCCACAGCCGGGCCGGCGACGAGACGCCGAGGGAGGCCGCGACGTCGTCGTGCACCGGGGGCGACTGCTCGACCGCCGCGCGCACCGTGACGATCGCCCGGGGCAGGAAGAGGACGGCGTAGGCGGCCAGGAGCACCGGGACCGTCTGGTAGAGGCCCGGCAGCAGCCGGATGCTGACCGTCACGAGCGCGAGGGCCACGACGATCGCCGGCACCGCGCTGCCCAGGTAGGTGGTGCGCTCCAGCAGGGTGGCCAGCGGTCCCCGGCGGCGGACGGCGAGCCAGCCCGTCGGCAGGGCCAGCGCGGTGGTGACCGCCGCGGCCCCGGCGGCGAGGGCGAGCGTCGTCCCGGTGGTGGTGGCCAGGGCCGCCCAGTCGACCCGCGCCGAGGTGCCGGTCGCGAACCAGGACACCAGCGCGGCGAGCGGCACCAGCAGCGACAGCCCGACCACCGTCGCCAGGGCCACCAGGGCGGGACCGGTGAGCAGCCCGAGGCGGACCGGGCGCGGCGACCGGGCGGCACCGGCCCCGGTGCGGGCGTAGCCGCGGGCACCGCGCAGCCGGATCTCGGCCAGGAGCAGCACGAGGCACAGCAGCACGAGGACCCCGGCCAGCATGGTGGCGGCCGGGCCGTTGAACGTGGCCCGGTACTGGTCGTAGACGGCCGTGGTGAAGGTCGGGTAGCGCAGCATCGCCAGGGCGCCGAACTCGGCGAGCACGTGCAGCGCGACCAGCAGGGCCCCGCCGAGCACGGCCACCCGGAGCTGGGGCAGCTGCACCCGCCGGAAGACCGCCCAGCTGGACAGGCCCAGGCCCCGGGCGGTCTCCTCCAGCGCCGGGTCCAGGCCGCGGAAGGCGGCGACCGCGGGCAGGTAGACGAACGGCGCGTAGGCCAGCGACACCACGAGGAGGGCGCCGCCGTAGGTGTCCAGCCCGGGCAGCAGGGAGATCCACGCCGAGCTGCTGACGAAGGCCGGCAGGGCCAGGGGCGCGACGAGCAGCACGTGCCACACCCGGCGGCCGGGCAGGGCCGTGCGCTCCACGAGCCAGGCCGCGCCCACGCCGAGCACCGTGCACACGGCGACGGCACCGGCCACCAGCCGGAGGGTGTTGCCCAGGAGGTCGGCCACCCGCCGCCGGAACACCAGCTCCGCGACCCCGCTCCAGCCGACGTCGACCGCGGCCACCACGATGTGCGCCAGGGGCAGCAGCGCGAGTGCCGCCACGGCGACGGCCAGCAGGACCGTCACCGGCGAGCGGCGCACCGCGGGCGCGCGCCGACCCCGCGACGCCGGCGCAGCCGGGGTCGCGGGACCGGGGGGAGCGGAGGGCGGGACGAGGCTCAGAGCAGTCCCACCTCCTGCATGAGCTCGGTGACCCGGTCCTGGTCGAGGGAGCCGGGGTCGACGGCCGGCGCGCCCAGGCCGTCCAGCGGGGGCAGCGCCTCGGCCGAGGCGACGCCCGTGCCGACCGCGTACTCCAGCGCCGTGCTCTCGGCCAGCTGCTCCTGCGCCTCGCGTCCGGTCAGCCAGGCGACCAGCCGCTGCGCGTCCTCGGGCTGGTCGGAGGACGCGAGGACGCCGGCGCCGGAGACGCTGAGGAAGGCGCCCGCGTCCTGTCCGCCGAAGAAGTGCAGCCGCGCGTCGTCGCCCTTGAGGCCGCCCTCGGCCTGGTCGCGGTACCAGTAGTAGTGGTACATGACGCCGGCGTCGATCTCGCCCTCGTCGGCGGCCACCATGACCGCGCTGTTGCTCTGGTAGACGCCGGCGTTGCGCTCCAGGCCCTCCAGCCACGCCCGGGTGGCCTCCTCGCCCTGCAGCGCCAGGACCGCGGCGACGATCGCCTGGAAGTCCGCCCCGCCGGCGGCGATGCCGATGCGGCCTTCCCACGCCGGGTCGGCAAGCTCCAGGATCGAGGCCGGCAGCTCGTCCTCGGCCAGCGCGGTCGGGTCGTAGACGAGCACGGTGGACCGGGCGGCGAACCCGGTCCAGGTGCCCGACGACGGCCGGAACTGCTCGCTGACCTGGTCGAGCGTCGCCCGGTCCAGCGGCGCCAGCAGCCCCTCCCGGTCGAGCACGGCGATCGACGGGCTGTTCTCGGTGAGGAAGACGTCGGCCGGTGAGGCCTCGCCCTCCTGCACGATCTGGTTGGCGAGCTCGGCGTCGTTGCCGTCGCGGAACTCCACCTCGATGCCGGTCTCCTCGGTGAATCCCTCGAGCATCGTGCGCACGAGGCTCTCGTGCTGGGCGCTGTAGACGGTGAGCGTGTCGGCGTCGAAGGCCCCCGCGCTCCCACAGCCGGCCAGCGCACCGGCGAGGCAGACGGCGGTGAGAGCGGCAGCGCTCACCCGGGCGGGCCTGGTCACGGGTCCTCCAAGAGACGTCGACGACTGTCCTGGCAGCCCAGGGTAGGCACACCTAAACAGACGCGTGGCGGCGCGGGCGCCGATGAGTCCCCGCCCCCCGGCCGGTCCGGTCTGTCGGACCCGTGCGGCACCGTGCGGGCCCCCGACTCGGGAGGCAGGGGGTGGGGCACGTGACGGCGTACGTCGGAGATGCGGCGCCGGCCGGTGGACGGACGCCCGGCGGCGACAGCGAGGTCCTGGCGATCGAGGCCGTGGGCCTGGTCAAGCGCTTCGGCGGCACGACCGCCGTGGCCGGCGTCGACCTGAGGATCCCGCGGGGCGGCGTGCACGGCTTCCTCGGCCCCAACGGCGCGGGCAAGACGACGACGATCCGCATGCTGGCCACCCTGCTGCCGCCCGACGGCGGGTCGGCGCGGGTCTTCGGCCACGACGTCGTCACCGACGCCGCCGCCGTCCGCGCGCGGGTCAGCCTGACCGGCCAGTTCGCCTCCCTGGACGAGATGCTCAGCGGCGCGGAGAACCTGCTCCTGCTCGCCCGGCTGCTCGGCTACTCCCGGGCCGCCGCCCGCCAGCGCACCGACCAGCTGCTGGCCGCCTTCGGCCTCACCGAGGCGGCCGGCAAGCAGGTCAGGAATTACTCCGGCGGCATGCGGCGGCGCATCGACATCGCCGCGAGCATCGTCGTCCGGCCCGACCTGATCTTCCTCGACGAGCCCACCACCGGCCTGGACCCGCGCAGCCGCAACCAGGTGTGGGACGTCATCCGCGCGCTCGTCCGCGGCGGGACGACGGTCCTGCTCACCACCCAGTACCTCGACGAGGCCGACCAGCTCGCCGACCGCATCTCCGTCATCGACGCCGGCCGGGTGATCGCCGAGGGCACGCCCGGCCGGCTCAAGGCGTCGGTGGGGTCGGGCACGCTGCACGTGCGCGTGGCCGACCCCGGCCACCGCGGCGCCGCCCGGGAGCTGCTCGAGCGGGTCCTCGCCGTCCCGGTGACCGAGGACGGTGACCCCGCGGCCCTCACCGCCGCGGTGCAGGACGGCGCGCCCGCGGCCCGGGCGCTCACCGCGCTGGAGACCGCCGGCATCCCGCTGGCCCAGTTCGCCCTCGGGCAGCCGAGCCTCGACGAGGTCTTCCTCGCCCTGACCGGCCGGCCCGCCGACAGCACCGGCACGCCCGCTCCGGAGGACCCGCGATGACCGCCACCTCGACCGCGCCCGCCACCACCGAGGCCGCCGCACCGGACACCGACGCGGTCCTCGCGGCCCTCGGGTCGGCCGACCGCCCGACGCCGCAGGGACCGCTCGCCGCGTCGGCGACCTTCGGCTGGCGGACGCTGCTGAGGATCAAGTACGTCCCCGAGCAGCTGTTCGACGTCACCGTCTTCCCGGTGATGCTCACGCTGATCTTCACGTACCTGTTCGGCGGCGCCCTGGCCGGCTCGGTGGACCGCTACCTGCAGTTCTTCCTGCCGGGCATCCTCGTGCAGAGCATCCTCATGATCACGATGTACACCGGGGTGGCACTCAACACCGACATCGAGAAGGGCGTCTTCGACCGCATCCGCTCGCTGCCGGTCTGGCGGCCCAGCGCGCTGGTCGGCGCGCTGCTCGGCGACGTCGTCCGTTTCACCCTCGCCTCGGCCGTGGTGCTCGGGCTGGGCCTGGTGCTGGGTTCCGGCCGCAGGGCGGGCCGGCGGGCGTGCTCGCCGCGGTGGCGCTGCTGCTGGTCTTCGCCTTCGCGCTCGGCTGGATCTGGACCTTCCTGGCGCTCGTGGTGCGCACGCCGAACGCGGTGATGGGCTGGAGCATGCTGGTCATCACGCCGCTGACCTTCGGCAGCAACATCTACGTCGACCCGGCCACGATGCCCGGCTGGCTGCAGGCCGTCGTCGGGGTCAACCCGGTCAGCCACCTGGTGAGCGCGGTGCGCGGACTGGTGCACGGCGAGGTCGCCGGCTCCGACGTCGTCCTGGTGCTGGTGTGGGCGGCCGCGCTGGTCGCCGTCGTCGGCCCGCTGACGATGCGCCGCTACCGCACGCGGATCTGACGTCGGCTAGAACGGTGCGGTGCCCGCCGCCCAGCCGACCCTGCGCACCGCCCGCTTCGCCGACCTGACCCCGTTCGAGGTCTACGCCCTGTGCCGGCTGCGGGTCGACGTCTTCGTGGTCGAGCAGCAGTGCCCGTATCCCGAGCTCGACGGCCGCGATCCCGAGCCGGCGACGCTGCACCTGTGGTTCGAGGAGGACGGCGAGGTCCTCGCCACCATCCGGGTCCTCGACGACGGCGAGACGCGGGCGATCGGCCGGGTGGCCACCGCCGTGCCCGCCCGCGGGCGCGGACTGGCCGCCCGGCTGGTGGAGGAGGGCATCCGGCTGTGCGAGGGGTGGCCGGTCACGCTCGGCGCCCAGGCGCACCTGCAGGGCTGGTACGAGCGTTTCGGCTTCCGGCTCAGCGGTCCCGGCTACGTGGAGGACGGCATCCCGCACGTGCCGATGCGCCACGAGCCGGCATAGGAGCCGTCAGGCCACAGCCCTCAGGCCACAGCCCTCAGCCCTCAGCCCTCACGCCATGGTCGCGGGGCCGAGGTCGGCGGCACCGAAGGCGGCGTCGAAACGGTCGCACCAGATGACGACGCTGGTGTACCCGGTGGGGTCGACACCGGCCGGCACGACGTAGTTCTGGTCGCCGACGTTGCCCTTGAGCGGGCCGAGGTCGACGAACTGCTCGTCGAAGGCCGCCTCCTCGCCCGTCGCCGGGTTCTGTGACAGGTAGACGTGGAGCGCCGGGCCGTTGGAGGTCTCGAAGCCCTCGAGCCGGACGACGACCTGCCCGTCGGGCAGCCGGACCACCCGCGCGGTGCCGAAGGTCTCGTGCTCGCGGGAGACGAACGTGCCGGCGGCGAGGTCGACCGGCTCCGGCGGCGCCACGGTGATCACCGCTCCCCCGCCGTCGGCGGCCGGGGTCTCCCCCGCGGCGGCCGTCGGGAGGCTCTCGTCGACCCGGTCGTCGTAGAACAGCTTCTGCGGCTGGAACCAGATCAGCGTGACGGCGGCCAGCGCCACCACCACGACAGCTGCCGCCGTCCAGATCCAGGTCCTCCGCCGCGTCGCCACGGCGGCGGACCATAGCCGCGGTCCCGCCGTCCGTGGGGCTTCCTGGGCGTGGGGAGTGCGAGGGCGGGTACCGCCCGCCGCATGGCAGACGACGCGGCACCCGGCGGGTTCGCCGGACGGCTCGGGGCGACGGTGGAGGACACCGGCGACGGCGAGGCGACGCTGGGCTTCGAGGTCCGCGACGAACACCTCAACCCCGCGGGGACCCTGCACGGCGGCGTCGTCGCCACCCTCGTCGACACCGTCATGGGGCAGGCCGTGCGCACCACCACCGGCGAGGGCGAGGTGCCCGCCACCAGCCAGCTCACGGTGACCTACCTGCGCCCGGGCAAGCCCGGCCGGCTCGAGGTGCGCGGGCGGGTGCGCACCCGCGGCGAGCACCTGACCATCTGCGAGGCCGACGTCGAGCAGGAGGGCCGGGGCCTCGCGCACGCCGTCGCGACCTTCGCCCTCCTCGACCGCTAGGCCGCCCCGGAACGCACGAGCGCCCCACCGGCGGTGCCGGCGGGGCGCTCGGAGTGCCTCGGACGGGCCGAGGTCAGACCGGCTCGACGCAGTAGACCGTGCCGTCGCCGGAGTCCCCGCCGCGCCAGACCGCCTGCACGGCGTTCTCGAACTCGGTGCACGGGATGTAGTCGGTGTCGTAGAACTCCGACTCCGTCACCTCCTCGCCCTCGACGCCGACGACGCGCAGCGTCGCCTCGGAGTCGTCGCAGTCGACGGTGTCGTACGAGCTGGCGCCCTCCTGCTTCATGCAGTCGCCGACCTCGGGGGCGCCGAAGTCGGCGAGCCGGAACGCGGCGATCCCGCCGGCGACGGCGACCGCCGCGACGATGCTGCCGATCTTCCGGCCCTTGCCGGGCTTGCCGGCCGGCGCCGGGGCCGGGCCGCCGAACGGGCCCGGCTGACCGGGCTGACCCGGCTGGCCGGGACCGAACGGGCCGGGCTGACCGGACGCGGGCTGCCCGGGCTGGGGCTGGCCGAAGCCGGGCTGGGGCGGACCCCAGGCACCGGGCTGACCCGGCTGCGGGTGACCGCCCGCCGGCGGCTGCCACGCGCCCGCCGGAGTGGCCCCTGCCGGCCCGGCGCCCGACGGAGCACCGCCGGGGTACGGGGCGCCCTGCGGCGGAACGGGCTGGCCGGGGTGCGGGCCCCCGGCCGGCGGCTGGGTGCCGGGCTGTCCCGGGTCGGTCATGTCGTGCTCCTCGGTGCTCCGAGCGGTGCCAGGGCGGCATCCGGTCCGGCGGGCACCCTCACACACGACGTCCGTGCTGGTCAGGAGGACGCGGCGCGACCTCCCCCTCGCGGGTCAGGTCGCGAGCAGGGCGGATCCGGGCGGGTCGACGACCACGGACACGGCCGGACCGGCGCCGCCGGCGTTGTCGTCGTCCCCGTCGTCGTCCTCGGGGGCGCACTGGCTGACCAGCAGGATGATCGCGAAGACCAGGACGATCAGGCCGGCGAAGGTGCCGAGGAGCACCGCGCGGCCGCGCTCGGGCCGCATCTGCATCCCCCGCCGAGCGTCGTCGGGGTCGGGCGGACGGGCGGCCTCGGACATGGCGGGACTCCTCGGGTCGACGGGGTGGACGGCGCGTCGGGCGCCCCCTCCGACACATGCCCAGCCGCCCCGGCGTTACGCCTGTGGCGCACATCCGGATCGCACACAACGGGATGTCCCGGCCCGCGGCGCAGGAGAGGACGATCGGGGCATGACCACAGCCACCTGGAACGGCACCGTCATCGCCGAGTCCGACGACATCGTCACCGTCGAGGGCAACGCCTACTTCCCGCGCGCGTCGGTGCGCGAGGACGTGCTGCGCCCGTCGTCGAAGCACACCACCTGCCCCTGGAAGGGCGAGGCGTCCTACTTCTCGCTCGAGGTCGACGGGCAGACCAACCCCGACGCCGTCTGGTACTACCCGGAGCCGAAGGACGCGGCGAAGGAGATCACCGACCGGGTCGCCTTCTGGCGGGGCGTCGAGGTCCGGTGACGGCGAGGGCCCGGCCGCCGCGGCGGCCGGGCCCGAGGGGATCGAGGAGCTAGGCGCCGGGGCGGGCGCCGGCGAGCTCGCGGGCCGAGGCGGCCTCGTCGGGTGCGAGAGCAGCCGTGCGCTCCTGCCGCTCGATCGCGCGGTGGTAGGCGGCCCACGCCTCGTCCGGCGTCAGGTCGAGCGCGGTGGCGATCTGCTCCCAGCTGGCGCCGCCGCGCAGGGCCGCGCGGAAACCGACCAGCTGGCTGTCGTGGGCCTTGCGGGCGATGACCTCACCGAGCGCGAGGAGCTCCAGGGACTCGGGCACGTCGAGGGAGGTGCCGCCGTCGAGCAGCGAGCTCCAGTCGTCGTCGTCGCGGTCGGCGACGGTGTTGAGGGTCGTCGCCCCGGAGTCCCGCCGGCTCAGGAAGTCCAGGCGGGTGGCGGCCGTCTGGAGGGAGAACTCCTGCTCCAGGGTCTCGGGAGTGATCTGCATTCGTCCACCTTCCCCGAGGTGTCCGACGGTGGCGACCCGTTGCGACGGGGATCTCCCCGCAACGCGGAGGGCCCGCACCCGGTGCGGGTGCGGGCCCTCCGGAGAGTGGCGGACGTCAGCTGTCGACGCCGACGGCCTCCTTGGCCACCTCGGCGAGGGCGACCTGGGCGGCGCTGATGACGCTCGACCGGTTCTTGTGGGTCTCCTCGTACCGGATGATCACGCGGATGTCGTGCGGCTTGCGCAGGGCCTTGGCGGCCTTGGCGGCATCCGGCGTCGACAGCGAGTCGAAGCCCTTGATCGGCAGCTCGTCGGCGGAGACGTCACCGAGCTCCTCGCGGGCGGCCCGCGCGGTGTCGGCGGCCTCGCGGTTGCCCTCGCGGCGGGCGATGCGCTCGGCCCGGCGCAGGGCGGCGCTGCGGCCGACGGTGAGGGTCTCCCGGACGGCGTCGGTGAGGGTGCCGGCGCGGTCGGCGACCTGGCCGATCTCCTCGCCGACCCGCTGACGGCGCTGCTGGGCGGTGTCCAGCGCCTCGTTCACCCGGTTGGCGACGAAGCGGTACGGGGCGTTGGCGGCACGCGCGGCGACGCCGGCGACCGTCTGGAACGGGGTGGGCTGCAGCGCGGCGGGACCGCCCAGCGCCTCCTCGGCCAGCACGACGGTCAGCCACTCGACGGTGGCCTCGTGCGCCCGGATGAGGCCCTCGGCGAGGCGCTCGACCTTGGTGATCCCGGCCGCCTGGCCCAGGACCTTGAGGTAGGTGGCGCGGTCGAGCAGCTGGTGCTCGAGGGTGAGGTCCTGCAGCAGGGCCTCCTCGAGGGGCTCGGCCTGCTCGAAGGTGGCCTTGAGGACGGCGGCCAGCCGGCCGACGGCCGGGGTCACGACGTCGGGCACGCCACCGAGCTCGCGCAGCTCGGCGGTGATGAGGCGGGTGCGCTCCATGGCGTTGTCGGCGTTCTGCGTCAGCTCACGGCGGACGGCGTCGGTCCGGGCCTGGGAGACGCGGGTACGGGCGACCTGCTCCTCGGTCTGGGTGAGCAGCACGAGCGCGCGGAGCTGGTTGACGATCTTGGCGTGGGTGGTGTCGGTCACGGTGGAGACTCCAGGGATCGGGGATGACCTGTCCTCTCCTGAGTGCCCCGCCCGTCCCGACTGCTAACTCCTGCAAGCGCTTTGCTAGCGGTGAGGTCGGTCACGCCGTGTCGACCCGTCGACTCCTCGACGGGCCGACACGGCGACCGCCGCTCAGCCCCGCGGCGCCATCGGGGGCACCGGCGGCCGGCGCCGGGTCTCCAGCCGCAGCACCGGCTGGGTCAGCTGCGACAGCGCGGCGCAGCGGGCACAGACCGGGCCCGGGTGGGTCTGGACGGCGCAGGTGTCACACGGCACGCGGGTCTCCTCGCTCGGGAGTCCGGAGGGACTCGGGAGGCAGACCCTGTCACCCGCGTGTCACGTTCCCGCTGCGGATGGGACGCGTGGGACGTCTCGTCAGCGATCCGTCACCTGCGCGGGCCCCGCGGACCACCGCGGACGGCGGCGCACCACCGTCGTCGCCACGGGGCGGGACGAGGGGGTGCAGCCACAGGGCTGACCGGAACAGCGGTGCGCGGTGCTCACGGGGACCTCCCGGGATCGGTGGCCGCCGAGGGTGACACCCCCGGCGGCGGAGCGCGAGATCCGGCGCGCCGGTGGGACGAGACGTCACGCGATCGACCCACCGCGTTCCCCCGACCGTTGGAGGAACAGGTGGCGAACCCCAGCCCACGTCCTCCACGCCGCCGGATGTCGACTCGCCGTCGCCTCGGGAGTCCTGGGACGACCGCAGGTCGACACCGGGCGGGGGGCGCGCCGCGGTCAGGTGGCCAGGAGGGCGGCCAGCCGGTCGAGGAACGGGACCTGGCCCTTCACCAACTTGCCCCGCGCCTCGTCGACGCCGAACCAGGCGGCGCGGTCGATCTCGGGGAACTCCTGCACCCGCCCCGACCGCGGCGGCCACTCGAGCTCGAAGGTGTTGCTGACGGCGGCGGCCGCGTCGAGATCGCCCTCGGCGGCCCACACGGTCAGCACCTTCGCGCCGGCCCGCAGCTCACCGAGCGGGACGAGGTCGGACGCCGGCACGGGACTGCCGAGCTCCTCCTCGAACTCCCGGTGCGCGATGGCGAGCGGCTCCTCGCCGTCCCCGTACTCGCCCTTCGGCACCGACCAGGCGCCGTCGTCCTTGCGGGCCCAGAACGGCCCGCCCATGTGGCCGAGCAGGACCTCGACCGCTCCCCCGGCGCCGCGCCGGTACAGCAGCACCCCCGCGCTCCGCCTCGGCACCGGATCAGCCTGTCACGGGCAGCGCGGCTCCCGGTCGCCGTGGCCGCGGCCGTGTCCGCGTCCGGGCCGCTCGTCGCACGTCGGTGCGGGCTCGGGCGCCGGCCGGCTCGGCGCGGCCGCCGGCGGGATCGGCGAGGGCGCCGCCGACGGGACGGCGACCGGCACCTCGGCCACCGGCCCGGGCGCGACGGTCACCGGTAGCGGGGACGACGGAGCCGCCGGGGACGACGACGGCGTCGACGGGTCCGGGGACGCCGGCCGCGCGACCGGGTCGGTCGTCCCCGCCGCGGTCGGCAGGGCCGGCGCGGCGCCGTCTCCGGGACTGGGGACCGCCGGCGCGACCAGCACCGCCAGGCCGCCGACGGCCAGCACCAGCGCGAGCGCTGCCAGCACCCACAGGCGGCGGAACCCCGGCAGCGCGGCCCGGTGCCGCGACCGGACGGGCAGCCGCTCGGTGTCCAGCCCGTCGGCGAGGAGTCCGTCGAGGAGCGGCTCGGGAGCGGTGCGCATCGGGCCGAACGTACGCAAGCAGAGCCCCCCGTTCCGGCCAGCGACCCGCCTCCGCCGACCCGCCCGGCAACGTCTCGGCGCTCCCGTCACACCCGCCCCAGACGCTCCACCGGGATGACCGGACCGGTCCGTCCGGACCGGTAGACAGGTCGCCATGAGCACCACGGACACCCGCCCGCATCCGCACGACGGTGTCCGGGCGGCCGTGGCGATCGCGGCCACCGGCACGCCGGTGCTCTCCTACGCCCTCGCGCACAACCGCGTCCCGGTGGTGTCGCGACTGGCGTTCACCAACCACGGCGCGGCCGTCCGCGGCGCCACGGTGCGCCTGGGTGTCCAGGACGCCGAGGGTCCCATCGGCAGCCCGGTCGAGCTCCTGGTCGACCTCGACGCCGGCGCCACGACCGTGCTCAGCGACGTCGGCCTGGTCATGGACCCCGCCGCGATGCTGCAGATCGAGGAGCAGCGGCCCGGCTCGATCGAGATCGACGTCGCCGTCGACGGCGCGGACGTCGCCGGCACCGCCCTGCCGGTGCAGGTGCTCGCCGCCAGCCAGTGGCTGGCCACCCCCGTGCCGCTGGCGCTGGAGATGCTCGCCGCGCACGTCCTGCCCAACCACCCCGCGGTGACCGCGCTGCTGGCCGAGGCCGCCGCGCTGATCGAGGAGCGCACCGACGACCCGTCGGTGCAGGGCTACCAGGCCGGTCCCGAGCGGGTCGACCAGATCGTCGCGGCGATCGCCGACGCCATGCGCGCCCGCGGCATCCGCTACAGCGAGCCCCCGGCCGGCTGGGCCGACATCGGCCAGAAGGTGCGCACCCCCGGCGACGTCCTCGACGGCCGGGTCGGCACCTGCCTGGACACCGTCGTCGTGCTGGCCGCCGCGCTGGAGGCCGCCGGGGTCCGGCCGCTGCTCTGGGTGGCGGAGGGGCACTCCTTCCTCGGCTACTGGCGCGAGGAGCGCAGCGCCGAGAGCGCGGCCACCACCGACGTCGCGCCGCTGGTCGACCTGGTCGACCTCGGCCTGGTGCGGCTGGTGGAGACGACGCTGCTCACCAGCCGGGCCGCCGAGGAACCCGACGCCGAGCGGCTGCACCGCGCCGCCTACGACGCGTGGCTGCCCGGCGCGCTGGAGCGGGTGGTCGGCGTGACCGACGTCCACCGCGCCCGGCGCGACGGCATCCTGCCGCTGCCCGCCCGCACCCGCGGCCCGGACGGCTCGGTGCAGGTCATCGAGTACCACCCCGCCGACTCCGACCCCGCGACCCGCCCGGCCGGCCGGCACGCCGCCCCGGTCCCGGGCAGCCGCCCCGGCGTGCCGCCGCGCGTGCAGCAGTGGAAGAACAGCCTGCTCGACCTGAGCCTGCGCAACAGGCTGATCAACTACACCGAGGGCGCCGGCCTGCCGCTGGTCGTCCCCGACGCCTACCTCGCCTCCCTCGCCGACCAGCTCACCGGTGACGTCGCCGTCACCCTGCTGCCCAGCGACCGGCTGGCCGCCGTCCAGGTCGAGCGCGGCCTGCGCTCGGCGCGCGAGCTGCCGGTCGGGCTGCTCGGCGAGACGCTGGTCGACTCCCGGTCGGTGCACGCCGACGTCACCGAGGGCGGCTACCTGCCGCGGCTGCGGGGGCTCGCCCACCGCGCCCGCACCGTCCGCGAGGAGACCGGCGCCAACAACCTCTACGTCGCGATCGGCAGCCTCGCCTGGGAGCTCGACGGCCGGCCGCTGCGCTCGCCGCTGGTGCTGCTGCCCGTCGTCCTCTCCCCCGCCGGCCGCTCCGGCGCCTACCGCCTCACCGCCGACGACGCCGCCTCCGTCAGCCCCAACTGGTGCCTGCTGGAGAAGCTGCGCCAGGTGCACGGCCTGACCGTCCCGGGCCTGATGACGACGGGCACGGACGGCGAGGGCACCGACGTCGACACCGCACTCACCGTGGTGCGCCAGGCGCTGGCCGACGCCGAGCTGCCCTTCCGCGTCGAGGCCACCGCCGACCTCGCCGTCCTGCAGTTCGCCAAGTACCGGCTGTGGCGGGACCTCGACGAGCACTGGGCCGAGCTCACCGCCAACCCGCTGGTGCACCACCTCGTGCACGCCCCGGCCGAGTCCTTCGCCGACCCGGTGCCGGCTGCGGTCGCCGACGTCGACCTCGACGAGCTGGCCGCCCGCTGCCCCGTCCCGGCCGACGCCTCGCAGCTGCGCGCGGTGGCCGAGGGGGTCGCCGGCCGCACGTTCGTGCTCGAGGGCCCGCCCGGCACCGGCAAGTCGCAGACCATCACCAACCTGCTCACCCGCGCGGTCGCCGACGGCAAGCGCGTGCTGTTCGTGGCCGAGAAGCGGGCCGCGCTCGACGTCGTCGCCCGGCGGCTCGAGGCGGTGGGCATGGGCCCGTTCGTCCTCGACCTGCACGACCGCGGCGCCCGCGCCGCCGAGGTGCGGGCGCGGGTGCGCGCGGCGCTGGACCACGCGGTCGCCGTCGACGAACAGGGCCTGGCCGCCGACGGCGACGACCTGCGCGCCGCCCGGCGGACGCTGGCCCGCTACACCGACCGGCTGCACGCCCTGAACGCCGCGGGCCTGTCCTACTACTCGGCGCGGACCGCGCAGCTCGCGCTCGGCGACGACGTCCCGCAGCTGCCGGTGCCGCAGCCCTTCGCCGCCGCCGCGCCTGCCGCGACGCTGGCCGGGGTGCGCCGGGCGCTGGCGCTGCTGCCCGACGTCGCCGACCTGGTCCGCCCCTCCCCGCGGCACCCGTGGGCCTTCGTCGACACGTCCCGGGTGGACCTGCCCGCCGCCCAGCGGGTCACCGCCGAGGTCGACACCGCGATGCGCGCGCTGCCGGCCGAGGAGCACCTCGCGCGGGCGCTGCGGGAGGTGCGCACCCCGGGCGACCTCGACGACCTCGCGCACCTGCTGTCCGGTCCCGCCGTCGGCCTCGACGTCCTCGACGAGGTGCCCACCGAGCGCTGGACGACCGCGACGACGACGGTGCTCGGCGAGGTGGCGGCCTTCGCCTCGACCGTGCACCCGGGACTGGAGCTGGCGACCCCGGAGGCGCTCGCGCTGCCCCTGGCCGACCTCTACGTCGCCGCGCAGACCGCGCAGGCCGCCCGCTGGTGGACCCGCCGGCAGGGGCTGCGCGCGGTGCGCGCACAGCTGGCGCCGGTGCTGCGCCCGGGCGGAACGGTCAAGCTGCGTGACCTCCCGGAGCTCACCGCCTCGCTGTGGCGGCTGCAGACCGCCGCCGCCGCCCTCGCCGCCCGCGCCTCGGTCATCCCCGGCCTGTCGGTGCCCGAGGGCTGGAACCCGCTGCTGCACCCGGCGCTGCTCGACGGGCAGGTGGCCTGGCTGCGCCGCGCCGGCACCGTCGTGGACAGCGCGCGCGAGTTCGCCGTCGCGCTGCGCCGCTACGTCGTCGCGGGGCCCGGGCCGGACGCCGGCGCCGCGGCGGCCGTCGCCCGGCTGCGCGACGGGCTCGACGAGCTGCTGTCCGTCTGCCGCAGCACCCCGGCCGCGCTGGCCGCCTGGTGCGGCGGCGACGGCGTGGTGCTGCGCTGGGCGCTGACCCGGCCCGAGCGCGGCGTCGAGCACGGCGGGCTGATCTCGCTGCGCCGCTGGGCGGAGTTCCTCGACACCCTCGAGCCGCTGCGCGCGGCCGGGCTGACCGAGGCCCGCGCCGAGCTGGTGTCCGGCCGGCTGCCGGCCGAGGACGCGTCGCGCGCCCTCGAGCACGGCCTGGCCGCGGCCTCCTCCGCCGAGCGCCGCGCCGCCACCGGCCTGGACGGCTTCGACGAGGCCGCGCACAGCCGGGCGATCACCCGCTTCACCGCGGCCTCCCGGGCGGTGCGCCGGCACCTCACCTCGGCGCTGCCCGCCTCGGTGCTGGCCGGCCGCCAGCTCGAGGACGCTGACGGCCGCCTCGGTGCCCTGCAGCGCGAGCTCGGCCGCTCCCGCAAGGGCATGAGCGTGCGCGCGCTGCTGGCGCAGTACGGCGACCTGGTCACCGCGGTCATGCCGTGCGTCCTGGTCAGCCCCGACTCGGTGGCGCGCTTCTTCCCCGCGAAGGCCGGTCAGTTCGACCTGGTCGTGTTCGACGAGGCCTCGCAGATCCGCGTGGCCGACGCCGTCGGCGCGCTGGGCCGGGCGAGGGCGGCCGTGGTGGTCGGCGACAGCGAGCAGATGCCGCCCACGTCGTTCGCCGAGCCGGCCACCGCCGTCGACGACGAGCTCGCCGAGCTGCTCGGCACCGCCGTCGAGGACGAGGAGTCGATCCTCTCGGAGTGCGTGCAGGCCCGGGTGCCGCGGCACTGGCTGTCGTGGCACTACCGCAGCCAGGACGAGTCACTGATCGCCTTCAGCAACGCGCACTACTACGAGAACCGGCTGTCGTCGTTCCCGGCGCCCACGCACGGGCGTCCCTCGGCCGACGTCGACGGCCGCGGCATCTCGCTGGTGCGCGTGCAGGGCACCTTCCACCGCTCCGGCGCCGGCCGGCTGCTGCGCACCAACCCGCTGGAGGCCAAGGCCGTCGTCGCGGAGGTCCGCCGCCGCTTCGACGCCTCCCCGGACGCGGTGCCCTCGATCGGCGTGGTCACCTTCAACGCCCAGCAGCGGGCCTCCATCGAGTCGCTGCTGCGCGACGCCGGCGACGAGCGGCTGGCCGAGGCGCTGGACCGCATCGACGGTGAGGGCCTGTTCGTCAAGAACCTGGAGAACGTGCAGGGCGACGAGCGCGACGTCGTGCTGTTCTCCACCGGCTTCAGCGCCGACGACCGCGGCGTGCTGCCGCTGAACTTCGGCCCGCTCAACCGGGTGGGCGGCGAGCGCCGGCTCAACGTGGCGATCACCCGCGCCCGCCGTCAGGTCGTCGTCTTCTCGTCGTTCGACCCGTCGGCGCTGCGGGCCGAGCAGACCTCGTCGCTGGGCATCAAGCACCTGCGCGCCTACCTCGACCTGGCCGCGCTCGGCACCGACGCGCTGCCCCGCGAGGCGCGGCGGTCGACCGTGCCCGACCGGCACCGCGAGGAGATCGCCGCGGCGCTGCGCTCCCGCGGGCTCGCGGTGCGCACCGACGTCGGCCTCTCGGGGTTCCGCGTCGACCTGTCCGTGGCACACGCCGACGACCCGGGGACGCCGGTCATGGCCGTGCTGCTCGACGGGCCCGACTGGGCGCGGCGGCGCACCGTCGGCGACCGCGACGGGCTGCTGGTCGAGGTGCTCTCCGGGATGCTCGGCTGGCCGGTGGTGGAGCGGGTGTGGCTGCCCTCGTGGCTGCGCGACCGCGACGCCGTGCTCGACCGCCTGACCGCGGCGGTGGCCGCGGTGACCGCGCCGGTGGATGCTCCCCCGGCCCTCGCTCCGGCCGTCGTCGCCGAGCTCCCCGTCATCGAGCTCCCCGTCGCCGTCGAGCCCGTGGTCGTCGAGCCCGTGGTCGCGGAGCTCGTCGAGGACACCGTCGAGGAGCCCGCTGCCCGGGGGCTGCCGACGCTGCGGTCGGTGGTGTCGGCCGCCGTCACCGCGCTGCCAGTGCCGCGGCACCAGCCCGTCGACGCCCCGGTGGTGACCACGCCCGTGACGCCGGTCCCGCTGACCGTCGTCCCCGACCTGGCCGAGGACCCGGCCGAGGACCCCGCCGGGGAGCCAGCGGAGGAGCCGGTGCCGGTGCGCCGTGCTGCCGCCGGACTGGAGGGCGAGCTGCGGTTCCGCCCGTGGGCGCCCAAGCCCGCCGGTGACCGCAAGGTCCTCGACGCCCTCGCCGACCCGCGCAACGCCCGCCTGGTCAAGCGGGTGCTGACCGCCGGGCTCAAGGCGGAGGGGCCGGTGCACCGCGACCGCCTGGTGCGCCTGGCCGCCGGCGCCTTCGGGCTCACCCGGGTGACCGAGGCCCGGCGCGACGCGCTGCTGGCCCTGCTGCCCGACGGCGCCGTCGACGGCGAGATCGTCTGGCCCGAGGCGCTGGACCGGGAGACCTGGACGGCCTTCCGCCGCCAGGCCGCGAGCGGCGTGCGCCCGCTGGAGCAGGTGCCGGTGCCGGAGGTCGGCAACGCGATGGCAGCCCTGTGCCGCGCCGGCGGGCCGCTGACGCAGGACGAGCTCCTCCTGCGCACCGCCGAGGTGTTCGGCTACCGCCGCCGCACGCCGTCGCTGGCCCCGCTGCTGGCCGAGGCGCTGGCGCGGGTCACCGCTGCGGGCCGGGTGACCGTCGGCGACGACGGCCGGCTCACCGCCTGACCGACCTGTCCTGCGGACGGTCGTGCTCTGCCCACAACTGTGGGCAGAGCACGACCGTCCGCGGAACACCCCTGGCCGCCCGGGGAGACTGGAGCACCGTGAGCACCGCCGGGACGATCCACCCGACCACCGACTTCGCCGCCGACGTGCGCGACGCCGTCGACCGGCTCGCCGGGGTCGCCGAGCGCACGCCGCTGCAGCGCAACCAGCGGCTGTCCGACCTCACCGGCGCCGACGTGTGGCTCAAGCGCGAGGACCTGCAGGTCGGCCGCTCCTACAAGGTCCGCGGCGCCTACAACACGATCAGCCGCCTCGACGACGCCGCCCGCGCCGCCGGCGTCGTCTGCGCCAGCGCCGGCAACCACGGCCAGGGTGTCGCGTACGCGTGCCGGGCGCTCGGCGTGCGGGGAGCGGTCTTCGTGCCCGGGACGACGCCGCGGCAGAAGCGCGCCCGCATCCGGGCGCTCGGCGGGGACACGGTCGAGCTGGTCGTCACCGGCGACACCTACGACGACGCCGCGGCCGCGGCCGCCGTGCACGCTGCCACGACCGGCGCCACGCTCGTGCCCGCGTTCGACGCGTGGCCGGTCGTCGTCGGGCAGGCCACCGTCGCCGTCGAGGTGCTCGAGCAGCTCGGCGGCCGCACGCCCGACGTCGTCGTCCTGCCGGTGGGCGGCGGCGGGCTGCTGGCCGGGTGCGGCACCTGGTTGGCGCAGGCCAGCCCCGGCACCCGGCTGGTCGGTGTGGAGCCCGCGGGCGCGGCCAGCATGGCCGCCGCGCTGGCCGCCGGGCACCCGGTCGAGCTGTCGGTGATCGACACGTTCGTCGACGGCGCCGCCGTCCGGCGGGCAGGGGCGGTCACCCTGCCGCTGGTGCGCGACTCCGACGCCGAGGTGCTGGCCGTGCCCGAGGGTCAGATCTGCACCGAGATGCTCGAGCTGTACCAGGTCGACGGGATCATCGCCGAGCCCGCCGGGGCCCTGGCCACCGCGGCGCTGACCGGCGGCACCGTGCGGGTCGAGCCGGGCTCGACGGTGGTCTGCCTGCTCTCGGGCGGCAACAACGACGTCAGCCGCTACGCCGAGGTCGTCGAGCGCTCGCTGGTGCACCAGGGGCTCAAGCACTACTTCCTCGTCGAGTTCCCCCAGGAGCCCGGTGCGCTGCGCCGCTTCCTCGACGACGTGCTCGGTCCCGACGACGACATCGTGCTGTTCGAGTACGTCAAGCGGGACAACCGCGAGACCGGCGCCGCGCTCACCGGCATCGAGCTCGGCAGCGCCGCGAGCCTGCCGGGCCTGCTCGACCGGACCGCGGCGAGCCCGCTGCGCATCCAGCACCTCCACCCCGACTCACCGGCCTACCGCTACCTCGTCCGCGGCGGCACGTTCGGCTGAGGCCCGGACGCGGACTCGGACGCGGGCTCAGACGAGAGCCAGACCCACCACGGTGACGTCGTCGGTGCCGGCCGGGTCGAGCCCGGTGAACACCGCGTCCACGACCTCCTGCGGCCCGCCCGCTCCACCGGCCACCACCGCGCGCACCATCTCCAGGCCCTCCGGCAGCGGCCGGTCCCGGCGCTCGACCAGGCCGTCGCTGTAGAGCAGCAGCCGGTCGCCGGCGTCCAGACGCATGGTCACCTGCGGGTAGTCGGCGACGTCGAGCAGGCCCAGGGCGGGGCCGCGACCGTCGGTGACCAGCCGCGCGGTGCCGTGGCCGGCGTGCACGGCCGGCAGGTGCCCGGCGCTGGCCAGCGCCAGCTCGCCGGTGGCCGGGTCCAGCTGCACGACGACGGCGGTGGCCATCTCCCCCGGCAGCAGCGCGGCGACCAGCCGGTTGAGCTCCGCCAGCGCCGCACCCGGGCCCTCGTCGCGCAGCAGCGCCGCGCGCAGGGCGTGCCGCAGCTGGGCGGTGACCGAGGCGGCGGTCAGCCCGTGCCCGGCAGCGTCGCCGAGCACCACCGCGAGCCGGCCGCTGGGCAGCGGCACGAGGTCGTACCAGTCGCCGCCGACGACGTCGGCCTCGCTGGGCCGGTACCGCGCGCCGAGCGCGACGCCGGGGACCTCGGGCAGGCCGTCGAGCAGCAGGGTGCGCTGCAGCGCGGCGGAGAGCCGGTCGTCCTCGCCGGCGCGGGCGAGCACCGCCTCGCCGAGGTGGCCGGCCAGCGCGCGGGCGGCGCCCACCTCGTGCTCCCGCCACGGGCGGGCCGTGCCGCGGACGGTCTCGGTCCAGCGGGCGAACGACCACCGGGGCGAGAGCCGCCCGCCGGTGACCTTCGAGGTGCGCGGGTCCCCGCCCCAGCTCACCTCGCGCGGCGTCTCGGGACGGAACCACGCGAGGTAGTCACCGCGCCCGCCGCCGACCTCGACGGCGAGCACGCCGCTGGCGTCGTCGGCGACGTCGTCGAAGCCGGGAAGCGTCAGGGTCAGCCGGTCGGTGGCCCCGCCGGCGCGCAGCACCGCGGGGACGACGGCGGCGACCCGCCCGGCCGGCGGCGTGCTGCCGAGCAGGTGCAGCCGGCCGTCCAGGCGCACCGCGGCCCCGGTGGCGGGCAGCAGGTCGAGCACCGTGAGGTCGCCGTCGACCAACGCGGCCGCGGGCGTGCGCGGCGTGCGGCCGATCGCGGCCACCAGCTCGGCCTCCCGCTGCGCGACGGCCACCACCCCGTCGCGCTCGGCGGCCCCGACGGTGGTGTGCAGCAGCAGCGAGGCGGTGCGGCCGAGGAACTCCGCGGCGGTGCGGTCGGCATGGGAGGGACGGTGCGCGCCGCTGTAGCCGTGGCAGGAGATCAGGCCCCAGAGCCGGCCGCGGTCGATCAGCGAGACCGACATCGACGCGGTGACGCCCATGTTCGCCAGGTACTCCAGGTGCACCGGGGAGACGCTGCGCAGCATCACGCCGGAGAGGTCCAGCGGGCGGCCGGTGCCGGGGACCAGCGGCGGCTCGAGGGGCACCGGCGTGTACGTGGCGTCGGGGATGAGCCGCATCCAGTTGGTGGCGTACAGCGCGCGGGCCTGGGCGGGGATGTCGCCGGCGGGGTAGTGCAGGCCGAGGAACGGCTCGAGGTCGTCGCGCCGGTCCTCGGCGACCACCTCGCCGTTCCACTCGGCGTCGAAGCGGTAGACCATCACCCGGTCGAAGCCGGTCAGCGCGCGGACCTCGCGGGCGAGGACGGCGGTCAGGCCCTCGAGCGTCGTGGGCGCCGACAGCCGCTGCAGCACGGTGGGCAGCCGCCGGTGCCAGGCCGCGCCCGCCTGCTCCGCACCGGCCACCGGCTCCCACTCGGTGACCAGCAGGCCGCCGCTGCGGGAGAGCACCAGGTCCAGCTCGGCGCCGCCGGGCGCCACCCGCAGCGGCTCGGCCTCGGCGAGGTCGCCGGCCAGGGCGGCGCGCAGCCGGTCGAGCTCGGCGGGGGTCAGCAGGTCGGCCAGGGTCGCGCCGGTGGGGTCGGTCCCGAGGGCCTCGGCGGCGTTGGCCGAGGCGACGACGACGGTGAGGTCGGACTCGGAGACGGCGAGCAGCGCGCCGTGCGGCTGGATCGCGCCGGGGACCGCGATCGGCTCCTCGGCGCAGCGGGCGAGGGCCTCCTCGTCGACCGTGCGGCGGAGGGGGTCGGGCGCCGGGGACGGCGGGCGTCTGGCCGGGATCGTCGGCTGCGTCATCGCGGCCGACCCTACGACCCGACCTCGCCGTCGGTCAGGGTCGCGGACTCCACGACGGGCACCAGGCGCTGCAGTTCGAGCAGGTCGATGATCAGCCGGACCGGCACGTTCCCCCGCGGGCAGACGACCTGCAGCGCGGTGCCGGCCTCGGCGGCCCGCTTGGCGGTGTGGACCAGGTGCCGGGCACCGGAGGAGTCGAGGAACGCGGTGTCGGTCAGGTCGATGACCAGCGACCGCGGACCCGGTGCCAGCGCGTCGTCGACGTACGCGGCGAGGAGCGGCACCGTCGAGAGGTCCAGTTCACCGCGTACCCTCAGCACCGGCAGGCCGTTGACCGCGCCACGGGCCACGGCGAACAGCACGGTTGGGCTCCTTGCCGACGCGGTACGGACCGGGGAAGCGTAACGCGGTGGTCCGTAGGGGGATCCTGGCATGGACATCTCGTTCACCGTGCGGTTGCCCGTCGACGTCAGCAGCGTCCCCTTCGTCCGTGGCCTGTGCCGCCAGGCGCTGGAGCACCTGCAGGTCGACCGGCCGGTGATCGAGGAGACGACGCTGGCGCTCACCGAGGCCTGCGCGAACGTCGTCCAGCACAGCGGGGAGCACGCCGAGTACGAGGTGTCGGTGACCATCCACGACGACCTGTGCCGCATCACCGTGGTCGACGACGGGACCGGCTCCGACCGTGCGGAGGCCGCCGCCCGGTCGGATCCGGACGGCGACGGCGGGGCGGGCCTGCGCCTGATGCAGGCCCTCGTCGACTCGCTCGACTTCCGCCGCGACGCAGAGGGCCGGCACCGGATGAGCCTGGAGAAGCGGCTCTCCTCGCGCCCACCCCTGCGACTGCTCGGCCACAGCTGAACCCTCAGGCGTCGAGCGGGTTGGCGTGGGCCCGCTCGGCGAAGCCGGTGGCCACGAACCGCCCGGCGAGCGAGTCGGGCTTGCGGCGGGCCTGGTCGGTGAAGCAGGCGACGAACTCGTCGATGAGCCCGAGCCGCGGGTACCGGGCGAGGACGCCGGCGCGCAGGTCCGCGGGCCAGGCGTCCGGGTCGCGCCCGGAGATGTCCAGGCCGGTGGCCAGCTCCAGCAGGTGCCCCTCCGGGTCGGCCCCGACGTCGACCTCCGGCGCCATGTGCGCGACGACGATGTCCGCGACCCGCCTCCGGCGCTCGACCGGCCAGCCCGCGCCCGCGGCGAACACCCAGCCGACCGCACCGCCGGCGTCCTCGAACGGCACGGTCGCGCTGTCGAAGACCGGCGTCAGGCCGAGGTCGTGGACCATCGCCGAGACGAACAGCAGCTCGGCGTCGAAGTCGATGCCGTGCCGGGCGGCGTGGTCGGCGGCCCACAGGTAGGAGCGCAGGCAGTGGTTCACCAGGGCCGGGGAGCTGAACTCCTGCACCACCTCGCGGGCGAGGCGGCAGGCGGGGGTGTCGGGCAGCGCGGGCAGGGAGACGGTCACGGACGGCGAGTGTGCCGCCGTCCGTGCCCCCTCCCCCACCTCCCGCGCGTCCTGGCAGGTCCGTTGCGGAACCCGGCAGGGACGACGGGGTCAGGACGCCTGGAGCGCCTTGACCTGCTCGATGAGCCCGCCGGCGCAGGCGTCGATGAAGCCGTCGGGGTCCGGCCCGGCGTTCTGCAGCACGATGTGGTCGAACCCGGCGTCGACGTAGGGCTGCACCTGCTGCAGGTGCTTCTCGGCGTCCGGCCCGCAGGAGAACTGCTGGCGGATGTCGTCGGGCTTCACCGTCGCGCTGGCGGCGTCGAAGTTGACCGGGTTGGGCAGCTCGCTCATCACCTTCCAGCCGGTGAGCGCCCAGCGGCTGGTCTCCAGCGCGGCCTGGACGGCGGCCTCCTCGTCGGTCGCCCACGCCATCGGCACCTCGGCGTAGCGCGGGCCGGCGCCGCCGGCCGCGGTGTAGGCCTCGACCAGGTCGCTGCGCGGCTCGGTGGCGAACAGGCCGTCGCCTTCCTCGGCGGCCAGCGTGGAGGCGTTGTGCCCGCCGCTGGCGACGGCGATGACCGGCAGCTGGTCGGGCAGGTCGAAGACGCGGGCGTCCTCGAGCTGCAGGTGCTTGCCCTCGTAGGTCTGGTAACCGCCCTGCCAGAGCAGCTTGATGATCTGCAGCGCCTCGGTGAGCATCTGGTGCCGCACGTGCACGGCCGGCCAGCCCTGGCCCACGACGTGCTCGTTGAGCCGCTCACCGGAGCCGACGCCGAGGGTGAAGCGGTTGCCGGAGAGGATCTGCACGGTCGCCGCGGCCTGGGCGATGACCGCGGGGTGGTACCGGATCATCGGGCAGGTCACGCCGGTGGCCAGACCGATCCGCTCGGTCTTCGCGGCCATCGCACCGAGCATCGACCAGGTGAAGCCGCTGTGCCCCTGGTTGTCCAGCCACGGGTGGAAGTGGTCGCTGAGCTCGACGAAGTCGAAGCCCGCCTCCTCGGCCCGGACCGTCTGCCGGACGATCTCCTCGGGCGGGAAGGCCTCGGTGGCGAGCTTCAGTCCGACCTGCATGTCCTCGTCCTCACTGCTGGGTTCCCGGTCGCACCGGGGCTGCCCGTGGCCCGCGGAACGGAAACGGCACGCCGGGGTCCACCCGGCGGCGCGCGGGTAATGCGGTCGCGTCGCGCGAGCCGAGCGCGTTGACTGCCCCGGCCTCCCGTCAGCGGCGGGGACCGGGCCCTGCACCACAGAAGCGAAAGGACCATGGAGAAGATCAGCGAGCGCCTGCTCAGCTGGGCGTCGATCCTCGAGGACTCGACCCGCGAGCAGGCCGAGCGCACCGCCTCGCTCCCGTTCATCCACCCGCACGTGGCGCTCATGCCCGACGCGCACCTGGGCCTCGGCGCGACCGTCGGCTCGGTCATCCCGACCGACGGCGCGATCATCCCGGCCGCGGTCGGGGTGGACATCGGCTGCGGGATGATGGCCGTCCGCACCCAGTTCACCGGCGACGACGTCCGCGGCCGGAACCTGTCCACGCTGCACGAGCAGGTCTACCGCGCGATCCCGCTGTCGGCCGGCCGCTACAACAAGAAGGTGCGCGAGACGGCGGCAGCACGCGTCGAGGAGCTGCGGAGCCTGCCCGGCGCGGCGCAGGCCGACGGGGTCGCGCCGAACTGGCCGCAGCAGCTCGGCTCGCTGGGCTCGGGCAACCACTTCATCGAGGTCTCCCTCGACGAGGCCGACCGGGTGTGGCTGTTCCTGCACTCGGGCTCCCGCGGCGTGGGCAACAAGCTGGCCACCAAGCACATCCGGATCGCGCAGGAGCGCACCCGGGCGCGCGGCGTCGAGGTCCCCGACCGGGACCTCGCCTACCTCGAGGAGGGCGAGCCGCAGTTCGACTCCTACGTCGAGGCGCTGCGCTGGGCACAGCGGTTCGCCGCGCTCAACCGCGAGGAGATGATGGACCGGGTCGCCGACCAGGTGTCGCGCTTCCTCGCCGAGGAGGTGCACCGGGCGCAGGTCGTCCAGTGCCACCACAACTACACCGAGCGGGAGACGCACGACGGCCGCGAGGTGTGGCTGTCCCGCAAGGGGGCCATCTCCGCGCGCACCGGCCAGTGGGGGCTCATCCCGGGCTCGATGGGCGCCGCGTCCTACGTGGTCGTCGGCAAGGGCGACGCCGCGGCGCTGATGTCGGCGCCGCACGGCGCCGGGCGAGCGTTCTCCCGGTCGGCCGCCCGCAAGCGGTTCAGCCGGGCCGACCTCGACCGGCGGATGCAGGGCATTGCCTGGGGCCGCTCGGACGCCTTCCTCGACGAGCACCCCAATGCGTACAAGAGCATCGACGTCGTCATGGCCGACGCCGCCGACCTGGTCGAGGTGCGGCACACGCTGCGCCAGGTGGTGAACGTCAAGGGCGACTAGTGCCTCCGCCACGCTCGTGCTCTGCCCACAGGGGTGGGCAGAGCACGAGCTCGCCGGACCCTTCCCCGTGGGGCGGCCGGGGAGGACAGTCGCCGCGTGGACGTCGAGTCGCTGCGCTACGTCCTGACCCTCCGCCGCCCGCTGGTGGCGGCCTTCCGGGAGGCGGCCACCGCAGTCGCCGGCTGACCGGATCCTTGCCGATCCGGCGGATGATCCGGCCGGTCCCCCGGTGGTGGAGTGGCGCTGAGGAGCCGGCGCCGAGGCCGGCTCCCGACGTCGGGGAGGTCCCGGTCATGGCCCAGCAGCGCACCCTCGTCACCGGCGGGCACGTCGTCTCGATGGACCCCGCGATCGGCGACCTGCCGGTCGGGGACGTGCTCGTCGAGGACGGCGTGATCGTCGCCGTCGCCCCGGCGGTCCCGGCCGGCGACGCGGAGGTCGTCGACGCGACCGGGCACGTCGTCCTGCCCGGGCTGATCGACACCCACCGGCACACCTGGCAGTCGGTCGTCCGCGGCATCTGTGCCGACTGGACGCTCGGCGACTACTACTTCGGCATCCGGCTGGCGATCTCCCCGGCGATGACGCCCGAGGACGTGCGGCTCGGCCAGCTGGTCGGCGGTGCCGACGCCCTCAACGCCGGGGTCACGACGCTGCTGGACTTCTCGCACACCAACAACACCCCCGACCACTTCGACGCCGCGGTGACCGGGATCCGCGAGTCCGGTGTCCGGGCGGCGCACTGCCACGGCTTCTTCGAGAGCCGCCCCGCCGAGCCGCGGTTCGGCACGCACGCCGACCGGGTCCGCGACTTCGCCCGGCTGGCCGAGCGGCACTTCCCGGGCCGCGACGGGCTGGTCACGCTCGGCGTCTCGCTGAGCGAGGTGTTCGGCCAGCCGTGGCAGCAGACGGTCGAGGAGCTGACCCTGGCCCGCGAGTACGGCGCGCTGGTGGTCAACCACACCGGCTGCGTGTGGGGCAGCTGCGTGACCGGCGGCATCCGCGAGCTCGACGCCGCCGGCCTGCTCGGCCCCGACATCGTGCACGTGCACTGCAACACCCTCGACGACGACGAGTGGACGGCGCTGGCCCGCAGCGGCGGCAAGGTGTCCATCTCGGTGGAGACCGAGCTCAACATGGGCATGGGCCGCCCGGTGTTCGAGCGCTGCCGCCGGCACGGGCTGGCGCCGACGCTGTCGGCCGACGTCATCTCGCTCAACAGCGGCGACCTGTGGCACCAGATGCGCTTCGGCCTCGGCTTCGACCGCTGGGACGCCACGCACGCGGACAACCTCGCCGGCCGGATGCCCGAGACCGTGACGACGACCGCCCGCGACGCGCTCACCTGGACGACGGTCAACGCCGCCGACGCGATGGGCATGGGTGACCGCATCGGCTCGCTCACCCCGGGCAAGCGCGCCGACCTCGTGCTGGTGGGCGGCCCGTCGTTCGAGACGTCGCCGCGGCCGGACGTCGTCGGCTCGCTGGTCTTCCAGACGACGGTCGCCGACGTGCGGACGGTCCTGGTGGACGGCCGGGTGGTCAAGCAGGACGGGGTGCTCGTCGACCACGACCTGCGGGCGCTCACCCGGCAGGCCGAGGCCGCGTGCGAAGGGGTGCTGCAGCGGGTGGCCGACAACGGCCAGACGCTGCCCGGCACCCCCGGGAACGGGTGGGAGCTGATGGAGCCACTGTTCCAGGCCAACCGCCCGCAACCGGCCGCGCCGGCCGCCAGGTCCTAGGGTCCGCGTCATGGCGGAGCGGACGGTCAGGACGGTGCTCACCGGCGGCGGCTTCTTCGAGGGCCCGCGCTGGCACGACGGCACGTGGTGGGTGTCGGACTTCTACCGGCACACGGTCAGCCGGGTGAGCGCCGACGGGCAGGAGACCGTGCAGTTCGAGGTGCCCGGGCAGCCCTCGGGCATGGGCTGGCTGCCCGACGGCTCGCTGGTCGTCGTCTCGATGAAGACCCACGAGGTGCTGCGCTGGGACGGCTCGTCGCTGTCGACGTACGCCGACCTGTCGGAGCACTGCGGCGGGCACCTCAACGACCTCGTCGTCGACGCGGCCGGGCACGTGTTCGCGGGCGACTTCGGCTACGACCTCATGGGCGGCGGCGCCGTCTCCACCGCGTCGCTGAAGCGGATCGACCCCGACGGCAGCGTGTCGGTGGCCGCCGAGGGGCTGCAGTTCCCCAACGGCTCGGTGATCACCCCCGACGGCGGCACGCTGGTCGTCGGGGAGACCCTCGGCAACCGTTACACCGCCTTCGACCTGGCGCCCGACGGGTCGCTGACCGACCGCCGCGTGTGGGCGTCGCTCGGGCCGGAGGTCACGGGCGCGACGACCGAGGAGGTGCTCGGCCAGCTCGCCGTCGCCCCGGACGGCTGCGCCCTCGACGCCGACGGCTGCATCTGGGCGGCCGACGCCGTCGGCGGGCGGGTGGTGCGGGTGGCGGAGGGCGGCGAGGTCGTCGACGCCGTCGCCGCACCCGGGGACCTGGGCGTGTACGCCTGCATGCTCGGCGGCGAGGACGGCCGGACGCTGCTGATGTGCGCCGCGCCGGACTTCTACGAGCACAACCGCGTGCCGGTGCGCGAGGCGGTGCTGCTGGCCACCGAGGTCGAGGTCCCGCACGCCGGCCTGCCGTGAGCCGTGCCGGGGCGGGTGGCGGCTATCCGGGCCGGCCGCGCCCGCCGGGGGTACGCCGCTGCGACATGTCGTAGCTGGCGACCAGCTCGAGCAGGAAGTCCGACGCCGCCTGGGCCACGGCGGGGACCTCGTCGGCGGGGGTGTCGCGCAGCACTTCGATGAGGACGTCGTGGTGCACCCGGACGACCTCCAGGAGGCTGATGTCCGCGGCGAGCGCGGCACGCCCCAGCTGGTAGCCGGCGGCGAGCGCCGACTCCTCAGGGCGGCCCAGGTGGCGGAGGAAGGCCGCCCGGTGGTCGCGGTGGAGGTCGTCGATGGTGGTCACCGGGCCGGGCCGATCGACGCGCCGGCCGTCGCGGCGAGGTGGGTCAGTCCCTCCTCCAGGTCCAGCGCCGTCACCAGGGACCCGGTGTCCATGCCGAGCTGGACGATGACGAAGGCGACGTCGGGCTGGATGCCGACGACGACCGTCTGCGCGCCCCGCAGCCGGGCCATCTCGGCGATGCCGCGCAGGGTGCGGGTGGCGAAGGAGTCGACGACGTCGAGCGCCGCGACGTCGATGATGACGCCCTTGGCGCGGTCGCGGCCGATCCGGTCGATCAGGTCCTCCCGGAACCGCTCCAGCTGCGAGTCGTCCAGGGCGGTGTGGATGGAGGCGATCAGGATGGAGCCCTGCCGCAGGATGGAGAACAGCCGTGGACCGGACGTCATGGCATCGGCGCCCCGTCCGGGCGTGACGGCGCGTAGCCCAGCATCCGCTCGGCCTCCTCGAGGCCGCCCTGCAGGTCGCCGATCGTGGCCATCTTGCTGAGGTCGACACCGATGGTGACCAGGGTCTGGGCGATGTCCGGCGACAGCCCGGTGATGATCACGCTGGCGCCCATCAGCCGGGACGCGTCGACGGTCTGCACGAGGTGGTTGGCCACCGTCTCGTCCATGCCGGGCACCCCGGTGATGTCGATGACGACGACCTTGGCGCGGTGCGTGCGGATGCCGCCGAGCAGCTGCACGGTCAGCTGCCGGGCGCGCTCGCGGTCGAGGACCCCGATGATCGGCAGGATCAGCAGCCGCTCGCGGACGGGCAGCACCGGCGTCGACAGCTCCCGGATGGAGTCCTGCTGCTGCCGGATGACCCGCTCGCGCTCGTCGACGAAGCTGACCGCGACGGTGTTGGCGATGCGGTTGGCGGCCGGCTCGTAGGCGTCCAGGACCCGGTTGAGCATGCCGAAGTCGCGCTGGTACTTCTCGAACAGCGAGCGGGCGAGCACGTCGCGCAGCAGCAGCACGATGCCGACGACCTCGTGGGTCTCCACGCCCCGCGGGATGATCCGCTCGGAGAGGTCCCGGGCGTACTGCTGCAGCGCCGCCACGCTGCCGGTCTCCAGCACCTCCACGTAGTTGTCGTAGACCGAGGTGGTCTCGGCCGACATCTCCTGGCTGGTCATGGCCTGCAGCAGGTTCTCCTCCCGGATGCGGGACACCCACTCCTGGCGGAGCTTCGTGCGGTGCTCGCGCAGGTGCGCGACGAGCTCGGGGAGGAGGGCCTCCTCGTCCCCGTCCAACGGCCGCGGCGCCTCGCTCCGGGCCACCCCGCGCGGGCCCTCGTCGTGCGTGCCGGTCATCGCTCTCCCACCCACTTCGTCATCGTCACGGTCGTGCCGCGACCCACCTCGGACACGATCGCGAACTCGTCCATGAGCCGCCGGGCGCCGGGCAGTCCCAGCCCGAGCCCGTCGTACGTGCTGTAGCCGTCGCGCAGGGCCCGGTCGACGTCGGGGATCCCCGGGCCGACGTCCCGCGCGACGATGCGGATGCCCCGCCGCGGTTCCTCCAGGACCTCGATCACGACCTCACCGGCGTCGGCGAACTTGACGATGTTGCGGGTCACCTCGGACACGGCGGTGGCGATCGCGGTCAGGTCGGTCGGAGGGAAGCCGACGCCGGACGCAACCTCGCGGGCGGCCGAGCGGGCGGCGACGACGTCGGCGTCGGACTGCACGGGGACGCGCACGTCGGCCTCGCGGGCCCGGCCCCGCCCCATCAGGGGTTCGCTGAGCCGGGCGCAGAGGTCGCACTCGAGCAGGTGCCGGGCGGCGTCGACCTCGCGCTGCCGGCGGCGGTCGCCGCCGGAGATCGCCAGCAGCACCGGCCGGCACCGGTCGGTGGGGGGCTCGGTCCGCTCGACGGCGAGCAGGTACTCCACCCGCAGCCGCGCGCGGGTCCGGTTGAGCTGGGCGGCCACCGCGCCTGCCGTGGACCCCAGCTCCGCCGCCAGCGACCGGGTGTCCTGCCCGGAGACCTCGTGGGCGAGCAGGGTGGCGCGCTCGCGGTCGGTCAGCCGGGTCAGGGCCTCGGCGACCGCCTGCCGGTCCTCCTGCACGAGGACGTCCTCGTCCGGCGCCTCCGGCGGCCGGAGGTCGACGACCCGGTGCTGGTTGCGTCGCTGGCGGTCCTGGTCCCGCCAGAGCGAGGCGACGACGTTGCGCGCCGTCACGATGGCGTAGGGCTCGAGCATCCCCGGCTCCACCCGCCCCGACGCGGCGAGCACCCGGGTCAGCGTCTCCTGCACGAGGTCGTCCGCGGTCGCCCGGTCCGGGACCCGGGAGGCGACGATCCGCCGGACGAGGGGGATCAGCGCCGTGATCTCGGCGGGCGACGGCCGGTCCCGGGAGGAGTCGGCCCGCCCCGCGGCGGCCATGGCGGAAAGCTACGCCGCGCGCTCCCGCCGCGCCTCCCCTCCCGTTCCCGTTCTCCGGGGGGAAGCGCCTGCTCAGCACCGCGGCGCGGTCGGCGGCCGGCGGACGGGCCGCACCCCGAGCCCCGCGAGGATCCGCGCGCCCCGGCGCCGGCGCTCGCGGGCACGCTCGCGCAGCAGGTCTCCCAGCACCGGGTTGGCCGACGCCGCGGCGCGGCGCTCGAGGAGCTGCGCCGCGGCCAGGTGGGTCGCCGCCCGGCGGAGTGCCTCCACGTGCTCCAGCCGCTCCTGCGGCTGCCGGGGGGCCGGGACCCCGGGGGCCACCGCCCGGTCCGCACTCGTCCTGCTCGTCGTCATGGCGCGTCTCGCCTCCCTCGGTCCCCCCGCACCGGTGACGACGCCGTGCAGGGGCCGGGATGACGCGCCGCGCCGGGACGCCTGCCCGGGTGCTCGCGCGGAGTGCGACGCGAGGCGGACGCACGTGGCGCCGGTGCATGACGCGGAGGTCCCGCGCCTCCTCCGGCCACGGACCCCGGCCCGCCGCGGGACCGGCCCGCCGCCCGGGGCCGGCTCCGCGTCATGTGGACCGGACCGGCGCCTCTTCAGTCCGTGGGCCGGTGCCGCCCCCGATGCCCCTGCCCCCGGGAAGGGACGGCACCGGTCCGCGTGCGCGACCCCGGCGCGAGACCGGCACGGTGTCGTCAGGGGCAGGTCTCCTCGAGCTTGACGACACCGAGGTCGATCGCGCCCTCGACGTCGCCGGTGACCCGCTGGCCAGGGGCGATGTTCTGGTCGCAGACCTGCCAGTTGGAGTCGACGAGCTGGTTGCGGGTGCCGAGCAGGTCGTGGGACAGGCTCAGGAAGACACCGTTGGTCTGGATCAGGTCCTGCGCGTCCTGCAGGTTCATGCCGACCACCGACGGCATGGCGAAGTCGACGACCGGCGCCGGCGGCGGGGGCGGAGCGGTCGTGGTGCTCGGGGTGACTGCCGGCGGCGGCGTGCTGGCGACGGGCGGGAGGACCGGCTGGGTGCTGGGGGTCGCCGTCACGGTCTGCGTGACCGTGGTGGTGGCGGCCGCGGCCGGCGTCCCCTCGTCGTCCCCGCCCTTCAGCGCCGAGCCGATGGCCCCCACCACGAGGACCAGGGCGAGCACGGCGAACCAGGGACGCAGGTAGACCGGCGTCCCCTTCTTCAGGGTCGTGAGCGGCGGAGAGCCGGGCGGCTGGCCCTGCGGCAGGTACCAGGGCTGGCCGGTCGGGTTGCCGGGAGGCGGCTGGGTCATGGGGACACCCCGTCGTGCGGGAGGGACTCGCGCGCCGGCGGGGCGGTACTGCCCGGCGCCGGTGCCGCGAGAGGAACGGCGGGAGCCTCACACGCCCACGCGCCGCCGTCCGGGACATCCGGCACGGCGTCGTCCCGAAGTGGTCACGGCGCACCCCAGCCACCCCAGCGACCCCGGACGCACCGCGGCCCCCGTCCCGGGGTGGGACGGGGGCCGCGGTCGGTGCTGCGGGGTCAGTAGCTGCGACCGGACGGTCGCGTGCCGCCGCCCTTGTTCTTCGACTGGTAGTCGCGGATGAACTGCTTGATCTTGGCCTGGTTCTGGGGCTTCCGGAGCTCCTGGACGACCTTCGCGGCAACGCCCGAGGCGATGACGTTCCTCAACATGCCCATGGGGTGGTCCCTCCTCTCGACTGGTGCAACGGGTGCCCTGACAACGGGCGGGTCAACCGTCCTGATCCCGTCGACCTGCGGTCCACGCGTGGCGGGCCGGTGACGGGGAGTGCGGGCGCACCGCCTCGTCCTTTCTCGTCGGACCCGGCGTGTCCGCCCCGGTGGGGTGGCGCCCGGGCGCCGCTGACCTCGCTGTCTGAGGTGGTGACGCTGGCGAGTCGGATCCGGGGCTCGTGTCAAATCGGCGCGTCGGGCTCGGGCGTGGCGCCGCGTCGGGCCGGTTGAGCGCTCCAGCACCCCTCCTTACCGTCGTCGCCGACCGGCCAGGGCCTTCGTCACCTCCCGCGTGACACCCGCCGGACGCCGCCGAACCGGGTGCCGGCACCCAGCCGCACCCGGACCGGGGACCCACCGCAGCACTGGGGTGAAGCGCGACTCGTCGCGCCGGGCGACTCCCCCGTCCGAACCCGTCAGCTAACTCGGTAGGCGGTCGTGGAGAACAGGAGAACCGTCGTCGATGACGACTGCACGCACGTCCACCGCTCGTCGCTCGTTCCGCGGCATCGCCGTCGCGGCCGTCGCCGGAGCCGGCATCGCTCTGTCCCCCCTGCCGGCCTCGGCCGCTGTGGGTGCCGGCGGTGTCGGGACCGTGGCCGCCGCACCGGCGCCAGCTCCCAACGGCGCGGCTCAGATCGCCGTCGACACCGCGCTGGCCCAGCGCGGTGACATGTACGTGTACGGCGCGACCGGCCCCAACACGTTCGACTGCTCCGGGCTGACCAGCTACGCCTACAAGGCCGCCGGCATCACGATCCCGCGCACCTCGAAGGCGCAGTCGACGTTCGGCACCCCGGTGGCGAAGTCCGACCTCAAGCCCGGCGACCTGGTGTTCTTCTACAGCCCGGTGTCGCACGTGGGCATGTACATCGGCAACGGCCAGATGGTCCACGCCTCGACCGCCGGCAAGCCGGTGGCCGTGGTCAACCTGGACTCGATGCCGAGCTACGCGGGCGCCCGCCGCGTCGCCTGATCCACGGCTGCGACGGCGCCCCGGCCCTGGCGGCCGGGGCGCCGTCGTGTCAGGTGGGCAGTGACTTCCGGCGGCAAGCCCGTACTGCGGGATGCCGCACCGCGACTCGACGCATCGCCGTACCGGAACGGTCTACCTGTACGCCGAAGTGGCCCCTGACCTGGCCTTTCAGGTTGATCACCGCGTCTTGAGCGACTAGACTCCGTACATGTGTTCGGGTGGCCTTGTAAGCGGGGACGTCCTCGACGACGTCGCCGTGCTGGTCGCCGAGCGCAACCGGATCGACGCCACCCTCGCCCGCCGTGTGCGTGCCGCGGAGCTGGCGCAAGCGCCGGAGCGCGACGGGCTGAAGTCGATGGCGTCGTGGCTGCGCGGGCACTGCCGGCTGTCGGCTGCGGAGGCCTCCCGACTCGTCCGGAACGGGCGGGCACTGGAGCACCTGCCCGCCTTGGGCGAGGCGCACGACGCCGGGTTGGTGTCGGCCGAGCAGGTCGCCGTCGCCGCCCGGGCGGTCACCCCGGAACGACTGGCCGCGGCCGCCGCCCAGGGCATCGACCTGGCGGAGATCGACGCGGTCCTCACCGGGGTCGCCGTCGAGCAGGACCACGCCGCGCTGGTCCGCGTCGTCCAGCATTACCTCAACGACCTGGACCCCGACGGCTCCGAGCCGGACCCGACCGAGGGCCGCTCCCTCACCCTGTCGAAGCACGCCGACGGCGCGTTGAGCATCCGCGGTCAGCTCGACCCCGTGGGTGGCGAGAAGCTGCAGGCAGCGCTGGAGTCGCTCGTCCAGACCGACCGGCCCGCCGGTGACGAGCGCACCCGCGCCCAGCGCCTCGGCGACGCGCTCGTCCAGCTCGCCGACAATGCGCTGGCCGCCGGAGCGCTGCCGACGCTGCGGGGACACAGGCCGCAGGTCGCGGTGGTGGTGAAGCTGCAGGACCTGGCCGACCC
>NZ_FPBA01000008.1 GCF_900116515.1 Geodermatophilus amargosae
AGGCCACTACCCCACCAACAAGCTGATAGGCCGCGGGCCCATCCCCAGCCGGAAACCCTTTCCACCACCCACCATGCGGTGCGCGGTGACCATCCGGTATTAGCCCCAATTTCTTGGAGTTATCCCAGAGCCGGGGGCAGGTTGCCCACGTGTTACTCACCCGTTCGCCACTGATCCCCACCGAAGCGGTTCACCGTTCGACTTGCATGTGTTAAGCACGCCGCCAGCGTTCGTCCTGAGCCAGGATCAAACTCTCCGTAGATGTTCAATCACCGGCTGAGAACCGAGACCTGACAGATCTCGATCAATCAACCAAAGGAATCCCCCCGCGCCCGAAGACACGGACGGGGTTACTACTTGGCACTGACTTTCGGCACGCTGTTGAGTTCTCAAGGAGCGGACGCACACCCATTCGACCCTCTCGGGCTTCCTCGGTGGCTTTGTTGTCCATCTCTGCGCCCGCAACGGGCGGCTCCTGCTGGGGCCTCCCCGCTCGCCCTCCCGGGCTGTGCGGCGCGCAGAGAGAAAGTTACGTGTCTGTCGTAGCCGTGTCAAACCGGCTCCGTCGTGACGCCGGACACCGTTCCGGAACCGGCGTGTCACGTGGTGTTCACACAGCCAGGCGTCCCCGTCAGCCGCCGGCGGACACCCGCTGCACCCCGGCGATCGAGCGCTTGCCGCGCCGCAACACCAGCCAGCCACCGGGCAACCAGGCGTCGTCGCCAGGCACCGCGTCGGCGTCGGTCACCCGCTCGTTGTTGAGGTAGGCGCCGCCCTCCTTCACCGTCCGCCGGGCCTCGGACAGGCTCGAGACCAGGCCGGTCCGCTGCAGCAGGGCGGCGACCGTCGGCGTCTCGCCGTCGACGGTGACGCTGCCGGCCTCCCGGAGCGCAGCACCCAGGGTGTCGGCACCGAGCGCCGTCAGGTCCTCCCGGCCGAACAGCGCACGCCCGGCCGCCTCGGCCTGCCGCAGCTCCTCGGGCCCGTGCACCAGCGACGTCAGCTCCTCGGCCAGCGCCCGCTGCGCCGCCCGGGACGCGGGGCGCTCCGTGCTCTCGGCGACGAGCGCGGCCACCTCCTCGGCCGGCCGCTCGGAGAACTGCGGCAGCCAGGTGAGCGCGTCGGCGTCGTCGGCGTTGAGCCAGAACTGGAAGAAGGCGTAGGGCGAGGTGAGCGCCGGGTCGAGCCAGACGGTGCCGCCCTCGCTCTTGCCGAACTTCTGCCCGTCGGACTTGGTGACCAGCTGGGTGGAGAGGGCGTGCACCGCGGCGCCCTCCACCCGGCGGACCAGGTCGATGCCCGCGGTGAGGTTGCCCCACTGGTCGGAGCCGCCGGTCTGCAGCGTGACGCCGTTGCGGCGGAACAGCTGCAGGAAGTCGTGCGCCTGCAGGATCTGGTAGCTGAACTCGGTGTAGCTGATGCCTGCCTCGGAGTTGAGCCGCGCGCTCACCGCCTCCTTGGCCAGCATCCGGCCCACCCGGAAGTGCTTGCCGAGGTCGCGCAGGAAGTCGATGGCCGACAGCGGTTCGGTCCAGGTCAGGTTGTCGACGTAGACCGGCGCCGACACCCCCTCCTGCTCGGCGGGCCGGTCGAGGAAGGGCGCCAGCTGCCGGCGGATGCTGTCCACCCATCCGGCCACGGTCGAGCGGTCGTTGAGCTGGCGCTCCGCGGTGGGCCGCGGGTCGCCGATCAGGCCGGTGGCCCCGCCCACGAGCACGACCGGCCGGTGCCCGGCGCGCTGCAGCGCCCGCAGCACCATGACCTGCACCAGGTGCCCGACGTGCAGGCTCGGGGCCGTCGGGTCGAAGCCGCAGTAGTAGGTGACCGGTCCGGCCGCGAGGTGCGCGCGCAGCGCCTCCTCGTCGGTGGTCTGGGCGATGAGCCCGCGGCGCTGCAGTTCGTCGAGGACGGAGGAGGTCACGAGCCGATTCTCTCCGTGCTCGGGCGGACGTCTCCCCGCGGGTGGCGGACGGGGACGGCGGTCACGACGCCCCGGTCTGCCCGGGGGTGCGACGGCGCGGGTTGCCACCCGGGCGGAAGGTGCTCACCGACGCCGCCCCCGTCTCCCAGAAGCGCCACGGCAGCTCGGTGGCTCGGCTGATGCCCACCCGCGGTCCGGCCGAGACGCCCGCCGGCGCCTCCCCCGCGTGCAGCCGTACGGACGACGCCGGGTCGAGGACGTCGGCGCCGCCGTCGCCCGGGCCGATGCCCAGCGCCGCGGTCAGCCGGGCCGGGCCGCGGGCGAGGTCGCGCGCGACACGAGCCGAGGGACGGCGGGCGGCGGCCAGGTCTTCCCCCACCACCACCTCGCCGGCCCGCAGCAGCACCGCCGAGGCACGGCCGGTGGGACCGACGACGACGTTGGCGCACCAGTGCACGCCGTAGCTGAAGTACACGTAGAGCCGCCCGGGCGGACCGAACATGATCGCCGCCCGCGGGGTCGGGCCGCGGTGGGCGTGCGAGGCGGGGTCCTCCCCCTCCCCGGAGTACGCCTCCACCTCCGTCAGCCGGACGGCGACGCTGCCCTCGGGCCGGTCGGTCACCAGCCAGCAGCCCAGCAGCGCCGGCGCGACGACGTCGACCGGCCCCAGCAGCTCCCCGGCGGTGACCAGCCGGCCCGGCGGGGTCAGAGCGCGGCCGCCACGGGCGAGTCCGCCGACCAGCGGCCGTGCGCGGCGGCGACGTCCTTCAGCGCGGCCAGCTGGCCGGCGACCCGCTCCGGCGCCGTCCCGCCCCGGGTGCTGCGGGCGGCCAGCGCGCCCTGCACCGACAGCACCGAGCGCACCTCGGGGGTGAGCCGCTCGTCGATGCCGGCGAGCTGGTCGTCGTCGAGCTCGTCGAGCTCGAGCCCGGCCTCCTCGCAGAAGGACACCATCGCGCCGGAGATCTCGTGCGCCGAGCGGAACGGGACGCCGTTGGAGACCAGCCACTCGGCGACGTCGGTGGCCAGCGCGAAGCCCTGCGGCGCGGCGGCCTCGAGGACCTCCGGGCGCAGCGTGAGCGTGGCGACCATGCCGGTGACCGCGGGCAACAGGAGCAGCAGCTGCTCGAGGGAGTCGAAGACCGGCTCCTTGTCCTCCTGCAGGTCGCGGTCGTAGGCCAGCGGCAGGCCCTTGAGCATCGTCAGCAGCCCGGTGAGGTTGCCGACGAACCGACCGGACTTGCCGCGCGCCAGCTCGGCGATGTCGGGGTTCTTCTTCTGCGGCATGATCGACGACCCGGTGGCCCAGGCGTCGTCGAGGCGGGCCCAGCCGAACTCCGTCGACGTCCAGAGGACGACCTCCTCCCCCAGCCGGGACAGGTGGACGCCGACCAGGGCGGCGGCGAAGCAGAACTCCGCGGCGAAGTCGCGGTCGCTGACCGCGTCGATGGAGTTCTCCGCGGCGCGGTCGAAGCCGAGCTCGGCGGCCACCGCGTCGGGGTCCAGCGGCAGCGAGGACCCGGCCAGCGCACCGGAGCCCAGCGGGCTGACGGCGGCCCGGCGGTCCCAGTCCTGCAGCCGGTCGACGTCGCGGGCGAACGCGTGCGCGTGGGCGAGCAGCTGGTGGGCGATGAGCACCGGCTGGGCGTGCTGCAGGTGCGTCATGCCCGGCGCCGGGACGTCGAGGTGGCGCTCGGCCAGCCCCATCAGCGCGTACTCCAGCGAGGACAGCTCGCCGACCAGCGCGCGCACGTTGTGCCGCAGGTACAGGCGCAGGTCGGTGGCGACCTGGTCGTTGCGCGAGCGGCCGGCGCGCAGCTTGCCGCCGAGGGCGCCGAGCTTGCCGAGCAAGCCGCGCTCGAGGGCCTCGTGCACGTCCTCGTCGGCCTCGACCGGCGCGAAGGTGCCCGCGGTGACCTCGGCCGACAGCTCGGTGAGCGCGCCCACCATCTGCGACAGCTCGTCGTCGGTGAGCAGGCCGGCGCGGTGCAGCACCCGGGCGTGCGCGCGGGAGCCGGCCAGGTCGTAGGGGGCCAGCCGCCAGTCGACGTCGGTGGACTTCGACAGCGCCGCCATCGCCGGTGACGGCCCACCGCCGAAGCGGCCGCCCCAGAGCCGGGTGTGCGAGGCGGGGGCGGTCGGGTCGGTCACGGGGTGGATCCTCCGGGCGGGTCGAGGACGGGCGGTTCGGGAGGGGGCTCGTCGGACAGGTCGCTGTGCAGCTCCGGGTAGACCGCCGGCGTGCGGGCGGCCAGGGCGCGCAGCCGCTCGGCCAGCGCCGGTCCGCCGTCGGGGTCGCGGGAGACGACCAGCAGAGTGTCGTCGCCGGCGATGGTGCCCAGCACGTCGGGCAGGCCGACCTTGTCCAGCGCCGAGGCGAGGAACTGCGCCGCGCCGGGCGGGGTGCGGAGCACCGCCAGGTTGGCACTGCCGTCGGCGCTGGTGAGCAGGTCGGCCAGGAGCCGGGTGAGGCGGGCCGGCGCGGCCTGCGCCGGGCGGAGCGGGGCGTTCTCCGGCGGCAGCACGTAGGACGCCGGGGCGCCGTCGCTGCCGCGCAGCTTGACCGCGCCGAGCTCCTCGAGGTCGCGCGAGAGCGTGGCCTGGGTGACCTCGATGCCGCCGGCGGCCAGCAGCGCCGCCAGCTGGGTCTGCGAGGTGACGGGCTGGGCGGTGATCAGCTCGGCGATGCGGGCCTGCCGCGCCGAGCGGGTCAGCGCAGAGGTCACGCCGATCGCTCCAGGGGTCGTCGGCAGGCGTCGGGAGCACTCCGCCGACACGACGCGGTCACGCGGACCGCTCCAGGAGCCAGGTCAGGAGCGCCTTCTGGGCGTGCAGCCGGTTCTCCGCCTCGTCCCAGACCACGCTGGCGGGTGAGTCGATGACCTCGGCGGCGATCTCCTTGCCGCGGTAGGCCGGCAGGCAGTGCAGGACGACGGCGTCGTCGGCGGCCCGGTCCAGCGCCGCCTCGTCGACGGCGTAGGGCAGGAACGGCGCGACGCGGGTGTCGTACTCGTCCTCCTGGCCCATCGAGACCCAGGTGTCGGTGGCGAGCACGTCGGCCCCGTCCGCGGCGGCCGCGGCGTCGGGGGTCCAGAGCACCGAGCCGCCGGTCTCGGCGGCGATCTCGGCCGCCCGCTTCAGGATCTCGGGCGCCGGCTGGAACTCCCCGGGCGAGCCGATCCGCACGTGCATCCCGGCGGTGGCCCCGCCCAGCAGGTAGGAGTGCGCCATGTTGTTGGCGCCGTCGCCGAGGTAGGTCAGCGACCGGCCGGCCAGCGACCCCTTGTGCTCGATCACGGTCTGCAGGTCGGCGAGGACCTGGCAGGGGTGGAAGTCGTCGGTCAGCGCGTTGACCACCGGCACCCGGCTGGTGGCGGCCATGGTCTCCAGGCGGTCCTGGCCGAAGGTGCGCCACACGATCGCCGCGACCTGCCGGTCCAGCACCCGGGTGGTGTCCTCCACCGGCTCGCCGCGGCCGAGCTGGCTGGCCCCGGCGTCGATGACCAGCGGGTACCCGCCGAGCTCGGCGACGCCGACCGAGAAGGACACCCGGGTGCGGGTCGAGGGCTTGTCGAACAGCACGGCCACCGCCCGCGGCACGCCGTTCGCCGCCCGCAGCGGGGTGGGCGCGGCGTCGGTGTGCCGGGTGCGCTTGAGCTCGGCGGCCAGCGCGAGGACCTCGGCCTGCTCGTCGGGGGTCAGGTCGTCGTCGCGGGTGAGGTGCCGGGTCACGGGGCCGTCTCCAGTGCGGTGTCGAGGGCCGCGGGGAGGGCGGCGACGAAGGCGTCGACCTGGGCGTCGGTGAGGACCAGGGAGGGCGCGAGGCGCAGCACGTCGGGGGCGACGGCGTTGGCGAGGAAGCCGGCCTCGCGCAGCGCGGCCTCCAGGGCGGCGGCGACCGGCGCGGTGAGGACGACGCCGAGCAGCGCGCCCCTCCCCCGGACCCCGGCGATCCCGGCGGAGCCGAGGCCCTCGATGCCGGCGGTGAACCGGTGCTCGAGCTCCTTGGCGCGCTCGAGCAGGCCCTCGTCGCGCATCGTGTCGAGGACGGCGAGTGCGGCCGCGCAGGCGATCGGGTTGCCGCCGAAGGTCGACCCGTGCGAGCCGGCGGTCATGAGCTCCGCGGCATCGCCGAAGGCCAGCGTGGCGCCGATCGGCAGGCCGCCGCCGAGGGCCTTGGCCAGCGTGACCACGTCGGGCTGCAGGCCGTCGGCCTGGTGGGCGAACCAGTGACCGGTGCGGCCGGTGCCGGTCTGCACCTCGTCGACGGCGAACAGCGCGCCGGCGTCCCCGGCGGTGCGGGCGGCCGCCGCGAGGTAGCCCGGCGGCGGGGGCTGCACGCCGCCCTCGCCGAGCATCGGCTCGAGCAGCACCATCGCGGTCTGGTCCGAGACCACGCCGGCCAGCGCGCCGGCGTCCCCGTAGGGCACGTACCGGACGCCGCCGGGCAGCGGCGCGAACGCGGCGGCCTTCGACGGCTGGCCGGTGAGCGCCAGGGCGCCCATCGTCCGGCCGTGGAAGGCGCCCTCGGCGGTGACCACCTCGGGCCGCCCGGTCAGCCGGCTGATCTTGAAGGCGGCCTCGTTGGCCTCGGCACCGGAGTTGCAGAAGAAGACCCGCCCCGGCCGGCCGGCCAGCTCCAGGAGCCGCTCGGCCAGCGTGACGCCGGGCTCGTGCATCGCCAGGTTGGAGACGTGGCCGAGGGTCTGCGCCTGCCGGGTGATCGCCTCGACCACCTTCGGGTGGGCGTGGCCGAGGATCGTCGTCGCGATGCCACCGAGCAGGTCGGTGTACTCGCGGCCGTCGACGTCCCAGACCGTCGCGCCCTCGCCGCGCGCGAGCGCGACCGGCGGCGTGCGGTAGTTGCCCATCATCACGGCCGACCAGCGGGTGGCCAGCTCCTCCGTGCGGGTCATGCCGGCTCCTCTCCGGTCAGCGTGTCGTCGGATGCCATCGCGGCGGGGACGACCATCGTCCCGGTGCCCTCGGTGGTGAACATCTCCAGCAGCAGGGCGTGCGGGGTCCGGCCGTCCACGACGGTCGCCCGCTTCACCCCGCCCTCGACCGCCCGCAGGCAGGCGGCCATCTTCGGGACCATCCCGGCGTCGAGGCCCGGCAGGATCTCGGCCAGCTCGGCGGCGTCGATCTGCTGCACGAGCGAGTCGCGGTCGGGCCAGTCGGCGTAGAGGCCCTCGACGTCGGTGAGGACGACGAGCTTGACCGCGCCGAGCGCCACGGCGAGCGCGGCGGCGGCGGTGTCGGCGTTGACGTTGTGCACCACGCCGTCCCGGTCGGGGGCGACGGTGGCGACCACGGGGATCTTGCCGGCGGCCAGCAGCGCGGTGACCGGCCCGGGGTCGACGGCGACGACGTCCCCGACCCGGCCCACGTCGACCGGCTGACCGTCCACGACCGCCGTCGTCCGCTCGGCGGTGAACAGGCCGCCGTCCTCCCCGGACAGGCCGACGGCGAGCGGGCCGTGCTGGTTGACCAGCCCGACCACCTCGGGCGTGACCTGGCCCGTGAGGACCATGCGGACCACCTCGACGGTCTCGTCGGTGGTCACCCGCAGGCCGCCGCGGAACTCGCTCTCGATGCCGAGGCGGCCGAGCATCTCGGTGATCTGCGGGCCGCCGCCGTGCACGACGACGGGCAGGATGCCGCAGGTCCGGAGGAACACCATGTCCTCGGCGAACGCCCGGCGGCACTCCTCGTCGACCATGGCGTGCCCGCCGTACTTGATCACCACCACGTTGCCGTGGAACTCGCGCAGCCACGGCAGTGCCCCGGTGAGGACGGCGACCTTGCGGGCGTCGCCCTCGGGGTCGTCGGTCCGCATGACGCGGGTGGTGCCGATCCGGCGGCGCGGCGGGGCCGGCTCGTCGACCCGGACGTCGGGCGGGGTCGGGTCCTGCGCCTCGGGGGTGCTCCCGTCGCCGGTCACGTCGAGTACGCCGAGTTCTCGTGCACGTAGGCGATGGACAGGTCGTTGGTCCAGATCGTCGCCTGCTCGCTGCCGGCGCGGAGGTCGACGTCGATGGTGATGGCCCGGCCGGTGAGGTCGACGCCCTCGCGCGGGTCGCCGATCGCGCCGCCGCGGCAGACGGTGACGCCGTTGATGGTGACGTCGACGCGGTCGGGCTCGAAGGCGGCGTCGGTGGTGCCGATCGCGGCCAGCACCCGGCCCCAGTTCGGGTCGTTGCCGAACAGCGCCGTCTTGAGCAGGTTGTTGCGGGCGCACGCCCGGCCGGCGGTGAGGGCGTCGCCGACGGTCGCCGCGTTGCGGACGGTGATCGCGATGTCCTTGGTGGAGCCCTCGGCGTCGGCGAGCAGCTGCATGGCCAGGTCGGTGGCCGCGGCGGTGAGCGCCTCGGCGACCTCCGCCGCGCCCGGCGTGACCCCGCTGGCGCCGTTGGCCATCGCGACCACGGTGTCGTTGGTGGACAGGCAGCCGTCGGAGTCGACCCGCTCGAGGCTCACGCCGGTGGCGCCCTTCAGCGCCGTCTGCAGGGTGGCGCTGTCGACCGCCGCGTCGGTGGTGAGGACGACGAGCATCGTGGCCAGGCTCGGCGCGAGCATGCCGGCGCCCTTGGCCATCCCGCCGACGCTCCACCCGTCGCGCTGCACGACCGTCGTCTTGGGGACGCTGTCGGTGGTCATGATCGCCCGGGCGGCGTCGGGACCTCCGTCGGCGGCGAGCGCCTTGGCCGCGTCGGTGACGCCGGGCAGCAGCTTGTCCATGGGCAGCCGGACGCCGATCAGCCCGGTGGAGGCGACCGCGACGTCGACGGCGCCCAGCCCCAGCTCGGCGGCGGTGTGCTCGGCGGTGGCGTGGGTGTCGCTGAACCCCTCGGGGCCGGTGCAGGCGTTGGCGCCGCCGGAGTTGAGGACGACCGCCCGCAGCCGGCCGGTGGCCAGCACCTGGCGGCTCCACTGCACCGGCGCGGCCGGGAAGCGGTTGGTGGTGAAGACGGCGGCGGCGTTGTCCTGTGGGCCGTCGTTGACGACCAGCGCGACGTCGGGGGCGCCGCTGCTCTTGAGCCCGGCGGCGACGCCGGCGGCCCGGAAGCCCTGGGGCGCGGTGACGGTCACTGGGCATCCTCCGGTGCGATGGTGGTCATGGCGCGACCCCCACCAGCGGCAGGCCGGCGGTCTCGGGCACGCCGAGGGCGATGTTCGCGCTCTGGATCGCCCCGCCGGCGGTCCCCTTGGTGAGGTTGTCGACCGCGGCGACGACGACCAGCCGGCCGGCGTCGGGGTCGACGGTGACCTGCACCGCGACGGTGTTGGCGCCGAGCACCTGCGCGGTCGTGGGCCACTGGCCCTCGGGCAGCAGGTGCACGAACGGCTCGTCGGCGTAGGCCTGCGCGTAGGCGGCCCGGGCGGCGGCGGCGTCGATCCCCGCCTGCAGCGGTGCCGAGCAGGTGGCGAGGATGCCCCGGCTCATCGGGACGAGGGTGGGCGTGAAGCTCACCTTCACCGGTGCGCCCGCGGCCGCGCCCAGGGTCTGCGCCATCTCCGGGGTGTGCCGGTGCCCGCCCCCGACGCCGTACGCGCTCACCGAGCCCATGACCTCGCTGCCGAGCAGGTGCGGCTTGGCCGCCTTGCCCGCGCCGGAGGTGCCGGACGCGGCGACCACGACGACGTCGGGCTCGACCACGCCGGCGGCCAGCGCCGGGGCCATCGCGAGGGTGACCGAGGTCGGGTAGCAGCCGGGGACGGCGATCCGCCGCGCACCGGCCAGCTTCTCCCGCTGGCCCGGCAGCTCCGGCAGGCCGTACGGCCAGGCGCCCGCGTGCTCGCCGCCGTACCAGCGCGCCCAGGCCGCCGGGTCCTCCAGCCGGTGGTCGGCGCCGCAGTCGATCACCAGCGTGTCCTGGGACAGCTGCGCGGCGATCGCGGCGGACTCCCCGTGCGGCAGCGCCAGGACGACGACGTCGTAACCGGCGAGGTCCTCCGGCGCGCTGGGCCGGACCTCGAGGTCGGCGTAGGGCAGCAGGTGCGGCTGCAGCTCACCCAGGCGTCGGCCGGCGCTGCTGTTCGCGTGCACCCCGGCCAGGCGGAGGTGCGGGTGACCGGCGAGCAGCCGGCACACCTCTCCCCCCGCGTACCCGGTGGCGCCGGTGACCCCGACCGTCCACGTCTGCCCTGTGTTCACGATGCATGACCATACAGGCTCGTGCATGACCTTCCATCGCGGGGGTCCCGGAGTGCTCCTCCGGGCAGTCGTGCTCTGCCCACAGGTGTGAGCAGAGCACGACCGGCGGCGAGACCACTCGGTGGGCGTCCTTCGAGCTCTGCCCACAGGTGGGGGCAGAGCACGACCGGCGGCGGGGACAGGATGTCCCGGTGCTGACCGCGTGCCTCAACGGCGCCCGCCGTCCCGCCGCGCACCCGGCGCTGCCGGTCACCCCGGCGCAGCTCGCCGCGGACGGGGCGCGGGTGGCCGCACGGGGAGCCGGGGCCGTGCACCTGCACGTCAAGGACGCCGCCGGGGCCGACTCCCTCGCCGCCGGGCCACTGGCCGAGGTGCTCCCCGCCGTGCGGGCGCGCGTGCCGGGGCTGCCCGTCGGCGTCACCACCGGCGCGTGGGCCGCACCGGACCCGGCCGACCGGCTCGCCGCGGTGCGGTCCTGGACCGTGCTGCCCGAGTCCGCCTCGGTCAACTGGCACGAGCCCGGCGCCGAGGAGGTCGCCGGACTGCTGCTGGACCGCGGCGTCGGCGTCGAGGCGGGACTGTGGACCCCCGATGCCGTCCGGGCCTGGCGCTCGTCCCGCCTGCGCGACCGCTGCACCCGGGTCCTCCTCGAGCTGCCCGACGGTCCCGGCGAGGCGACCACCGCGGAGCTGGCCGGGGACATGCTGACCGCCCTCGGCGCGGCCGGCGTCCCGGCGCAGCTGCACGGCGAGGGCACGAGCACCTGGCCGGCGCTGCGGGAGGCCGTCCGGCTCGGGCTGGACACCCGGATCGGGCTCGAGGACACCCTGCTGCTCCCCGACGGCCGCCCGGCCGACGACAACGCCGCACTGGTCTCCGCGGCCCGGGCGCTGGGCGCCTGAGCGGCTCAGCCCAGCGGGTCGCCGTCGCCGTACGGGACGAGCCGCAGCTTCCGGGCGTCACCGTCCGGCGCCGTCGCGCGCAGGGTGTCCAGGTCGTCGACGCCGGCGCGGAAGAACCGGCCCGACCACTGGTCGAGCTCCCCGGCGGCGACGGCCACCACCAGGTCGACGACGTCCTCGGGACGCGTCCAGTCGGTGCGTCCCTCGTGCATCGGCATCGCGCGGGTCATCGCGGTGTCGACGACGCCCGGCGCGAGGTCGAAGGCCCGCACGCCGTGGGCCGCACCCGCCAGGTCGATGGACTCGGTGATCCGCATCTGCGCGGTCTTGCCGGCCGAGTAGGCGCTGTAGTGCGGGTTGGCGCGGGTGCTGATCCCGCTGGCCAGCCCGACCACCCGCCCGCTGCCGACGGCGACCATCCCGGGCAGCACGGCGCGGGCGACCAGGAACGGCCCGCGGACCTGGCTCTCCACCACCTGCCACCACTGGTCGGGGTCGGCCTCCCACAGCGGCACCTCGGCGGCGTCGATGAGGCCGGCGTTGTTGACCAGCAGGCCGACCGGCCCGAGTTCGTGGGTGACCTCGGCGACGGCGGCGTCGACCGCGGCACGGTCGGTGACGTCGGCGGGCACCGCGAGCGTGCGGGCGCCGGTGGCCGCGGCGATCGCGTCCATCGCCGTCCGCAGCCGGTCACCGCCGCGCGCGATCCCCGCGACGGCGGCCCCGCGGGCGGCCAGCCCCTCGGCGAGGTGCCGGCCGATGCCCGCCGACGCACCGGTGACCAGCGCGACGGTGCCGGACAGGTCAGGCCCGGACATCACGCGTCGGCGCTGCGCAGGGTGATGCCCTGCAGCTCGACGACGGCGAGTATGCCCTCGCGCACGTGCGCGACGTCCGCGGCGGTCAGGGTCCGGTCCGGGGCGCGCAGCACCAGCGAGTACGCCAGCGACCGCGACCCGGCCGGGACCGGCGGGCCGGACCAGACGTCGAACAGGCGCACCGCCTCGAACAGCTCCCCCGCTCCCCCGCGCACCAGCGACTCGACGTGCGACGCGGTGATCTCGTTGGGCACGACGAAGGCGAGGTCGAGGAAGACCGGCGGGAAGGTGGAGAGCCGCGGCCCCACGGGCACCGGGGCCGGCGGCAGCGCGTCGACGTCGAGCTCCATGACCGAGGTGCGGGCCGGCAGGCCGAGCGCGGCGCACACCCGCGGGTGCAGCTCACCGGCGTACCCGACGACCCGGTCGTCGCCCCCCTCGCTGACGACCAGCTCGGCGCACCGGCCCGGGTGCCAGGGCGCGGCCTCGCCGGGGCGGACGAACAGCTGCACGCCCGCGGCGGCGGCCACCACCCGGGCGGCCTGGACGGCGTCGGCCCAGCCCGCCGCGCGGCCCGGCCCCCACCAGCCGCGCGGTTCGCGCTGACCGGTCAGGGCCACCGCGACGTGCCACGGCTGACCGGGCACCGCGCCGAGCAGGGCGGCGAGGACGTCGTCGTCGGGACGGCCGTCGACCCCGGGCAGCGGCGCGGGGGCGCGCACGCCGCCGAGGAAGACCGCGCCGTGCTCGAAGAGGGCGACGTCGCGCCGGCCGCGGGCCAGGTTGCGGGCCAGCGTGGCCAGCAGGCCGGGCACCAGCGTGGTGCGCAGCGCCGGCTCCTCCTCCGACAGCGGGTTGCGCACGAGGACCACCCGGCGGCGCTCGTCGTCGTCGGCCAGACCGAGGGCGTCCAGCGCCGGGGTGCCGACGAAGGGGTAGGACGGCGCCTCGACGTAGCCGGCCTCGGCCAGCACCCGGCCGATCGCGCGGCGGCGGCGCTGGGTCTCGGTGAGCCCGCGCCCGGGCGGTGCCGTGGGCAGCACCGAGGGGACGTCGTCGTAGCCGGCGAGCCGGACGACCTCCTCGACGAGGTCGGCGGGGTCAGTGAGGTCGGGGCGCCACGTCGGCGGGGTGACGGTGAGCGTGCTGTCCCCGACCTCCACCGCGCAGCCGACCGCCTCGAGCAGCTCGACCACCTGGGCGGGCGGGTAGGGCACGCCCGAGACCCGGCCGGGGCGCCCGGCGTCCAGCCCGATCGCCGGCCGCGGGCGGCGGGTGTCGACGTCGACCGGCGCGCCGACGACGCGGGCGCCGCCGTACTCGGCCAGCAGCTCCGCGGCGCGGGCCATCGCGGCGACGGTCATCTCCGGGTCGACGCCGCGCTCGAAGCGCTTGGCGGCCTCGCTGGGCAGCCGGTGCCGGCGGGCGGTGCGGGCCACGCCCGTGGGCTCCCAGTGCGCCGCCTCGAGCAGCACCGCGGTCGTGCCGTCCCCGATCTCGGTGGAGGCCCCGCCCATGACCGCGGCCAGCCCGATCGGGCCGGTGTCGTCGGTGATGAGCAGGTCGTCGCCGGAGAGCTGACGGTCGGTGCCGTCGAGGGTGGTGAGCCGCTCCCCCTCGCGGGCGCGGCGGACGACGATCGGCCCGGTCACCGCGTCGCGGTCGAAGGCGTGCATCGGCTGCCCGAGCTCGAGCATCACGTAGTTGGTGACGTCGACGGCCAGCGAGATCGACCGGATGCCGGACTGGGCCAGCCGGCGGCGCATCCACCACGGGCTCGGCGCGGTCGGGTCCAGGCCCTCCAGGGCGACCATCGAGAACCGGTCGCAGCGGTCGGCGTCGGCGACCGTGACCTCCCACGCCGGCTCGCCGGACCAGCCGGGCAGCGCAGCCGCACCCGGGTCACGCCAGCCGACGGCCAGGCCGGTGCTCATCTCGCGGGCGATCCCGCGCATCGAGAGGCAGTAGCCGCGGTCGGGAGTGACGGCGAGCTCGATGACGACGTCGTCGAGACCGACGACGGGCACCGCGTCGGCACCCGGCTCGGGGCCGTCGCCCCCGCTGGTCAGCACCAGGATCCCGGCGTGGTCCTCGCCGATGCCGAGCTCCCGGACCGAGCAGATCATCCCGTCGGAGACGTGGTCGTAGGTCTTCCGGGCGGCGATCTCGAAGCCGCCGGGCAGCACCGCGCCGGGCAGCGCGACGACGACGGTGTCGCCGACGGCGAAGTTGCCGGCACCGCAGACGATGCCCCGCGGCTCGTCCTCGCCGACGTCGACCCGGCAGTACCGGATCGGCTTCTTGAAGCCGGTCAGCTCCTCGATCTCCAGGACCCGGCCGACCACCAGCGGGCCGGTGACCTCGGCCGGGCGGTGGACCTCCTCGACCTCCAGGCCCAGCCGGACGAAGGCGGTGTCGAGGTCCTCGACGCCGACCCCGGCGGGGACGTCGACGTACTCGGCCAGCCAGCCGACGGGGACCCGCATCAGAGCTCCACTCCGAACGCCTCGGTGAACCGGACGTCGCCCTCGACGATGTCGCGCATGTCGCCGACGCCGGAGCGGAACTGCAGCGCCCGCTCGATGCCCAGGCCGAAGGCGAAGCCGCTGAACTCCTCGGGGTCGACCCCGCAGGCGACGAGCACCCGCGGGTTGACCATGCCGCAGCCGCCCCACTCCACCCAGCGGGGACCGTCGCGGTGCTCGGGGAACCACACGTCGAACTCCGCCGAGGGCTCGGTGAACGGGAAGTAGGACGGCCGCCAGCGGGTGACCGCCTCGGGGCCGAACAGTGCCCGGGCCAGGTGGTCGAGCGTGCCGCGCAGGTGGGCCATCGTCAGCCCGCGGTCGACGGCCAGGCCCTCGACCTGGTGGAACACCGGAGTGTGCGTCGCGTCGAGCTCGTCGGTGCGGTAGACCCGCCCGGGAGCGACGACGTAGACCGGCGGCGTCCGGGACAGCAGCGTGCGGGCCTGCACCGGGCTGGTGTGGGTGCGCAGCACCAGGCCGGAGTCCTCCGGCGCCACGAAGAAGGTGTCCATCATCGTGCGCGCCGGGTGGTCGCGGCCGATGTTGAGGGCGTCGAAGTTCAGCCACTCGGCCTCGACCTCGGGGCCGTCGGCGACCTCGTAGCCCATGCCGACGAACACGTCGGCGATCCGCTCGGTCAGCGTGGTCAGCGGGTGCCGGGCGCCGCGCGGGGTGCGGTCCCACGGCAGGGTGACGTCGACCCGCTCCTCGGCCAGCACGCGGGCGTCGCGCTCGGCCTCGAGCTCGGCCTTGCGCGCCTCGTAGGCCTCGGTGACGGCGACCCGGGCGGCGTTGACCCGCTTGCCGGCGTCGGCGCGGGCGGCCGGGGGCAGCGCGCCGAGCTCGCGGCGGGCCAGCGGCACGGGCGCGCGGTCACCGAGGTGAGCCGGGCGGGCGGCGGCCAGGGCCTCGAGGCCGGCGGCGCGCGCGAAGGCCTCGCGGGCCGCGGCGACGGCGGCGTCGAGGGCCTCGGCGGAGAGGGCCGCGACCTGCTTGGGGTCGTAGGGGTCGTTGGCGCCGGACACGGGAGGCCATTCTGCCCGCCGCCCCGTTCCCCCCGCCCCCGGGTTCTCGGACCCGGCGTCCCCGCGCGGTCCCGGCCTCGGGCGAGCCGTGTAGGCACCGGCTGCCAGGATCGCCCGGGACTGTGGGACGGACTCGGGAGGGACACCGGATGGCGACGCTGCTGGCGCTGGCCTCGGCCGTCGTCTACGGGATGGCCGACTTCGCCGGGGGCATGGCCAGCCGGCGGGCCGCCGCGGCCGCCGTCGTCGCGCTCTCCCAGGGGGCCGGGCTGGTCGCCGTCGTGCTGCTCCTGCCGTGGCTGGGCGGGGACCCCGAGCCGGCCGACCTCGGGTGGGGCGCGGCCGCCGGCGTCGCCGGCGCGGCCGGGCTGCTGCTCTTCTACCGCTCACTCGCGGCCGGCGTGATGAGCGTGGTGGCACCGGTGACGGCGGTGTCGGCCGCGGCGCTGCCGGTGCTCGGCGGCCTCCTGCTCGGCGAGCGGATCGGGCCGCTGGCCGCCGCCGGCATCGCGCTCGCCCTGGCCGCGGTCGTGCTCGTGGCGGCCGAGGACGGGCTGGCCTCGCTGCGGAACGCCCGGCTGGGCACCGTCGCCCCGGCCCTGGCCGCGGGCGCGGGGTTTGGGCTGTTCTTCGTGGTCCTCGACCGCACGGGCGACGACTCCGGCCTCACCCCGCTCGCGGCCGCCCGCGTCGTGTCGGTGCTCCTGGTCGGCGGGCTGGCGCTGACCACGGGCCGCTCGCTGCGGGTGTCCCGCCGGGTGCTGCCGGTCGTGCTCCTGGCCGGGGTGGGCGACATGACGGCCAACGCGCTGTTCCTCGTGGCCACGCAGGTCGGCGGCCAGCTGGCGATCACCGGCGTGCTGGCCTCCCTCTACCCCGCGAGCACGGTGCTCCTGGCGCAGGTGGTGCTCCGCGAGCGGCTGGCCGGCGCCCAGCGGGCGGGCCTGGCCGTCGCGGCCGCCGCCGTCGTCCTCATCGCCCTGCCGTCCTGACCTGCTGCCCCGTCCGGGTGACCTCCCGGCGCGCCGGGCTGCGGCCCGGGTCGTTGCTGCCGACAACCAGGGGGTGACCACCCGTCCCCAGGAGGCACCGGTGCAGCCCGGATCCGATCCCGTCCTCGACCGGGCCCTGCGCGGCGTACGCAGCGCCTTCCAGCCCATCGTCGAGATCGACACCGGCCGCGTGGTGGCCTACGAGGCGCTCGCCCGCGGTCCGGTCGGCCCGCTGGAGCGGCCCGACGCGCTGTTCGCCGCCGCCCGCGCCGCCGGCCGCCTCGCCGAGCTCGACGAGGCCTGCCGCGCCGCCGCCTTCCGCGGTGCCGCCGACGCCGGACTCGTCTCGCCGCTGACCGTCTTCGTCAACGTCGAGCCCGAGGTGCTCGACACCGCTCCGCTGGCCGACCTCGTCGCCATCGCCGAGGGCGCCCCCGGCGACCTGCGGGTGGTCATGGAGATCACCGAGCGGGCGATCGCCGCGCGGCCGGCCGAGCTGCTGCGCACCGTCGAGCGGGTCCGCGAGCTGGGCTGGGCCATCGCCGTCGACGACGTCGGCGCCGAGTCCATGTCGCTGGCCTTCCTGCCGCTGCTGTGCCCCGACGTCGTCAAGCTCGACCTGCGCCTGGTGCAGGACCGCCCCGGCCCGGCCATCGCCGAGATCATGAACGCGGTCAACGCCTACGCCGAGCGCAGCGGCGCCGTCGTGCTGGCCGAGGGCATCGAGACCGAGGAGCACCTCGTCTGCGCCCGCGGGCTGGGCGCCACGCTCGGCCAGGGCTGGCTGTTCGGCCGCCCCGGCCCGGGCGCCGACGAGCGCCTGCCCGTCGGCGAGCTGCTGCTGCCCGGCGCCGGCCGCCCCTCCGGCGCGCTCGGCGCGGTCTCCCCCTTCGCCTGCCTGCCCGACGGCGTCCCGCTGCGCCGCGCCCCCAAGGCGCTGCTCATCGAGCTGTCCAAGCAGCTGGAGCGGGAGGCGATGCGCCTCGGCGAGACCTGCGTGGTGGCCGCGACCTTCCAGGAGGCCCGCCACTTCACCGTCTCCACCACCCAGCGCTACCGCGACCTGGTCGAGCGCACCGGCTTCGTCTGCGCGCTCGGCGAGGACCTGCCGGTGGAGCCGCTGCCCGGCCTGCGCGGCGCGCACCTCGACCCCGACGACCCGGTGCGCGGCGAGTGGGACGTCGCGGTCCTCTCGCCGCACTTCAGCGCCGCGCTGCTGGCCCGCGACCTGGGCGACGAGGGTCCCGACCTCGAGCGCACCTTCGAGTACGCGCTGACCTACGACCGCGCCACGGTCTCCCGCGCCGCGCAGTCGCTGCTGTCCCGGGTGGCCCCGCGGACCGCGGACGCGACGCCGGCCGACTCCCCCGCGCCGCGCCCGCCGGTGCCGGCCGGCCGTCCGGCCGCCGGCCTGGCCGTGGGCACGACGACGGCGGAGGTGCTGCTGCGCCGCGCGCTGGAGGCCACGCCCAGCGGGGTGACCGTCGTCGACATGCGGCTGCCCGACCAGCCGATCGTCTACGCCAACGAGGCGTTCCGGCAGCTCGCCGGCCTGCCCTCGGAGGAGATCCTCGGCCGCAACTGCCGGCTGCTGCAGAGCCCGGACACCGACCCCGGCGCGGTCGCGCGGATCCGCGCGGCGGTCGAGGCCGGGCAGGCCTGCCGGGAGACCGTGCTCAACCTGCGCGGCCCCGACCGGACGCCGTGGTTCAACGAACTGCACCTCGCGCCGGTGCACGACTCCGACGGCACCGTCGTGCAGTACATCGGCGTGCAGGTGGACGTGACCGCGCGGGTGGAGGCCGAGCGCGCGCTGGTCCGCGAGCGCGACCGGACGTCGGCGGCGCTGGCCCGCATCCAGGAGCTGGCCTACACCGACCCGCTCACCGGTCTGCTCAACCGGCGCCGGCTGGAGGAGCAGGTGGAGGCCGCCATCTGGGAGGCCCGCGCCCGCGGCGACGCCCTGGGCCTGCTGTTCGTCGACCTCGACGGCTTCAAGGCGGTCAACGACCGGTTCGGCCACGCCGCCGGCGACGAGCTGCTGCAGGTGGTCGCCGGCCGGCTGCAGCAGCGGGTCCGCCGCCGCGACCTGCTGGCCCGCCTGGGCGGCGACGAGTTCCTCGTCGCGCTGCCCGACCTGCGGCCGGAGACGGCGCTGGCCGAGGCGACGCGCGTCGCCGACGAGCTCACCGCCTCGATCCGCCGTGCGGTGCCGCTGTTCGGCACCGAGGTGCACGTCGGCGCCAGCATCGGCGTCAGCGTCTGCCCGGAGGACGGCGTCGTGTTCGCCGACCTGCTGCACCGCGCCGACCTGCGCATGTACGACCGCAAGGCGGCCACCCGCGGGGTCGCCGTCCGGGCGGCCACCGCCCGCGCGGCCGCGGGGTCGGCACCGGTCCCGGGGCGGGAGCCGGTCCTGCCCTGAGCGCGACGCGGACGGGGGACGGCGCCGCGGCGCCGTCCCCCGTCGTGCTTCAGCGGAACGCAGCCGCGGCCCGCTCCACCTGCTCCCGGTAGGCCGCGCGGTCCTCCTCGCCGTCGCGCGTGAGGTTCCCGTCGTCCCGCCTCACGCCGGCGACGCCGTCGACTCCCTCGCGCAGCACGTCGGCGTGCCCGGCGTGCCGGGCCACCTCGGCCAGGACGTGCACCAGCAGCGTGTGCAGCGTCGGGTGCCGCCGCTCCTCCGACCACCACGCCACCTCGCCGACGGCGTCCAGCGGCAGCGCCGCGACCGTCGCGTCGGCGTGCGCGGTGGCCCGGGCGTACAGCCCCAGGACGTCGTCGCGGGACTCGTCGGCGCGCACCCACAGGTCGTCGTCGTCCCCGGCGCCGGGGTCGTCCCACACCATCGGCTCGGGGAACGGCCGGCCCATGCAGTTGCCGAGGTAGCCGGCCTCGACGCAGGCCAGGTGCTTGACCAGGCCGAGCAGGTTGGTGCCCGTGGCCGTCAGCGGGCGGCGGGCGTCGTACTCCGGCAGGCCCTCGAGCTTCCAGAGCAGCGCCTCGCGCGCGTTCGTCAGGTAGCGCAGCAGCACGGTCTTCGCGGCGTCGTCGTCCACGCCGGCCACCCTGCCAGGGGCGTCCCGGTCCCAGCCTCGGACGCTCAGCCCCGGACGCTCAGTCCCGGACGCTCAGCCCTGGGCGAGCTGGGTGGCGTAGAGGCAGATCGCCGCGGCCGCGGCCAGGTTGAGGCTCTCCGCGCGCCCGCGCATCGGGATCCGCACGCGGGCGTCGGCGGCCCCGGCCAGCTCCGGCGGGACGCCGCGCGCCTCGTTGCCGAACAGCCACAGCACCGGCCCGGCCAGCGCGGACCCCAGCGCGTCGAGCGCGGTCTCCCCGCCGCCGTCGGCGGCCAGGACCGTGACCCCGCCCGCCTGCAGGCCGGCCACCAGCGGGCCCAGCGGCGCCCCGCGGACGACGTCGACGTGGAACAGGCTGCCGGCGCTGGCCCGCACCGCCTTGCCGCCGTACGGGTCGGCCGACCCGGCGCCGAAGACGACCGCCCCGGCGCCGCACGCGTCGGCGGTGCGCAGCACGGTGCCGGCGTTGCCGGGGTCGGCGAGGCCGGCCAGGCCGACGGCGAGCCGGGGCGGCTCGGCGGTCAGCTGCCCGGCGGGCAGGTCGCGCAGCGCGCAGACGGCGACCAGGCCCTGCGGGGTGACCGTCTCCGACAGCCCGGCGGCGGCCCTCTCGGTGACCAGGCGGACGGGGACGGGGGTGCTCGCGAGCAGGTCGCGGTGCGCGGCGGCGGCGGCCTCGGTGGCGAAGACCTCGTGGACGCCGTCCGGCGCGGTCGCCAGGGCCTCCGACACCGCCTGGCGGCCCTCGGCGAGGAAGGCGCCCGCGGCGTCGCGGCCGGCGCGCCGGGTCAGCTTGCGGGCGGCGGCCACCCGCCCCGACCGCTCGGTCAGCAGCTCGCTCACGTCGTCGTCCTCCCCTGCGGCGCGGACCCCGGACACACCGACGCCGCCGGTGCCGGCCCTGGTGGACCGGTCACCGACGGCGTCGGGAGGGGGTGCTCTACGCGGCCTGCTCGCCACCGGCCGGAGCGGCGGCGACGGCCGCCCGGGCGGTCTCCACCAGGGCGGCGAAGGCGGCGGGCTCGTTGACCGCCAGCTCGGCCAGCACGCGGCGGTCGAGCTCGATGCCGGCCAGCTTGAGGCCCTGCATGAACCGGTTGTAGGTCATGTCGTTCTGGCGCGCCGCGGCGTTGATGCGGGTGATCCACAGCTTGCGGAAGTCACCCTTGCGCACCTTGCGGTCGCGGTAGTTGTAGGTGGCCGAGTGGAGGATCTGCTCCTTGGCCTTGCGGTACAGGCGCGAACGCTGACCGCGGTACCCGCTGGCGGCCTCGAGGGTCGTCCGGCGCTTCTTCTGGGCGTTGACCGCCCGCTTCACGCGTGCCACGTGAGTACTCCTAACTCGTTGCGGAGGCGGGGGCTCAGATGCCCAGCAGCTTCTTGAGGGTCTTGGTGTCGGCCGGGGACATGACCTGGTCCTTCTCCAGCCGGCGCTTCTGCCGCGAGCTCTTGTGCTCGAACTTGTGCTGGTTGCCGGCCTGCTCGCGCATGAGCTTGCCGGTGCCCGTCACGCGCACCCGCTTGGCGGTGCCCTTGTGGGTCTTCTGCTTCGGCATGTCCTCGTCGTCCTGTTCGTCCGTCGCTCGTCCGGCGCGGTGCCGTGCGGCAGCACGGAGCTGCCGCACAGCACCGTCGGTCTGTGGTGGTGCGGTCCTACGGGCCGGCCGGTCAGGCCGTGGGGGCGTGGCCCTCCGCGGCCCGGTCGGCCTTCGCCTGGCGGCGGGCGCCGTCGGTCGCGGCCTGGTTCCGGTGCGGTGCGATCACCATGACCATGTTCCGGCCGTCCTGCTTGGGGTTGGACTCGATGACGCCCAGTTCGGAGACGTCGGCGGCGAGCCGCTGCAGCAGGCGGTAGCCCATCTCGGGCCGCGACTGCTCGCGACCGCGGAACATGACCGTGATCTTGACCTTGTCGCCGCCCTTGAGGAAGCGCTCGACGTGGCCCTTCTTGGTCTCGTAGTCGTGCGGGTCGATCTTCAGGCGCAGCCGCATCTCCTTGATGACGGTGAGCGCCTGGTTCCGCCGGGCCTCGCGGGCCTTCTGGGCGGACTCGTACTTGAACTTCCCGTAGTCCATCAGCTTGGCGACCGGCGGCCGGGCCATGGGCGCGACCTCGACGAGGTCGAGCTCGGAGTCCTGCGCCAGGCGCAGCGCCTCGCCGATCGACACGATGCCGACCTGCTCGCCCTCCGGCCCCACGAGTCGGACCTCGGGGACGCGGATACGGTCGTTGATACGGGGCTCGGTGATGGCCTCTCCTCTGCTCTGTCACACGGGAGGAGGCCGCGCCCACCCGGGCACCGGAGACGACGAGGGCCCCGTGAGCAGGTGCTCACAGGGCCCGTCTCGCCGGTGCGGCACCGGCCCGTCGCCGGGCCGGGCACGTCGCGAGGCCCGGCCGGGGCGGGCCGGACTCCGCGAACCGGGACCTGGGCACCTCGACGGTGCCAGGTGGGAGCGGGCTCCTCTTGGGTCAGCGGCCCGGGGCGGGGCCGCTGGAGTGGTTCACGCGCCTCGTGTAGCGGGGAGGCACGCCTATGCTACAGCGTCACGGGACGACAGGACATTCCCCCTGCCGCGGGCCCCTGCACGGGCGGCCGTCAATCCCAGAGCAGCGGGCCGCGTGCCGGCGCGGGACGGGCGGCGCGGTCGGCCTCCAGCAGCGCCCGCAGTCCCTCGACGGCGCCGGCCGCCCGCTCGCCGTCGACCGCCTGCAGTGCGGTCATCGAGATCGCGTCGCCGTTGCTCAGCTCGAGCGTGGCCCACCAGGCCTTGCGGTCGAAGCGCACCCCGCGCACGGCCTCCCAGGGCAGCGTGCGGCCGCCGACGACGTTGCGCACCCGGATGCCCGAGGCGTCGGCGTCGACCCGGGAGCGGCCCAGCGCCAGGATGGCGGCCCCGACGAAGACGCCCACGCCGCCGATGGCCACGCGGTCGGCCGTGTCGAAGGGGTTCAGCGCCGACGAGGGCTGGGTGTACAGCGCGACCACGACCATGACGGTGACGACCGCGACGGCGAGCAGCGCGCACACCACGCGCAGCACGCGGGGGACGGCGGACACGCGGGCGGGGACGGCGGACGGCGCGGGCACACCCCCATGGTCCCAGCCCGTCATGGTCCCGGGCCGTCCCGGCCGGCCGCGGCTGGCAGAGTGCCGGGACGTGGAGGGGACCGACGGCGGCACGACCGGCACCGAGGTGACCGGGCACGCGCAGCGCAGCGCGTGGCGCGAGCGGTCGGTGCCCGGCGTCGAGCGGGTGCGGCCGGGCCTGTGGTCGGTGCCGGTGCCGATGGACGGCCCGCTGCGCTGGGTGAACGCCTACGTGCTCGAGCTGGCCGGCGGCGGGCTGGGCCTGGTCGACACCGGCTGGGACGCCGACGACAGCTGGGCGGCGCTCTGCGCGGGCCTGACCGCCCTGGGCGGCGACGTCTCCCACGTCCGTGGCGTGCTGGTCACCCACCTGCACCTGGACCACGTCGGGCTGGCCGCCCGGGTGCGCGCGGCCTCCGGCGCCTGGGTGGCGATGCACCCGGCCGACGCCGCCGGCATCACCTCCTTCACCGGCCGCCGGCCGGAGGAGATGGTGGAGACCGAGGTCGCCTTCCTCGTCTCCCTCGGCGCCCCGCCGGAGGACGCGCGCGACGACGCCGGCACCGCCGAGGAGCGGGTCGGCCTGCTGCGCGTGGCCCGGCCCGACCGGTTGCTGGAGCACGGCGACCACGCCGACCTGCCCGGCTGGTCGCTGCGCGCCGTGCACACCCCGGGCCACACCGAGGGCCACCTGTGCTTCGCCGACGAGGCGGGCGGCCTGTTCTTCTCCGGCGACCACGTGCTGCCGCGGATCAGCCCCAACATCTCCACCCACTCCGGCGGCGCGGCCGACCCGCTGCGCGACTACCTGGGAGCGCTGGCGGAGGTCGCCGGACAGGGGGCCGAGGAGGTGCTGCCCGGCCACGAGTGGCGCTTCCGCGGCCTGGCCGCCCGCGCCGGCGAGCTGCGCGCCCACCACGAGCACCGGCTGGCCGAGCTGCTGGCCGCCGTCCGGGAGCACCCGGGCAGCACGCCGTGGGAGCTGGCCGCGTTCCTGACCTGGTCGCGGCCGTGGTCGCAGTACGAGCGGCGGATGCGGATCTTCGCCGTCACCGAGACCGACGCGCACCTGCGGCTGCTCGCCAGCCGCGGCCTGGTCACCGGCGACGGCGCGGCGGTGCCGACCTGGACGGCGGCCGACCTCCGCTGAGCGCCGACCGGGGCTACCGTGGACAGCCCCGGGTCGTGGCACCTCGAGACGACGGGAGCGCCACGGCCGGTCCGCGAGGTGCCCGTGCGTCCCGACGTCAGCCGTTCCCTCCCCCTGGCCGACGAGCTGTCGGTGGTCTTCGCGCGCATGTCCGGCCTGCTGCTGTCCGAGGAGACGGTCGCCACCGCCCTCGGCCTGGTCGGCTCGCTGATCCATGAGACCGTGCCGCGGGCGGTGGGTGCCGGGGCCTCCATCGTCGACGCGGCCGGACGGCGCTCGTCGGGGTCGACCGACCCGCGCGTGGAACGCGCCGACGAGCTGCAGTACGAGCTGGACGAGGGTCCCTGCCTGGCCGCGGTGGCCGGCCGCACGCTCGTGCGCGTCGACGACCTGACCACCGATCCGCGGTGGCCGCGCTGGGCGGCAGCGGCCACGGACCTGGGACTGCGGTCGGTCATGAGCGCGCCCCTGGTGGCCGGGGACCGCGTGCTCGGCGCGCTGAAGGTCTACGGCGCGGCCGCCGACGCCTTCACCCCCCACGACGCCCAGGTGCTCACCCTGTCCGCGGCGCAGGCGGCACTCCTGGTCGCCCACGTCACCGCCCGGGAGAAGGCGCGCCGGGCCAGCGACGACCTGCGGCAGGCGGTGGCGGCCCGTGACGTGGTCAGCACCGCCAAGGGGGTGCTCATGGGCCGGCACGGCATCGGGGAGGAGACCGCCTTCGCCATGCTGCTGTCCCGGTCCGGCGGGGACGCCGGCACGCTGCGGCAGGCGGCCCGGGCGGTGGTCGACTCCGCCGTCCGCCGGCTCCGCTGATGGCCGCCGACCGCGTGTCCGGCGACGAGCAGCGCGCGGGGCTCCGGGCCGCGCTCCGGCACGCCGACCTCACCCTCGAGCAGCTGTGGTTGCGGTACTTCCAGCTCGGCGGGAACGCCGACCTGCTCGACCTCGAGGCGCACCTCGACGGGCTGGTGGGGTTGCCGGACGGCGACGGCGACCTGCTGGCCGTCGTCGTCAACGAACGCCTCGACGAGCTCGTCGCCGCCCGCCGGGTGCCGTACTCGCGGCCGCTGCGCGCGCCGCGTCCCACCACCGGTCCGCTGGCCGCGCTGCTGCAGCTGCTCGACGCCGCCCGCAACGCCCCACCGGACCGGCTCGTCCCGCTCGCCGCGCGCGCCGGACGGGTCCTCGGCATCGAGGTCGCGGTGCACGTCGTCGACCACGAGCAGCGCCGGCTGATCCGGCTGCCGGGCGACGGGCTGCCGCCCACCGACCCGGTCGCCGTCGACGGCACGCTGCCCGGCCGCGTCTTCCGGTCCATGCACCTGCTGCCGTCGGAGGCCGGCGGCCTGCGGCGACTGTGGGTGCCCCTGCTCGACGGCGCCGACCGGGTCGGCGTCCTCGAGGCGCGGGTGCCCACGGTCTCCGACCTGGAGGACCCCGCCCTGCGCGAGCAGTGCTGGTGGCTGGCCTCGCTGGTCGCGCACCTGCTGGTCTCGATGGGGCTCTACGGCGACGCGCTGGAGCGCACGCGGCGCGGCAGGCCGCGGTCGCCGTCGGCCGAGCTGGTCTGGGCGCAGCTGCCCCCGCTCACCGCCGCCACCGACAGCTTCGTCCTGGCCGGCCTGCTCGAACCCAGTGCCGACGTCGGCGGCGACGCGTTCGACTACGCCCTGTCCGAGGACACCGTCTCGATGACCGTGTTCGACGCCATGGGACACGGCCTGGGCGCCGGGCTGATGGTCGCCGCCTCCCTCGCCGCCGCCCGCAGCGCCCGGCGGGACGGGCGCGGCATCCACGACCAGGCCCGCGCGGTCGACGAGGTGGTCGCCGCCACCTTCCCCGACAGCGCCTTCGTCACCGGCGTGCTCGCCGAGCTCGACGTCGGCTCGGGGCGGCTGCGCTACGTCCGCGCCGGGCACCCCCCGCCGCTGCTGCTGCGGGACGGCCGGGTTGTGAAGGAGCTGACCGGGGCCGGGCGGGTGCCCTTCGGCATCGGGACGACGGGGTTCGCCGTGTCCGAGGAGGTGCTGGAGCCCGGGGACTGGCTGGTGCTCTACACCGACGGCGTCACCGAGGCACGGGACGCCACGGGGCGCTGGTTCGGCGAGCACCGCCTGGCCGAGTTCCTCGCCCGGGCCGCCGCGGCGGGACAGCCCCCGCCGGAGACGGTGCGGCGGCTGATGCGCGCCGTCCTCGACCACCAGGGCGGGAAGCTGCAGGACGACGCCAGCATCCTGCTGGCCTGCTGGGCGGCGCGCTGACCGCGGCGCACGGCCGCGACGCACCGCGGTCCCGGGCCCGTCACACGACCGCAACGCCCACCGGCCACCATGGTGCGGTGACCACTCCGCCCGAGACCGCACCGGAGCCGCTGACCGCCCCGGCGCCGCTGGCCGGGTACACGGTGGCCGTCACCGCGGCCCGGCGGCGGGAGGAGCTCGGCGCGCTGCTCGACCGCCGCGGCGCCCGCGTCCTCTACGCCCCGGCCATCCGGATCGTGCCGCTCTCCGACGACGCCGAGCTGGTCGCCGCCACCGAGCAGGTGCTGGCCGCGCCGGTGGACCTCGTCGTCGCCACCACCGGCGTCGGGTTCCGCGGGTGGCTCGAGGCCGCCGACGCCTGGGACCTGCCCCTGGTGGAGCACCTGCGCACCGCCCAGGTCCTCGCCCGCGGCCCGAAGGCGCGCGGCGCGATCCGCGGCGGCGGGCTGGTCGACGCGTGGTCGCCGGCCTCGGAGTCCTCGGCGGAGGTGCTCGAGCACCTGCTGTCGGGGGCGGAGGGGCCGCTGGCGGGCCGCCGGGTCGCCGTCCAGCTGCACGGGGACCCGCTGCCGGAGTTCGTCGACGCGCTGCGCGCCACCGGCGCCGAGGTGCTGACCGTGCCGGTGTACCGCTGGGTGCTGCCCGAGGACGTCGCGCCGCTGCGCCGGCTGGTCGGCACGGTCGTGGCCCGCTCCGTCGACGCGGTCACCTTCACCAGCGCGCCGGCCGCGGCCAGCCTGCTGTCGGTGGCCGCCGAGCTCGGCCTGCGCGAGGACGTGGTCGCCGCGCTGGGCGGCGACGTGCTGGCGGTCGCCGTCGGCCCGGTGACCGCCGGCCCGCTGACCGCCGCCGGGATCCGGACCGTGCAGCCGGAGCGCTCGCGGCTGGGCGCCCTGGCCCGCGAGGTCGTCGCCCGTCTGCCCGAGCGCGACCCGGTGCTGCGGATCGGGACGGCGGAGCTCCAGGTGCGCGGGTTCGCCGCCGTCCTCGACGGCCGCCTCGTGGAACTGCCGCCGGGGTCGATGGCGGTGCTGCGTGCGCTCGCGGCGCGGCCCGGGGCCGTCGTCGCCAAGGCCGACCTGGGGCGCGGGCTGCCGGGCGGCGGGGACGGGCACGCCGTCGAGATGGCGGTGACCCGGCTGCGCGCCGCGCTCGGGCCGGGTCTGGTCGAGACCGTCGTGAAGCGCGGCTACCGCCTGGCGGTGTAGACGACGAGATCGCCGATCTCGTCGGCGCTACACCCCGGCCATGCGGGCGCCCGGGCGCAGGTAGACCGCCCAGGTGACCGCGACGCAGACGGCGTAGAAGGCGATGAACACCAGGTAGGCGGCGTCGCCGCTGCCGGTGGTGAGGAACGACTGGCGGAAGGCCAGGTTGACCAGCACGCCGCCGAAGGCACCCACCGCGCCGGCGATGCCGATCAGCGCCCCGGACATCCGCAGCGCGTGCCGGTCGGCGTCGGCCGGGTCTCCCCCGGCGGCCACCTGCTCCTGCGCCTGGGTGCGGAAGATCGCCGGGATCATCTTGTAGGTCGAGCCGTTGCCGATGCCGCTGAACACGAACAGCAGCACGAACCCGACGACGAACAGCGGCAGCGACCCCACCTGGCTGGCGGTGAACACCACCGCGGCGCCCAGCGCCATCGCGACGAAGTTCCAGAAGGTGATCCGCGCGCCGCCGAAGCGGTCGGCCAGCGAGCCGCCGAGCGGGCGGATCAGGCTGCCGAGCAGCGGGCCGAGCCAGGTCAGCGACGCCGCCGCGAGCGGGGTGGCGAAGTCCGCCGCGAACTGGTTCTGCAGCACCTGGCCGAAGGCGAACCCGAAGCCGATGAACGAGCCGAAGCTGCCGATGTAGAGGAACGACATGATCCAGGTGTGCGGCTCGCGGGTCGCCTCGCGCATGGCCCGCGGCTGGTTGCGCGCCGTCGACAGGTTGTCCATGAGCAGCGCCGCGCCGACGGCCGCGACGACGACGAGCGGGATGTAGACGAACAGCACGATCCGCGGGTGCTCGACGCCTGCGGTGGCCAGCACGAGCAGGCCGAGGAGCTGGATGACCGGCACGCCCAGGTTGCCGCCGCCGGCGTTGAGGCCGAGCGCCCAGCCCTTGAGCCGGTCGGGGTAGAAGGCGTTGATGTTGGCCATCGAGCTGGCGAAGTTGCCGCCGCCGACGCCGGCGAGACAGGAGACGACGAGCAGGGTCGTGTACGAGACGCCCGGCTCGAGGACGACCGCCGTGGCGATCGTCGGGACCAGGAGCAGCGCGGCGCTGACGATCGTCCAGTTGCGGCCGCCGAACTTGGCGACGGCGAAGGTGTAGGGCAGCCGGACGAAGGCGCCGAGCGCGGTCGGCAGCGTGGTGAGCAGGAACTTGCCGGCCGGGTCGATGCCGAAGACCGGCTCGGGCAGGAAGAGCACGACGACCGACCACAGGCTCCACACCGAGAAGCCGACGTGCTCGGAGAACACCGAGAAGAACAGGTTGCGGCGGGCGACGCGCTTGCCGGTGGACTCCCAGAACCCCGGGTCCTCGGGGCGCCAGTCGTCGATCCACCGGCCTCCGCGGGGTGGGCCCGGCGGTGCGGCGGGGACGGTGGACGGCGCGGTGCGGGTGGGGGCGGCCATGGTCGGCAAGGGTCGCGGCCCGCCGTTTCCCCGCCGTCGCCGTCGGGCTGTACTCGTGTTCCGATCTGCTCACCGGCCCTGCCCCGCTGTGGTGAGGGTGCCGGTCCCCGGCCGACGCCGGGCGGCGGACCGGGCCATGATCGACGTCGTGGCGGAGTACACGGAGGCGGCACCGGGGCGCACGCTCGTCGAGTCCGGGGAGCTGGTGGCCGGGTCGATGGCGCGCACGGCCGCCGGTCTGCTGTTCAACGACGGGTCGGCGAAGGTGCGCCTGGACGACGCGCTGGCCGGGTGGCTGCGGCGCACGGCGACCACCGCGGACGTCGACCCGCCCGCCCTCGTCTCCTCCCGCGCCCGCTGCCGCGCCGGCGCCGCCCTGGCCTTCGCCGCCGAGCTGTCGGTGACCCGCGCCCACCAGGGCCGCGCGGTGCGCACCGACGGCTTCCTCACGCCCGGACCCGGCGACCGTGCGCCCGCCGACGAGGTCGCCGAGGCCGCCGTCCTCGCCGCCCGGGACACGACCGAGGAGTGGCGGGTGCGCCACCTGGGCTACCTGCTCGCCGAGGCCGCCGTCTCCTCCGACCTCGACGCCGCCGTCGTCCTCCGCGGTCTGCGGCTGGCCACCGACCTCACCGGCCGCCAGTGGGTGCTGCTGGCCGGGGTGGGCCGGCGGGAGCGGACGCCGCTGCCGATGACGCCGGTGCCGCAGGACCCGCGCGGCTGGACGGCGTGGGGCGCGCTCGAGGACCTCGCCGACCTGCAGCGGCGCGGCCTGCTCGACCCGCCGCCGGCCACGCCCCGTCCCGGTGGCGCGGCACTGCCCCGGCTGCGCCCGGTCGACCTGCGCCTGACCCGCCGCGGCGTGCTCGTGCACCGGCTGCTGGCGCTGGACTTCGTGCGCGATCCCGCCGTCGCCGCCGCGCTGGCCGACCTGTCCTGACCGCCCGCCGGGCGCCGCGTCACGGCGACGGTGCGTCGTCCCAGCCGGTCGGGTGCGCGTCGCCCGGGAGCGGAGGCCGGGGGAAGCGGGCGCGCAGGGCTCGGTGGACGGCGTCGGGGTACGGCTCCGCCGCCGCCACCGCCTCGTGGACCAGGTCGAGCGCCGCGGCGGTCCCGGTGCCCAGGGCGGCCGGCTCCGGAGCGGTGGCCAGGACGTCGGAGGCCAGCACGAGCTCGACGGCCAGGAGGTCCTCGAGCAGCCCCACCGACGCGTCGGCCTTGCGGACGCTCAGCGGGGCGCCGGTGGAGTGGTCCTCGACCCCGAGGTCGAGCGGCGGGACGTCCAGCGTCGCCGGCGCCGCCAGCTGCTCCAGCTCGGCGACGACCGCGGCGGCCGGGTAGCGCAGCGCCAGGCCGTACGCGGCCGCGGGAGGCGGACCGGCGAGCTGCCGGAAGAACGCCTCCCAGAGGTGGGCCATCCGGCGCTCGCTGAGCTGCCCGACCTGGGCGAGGGCGATCCGCAGCGCGTCGGCCGCGATGGCGAGCACCATCGGGTGGAAGTTCCCGTTGCTCACCAGCGTCCGGTCCTCGACCGACACCAGGGGGTTGTCCGCCGCGGCGGCCAGCTCGGTCTCCACCGCCGCGCGCGCCGCGGCGACGTACTCCCGGAGCGCCCCGTGGACCTGCGGGACCACCCGGAACGACAGGGCGTCCTGCACCGACACCGCGCCGCCGCGCGTCAGCAGCGCGCTCCCGGCGAGCAGCTCACGGAGGTGGCCGGCGGCCGCGACCTGCCCGGGGACGCCCTTCGCCCGGCCCACGGCGGGGTGCAGGACCGACGGGTTGGCCCGCGTCGCCTCCATCGACACCGCGGCGGCGACGTCGGCCGCCTCCGCGGCCCGTGCCGCCCGGGCGACGACCAGCGCCGCCTGGCCCACCGACACCCCGTTGGCCGAGATCAGAGCCAGCCCGTCCTTGCCGGCGAGGACGAGGGGCGCGATCCCGGCCCGCCGCAGCGCCTCCCCGCCGGCGAGGACCTGCCCCCGGTACTCGGCCCGCCCCAGCCCGATCGCGACCTGCGCCATGCCGGCCATCTGCCCGATGTCGGCCGCGCCCACCGAGCCCGTCCCCGGCACCAGCGGGTGGACGCCGGCGTTGAGCATCGCCGCCAGCGTGTCCGCGACCGCCGGCGAGGCGCCCGACCCGCCCCGGGCGATCCCGGCCAGCCGCACGGCGAGGGCGGCGCGCACGACCGGCACCGGGAGCGGCGGCCCGATCCCGCCGGCGTGCGACAGGACGAGGAACTCCTGCTCGCGGTGGACCTCCTCCGCGGTCAGGCGGGTGTTCCTCAGGTGGCCGACCTGGGTCGTCAGGCCGTAGACGGCGGAGCCGGCGGCGAGGGCCTCGTCGACGACCGCCCGCGCGGCGGCGATGCAGTCGCGCGCCGATCCGTCCAGTTCCACACGGGCACCGTCGATGACGGCGAGCAGGTCGTCGACCGACATCGGCGCGGCGCTGATCCGGACGGTCGTCATGGCGTGCCTCCAGGGCCGCGGGGAGCCTACGGCGAGCTCCCCGCGTGCGGTCGGTCCGCGCGCGCCCGCCCGCGCGGCCCGCGCCCCATGGCCGGCGGTCAGGCCGATCGGGCGTAGGCCGCCGGCGTCGTGGCCAGCATCCGGCGGAAGTGCCGGGTCAGGTGCGCCTGGTCGAAGAAGCCGACCGCGGTCGCCACCTCCGCCGGGGGCAGCCCGTCGAGCAGCAGCCGCCGCGCCCGGTCCACGCGCCGCCCGGTGAGGTAGCGGTGCGGCGGCAGCCCGTGCCGGCGGGTGAACGCGCGGACCAGGTGGGTGGGGTGCACGGCCCACGCGGCCGCCGTCGCCTCCAGCGACACGCCCTCGGCCAGCCGCGCGTCGAGCAGGTCGCGCAGCCGGTCGGCCAGCGGGTCGTCCCGCACGGCCGGGGCCGCGGCGACGGCCCGGTCGAGGTGCTGCCGCAGCCGCTCGAGCACGAACGCCAGCCGGCTCTCGGCCTCCAGCCCCTCGGGGTGCGGCGCCAGCGCGGTGTGCAGCCGGGACACCCGGTCGCGCAGCACGCGGTCGGCGAAGGCGGGCCGGTCGACGGCGGTGCCGACCCGCTGCTCCCCCAGCGTCGCCGGCTCCAGGTAGAGCACCCGCTTGCGGAAGCCGCCGGGGAACTGCGAGCGCCCGTCGTGGGGCACCCCGGGCGGCAGCAGGGTGACCGCGGCCGGGGAGGCGCCGTGGGCGTGCCGGTCGAGGTCGTAGCGGACGGCGCCGTCGTCGACGAGGAGCAGCGTCCAGGCGTCGTGGGTGTGCGGCGGGTAGACGTGGTCGGTGAACCGGGCGTGGAACACCTCGGTCAGCCCCGGCACCGCCGGGCGCCAGGCGACCACGTCGGCTGCCACGTCAGGAACGTACAAGACCTCGCCGTCCGCCTCGGCCGACGCTGGACGGCATGGAGACGCTGCTCGCCGACGAGACCACCGACGTGGGGCCGCCGTGGCCCACGAAGATCGCCGTCCTGCTCCGTGAGGACCTGCTGCCCTGGCAGGAGCTCAACGTGACCGCCTTCCTGGCGAGCGCCGTCGCCGCCGCGGTGCCCGAGCTGATCGGCCGGCCCTACGAGGACGGCGACGGCACGCGGTACCTGGCGATGATCCGCCAGCCGGTGCTGGTGCTCACCGGCCCGGCCGAGGTGCTCGCCCGGGCCCGCACGCGGTCGCTCGAGCGCGGCCTGCCGACGTCGGTGTTCACCGCTGACCTGTTCACCACCGGCGGCGACACCGAGAACCGGGCCGCCGTCCGGGCCGTGCGGGGCGCCGACCTCGACCTGGTGGGGATCGCCGTGCACGGCCCGAAGAACGTCGTCGACAAGGTCACCAAGGGCGCCCGCATGCACCCGTGAGCAGCGACGTGTGCACGCAGCGCGGTCCGGGGCGGCTCCCGGTCGCGCGGCGTGCACACGGCGCGCCTCACACGTCGACGACGAGCATCCCGTCGACCTCGCGGACCGGGTAGACGCGCACCCTGCCGACACCGCCGGTCGACGAGCCGTCGCTCCACCGGAACCCGTAGAGGTGCAGCGGGCACACGAGGACGTCGGGGTCGGTCTGCCCGTCCGCCAGCGGACCGCCGGCGTGCGGGCAGGCGGCCTGGGTGGCGTGCACAGAGCCGTCGCGCAGCCGGAAGACGGCGACCTGCACTCCTCCGGCGACGAAGGCCCGCCCCTCCCCCAGCGGCACGTCCTCGAGCCGCGCGACGGCGTACGCGCGGCCGGCCGGCGGCCCGGCGGTACCGGGGACCGCGACCCCGGTGGCCGGTGAGCCGAGCTCGGTCCCCGGGGTGGTCGGGGCCTCGGCGACCTCGAGATGGGGGGCGCTCATCGGACCGGCACCTTCGGCAGCGGGATCAGCGGCAGGGACGAGGCGAACTGACCCGGCGACGCCGGCTCCTTGCCGTCCTGGCCCCAGGGGTCGGTGTAGGCGTCGATCGAGCGCTGGATGCCCGCGTCGAGGTCGGCGACGATGCCCTCGCTGTCCTCGAGCAGGACCGCCTGGATGTGCGCGAGGCCGACCCGCGGCACGAAGTCGTAGGTGCGCTCGAGCCAGTTGGCGTTCTCCCGGTAGTACTGCAGGAACCGGCCGGTCAGCGTGAGCACCTCCTCCGGCGAGTCCACCGTGGCCAGCAGGTCGCCCTTGCGCACCGAGGCCCCCGCGGCGCCGCCGACGTAGACCTCCCACTTGCCGTTGCCGATCGCGACGACGCCGACGTCCTTCACGTAGGCCTCGGCGCAGTTGCGCGGGCACCCGACGACGGCGAGCTTCATCTTCGCGGGGCTCTCGATCCCCTGGAACCGCGTCTCCAGGTCGATGCCGAGCTGCGTGGAGTCACCGAGGCCGAAGCGGCAGAAGTCGCTGCCCACGCAGGTCTTCACGGTGCGGAAGCTCTTGCCGTAGGCGTACCCGGAGGGCATGCCCAGGTCGTCCCACATGGCCGGGAGGTCCTCCTTGCGGACGCCGAGCAGGTCGATCCGCTGCCCGCCGGTCACCTTGACCATCGGGACCTCGTACTTCTCCGCCACCTCCGCGATGCGGCGCAGCTGCGCCGGCGTGGTGACGCCGCCCTTCATCTGCGGGACGACCGAGAACGTGCCGTCGCGCTGGATGTTGCCGTGCACCCGGTCGTTGACGAACTCGGCGTCCTTCTCCCGGACGTACTCGGTGCCCCAGATCATCTTGAGCAGCGAGGTCAGCCCCATCTTCGACTTCGCATCCTCCTTGCCGTCCGGTGCGAGGGCGGCGAAGACGGCGGAGACGCTGCGCAGGCCCTGCTCGCGGATGGCGGCCATGAGAGCGGGCTTGGCCAGCGGGATGCCCGGCACGTAGTAGGAGACGGCCGGGTCCTCGGCGAGGTCGCCGTCGGCGGCCCACTCGACGACCTGCTTCACCAGCGACTTGCACGAGCCGCAGCCCTTGCCGGCGCGGGTGCGGTCCATGACCGCACCGACGCTGCCGCAGCCGTCGGCGACCGCACCGCAGATCGCGCCCTTGGTGACGCCGTTGCAGTTGCAGACCTGGGAGTCGGCCGGCATGTCCGCGACGCCGACCTCCTCCTTACCGTCGGTCAGGTCGACCAGCAGCCGGATGCGCTCCTCGGGCAGCGGGGTGCCCCGGTCGAAGGCCTGGGTCAGGTAGGCGACCTTGCGGGTGTCGCCGAGCAGCGTGGCGCCGATCAGCACGTCGCCGCGGATGACCACCGACATGTGCACGCCGCGCTTGGGCTCGGAGATGACGAGGAACTCGTCGTCGTCGCGCTGCGGGGTGTTCACGCCCATGGTGGCGACGTCGACGCCGGCCACCTTGAGCTTGGTCGCCGTCCGGCTGCCGTGGTACTCCGCCGTCGGGTCGGTGCCGGTGAGGACGTCGGCGAGGACCTTGGCGTGCTCCCACGCGGGGGCGACCAGGCCGTAGACCGAGCCGCGGTGCTGCGCGCACTCGCCGATGGCGTAGACGTCGGGGTCCTCGGTGCGCAGTTGGTCGTCGACGACGATGCCGCGCTCGACCTCCAGCCCGGAGCGGACCGCGACGTCGGTGTGCGGGCGGACACCGGCCGCGACGACGAGCAGGTCGCAGTCCAGCCGTCGGCCGTCCTTGAGCAGCACCCCCTCGACGTGCTCGCTGCCGAGCACCTCGCTGGCCAGCGAGTCGAGGTGCACGGTGATGCCGAGCGACTCGACGCTCTTCTTGAGGATGGCGCCGGCCTCGGCGTCGAGCTGGGCGTTCATCAGGTGCGGCATCGCGTGCACGAGCTCGACCTGCATCCCGTGGCCCTGCAGCGCGCGGGCGGCCTCCAGGCCGAGCAGCCCGCCGCCCATGACCACGGCCCGGGTGCAGCGGGTGGTGGCGGCGAGCATGTCGCGGGTCTCGTCGATGGTGCGGAAGCCGTACACACCGGGCAGCAGCGAGCCGTCGTCGCGCCGGACGCCGGTCATCGGCGGGATGAAGGAGTAGCTGCCGGTGGCCAGGACCAGGTGGTCGTAGGCGGTGGAGGTCCCGTCGGAGGCGTACACGACCTTGGCCGCGGTGTCGATCCGCTCCACCCGGACGCCGGCGCGCAGCACGATCCCGTTGTCGGTGTACCAGTCGTGGTCGTTGAGGACGATGTCGTCCTCGTGGGTCTCCCCGGCCAGCACCGGCGAGAGCATGATCCGGTTGTAGTTGCCGTGCGGCTCGTCACCGAAGACGGTGATCCGGAACTGCTCGCCGCCGCCGCGCTCGAGCACCTCCTCGACGAAGCGGGCGCCGGCCATGCCGTTGCCCACGACCACGAGGCGCGCCCGGGGGTCGAGGTCGTCGTCGTCCATCGCGATCGTGGTCAGCCCCTCCGGCCGTCCACCCAGCACTCTGCTCCCCACCACACCCGGCCCGCCCACTAGACCTCCACCAGACCCAGGTCGACCACGAGCTCGCCACTGACGCCCTCGGGCGCGGCGGCGTGCAGCTCGACGACGCAGCCGCCGGGCAGGTCCTCGACCACCCGCAGCGGCACGTGCACGTCGCCCTTGGCGCCGATCGGGAACCAGCGCATCGGCTCGCCGTCGCGCAGCAGCAGGACGTAGACCAGCTCGCCGGTGGAGTTGCCCCCGCGGAAGTACAGCGCCTGCGCGGAGGCGCCGGCGGGCACCTGGTAGCGCAGCGCCGGGTCGATCGGGCCCGGCTTGGCCAGGCCCTCCCCTGTGATCGGGAAGACGCCTTGCAGGAACTTCGGGGTGCTCTTCACGCGGGAGGTCCTCCTCCGGGTCGGGGGGCGTGGTGCGGGGGGTACGACGAGGGCGTGCGGCCGCGGCACCGGCTGGGTGCCGGCCGCGGGCTCCGGGATGCGCTCCTCGGGACCGCCGACGCGGGAGACCGCGACGGCGCAGACCTTGAAGGCGGGCATCTTGCTGACGGGGTCGAGCGCGGGGTCGGTGAGCGCGTTGGCGCTGGACCCGCCGCCCCAGTGGAAGGGCACGAACACCGTGTCGGGCCGGATGGTGTCGGTGACCATGGCGGCGAAGCGGGCCCGGCCGCGGCGGGTGGCCAGCTCGACGACGTCGTCGTGGGCGATGCCGAGCCGTGAGGCGAGGTCGGGGTGCAGCTCCGCGCGCGGCACCGGCGCGACCAGCTGCAGGCTCCTCGTCCGGCGGGTCTGCGTGCCCGACTGGTACTGCGCCAGCACCCGGCCGGTGGTGAGCACGTACGGGTACTCGGCGTCGGGCTGCTCGTGCGCGCCGACGTGGTGCACCGGCACGAACCGCGCGCGGCCGTCGGGGGTGGCGAACCGGTCGGCGAACAGCCGCGGCGTGCCCGGGTGCTGCTGGGCTCCGTCCTCCCCGGACGGGCAGGGCCAGAAGACACCCTGCTCGGCGTCGATGCGCTCGTAGGTGATGCCGGAGTAGTCGGCCGCTCCCCCGGCGCTGGCGCGGCCGAGCTCGGCGAAGACGGTCGCGGGGTCGGCGGAGAACAGGTGCCCGGTCCCGAGCCGGCCGGCCAGCTCGGCGAGCAGCGCGAGGTCGTCGCGGACGCCGTCGGGCGGGTCGAGCGCGCGGCGCCGGCGGATGACCCGGCCCTCGAGGTTGGTCATCGTCCCGGACTCCTCGGCCCACATGGCGCTGGGCAGCACCACGTCGGCCAGGGCGGCGGTCTCGGAGAGGAAGAAGTCGCTGACGGCGAGGAAGTCGAGGTCGCCGAGCCGGCTGATCACCCGCCGGGCGTCGGGTGCGGAGACGGCGACGTTGGAGGCGAGCACCAGCAACGTGCGCACGCCGCCGTCGGTGCCGAGGGCGTCGAGCAGCTCGAAGGCGCTGCGGCCGGGCATCGGCAGGTCGTCGGGGTCGACGCCCCAGACGGCGGCGACGTGCGCACGGTCGGCGGGGTCGGCGAGCCTGCGGTAGCCGGGCAGCTGGTCGGCCTTCTGGCCGTGCTCGCGGCCGCCCTGCCCGTTGCCCTGGCCGGTGAGCGTCCCCCAGCCGCTGCCCGGGCGGCCGGGCAGTCCGAGGGCGAGCGCCAGGTTGATCCACGCCGTGGCGGTGTCGGTCCCCGAGCTGTGCTGCTCGGCGCCGCGGGCGGTCAGGATGATCGCGTTGCGGGCGTGGGCGAGGGCGAACACGGTGCGCCGCTGCTGCTCCACCGGCACCCCGGTGATCCGCTCGACCCGGTCGGTCCAGTAGCTGCGCACCGCGTCGCGGACGGCCTCGAAGCCGGTGGTGCGCGCGGCGACGTAGGCCTCGTCGACCAGCCCCTCGGCGATGGCGACGTGCAGCAGGCCGTTGGCCAGCGCGAGGTCGGTGCCCGGCAGCGGCTGCAGGTGCAGGCCGGCGTGGCGCGCCGTCGCCGTCTTCCTGGGGTCGATGGCGACGTGCAGCGCGCCGCGCTCGCGGCCGGCGTCGAGGTACTGCACCGCCGGCGGCATCGTGTCGGCCGGGTTGCTGCCCACCAGCACGACGACGTCGGCCTCGGCGACGTCGGCCAGCGGGAAGGGCATGCCCCGGTCGATGCCGAAGGCGCGGTTCGCCGCCCCGACGGCCGAGGACATGCAGAAGCGGCCGTTGTAGTCGATGGCGCTGGTGCGCAGCGCGACGCGGGCGAACTTGCCGAACTGGTAGGCCTGCTCGTTGGTCAGGGACCCGCCGCCGAAGCAGCCGACGGCGTCGCGGCCGTGCTCGGCCTGGGTGCGCTCGATCGCCGCCACCACCCGGCCGAGCGCCTCGTCCCACGTCGACTCGACCAGCGGGCTGGTCCGGTCGCCGGGCACCGCGCGCACCAGCGGGCGGGTCAGCCGCTCGGGGTGGTCGAGCAGTTCCGGCGCCGACCAGCCCTTCGAGCACAGCCCGCCCCGGTTGGTCGGGAAGTCGAGGGGTACCACGGTCGCAGGACGGTCCCCCGCGGTGACCGCCATGCCGCACTGCAGCGAGCAGTACGGGCAGTGGGTCTCGGTGGTCCGCGTGCGGGGACCGGCCGGCGCGGCGGCACCGGACGGGAGGGCTGCGGGCACGCAGACGAGCGTCCGGGGTCGCGGTTTCCCTCCGGCCACGACGACGTCAAGGCTGCGTTCCGGGGACCTCACGACCTGCGGGAGGATCCCGTGCGGCCCGGGCAGGCACGATCGGCGAGGACGAGGGAGGGCGCGTGGAGCGGAACGAGGACACCGTCCCGATGCGCCGTCCCGACCCCGACTCCCCCGAGGCGCGGGGCGGAGCGGCCGCCGTGCTGCCCGCCGGACCGCCCGTCACCGGGCGGGCGCCGCTGGACCGCCGCCGCATCCTCGGGGCGGCCATCGAGTTCATCGACCGCAACGGCCTGTCCGCCCTGACGATGCGCCGCCTCGGCGCCTCCCTGGGGGTCGAGGCGATGGCGCTCTACCGGTACGTGCCCGGACGCGAGCAGCTCCTCGACGGCGTCGTCGAGACCGTGATCGACGAGCTGTACGGCGATCCCGACGTGCACATGCGTGCCGCCGGCGGCTGGCAGGACTTCCTCCAGCGGCTGGCCCACGGCGTCCGGCGGATCGCCCTCGCCCACCCCGAGGTCTTCCCGCTGGTGGCCACCCGGCCGCCCGCGGCCCCCTGGGTCCGCCCGCCGCTGCGCAGCCTGCGCTGGGTGGAGTCCCTGCTCACCGCCCTCGTCGACAGCGGCTTCAGCGCTGATGCGGCGGTCGCCGCGTACCGCGCCTACTCGAGCTTCCTGCTCGGGCACCTGCTGCTCGAGGTGTCGCAGAAGGGCGTGCAGATCAGCCCCGAGGACGCGCCGGAGGGCGTCCCGGACACCGGCACCGACCTCTCGCAGTACCCGCTCGTCGTCGAGCTCGAGGACCTGCTGTCGCAGGACGAGTCGGCCGCGGAGTTCGAGGAGGCCCTCGAGAACCTGCTGGGACGGCTGGAGACCGTCCGGCGGGAGGGCCGCGCGCCGGGCGAATGAGAGGGCTCGCGTTTACGGCGTAAACGAGGGGGCATCCCTGGAGTGGCCCGCTGACCCCCGGCACTCCGCCGCTTGCGGGAGCCGGCCGGACCCCACCCCCCTCGCGAGGAGCACACGTGATCAACGACCAGCAGATCAGCGACGTCATCGGCAGCACCGCCGTCGGCCCCGACGGCAAGCACGGCAGCGTCGGCGAGGTCTTCCTCGACGACGAGACCGGCCGTCCCGAGTGGGCGACCGTCCGTACCGGCCTGTTCGGCACCAAGGAGGCCTTCGTGCCCCTGGCCGACGCCACCGTCTCCGGCGGCGAGCTGCGTCTCCCCTACGACAAGGCCAAGGTCAAGGGCGCCCCGCACGTCGACGTCTCCGCAGGCCACCTGTCGCCGCAGGAGGAGCAGGAGCTGTACCGCTACTACGGCCTCGGCACGGGTACCACGACCGGCCAGGCCACGACCGGCCAGGCCGTGACCACCGGGACGGGCAACCGTGACCGCGACGACGACGGCGTCTTCGACGACGTCCAGGGCCGCACGGTCGGCCACGACACCTCGGGCCCGACGACCGACAACGCCATGACCCGCTCCGAGGAGCACCTCAACGTGGGTGTCCAGCGGGTCGAGGCCGGCCGCGCCCGGCTGCGCAAGTACGTCGTCACCGAGAACGTGACCCAGACGGTGCCGGTCTCCCGCGAGGAGGTCCGGGTCGAGCGCGAGCCGATCACCGAGGCCAACATGGGCAACGCCATGGACGGGCCGGCCATCTCCGAGGAGGAGCACGAGGTCGTCCTGCACGCCGAGCGCCCCGTGGTCTCCAAGGAGGCCACGCCGGTCGAGCGCGTCCGCCTCGACGTCGACACGGTGACCGAGCAGCAGCAGGTCTCCGAGCAGGTGCGCAAGGAGCAGATCGAGGTCGACAGCGACATCGACCCGACGACCCGTCGTCGCTGACCCCGGGGCGGACCGGCTGGCCTCCGCCGGCCGGTCCGCCCCGGCACTCCCCCATCCCCTCAGGAAGGCACCATGAGCTCCTCATTCGGTGGCGGCGACGCCACCTCCGACTCGGTCGGCGCGTCGGCCACCCGCGGTCAGGCCCACGCCGCCGTCGACGCGCAGCACGAGCGCTTCGGCGGGATCAAGTGGGGAGCGGCCTTCTTCGGCTGGCTGTCCGCCAACGGCCTCGCGGTCATCCTGCTGGCCCTGCTGTCCGCCGCGGGCGTCGCCTTCGGCGTGACGCAGGTGTCCAGCGCGACCCAGGCCGCCGACCAGGCCACCGCACAGGCCGACACCATCGGCGTCATCGGCGGCGTCACGCTGCTGGTCGTGCTGTTCCTGGCCTACCTCGCCGGTGGCTACGTCGCCGGGCGCATGGCCCGATTCGACGGGGTCAAGCAGGGCATCGCCGTGTGGGTGATCGGCCTGCTGATCATCATCGTCCTGGCCATCCTGGGCGCGGTGCTCGGCGCCGAGTACAACGTGCTCTCGCAGCTGAACCTGCCCACCCTCCCGATCAGCGGGGACACCCTGACCACCGCCGGGATCATCGCCGGCATCGCCGCGCTGCTGGTCACGCTGCTCGGCGCGATCCTGGGCGGCACGCTCGGCACCCGGTACCACCGCAAGGTGGACCGCGCCGGCTTCGACGTCTGAGTCGCAGGCATCCCGGCGGGGCCGGTCCCATCCGGGACCGGCCCCGCTGCCGTGTCCGGGCCTGCTCCGCCCGCGCGTGGTGTCATGGCGGACATGAGCGAACCCGGGCGGACCGTCCACGTCGGCGTCCCGCTCATCCGGGCGGCCGAGCCGCGTGACGTGCCGCGGATCGCCGCCACCCTCACCGTGGCGCTGGCGGAGTCGCGCTGGGTCCGCTGGGCGCTGCCGGTCGACGGGCGCACGCAGCGGCTGACCCGCCTCGCCGAGCTCGACGCCGGGCACCGCGGCGTGACCACCGGGACCACGTGGGTCAGCGAGGACGTCGACGCGGTGGCCTCCTGGGACGCTCCCGCCGGTGCGGCGACGCCGGTCCCCGCCGACGTCCGGGCCGCGCTCGAGCGCGAGGTCCCGCGGCTGCACGCCGACCGCGCCGACGCCGTCGCCCGGACCGAGGCCGCGCTCGCCGCCGCGCTCCCCGACGGACCGCACTGGCGGCTCCGCGCGCTGGGCACCCGGCCGCGCTCCCGCCGTCGCGGGCTGGGCGGGGCGGTGCTCGGTCCGGCGCTCGCGCGCTGCGACGCCGAGGGCGTGCCCGCTGCGCTGGTGGCGCCGGCCTGGGCGATCGTCCGCTTCGCCCGCGGCCTGGGCTTCGAGGTGACGCAGGCGACGCGCTCGGCTGACGGGCAGCTGCCGCTGTGGGTCGCCGTCCGGCCGCCCGGCGTGCCGATGCCCGAGCTCTAGTCCGGGGCGTCAGTCCCAGCTGCCGCGGCGGCGCTTGATCTCGCCGCGCCGCTTCTTCTCCGCGATCCGCCGCTCCTGCGAGCCGCGGGTCGGCTTGGTGCGCCGGCGGGGCGCGGGCGGTGCGGCGAGCGCCGCGCGCAGGACCGCGGCCATCCGCTCGCGGGCCGCCGCCCGGTTGCGCAGCTGCTGGCGGTGCTCGCTGGCCGTGACGGTCAGGACGCCGTCGACCAGCCGCGGGCCCAGCCGCTCGGCCAGCCGCTGCCGCTGCACGTCGCTGAGCCCCCGCAGCTCCAGCGGGGCCAGCGACAGCTCGACGCGGGAGTCGGCGGTGTTGACACCCTGCCCGCCGGGGCCCGAGGACCGGGAGAACCGCCACGACAGCGCCGGCGCCGGGACGACGAGCGAGCCGGTGACCGGGAGGTCGCCGGAGGCGTCGTCGCTGGGAGGCACCGCCCCAGTCTCGCCGACCCGCGCAGGCACCGCGATCACGGACCCGCAACCGCGACCCGCCGCCCCGGCCCCGGCGTGTCGACACGCCGACCCCGTGATCGTCGGAACGTGCCGAACACTCCCCCGGACGAGTGTGACCTGCGACAACGCGGACCGGTCCCTATCGTTCGTCACCGATCGATCACGAAGGGTGGACCTCGTTACTTTGGCTACCTAACGTCAGGCCGGGCTGTCCCGGAGTGATCCCGGTGGATCCTCACCGGTGGTCGGCGGTCCTCGTCCGTCAATCGGAGACGATCCTTGAACAAGAGAGCTCTTCCCCTGGTCGTGGGTGCCGCGCTGGTCGTGGCCATGCCCGCGACCACCGCGCACGCGGCACCGCCACCGGAGGACGCCGCCGCGGGTCCGGCCCGGGCGCACGACCTGCCCAACCCGCTCGGCGACAAGCAGCGCGAGCTGCGGGAGCAGGCGCTCGAGCAGGTCCTCCAGGGCGAGTCCACGCCGCAGGGGGCCAACAAGGTCGTCGAGGTCGCGCGGGGCCAGTACGTCGAGCTGGCCCAGGAGGACAGCGACGCGATCTGGACCGTCCTCGGCGAGTTCAGCGGCCTGCCGCACAACACGATCGAGCAGCCGGACCGGACCGTGGACAACTCCACCATCTGGACCGAGGACTTCTCGCAGCCCTACTTCGACCAGCTGCTCTACGGCACCGAGGCCGGGGTCAACTCGGTCGCGAACTTCTACGAGGAGCTGTCCTCGGGCCGCTACACCGTCACCGGTGAGGTCGAGGACTGGGTGCAGGTGCCGGGCACCGGCCCGTCCTACGGCGAGGGCGACGACGGCCAGCGCCCGTGGGCCTTCGTCAACGACAGCGTCGACACCTGGTACGCCGATCAGCTGGCGGCCGGGAGGACGGCCGCCCAGATCGACGAGTACCTCTCGCAGTTCGACGTCTGGGACCGCTACGACCACGACGGAGACGGCGACTTCGACGAGGCCGACGGCTACATCGACCACTTCCAGGCCGTGCACTCCGGCATGGGCGAGGAGGTCGGCGGCGGGGTCCTGGGCGAGGACGCCATCTGGAGCCACCGCTGGTACGACCAGCAGACCCGCGTCGGCGCCGGCGGCCCGACCGTCGACGGCGCGGTGAACCCGCTCGGCGGCACGCAGGTCGGCGGCTCGCGGTACTGGATCGGCGACTACACCGTCGAGCCGGAGAACGGCGGCGTCGGCGTCTTCGCCCACGAGTTCGGCCACGACCTCGGTCTGCCCGACCTGTACGACACCTCCGGCAACAGCGGCGGCGCCGAGAACAGCACCGCCTTCTGGTCGCTGATGTCCTCGGGGTCCTACGGCAACAGCGGCGAACCGGCCGACGGCATCGGCACCGAGCCCATCCACATGGGCGTCTGGGAGAAGCTGCAGCTCGGCTGGCTGGACTACGAGGTCGTCCAGCCCGGCGCCCGCGCCAACACCCGGCTCGGCCCGTCGACGGCCGACACCAGGCAGGCACAGGCGCTCATCGTCCTGCTGCCCGACCGCGAGGTCACCACGGACATCGGCGCCCCGTTCGAGGGTGCGGACTTCTGGCACTCCGGCTCGGGCGACGACCTCGACCACACGATGCTGACCGCCAAGCCGGCCGGCGCGACGACGCTGACGGCCAAGGTCCGGTACCAGATCGAGCAGGACTGGGACTACGCGTACGTCGGGTACGTGCAGGACGGCGCCTTCACGCCGCTGCCGACCGACCGCTCGACGACCACCGACCCGAACGGCCAGAACGCGGGCAACGGGATCACCGGCACCACCGGTGGCGAGTGGGTCGACCTGAGCGCCGACATCAGCTCCGTCCCGGACGGCGCCCAGGTGGGCTTCCGGTACTGGACCGACGGCGCCGCCACCGAGCCCGGCCTGCAGGTCGACGCCGTCGCGATCGGGAGCACCCCGGTGACGGACTGGACGCTCGACGGGTTCACCGTCACCACGGGCACGGCGACGGAGTCGTACTTCAACGCCTACATCGCCGAGAACCGGACCTACACCGGCTACGACGCCGGCCTGCGCACCGGGCCGTACAACTTCGGCGACCCGACGCGTCCGGACTGGGCCGAGCGGCTGCCGTACCAGGACGGCCTGCTCATCAGCTACTGGAACGAGCAGTACACCGACAACAACGTCGGCGCGCACCCCGGTGCCGGCATGATCCTGCCGATCGACGCCCACCCCGGGCTGCTCTACGAGCCCACGGACGACGAGGGCACCGACCGGACCGACGGCGAGAGCTGGCGACCGCGGATCCAGTCCTACGACTCGACCTTCGGGCGGCAGGCGACGGACCGGATCACCCTGCACGACCCGGACACCGGCGTGGCCGGCACGTACGGCGGGCTGCCCGCCGTGCCGACCTTCGACGACACGCGGGACTGGTACGTGGCACCCGGTGAGCTGCCGGACGCCAACGGCTGGTCCGGCGTCGACGTGCCGCGCACGGGCACCCGGATCACGGTGGTCAGCACCAGCGCGCAGGACACCTTCATGCAGGTGCGGGTGAACTGACCCGCACCTCCCAGGACGGCCCCCCGGCGCTCGCCGGGGGGCCGTTCCGCGTCCGGGCCCGAGGTGTGGCCCGGCCTCAGGCCGGCACCGGCGGGACGAGCGCGCCCAGCAGCCGGCGCACGACGTCGACGTCGCCGCCGGCGCGGAGGTCCCCGGCGGTCAGGGCGTCGTCGAGGGACCGGCGGCCGAACGCCACCGGCCGCAGCGCCGAGGACGGGCCGGACAGCACGGCGTCGGGCCGGTCGGACGTGCCCCGGACGGCGGACAGCCGCCCGTCGGCGACGGTGAGGGTGACCCGGTCCGGCGCGCCCGGGTCCTCGACCCCCAGCTCCACCCGCGCCGACCAGCCGGCCAGCCGGGCCGGGTCGGCGACGGTGCGCAGGGCGAGGACGAACGCGTCGGAGGTCAGCTCGCCGGCCGCGGTCTGCACCGTGCGCGAGCCCCAGCGACCGAGCGCCACCAGCACGTCCTCGAGCTCCCGGCCGCGCGGGGTGAGCGCGTACACCCGGCCGCCCACCGGCGGGCCGGCCACCGTGCGCGCGACGATCCCGGTCGCCTCGAGGTCGCGCAGCCGCTGGCTGAGCACGGTCGGGCTGCTGCCGGGCAGGCCGCGGGCCAGGTCGGTGTAGCGCTTGGGCCCGAGCAGGAGCTCGCGGACGACGAGCAGCGCCCACCGCTCCCCCACGACGTCGAGGGCGCGCGCCACCCCGCACGGGTCGTCGTAGCTGCGCCGGTCGGACACGCCGACGACGGTACCCCTTGCGCTACGTCGTCGCTAGCGACTACTACTGATTCAGTAGCAGTCCGCCGAGGAGGAGCCATGGGCACCATCAGCATCGTCGAGAACGTCAGCCTGGACGGCGTCGTGCAGGCGCCCGGCAGTCCGGACGAGGACACCCGCGGCGGGTTCTCCCGCGGCGGCTGGTTCGCGCCCTATCCCGACGCCGTGCTCGGTGAGGTGATGGGCCGTGGGATGGCCGGCGAGGGCGCCATGCTCTTCGGCCGGCGCACCTTCGAGTCCATGCAGGCGGCGTGGGCGGGCACCACGGACAACCCGTTCGGCCCGGTGCTCGACGCCAAGCAGAAGTACGTCGTCACGCGCGACCCGGGCTGGTCCCCCACCTGGGCCAACACCACGGTGCTCGCCGGCGACGCCGCCGCCACGGTCGCCGAGCTAAAGGCCGCCGTCGACGTCGACCTCACGGTGCTCGGCAGCCCGGACCTGCTGGCCACCCTGCTCCCGGCGGGACTGGTCGACGACGCGTGGCTCGCCGTCGCGCCGGTGGTCCTGGGCAGCGGCCGGACCCTCTTCCCCGCCGGCGCGCACCTGCGCTGGGAATTGGTCGAGGCGGTGCCCACGACCACCGGCGTGGTCCTGACCCACTACCGGGCCACGCACTGAGCCCTTCCCCGCCGGCCGGGACCGTGGTGCGCTGACCGGCATGCCTCCCACGCTCTACGAGTGGGCCGGGGGTGCTGCGGCCTTCCGGCGCCTGATCGACGCCTTCTACGACCGGGTCGAGCGCGACGACCTGCTCGGCCCCCTGTTCCCCGGCGGCGTCACCGAGTCGCACCGCGCGCACGTCACCGCGTGGTGGTGCGAGGTGTTCGGCGGGCCGGCGCGCTACACCGAGGAGCTCGGCGGCTACGAGCGGATGATCGCTCACCACCGCCGGCTGGGCCTGGTGCCCGAGCAGCGCTTCCGCTTCGCCACGCTCATGAGCCGTGCCGCCGACGACGCCGGCCTGCCCGACGACCCCGAGTTCCGCGCGGCCTTCGTCGGCTACGTCGAGTGGGGCACCCGCCTGGCCCTGGCCAACTCCCAGCCGGGGGCCGCCGTCGCCGAGCACGCCCCCGTGCCGCGGTGGGGCTGGGGGGTGGCCCCGCCGTACCAGCCGGGCTGAGCCGGCCCGCTCAGGCGGCCGCGGGTACCGGGTCGGCGCCGCCGGCCGCGCCCGGACGGCACCGCACGAGCCGGCGCAGGGTCAGCCACGTGCCGCGCCGGGCGCCGTGGCGCTCGAGCGCCTCGACGGCGTAGGCCGAGCAGGTGGGGGTGAACGAGCAGCACGGCGGCCGCCGCGGGCTGACCTCGCGCTGGTAGATCCGCACGGCGGCGACCAGGCGCTCGGCGGCGCGGGACCCCTGCGGCCCCGTGCCGGCGCGGTGCACGTGCCGCACCGTCGTGGGCACCAGGAACAACCCGTCGACGCTGCAGCCGATGGCGTTGGCCAGGCAGCAGCCGGTGTTGAGGAACAGCAGGTCGCGCAGGCACGAGCCGTCCCGGCGGTAGCCGTGTCGGCGCGGCGGTCCGTAGGCGCGGCCGTACCCGGGGCCGTAGCGGGGGCCGTAGCGGGGCCCGTACCCGTAGCCGCGCGGCGGGCCGTACCGCCGGCGCCGGCGCGGGCGCCAGTTGCTGCTCCAGATGAAGACCATCCGCCGATCCTGCGGGCCGACCGCGTCCCGCGCAGACCGGGACGATGGGCCGGTGACGTCCTCGCTGCCCGCCGCGCTCGCCGCCGGCCCCGTCGTGCTCGACGGCGGCCTGTCCACCGAGCTGGAGGCGCGCGGGCACGACGTCGCCTCGGCGCTGTGGTCGGCGCGGCTGCTGCGCGACGACCCGGGCGCCGTCGTCGCGGCCCACGCCGCCTTCGCCGCCGCGGGCGCCCGGGTGGCGACGACGGTCAGCTACCAGGCGACCGTCGAGGGCTTCGCCTCCGTGGGCGTGGGCCGGGACGAGGCGCTGGAGCTGGTCGCCCGTTCGGTGCGCCTGGCCCGGGAAGGCGCGCCGGGGTCCTGGGTGGCGGGGTCGGTCGGCCCGTACGGCGCCGCGCTGGCCGACGGCTCGGAGTACACCGGCGCGTACGTGGCCGAGGTCGGCGTCGACGCGCTGCGGGCCTTCCACCGGCCGCGGATGGCGGCACTGGCCGAGGCCGGGGCCGACGTGCTCGCCTGCGAGACGCTGCCGGCCGCCGCCGAGGTCGAGGCGGTGCTGGCCGAGGCGACGACGCCGGGCGTGCCGGTGTGGCTCTCGCTCACCACGGTGGTCGACGGCGACGGCGTGGCGCGCACCCGGCGCGGCGAGCCGGCGGCCGAGGTGTTCGCGATGGCCCGGGGCGTGGCGGAGGTGGTCGCCGTCGGTGTGAACTGCACCGACCCGGCCGGGGTGCTGCCGGCGCTGGAGGCCGCGTCGGCCGCCGGGGTGCCGCTGGTGGCCTATCCGAACAGCGGCGAGGCCTGGGACGCCGGGGCGCGGCGCTGGACCGGCACCGGGGAGGTCCCCGCCGAGGACGCCGCGGCGTGGGTCGCCGCCGGCGCCCGGCTGGTCGGCGGCTGCTGCCGGGTCGGCCCGGCCGGCATCGCCGCGCTGGCGGGGGCCATCGGCAGCTGAGGGTCGCTGCCGGCGCTCCCCGGCCGCGTCCCGTGGTGCCCGACCTCGCGCTGCAGGGTGAGGTCGGGCACCACGGGACGCGGTCCGTCGTCAGAGGATGGGGTTGCCGCCGGTCACCGCGACCCGGGCGCCCGAGACGTAGGACGCCTCGTCGCTGGCGAGCAGCACGTACACCGGCGCCAACTCGGCCGGCTGCGCCGCACGCCCCATGGGCACCTGCTCGCCGAAGCTGGCCACCTTCTCCTCGGGCATGGTCGCGGGGATCAGCGGCGTCCACACCGGCCCGGGCGCCACGCTGTTGGCCCGGATGCCCTTGTCCGCGTACATCTGCGCGAGGCTGGCGGTGAAGTTGGCGATGCCGGCCTTGGTCATCGCGTACGGCGCCAGGCTGGGGCTCGGCATGTCGGAGTTCACCGACGACGAGTTGATGATCGACCCGCCCGAGGGCATGTGCGGGACGGCGTCCTTGCAGAGGACGAACATCGCCGTGAGGTTGGTGGCGACCGTGTGGTCCCACTCCTCGTCCGGGACCTCCTCCAGCGTGTCGTGCGACATCTGGAACGCGGCGTTGTTCACCAGGACGTCGACCCGGCCGAACTCCTCGACGGCCTTCGGGATGATCGTCTTGGCGTGCGCGCGGTCGGAGAGGTCACCGGCCACCAGCACGCACTTGCGGCCGGCCTCGCGCACGTACTTCGCGGTGTCCTCGGCGTCCTCGTGCTCGTTGAGGTACGAGATCAGGACGTCGGCACCCTCACGGGCGAAGGCAATGGCGACCGCACGGCCGATGCCGCTGTCGCCGCCGGTGATGACGGCGGCCTTGCCGGTGAGCTTGCCCGACCCCTGGTAGCTCTCCTCACCGTGGTCGGGCTTCGGGTCCATCTCGCCCAGCGTCCCGGGCGGGGTCTGCTGCTGCTCGGGCTGGGACTCGGGACGGGGTGACGACACGGGGCTCTCCTCGGTGCGCTGGGCGGACGGCGCACGACGGCGGGGGTCGTCTCCCCCCACGTCGCGTCGCCGTCCCGCCTACCCGCGCACCCCGATCCGAACCCGTGGCGCCGGGCAGCGTCAGGCCGCGCGGGCCACCTGCACCGGCGCGGCCGAGGGCAGCTCCCAGCGCATCTCCAGGTGCCGGCGACCGTCCCGGCCGACGACGGGGATCCAGCGGACCAACGGTCGTTCCTCTACGCGCATGCTTCCATCCACCTCTCGTTCACTCGTTGTTCACCTTCTTACCTGATCGGCAGCAGGTATGCGGGGACGCAGCAGTCGTTGCCGTCTCGTGACCGAGGGCGGTCCGCGGGAAGACCGGCGCCGTCGGGCACGCTGGTGCCCACGATGACGACCTCCACGACGACAGGGACCGCGCCACTCCCCCTGCTCGACGACCCCGGCGACCTCACCGCCCTCCGGGCGCGCGGCAGCGACCCCGACGACCTGTTCGCCTCCTTCGCCGCCTGGGCGGCCGACGGCGGCACGCCGCTGTACCCGCACCAGGAGGAGGGGCTGATCGAACTGGTCAGCGGGGCCAACGTGGTCCTCGCGACGCCGACCGGTTCGGGCAAGTCGCTGGTGGCCACCGGCGCGCAGTACGCCGCGCTGGCCGCCGGGCGGCGCAGCTACTACACGGCGCCGATCAAGGCCCTCGTCAGCGAGAAGTTCTTCGCCCTGTGCGGGGTCTTCGGCGCGGCCAACGTGGGCATGCTGACCGGGGACGCGAGCGTCAACGCCGGCGCGCCGGTCATCGCCTGCACCGCCGAGATCCTCGCCAACGTGGCGCTGCGCGAGGGCGCCGACGCCGACATCGGTCTGGTCGTCATGGACGAGTTCCACTTCTACGGCGACCCCGACCGCGGCTGGGCCTGGCAGGTGCCGCTGCTGGAGCTCCCCCGGGCCCAGTTCCTGCTGATGAGCGCCACCCTGGGCAACACCGACCGGTTGCGCGAGGACCTCACCCGCCGCACCGGCCGGCCGACGGCACTGGTGGCCGGTGCCGAGCGCCCCGTCCCGCTGCACCACTACTACGCGACGACGCCGGCGCACGAGACCATCCAGGAACTGCTCGACACACGGCAGGCGCCGGTCTACGTCGTGCACTTCACCCAGGCCCAGGCGCTCGAGCGGGCGCAGGCGCTGATGAGCGTCAACGTGTGCAGCAAGGAGGAGAAGGCCGCGATCGCCGAGGCCATCGGCGGGTTCCGGTTCACCTCGGCGTTCGGGGCGACGCTGTCGCGGCTGGTGCGCCACGGCATCGGCGTCCACCACGCCGGGATGCTCCCCAAGTACCGGCGGCTGGTGGAGCAGCTCGCCCAGGCCGGCCTGCTGAAGGTCATCTGCGGCACCGACACCCTCGGCGTCGGCATCAACGTCCCGATCCGCACCGTCGTGTTCTCCGCGCTGTCGAAGTACGACGGCACCCGCACCCGGCTGCTCAACGCCCGCGAGTTCCACCAGATCGCCGGGCGCGCGGGGCGCGCGGGCTACGACACCGCGGGCACCGTCGTCGTCCAGGCGCCGGAGCACGAGGTCGAGAACCTGCGGCAGTTCGCCAAGGTCGCCGACGACCCGAAGAAGCGCCGCAAGCTCGTGCGCAGGAAGGTGCCCGAGGGGATGGTGCCGTGGTCGCAGGCGACCATGGACCGCCTGGTCGCCGCCGAGCCCGAGCAGCTCTCCAGCCACATGCGGGTGACGACGGCGATGCTGCTCGACGTCGTCGACCGGCCCGGCGACCCGGTGGCGGCGCTGCGGCACCTGCTCACGGACAACCACGAGCCGCGCCAGCGGCAGCTGAGGCTCATCCGCGAGGCGGTCGGCATCGCCCGCTCGCTGCTGCAGGCCGGGGTGCTCGAGCGGCTGCCGGAGCCCGAGCCCGACGGCCGCCGGCACCGGCTGACGGTCGACCTGCCGCCGGACTTCGCCCTCAACCAGCCGCTGTCGACCTTCGCGCTGGCCGCGATCGAGCTGCTCGACCCGGCGTCGGACACCTTCGCCCTCGACGTCGTCAGCGTCGTGGAGGCCACCCTCGACGACCCCCGGCAGATCCTGGCCGCGCAGCTGAACAAGGCCCGCGGCGAGGCCGTGGCGCAGATGAAGGCCGAGGGCATCGAGTACGACGAGCGGATCGAGCTGCTCGAGGACGTCACCTACCCCAAGCCGCTCGAGGAGCTGCTGGAGCACGCCTTCGAGGTCTACGTGCGCAGCAACCCGTGGGCCGCCGACGCGCACCCCTCGCCGAAGTCCGTCGTCCGCGAGACGTGGGAGCGGGCGATGACGTTCAAGGAGCTGGTCGGCACCTACGGCCTGACGCGTGCCGAGGGCGCGGTGCTGCGCTACCTGTCCGACGCGGTCAAGGCGCTGCGGTCGGGGGTACCGGCGGCGGCGCGCACCGAGGAGGTCACCGACGTCGTCGAGTGGCTCGGCGAGCTCGTGCGGCAGGTGGACTCCAGCCTGCTCGACGAGTGGGAGCAGCTGACCAGCCCGGACTCACCGCTGGACGTGCCGGTCGCCGTCCCGGCCCGGGCGCGGCCGCTCACCGGCAACGAGCGGGCGTTCACCGCGATGGTCCGCAACGCCCTCTTCGCCCGCGTGCAGCTGTGGTCGCGGCGCCGCTGGTACGACCTCGGCGAGCTCGACGCCGGCTCCGGCTGGGACGCCGAGCGGTGGGGCGAGGTGGTCCGCGGCTACTTCGCCGACCACGACGAGGTGCGCACCGGCGCCGACGCCCGCGGCCCGGCCCTGCTCGTGTGGGACAGGGAGACGCCCGGCGTGTGGCGGGTGCGGCAGATCGTCGACGACCCCGCCGGCGACCACGACTGGGGCATCGACGCCGAGGTCGACCTCGCCGCCTCCGACGAGGCCGGGGAGCTGGTCCTGCGCGTCGTCGACGCCGGCCGCCGGGACTGACGGTGGGAGCACCGCACGACGGGGGGACCGCAGGCGGCCGGGGTGGACCCGTCGCGGGGGGCCGGAGGCCCTCCCGGCGGGGACACGGGGAGCGGCTCGGCGCGGCCAGAGGGACGGCAGGCGGCCGGAGTGGACCCGTCGCGGGGGGCCGGAGGCTCTCCCGGCGGGGACACGGGAAGCGGCTCAGCGCGGCCTGGGGACGGCACCTGGCCGCGGTGTCGGCCGGTAGGCCGACAGTGTGGTTGCACGTATGACCGTCGCCGAGGTGCTCGCGGTGCTCGCGGCGGGGTTCGCCGCGGGGGCGATCAACGCCGTCGTCGGGTCGGGGACGCTGGTGACCTTCCCGGTGCTGCTGGCCACCGGGCTGCCGCCGGTGACCGCGAGCGTGTCCAACACGCTGGGCCTGGTCCCGGGCAACGTCAGCGGCGCGGTGGGCTACCGCCGCGAGCTGGCCGGGCAGCGCGGCCTGGTGCTGCGGCTGCTGCCGGCCTCGGCGCTGGGCGCGCTGACCGGCGCGGTCCTGCTGCTGACCCTCCCCGCCGCGGCGTTCGAGGCCGTGGTCCCCGTGCTGGTGGGACTGGCGGTCGTGCTCGTCGCCGTACAGCCACTGCTGACCCGGCGGCTGGCCGCCCGGCACGCCGAGCCGGGCACGACCCCGCGCGGCTGGCGGCTGGCGGGCCTGGTGGCGGGCGCCTACGCGACCGGCAGCTACGGCGGCTACTTCGCCGCCAGCCAGGGGGTGCTGCAGGTGGGGGTGTTCGGGCTGCTGCTGGCCGAGCCGCTGCAGCGCCTCAACGCGCTGAAGAACGTGCTCAGCGCCGCGGTGAACGCCGTCGCGGCGGTGGCCTACGTCGTCGTCGCCACCGACCGGGTCGACTGGGCCGCCGCCGGGCTGGTCGCCGGCGGTTCGGTGGTGGGCGGCGTGGTGGGCGCCCGCTACGGGCGCCGGCTGCCCGCGACGGCCCTGCGGACGGCGATCGTCGTGCTGGGCTGCGTGGCCATCGGCGTGCTGGTGACGCGGTGAGCGTCGTCGAGTGGCTGCTGCTGGTGCTCGCCGGGGTCGGCGCCGGCCTGACGGGCAGCATCGCCGGGCTGGCCTCACTGGTGAGCTACCCGGCGCTGCTGGCGACCGGGCTGCCGCCGGTGACCGCGAACGTCACCAACACCGTCGCACTGGTGCTCACCAGCGTCGGGTCGGTGAGCGCGTCGCGGCCCGAACTGGCCGGGCAGGGCCGGCGGCTGGTGCCGCTGGCCCTCGCCGGGGTCCTCGGCGGGGCGGGGGGCGCGGCGCTCCTCCTGGTCACCCCGGCCGAGGCGTTCGAGCGGCTAGTGCCGGTGCTCATCGGCGCCGCGGCGGTGGCCATCCTGCTGCAGCGGCCGCCGCGGGAGCTCGCCGCCGAGGGCCGCCGGGCGCACGGGCCCCGGGACCCGTGGTGGCTGGTCGCCGCCACCGGCGCGGTCGCCGTCTACGGCGGGTACTTCGGCGCCGCGGCCGGCGTCCTGCTGCTCGCGCTGGTGCTGCTGGGCACCGGCGAGGGGCTGCCGCGCAGCAACGCGGTGAAGAACGTCGTCCTCGGGTCGGCCAACGCGGTGGCCGCGCTCGGGTTCGTGCTGCTGTCGCCGGTGGCCTGGAGTGCGGCCCTCCCGCTGGCGCTGGGCTGCCTCGTCGGCGGCCGGCTGGGCCCGCGGGTGGTGCGCCGGGTGCCGCAGACCGCGCTGCGCCGGCTGATCGCGCTGGCCGGGCTCGCGCTGGCCGCCGTCCTGGCCGTCGACGCCTACCGCTGAGGCAGCCGGAGGACCCGGTGAGGACCAGGTGAGGACCAGGTGAGGACCCCGTGTGGTGCCCGGGGCCCGGTTCCGGGCAGGCTGTGCGGGCGATCGGGGACGACAGGAGGCAGACGGTGACGGAGACGGATGCGGCAGGGCGGTTCCTCCAGGCGCTGAGCGAGCCGGCGGTGCCCGAGGAGCGCGGCCTGGAGATGGTGCCCACGCGGCTGGCCCGCGCGGCCGCGGAGGCGGTCGGCGTGGACGGCGTGGCGTTGAGCATCCACGAGGGTGCGGGACTGCGGACGCCGATCGGCGCGAGCGACCGCGTCACCTCGCACGCCGAGCAGCTGCAGTTCACCACCGGCGACGGCCCGTGCCTGCGCGCCCACGACACCGGCAGCGCGATCGTCTTCGACCTCGACGACATCAACCGCAACTGGCCCGACCTGCACACCGCGCTGCTCGGCGAGACGCCGTTCCGGGCGGTGTTCTCGGTGCCGCTCGCCCCGCCGCTCGGCCCCACCGTCATCGTCGACCTCTACGCGCGGGAACTGGCCACGCTCACCCAGGTCCCGCGCGACGACGTCGAGGCGGTCGTGCTCTGCCTGACCGAGGAGCTGGTGCGCACCTCGGGCGGGGTGTCCGCGGACGAGGGCGGGGCCCGGTGGTGGGAGTCCCCCGCCGCCCGCCGCCGCAGCCGGGTGTGGCAGGCGACGGGTCAGGCCACGGTGGCGCTCGGCCTCGACGTCGTCGACACGCTCACCGTGCTGCGCGCGCACGCCTTCGCCACCGGCCGGGTGGTCGACGACGTCGCCGAGGACATCGTCGAGGGCCGGCTGGACCCCGCCGAACTGCGCGACGAGAGCAACCGCTGAGGCGCGGCGGTCAGCGCGCGACGTAGGCGGCGAGGAAGAGCACGAAGGCGCTCGAGCCGAGCAGCAGCCGCGCCGGGGTGAGTCCGTTGATCAGCCCCGCGGTGGCCTCGACCCAGGCCGGGCGGACGGCGGCCTCCCGCGCGCCGCGGCGGACCAGCCGCACCTCGTCGGCCAGCAGCGCTCCCGCCGCGCCGAGCATGGTGAGACCGACGACGAGGAACACCAGCGCCAGGCCCTCGCTGAACGCGTCGGCCCGGTTCCGGAGCAGCAGCACGACCAGCAGCCCGGCGAGCAGGCCGACGACGGCACCGGCGACCGGCGCCCACGGGCCCATGCGGGTCAGCGGGTCGGTCCGGCGCGGCCGCACCGCCGGCGGCGCCGGCGGCCGCCCGGTGACCGGCCCGGTGGGGTGCGGGCCGTCGTCCACGACCGCCGCGGACGGTCCGCCGGGAGTGCCGCCGGGGGCAGGGGCGGCAGGGCCGGCGGGCGCCGTGCTCGCGCTGACGGCGGTCGCGCCGGTCGGTCCCGGGACCGTCACGGGGGCGGTCGGCGGCGCGGACCCGGTGGGGACGCCCGCGGTTGGTGCCGGGGCGGTGGGCGGCGCGGTCGGCGGGGCGGCGGGCGCGGGGACGACGGGCTCGGACATCACCGCCGACGCTAGGGCGCATCCCTGACAGGTCCGGGCAGGTCAGCCGGGCGCGGCGGGACCTCGGGGGACGACGCCCGGGCCGTCGCGGCGCGCGGCCACGGCCCGTCGTGCGGGCGTGACCGCGCGTCGCCGGACCCGTGCTGCCGGCCCGGCGGTCAGAGCAGCCGGCGGCTGTCGTCCGACACGACCCGCAGCCAGCGGTACCCGTATCCGTCGAGGGTGAGCTCGACCGCGCCGTCCTCGCCGATCGCCGTCGACTGGGTGACCAGCAGGTCCTCCAGCCGGTGGGAGGCGTCGCAGCCGTCGAGGGTGAGCGGCACCGTGCGGGGCTCGGGCCCGAGGTTGTGGACGGCGAGCAGCGTGCCGTCGTCCCACTCGCACACGTGCGCCAGGACCCCGGCGTGCGGCTGCTCCAGCACCCGGAACGACCCCCACCCCAGCTCCGGCGACTCCCGGTAGCGGCGGATGAGCAGCTTCACGAACGACAGCATCGAGTCCTCGTCGCGGCGCTGGTCGGCGACGTTGACGAACTCCGGCGCGAAGCCGCCGCTGACCACCGGGCCGGGCAGCCGGTCGGGATCCGCGGTGGAGAACCCGCCGTTGACGCCCGAGGTCCACTGCATCGGGGTGCGCACGGCGAGCCGGCCCTCGGCGGAGAGGTCCTCGCCCATCCCGATCTCCTCGCCGTAGAAGAGCACCGGCGTGCCGGGCAGCGAGAACAGCAGGCTGTAGACCATGCGCACCCGCCGCGGGTCGCCGTCGAGCATCGGCGGCAGCCTCCGGCGCAGACCGCGGCCGTAGACCTGCATCCGCTCCTCGGGCCCGAAGGCGGCGAAGACCTCCTTGCGCTCGTCGTCGGAGAGCTTGTCGAGGGTGAGCTCGTCGTGGTTGCGGACGAAGGTCGCCCACTGGCTGTCCGGGTCGACGAACGGCCGCTCGGTGAGCGCCTCGACCAGCGGGGCGGCGTCGGCGCGGGCCAGCGAGAGGTACATGGCCTGCATGCCGACGAAGTCGAACAGCATGGTCAGCTCGTCGCCGTCGTCGCCGCCGAAGAAGTCGCGCTGCTGGTCGTGCGGCAGGTTGACCTCGCCGAGCAGGACGCCGCTGCCGGTGCGCCGGCCGAGGAAGGACCGCAGCGCGCGCAGGTACTCGTGCGGGTCGGCGAAGCCGTCGCTGCCGGCGCCGCCCTCGGTCTCGAGGAAGAACGGGACGGCGTCGACGCGGAAGCCCGACAGCCCGAGCTGCAGCCAGAAGCCCATGATCTTGGCGACCTCGTCACGGACCCGCGGGTTGGTCACGTCGAGGTCGGGCTGCTCCTTGTAGAAGCGGTGCAGGTACCACTCCCCCGTCGGCTCGTTGAACGTCCAGGTCGAGTCCTCCTGGTCGGGGAAGACGACCTGGTCGCTGGTGTCCGGGGGCTCGTCGTCGCGCCAGACGTAGAAGTCGTGGAAGGGGTCGTCCTTGCTCCGCCGCCCCTGCTGGAACCAGGGGTGCTGGACCGAGGTGTGGTTGACGACGAGGTCGGCGATGACCCGCATGCCGCGGTCGTTGGCGGTGCGGATGAACTCCACCAGGTCGCCGTGGGTGCCCAGCCGCGGGTCGACGCCGTAGAAGTCGGTGATGTCGTAGCCGTCGTCGCGCTCGGCGGTCGGGTAGAAGGGCATCAGCCACAGGCACGTGACACCGAGGTCGGCCAGGTGCTCGATGCGCTGGGACAGCCCCTCGAAGTCACCGCACCCGTCGCCGTTCCAGTCCAGGTAGGTCTCGACGTCCAGGCAGTAGACGACCGCCGTCTTCCACCAGACGTCGGCCGTGTCGGTGATCTTCACGCAGGCGAGCCTGTCGATCGCGGCGGGCGGGGGCAACAGGACGGCGCAGGTCCGTATGGCCCCGGCGTCCGGTCGGGGTCACCGCGCGGGCGGGCGGCCCTCCGGCAGCACGCTCGGCTGCACCGGCTCGGTCTCCTGCCGGGGGCGGCGCGGCCCGCCGGGACCGTCGAGCGCGACGGCGGGCTCGGGCCGGGTCACCCCGAGCTGGGGCAGCACGTGCTCGCCGAACGCGTCGAGGAACGGCTTCTGCTCCTTGCCGACGTGGTGCAGGTAGACCTCGTCGAAGCCGAGCTCGACGTACTCCGCGAGCCAGGCGGCGTGCTGCCCGAGGTCCGAGCTGACCCGCACGGCCCCCTCGACCGCCTCCTGCGGCGTGTACCTGCTCGCCAGCTCGAAGGCCTCCGGCCCGTCGAGGTCCCAGCACAGCGGCGGCGGGAAGGTGTTGGTGAACCACTGGTCGTAGGCGATCGCCTTCGCCCGCTCCGGGTCGGGGTCCCAGCACAGGTGCACCTGGAGTACGAGCCGCCCCTGCCCGCCGGCGTCCCGGTAGGCGCCGACCAGTTCGCGCAGCGTCTCGTGCGGCTGGTTGATGGTGATGAAGCCGTCGGCCCAGTCGGCGTGCCGCCGCGCCGTCGGCACGCTCATCACCGGCCCGATGAGCGCCGGCTGCTGCTCGGGCAGCGACCAGATCCTCGCCCGCTCGACGTCGACGAGCCCGCGGTGGGTGACCTCCTCACCGGCCAGCAGGGCGCGGATGACGTCGACGCACTCCCTCAGCCGGGCGTCCCGGACGCGCTTGGGCGGCCACGGGGTGCCGGTGATGCGCTCGTTCATCACCTGCCCGCTGCCCAGCGCCATCCAGAACCGCCCGGGGAACATCGCCGCGAGCGTCGCGGCACCCTGGGCGATGACCGCCGGGTGGTAGCGCTGACCGGGGGCGTTGACCACGCCGCACGGCAGGCCGGTGGTGGCCAGCGCGGCCCCCAGCCACGACCAGGCGAACCCGGAGTGCCCCTGCGCGTGGTTCCAGGGCGCGAAGTGGTCCGAGCACATGGCCGCGGTGAAGCCGACCTCCTCCGCGTGCTGGACGGCGGCCAGCAGCTCGGCGGGGTGGACCTGCTCGTGGGAGTTGTGGAAGCCGATCACGGTCACCGGTCGTGCCTACCGCAGCGCCGCGGCCCGCGCCCGGCGGACCGGGAGGTGCCGCAACCGCTCAGGCCAGCAGGTCGGCCACCCGGGCGGGCCCGGTGGCCACGTCCAGGTGGCCGCCCCGCCCATGACCGGCGACCGGCCACCCCCGGGCCCGGGCCGCCGCCGCGTCGCCGTCGTAGGCCGGCGAGAGGTGCACGTACCGGGGCTCGGCGGTCAGCGGCGGCACGGCCACGCCGACCGACCACAGGTCCGCGGGCAGCCGGTGCCCCTCGGCGAGGACGGCGGCGCGCACCTGCTCGTCGGGCAGCAGCTCGCCCATGGCGTCGGGGCCCCACCACGTCGTCCAGTCGGCCACCCGGCCGTCGTCGGCGACGAGCGACGCCACGAGGGCGCGGACCTGCGCCGGCCACTCCGCGGGCCCGGACGCCGGCGGCAGGACCGCGTCGAGCCACACGACCCGCCGTGCGCCGCACGCCGCCGCCAGTGCGGGCAGCACGATGCCGGCCCCGGAGAACCCGAGGACGACGTCGGCCGGGTCGACGGCGGCAGCCCACCGCCGGTCCCATCCGGCCGCGGACGGGCCGGCGGACGCCGGGTCCTGGACCAGACTGCGGAGGTCGGGGACGGCGACCTCCGCGCCGCGCCGGCGCAGCTCGCCGGCCAGCGGCCCGAGGACGGCGGGCCCGAGCAGGGGCGGGTGCACCAGCGCCCAGCGGTCGGCCACGGGGGTCAGTCTGCCGCCCGCAGCGCGGCGGTCCACCACTCGACGGCCGGCACCGACGGCTCGAACGGCGGCCAGCCGTTGAGGACGCCGAGCAGCTGCCAGTACCGCTCGACGCGGGCGTCGGTGAAGGTGGCGAGCCGCTCGGCCAGCGCGGCGCGGCGGCCCGGCGCGGTCCCCCGGCCGTCGTCGAGCAGCTCAGCCACCAGCGCCTCCGCGGCGGGGCTGCCCGGCTCGACGCCGTCGGCCAGCGCCTGCCGGCCGAGCGTCTGCATCCGCCCGGCGTCCAGCCCGGGGTCGGGGTCCTCCGGCGTGGCGCCGGCACCGGCCACCGCCATCTGCCGGACGCGGGCGGCGAAGGAGTCGTCGGCGACGAGCCGGGCGAGCTCCAGCCAGGCGGCGACCTGCTCCGCGGTGGGCTCGTCGGCCAGCTCGGCCGGCAGCGACCGCATGGGGGCGGCCAGGCCGGCGCCGGGCGCGTCGGCGGGCAGGCCGGCGAACGCGCGGTCGACGAACTCGTCGATGACCTGCTGCCGCTCGCGGGCGGACAGCGCGGCGAGGTCGGACACGATCCTCATCCCCTCGGTCGTGGTCCCGGCGCGGGCGACGGCCCGCAGCAGGGTGCGGCGCAGCCGCAGCAGCCGGATCTCCGCGTCGAGCGCGTGCACGTGCTCGGCGGCGACCTCGGCCACGCTCCGGCGGGCGGTGAGCAGTTCCCGGACGGCGGGCAGTCCGAGCCCCAGTCCGCGCAGCGTGCGGACCAGGTCCAGGCGGGCGACGGCGCGGGCGTCGTAGAGCCGGTAGCCGCCCGGCGAGCGGACCGGTGGGTCGACCAGTCCCTCGTCGGTCCAGAACCGGACGGTGCGCACCGGCACGCCCAGCCGGGCGGCCACGGCGCCGATGGCCAGCCGCGCGTCCCCGCCGTCCATGCCGCGACCCTGCACCCTCCAGCGGGTGGAGGGTCAACCGACAGAGACCGGCACCACGTCCGTCCTGCGCTGCGATCACCCCGGTCGCACCCGAGGATCGAGGGGTGACACGCACCAGCAGCACCGACCGCTGGGGCATCGACGCCACCTGGCTCGACGCCCTCGACGAGGAACACGAGGTCGCGCAGGCCACCATCGAGCGCCTGCGGGAGGTGATCGGCGAGCCGCCCGAGGACCTCGAGCACCGGGCGCCCATCGTCGCCCGTCCCGGCGACGTCCTGGAGGTCGACGAGGCCGAGGTGACCCTCGAGGACGGGTCCACCCGGCACGTCGACGGGGAGCTGCCGGCCGACTTCCCCCTCGGCTACCACTGGCTGCAGGAGCCCGGCGGGCCGCGGCGCCGGCTGGTCGTCTCCCCCGGCCGGTGCTGGCTGCCCGAGGACCGGGCCTGGGGCTGGGCGGTGCAGCTCTACGCGACCCGCAGCCGCGGCAGCTGGGGCATCGGCGACCTCGCCGACCTGCGCGCCGTCCGCGAGATGGCCGCCGGCCAGGGCGCCGGCTTCGTCCTCATCAACCCGCTGCACGCCGTCGCGCCGACGCCGCAGCAGGAGGCCAGCCCCTACCTCCCGGCCACCCGCCGCTTCCGCAACCCGGTGTACCTGCGGGTCGAGGAGGTGCCCGGCGCCGACCGGGTGGACCTCGACGGCGAGGCCGGCCGCGCGCTGTCCGACGGCGAGCTCATCGACCGCGACGCGACCTGGGCCCGCAAGCGCGAGGTGCTGCGCCGGGTCTTCGACGCCACCGGCCGCGACGACGCCGCCTTCCCCGACTGGTGGTGGCACCAGGGGCAGAAGCTGCAGGACTGGGCCACGTGGTGCGCGCTGGCCGACGTCCACGGCCCGGACTGGCACACCTGGCCCGAGGAGCTGCGCGACCCGCGCAGCGACGCGGTGGGCTCGTTCGTCGCCGAGCACGAGCGCGACGTCGCCTTCCACGCCTGGCTGCAGTGGTGCCTGTCGCTGCAGCTGGAGCGCGCCACCGAGGGCATGACCGTCATCCAGGACCTGCCGATCGGCGTGGCCGGCGGCGGCGCCGACGCGTGGACCTGGCAGGGCGTGCTGGCGCAGGGCGCGACCGTGGGTGCGCCGCCGGACGAGTTCAACGCCCAGGGCCAGGACTGGGGCTCCCCGCCGCTGGTGCCCTGGCGGCTGCAGGAGGGGGACTACGAGCCGTTCGTCGAGTCGATCCGCGCCACCATGGCCGGCGCCGGCGGCCTGCGCATCGACCACGTGATGGGCCTGTTCCGGCTGTGGTGGGTGCCCTCCGGCGGCAGTGCCGCCGACGGCGCCTACGTCCGCTATCCGGCCGAGGACCTGCTGGACATCGTCGCGCTGGAGAGCCACCGCGCGCAGGCCGTCGTCGTCGGGGAGGACCTCGGCACGGTGGAGGACGGCGTCCGGGAGGCCCTGGCCGAGCACGGCATCCTGTCCTACCGCCTGCTGTGGTTCGAGGACGACGACCCCGCCGAGTGGCCCGAGGAGGCGATGGCCGCCATCACCACCCACGACCTGCCGACGGTGGCCGGGCTGTGGAGCGGCGCCGACCTCGAGGAGCAGCGCGAGTACGGGACCGGCACCGACGAGGAGCTCGAGCGCGGCCGGTCGTCGCTGCTCGAGCGCCTGCCCGGGCTGAAGAAGAAGGCGAAGACGGAGAAGGCGGTGGAGCGGGCGCACGAGCTGCTGGCGCGGGCTCCGTCGCTGCTGCTGTCGGCCACCCTGGACGACGCGCTCGCCGAGCGGCGCCGGCCCAACGTGCCCGGCACCACCGACCGGCCCAACTGGTCGCTGCCCCTGCCGGTGCTCGTCGAGGACCTGCCGTCGCACCCGCTGCTGCAGGCGGTCGCGCGCACCCTCGCGGAGGGCGTCGCGGCGACGACGGACCCCGAGGAGGACGCGATCGGCGAGCAGGCCGGCGGGGAGGCCCGCGCCGACTAGCCGGCCCCCGACACGCGTCCGGCGCGGCACCCCGAGGGGTGCCGCGCCGGACGCGTCCTCAGGTGCGGGTCATGACTCGGCGCCGTCCTGCTCGCGGCTGCCGGCGCCGCGGCCCTGGTCCAGGGCGTCGGTGCCCGGACCGCCGACGAGCCGGTCGTCGCCGTTGCCACCGGTGAGCGTGTCGGTGCCGAAGCCGCCGAGCAGCACGTCGTTGCCGTTCTCCCCGGCGAGAGTGTCGTCCCCGGCACCGCCGCAGACGACGTCGTCGCCGTTGCCCCCGGTGATGGTGTCGTCGCCACCGAGACCCATGATCACGTCGACGCCGTTGGTGCCGCGGAGGACGTCGTCGCCCGCGGTGCCGCGGATCGTCGGCACGAGACCGCTGCACCGCTCGTCGAGGTCGATCCCGACGACCAGCAGGTCGTGGTCGCTGGACCGGTAGGGGTCCGGCGCGTACAGGTCGTCCGCACCGCTGTACTGGTAAGCGAAGGACTCCACCGAGTTGATGTTCCAGTGCGCGACGTCGGTGATCTTGCCCGTCAGCTCCTCCGTGGCCAGCGCGTGGTCCAGCGAGCCGGACAGGGCGTCGAACACGTAGCTGTAGCGGCCCTCGTCGAACTCCGCGCCCAGGTCGGTGAAGCCGGCGTGGCGCAGCGTCTCGATCGGGTCCTCCTGGGTGTAGGCGTTCAGGTCACCCATGAGCAGGACGTCGGGGTCGCCGGTGCGCTGCTCGATGGCTGCCGCGAAGGCCGCGAGGGAGGCCGCCTGGCGGACGCGGTCACCGTTCCACTCGCCCTGGCCGTCGCCGTCGTCGACGTTGTCGCCGGTCGGCGAGCCGGGGCTCTTGGACTTGAAGTGGTTGGCGATGACGGTGAACGCGTCGCCGTCCTCGACGAAGGTCTGCGCCTGCGGCTCGCGGGCGTTGTACCAGACCGCCTCGTCGACGAGGCCGACCGGAGCACCGACCGGCTGGACGACGTCGTTGCGGTAGATGATCCCGTTGCGGATCACGTCCCGGTCGACGCCGTAGAGCTCCTGCGGCAGGGGCACGTAGCTCCACACGGCGCCGCCCTCGGCCGCGTTCAGCCGGCCCACCAGGTCGGCGAGCGCGGCGTCGGCGTTGCCCGGGGTGTAGCCGGTGGAGTCGGTGTCCTCGATCTCCAGGAGGGCGACCACGTCGGCGTCCAGCGCCGTGATGGCCGCGACCTCCTTGGCCGCCTGCTGCCCGAACTCCGCGTCGGTGGTGGCGCCGCGGGCGTCCGGACCGGTGCGGGTCAGGAAGTAGTTGAGCACGTTGAACGTGGCGAGCTGGACGTCGCCGCCCACCGGGTCCGGCGCCGCGGTGCGCGTGTCCTGGGGCGCGAAGACGCCGTCCGCGGTGCCGTCGGCCGGCTGCAGCCGGTAGGCGCCGAACCCGAAGCCGAGGACCACCGGCTCGGTGAACTGCAGCACGTCGCCGACCCGCACCGGGGTGGCCGGGCTCAGGTACGGGCGGGTGTCGACCGTGACCCGGGCGGAGACCCCGTCGTCGAGGGTGATGCTGCGCAGCGCGTTGTCGGCGGCCACGGCGGTGGCCTCCGGGGTGCCCGGCCGGGCGACCTCGGTGGGCTGCACGAGCACGCCGCCCTCCGAGAGGGTCAGCTCGCCGAAGCTGGTGAGGTCGAAGACCTCGCTGACGGTGAGCGCGTCGGCCGGCTCGACGAGCATGCCCTCGAGCCGCTCGCGGGCGGCGTCGTCGGCGGGCAGGTCGAGGGTCGCGGCGTCGGGCAGGTCGGCCGCGGTGCCGTCGGCGCAGACGGCGACGTCGGTGCGCGAGCTGATCTGCGTCTGGCCGCTGAACTCCTGTGCCTGGCCGGTGACGGCGACGGTGTCACCGAGGTCGACCGCGACCGGGCTGAACACGAACACGCCGTCGGAGGTGGCGGCGTCGCCGTCACCGTCGGCGTCCTGCAGGTAGAACCCGGACAGGCCCGGCACGTCGCCGACGACGACGCCGCGCACGGTGACCGTCGAGCCGGCCAGCGGGGTGGCAGCGCCGGAGCCCTGCACCGCGCCGATCTCGTGCGTCGGGGTGGTGTCGCAGGCGGTGGTGGCCGGCGGCGGGGGCGGCGGCGCGACCGTGGCGTTGACCGCGCCCTGGGTGGCGGCCGCCGGGCCCGACCAGACGAGGGCATCCGCGGCGGGGTCGTAGGAGCGCGACAGCGACTGGCCGGCCGGCTCGGTGCCGGCCTCGCTGACGCCGATGTCGGTGGCGGTCAGGCCACTGGCCGGACCGCCGGTGGCGGTCAGGACGCCCTCGTAGGAGAGGAACTCCAGGACCTCGGCCCCGCGGACCAGGGCGACGCCGTCGGGCGAGCCGTTCTGGATCCCGGCAGCCGGGCCGCTCACCGTCACCACCGCCGGCGCGTCCGCCGGTGCGGTCACGGCCGGGAGCGGGAGCGTGGCGTAGGCAGCGCCGCCGCTGCCGTTGTAGAGGACGACGCTCAGGCCGGCCGAGGTGGTCCCGGCCGGCAGGTGGACCTCGACGAACTCGTCGGCGTCGGCACCGGCGTTGTCGTAGTGGATCTCGGAGATGAAGGGCGTGGTGGGCGGAGCCGCGGAGGCGGTCGCCGGGAGACCCACGACGGCGGCCGACACGGCGGCTGCGCCGAGTACGGCACGGCGCGCGAGCAGGCGCCGGGAGCCGGTTGACGAGAGCACGGAGGACCCTTCAGGCAGGGGCTGGGACGTGAGCGAGGCTAAGCACGTTCTGTGCACAGTCCACCAACGCGACGTGACGAAGATGTGGCCTCACGCCCCGGGGTGTCACCCAGATCACAGTCGGGACGGCGTGTCGCTGTGTCGACACGCCGCCATGCCGCGCCGACGTCTCGGCCGCTGCTGATCGAACACGTGTTCGGCCGCCGTGCCAGACTGCGCGGGTGGCTGGCGGGATGCACGGGGGCAGGTCGCGGCCGTCGCTCGGCGAGCGCGCCGCCGACTCCGGCGTCGGGCCGCCCCCCGCACCGGATCCGCCGCGCCCCCCTCCGCGCACGGCCGCCGCGGGCCGCCACTGCTGGGTGCACGCCCCGCCGGGCGGGGACGGCACCGTCCCCGGACTGCTGGTGGAGTGGCGCCAGCACTCCGGCGGCTGGCAGGGCCGGGTGGCCTACGCCGTCCCCGGCCCGCACGGCGCGGTCCTCGTCGAGGCCTGGTTCCCGGCGGGGTCCCTCGAACAGCGCTGAGGTGTTTCCCCGACCGCCCGTCGGCTATGGCCTCCCGTCGACACCGATCGACGACGACGCAGCGGAGGTACCGCGATGACCACCCCACCCGACCGCCCGACCCTCGACGACGTCATGGACACCGAGGAGGCGGCGCCGCGCGACCGTCAGGCGCACGGCAAGGCCGACCCGCGACCCAACGACGAGGCGCTGCAGCACCGCACCGAGCAGGAGCGGCAGGCCGTCGGCTCCGACGACGCCGACCCGGCCGGCGCGGAGTCCCACGCCGCCACCGACTGAGCACCGCACCGCTGACGGCGGGCGCCGGGGACCTCCCCGGCACCCGCCGTCAGCCGCGTCCGAGGCTGGCGCTGCGGCCGAGCAGCAGGGCCAGGACCAGCGCGCCGCCGATGCCGGTGCCCGCCACCGCCACCGCGCCCGGCCACCCGGCGGCCGCCCAGGCCCGCCCGGCCAGCGTGCCGCCCACCGAGGACCCGACGTAGTACCAGAACGAGTACAGCGAGGCGGCCTGCCCGACCGGCCGCTCCCCCAGCGCGGCGCGCGCGGCGACCCAGCCGCTGGCCACACCGTGCGCGGCGAAGAACCCCACGGTCAGCACCGCGAGGCCCGCGACGAAGAGCGCGAGCGGCGCGGCCAGCGTCAGGGCCAGGCCGGCCGCGGTGAGCACCAGTCCCACGGGGACGACCACCCGCCGTCCGGCCCGCTCGGCGAGGTCCCCGGCCACCGGTGAGGCCACCGACCCGAGCAGGTAGGTCAGGAAGACCAGCCCGGCCAGCGTGGGCGACAGGCCGTAGGGCTCGGCCTCCAGCCGGAAGGTGCCCGCGTTGTAGACCGCGACGAAGCCGCCCATGAGCAGCGCCGCCAGCGCGTAGAGCCCGAGCAGCACCGGGTCGCCGAGGCCGCGGGCGAGCTGCCGCAGCACCGGGGTCTGCCGCGGCACCGGCACGAAGCGGCGCGACGCCGGCAGGAGCACCCACACCGCCACCGTGCAGGCGACCGCCAGCCCGGCGATCCCGCCCAGGGCGGCCCGCCAGCCGCCGAGGTCGGCCAGGGCGCCGGCGACCACGCGGCCGCTGAGCCCGCCGATCGCCGTCCCGCCGACGAACAGCCCGATCGCCCGCGAGCTCACCGACGCGTCGAGCTCCTCCCGCAGGTAGGCCACGCCGACGGCGGGCAGCCCGGCCAGCGCGAACCCCTGCAGGCCGCGCAGTGCGAGGAGCACCTCCCACGCCGGTGCCGCCGCCGTGAGCACCGCCAGGCCGCTCGAGCCGGCCAGCGCGGCCCGCAGCACGGACGTGCGGCCGATCCGGTCCGACAGCGGGCCGAGCACCAGCAGCCCGAGGGCCAGCCCGGCCGTCGCCACCGAGACCGACAGCGTCGCGGCCGCCGGGGAGACGGCGAAGGCGCGGGTCAGCTCGGGCAGGAGCGCCTGGGGCGCGTAGAGGATGGCGAACACCGCGAGGCCGGCGAGGAACACCGCCCACGACGCGCGGCGCAGCGCCGGGTCCCCCGCCCGGTGGCCGCGGGGCAGCGGCCCCTCCCCGGGGTCGGACAGGGCCGGCACGCGCCCATCGTGCCGGGCTGCTGGGATGGACCCGTGGCCCGCCTCCAGCCCGCCGACGTCGCCTGCTGGGTCGTCAAGACCGCGCGGCCGCCCGAGGTCGTCGTCCCCGGGTGGCGGGCCGGGCAGGCCGCGACGTTCTCCCGGTGCCTGCGCCGCTCCTACCGGCTGGGGCTCATGAGCCCCGGCGCGCCGTGCCTGCTGTGGCTCAGCGGCGCCGATCGGCCCGGTGTGCACGCCGTCGGGGAACTCGCCGGGGAGGTCGGCGAGGACGCCGGCGGCCCGGTCGTCCCCGTCCGGCTGACGCTGCTCGCCGCGCCCGTGCCGCGCAGCGAGCTGCTGGCCGACCCGGTCGCCCGCCACGCCGAGGTGCTGCGGATGCCGGCCGGCAGCAACCCCTCCTACCTCACCCCCGCCCAGTACGCCGCCGTCCTCGGCTCCCTCGCCTGAGCGGCTGGGACCATGGGCGGTGTGCCGAGCAAGCGGATCCCCTGGGGCGCGGTCGCCTGGCTGCTGACCCTGCAGTTCTTCGTCGTCGAGACCGTCGCCCAGCTGCGGTCGGTCCTGCCGTACTCGCGGTCGGCCGACGTCATCAGCGCGCTCGGCGACGCCGTCCAGCCGGCCTCCTCGCTGATGAACGCGTCCTTCGTGGTGCAGGCCGGCCTGATCGGCGCGGGGGCGGTGGCGCTGCTGCCGGTCCTGCGCGGGCGCGCGGCGCGGCCCGCGGTGGCGCTGCTCGGCGTCGCCGCGCTCGGGGTGCTGCTGGTCGGCGTCTTCCCGCGGCTGACCTCGCCGGCCCTGCACACCGCCGGCGCCGTCCTCTACCTGGTCGGCAGCGGGCTCGGGGTGATGGCGCTGGCCTACGCCGTGCGGCCCTGGTCGGAGGCGCTGGGCACGACGCTGGCGGTGATGGGCCTGTTCGCCACCGCGATGACGGTCTTCTACGGCGCCGGGGTGGTGGGCTTCTTCGGCGAGGGCGGCACCGAGCGCGCGGCGGCCTACGTGCTGCCGATCGCGCTGGCGCTGACCGGCCCGTCGCTGTGGTGGCTCAGCCGCACCCGGCCCGAGCCGGACGCCGACCGCCCGAGCCGGCGCCGGCTGAAGGTCCAGGAGCGCGAGCGGGAACGGCTCGAGCGGGCCCGCCGCGCCGCCGAGCGGGACGACGCGCTGGAGGCCGCCGCCCGCCGCGCGGCCCAGTCCCCGGGGACCGCAGCCGGCCACGACGGCGTGCACGACGGCGTGCACGACGACCTGCACCACGACGACCTGCACCACGACGACCTGCACCACGACGACCTGCACCACGACGACCTGCACGACGACGACCTGGACCCCGACGACCCCTGGGCCGGGCCGCGCCGCCGCCGCGAGCGCTGAACCGGTCGCGGCCGTTCCCGGTCACGCCCACCATGGGGACGTGGCCGCCGAGGAGGCCGCGCCCACGAAGCAGGAGATCCCCGTCGACGAGTGCCACCGGCTGCTGGCCGGCCAGGAGATCGGCCGGCTCGCGGTCAACGCCGAGCACCACCGCTGGTCTTCCCCGTGAACTACGCGATGGACAGGACGACGGTGGTCATCCGCACCGCTCCCCGCACCAAGCTGACCGCCGCCGACCACGCCGACGTCACCTTCGAGGTGGACGAGATCGACCGGCGCACCCGCAGCGGGTGGAGCGTGCTGGTGCGCGCCGTCGCCGAGGAGGTCGGGCCCGAGCACCGGGCCGACATCGTCGCGCGGACCGAGGCCACCGGGGTGACGCCCTGGGCGCCCGGCGAGCACGGGCGGTGGCTGCGACTCATCCCGACGTCGGTCACCGGCCGGCGGATCGTGCCGGGCGAGCTGCCGCCGGCCGTGGACCCCCGCGCCTACCTCCGAGCGGCTGCGACGGGTGCGGGCCGGTCCGGGCTCCGCCGCCGCGACACCGCCACCCCCGCCAGGCAGACCACCCCGCCCGCCACGGCCAGCGCCGGCGGCACCTCGTCGAGCAGCAGCCACGACAGCAGGACCACCAGCGGCGGCACCAGGTAGGTGGTGACGCCGAGCCGGCCGGCCGCGGTGCGCGCCAGCGCGTAGGCCCAGGTGCTGAACGCCAGCGCCGTCGGCACGACGCCGAGGTAGACCATCCCGAGCACCGACGACGCGGGCGCCGCGGCCAGGTCCGACGCGAGCGCCCCCGCCCACGGCAGGCAGCACACCGTGCCGATCGCGCAGGCGGTCGCGGTCACCTGCAGCGGCGGCAGCCGGCGCAGGACCGGCTTCTGCGCCACCACCCCGACGGCATAGGTCACCGCCGCGACGAGACACAGCAGCACGCCGACCAGGTCGCCGCCGCTCCCCCGCCCGGCCAGCCCGATGAGCAGCACCCCCGCGAAGGCGACGGCGAGGCCGGCCACCAGCCAGCGCGGGAAGCCCTCCCGCAGCCACACCCCGGCCAGGACGGCGATGAGGATCGGGCCGATGTTCACCAGCATCGCCGTCGTCCCGGCGTCGAGGCGCCGCTCGGCGGCGTTGAGCGCCACGTTGTAGACGGCGAACCAGCCGATCCCGCAGACCGCCAGCAGGCCCCACTCCCCGCGGGTCGGGGCCACCCAGCCGCGGCCCAGCGACAGCACCGCGAGCACCGCCGTCCCGACCAGCAGCCGGCCGAGCGCCAGCGCGCCGGGCGAGAGGTCGGCGCCGACCGCCCGGATGGCGATGAAGGCCGAGGCCCAGGCGAGGACGGTGACGACGACGGCGGCGAGGACCGGCGGGGACATCGGGCGGGCGGGCACGGACCGGACCCTAGGTCGCCCCCGGGGCGCGACACCGGCGCTTTCCGGACCTGGCGCTCACGCTGCGGAGAACGGCAGGCGCGCTGCGGTCAGTGCCGGACGCCGAGGTGCTCGGCATAGGTGCGCCGGCCGCGGGCGGCCCGCGGGCCGGGCAGCACGCCGCCCTCGCGGAACGCCGCGGACAGCTTGCCCGGCAGCGGGGTGGCCACCACGCGCGTGTTCGGCTCGCGGGCCGCTGCCCAGGCGCGGGCGATGTCCGCCGCGGCGAGGTCCTCGGGCCCGCCGAACTCGACGACGTCGGAGGCGGCCGGCCACGCGGCGACCTCGGTGAGGAACCCCGCCGCCTCCGCGACGTCCACCGGTGCGGCGCTCCAGCCCATCGGCACGATCAGCACCGGCCCGCGGCGGGCGGTCGCCATCATCCCGTCGATGAAGTGGTGGAACTGGGTGACCCGCACCAGGCTCACCGGCAGCCCGGAGGCCAGCAGCACCTGCTCGGCGGCGTACTTGGCCCGGTAGTAGTTCCAGGGCACCCGGTCGACGCCGACGATCGAGACGTAGACCAGGTGCTGCAGCCGGTCGCGGTCCAGCGCCTGCACCAGCCGCCGGGTGCCGGCGACGTCGACCTCCCACGGGTTCCCGCGCGGGTCGCTGGCCGCGTGCACGACCACCTCGGCGCCACGGACCGCCGCCGCCAGGTCGCGGCCGGTGGCCAGGTCGGCGCGCACGCCGCCCGGCCCCGCCCCCCGCCGCGACATCTGCCGCACCTGGTGCCCGGCCGCCTGCAGCGACGGGACCAGGACCCGGCCGAGCGGACTGCTGCCCCCGGTGACCACGACGTCCATGGGTGCAGTCTGGCCGGACCGGTCCTTCCCGATCCACCGGCGTGCCGCGCCGTCGGTATCTCATCTGCGAGATACCGTCCTCTCTCGTGACGGCGACCGACCTCCCGGCCGAGACCACCTCCCTCCCCACGACCAGCGCCACCCAACGCATCGGTCTGCTCGTCCGCGACGCCCGGCGGCACCGCGGGCTCACGCAGCAGCAGCTCGCCGAACGGCTCGGCACCAGCCAGAGCGCGATCGCCCGCATCGAGCAGGGCGGGCAGAACCTCACCCTCGAGCTGCTCGGGCGGCTGTCCGAGGCGCTGGAGAGCGAGCTGATCAGCGTCGGCCCGGCCGGCCCCACCCACCTGCGGGTCACCGGCGGCACGCCGCTGCGCGGCAGCGTGACGGTGAAGTCGTCGAAGAACGCCGCCGTCGCCCTGCTGTGCGCCTCGCTGCTCAACCGCGGCCGGACGACGCTGCGCAACGTGGCCCGCATCATCGAGGTGGACCGGATCCTCGACGTGCTGCGCTCGATCGGCGTCTCGGCCACCTGGGACGCCGCCGGCCGCGACCTGACCCTGCAGGTCCCTGACGAGCTCGACCTGGCCGGGATCGACGCCGACGCCGCCCGCCGGACCCGCAGCATCATCATGTTCCTCGGCCCGCTGCTGCACCGGACCCGCTCGTTCCGGCTGCCCTACGCCGGCGGCTGCGACCTCGGCACCCGCACGGTGGAGCCGCACATGATCGCGCTGCGCCCGTTCGGCCTGGACATCGAGGCGCACGCCGGCGAGTACCACGCCACGGTCGACCCCCGGGCCGGCGAGCGGCGCACCATCGTGCTGACCGAGCGCGGCGACACCGTGACCGAGAACGCGCTGCTGGCCGCCGCCCGCGCCGAGGGCACCACGGTGATCCGCAACGCCAGCTCCAACTACATGGTCCAGGACCTGTGCCTGTACCTGCAGCTGCTCGGGGTCGGCGTCGAGGGCCTCGGGACGACGACGCTCACCGTGACCGGCCGCGCGGTGCTCGACGCCGACGTCGACTACACGATCAGCGAGGACCCGGTCGAGGCGATGAGCCTGCTGACCGCGGGCATCGTCACCGACTCCGAGCTGACCGTGTGCCGTGCGCCGGTGGAGTTCCTGGAGATCGAGCTGGCGGTGCTGGCCGAGATGGGGCTGCGCTACGAGCTCTCACCGGAGTACCTCGCCGACAACGGCCACACCCGGCTGGCCGACGTCACCATCTCCCCGTCGCAGCTCAAGGCCCCGATCGACAAGATCCACCCGATGCCGTTCCCGGGGCTCAACATCGACAACCTGCCGTTCTTCGCGGTCATCGCCGCGTCGGCCACCGGCTCGACGCTCATCCACGACTGGGTCTACGACAACCGCGCGATCCACCTGTCGGACCTGACCCGCCTGGGCGCCGACGTCCGGCTCATGGACCCGCACCGGGTGCTCGTCACCGGCCCGACGCGCTGGCGCAGCGCCGAGGTGGTCTGCCCGCCGGCGCTGCGCCCGGCCGTCTGCATCCTGCTGGCGATGCTCGCCTCGCGCGGCACGTCGGTGCTGCGCAACGTCGACATCATCGCCCGCGGCTACGAGCACCTCTACGAGCGCCTGGTCGAGATGGGGGCGTCCATCGAGGTCTTCTCCGACTGAAGCTCAGCGCTCCTGGGCGGTGGGGCGGACCAGCACCTCGTTGACGGCGACGTGCGCGGGTTGGCTGACGACGTAGAGGACCGCCCGGGCGACGTCGTCGGCCTGCAGCGGCGTCATCTCGGTGTACATCCGCTGGGAGGCGGCCTTCGCGTCGGGCTGGGTGATGTGGTCGGTGAGCTCGGTGGCCACCGCGCCCGGCTCGACCAGCGAGATCCGCACGCCCGCGGTCGTCACCTCCTGGCGCAGCGACTCGCTGAAGGCGTTCACCGCCCACTTGCTCGCGTTGTAGACGCCGGCGCCCTTGCGCGCGGTGCGTCCCGCGACGCTGGAGATGTTGACGACGTCGCCCGAGCCCTGCTCGACCATGCCGTCGATCGCGGCGTGGGTCATGTACATCAGGCCCAGCACGTTGGTCGACACCATCCGGCGCCAGTCCTCGACGTCGGCGCCGACGATCGTGCCGAGCAGCATCACCCCGGCGTTGTTGACCAGGACGTCGAGGCCGCCGAGCCCGGCGCGCGTGCGGGCGACGGCGTCGCGGCAGGACGCCTCGTCGGTCACGTCCAGGTCGAGGGTCAGCACGCGGGCACCCTCGCCGCCCAGCTTCTCCGCCAGCGCGGACAGCCGGTCGGCGCGCCGGGCGCCGATCGCGACGGCGGCCCCGGCCTGCGCGAGCGCGACGGCGGTGGCCTCGCCGATCCCCGACGACGCCCCGGTGACCAGGGCGACCTTCCCGGACAGTGGTCGGCCGGCGTCGGTCATGCGGTCCTCCTCCCGGGCCGCCCGGTGCGGCACCCCGGACAGCCTGCGCCCGCCCGCGGGATCCGGCAGCGCGGGCCTGCGGTCGGCCCGTGCGGGACCTGACCACACTGCCGACCGCGCACCTGCACGTGCACCTGGAGAGCACCGTGCGCCCGGCCACGCTGGCCGACCTCGCGCGCGCCTCGGTGGACGCCTCGTTCGCGCCACCGGCGACCCGCCGCGCGCTGCACGCGGGCATCGGCGCCTGGCTGGCGGTCAGTCGGGCGGCAGGCTGACGCCGAAGCCGCGGACGGCCAGCCGCAGCAGTACCGGCCCGCCACGCTGCAGGTCGGCCACCCGCGCGGCGGCCGCCGCCTCGAGCTGCGCCGTCCGGCGGGCGAGCTCCTCCGGCCCGCGCAGCCGGGCCACGTGCAGGACCGTCGTGTTGGCCCACACCCGGCGCCGCGACTCGCGCAGCAGCACGCGGGTCGCCGTCCGGTTGAGTCCTCCCGTGAGCCGGTCCAGCGGCGTGCGCGGGCTCCCGGCCGCCTGCAGCTCCCGGTCCTCGGCGGGCACACGCGCGGCGAGCACCTCGTCGATCGCCTCGTGGTCGCGGCGGCGGGAGTCCAGCAGCGGCGGGTCGGCGAAGTCGGCCGGGCCGATCACCCGCACCAGCGACTGCGGCAGGTCGTAGTTGATGTGCGCGTTCATGCCGAGCAGCACGTGCGCCTCCGGCCGGGCGGCCGGGTCGGTGCGGAAGGCGGCGCGCCACGGCGCCGGCGGGGTGGCCGGGTCGCGGCGGTGCGCGTCGAGGGCGTCGAGGTAGAGGCCGGCGAAGTCGACGTCCCACCTGGTCACCCAGTCCGGGTCCTCGAACCGGCCGGCGTCGATGGCGGCGTTCACGGCCCGGGTGGTGCGCAGGTAGGTGCCGAGGAAGTGGCGCGCCGGGTCGCCGGCGGCGGTCACGTCGTCGAGCAGCTCCTGCATGCGGGCGACGAGCTCGTCCACCGGTGCGGTCACGCCGCGATCGTCCCCGGCACACCCGCCGTCTGCAGCGGGATCACCGCCCGAGCAGTCCGGGCAGCCGGTCGAGCGCCGCCGTCAGCAGGTCGGGCAGGTCGCCTGCCCCGCCGGCCAGCCAGTCGGCCTGGGCCACCTCGAAGCAGGCGACGACGAGCTTGGCGAGCAGCAGCGCGTCCTGCTCCGGGACACCGCGCCCGGTGACCAGCCCGTCGGCGAGGGCCGCCTCCCAGCGGCGCAGCTTGGCCGCCGCCCGCGACTGCAGCGCGGGCACGCCCGACACCACGCGCTCGCGGGTCAGCAGCACGTCGCGCAGCGGGGCGACCTGCCCGGCGATGCTCACGGCGGCCGACCGCAGCGCCGCCCACGGCGGCAGGCCGGCCGGCGCCCCGGCCACCGCCGCCCTGGCCGAGGTGAGCAGGTCGTCCTCGAGGCCGAAGAGCAGGTCCTCCTTGTCGGCGAACAGCCGGAACAGCGTGCTGCGCGAGACGTCCGCGGCCGCGGCGACCTGCTCGGTGCTCGTGCCCGCGTACCCCTGCTCGGCGAACAGCGCGACGGCCCGTCGGGTCACCTCGGCGCGCAGCCGGCGGCGACGCCGCTGCGCGGCGGTCTCCTCCACCCGTCCTCCTGTTGACACGGCGTCCGCTTCTGACACAGAGTCCCACATCGGGACGACGTCCCGGGAGAGCCCCGCGAGGACGCAGGAGACGCGATGGACGGCAGGCGCACGGCACTGGTCACCGGGGCGACGTCGGGACTCGGGCGGGGCGCCGCCGGGCTGCTCGCGGCCACTGGCGAGTGGCGGGTGCTGCTGGGCGCCCGTGACCCCGGCCGGGGGGCGCAGGTGGCCGCCGAGCTCGGGCCGGCCGCCGACGTCGTGGAGGTGGACCTGGCCTCCCTGGACGCCGTCCGGTCCGCCGCCGCCCGCGTCGCCGCCGACGTCGCCACCCGGGGCCGCCTGGACGCGCTGGTGCTCAACGCCGGCGTCCAGCTGCCCGTCGCCGACCGGGCGAGTGCCGACGGGTACGAGCTGACCTTCGCGGTCAACCACCTCGCGCACTTCCTGCTGACCGTCGAGCTCCTGCCGCACCTGGCCCCGGGCGCCCGCGTGGTCGTGGTCAGCAGCGGCACCCACTGGGGCACCTGGCGGAAGTCCGGCCCGTTCCCCGCGCCGCGCTGGGCCGACCCGCCCGAGTTGGCCCGCCCCCGCCGGGAGTCCGGGCAGCGCGTGTACGCCACCTCGAAGCTGGCCAACGTCCTCTTCGGCGCCGAGCTCGCCCGCCGGCACCCCGAGGTCGACGTCGCCGTCTTCGACCCCGGCCTGGTGCCCGGCACCGGGCTGCACCGGGGCTACCCCGCCCCGGCTCGGGCGGTCTACACCGGGCTGGCACCGCTGCTGGCCCGGCTGCCGTTCGCGTCGACGCCGGACCGGGCGGCGGCCGCGCTCGCCGCCGCCGTGACCGGACCGCCCGGCACCAGCGGGCGCTACCTCGAGCGCGGCGCCGAGGCGCCGTCGTCACCGGACAGCCGGGACCCCGCCCGCGCCCGCGAGCTGTGGAAGGCGAGCGAGGAGCTCACCCGGTTCTAGACCAGCGCGTCGTAGCCGTCGTCGGGCGGCAGCAGCCCCGAGTCGACCGGCGGGCGGTGCGGCTGGTCCAGCCCCCGCATGCGGGCCGCGTGCAGCGCCAGCAGCAGGTTCAGCCGCAACGTCGGATCGGTGGTGAAGGGCCCGAGGAGCCGCTCGAGCTTGCCGATGCGGTACCGCATCGTGTTGTAGTGGAAGTGCAGCCGGCGGGCGGACTCCGCGACGTTGAGGTTGGTCTCCAGCAGCACCCGCAGGGTCTCGCGCAGGTCGGCGGAGTCGGGGTCGGCGGCGTCGGCCAGCGTGCCGAGCACCTCGTCGACGTAGGAGCGCAGCTCCGTGCTGTCGGGGATGAGCGACAGCAGCCGGAACACCCCGAGCTGGTCGAAGTGGGTGACTGCGGCGGTCCCGTGGATCTCCTGGCCGACGCCGAGCGCCCGCTGCGCCTGCTGGTGTGCCTCCCCCAGCGCCGAGATCGACCCGGCAGGGCGGCCGATGCCGGTGCCGAGCACCCGGCCGACCCGGCGCACCCGCGCGTTGACCCGCGAGGTGACCGCGGTGACCAGCGAGGTGACCTCCTCCGGCGTCCGCCCGTCCAGCGGCAGCACGGTGACGATCTCGGTGGACAGCCCCGCGACGGCCGCGCCGCTCACCTCGGTCTCCAGGGCCGCGCGCCAGCCGTCGGCCAGCCGGTCGAGGACGTCGAGGGCGCGGGTCGGGTCGGCCTGCGGGTCGGCGGCGGTCTCGGTGGCGGTGACCAGGACGACGACGGGGCCGTCGAGCCGCCAGCCGAAGGAACGGGTCTGGGCCAGCGCCCGCTCGGTGTGCCGCAGCGAGCCCCCGACCAGCCGGCGCACGAGGTCGCCCTGGAAGCGCAGCTCGACGGAGTGCACCGCCTGCTGACGGATCACCGAGAGCGCCGAGACGACGGCGGCCCGCTCGAGGACACCACCGGCGCCGACCACCATCTGCCCGGCCCGGTGCACCGCGACCAGCCAGCCGTGCCGCTGCTCGCCGGCCATGATCGGCGCGACCGCGTACTCCCCCACCCCGCCGGGCAGCTCGTGGTGCCCCGGGACGAGCAGGATGCCGTCGGCCGGCGAGAGGTCGGCGTCGGCGAGGACGTCGGCCGGGGTGACGACGGTCTGGTCGGCGCGCACGCCGGAGAGCCGGTTCGACGGCGCCATCATCGCCAGCTCGTCCTCGGCCTCGGCGTCGAGCAGCCACAGCCAGTCGCTGATCTCGGCGACGTCGTCGCCGGGGCCGGCGCTGGTGATGATCTCGCGGTCGGAGCCGAGGCCGAGGACGGCGGCGCCCTCGAGGAAGGTGGCCAGCTGCTCGGTGACCTCGGCCAGGCCGCCACCGCTGAGCGCGACGTCGATGAACTGGTCGTGCATGCGGGCCGAGAGGGCGAGCGCGTCGCTCTGCTTGCGCACGACGGCCCCGAGGACCTCGGAGACCGCCTCGTCCATGCGGACGCCGGCCGGCAGCGCCACCACCGGGAAGGCGTGCCGCTCGGCCTCGGCCAGCAGCTCCGCGGGCACCGGCGGCGGGCCCTCGCTGCGGCGGAAGGCCAGCGCGGCGGTACCGACCTGCACCAGCTTCTCCACCAGCGCCCGGCACGCCGCGGGGTCGGCCGGGGGCAGGCGGGCCCCGAGGACGACGAGGACGTCGGGTCCCGCGGCGGCGAGGGGGGCCGACGGGTCGTCGACCACCATGTGCCGTACGGTGCGGTCCGCGCCCGCGCGGCCGGCGACCACCTCGGCCCCGGCCAGGCGGGACAGCCGCAGGGCCTCGTCCACGCGCAGGCCCACCCGGTCCCGCCACTCGGCGCGGTCGTCCCGGGGCGGCGCGGTCCGGGGAGGGACGTCCTGCCACCCCTGGGGCAGTGGGAGCGGTGCGGTCGGGTACGACCCCGAGGTCAACGATGCCTCACTGTGGGTCACGACACACCCTCCTCGTCGCCCAGCGTCTGTCTCGAGTTGCAGCAACATGGCAGGTGTGCCTGGACGGGCACCCCCATTCTTGGCCACATTCGCCATACGAGGACGTGCGACGCGCCGCCTAGCTTCGAGCCAGTCGGCCCGTCCGCTGGATGGTAGGCGCTCACCGAACCCGGTGCGCCGACCCCTCCAGGGGGCGGTACGGCTCGGCAGGAGCCGAGTGGAGGTCGCTCCCGCTGTCCGACGGGGAAGGGCTGCACAGATGCGCACCATCGACCACACGACCACCGGTCCCACGACCGCCGTCCCGGGACGGGCCGCCCGTGCCGGCGTCCCCACGATCCCCCTTCCCCGCGCCTCGGCGCAGGAGACGGTGCGGACCGCGTCGCCGGCGCGCACCGCGTCCGCCGTGCCGTCCTCGGCCAGCACCGGCATCGCCGACCTGCTGCGCGGTCCGGTGCGCCCGGCCCGGGTGCTCATGAGCGGCCCGGCCGCCGTGTACCTGCAGGTCTCCACCGAGCGCGGCAGCGACGTCGTCGGTGTGCTCACCAGCGACGCCGCCCGGCTGCCGCTGGGTTGCATCCTCTTCCGGCCGAGCAACGGCCGCCCCCTGGTCGCGCTGCCCAGCGGCGCGCCCGCGGAGGTGGGCGGCGGCCGGATCGTCGTCGGCGACCTGATCGTGCGGGCCGCGGCCTGGTGGGACCCGCAGCCGCGGCTGCCCAGCCCCCGCCCGGCGCTGCTGCCCGAGGGCGTGCGCCAGCTGCGCACCACCCTCTACGGCGAGGGCGTCCCGCACAGCGCGTTCACCCTCCCCGGCCTGCCGGCCGGCCCGGGTGGCCCGCTGGCCGCGCTCCGCGGCGCCGTCCGCCGGGCCGACCTCGACGCCGCGCTGCGCACCGCCGCCCGGCTGATCGGTCTCGGCCCCGGCCTCACCCCCGCCGGCGACGACGTCATGGCCGGCACGATGGCCGGGCTGGTGCTGCTGCGGCACCCGGCCGCCGAGCGGTTCGCCGCGGGCGTCTACTCGCTGGCCGCGGGGCGCACCACCGAGCTGTCCCGGGCACTGCTGCGGCACGCCGCGGCCGGCCGGGTGAGCGGCGAGTACGCCGCGGTGCTGCAGGGCCTCGTCGGTGAGCGGCCGCTCGGCCCGGCCATCGAGTGCCTGCTGGCCACCGGTTCGACCAGCGGCCGGGCCATGGCGCTGGGGCTGTGCACCGCGATCGACCTGGTGGACCGCACCACCCGGCGCTGACCGCACGAGGACACGCCGGCGGCCCCCTCCCCACCTGGGGAGGGGGCCGCTGCCGTGTGGTCGATGACTCCCCGCGCCGGCCGACGTCTCCCGGCAGGGCCACCAGGCCGGCGTGAGGACGCCCCCGTCGGGATGACCCGCTGCAGGGTCCCGCCGCGAGCCTACGAGTGGCGGGGCAGCGGGGTCCTCAATCAGATGCGGCAGGCGTGGATGCTCGTGACGAGGATCGCGCGGGCACCGAGCTCCCAGAGCTCGTCCATGACCCGGTTGGTGTCGCTCTGCCGGACCATCGCCCGCACCGCCGACCAGTTCTCCGTCTGGAGCGGGCTGACCGTGGGGCCCTCGAGCCCGGGCGTCAGCGCGGTGGCCTTCTCCAGCAACTCGTTGGGGCAGTCGTAGTCGAGCATCACGTACTGCCGGGCGACCAGCACCCCGCGCAGCCGCCGGCGCAGCTGGGCGACGGCGGGGATCTCCTCGGCGCCCGCCCGGCGGACCAGCACCGCCTCGCTGCTCAGCACCGGCTCGCCGATGATCCGCAGGCCCGCCGCGCGCAGCGTCGTCCCGGTCTCGACGACGTCGCAGACCGCGTCGGCCACCCCCAGCCGGCAGGCGGTCTCCACCGCGCCGTCGAGCTTGACGACCCCGGCCTTGATGCCCGACTCGTCGAGGAAGCGCTGCAGCAGCACCGGGTAGGCGGTGGCGATCCGCTTGCCGGCCAGCTGCTCGACGGAGTCGATGACGGACTCCACGGGGCTGGCGAAGCGGAACGAGGAGCGGCCGAAGCCCAGCGGCATGACCTCCACCGCCGAGTGGCCCTCGCCGTCGGCCGGCGCGGTCTCCAGCAGCATGTCCCGGCCGGTGATGCCGACGTCGAGCGTGCCGGCGGCCACGTACACGGCGATGTCACGCGGGCGCAGGTAGAAGAACTCGGTGTCGTTGTCGGGGTCGTAGACCGCGAGGTCCTTGGTGCTGCGCCGCTGGCGGTAGCCGCTCTCGTCGAGCATCTCGGCCGCGGGCTCGCTCAGGGCGCCCTTGTTGGGGACGGCGACGCGCAGCACGGGGGAACTCCTTCGGTGGGGTGGATCAGAGGTGGGTGTAGACGTCGTCGAGGGTCAGCCCGCGGGCGAGCATGAGGACCTGCACCCGGTAGAGGAGCTGGCTGATCTCCTCGGCGGTCCGCTCGGGCCCCTCGTGCTCGGCGGCCATCCAGGACTCGGCGGCCTCCTCGACCACCTTCTTGCCCGCCGCGTGCACACCGTCGCGGACGGCGGTCACGGTGCCCGAGGCCGGGTCGCCCGCGGTGACCTTGGCCGAGAGCTCGGCGAACAGCGCGTCGAAGGTCTTCACGCCAGCCCCTGCCCGACGGCGGGGGTGGCCTGGAAGCCGGTGGCCCGGGGCGGCGGGGGGCGCAGCCCGCGGAGTGTGAGCGCGGTGGCCAGCGCGGCGATCGCGGCCTCCCAGCCCTTGTCCTCCACCGAGCCGGGCAGGCCGGCCCGGTCGCGCGCCTGCTCCTCGGTGTCGCAGGTCAGCACGCCGTTGCCCACGGGCTTGCCGGCGTCGAGCGCCACCCGGGTGAGGCCCGCGGTGACGGCGTCGCAGACGTACTCGAAGTGCGGGGTCCCGCCGCGGATGACGACGCCGAGTGCCACGACGGCGTCGTGCCGCTCGGCCAGCGCCTGCGCGACCACCGGCAGCTCCACCGCGCCGGGCGCGCGGACGACGGTGGGCTCGGGGACGCCGCTGGCGCGGGCGGCCTCGACCGCGCGGGCGAGCAGCGCGTCGGTGATCTCGGCGTGCCAGGTGGTGGCCACGATGCCCAGCGACAGTCCGGCGGCGTCGACCGCGCCCGCCTCGGGGCGCCCCTGCCCGCTCACAGCTGCTGCTCCTGCTGGCGCAGGGGGACGTCGGTCCCGGGGACGGTGGCGGGCTCGCCGGCCGGGACGTCGACCGGGCCGGACTCGGTCTCGGGCTCGATGATGTCGAGCAGGTGGCCCATCCGGTCGCGCTTGGTGCGCAGGTAGGCCAGGTTCTCGACGGTGACGTGGCTGGGCAGCGGCACCCGGCCGGTGACCTGGAGGCCGTAGCCCTCCAGGCCCGCGCGCTTGGCCGGGTTGTTGGTCAGCAGCCGCATGGTGTGCACGCCGAGGTCGACGAGGATCTGCGCGCCGGTGCCGTAGTCGCGGGCGTCGGCGGGCAGGCCGAGGTCGAGGTTGGCGTCGACGGTGTCCACGCCGGAGTCCTGGAGCTGGTAGGCCTGCAGCTTGTGCAGCAGGCCGATCCCCCGGCCCTCGTGCCCGCGGATGTAGAGCACGATGCCGCGGCCCTCGTGGGCGACGGCGGCCAGCGCGGCCTGCAGCTGCGGGCCGCAGTCGCAGCGCAGCGAGCCGAAGACGTCGCCGGTGAGGCACTCGGAGTGCACGCGCACCAGCACGTCCTCGCCGTCGCCGATGTCGCCGTAGACGAAGGCGACGTGCTCGCGCTCGTCGTAGGAGCTGCGGTAGCCGACCGCGGTGAAGGTGCCCGGCGCCAGCGGGACGGTGGCCTCGGCGACCCGCTCGACCAGCTTGTCGAAGCGCTTGCGATAGGCGATGAGGTCGGCGATGGAGATCAGGCAGAGGTCGTGCTCGTCGGCGAAGACGCGCAGTTCCTCGGCGCGGGCCATGCCGGTCGGGTCCTTCTCGCTGACCAGCTCGCACAGCGTCCCCGAGGGGCGCAGGCCCGCGAGGACGGCGAGGTCGACGGCGGCCTCGGTGTGCCCGGGCCGGCGCAGCACGCCGCCGTCCTTGGCCCGCAGCGGCACGATGTGGCCCGGGCGGGCGAGGTCGGCCGAGGAGGTGTCGGCACCGGCCAGCAGCCGGATCGTGTGCGCCCGGTCGTGGGCGGAGATGCCGGTGGTCACGCCCTCGCGGGCGTCGACGGTGACGGTGTAGGCGGTGCCGCGGCGGTCCTGGTTGACCCGGAACATCGGGGGCAGGTCCAGCCGGTCGGCGTCGGCCTCGGTGACCGAGACGCAGATGTAGCCCGAGGTGTAGCGGACCATGAACGCCACGAGCTCCGGCGTCGCCAGCTCGGAGGCGAAGATCAGGTCGCCCTCGTTCTCGCGGTCCTCGTCGTCGACGACGACGACCGGGCGGCCGTCCTTGACCGCGGCGATCGCGTCCTCGACGGTGTCCAGGCGGACGCTCATGCGCGTGCTCCCAGCAGGCGTTCCACGTACTTGGCGATCACGTCGACCTCCAGGTTGACCGGGTCCCCCGGGGCACGGCCGCCCAGCGTGGTCTCGCGGAGGGTGGCGGGGATGAGACTGACCTCGAACCAGGGCTCGTCGTCGTCGACGGCGCTCAGCGCGCTGACCGTGAGCGAGACGCCGTCGACGGTGATGGACCCCTTCTCGACGACGTAGCGCGCCAACTGCGGCGGCAGGGCCACCCGGACGACGTCCCAGTGCTCGCTCGGCGTGCGGCTCACGACCGTGCCGACGCCGTCGACGTGGCCCTGCACGACGTGCCCTCCGAGACGACCACCGGCGGCGACCGCGCGCTCGAGGTTGACCGGGTCGCCGTCGGCGAGGGCGCCGAGACTGCTGCGGCGCAGGGTCTCGGCCATCACGTCGGTGGACCACACGGAGGCGCCGTCGCCGCCGGGCTCGACGCCGGTCACGGTGAGGCACACGCCGTTGACGGAGATCGAATCGCCGAGGGAGACGTCCTCGAGCACGCGCCGGGCGCGGATGCGCAGCACGGCGGCGTCGGCCGAGTCCTCGCGAGCGGCCAGGGAGCCGACCTCCTCGACGATGCCGGTGAACACGTCAGCCCCTCTCGTCGGCGTGCGGTCGGTTCCCAGTGTGACGGGTGGGCCGCAGGCGGACCTGCACGTCCCCGCCCAGCGGCGTGACCTCCCGCAGCTCCAGGGACAGCGCCGCGCCGATCGTGCTGATTCCCAGGTCCCCCACCAGGGAGGGACCGGCGCCGAGCAGCTTCGGCGCGAGGTGGACGACGGCCTCGTCGACCAGCCCGGCACGCAGGAAGGCCGCGGCCAGCGTCGGGCCGCCCTCGAGCAGCACCCGGCGCACGTCGCGGTCGAACAGCTCGGCGAGCAGCTCGGCGGGGCCCTCGGCGCGGCTGACGTGGGTGGGCGCGGCACCGTCCAGGACGCGGGCAGTGGCCGGCAGCCGGCCGCGCCGGTCGTGCACCACCCGCAGCGGCTGGCGGGCGGCGTCGCGGCCGTCGGCGTCGCGGACGGTGAGTTGGGGGTCGTCGGCCAGCGCGGTGCCCGAGCCGACGACGACGGCGTCGCAGGTGGCGCGCAGCGCGTGCACGGCCGCGCGGGCGACCGGGCCGGTGATCCAGCGGCTGGTGCCGTCGGCGGCGGCGACCCGACCGTCGAGGGTGGCGCCCACCTTCCAGACGACGAACGGCCGGGACTCTCGGACGCCGGTGAGCCACGCGGCCAGCGCACCCTCCTCCGCGGCCGCCTGCCCGACCCCCACCTCGACGTCGACCCCGGCGGCACGCAGCCGCTCCGCCCCGCCGACCGCGAGCCGCGTGGGCTCGGGCACCGCGACGACGACCCGCGCCACCCCGGCGGCCAGCAGCGCGTCGGCACAGGGGCCGGTGCGGCCGGTGTGCGCGCACGGCTCGAGGGTGACCACGGCCGTGCCGCCGCGGGCGCGCTCACCGGCCTGCGCCAGCGCGTGCACCTCGGCGTGCGGCCCGCCGGGCGGGGAGGTGGCCCCCTCCCCCACGACCGTGCCGCCGGCGTCGAGGACGACCGCGCCGACGGCGGGGTTCGGGCTGGTGGTGCCCAGGACGGAGAACCCGAGCTCGCGCGCCCGGGCCATGGCGTCGAGCTCCACGGAGGTGACGCTCACGCGGCTCCGGTCGCCTGCGCGCGGAGGGCGGCGATGGCGCGGGCGGGGTCGTCTGCGCCGTAGACCGCCGAGCCCGCCACGAAGACGTCGGCGCCGGCCTCGGCGGCCTGCTCGATCGTGTCGGCGTTGATGCCGCCGTCGACCTCGACCAGCAGCCGCAGGTGGCCGGTGTCGACCAGCTCGCGGGCCCGGCGGACCTTGGGCAGGACCTCCGCCATGAACGCCTGGCCACCGAAGCCCGGCTCGACGGTCATGACCAGCAGGGTGTCGAAGTCGCGGAGGACGTCCTCGTAGCGCTCCAGCGGGGTGCCGGGCTTGAGCGCCAGCCCGGCCAGGGCGCCGGCGGCACGGATGTCGCTGGCGACGTCGCGCGGGTCGCCGGTGCAGGCCTCGGCGTGCACGGTGACGTTGCCGGCACCGACCTCGGCGTAGCCGGGCGCCCAGCGCTCGGGCGCCTCGATCATCAGGTGGCAGTCCAGCGGGATCGGGCTGACGGCCTGGATCGCCTCGACCACCGGCCGGCCCAGGGTCAGGTTGGGCACGAAGTGGGCGTCCATGACGTCGACGTGCAGCCAGTCGGCGTCGGCGACGCGCGCCACCTCGTCGGCCAGCCGGGCGAAGTCCGCCGAGAGCAGGCTGGGGGCGATCATCGGGGTCCGGGCCCTGCCGTCCGAGTGCACGGCGTCCGAGTCTAGGTGCGGGGTGATCTCCACCGGTCCGGCCGGGTACGGCGACGGCATGGCACAGGTCGAGGCGACGGTCGACGTCCCGGTGGAACCCGCGCTGGCCTTCGCCGTCTCGCAGACCACCGGGACGACCCGCTACCGGTGGGACGCGTTCGTGCGCGAGCAGTCCCTGCTCGACGGCCGGGACCGGCCGGGGAAGGGCGTCCGGACGGCGACCCGCTCCCGCCACGGGCTGGCGATGGTCAGCGAGTACGTGTCCTACGTGCCGCCGTCGCACGTGGGCATGCGGATGGTCCGCGGCCCGTGGTCCTTCGCCGTGTTCGCCGGAAGCTGACGGTTCACCCCGCTGCCCGACGGTGGAACGCGGGCGGTGTGGCGCTACGTGTTCCGCTGCCGGCCGGCGTGGCTGGCACCGGTCGCCGAGCGGATCGGCACGCGGCTGCTCGGCCGCGACATCCGGCGGCGGATCGCCGGCTTCGCCCGGGGGTGCGCCGACCCGGCCGTGCTGGCGGTGGCCCGCCGGGAGCTCGAGGAGGACGCCGCCGGCCGGTGAGCGGTCAGTCGCGGTCGGGCAGCGCGATCCACTCGGCCCAGGAGAGGTCGCGGCCGACGTGGCGGGGCGCGCGCAGCGGCCAGTCCTCGGCCAGCCAGCGCGGCACGAAGACGTCCAGCGCGGCCTCGACCTCGGTGCCGGCCAGCCGGTCGACCACCCACCAGGACACCTCGGCGTCGGCGTCCCCGGCCTTCTCCGGCGGGTCGACGTAGACGCAGCCGAGCAGCTCGGTCTCCTCCTCGTCGAGCAGCGCGTAGTTGAAGCTCTCGTGGGCCTCGATCTCCCGCTCGTGGCGGGCGAGGTCCACGCGGTCCTGCTCCTCGGTCATGGTGGCCGGCGGCCAGCCCCACGCCTCGCCGTAGATCTCCCAGAGCCGCTCGCGCGACCCCATGACAGCGGGGTGGTCGATGGCGGTGTCGGACGCGCGGATGGGGCGCAGGTGCTGCCCGGTGGGCAGGTCGGCGCGGGTCGGGTGGACGAAGTCGTCGGGGAGCCACGGCACGGGCGGGGAGGCTAGGCGGGAACGCCGGTCCGGGGAACGGCGTCCGTCACGGAGCCGGGTGACCGGCAGCCGGACGGGCGTCCCCTGGCCGGGTGCCGGCGGGGGTCCACCGGCCCGTTTCCGTCTACCGCCCGTGACCGTGCGCACCGCGACGTCCCGGGACGACCGGCGACCGACGTGGCCGTCGGGCGATCCGGTGACGGTCCGTCACCCCTCCGCCGTCCGGCCGGCCGTCGACACCGAACGGCGGGCCCGCCGGTCGGCGTTCCTGCTGCCGGCCGTGGTGCTCGGGCTGGTCGTGCCGCGCATGCTGCTCACCGGCGAGTACGCCGGCCTGCACGGCGACCTGGCGTGGACCGTCCTCGCCGCTCTCGCCGTGTCCACCGCCGCCGTCCCGCTGCTCGCGCCGCTGGTGCCGGCCCTGGAGAGCCGCGCGGCCGACACCGCGCGCCTGCGCGTCGCGCTGCCCACGCACACCGACCCGGGCCCGCGGCTGCGCGGCCGGCTCGACGTCGTGGCCCGGCGCGTCGTCCGGCTGCACTGGGTGGGCCGCCTGATGCCGGTGCTCCCGCTCGTCCTGCTGCTGCAGGCCGACTGGGACCGGCCGGGGGCGGTGCCGGCCGCCGTCGTGGTGGTCGCCGGGTACGCGGCGCTGCAGTCGTGGCGCCTCCGGCAGACGCTCGCCGCCGCGCGCTGGGTGGCCGAGCCGCCCGGCCCGCTGCGGGACGTCCCGGCGCCGTCGTGGTGGGAGACGTGGCTGGGCGGCCGCCGGCTGCTCGCCCTGACCGGGCTCTCCACGGTCGCCGTCGTCGTGGTCGTGCTGGTCACCGGCTGACGTCCCCGGACCGGCTTCCCGACGTGGGGGCTCCGTCGCGTGTCGACTTGCGGTCGTCTCGACGCGGTCGGGACAGCCGCAGGTCGACGGGCGCGCGGCTCAGCGGGTGCAGCGGAACAGGGCCATGAACATCGCGTCGGTGCCGTGCCGGTGCGGCCACAGCTGCGCGTACGGCCCGCGCTCGATCCCGGGCACCTCGGCGAACAGCGGCGCCACCGGCAGCACCTCGACGTCGTCGCGCGCGGCCGCGGCGTCGGCGACGGCGACGGTCTCGGCCGCGTGCGGCGAGCAGGTCACGTAGGCCACGACGCCGCCGGGGCGCGCCGAGTCGAGCGCCCGGTCGAGCAGCGCCGTCTGCAGCTCCACCAGCGGGGCCACGTCGTCAGGCGTGCGGCGCCAGCGCACCTCCGGCCGGCGGCGCAGCGCGCCCAGCCCGGTGCACGGCGCGTCGAGCAGCACGCGGTCGAACGAGCCGGGCGCCCACGGCGGCTCGCGGCCGTCGGCGACGAGCACCTCGACGTCGTCCTCGCCGGCCAGCGTCCCGCGCACGAGCTCGGCACGGTGCGGCGCGCGGTCGGCGGCGGTCAGGTGCACCCCGGCCGGGCGGACGGCGGCCAGCAGCCCCGCCTTGCCGCCGGGCCCGGCGCAGACGTCGAGCCAGCGGGCGTCCGGGCCCTCGAGCGGCGCGCGGGCGAGCAGCAGCGCGGCGAGCTGGCTGCCCTCGTCCTGCACCGCGGCCGCGCCGGCGCGCACCGACGGCAGCCGGCCGGGGTCTCCCCCGCCGAGCCGCACCGCGTACGGCGACCACGGCCCCGGCGTCCCGCCGGACTCCTCGGCCAGCGCCGCGCGGTCCACGCGCCGGGCGACCAGGTGCACCTCCGGCGCGGCGTCGTCGGCCAGCAGCGCGGGCTCCAGCTCCTCCTCGCCGCCGAGCGCCTCCCGCCACGCCGAGACGATCCACTCGGGGTGGTCGGTGGCCAGGGCCAGCCGCCGGTCGCCGTCGGCCGCGAGCTGCTCGAGCCAGGCGGCCCGGTCGCCGCCCGTGGCCGCCTTGCGCAGGACGGCGTTGACCAGGCCGGAGGCGCCGGTGCCGACGATCGCGCGGGTCAGGTCGACCGTGGTGGCGACGGCGGCGTGCGCGGGCACCCGCAGGTCCAGCACCTGGTAGGCGCCCAGCCGCAGCAGGTCGAGGACGCGCCGGTCGAGGTCGGCCAGCGGGCGGTCGACCAGCCGGGCCAGCACCGCGTCGAGCGTGCCCCGCGCGCGCAGCGCCCCGTAGGCCAGCTGGGTGGCGAACGCGGCGTCGCGCGGGTCGAGGTCGCGCTCGCGCAGGAGCTGGGGCAGCAGCAGGTTAGCGTAGGCCTCCCGCGCCGAGACGCCGTCGAGGACGTCGTAGGCGGTCAGCCGGGCGCCGTCGAGGGGCGCCCGTCGCGGTCGCCGCTCCTGGCGACCACCCGGGCGCCGCGGTGGCCGCGTCATGTCCCCAGCCGCTCGCCGGGCGCCGGGTGGGCGCCGCGGGCCCAGTCGGCGGCCGGCAGCACCCGCTTGCCGGCCGGCTGCACCTGACCCAGCCGGACCGCGCCCCGGCCGGTGCCGACGACGACCCCGTCCGGACCCACCGAGACCTCGCCGGGCTCCGCCGCGGGCGCGCTCTGCAGCGGTTCGACCGGGCCCAGCCGCAGCCGGTCCCCGCGCCAGGTGGTCCACGCGCCCGGCGCCGGGGTCACGCCGCGCACCCGCCGGTCGACGACGTGCGCCGGCAGCGTCCAGTCGACCCGCGCGTCCGCGGTCTCGATCCGCGGCGCGAGGCTGACGCCCTCGGCCGGCTGCGGCCGCGGGTGGAGCGTGCCGGCCGCGATGCCGTCGAGGGTGGCCACCAGCAGCCGGGCGCCGCTGACCGCAAGGCGGCCCAGCAGGTCGCCGGCGGTGTCGCGCGGGCCGATCGGCTCGGTGACGACGCCGTAGACCGGCCCGGTGTCCAGGCCCTGCTCGAGCCGGAAGGTGCAGGCGCCGGTGACCTCGTCGCCGGCCATGAGCGCGTGCTGCACCGGGGCGGCACCGCGCCAGGCAGGCAGCAGCGAGAAGTGCAGGTTGACCCAGCCGTGCGCGGGCCGGTCGAGCGCGGCCGGGGGGACCAGCGCGCCGTAGGCGACCACGGGCGCGCAGTCGACGGCGAGGTCGGCGAGCCGGGCGAGGAACTCCGGCTCGCGCGGCGAGCGGGGCTGCAGCACGGGCAGGCCGGCGGCGTCGGCGCGCTCGGCCACCGGGGAGCGGCTGACCTTGCGGCCGCGGCCGGAGCGGGCGTCGGGCCGGGTGAGGACGGCGACCACCTCGTGGTCGGAGCCCAGCAGCGCCTCGAGCGAGGGCACGGCGGGCTCGGGCGTCCCGGCGAACAGGAGCCTCAGTGGGGGCTCACCTCCACGCGCGGCACCCACGCCTGCATGCCCTGCCACTCGGCCTCGGCGAGCTCGGCGAGCGCGGCGGCGCGTGCCTCGGGGTCCAGGCGGTCGACGAACACCACGCCGTCGAGGTGGTCGACCTCGTGCTGCACCGCGCGGGCCAGCAGGTGCGAGCCCTCCACCCGGACCGGGTCCCCGTGCACGTTCCAGCCGGTGGCCACGACGTGCAGGTGGCGGCGGCAGTCGAAGCGGTACCCCGGGATGGACAGGCAGCCCTCGGGCGCCTCCTCGGTCTCCTCGCCGACCAGGTCCACCGACGGGTTGACCAGGTGGCCCAGCTCGCCGTCGACGTACCAGGTGAACACCCGCAGGCCGACGCCGATCTGCGGCGCGGCCAGCCCGGCACCGCCGGCGGCGTGCATCGTCTCGGTCAGGTCGGCGACCAGGCCGCGCAGCTCGGCGTCGAAGTCGACGACGGGGGCCGCGGGCCGGTGCAGGACGGGGTCGCCCAGCAGCCGGATGGGGGTCACGCTCACCGGTCGATCGTAGGTGAGCCCCAGGAGCGGCCCTCCGCGCCGCTAGACCAGCTCCAGGGGGTCGAGCTGCACGCGCACGTGCTCGGGCACCTTCTTGGCGCTGCGCACGCCCTGCACCTCCGCCAGCGCGGTGGCCAGCGCCAGGCCCTCGCCGCGCGGCACCCGCACGAGGAAGCGCTCGCGCTCCCCCTCCTGCCCCGGGCGCGGCGGCTCGGGCACCGGGCCGAGCAGGTCGGCGTCGGCGGGGAACCGGGCGGCCTCGAGGAACTCCGCCAGCGCCGACGGCGACCCCGACAGGGAGGCCATCCGGGTGGCCGGCGGGAAGCCGAGCTCGCGGCGGTCGGCGAGCTCGCGCTCGGCCAGCCAGCCCGGGTCCCAGCGGACCAGCGCCTGCACCACGGGGTGTGCGGCGTCGGCGGCGACGACGACCGAGCCGTGCGGCCGCACCAGCGTGGCGGCGTTCATCCAGCGGCGCAGCGTCTCCTCCCCCGCCCGCAGGTCGGCGCGCCCGAGCAGCGCCCACGAGTCGAGCAGCAGCGCCGCGCCGTACCCGCCCTCGGCCACCGGCTCGGCGCCCGGCGTGGCCACCACCAGCGACGGCCCGCCCGGCACCGACGGCAGCACGCCGGACCCGCGCCCCGACACCCGCACCGCCGCGCCGGGGAACGCCCGGCCCAGCTCCTCCGCGGTCCGCGAGGCGCCGACCACGGAGGCGCGCAGCTTGGTGCCGTGGCAGTGCGGGCAGTCGAAGGTGGCCGCCGGCCGGGCGCACCAGCGGCAGGCCGGCACCCGCGAGCCGCCCGGCCCCGGGGTCGGCGCGATGCCGAGCGGCCCCGAGCAGACGGCGCAGCGGGCCGGCGCCCGGCAGCGGTCGCACGACAACCCGGGCGCGTAGCCGGCGCGCGGCACCTGCACCAGCACCGGCGCGCCCTCCGCGAGCGCGGCGCGGGCCACGCGGTGGGCGAGGCTGGGCAGCCGGGCGGTGCGGGCGGCGGGGTCGCGGGCGAGCTCGTGGTCCTCGCCGAGGGCCTGCACCCGCGGGGCGGCCGCGCGGAGGGTGGCACGCTCGGCGACCAGCTCGTGCGCCCAGCCGCTCTGCACCAGCAGCTCCGCCTCGGCGGTCCGCGCGGTGGCCGCGACGACGGCGGCACACGAGGTCAGGTGCGCGCGGTGCAGGAGCACGTCGCGGGCGTGCGCGTAGGGGGCACGGGGCTCGGCGTGCAGGTCGTCGCCGTCGTCCCACACGGCCACCAGAGCGAGGTCGGTGACCGGTGCGAAGACCGCGGCCCGCGTGCCGAGGACCACCTTCGCGCTGCCGCGGGCGGCGTCGAGGAAGCGGCGGTAGCGGGCGTCGGGGGCGGCGTCGGCGCGCAGGACGACGAAGGAGCCCTTCGGCAGCCGGGCGGTGGCCGCGGCCTCCAGCCGGTCGAGGTCGCGGCCGTCGGGGACGACGACGAGCGCGCCGCGACCGCCCGACAGCGCCGCCTGGCACAGCTCGGCCAGCCGCGCGGGCCAGTCCTCTCCCGGCAGCGCCGTCCACACCGCGCGGGCGGGACGGCCCTCGGCGACGGCGGCCAGCAGCGCCGGGCCGGTCGGGTAGCGGGCGAAGCCGGCCGGGTCGGGCGGCTCCGGCGGCGGGGGTGGCTCCGCGGCCGGGCGCTTCTCCGCGGCGGCGCGGCGCGGCGGGACGGCCAGCCGCAGCACGTCGGTCAGCGTGCCGCCCCAGCGCTGGGCGACCGAGCGGGCGAGCGCGGCGACCTCCGGGGTGAGCACCGGTTCGCCGGAGACCAGCTTGGCCAGCGGCGCGAGCGTGCGGTCGGTCTCGCTGGTGTCGGCGAGCTCGAGGACGAACCCGTCGACGAGCTGCCCGGCGAAGCGCACCCGCACCCGGCAGCCGGCCCGCACCTCCCCGGCCATGTCGTCGGGGACCGCGTAGTCGAAGGTGCGGTCCAGGTGCGCCAGGGGCACGTCGACGACGACCCGGGCGACCCGCGGGGTGCGGGTGCCCGGGTCGGCCGGTGCGTCAGGTGCGGCGGGAGCCGAGGTCAGCGCGGTCTCCGATCGGGCGTGGTCTCGCCCGCCAGTGTCGCCCGGGGGTCCGACGGCCCACGGCCCCGCTGCAGGGACCCGCCGCGAGCGTGCGAGTGGCGGCGCGCAGCGGGGGCCTCACACCACGGCCGAGCGCAGCGCCTCGACGCGGTCGGTGCGCTCCCACGGCAGCTCGACGTCGGTGCGGCCGAAGTGGCCGTAGGCGGCGGTCGGGCCGTAGATGGGCCGCAGCAGGTCCAGGTCGCGCACGATGGCGCCCGGGCGCAGGTCGAACACCGTGGTGACCGCCTTCTCCAGGACGTCGTCGGCGACGGTGCCGGTGCCGTGGGTGTCGACGAACAGGCCGACCGGGTGCGCGGCGCCGATGGCGTAGGCCACCTGCACCTCGCAGCGGCGGGCCAGGCCCGCGGCGACGACGTTCTTGGCCACCCAGCGCATCGCGTAGGCGCCCGACCGGTCGACCTTCGACGGGTCCTTGCCGGAGAACGCGCCGCCCCCGTGGCGGGCCATGCCGCCGTAGGTGTCGACGATGATCTTGCGGCCGGTCAGCCCGGCGTCGCCCATCGGGCCGCCGATGACGAACTTGCCGGTCGGGTTGACCAGCAGCCGGTAGCCGTCGGTGGGCAGGCCGAGCGCCTGCAGCTCCGGCTCGACGACGAGCTCCTGCACGTCGGGGGTGAGCAGCTGCTCGATGGAGATGTCCTCGGCGTGCTGCGAGGAGACGACGACGGTGTCGACGCCGACCGGCCGGTCGTCCTCGTAGACGACGGTGACCTGGGTCTTGCCGTCGGGCCGCAGGTAGGGCACCGAGCCGTCCTTGCGCACCGCCGACAGCCGGCGCGAGAGCCGGTGGGCCAGCGCGATCGGCAGCGGCATGAGCTCGGGGGTCTCGTCGGTGGCGTAGCCGAACATCAGGCCCTGGTCGCCGGCGCCCTGGCGCTCGATCTCGTCGTCGTCGGCGGCGCCGGTGGTGCGCGCCTCGTAGGCGGTGTCGACGCCTTGGGCGATGTCGGGCGACTGCGCGCCGATGGAGACGCTGACGCCGCAGGAGGCGCCGTCGAAGCCCTTGCGGGAGGAGTCGTAGCCGATCCGCAGCACCGTCCTGCGGACGATCTCGGCGATGTCGACGTAGCCGGCGGTGGTGACCTCACCGGCGATGTGCACCTGGCCGGTGGTGATGAGCGTCTCGACCGCGACCCGGCTGCGCGGGTCCTGGCGGAGCATCTCGTCGAGGATCGCGTCGCTGATCTGGTCGGCGATCTTGTCGGGATGGCCCTCGGTCACCGACTCGGACGTGAAGAGGCGGCGTGGCACTCGGTTCTCCCTGCTTCGGTGACGAGGTCGGGGCACGGTCTGCCCGCGCCGCCTGCGCACGCTACCGGCGTCCCTCCGGGCGGGCAGCCGTCGGTTCCCCCAGACGCGGCAGCACGACCTGCCAGACGGCCGCGGCGACGGCGTCCTTGGTGCCGTGCGGCACCTCGGTGGCGGTGCCGTCGGCGGCGAGGACGACGGCGGCGTTGTCGGGCCGCCCGAACACCCCGCCGCCGGAGACGTCGTTGACGACGAGCAGGTCGCAGCCCTTGCGGGCCAGCTTGGCGCGGGCGTGGGCGAGCACGTCGGCGTCGGCATCACCGGTCTCGGCGGCGAAGCCAACCACGAGCTGGCCGGGCGGGCGCTTGGTGACCAGCTCGGCGAGCACGTCGGGGTTGCGCACCAGCGCGACGGCGTCGGGCTCGCTCGCGCTGTCCTTCTTGAGCTTGGTGGCCGCGACCGTGGCCGGCCGGAAGTCGGCGACGGCGGCGGCCATGACGACGACGTCGGCGTCCGGAGCCTCCGCGAGCATCGCCGTGCGCAGCTCCTCCGCCGTCCCCACCGGGACCACGCGGACACCGAAGGGCGCGGGCAGGTCGACGTTGGCCGCGACGAGGGTGACCTCGGCGCCGCGGGCGGCGGCGACGCGGGCCAGCGCCCACCCCTGCTTGCCCGAGGAGCGGTTGCCCAGGTAGCGGACCGGGTCCAGCGGCTCGCGGGTGCCGCCGGCGCTGACCACCACCCGGCGGCCGGCGAGGTCGGCGCGCAGCAGGTCGGCGCCGGCGGCGAGGACGACCCGGGCCAGCGCGGCGACGTCGGCCGGCTCGGGCAGCCGGCCGGGGCCGGAGTCGGGACCGGTCAGCCGCCCGACGGCCGGCGGCAGCACGATCGAGCCGCGGCGGCGGAGCGTGGCCACGTTGTCCTGGGTGGCCGGGTGCAGCCACATCTCGGTGTGCATGGCCGGCACGAACACGACCGGGCAGTGCGCGGTCAGCAGCGTGGCGGTGAGCAGGTCGTCGGCCCGGCCGGCGGCCGCGCGGGCGAGCAGGTCGGCGGTGGCCGGGGCGACGACGACGAGGTCGGCGGTCTGCCCGATGCGCACGTGGGCGACCTCGGGGACGTGCGACCACACGTCGGTGGTCACGGGGTTGCCGCTCAGCGCCTCGAAGGTGGCCGCGCCGACGAAGTGCAGCGCCGACTCGGTCGGCACCACGCGGACCTCGTGCCCCGCCTCGGTCAGCGCGCGCAGCAGCAGGGCCGACTTGTACGCGGCCACGCCGCCGCCCACACCCAGCACGATCCGGCTCATGCGCACGATCCTCCCCCAGGCACGACGACGCCCCCGGTACCGAGTACCGGGGGCGTCACCCACACAGGCCTGCAACGGCCCCCTCGCAGGGGCCCGCGCCGAGCGTGCGAGGCGTGGGAGGCGAGGGGGTCCTTCTAGTTCTCGCCGGCGGTGTGGGTCAGCAGACCCTCGTTGATCTCGCGCAGCGCGATGGAGAGGGGCTTCTCCTGCGGAGCGGTGTCGACCAGCGGGCCGACGTACTCCAGCAGGCCCTCGGAGAGCTGGCTGTAGTAGGCGTTGATCTGCCGCGCGCGCTTGGCGGCGAAGATCACCAGGCCGTACTTGCTGCTGGTGCGCTCGAGCAGCTCGTCGATCGGCGGGTTGGTGATGCCCTCGGGAGAGGGTGCGACTCCGGACACGGACGCGTGGACTCCTCGGCTGGTCAGATGGGAGTGAGGGGCCTCGCGGCCGGTCACTCGGAGGCGCCGACGGACCTCTCGGACGACGGCGCAGCTAGCAAAGATACCAACTCGTCGGCGGCCCTCGCGACGTCGTCGTTGACGACCACGACGTCGAACTCCCCGGCGGCGTCCAGCTCGGCCTGCGCGATCCTCAGCCGGCGCTCCTGCACGGCCGGCGGCTCGGAGCCGCGGCCGGCCAGCCGGGTGACCAGTTCAGCCCAGGACGGCGGGGCGAGGAAGACCAGCTGCGCCTCCGGGGCCCGCGCGCGCACCTGGCGGGCGCCCTGCAGCTCGATCTCCAACAGCGCCGGCGCCCCGGCCGCGAGGCGCTCGCGGACCGGGGCGGCCGGCGTGCCGTAGCGGTTGCCCGCGTACTCGGCCCACTCGAGCAGGCCGTCGTCGGCGACCAGCCGGTCGAACTCGTCGTCGGTGAGGAAGTGGTAGTGCACCCCGTCGACCTCGCCCGGGCGCCGGCGACGGGTGGTCACCGACACCGACACCCACACGCCGGGGTGCCGGCGGCGGACCTCGGCGACGACGGTGCCCTTGCCGACCCCAGAGGGACCGGAGAGCACCGTCAGGCGCGCCTGGGAGGGCGCCGGCTGAGCTGTGGGCAACGCGTGGGTCCTCGTGGTGCTCGTGTCGGACGGGGAGCGCGCCGACGACCTCAGGCCGTCGAGTCGGCGGGCACCTGGTCGGCGACCACCTGCTCGCCGCCGAACTCGGCCTCCAGCGCCCGGCGCTGGTTGGCGCCCAGGCCACGCACCCGGCGGGTCGGGGAGATCTCGAGCCGCTCCATGATCTTCGCAGCCCGCGCCTTGCCCACGCCGGGCAGGGACTCCAGGACCGCGGAGACGCGCATCTTGCCGATGACCTCGTCGGTCTCGCCCTGCTTGAGGACGTCGCCGACCGTGGCGCCCTTGCTCTTGAGCCGCTCGCGGAGCTCGGCGCGCGCCTTGCGGGCGGCGGCGGCCTTCTCGAGGGCGGCGGCGCGTTGTTCCGGGGAGAGGTCGGGGAGGGGCATGGTGCGTCCCATCGTGTCGTTGCCGGGGATCTGGCACCCGGCGGGTGCGTGCGGTGTCGTCGGCCGGAGCCCGCGGTCTGAGCCCCCGCGGTCAACCTAGTAACCACGAACGCGCAGGTCACGCGCGGTGCGCGCGACCATTTCGATCTCCCGGCGTCCGCCGGTGACGCACTGTGGAGCCCTCGTGTGACCGTCCGTGAACACCGCAGGTCAGGAAGTATACGAAACGCATTCGTTCCGCGGTGACCAGCGGGTCCGGCGTCGCCGCGACACGCCGGTCCGACCTGCCCGCGGGCGCTCAGGCGGTGCCGCGGCGGGCCGACCGGCGGCCCAGCGCCCACCCGCCGACCGCGGCCAGCACCAGCGCACCGGCCACGAGCAGGCCCGCGCCGACCAGGTGACCCGGATCCCAGAGCACCGACCCGCCATCGGAGGTCACGGTCAGCGTGCTCTCGTGGGCGGACCCCGCCAGCAGCAGCGGTGCGTGGCTGCCGTCGTGGGTGACGGTGGGCGCCTGGGTGTTCGTCCACCAGAGGACGGTGATCCCGGCGACGGCGAGGGCCGCGCCCGTCACCGCGACGGCACACGGCAGCGCGCGCCTCACCGCGCCAGTTCCTGCGCCCAGCGGGCGGCGGCGGTCCGCAGCGCGGCCGGGTCCGGGCCGGCGGCGAGCACGTCGCGGGAGACGGTCGGGACGACGGCGCGGCCGGGGCCGAACAGCCGGCGCAGGTCCGCCGGCGTCCCGCCCTGCGCACCGAGTCCCGGCGCCAGCACCGGACCGCCGAGCCCGCCGAGGTCGACGTCGAGGTCGCGCAGGGTGGCCCCCACGACCACGCCGAAGCTGCCCGTGGTGGCCCCCCAGCGGCCGGCCAGGTCCTGCACCGCGCCGAGGTCGGGCAGCGGGTCGCCGACCACCCAGCCGGGCGTGTTCCACCCGCGCACGGTGTCGACGACGACCTGCGCCACCGACCGGTCCCCCACGGCGGCGGACTGCAGCGTGCCGGCGTCGGGGTTGGAGGTGCGGGCGAGCACGAACAGCCCGCCGCCGGCCAGGCGCGCGGTGTCCACGGCCGGCTGCAGCGAGCCCGGGCCCAGGTAGGGGCTCACCGTGAGCGCGTCGACGGCCATCGGGTGCTCCGGGCGCAGCACGTCGGCGTAGGCGTCCATCGTCGAGCCGATGTCGCCGCGCTTGGCGTCGAGCAGCACCAGCGCGCCGGCCGCGCGGGCGCGGGCGACGGCGTCCTCGAGCACGGCCAGGCCGCGCGAGCCGTGCCGCTCGAAGAACGCCGACTGCGGCTTGAGGACGGCGACCTCGCCGGCCAGGGCGTCGACGACCGTGTCGGTGAACCGGCGCAGCCCGTCGACGTCGTCGCCCAGCCCCCAGCGCTCCAGCAGCGGCGCGTGCGGGTCGATGCCCACGCACAGCGGCCCGCGGGCGGCGACGGCGTCGGCCAGCCGATGGCCGAAGGGGGCGCTCACCGCGGCACCGACCGCGGCAGGGTGTCGCCCAGGGCGGCGATGCAGTCACGGGCGAGGAACGGGTCGGCGAAGGCGCCCGAGGCGGACTGGACGGCGTCGGCACCGGCCTCGAACAGCGCCGCGAACGAGGCGACGTCGGTGACCCCGCCCATGGCCAGCACGTCGAAGCGGTGCCCGCCGGTCTCCCGCAGCCCGACCAGCCGGCGCGTGAGGTCGAGCGCGGCGTCGCGGGCCGCCGCACCGGACAGGCCGGCCAGCGCGCGCCCGGGGAAGGTCGGCTCGCCGTCGCTGCGCACCACCCGGCTCTGCAGCGTGTTGATGCCCGCGACGCCGTCGACCAGCGGCGCCAGCCGGGGCACCAGCGCGGCCAGCCCCGGCTCGTCGAGCCAGGACAGCTTGGCCACCAGGCCGGTGCGGTCGTCGAGCGCGCGGCGCACCCCCTCGACGACCGCGAGCGTGGCGTCGGCGTCGAGGCACAGCGGCGGCTTGACGCCGTCCGGGGAGCTGCTGAGCGTGTTCGGGCAGGACAGGTTCAGCTCGACGACGGGGGCGCCGGCCTCCTGCGCCATGCCCGCGACCTGCGCGAAGTCGTCGACCAGGCCGGTGCCCTCCCCCTCCCCCATCACGCTGACCAGCAGCAGCTGGTCGGCGTCGACGGCGGCCAGCGACCGCTCGAGGTCGGGCATCCACTCCTCGGGCGCCGGCGAGGGGACGCCGAAGGAGTTCACCGTGCTGACGTCCGGGGAACCGGGCGCCATCCAGTCCCACGGGTCGGACACGACGACGTCGGCGGGGGGCCGCGGCGCGAAGGTCCAGTTCGGCTGCACGTTCGGCTGGTGGGCGCGGCTGCGGACGGTCTTGTAGGTCAGCACGCTGAACCCGTTGCGGGCGTGGAAGCGCACCCACTCCTCGCCGCCGTTGAGCACGCACGCGGGTACGCCCAGCGGGAAGCCGACGTCGCGGCCGAGCACCCGCCAGCGCCGGTCGCCGGCCCGCGGGCGCTCCTCCAGCTGCGGCCCGACCGGGGTGGTCAGGTTGTCGCGGTAGGAGCCGAGCACGTCGTAGGACGGCGTCCGCACGCCGTGCGCGGCCAGCAGGCCGCCGTGCCCGGCGACGTAGGCGACCCGGGTGATCAGCGGCAGGTCGTCGTCGCCCGCCTCCCCCGCCGCCAGCCGGGCGGCCAGGTCCCCGGCTGCCGTCCGGAGCGTGTCGAGCTCGGCGGCCGGCGGCGTGGCGAACCGGGTGACCCCGGCGAGGAACGCCGCCGGCAGCCCGTCGAGCAGCCCCCGGGCGGCCAGGTCGTCCCGCACCCGCCCGACGACGCTCACGGGCGCGGGGCGAGCAGCGACGCCGTCAGACCCGCGTGGACCGCCTGCAGGCTGCGCACCCCGAGCCCGCCGCGGCGCAGCGCCTCGATGCCCTGCACCGCCGCGGCCATGCCCTGCACCGTGGTGATGCACGGGATGCCGGCGCTGACCGCCGCGGTGCGGATCTCGTAGCCGTCCAGCCGCGGGCTGCTGTTGCCCGGCGACCCGAACGGGGTGTTGACGACGATGTCGACGTCGCCGGCCAGGATCCGCTCCACGCAGTTGCCCGGGCCCTCGCTGTACTTGCCGACCACCTCGCAGTCGACGCCGTTGCGGCGCAGGACCTGCGCGGTGCCGGCGGTGGCCAGGACGCGGAAGCCGAGGTCGGCCAGCCGCTTGACCGGGAAGACCGCGGCCCGCTTGTCCCGGTTGGCCAGCGAGACGAACACCGTGCCCTCGGTGGGGAGCGAGCCGTAGGCGGCGGCCTGCGACTTGGCGAACGCCGTGCCGAAGCCGTCGTCGAGGCCCATGACCTCGCCGGTGGACTTCATCTCCGGCGAGAGCACCGTGTCCACGCCGTGCCCGTCGACGGTGCGGAAGCGGTGGAAGGGCAGCACCGCCTCCTTGACCGCGATCGGCGCGTCCTCGGGCAGGTCGGTGCCGTCGCCGGTGGCCGGCAGCACCCCGGCGGCACGCAGGTCGGCGACGGTCTCCCCCACCGCGATCCGGGCCGCGGCCTTGGCCAGCTGGACCGCCGTCGCCTTGGACACGAACGGCACCGTGCGGCTGGCCCGCGGGTTGGCCTCCAGCACGTACAGGACGTCGTCCTTGAGCGCGTACTGGACGTTGATCAGCCCACGCACGCCGATCCGCGCGGCGAGCTTCTCGGTGGCGGCCCGGATCTTCAGCAGGTCCGCCGAACCGAGCGTGATCGGCGGCAGGGCGCACGCGGAGTCGCCGGAGTGGATGCCGGCCTCCTCGATGTGCTCCATGACGCCGCCGAGGTAGAGCTCGGTGCCGTCGTAGAGGGCGTCGACGTCGATCTCGACGGCGTCCTCGAGGAACCGGTCGACCAGCACCGGGTGCGCGGGGCTCACGTCGGTGGCCTTGGTGATGTAGGCCTCGAGCGTGGCGTCGTCGTAGACGATCTCCATCCCGCGGCCGCCCAGCACGTAGGACGGCCGCACCAGGACCGGGTAGCCGATCTCCGCGGCGATGGCGCGCGCCTCGGCGAACGTCGTCGCGGTGCCGTGCTTCGGGGCGAGCAGGCCGGCGTCGGCGAGCACCCGGGAGAACGCCCCGCGGTCCTCGGCGTCGTCGATGGCCTCCGGTGAGGTGCCCAGGACCGGCACGCCGGCGTCCTTGAGCCGCTGCGCCAGGCCCAGCGGGGTCTGCCCGCCGAGGGTGCAGATGACCCCGGCCACCGGGCCGGCGGCGCGCTCGGCCTCGACCACCTCCAGGACGTCCTCGAAGGTCAGCGGCTCGAAGTACAGCCGGTCGGCGGTGTCGTAGTCGGTGGAGACGGTCTCGGGGTTGCAGTTGACCATCACGGCCTCGTAGCCGGCGTCCTGCAGCGCCATCACCGCGTGCACGCACGAGTAGTCGAACTCGATGCCCTGCCCGATCCGGTTGGGCCCCGAGCCGAGGATCAGCACCGCCGGCTTCTCCCGGGGCTCGACCTCGGTCTCCTCGTCGTAGGACGAGTAGTGGTACGGCGTGCGGGCGGCGAACTCCGCGGCGCAGGTGTCCACGGTCTTGAACACCGGCCGCACGCCGAGCCGGTGCCGCAGCAGCCGGACGCCGTCCTCCCCGGACAGCTCCGGGCGCAGCGCCGCGACCTGCCGGTCGGACAGGCCGTGCCGCTTGGCCCGCCGCAGCACCGCGGCGGTGAGCGCCGGGGCGTCGCGGACCTCGGCGCCGACCTCGCCGACGAGCGCGATCTGGTCGACGAACCACGGGTCGAAGCCGCTGGCCTCGGCGACCTGCTCGACGGTCGCGCCGGCCCGCAGCGCCGCCTCGGCCACGTACAGCCGGCCGTCGACCGGCGTGCGCAGCGCCTCCAGCAGTTCCTCGGCGCCCGACCCGGCAGCACCTCCACCCGCTCCACCAGCCCCGACGGCCTCGGTCCAGAAGCCGGCCACCTTGGTCTCGGTGGACCGCATCGCCTTGCCCAGCGCCTCGGGGAAGTTGCGGCCCATCGCCATGACCTCGCCGACGCTCTTCATCGTCGTGGTCAGCCGCGGGTCGGCTCCGGGGAACTTCTCGAACGCGAACCGCGGGATCTTGACGACGACGTAGTCCAGCGCGGGCTCGAAGCTGGCCGGGGTGACCCCGGTGATGTCGTTGGTGATCTCGTCGAGGGTGTAGCCGATGGCCAGCTTCGCGGCGATCTTCGCGATCGGGAAGCCGGTGGCCTTCGACGCGAGCGCGCTGGAGCGGGAGACCCGCGGGTTCATCTCGATGACGACGAGGCGCCCGTCGGCCGGGTTGACCGCGAACTGGATGTTGCAGCCGCCGGTGTCGACGCCGACCTCGCGCAGCACCGCGATGCCGACGTCGCGCATGCGCTGGTACTCGCGGTCGGTGAGCGTCATCGCCGGGGCGACGGTGACCGAGTCACCGGTGTGCACGCCCATCGCGTCGACGTTCTCGATCGAGCAGACGACGACCACGTTGTCGCTGCGGTCGCGCATCAGCTCGAGCTCGTACTCCTTCCAGCCGAGCACCGACTCCTCGATCAGCACGGTGTGCACCGGGGAGTCGGCCAGGCCGGCCGAGGCCATCCGGCGCAGCATCGCCTCGTCGGTGGCGAAGCCCGAGCCGAGGCCGCCCATGGTGAAGCTCGGCCGGATGACGACGGGGTAGCCGACCTCCTCCGCCGTCTGCAGAGCCTCCTCGACGCTCCCGCAGACCCGCGAGCGCGGGGCGTCGGCGCCGATGGACCGGACGATGTCCTTGAACATCTGCCGGTCCTCGCCGCGGTTGATCGCGTCGACGTCGGCCCCGATGAGCCGCACCCCGTACCGCTCCAGCGTGCCGTTCTCGTACAGGCCGATGGCGATGTTGAGCGCGGTCTGCCCGCCGAGGGTGGCCAGCAGCGCGTCGGGGCGCTCCTCGGCGATGACCCGCTCGACGAACTCCGGCGTCAGCGGCTCGATGTAGGTGGCGTCGGCGACGTCGGGGTCGGTCATGATCGTCGCCGGGTTGCTGTTGACCAGGCTGACCCGCAGCCCCTCGGCGCGCAGCACGCGGCAGGCCTGGGTGCCGGAGTAGTCGAACTCGGCGGCCTGGCCGATGAGGATCGGCCCGGAGCCGATGACCAGGACGTGCTCGATGTCGGTGCGCTTGGGCATCAGGCCTGCTCCCCCGTGCTGTGCTCGACCGTGGTGGGCGGGCTGACGGCGCCGCCGCCCGTGCGCACGGACTCCATGAGGTCGACGAAGCGGCCGAACAGCGGCGCGGCGTCGTGCGGTCCGGCGGCGGACTCCGGGTGGAACTGGACGCTGAACGCCGGGGCGTCGAGCAGGCGCAGCCCCTCGACGACGTCGTCGTTGAGGCCGACGTGGCTGACCTCGACCCGGCCGTACGGGGTGTCGGTGGGCCGGTCCAGCGGCGCGTCGACGGCGAACCCGTGGTTGTGGCTGGTGACCCGGACCGTGCCGCTGACCCGGTCGAGCACCGGCTGGTTGAGCCCGCGGTGGCCGAAGCGCAGCTTGTAGGTGCCCAGGCCCAGGGCGCGGCCGAGGATCTGGTTGCCGAAGCAGATGCCGAACAGCGGCCGGCCGGCGTCGAGCACGCCGGTCACCGCGGCGACGGCGTAGTCGGCCGCGGCCGGGTCGCCGGGGCCGTTGGAGAGGAAGACGCCGTCGGGGCCGGCGGCCAGCAGGTCGGCCGCGGTCGCCGTCGAGGGCAGCACGTGCGTCTCGACGCCGAGCTCGGCGAGGTGCCGCGGGGTCGCGGTCTTGATGCCGAGGTCGAGCGCGGCGATGGTGAACCGCGTCTCCCCCACCGCCGGGACGACGTAGGACTCGCGGGTGCTCACCTGCGGCGCGAGGTCGGCGCCGACCATGCCCTCGGCGGCGCGCACCCGGGCGAGCAGCGCGTCGGCGTCGGCGGACTCGCTGCTGATCCCGGCGCGCATGGCGCCGCGCTCGCGCAGGTGGCGGGTCAGCGCGCGGGTGTCGATGCCGCTGATCCCGACGACGCCCTGCGCGGTCAGCTCGTCGTCGAGGCTGCCGGTGGCCCGCCAGTTGGCCGGGCGGCGGGCGGGGTCGCGGACGACGAAGCCGGCCACCCACATGCGGCCGCTCTCGTCGTCCTCGCCGTTGACGCCGGTGTTGCCGACGTGCGGCGCGGTCATCGTGACGATCTGGCCGGCGTAACTGGGGTCGGTCAGCGTCTCCTGGTAGCCGGTCATCCCGGTGGCGAACACCGCCTCGCCGACCGTCGTCCCGACCTTGCCGTAGGCCTCGCCGCGGAAGGTGCGCCCGTCCTCCAGGACGAGGATCGCCTCGGTCACTTCTGTGCCTTTCCGTCGAGCACCGTCGCCTCGCCCCGCAGGAACGTGGCGACGACGCGGCCGGGCAGCTCCCGGCCGGCGTAGGGGCTGTTGCGGCTGCGGCTGGCCAGCGCGGCCGGGTCGACGACGGCCCGGGCGGCGGGGTCGAGCAGCAGCAGGTTGGCCGGCTCGCCCGGCGTCAGCGGGCGCCCGTGCGACCGGGGACCACGGCCGTCGAGGCGGCCGATCGCCGCGGGGCGCACCGACATGCGGTCGGCGACGCCGGCCCAGTCGAGCAGGCCGGGCTCCACCAGCGTCTCGAGGACGACCGACAGCGCCTGCTCCAGCCCGAGCATCCCGGGCCGGGCCTGCGCCCACTCGCTCTCCTTGTCCTCCACCGCGTGCGGCGCGTGGTCGGTGGCGACGGCGTCGATCGTGCCGTCGGCCAGCCCGGCACGGAGGGCCTGCACGTCGGCGTCGGTGCGCAGCGGCGGGTTGACCTTGAACACCGGGTCGTAGGACTCGGCGCACGTCTCGGTGAGCAGCAGGTGGTGCGGGGTGACCTCGGCGGTCACCTGCACGCCGCGCGACTTGGCCCACCGCAGGATCTCCACCGACCCGGCGGTGGAGACGTGGCAGACGTGCAGCCGCGCGCCCACGTGCTCGGCGAGCAGCACGTCGCGGGCGATGACCGCCTCCTCGGCGGCGGCCGGCCAGCCGGTCAGCCCCAGCCGCGCGGAGAGGTCACCCTCGTTCATCTGCGCGCCGGCGGTCAGCCGCGGCTCCTCGGCGTGCTGGGCGACGACGCCGTCGAAGGCCTTCACGTACTCCAGCGCGCGGCGCATGAGGGCGGGGTCGGCGACGCAGTGCCCGTCGTCGGAGAAGACCCGCACGCGGGCGGCTGAGTCGGCCATCGCGCCGAGCTCGGCCAGCCGCTCGCCGCGCAGCCCCACGGTCACCGCGCCCACCGGGACGACGTCGACCAGCCCGGCCTGCCGGCCCAGCCGCCACACCTGCTCGACCACGCCGGCGGTGTCGGCGACCGGGTCGGTGTTGGCCATGGCGTGCACCGCGGTGAACCCGCCGAGCGCCGCGGCACGGCTGCCGGTCTCGACGGTCTCGGCGTCCTCGCGGCCGGGTTCGCGCAGGTGGGTGTGCAGGTCGACCAGGCCGGGCAGCGCGACCAGCCCGTCGGCGTCGACGACGGTGGCGCCGGCCGCCGACAGGCGCTCCCCCACCGCGGCGATGCGGCCGTCCTCGAGCAGCAGGTCGGCGGGGTCGCCGCCGAGGACGCGCGCCCCCTTGATCAGGTGGGTCACTGGGGCGAGCCTCCGAGCAGCAGGTACAGGACGGCCATGCGGACGCTGACGCCGTTGCCGACCTGCTCGACGATCGTCGAGCGGACCGAGTCGGCGACGTCGGCGGCGATCTCCATGCCGCGGTTCATCGGGCCGGGGTGCATGACGATCGCCTCGTCCCCCAGCGCGGCCATCCGGACGGCGTCGAGGCCGTACCGCCGGCTGTACTCGCGGGCGCTCGGGAAGAACGAGGCGTTCATCCGCTCGAGCTGGACCCGCAGCACCATCACCACGTCGGCCTTGGGCAGGACGGCGTCGAGGTCGTAGCTGAACTGCACCGGCCAGGAGCCGACGCCGACGGGCAGCAGCGTCGGCGGGGCCACGAGGGTGACCTCGGCGCCGAGCGTCGTCAGCAGCCAGACGTTGGAGCGGGCCACCCGGCTGTGCAGGACGTCGCCGACGATCGCCACCCGGACGCCGTCGAGGCGGCCCAGCCGGCGCCGGATCGTGTAGGCGTCGAGCAGCGCCTGGGTGGGGTGCTCGTGGGTGCCGTCGCCGGCGTTGACGACGCTGCCGCGCACCCAGCCGGCCAGCCGGTGCGGTGCCCCGGAGGCCGAGTGGCGGACCACGATCGCGTCGCTGCCCATCGCCTCGAGCGTGAGCGCGGTGTCCTTGAGGCTCTCTCCCTTGGAGACGCTGCTGCCCTTGGCGCTGAAGTTGATGACGTCGGCGGAGAGCCGCTTGGCCGCCAGCTCGAAGGAGATCCGGGTCCGGGTGGAGTCCTCGTAGAACAGGTTGACCACCGTGCGCCCGCGCAGCGTCGGCAGCTTCTTGACCTCGCGGCCGGCCAGCGCCTGGTCGATCTGCGCGGCGGTGTCGAGGACCAGCGTGGCGTCGGCGCGGTCGAGGTCGGCCGCCTCCAGCAGATGCCGCTTCACCGGCGCTCCTCGGTCACGAGCACCTCGTCGGTGCCGTCGGTCTCGGCGAGGTGGACCCGGACCTTCTGCGCCCGCGACGTCGGCACGTTCTTGCCCACGTAGTCGGCGCGGATCGGCAGCTCGCGGTGGCCGCGGTCGACCAGCACCGCCAGCTGCACCGCGCGGGGGCGGCCGAGGTCGCGCAGCGCGTCGAGCGCCGCCCGCACCGAGCGGCCGGAGAACAGGACGTCGTCGACGAGGACGACCAGCCGGCCGTCGATGCCCTCGGGCGGGAGGACGGTGTCCTCCAGCGCGCGGACCCCGCGCATGCGCAGGTCGTCGCGGTAGAGGGTGATGTCGACGGTGCCGACGTCGACGGCGGTGCCGGCGAAGGCGGCGATGCGGCCGGCCAGCCGGCGGGCCAGGGGGGCGCCGCGGGTGGGGATGCCGACGAGGACAACGTCCGGGAGCCCGGCTCCCTCGTCGCCCGCCCCACCACCCCCGGCGCACTTCTCGATCACCTGGTGGGCGATCCGGTCGACGACGCGGGCGACGTCGGCGGCGCCGAGCAGGACGGTGGACTGGTTCTCGGGCACGGGCGCGGGCGAGCCGGCCATCGGGCCTCCTTCCCCGCCTCACGGGACGGGTCGTTAAAGGAGTGGGTGGACCGGCCCCGACCGTACTGCACCCGTCCGTGTGATCGTCGTCGCGCGTCGCAGTACCGCAGGTGGGCACCGGTGTCCCAGGATGATCCCGATGAGGGATGCGCTGTCGCCGGACGAGATCACTGAGTACGCTGCGTGACGACGGAGCCCCGGCCACCACGACGGACAGTGAGCAGAGACGCATGAGCACCGACTACTCGCGGGCCCTCGGTGCCCGGCTGCGGGCGATCCGCAACCAGCAGGGCCTCTCCCTCCAGGGCGTGGAGGACAAGTCGCACGGCCGCTGGAAGGCCGTCGTCGTCGGCTCCTACGAGCGTGGCGACCGCGCGGTGACCGTGCAGCGGCTCTCCGAGCTGGCCGTGTTCTACGGCGTGCCGGTCTCCGAGTTGCTGCCCGACCCGCGCCCGTCGTCGGCGGTCACCTCGACGACGAAGATCGTCCTCAACCTCGAGTCGCTGGGCTCCCTGCCCGCCGACGAGGCCGGCCCGCTGGCCCGCTACGCCTCGACCATCCAGGCGCAGCGCCACGACTACAACGGCAAGGTCCTCTCCATCCGCGCGGAGGACCTCAAGTCGCTGGCGATCATCTACGACATGAGCCCCGACGAGCTGACCACCCGGCTCATCGAGTGGGGCGTGCTCAACCCCGGCATGGACGGCGCCGCCCTCATGGCCGAGGACGACGACGAGAGCTGGGACCGCCGCCGCGCTCCCCGCTGACGCCCGCACCGCACCGAGGCCCGCTCCGGCACCGCCGGCGCGGGTCTCGCTGCGTCCACGGGCCGCGGGCCGTGCACGCAGCGCCGTCGGAGCGGTCCGTCGGCAGCGGTGTGCGCACGTCCCGGCGTCTGCGCGCCGCCGACGACCCCCGCGGTGAGTGCACATCCGCGCCCGAGGTCTCACAGGGAGGTCGCAGCCGGGGCACCGGGAACTGTCGGTGGGCGGACCTAGCGTCGGCTGCGCCGAGAACGTGCACCCCGAGGAGCAGCCGTGAGCACCGTCCCGCCCGTCCCGATGCCCGACCGCGACGCCCTGCTGGCCGCGAACCGCCGGGCCGCGCTGCGCCGCGCACGGCGGCTCAACGCCGGTGTCCGGGCCGCGGTGATGCTGGCTGCGGCCGAGGCCGGCCTGCGGGCCTGAGCCCAGGACCGGGGCCCAGGACCCGGGCCAAGGACCCGGGCCGAGGACCCAGCGCTCAGGACCCAGCGCTCAGGACCCAGCGCTCAGGACCCAGCGCTCAGGACCCAGCGCTCAGGACCCAGCGCTCAGGACCCAGCGCTCAGGACGAGGTGGGCACCTCGGCGTCGAGGATGGCGCCGAGCACGCCGTTGACGTAGGCCGGCGAGTCGTCGGTCGACAGCGCCCGCGCGAGCTCCACGGCCTCGTCGATCACGACGGCGTCGGGCACGTCCTCGGCCCAGAGCAGCTCGTACACCGCCATCCGCAGGATCGCGCGGTCGACGTCGGGCAGTCGCTCGAGCGACCAGCCGCGGGCGTGCCGGTCGATCAGCTCGTCGATGCGGGGGTTGTTCGCCGCCACGCCCTCGACCAGCCGGACGGCGTGGTCGGGGACGGGCGGGGAGACGTCGGAGATCCGCTCGCGCAGCAGCTCCACCGGGTCGGCGCCCCGCAGGTCGGCCTCGTAGAGGACGTCGACGGCGCGCTTGCGCGCCTTGGTGCGGGCAGCCATCTCGTCGGTGGGTGCGTCAGTTGGCGCGGCCGAGGTACCGGCCGTCGCGGGTGTCGACCTTGAGCCTGTCGCCGGTGTTGACGAACAGCGGCACGTTGATCTGCGCGCCAGTCTCCAGGGTCGCGGGCTTGGTCCCGCCGGTGGAGCGGTCGCCCTGCAGGCCCGGGTCGGTGTGCTGCACCACGAGCTCCATGGTCACCGGGAGCTCCACGTAGAGCGGGGTGCCCTCGTGCACCGCGACGACGGCCTCGGTGTTGTCCAGCAGGTAGTCCGCGCCGCTGCCGACGGTCTCGCCCGGCACGTAGATCTGGTCGTAGGTGTCGCCGTCCATGAAGACGAAGTCGTTGCCCTCGCGGTACAGGTAGGTCATGTTCCGCTTGTCGACGGTGGCCGTCTCGACCTTCGTGCCGGCGTTGAAGGTGCGGTCGACGACCTTGCCCGAGAGGACGTTCTTGAGCGTCGTCCGGACGAACGCGCCGCCCTTGCCGGGCTTGACGTGCTGGAACTCGGTGACGGCCCACAGCTGGCCGTCGATGTTGAGGACCATGCCGTTCTTGAGGTCGTTGGTGGTAGCCATCTAGAGGACCAGCAGTTCCTTGCTCGTGAGGGTCAACAACTCGGGCGCGTCCGCCGTGACGACGAGCGTGTCCTCGATCCGGACACCGCCGTGGCCGGGGAGGTAGACCCCGGGCTCCACGGTGACGGTCATGCCGGCGGTCAGCCTACCCGCGCCCAGCGGGCCGATGCCCGGCGCCTCGTGGATCTCCAGGCCCACCCCGTGCCCGAGGCCGTGGGGAAAGTGGTGGGCGTGCCCGGCGGCGGCGATGACGTCGCGGGAGGCCGCGTCGACGGCGACGACGTCGGCACCGACCGCCAGTGCCGCGCGCCCGGCCGCCTGCGCCTCGGCGACCAGCGCGTGGACGTCCCGCTGCCAGTCGGCGGCGTGGCCGAGCACCAGGGTGCGGGTCATGTCGGAGTGGTAGCCGTCGACGGTCGCGCCGAAGTCGAGCTTGAGGAGGTCGCCGCCGGCCAGCACGGTGCGGTCCGGGCGGTGGTGCGGGATCGCCGAGTTCGCGCCGGTGGCCACGATCGTCTCGAACGACGGCGCCTCGGCACCCAGGGCCAGCATGCGGGCGTCGAGCTCCCGCCCGACCTCGAGCTCGGTGCGCCCGGGCCGCAGTGCGCCCTCCGCGGCGAGCTCGGCCAGCGCCTGGTCGGCGACGGCGCAGGCCCGGCGCAGCGCGTCGACCTCGTCGTCGTCCTTGACCGCGCGCAGCTCCTCGACCGCGCGGCGCACCGACACCAGGTCGGGCACCGTGCCGCCGGCCGCGGCGTCGGCGAGGACCCGCTCGACCTGGGCCAGCCCGTCGACGGTCACCTCGTGGCTCTCGTAGCCGAGGCGGCCGGCACCGGCGCGCACCGCCTCACCGGCCAGCGCCGGCACGGTCGCGCGGTCGACCAGCAGCTCGAGGTCGGGGACCTGGGTGCCGGCCTGGGTGGTGTAGCGGCCGTCGGTGCCGAAGAGGTCCGGCCCGTCGGTGCGCAGCAGCAGCGCGCCGTTGGAGCCGGCGAACCCGGTCAGGTAGCGGACGTTGAGCAGGTTGGTCACCAGGACGGCGTCCAGGCCGCGTTCGGCCGCCGTCGCCCGCAGCCGCTCGCGCCGCTCGGCCGCCCCGCTCACGAGACCCCCTGGGCCGCGAGGTACCGCAGCGCGAGCTCGTAGCCCTGCACGCCCAGCCCCGCGATCACGCCGTCGGCCACCCGGGAGACGTAGGAGTGGTGCCGGAACTCCTCGCGCCGGTGGATGTTGGAGATGTGCACCTCGACGACCGGGGCGCCCACCGCGGCGAGCGCGTCGTGCAGCACCACCGACGTGTGCGACCAGCCGCCGGGGTTGATGACGACCGGGTCGCCGGCGTCGGTGGCGTCGTGGATCCAGCCGAGCAGCTCGGCCTCGGAGTCGGTCTGGCGCACCCGGACGTCCAGACCCAGCCCGGCGGCCACGTCCTCGACCATCGCCACCAGCTCGGCGTACGTCGTCGTGCCGTAGACCGCGGGCTCACGCGTGCCGAGCCGGCCGAGGTTGGCGCCGTTGAGCACCTGGACGGTCACTGTTCCTCCGATACTGCGGCCCACGCCGCGTCCAGCCACGCCGGTTCCGGGTCGGTGAGGATGCCCGGGTTGCCGAGCCCGTCGAGGACGACGAACCGCAGCGTCGCCCCGCGGGCCTTCTTGTCCACGCGCATCACCGACTGCAGCGCCGCCCAGTCGCCGTCGTAGCGGGTGGGCAGCCCCATCGCGGTGAGCAGCTCGCGGTGCCGGTCGGCCTCGGCCCGGCTCAGGCGGCCGGCCTGCACGCCGAGCTCGGCGGCGAAGACCAGCCCGACGGCGACCGCCTCGCCGTGCCGCCAGCCGAAGTCCTCCACCCGCTCGATCGCGTGACCCAGCGTGTGCCCGTAGTTGAGGTACTCGCGGACGCCGGTGTCGAACAGGTCCTGGCCCACGGCGTCGGCCTTGACCCGCACCGCGCGCTCGATGAGCTCCTCGGTGTCGCGGCGGCCGGTCGGGTCGGCGGCGAGCAGGTCGAGGATCTCCCCGTCGGCGATGAAGCCGCACTTGACCACCTCGGCCATCCCGGCGCGGAACTCGGCCTCGGGCAGCCCGGCGAGGACGTCGGTGTCGGCGAGCACCCCGGCCGGCGGGTGGAACGCGCCCACCAGGTTCTTGCCGGCGCCGGTGTTGATGCCGGTCTTGCCGCCCACCGCGGCGTCGACCATGCCCAGCACGCTGGTGGGCAGGTGCACCACCCGCACACCGCGGGTCCAGGTGGCGGCGAGGAACCCGGCGAGGTCGGTGACCGCTCCGCCACCGACCCCGACGACGGCGTCCGAGCGGGTCAGGCCGAGCCGGCCGAACTGCTCCCACGCCTGCGCGGCGACCTCGGCGGTCTTGGCGGCCTCGCCGTCGGGTACGACGACGGCCTCGGCGGCCACCCCGGCGGTCTGCAGCGTCTCGACGGCGGCCCCGGCGAGCGCGGCCAGCGGCGGGGCGTGCACGACGGCGGCCTTCGGCGTGCCGGCCAGCACCAGGCCGAGCTCGACCTGCGCCCCCGGGCCGATGACGACGTCGTAGGGCTTCTCCCCTCCGACGGTCACGCGCCTCATCCCCTCACCTCGGTCGCTCCCGCGGGGAGGGCGGCGAGCACGTCGGCGACGACGTCCTGCGGCGTGCGGTTCCCGGTGGGGACGACGGCGGTGGCGACCTCGGCGTACAGGGGCGCGCGCTGCTCGAGCAGGGTCCGGAGCATCGCCCGCGGGTTGACCGCCAGCAGCGGGCGGTCGCGGGAGAGCCCGGCACGCTTCGCGGCCGAGGGCAGGTCGACGTCGAGGTGGACGACCGTCCCGCCGGCCCGCCCGTAGGCGACGAGCAGGGCGCGGCTCGCCGCGCTGAGCACCGCGCCGCCGCCGAGGGCGAGGACGCCGTCGTGCTCACCGACGGCCCGGGCGACCGCCTGCTCCTCCAGGTCGCGGAAGTACGGCTCGCCGGAGCTAATGAACAGGTCGGCGACGGTGGTGCCGGCGACGTTCTCGACGTCGGCGTCGGTGTCCCGGAAGGGCACCCCGAGCCGCGCGGCGACGGCCGTGCCGACCGTGGTCTTGCCCGACGCCGGCGGACCGACGAGCACGAGGACGGGCCGGATCACCGGTACGGGAGGGCGTCGAGGTAGGCCTGGGCGTTGCGGCGGGTCTCGGTCACCGAGTCGCCGCCGAACTTCTCCAGGGCGGCGTCGGCGAGCGTCAGGGCGACCATCGCCTCCATCACCACGGCGCCGCGCGGGACGGCGCAGGCGTCGCTGCGCTGGTTGATCGCGACCGCGGCGTCGCCGGTGGCGACGTCGACGGTGGCCAGCGCCCGCGGCACGGTGGAGATCGGCTTCATCGCCGCCCGCACGCGCAGCACCTCGCCGTTGGTCATGCCGCCCTCGATGCCGCCGGCGCGGTCGGTGACCCGGCGCAGCCGGCCCTCGGAGCTGACGATCTCGTCGTGGGCGACCGAGCCGCGGCGGCGGGCGGTCTCCAGGCCGTCACCGACCTCCACGGCCTTGACCGACTGCACGCCCATGAGCGCGCCGGCCAGGCGGGAGTCCAGCCGGCGGTCCCAGTGCACGTGGCTGCCCAGGCCCGGCGGCAGCCCGTGGACGACGACCTCGACGACGCCGCCGAGGGTGTCGCCGTTCTTCCGGGCGTCGTCGACCTCGGCCACCATCGCCTCGCTGGTGGCGGGGTCGGCGCAGCGCACCGGGTCCTCGTCGATGCGGGGGTTGTCCTGCGGGCCGGGCAGCACGCCGTCGGGGACGGTGACCGGGCCGATCGCGACGACGTGGCTGACCACCTCGACGCCGAGCGCCTGGCGCAGGAACGCCTTGGCGACGGCACCGAGCGCCACCCGCGCGGCGGTCTCGCGGGCGCTGGCCCGCTCGAGCACCGGGCGGGCGTCGTCGAAGCCGTACTTCTGCATGCCGGCGAGGTCGGCGTGGCCGGGCCGCGGGCGGGTCAGCGGCGCGTTGCGGGCCTGGCCCGCGAGGACCTCGGGGTCGACCGGGTCGGCGGACATGACCGTCGTCCACTTCGGCCACTCGGTGTTGCCCACCTGCACGGCGATCGGGCCGCCCTGGGTCAGGCCGTGCCGGACGCCGCCGGTCAGCGTGACGGCGTCCTGCTCGAAGGACATGCGGGCGCCGCGGCCGTGGCCGAGGCGGCGCCGGGCGAGGTCGACGTCGAGGTCGGAGGTCTGCACCTGCACGCCGGCGGGCAGGCCCTCGAGGATGGCGGTGAGCTGCTGGCCGTGCGACTCACCGGCGGTCAGCCAGCGCAACATGCCCCGGAGTGTAGGTGGCCCCCTCAGAGGAGCGGGCCCTCCACCAGGAGGGCCAGGACCGCGCCCACCAGCAGCGGCGGCCCAAACGGCACCGGCGTGCGCCAGCCGGCCCGCCGGGTCGCCAGGAGCACCAGCGAGACGGCCGCGCCGGCGAGCAGGCCGAGGAACACCCCGGCCAGCAGCGCGCCCCAGCCGGCCCAGCCGAGCAGCAGGCCCAGCAGCGCGAGCAGCTTGACGTCACCGAGGCCCAGACCCGACGGCCCGGCCAGCGCGGCGAGCAACGCGACACCCCCGGCGACGGCCGCGGCGAGCAGCGCCCGCCCCAGCGCCGGCCAGGTGCCGAGGAGGGCGGCGTCGGCCAGCAGCGCGGCCGCGCCGACGGCGGCGGCCGGGTAGGTGACCCGGTCGGGCAGCCGGTGGACGGCGAGGTCGACCTGCGCGAGGACGACCGCCGCCCCGGCCGCCCAGGCGTAGGCGGCGGTCGCCGGCCGGGCGCCGGTGAGCAGGACCGCGCCGCAGAGCAGCCCGGCGAGGACGACGGCGCTGGCGACCGCGCGGGCGGCGGTGGGGCGGGCGGCGTCGGAGCGGGCCAGCCGGACGGCGGTGCGCGCCAGCAGCGGGCCGGCGGCGGCACCGGTCAGGACGGCGAGCGCGAGCAGCAACCCGCGCGGGAGGACGTCGTCCACGCAGGTCAGCGGGCGTCCAGGGCAGCGCGCATCGGGCCCAGGGGCGCGGGCAGCCCGGTCATCAGCTCCACCTGCACCGTCGCCTGCCAGAACAGCACCTCGATGCCGCTGATGACGGTGGCGCCCGCGGCGGCGGCGCGGCCGACCAGTGGGGTCGGCCACGGCGCGTAGAGGACGTCGAGCAGGGTCTGTCCCGCCCGCCACTGGAGGCCGTCGAGGTCGGGGTGAGCGCCGATCGGCACGGTGCTGACGACGACCGGCGCCTCGACCGGGCCGGGGGCCAGCGGGCGGACCGCGGCCTCGACGCCGAGCACGCCCAGGATGCGGGCGACGTCGGCGGCGCGGTCGGGCGCGCGGACGAGCACCTCGACGGACTCCGCACCCAGCTCGGCCAGCGCCACGGCGGCCGCGGCCGCCGTCCCCCCTGCGCCGACGATCGCCGCGTGCGCGACCCGCTCGACGCCGCCGGTCTGCAGCGCCATGCCGACGCCGTGGACGTCGGTGTTCTCCGCCCGCCAGCCGTCGTCGGTGTGCACGAGGGTGTTCGCGGCGCCCAGCAGGCGGGGCAGCGGGTCCACCTCGTCGGCGACGGCGACCGCGGCCTGCTTGCAGGGCATGGTCACGGAGAACCCGCGCCACTCCGGGCCGAGGCCGGCGATGAGGTCGGACAGGTCCTCGGGCCCGACGTCGAGGGCGTCGTAGGTCCAGCCGGTCAGGCCGAGCGCGGCGTAGGCCGCGCGGTGCAGCAGCGGCGAGAGCGAGTGCCCGACCGGGCGGCCGAGGACGGCCGCCCGGCCTGGCGGGGTCGGGTCGGGCACCGGCCGGTCAGCCACCGCACCCGAGGCCGGCGTCGGCGCAGCGCTGCCGGGCCGCCAGGAACTCGTCGTAGCTGGCGGTGAAGAAGTGCCGGCCTTCCCGGGACTCCAGCACGTAGTACAGGTAGTCACCGGTGCTCGGCGCGAGCGCCGCCTCGAGGCTCGCCTCGCCCGGCGCGCTGATCGGCGTCGGCGGCAGGCCGGCGCGGTTGCGCGTGTTGTACGGGTTGTCCGACTGCAGGTCGCTGACGGTCAGGTCGTTGCCGTTCTTGTCCAGCCCGTAGGCCAGCGCGGCGTCGATGCCGAGCGGGATGCCCTGCGCCAGCCGGTTGTAGATCACCTGCGCGACGTCCGGCCGCTCGTCGTCGAGCAGGGTCTCCGACTGGACCATCGAGGCCACGACGACGACGTCGTGGACCGAGCGTCCGGAGGCGGCCGCCCGCTGCTCGAGCTGCATGTCGGTGGCCATGTCGGTGAACCGGGAGACCATGGCGCCCAGCACGTCGGCAGCGGTGTCGCCGGGCTCGACGTCGTACGTGGCCGGGAACAGGAAGCCCTCGAGCTGGCCGTTGGCGTAGGCCGGCAGGCCCAGCGCGGCGGGGTCGGCGGCGGCGGCCTGCAGGTCCTCGATCGGCAGCCCGGTGGTCTCCGCGATCCGCTGCAGCGTGGCCTGGAGCGTGAAGCCCTCGGGGACGGTGACCCGCGAGACCTGGCGGGTGGAGGGGTCGAGCAGCAGGTCGAGGGCCGCCTGGCCGCTCATCTGCTCCCGCAGGACGTAGACGCCGGGCTGGATGCCGGTGGCGGCGGGTTCGGCCTCGGCGGCGTCGACGAACGGCTCGGAGGAGGCGATGACGCCGGAGTCGACGAGGGTGCCGGCGATGTCGCTGAGGGTGTCGCCCTCGCCGACGCGCACCTCCACGGTGCCGGTGCCCGCCCCGGCGTAGTCCTGGGCCTCGGGGTTGACCAGGCCGATGAGCGCGCGCCCGCCGAAGACGATGCCGGCGATCACCGCGGCGAGGACGAGCAGCGCGAGCACGTTGGTCAGCGGGCTGCGGCGACGGCGGCCGCTGCCCGTGCGGTGCGACCCGTGGTGGACGTCGTCGTGGTGCTCGTCGTAGTGCTCGTCGTCGTGCTCGTCGGCGAAGAGGCCGGGCGCCTCGAGGGTGGCGGGCTCGTCGGCGGCCCGGCGCCGGGCCCGGCGGCCGCGGCGGCGGCCGGGGTCGGAGCCACCGGCGTCGAGGACCTCGAGGCCACCGGTGGCGTCCTCGTCGTCGTGGTGCTCGTCGTGGTGCTCGTCGTGGAGGTGGACGTCGAGGTGGTGCCCGCCGGCGTGCGGGCCGACGGCGGGCGCGGCCACGGTCGGTGCGTCGTCGGTGTCGCCGGGGGTCGTGGTGGTGCGGCGGGCGAGCTTCGACCACGGGCCGGAGGGCCGCGGCGGGAGGCCGGCGGGCGGCGGGACGGGCTGGCCCTCACCGCGCAGGGGGCCGGTGCGGTCGTCCTGCGGGGCACCGTCCCGGGGTGTACCGCCCCGCGGGACGCCGTCGGGAGCGGCGTGCCGGCCGGCGGACACCGACCGGACCTCCCGGTCGACCAGTTCCGCGCGGGCGTGGCCGGCGAGGTGCCCGGGCACCGGGCCGAAGGGCAGCAGACGCGTCGTCGGCGGGCCGGCCGTCCAGGGAGCCGGGGGGTTCCCGGTGGAGACGGCGGGCATGCCGGTCAGGCCCCGCCCGAACGGCGGGACCGGACCGCTCACGAGCGCCCCCGCTGGGCGTCGAGATAGGTCTGCAGGATGACCACGGCGGCGGCCTGGTCGATCACGGGGCGCTGGGCGCGGCTGTCGAGCCCGTTGGCCCGCAGGGAACTGGCTGCGGTCACGGTGGAGAGCCTCTCGTCGACGAGGTGCACGGGCACGGTGCCGATGCGCCCGGCGAGTGACCTAGAGTAGGCACGCGCTTCCCGCGCGGAGGCGCCCGACGCACCCGACAGGTGCCTCGGCTCCCCCACGATCACCTCTGTCACCTCGTGTTCCTCGACGAGGGCGACGATCCGGTCGAGGTCCCCGCCGTCGCGGCGGCGCTCGACGGTCTCCAGCGGGCTGGCCAGCATGCCGGTCGGGTCCGACAGCGCGACGCCGATCCGGACGGTGCCGACGTCGAGACCGAGCCGCCGGCCCTGGCGGGGACGCCGCGGCGGCAGGGGCAGCCCCTGCGACATGTCGATCTCGGTGGTCTCGTTGCGCACGGGCGGGAAGCCGGCACGCAGGTCGATCTGCTCGGTGCGGTGGTGCACCGGCTGCCTCGCCGCGGGCGGTGGCGGGCTCTGCCGGGGCCGCGACGGCGGCACCGCCGGACGGCCCTGCACCCGCCGCTCCTCCATCGGACCGGTCTCGTCGGGGTGCTGCTCGGGCACTCCGCTCACCTCCCTGCGGCGGTCGAGACCGCCTCTTCGCCGGCCTGCAGGGCGGCGGGGATGCCGCCCGGGTCCGTGCCGCCGCCCTGCGCGACGTCGGGCTTGCCACCGCCCCGGCCACCGACCGGGGCCGCCGCGGCGCGCAGGACGTCGCTGGCGGAGAGCCCGCGCTCCTGGGCGGCGGGGTTGAGGGCGGCGACCAGGGCCACCTTGCCGCCGCTCTCCGACGCCAGCAACACGACGGCCGGGCGCTCCCCGAGCCGCCCGCGGACGTCGAGGGCGAGGGTGCGCAGGTCACCGCCGGAGAGGCCGGCCGGCGACGCGGTGACGACCGCGACCCCGCCAACGTCCTTGGCGCCGGCGGCGAGCGACCCGGCCGCGGCCTGCGTCTGCTGCGCGCGCAGGTCGGCGATCTCCCGCTCGGTCTCCCGCAGCCGGGACAGGATGCCGCCGACCCGGTCGACCAGGCCGTCGGTGGGCGACTTGAGCAGCTCGCCGAGCTGGCGCACCAGGTCCCGCTCGCGCGCCAGGTACCGGAAGCCCTCGATCCCGACGACGGCCTCGACGCGGCGGGAGCCCGAGCCGACCGAGGACTCACCGGTCAGCGCCAGCGTGCCGATCTGGGCCGAGCCCGCGACGTGCGTGCCACCACAGAGCTCGCGCGACCAGGGGCCGCCGATCTCGACGACGCGCACCTGCTCGCTGTAGGTCTCGCCGAACAGCGCGAGCGCGCCGATGGCCTGGGCCTCGGGCAGCGTCATGTAGGTGGCGCTCACCCGGTGGTCGGCGCGCACCGCGGCGTTGGCGACGTCCTCGATGTCGTGCCGCTGCGCGGGCGTGAGCGCGCCCTGCCAGGCGAAGTCCAGCCGCAGGTAGCCGGGGCGGTTGTAGGAACCCGACTGCAGCGCCTGCGGGCCGAGCACCTGGCGCAGCGCGGCGTGCACCACGTGCGTGCCGGAGTGCGCCTGGCAGGCCGACAGCCGCCACTCGCGGTCGACCTCGGCAGTCAGCTCCGCGCCCTCGGCGAGCTCGCCCTCGAGCACCCGCACCTGGTGCACGACCAGGCCCTTGACCGGGCGCTGGACGTCGAGCACCTCGGCGCGGCCGCCGTCCCAGGACAGCGTGCCGGCGTCGGCCACCTGGCCGCCGGACTCGGCGTAGAACGGCGTCCGGTCCAGGACCACCCGGGTGACCTCGCCGGACCGGGCCGGGGTGGCCGCGCCGCCGTCCTCGCCGGTCAGGTCGGAGACCAGGCCGAGGACGCGGGAGTCGGTGCGCAGCGTCCGGTAGGCCTGCCAGTCGGTGGGGCCGTGGTCGGCGAGCAGGCGGCGGTAGGCCAGGACGTCGACCGAGCCGGTGCGCTTGGCGCGGGCGTCGGCGCGGGCACGGTCGCGCTGCTGCTGCATGAGCGCGCGGAAACCGGCCTCGTCGACGGTCACGCCCTGCTCGGCGGCCATCTCGAGGGTGACGTCGATCGGGAAGCCGTAGGTGTCGTGCAACGAGAACGCCTGCTCGCCGCTGAGCGCCGGCGTGCCGGCCGTCTTGGCCTCCCGGACGGCGGTGTCGAACAGCGCGGTACCGGAGGTGAGGGTGCGCCGGAACGCCTCCTCCTCGGCGTAGGCGACGCCGGAGATGCGGTCGAAGTCGGTGGCCAGCTCCGGGTAGCTGGAGCTCATCGCGTCGCGGGACACCGGTAGCAGCGCGGGCAGGGAGGCTGCGTCGACACCGAGCAGCCGCATCGAGCGGACGGCGCGGCGCAGCAGCCGGCGCAGGATGTAGCCGCGGCCCTCGTTGCCGGGCGTGACGCCGTCACCGATGAGCATCAGCCCGCTGCGGACGTGGTCGGCGACCACGCGCAGCCGCACGTCGGCCTCGTGGTCCTTGCCGTAGGTGACCCCGGCGAGCTCGGCGCCGCGGTGCAGCACCGGCGCCACCTCGTCGATCTCGTACATGTTGTCGACGCCCTGCAGCAGGAAGGCCACCCGCTCCAGGCCCATGCCGGTGTCGATGTTCTTCTTCGGCAGCTCGCCGACGATCCGGAAGTCCTCCTTGCTCCGGACGTCGGTGAGCTCGTACTGCATGAAGACGAGGTTCCAGATCTCCAGGAACCGGTCGCCGGCGGTGTCGACCAGCGGGCCGCCGTCGGGGCCGTACTCCGGGCCGCGGTCGAAGTAGATCTCCGAGCAGGGGCCGCCCGGGCCGTCGGCGCCGGTGTGCCAGTAGTTGTCCTTCTTGCCCAGCCGCTGGATCCGCTCGACCGGCAGCCCGGCGATCCGGTGCCAGGCCTCGGCGGCCTCGTCGTCGTCGAGGTAGACGGTCACCCAGATCCGGTCGGGGTCGAAGCCGAGCCCACCGTCGGCCACGGGGCCGGTCACCAGCTCCCAGGCGTGCTGGATGGCCCCCTCCTTGAAGTAGTCGCCGAAGGAGAAGTTGCCGTTCATCTGGAAGAACGTGCCGTGGCGGGTGGTCTTGCCCACCTCCTCGATGTCGAGGGTGCGCACGCACTTCTGCACGCTGGTGGCCCGCGGGAACGGCGCGGGCTCGCGGCCGGTCAGGTACGGGATGAAGGGCACCATGCCGGCGACGGTGAACAGCAGGGAGGGGTCCGGCGACACCAGCGAGGCGCTGGGCACGACGGTGTGGCCGCGCTGCTCGAAGTGCTGCAGGAAGCGGCGGCGGATCTCGGCGGTCTGCATGGGGGTGTCTCGGGTCTCCTGCGACAGGGGTGCGGCGGCGGGCCGCGGAGGTCAGCGGTCGGCGGCGTGCGCGCCCCGACGGCCGGGCAGCTGGAGCTGGGTCTCGTCGCGCTCGGGCAGCGGCGCGTCGAGGCCGGTGCCGGAGCGCAGCTCCTCCTCGCGCAGGGCGGCGGCGGCCCGCACGTCGGCGCCGAAGTCGCCGATCGCGTCGGCGAGGTCGCGCAGCCCCTCCACCAGCGCCCCGGCGATGCCCTGCGGGGTCAGCTTCTCCGCGGCCCGGGAGAGCTTGCGGACGACGAGGGCGCCGATGGTGATGCCCATCGCCAGCCAGAACAGCCGGCGCATCAGGCGGCCCGCCGCGCGGCGCGGCGCGTGCGCCGGTCGGCCTTGTCACGGGCGGCGGCCTCGGCGAGGGCCTGGCCCTCCCGGCGCTTCTTGGTCGCGCTGCGGACGCCGTAGCTGAAGGCGGCGACCTTGATCAGCGGGCTGCCCACGGTGGCGGCGACGACGCTGGTCAGCGCCGCGACGTTGCTCGACACGTTGGCCGCGTTGCCGGTGATGTCGTCGACCCGCTCGAGGTTGCTGTTGACCTGGGCGATCGTCGTCTGGGCCTGACCCAGGATCGGCGCGCTCTGCTCGCGCACCTGGCGGATGGTCAGCGTCGTCTCGTCGAGCGTCCGCCCCAGCTTGAGCAGCGGGACGGCGAGCAGCACCACCAGCAGCACCAGCGCCAGGGCGGCGATCAGTCCGGCCCACTCTCCTGCGGACACGCGGGATCTCCTCTACCTCGTCGGCTCGTTCGTCGGCGGCCGGCGTGGTCGCACGCCCGGCGTGGCAACAGTAGTCGCGGCCCTCAGCGGTCAGCGGGTGCGGCGGAGGATCGCCCGGAGCTTGCCCAGCCGGGCGCCGATGCCCGCCTCGGCGCCGCGCGAGGTGGGGCGGTAGTAGTCGCGGCCGACCAGCGCGTCGGGCGGGTACTGCTGCGGCACGATCCCCTCGGGCGCGTCGTGCGGGTACACGTAGGTCTTCCCGTGTCCCAGCTTCTTCGCGCCCGCGTAGTGCGCGTCGCGCAGGCCGGCCGGGACGGGTCCCCCGAGGCCGGCGCGGACGTCGGCCACCGACTCGCCGATGGCCACGGTGACGGCGTTGGACTTCGGCGCGGTGGCCAGGTGGACGACGGCGTGCGCCAGCGGGAAGTGGCCCTCGGGCATGCCGATGAGGGCGACGGCCTCGGCCGCGGCGACGGCGGTCTGCAGCGCGGTGGGGTCGGCCATGCCGATGTCCTCGCTGGCGGAGATGACCAGCCGCCGGGCGATGAAGCGCGGGTCCTCCCCCGCCACCACCATGCGGGCGAGGTAGTGCAGCGCGGCGTCGACGTCGCTGCCGCGGATCGACTTGATCAGCGCGCTGGCGACGTCGTAGTGCATGTCGCCCTGGCGGTCGTAGCGCACGGCGGCCTGGGCGACGGCGGTCTCGAGGGTGGGCAGGTCGACCTCGGCGGCACCGGCCGTGACGGCCGCGCCCGCACCGGACTCCAGCGCGGTCAGCGCCTTGCGGGCGTCGCCGCCGGCCACCCGGACCAGGTGCTCCTCGGCCTCGGCGCTCAGCGTCACCGCGCCGGCCAGCCCGCGCTCGTCGGTCAGCGCCCGGCGCAGCACGGCGCGGACGTCGTCGTCGCCCAGGGGCTGCAGGGCGAGGACCAGGCTGCGGGACAGCAGCGGGCTGACGACGGAGAAGAACGGGTTCTCGGTGGTGGCGGCGATCAGGCTGACGATGCGGTCCTCGACGGCCGACAGCAGCGAGTCCTGCTGGGTCTTGGAGAACCGGTGGACCTCGTCGATGAACAGCACGGTGCGCCGGCCGGCGTAGGTGAGCTCGCGCTTGGCGCCGGAGATGACCGCGCGGACCTCCTTGACGCCGGCGTCGAGGGCGGAGAGCTGCACGAACTGCCGCCGGGTGGCCAGGGAGATGACGTGCGCCAGCGTCGTCTTGCCGGTGCCCGGCGGGCCGTAGAGGACCAGCGACATCGGCTCGTCGGCCTCGACCAGGCGGCGCAGCGGGGAGCGCGGGCCGAGCAGGTGCGTCTGGCCGACGACCTCGTCCAGCGAGCGCGGGCGCATCCGCACCGCCAGGGGCGCGCCCGGGTCGACGGCCTCGCCGCCGGGCTCCGCCGGCTCGTCGAACAGGGACGTCACGCGTGACGACGCTACCCGCGGGGCACGACAGCCCCGTGCAGCAACGACGCATCGGCGACCGTCCCGTCAGCGCCATCGGGCTCGGGGCGATGCCCCTGTCGACCAAGACCGAGCGCCCCTCCCGCGAGGAGGCGGTCGCCGTCGTCCACGCCGCGCTCGACGCCGGCGTGACGCTGGTCGACACCGCCGACGCCTACGCCCGCGACGAGGCGGAGTTCGGGCACAACGAGTCGCTGGTGGCCGCGGCGCTGGCCTCCTACGGCGCCACCGACGTGCTCGTGGCCACGAAGGGCGGGCACACCCGCCAGGGCAGCGACTGGCTGCTCGACGGGTCGCCGGGGTACCTGCGGCAGGCGTGCGAGGCGTCCCTGCGGCGGCTCGGCGTCGACGCGATCGGGCTGTACCAGTTCCACCGGCCCGACCCGGACACGCCGTGGGAGGACTCGATGGGCGCGCTCCGGCAGCTCGCCGACGACGGCCTGGTGCAGATGGTGGGCATCTCCAACGCCGACGTCGCACAGATCGACGTCGCCCGCTCCATCGTGGGCCCGGCGCTGGTGAGCGTGCAGAACCAGTTCTCTCCGGGCTGGCGGTTCTCCGCCGACGAGGTGGCGCACTGCGCCGCGCACGGGCTGGCCTTCCTGCCGTGGAGCCCCTTCGGCGGCGTGACCGCGGCGGGCTCCCTGTCGGCGACGGCGCCGGCGTTCGCCGAGGTGGCCGGCGAGCTGGGCGTGTCGGTGTACCAGGTGACGCTGGCCTGGCACCTCGCGCAGTCCGACGTCGTGGTGCCCATCCCGGGGGCGTCGCGAGCGGCGACCATCCAGGACTCCGCGGCCGCGGCCGACCTGCAGCTGACGCCGGAGCAGCTGGCCCGCCTGGACGCCTGAGGCGCCGCGCACGCTCGCCGCGTCGATCGTCGTCTCGTTGCCGCTCGCTCCGACGTGTCCGCGCGCGTCGGCGGCGACGTCTCGATGGTCGACCCGCCGGCGCCCACCCCCGGCGGAGCAGCGCCCGCCGCGTCCGCTCGACCACGACGGCGGGACCGGTCCGGTGCCGTCCGGCGAAGCGCAGCACCAGCCATCCGCCGGCGGCCATCGGCGAGTAGCGGTCGACGTCGCGGCCGAACGGCACCGTCTCGGCGTGCTGACGACCCTCGTACTCGATCGCCGGCCGGTGCTCCGCGTACCCCAGGTCCGCGTGCGCCACGACCTGTCCCCGGCGGTCGAGGACGGGGACCTGCACCTGCGGGTCCGGCAGGTCGCTGGTGGTGAGCCAGAACCGCAGCAGGCTCTCCGGCCGGGACATCGCGCCGGGCGAGAGCAGCGCGGCGCAGTGCCGCGCACGCACCACCCCGCGCACCCGTCCGGCGCGATCGAGGCGCCGCGCCAGGGAGGCGGTGTCGAGCCGGCCGGTGCGCAGCAGGGCGTCACCGACGGCGACGAGCTCGGCCGGAGGCAGCCGCCGCGCCCGGTCGAGGAAGGTCTGGGCACCGGAGGTGACGCGCAGTCCCGCCGCCTCGACCACGTCCTCGGAGCGCAGGTCCCGCACGTGCACGGCCAGCCCCCGCCGCTGCGGCAGCACCGGTCGCGGGCGCAGCACCACCTCGACCTCAGGTGGAGGGTCAGCCCGCACGCCGAACAGGGCCGCCGCGGTTCCCAGGCCGAAGGCCGCGTCGGGTGGAAGCAGCCGGGTCCAGGCCCGGCAGCGCGCGGCGAGGCCGTCCTCCGCGGCGGCCGGGACGTACAGGCCGCGCGCGAGGCGGCGCCCGTCCGCCATCACCTGGCGGCGGCGCGCTCCGGCTGTCCGGGCCTCGGTCCAGGTGTGGACCAGCAGCAGTTCGACGTCGTCCATGCGGCGACCGTGCTGGCGCGACGGCTCGACGACGGCGTGCCGCGGGCACCTGTGGACGCCCGCGCGGCTGTGGAGACGACGGCCCTGCGGTCGTGCGGGGCACTCAGCGGCCCAGCACCTCGCGCAGGGCGGCCAGTACCAGAGCCACCTTGTCGGGGGCGGCGTTGGGGCCCATCAGCCCGATCCGCCAGACGGTGGCCGCGTAGGCGCCGACGCCACCGCCGATCTCCAGGTCGTAGCGCTCGAGCAGTTCCTTGCGCACCGCGGCCGAGTCCACGCCCTCGGGCACCCGCACGGTGGTCAGCTCCGGCAGCCGGTGCCCCTCGGCGGCGAACAGCTCCAGGCCCATCGCCTGCAGGCCCTCGTGCAGCAGCCGGCCGGCCTCGGCGTGCCGGGCGTGCACCGCGTCGAGGCCCTCGTCGAGGACCCGGCCGAGCCCGGCGTGCAGCGACACGACCATCCCGGTCGGCGCGGTGTGGTGGTAGGTGCGGCCACCCGACCCGGCCGCCTCCCCGGCGTAGCCGCCGAGCATGCCGAGGTCGAGGTACCAGCTGCGCGGCTTCTCGATCCGCCGCTCCCAGGCGCGGTCGGAGATGGTGAACGGCGCCAGCCCCGGCGCGACGCCCAGGCACTTCTGCGAGCCGGAGTACGCGAGGTCGACGCCCCAGTCGTCCAGCCGCACCGGGATGCCGCCCAGAGAGGTCACGCAGTCGGCCAGCAGCAGCGCGTCGCCCTTCCCGGCCGCCAGGGGCTCGAGGTCCGACAGCACTCCGGTCGAGGTCTCCGCGTGGACGGCGGCGATCAGCTTCGCAGACGGGTGCGCGGCCAGCACGCGCTCGGCGTCCACGGGCGTGCCCCAGTCGTGGTCCACCCGCACCACCTCGGCACCGCAGCGCGACGCGACGTCGACCATCCGCTCGCCGAACAGGCCGTTGACCGCCACGACGACGACGTCGCCCGGGCCCACGGTGTTGACGAACGCCGCCTCCATGCCCGCCGACCCGGTGGCCGACAGCGGCAGCGTGCGCCGGTTGGCGGTGCCGAACACCGTGCGCAGCCGCTCGGAGGTCTCGTCGAGGATGCCGAGGAACACCGGGTCGAGGTGCCCGAGCAGCGGCTGCCCGAGGGCGACCGTGGCCTCCGGATAGGGGTTGGAGGGTCCGGGTCCGAGCAGGGTACGGGCGCGCAGCGGCATGCGCCGCACCCTAGGACCGGCCCCGGCTCACCGCTCCCCCGGCACCCCACGGGTCGGCCTCCGCGCGCGGCACCGGCCCGCCCTCCCGGACCAGCCGTTCCAGGAGGTCGACGGCGGCCGCGGTGCCGCCGTGCCGGGCGAGCGACGCGGCGACGGCGGCCGCCCGCTCGCGGTAGGTGAGGCCGGCGAGCACCTCGGCGACGGCCTCGGCCACCTGGCGCGGCGAGGGCCGCCCGGTCCGCAGGTCGACGCCGGCCCCGGAGCCGGCCACCCGGCGGGCGATCTCGGGCTTGTCCAGCGTGCCGCCGGCCACCACCAGCGGCACGCCCGCCCCCAGCGCGGCCAGCACCCCGCCCCACCCGCCGTTGGTGACCACCACCGAGGTCCGCGGCAGCAGCACGTCGTAGGGCAGGAACTCCGCCTGCCGGGCGTTCGCGGGCACGGCGTCGGCCGGCAGGGGACCGGACCCGGTCGCCGCCGCCACGACGACGTCGGCGTCGGCCAGGCCGCGCAGCGCCGGGAGCAGCAGGTCGCTCGGGTCGACGTCGTAGGTGCCCTGGGTGACGTGCACCAGCGGGCGGCCGGTGCCCACCAGCTCCGGCCACCACGGCGGCGGCTGGCGACCGGCCGGCGGCGGCGCGAGCTGGCCGACGAAGTGCACCTGCGGCGGCAGGTCGCGGCGCGGGTGCTCCAGCTCCGGGACGCCGTGCGCGAGGACCAGCTGCGGTGACGCGAACGCCTCCAGCGCCGAGGACCGCGCGGCCGGCAGGTCGACCTCGGCCCGGACCGAGGTCAGGACGGCGTCCATCCGGCGCACGAGCGTGCGCGCCACCAGGGCGCGCAGCGCGGCGTCGCGCGCCCGCCCCAGCGGGGTCCGCGCCGGCAGCAGCCCCGTCCCGAACGGCGGTAGGTCCTCCGACGGCATCGACAGCGGGACCAGCGACACCGACGCCCACGGGGTCCCCCGCCGCTCGGCGACCAGGCTGCAGCCGATCGCCAGCTGGTCGCTGACCAGCAGGTCCACCGGCCCGGCGGCCTCGATGTCGCGGGCCTGCCCGGCGCCGGTGCGCAGGAACACGTGCTCCAGGTTGGTCGCCACCGCCCGCATGCCCCGGCCGTCCCCCACCTGCGGGAAGGTGGCGCGCAGGTCGGCGTCGTCGAAGTCGGGAGCCCGTTCCCAGGGCTGCCACGACGCACCGACGGCGGTGAACCGGTCGGCGTACCGGCGGCCGGTGTAGGCCACCACCTCGTGGCCGCGGCCGGTCAGCTCGCGGGCCAGCGCGGCCATGGGGGCGGCGTGGCCGGCGAAGGGCATGGCCGCGACCAGGACGCGCATGGCAGACCTCCGTCCGTGCGAGCCGCAGTCTGCCGCCCCGGACGGACCGGTCGCCAGGCCCGGCGAGGACGGGCCGATGAGCACCGGCCCGGGGCCCCGCGCCGCGACGAGGCCGCGGCGATGTGGCGGGAGTACGCCGCCACGCTCCCGCCGGGCAGGCCCGCGACATCGAGGCCGCCGGCTCGCCGACGAGCTGATCGCCCTCGTGCTCGCCGGCACCGAGCGGGCCACCGCCGGCCTGGTCGCCGACTGCGCGGGAGGCCGAGCCGCTCCCCCGCATCGGCGGGCACTGGATCGCCTGCGACGGCGACGGCCGCCCCCGCGCGGTCCTGCGCTCCACCGAGCTGCGGGTGGGCCGCCTCGACAGCGTCGACGGCGCCCTCGCCTGGGACGAGGGCGAGGGCGACCGCACCCGGGCGGACTGGCTCGCCGGCCACCTGCGCTACTCCACCCGCACGCTGGCCGCCCGCGGGGAGCGGTGGGACGACGACCTCGAGGTGGTCTTCGAGCGCTTCCGGGTCGTCCGGCCACGGGAGGTGGCCGACTGGGCTAGGCCGTCGGGTCGGTCGGCCCCGGGGCGCCGGGCGGGCCAGGCAGCGCCGGCTCCTCGGCGACGACGTCGATGCCGGCCTCCTTGCGCTGCGCGTCGCTGATCGGCGTCGGTGCGCCGGTCAGCGGGTCGTAGCCGGCACCGGTCTTCGGGAAGGCGATGACCTCGCGGATCGAGTCGACGCCGGCCAGCAGCGCGGTCAGCCGGTCCCAGCCCAGCGCCGCGCCGGCGTGCGGCGGCGGGCCGTAGGCGAAGGCCTCGAGGAAGAACCCGAACCGCTCGCGGGCCTCCTCGCGCGACATCCCGAGGGTCTCGAACACCCGCTCCTGCAGGTCCGGGTCGGCGATCCGGACCGAGCCGCTGGCCAGCTCGTTGCCGTTGACGACCAGGTCGTAGGCGTCGGAGAGCGCGTTGGCCTTGTCGTCGGCGAACCCCTCCCGCCACTCCGGTGTGGGCGAGGTGAACGGGTGGTGCATGAAGGTCCAGTCGCCGTCCTCGGTCTCCTCGAACATCGGGAAGTCGACGACGAACAGGAACGACCAGCTGCCCGGCTCGATGAGCTCCAGCCGCTTGGCGATCTCGTTGCGGGCGGCACCGAGCAGCTCCTGCGAGGAGCGGCGCGGGCCGGCGGCGAAGAAGACGCAGTCCCCCGGCGCGGCGCCGACGGCCTCCACCAGCCCGGCGCGCTCGGCGTCGGAGACGTTCTTGGCCACCGGGCCGCCGAGCGTGCCGTCCTCGGCGATCGTCACGTAGGCCAGGCCGCGGTATCCCCGGGAGCGGGCCCAGTCCTGCCAGGCGTCGAACGCCCGCCGCGGCTGCGACCCGCCGCCGGGCATGACCACCGCGCCCACGTAGGGCGCCTGGAACACCCGGAACGGGGTGTCGGCGAAGAAGGAGGTCAGCTCGGTGAGCTCGATGCCGAATCGCAGGTCGGGCTTGTCCGACCCGAACCGGTCCATGGCCTCGCGGTAGGTCATCCGCGGGACCTCGCCCACCTCGTGCGCGGCCAGCTCCGCCCACAGCGCACGGACGACGTCCTCGACCACGGCCAGCACGTCGTCGCGCCCGACGAAGCTCATCTCGAAGTCCAGCTGGGTGAACTCCGGCTGCCGGTCGGCGCGGAAGTCCTCGTCCCGGAAGCAGCGGGCGATCTGGTAGTAGCGCTCCAGCCCGCCGATCATCAGCAGCTGCTTGAACAGCTGCGGGGACTGCGGCAGCGCGTACCACTTGCCCGGCTGCAGCCGCACCGGCACCACGAAGTCACGCGCGCCCTCGGGGGTCGAGCGGGTGAGGTCGGGCGTCTCCACCTCGGTGAAGCCGTTCCGGGCCATCACGCCGCGGGCGATCCGGTTGACCTCGCTGCGCAGCCGCAGGATCCGGGCCGGGCCCTGCCGCCGCAGGTCGAGGTAGCGGTACTTGTAGCGGACGTCGTCGGAGGCGGCCTGGTCGGTCTCGATCGGGAACGGCAGCGGCGCCGACGACGACAGCACCCGCAGCTCGGCGGCGGCCACCTCGATCGCGCCGGTGGGCAGCTCCGGGTTCTCGTTGCCGGCCGGGCGCTGCCGCACCTCGCCGGTGACCAGCACGCAGAACTCGTTGCGGAGGGCGTGCGCCTCCTCCTCGCGGACGACGACCTGGACGTAGCCCGAGGCGTCGCGCAGGTCGACGAAGACGACGCCGCCGTGGTCGCGCCGGCGGGCCACCCAGCCGGCGAGGGTGACGGTCGAGCCGGCGTCGGAGGCGCGCAGCGTCCCGGCGTCGTGGGTGCGGAGCACAGGGGTCTCTCTCTCGGGATGGGGCCTGCGGGGGTGGGCGGTCAGCTCACCAGCGGTCGTGCACGTGCTGCCGGATGCGCTCGTCGTAGAGCCGCTCGAGGTCGGCGAGCTCGGCGTCGGTCAGCGGCGGCAGGTCGGCCGCCGCGGCGTTGGACCGCGCCTGCTCCACCGACCGCGCGCCGGGGATGACGCAGGTGACGCCGGGCTGCTCCACCACCCAGCGCAGCGCGACCTGGGCCGGCACCCGGTCGCCGCAGATCGCGGTGAACTCGCGGGCCGCCGCGACGCCGACGTCGTAGGGCACGCCGGCGAAGGTCTCGCCGACGTCGAAGGCCTCGCCGTTGCGGTTGAAGTTCCGGTGGTCGTCGGCGCGGAACGTCGTCGACTCGGTGTACCGCCCGGACAGCAGGCCGCTCGCCAGGGGCACCCGCGCCAGGATCCCGACGCCGCGTGCGGCCGCGGCGGGCAGCAGCTCCTCCAGCGGCTTGCGCCGGAAGACGTTGAGGATGACCTGGACGGTCTGCACGCCCGGGTGCTCCAGCGCGGTCAGGCCCTCGGCGACGGTCTCCACCGAGACGCCGTAGGCCGCGATCGCGCCGTCGGCGACGAAGGAGTCCAGCGCGTCGTACACCCGCTGGTCGGAGTAGACGGCGGTCGGCGGGCAGTGCAGCTGCACCAGGTCGAGGGTCTCGACGCCGAGGTTGCGCCGCGACCGGTCGATCCACGCCCGCAGGTTCTCGGCCCTGTACTGCCCGGCCTCGAACGGGTCGGCGCGCCGGCCGGCCTTGGTGGCCACGAACGGCCGGTCCGGCCGGGCGGCCAGCGCCTTGCGGATGCGCTCCTCGCTGCGCCCGTCGCCGTAGACGTCGGCGGTGTCGAGCAGCGTCACGCCGGCGTCGAGGGCGGCGTCGAGCACGTCGCCGGCGGTCTGCTCGCCGACGTCGCCCCAGTCACCGCCCAGCTGCCAGGTGCCCAGGCCGACGACGCTCACGTCCGCGCCGGTCCGTCCGAGGGGTCGGGTCTCCATCAGATGCTCACCGCAGCCTTCAGCGCCTCGAACAGGTCACCCACGGGGACGGCGCGTTGCTCCCCCGTGCGCAGGTCCTTCAGCTGGCCGACGCCGTCGACCAGGTCCCGCTCGCCGACGACGACGGCGTGCGTCGCCCCCGACCGGTCGGCGGCCTTCATGGCGCCCTTGAGGCCGCGGTCGCCGTAGACGGTGTCCGCGGACACGCCGGCCGACCGCAGCTGCCCGACCAGCCGGACCGCCAGCCGCTTGGCCTCGGCCCCCAGCGGGACGACGAACGCCCGCACCCCGGCGGCCGCCGCGACGTCGAGCCCCTCGGCCTGCACCGCCAGCAGCGTCCGGTCGACGCCGACGGCGTAGCCGATGCCCGACACGTCCGGCCCGCCCAGCGCCGCCGACAGCCCGTCGTAGCGCCCGCCGCCGCCGATCGCCGACTGCGCGCCGAGGCCGTGGTGCACGAACTCGAACGTCGTCTTCGTGTAGTAGTCCAGGCCGCGCACCAGCCTGGGCGCCTCGGTCCAGGTCACGCCGAGGTCGGTGAGGTGCTGGCGGACGGCGTCGTAGTGCGCCCTGGTGGAGTCCGACAGGTGGTCGACCATCAGCGGCGCGTCGTCGAGCTGGGCCTGCACCTCGGGCCGCTTGTCGTCGAGGACCCGCAGCGGGTTGATCGCCGCCCGGCGCCGGGTCTCCTCGTCCAGGTCGATCTTCTCGAGGTGGGCGACCAGCAGCTCGCGGTACTGCGGCCGGCAGGTGGCGTCGCCGAGCGAGGTCAGCAGCAGCTCGAAGTCGCTGAGCCCGAGGTCGCGGAAGCCCTGCACGCCCAGCGCCACGACCTCGGCGTCCAGCGCGGGGTCGTCGACCCCGAGCGCCTCCATGTCGACCTGCGTGAAGTGCCGGTACCGGCCGGCCTGCGGGCGCTCGTAGCGGAACGCCGAGCCGACCGTCCACAGCTTGACCGGCAGCGCCCCGGAGAACAGGCGGTGCTCGATGAAGGCCCGCATGAGCCCGGCGGTGAGCTCCGGGCGCAGGGTGAGCGAGCGGCCGCCGCGGTCGTCGAAGGTGTACATCTCCTTGGTCACGACGTCGGTGGACTCCCCGACGCCGCGGGAGAAGACCGCGGTCTCCTCGAAGACCGGCGTCTCGACGTAGCCGTAGCCGGCCCGCCGCAGCGGCGCGGTCAGGGTGTCGCGGACGGCGAGGAAGCGGGCCGAGTCCGGGGGCAGGACGTCGAACGTCCCCTTTGGTGCGCTCAGGCCGGTCACAGGCCGCGGCCCTTCGGGGCCGCTGCCCCGGCCTCGGCCAGGTAGGGGTTGGTCGCCCGCTCGCGGCCGATCGTCGTCGCCGGGCCGTGGCCGGGCAGCACGACGGTGGCGTCGTCGAGGGGCAGGACGACGTCGCGCAGCGAGGTGAGCATCGCCTCCCACGAGCCGCCGGGCAGGTCCACCCGGCCGACCGACCCGGCGAAGAGCACGTCGCCGGCGAGCAGTCCGGGCGCACCGTCGAACTCGCTGCCGAGGTCGAGGGAGAACACCACCGAGCCCTGCGTGTGCCCGGGCGCGTGGCGGACGGTCAGCTCCACGCCGGCCAGCGGGAGCACCGCGCCGTCGTCGAGCCGGCGGACCTCCGAGGGGTCGGGCAGGCGCACGCCGGTGATCAGCGGCGCGAGCGCCGGGCCGTGCCAGCGGGCGGGGTCGGAGAGCATCCCGTTGTCGCTCGGGTGCAGGTAGGCCGGGATGTCGTAGCCCTCGCAGACGGGCAGCACGGAGAAGGTGTGGTCGAGGTGGCCGTGGGTGAGCACGACGGCGACCGGCTTGAGGCCGTCCTCGGCGAGCATCCGGGCCAGCGGCTCCACCGCGTCCATGCCCGGGTCGACGACGACGCACTCCTGGCCACGCCCGGGAGCGACGGCGTAGCAGTTGGTGCCGAAGGCGCCGGCCGGGAACGAGCGGATGAGCACCCGTGCAGGTTACGCGGGTGATCAGGGGCCCTCCGGTCCGGCAACCGGGCGTCCACAGGAGCGCCACCTACACTCGCGCATCGACCAGCGGGCTGACCGCGGGACGCGGCCGGAGCCGCGACCCGGCCCCGCGGAACACGTCGTCCGTCCGAGGAGTGCCCGACCCCGTGCCGACCAACAAGCAGCAGCGTCTCGCCGCCCAGCGCCGCCTGCAGCGACAGCTCGAGAAGCGCGCCGAGATGGCCCGCAAGCGCCGCCGCAACCTGCTCGTCGTCGTGACCGTCGTCGCCGTCGTCCTCGTCGCCGGGGCGGTGGCCCTCGTGGCCGGGCTCAACGGGGGCGACGACGACGCCCAGGCCGCCGCCAGCAGCAGCTCGGCCGCCGCCACCGAGGACACCGAGGCCACCGCGGCTCCCGCGGTCACCAACGCCGACGGCACGGTCACCTGCACCTACGCCCCCGACACGTCCGGCAACCCGAGCCTGACCGACGTCGGCACACCGCCCGACCCGGCCTCGACGCCGGCCAGCGGCACCGTGGGGCTGCTGATGTCGACCGACCAGGGCGACATCCCGCTGACCCTGGACCGTGCCGGGGCGCCGTGCGCGGCGGCCAGCTTCGCCTACCTGGCCTCGGTGCAGTTCTTCGACGGCAGCATCTGCCACCGCGAGGTCAACCAGCCCACCTTCGGCGTGCTGCAGTGCGGCGACCCGACCGGCTCGGGCTCCGGCGGCCCCTCGTACACGTTCGCCGAGGAGGTCACGCCGGAGACGACCTACCCGCGCGGGACGATCGCCATGGCCAACAGCGGCCAGCCCGGCTCCACCGGCAGCCAGTTCTTCCTGTGCTTCGTCGACACCCAGCTCCCGCCGGACTACACCGCCGTCGGCACCGTCGACGAGGCCGGCCTGGCCGTGCTCGACACCATCGCGGCGGCCGGCAACGACGGCTCCTTCGAGCCCAGCCCCGGCGGCGGCGCGCCCAACCTCCCGGTGACCATCACCTCGATGACCGTCGTCGCATGAGGCCGGCGCGGGCGGGCGCCGGCCGCGTCCTCGGGACGGCTGCCGGCGCCCTGCTGGCGCTCACCGCCTGCACCGGCACCGTGAGCGGGTCGGCGTCGCCGGTCCCCGGCGGCACCGAGGCCGCTCCGGAGGACACCGACGGCGGCAGCGCGACGGTGTCCTGCGAGTGGGTCGCCGCCCGCTCGGGCAACCCCTACGCCGTGGAGGTCTCCCCGCCCGACGACGAGGTGCCCGCCGAGGGCACCGCGGCGCTGCGGATGACCACCGGCCTGGGCGAGCTGGTGCTCACCCTCGACCGGGCCGGCGCCCCGTGCGCGTCGGCGAGCCTGGTCCACCTGGCCGGGCTCGGCTACTTCGACGGCTCGCCCTGCCACCGCGAGGTCGACACCGCGGGCCTGCAGGTGCTGCAGTGCGGCGACCCCACCGGCACCGGCGCCGGCGGGCCCACCTACGCCTTCCCCACCGAGGTCGACGGCACCGAGACCTACCCCCGCGGCACGATCGCGATGGCCAACAGCGGGCAGGGCCTCGACGGCAGCCAGTTCTTCCTCGTGTGGGGCGACAGCGAGCTGCCGCCGGACTACACCGTCGTCGGGACCGTCGACGACGCCGGCCTGGCGGTGCTCGACGTCGTCGCCGCCAACGGCAACGACGGCTCGCTGGACCCCTCCCCCGGCGGCGGCGCCCCCACGGTCCCGGTGACCGTGACCGCGATGACCCCGCTGCAGTGACCGACCCCTACCGGGGCTTCCCGCCCGGCTTCTTCGCCCGCGACGACGAGGGGCCCGACACGCTGTTCTACGGCCCGCCGCGGCTGGTCACCCACATCGACGACGCCGCGATCGCCGCGGTCGGCGACCTCTACGCCGAGCTCGGCATCGACGGGTCCTCGCCGGTCCCCCGCCGGGTGCTCGACCTCATGTCGTCGTGGATCTCGCACTTCCGCACGCCGCCGGCCGAGCTGGTGGTGCTCGGCATGAACGCCGCGGAGCTCGCTGCCAACACCGCGGCCACCGAACGGATCGTGCGCGACCTGAACACCGACCCCACGCTGCCGCTGCCCGACGGCGACGTCGACGCCGCGGTGTGCTGCGTGTCGATCGACTACCTGACCCGGCCCATCGAGGTGCTCGCCGAGGCCGGGCGCGTGCTCCGGCCGGGCGGACCGCTGGCGATCACGTTCTCCAACCGGTGCTTCCCGACCAAGGCCGTGCACGGCTGGCTGGCCACCACCGACGAGCAGCACGGCGCACTCGTGGCCGAGCTCGTGCGGCGCACCGGGCTGTTCGGCGAGCCGGAGGTCTCACTGCGCACCCGCCCCGGCCGCGGCGACCCGCTCTACGCGGTGGTGGCGCTCAGGCGGTGACGCGCTCGACGTCGAAGACGCCCTCGACGTTGCGGACCGTCTGCAGCACCGCACCGAGGTGCGCCGGGTCGGCCAGCTCGAAGGTGAACCGGCTGACCGCCACCCGGTCGCGGCTGGTCTGCACCGACGCCGAGAGGATGTTGACCCGCTCGTCGGCCAGTGCCTTGGTGACGTCGGAGAGCAGCCGGTGCCGGTCGAGCGCCTCGACCTGGATGGACACGAGGAACACCGAGCCGGGTTGGCTGGCCCACTCGACCTCCACCAGGCGCTCGCTCTTGCGGCGCAGGTCGGCGGCGTTGGTGCAGTCGGTGCGGTGCACGCTCACCCCGCCACCGCGGGTGACGAAGCCCAGGACGTCGTCGCCGGGCACCGGGGTGCAGCACTTGGCGAGCTTGGCCCAGACGTCGCTCATCCCGTGCACGACGATGCCGGGGTCGCCGGTGGCCGAGCGCCGGTGCGACGGGCGGCGGGTGGGGATCGCGGTCTCGGCGATGTCCTCGACCGCACCCTCGGCGCCGCCGAGCGCGGTGATCAGCTTCTCGACCACCGACGCCGCGGAGATCTGGTTCTCCCCCACCGCCGCGTAGAGCGCGGTGACGTCGGCGTGGCGGAGGTCCTTGGCCAGCGTGACCAGCGCCTCGCCGCCCAGCAGCCGCTGCAGCGGCAGGCCGGACTTGCGCATGGCCCGGGTCAGGGCCTCCTTGCCGGCCTCGACCGCGTCGTCGCGGCGCTCCTTGGTGAACCACTGGCGGATCTTGGTCCGCGCGCGGGAGGAGCCGACGAAGGTCAGCCAGTCCTTGGAGGGGCCGGCCGTGGGCGAGCGGGAGGTGAAGATCTCGACGACGTCGCCGTTGGACAGCGTGCTGTCCAGGCTGACCAGCGTGCCGTTGACCCGGGCGCCGATGCAGCGGTGGCCGACCTCGGTGTGCACCGCGTAGGCGAAGTCCACCGGCGTCGCCCCGCCGGGCAGGCTCACCACGTCGCCCTTGGGCGTGAAGACGAAGACCTCCTGCGGACCGAGGTCGTAGCGCAGGGTCTCGAGGAACTCGCCGGGCTCCTGGGCCTCGCGCTGCCAGTCCAGCAACTGGCGCAGCCACAGCATGTCGTCGGGCGAGCCGACCTTGGTGGCGCCGAACTCGCCGGGGCCGGGCTTGCCGCCCTGCCGCGCGTTCTCCTTGTACTTCCAGTGCGCGGCGATGCCGTACTCGGCGGTGCGGTGCATGTCGTGCGTGCGGATCTGCAGCTCGACCGGCTTGCCCTGCGGCCCGATCACCGTCGTGTGCAGCGACTGGTACATGTTGAACTTCGGCATCGCGACGAAGTCCTTGAACCGCCCGGGCACCGGCTGCCAGTGCGCGTGCATGATGCCCAGCGCGGCGTAGCAGTCGCGCACGGTGTCGACCAGGATGCGGATGCCGACGAGGTCCCAGATGTCGGTGAAGTCCCGGCCGCGGACGATCATCTTCTGGTAGATCGAGTAGTAGTGCTTGGGCCGGCCGGTGACGACGGCCTCGATCTTGGCGGCCTTGAGCTGCTCGGTGACCGACGTGGTCACCTCGGCGAGGTAGGTGTCCCGCGACGGCGCCCGCTCGGCCACCAGGCGCACGATCTCGTCGTAGCGCTTGGGGTACAGCGTGGCGAAGGCGAGGTCCTCGAGCTCCCACTTGATCGTGTTCATGCCCAGGCGGTGGGCCAGCGGGGCGAGGATCTCCAGCGTCTCGCGCGCCTTCTTCTCCTGCTTCTCCGGCGGGAGGAAGCGCAGCGTGCGCATGTTGTGCAGCCGGTCGGCGAGCTTGATGACCAGCACCCGCGGGTCGCGGGCCATCGCGACGATCATCTTGCGGATCGTCTCGGCCTGGGCGGCGTCCCCCAGCTTGACCCGGTCGATCTTCGTGACGCCGTCGACGAGGTGGGCGACCTCGGGGCCGAAGTCGGAGCTGATCGCCTCGAGCGTCTTGCCGGTGTCCTCGACGGTGTCGTGCAGCAGCGCGGCGACCAGCGTGGTCGTGTCCATCCCGAGCCCGGCCAGGACCGTGGCCACGGCGAGCGGGTGGGTGATGTAGGGATCGCCGCTCTTGCGCTTCTGGGCGGCGTGCGCGGCCTCGGCGACGTCGTAGGCCCGCTGCAGCAGCGCCAGGTCGGCCTTGGGGTGGCTCTGCCGGTGCAGCGCCGCCAGGGGCTCGAGCACCGGCCGGACCTCGCTGCGCTGCCCGGCGACGATGCGGCGGGCCAGCCGGTCGCGGACGCGGCGGGGGCGGGGAGCGCCGGACGCACCCTCCTCCGGCGGCTCGCTGCCGACGTCGTCAGGACGGCGGACCAGCGGGCGGGACGGCAGCGGGACGCGCTGCTCCTGCGACAGGCCGGTACCGTCCGGGGCGGTGCTCTCCGGGACGGTGTCGCCCTCGGGCCGCGCGGCAGCCACGCGGGCGGCGGGCGCGTCGGGGGCCACGGCGACTCCTGCGTGGGCGGCGGAGGACGGACCCTGACCATGTTAGCCGCGCCGGGTCGGCGCGAGCCCACGCCGGGCGGGAGAGCTCCCCCTCAGGTGGTCCAGAGGGTGTGCACGGCGTGCGGGGCGACCCGCTGGCGCCCGCCGAGGGCAGCCAGCTCGATCACCACCGACACGGCCGTCACCACCCCGCCGAGCTGCTCGACCAGGGCCACCGCGGCCGCCAGCGTCCCGCCGGTGGCGAGGACGTCGTCGACCAGGAGCACCCGCTGACCGGGGCGCAGCGAGTCGGTGTGCATCTCGATGGTGGCGGTGCCGTACTCCAGCGCGTAGTCCGCCGCGATCCGCGCGCGCGGCAGCTTGCCGGCCTTGCGGACCGGGACGACGCCCACGCCGGTGTGCAGCGCGACCGCGGCGGCCAGCAGGAAGCCGCGGGCCTCCACGCCGACGACGACGTCGAAGCCGGGGTCGCCGGACGGGCCGTCGTCGGTGTGCGCGACCGCCGCCGCCCGCGGGTCGACGAAGGACGGCGCGGCCAGCCCCTCCACCATCCGGCGGAAGGCCGGGCCGTCGGCGAACACCGGCGTCAGGTCGCGGAAGACGACGCCGGGCTCCGGGAAGTCCGGGACGTCGACGGCCAGGCCGGCGATGACCTCGTCGAGGGGTGGCAGCGCCTCGGCCGTGCTCACCGGCGCCTCTTCCCCCCACCGGGCCGCTGCGGGCGGACGCCCGGGCGCGGGGCGGCCGTGGCGCCGTGCGGGCGGCCCGCGTCGGGGCCGACCGTGGCCGGTGACTCCACGACGACGTCGGCGCGCGCGGGACCGAGCGACCCGGCGTCCCGCTCGGCGAGGGCCACCCCGCCGCGGGCGGCGCCGCGGGCGCGGCGGGCGCTGGCGACCGGGCCGGCCGCGGCGCGGGTGCCCTGGCGGGCGGCGGCCGACCGCCGGGCGAGCACCCGGCGGCGCAGTGCCTGCTGCTCGGGCTCGCGCTCCTTGAGGTCGGCGACGATCGGGGTGGCCAGGAAGATCGACGAGTACGCGCCCGCCGCCAGCCCGACGAACAGCACCAGCGCGAGGTCCTTGAGCGTGCCCACGCCGAGCAGGCCGGCACCGACGAACAGCAGCCCGGCCACCGGCAGCAGCGCGATGACCGAGGTGTTGATCGAGCGCATGAGGGTCTGGTTGACCGCCAGGTTGGCCGCCTCGCCCCAGGTCATCCGGGCGCCCGAGGACAGGCCGCGGGTGTTCTCGTCGACCTTGTCGAAGACGACGACGGTGTCGTACAGCGAGAAGCCGAGGATGGTCAGCAGGCCGATGACCGTTGACGGCGTGACCTCGAAGCCGATCAGCGAGTAGACGCCGGCGGTGACCACGAGGTCGTGGATCAGCGCCGCGATGGCCCCGATGGCCATCTTCGGCTGGAACCGGATGGCGAGGAACAGCACGACGGCGACCAGGAAGACCACCAGCGCGATCAGCGCCTGGTCGGTGATGTCCTGGCCCCACTCGGCGCTCACCGACTCGGGGCTGACCTGGTCGGTGTCGACGCCGGCGGCCGTGGCGACCGCGTCGACGACGGCCCGCTCGCCGTCGTTGTCCAGCCCGCCGGTGCGCAGCAGGATCTCGCCCCCGCCGACCACCTGGGCGGAGGCGACGTCCGCGCCGGCGTCGGTGGCGGCCTGGCGCACCTGCTCGAGCTGCTCGGTGGTGCCCGGCAGCCGGAAGCTGTTGCCGCCGGCGAAGTCGATGCCGAAGTTAAAGCCGCGGAAGACCATCGAGGCGATGCAGAGCAGCACGACCACCGCGGTGACCTTGTAGATGAGCCTGCTCCGGCCGACGACGTCGAGCCCGGCCTCGCCGTTGTAGAGGCGGTGCGCCAGCGAGGCCCGCTTCGGCCGGCCGCGGGAGCCGCCCTCGGCCGGCAGGCCCGCGTCGGCGAGCGCGGCGTCGTCGGCGGCCTCGGCCGCGTCGTCGGCAGCGTCGGCGTCGGCGTCGATGGCGCGCGCCTCGTCGGCCTCGGTGCCCACCGGCACCGGGGTCTCGGTCTCGTGCTCGGTGTCGTTGCGGCGGTCGCTCATGCCTGGCTCCTGTCCTGCGACGCGCGGGCGCCCGACCCGGCGCCGACCAGCTCGCGCTCGGCGCGCACGGACGGCGCGGCCGAGCGCCGGGAGCGGTCGACCTGGCCCAGGCCGGAGAACCGGCTGGTGCCGAAGGTGCGGAACCGGGCGAGCACGGCCATCAGCGGGTGGGTGAAGAGGAAGACGACGACCAGGTCGAGGACCGTGGACAGGCCGAGGGTGAACGCGAAGCCCTTCACGTCACCGATGGCCAGCCAGTACAGGATCGCCGCGGCGAGAAAGCTGACCGCATCGGCCGACAGGATCGTGCGGCGGGCGCGGACCCAGGCGCGCGGCACCGCCGAGCGCAGGGTCCGGCCCTCGCGGATCTCGTCCTTGAGCCGTTCGAAGTAGACGACGAACGAGTCCGCCGTGATGCCGATGGACACGATGAACCCGGCGATGCCGGCGAGGCTCAGCGTGAAGCCGATCTCCCGGCCCAGCAGCACCAGGCTGGCGTAGACCACGACCGCCGACAGCAGCAGGCTGACGATCATCACCAGGCCGAGCAGCCGGTAGTAGACCAGCGCGTACACGAACACCAGCGCGATGCCGATGGCGCCGGCGATGAGGCCGGCCTCCAGCTGCTCGGCGCCGAGCTCGGTGGAGATCGACTGCGCGGTCGCCTGCTGGAAGGTCAGCGGCAGGGCGCCGTAGCGCAGCTGGTTGGCCAGCTCCTCGGCGCTGGCCTGGTCGAACGAGCCGGTGATGGTCGTCTGGCCGTTGATGGCGCCCTGGATGGTGGGCGCGGAGACCACCCGGCCGTCGAGGGTGAAGGCGACGTTGCTGCCGACGTTGGCGGCGGTGTACTGCGCCCAGGTGTTGCGGCCCTCGGAGTTGAAGTCCAGCAGCACGACCCACTCGCCGGTGGTCTGCTGCGTGCCGGCGCTGGCGTCGGCGATGTCGGTGCCCTCGATGATCGTCGGGCCGAGCAGGTACTTGGACAAGCCGTCCTCGCTGCAGGCGGCGACGAAGTCGTCGGGACGGGCGACCTCGCTCGTGGTGTCCGTGGCGTCGCAGGTCAGCGTCGCGTACTGCGCGGCGGCCTCCTCCTGCGTCACCGCCGGGCGGTCGGTGTCCAGCGCCGGGTCGCTCACCGCGCCGTCGCTGGGGGTCGCGGCGTCGGTGGCCGTCGCGGCGTCGGTGGGGGTCGCGGCGTCGGTGGGGGTCGCGCCGTCGGTGGGGGTCGCCGCGTCCGTGGGGGCGGCGGGGTCGGTGGGGGCGGCGGGGTCGGTGGGGGTCGCGCCGTCGGTGGCCGTCGCGGGGTCGCTCGGCGACGCGCTGTCGGTGGACTCCGCGGGCGCGGCGGCCTCGGGACCGGTCACCACGGGACGGAACCGCAGCTGCGCGGTCTGGCCCAGCTCGCGGGCCTGCTCGCCGTCGTCGCCGGGCACCGAGATGACGATGTTGGCGTCGCCCTCGGTGACCACCTCGGCCTCGGCGACGCCCAGGCCGTTGACCCGCTGCTCGATGATCTGGCGGGCCAGCTCGAGGTCCTCGGGCGCCGGCGCCTGCCCGTCGGGGGTGCGGGCGGTGAGCGTGACCGTCGTCCCGCCGCGCAGGTCCAGGCCGAGCTGGGGGGTGCGGTCGGAGCCGGTGGAGAAGATCAGGCCGTACAGGGCGGCGATGATCAGGACCAGCGCGCCGAAGTAACGGCGGGCGGGCAGGGCGCGGTTGGCCACGGGTCCTCCGTCAGAGGGTCTTGCCGGACGGGCCGTCACCGGGACGGTCGTCCCGGGCGGAGGGCTCGTCCACGGTGGGGTCGACCACGGTCTCCCCGTTCACGAGCGGGCCGGGCACCTCGCCGGCTGCCGGGCGCACCTGGATCACCGCCTGCCGCGCGTAGGTCACGACGACGCCGGGCGCGATCTCGACCTGGATGGTGGCCGGGTCGGCGAGGCCGGCCACGGTGCCGTACACGCCGCCGGCCATGGTGACCGGCACGCCGATCGCCAGCGCCGACTGCGTCTGGGTCTGCTGGCGCTTGCGCGCCCGCGCCGGCAGCACGATGAGTGCCACGAACGCCAGCGCGAGCAGGAGCAGGGGGAACAGTTCCACGACGGGAGTGCCTCTCTACCGCGCAGGCTGCACGCGGTCGGTGCGGCCCGGGTCGGGACCGCTCGGGTACGTCGGTCGTGGCGCGCGGGCACCGGCCCACGCCGACACGGGATCGCGCGGCCGGGACCGGTCGGCCCTGGGATGGGCCGAGTTGCGCGCCAGCGGCGATGAGTCTAGGCGTCGAAGAGCGGTTCCGACGACGCCCCCGGGTCACGCGGGACGGCTGTGACACCACCGAGGGGGATCCCGCCGCGCGGCACCGGGTGGCCGAGGTGCAGCCAGGCCGCCTCGGTGGCCACCCGCCCGCGCGGGGTGCGGGCGAGCAGCCCGGCGCGCACGAGGAACGGCTCGCACACCTCCTCGACGGTGGTCGACTCCTCCCCCACCGCCACCGCCAGCGTGGAGACGCCGACCGGCCCGCCGGAGAAGCGCATGACCAGCGCCTCGAGCACCGCGCGGTCCAGGCGGTCCAGGCCCAGGTCGTCGACGTCGTAGAGGGCCAGCGCGGCCTGGGCGACGGCGCGGGTCACCCGACCGTCGGCCTCGACCTCGGCGTAGTCGCGGACCCGGCGCAGCAGCCGGTTGGCGATGCGCGGCGTCCCCCGCGAGCGGCCGGCGATCTCCGCCGAGCCGTCGTCGGTGAGCTCGACCCCGAGCAGCGCGGCGCTGCGCGCGAGCACCTGCTGCAGCTCGGCGGGCTCGTAGAACTCCATCTGCCCGACGAAGCCGAACCGGTCGCGCAGCGGCCCGGTGAGCAGCCCGGCCCGGGTGGTCGCCCCGACGAGGGTGAACGGGTTGATCTCCAGCGGGATGGCCGTGGCGCCGGGCCCCTTGCCGACGACGACGTCGACGCGGAAGTCCTCCATCGCCATGTACAGCAGTTCCTCGGCCGGCCGGGCGATGCGGTGGATCTCGTCGATGAACAGCACGTCGCCGGGGCCGAGGTTGGACAGCATCGCCGCGAGGTCGCCGGAGCGCTCGATGGCCGGGCCGCTGGTGATCTTCACCGCGGTGCCGAGCTCGGACCCGATGATGAGCGCGAGGCTGGTCTTGCCCAGCCCGGGCGGGCCGGACAGGAGCACGTGGTCCGGCGGCCGGCCCCGGCGCTTGGCGCCCTCGAGCACCAGCGCGAGCTGGCGGGCCACCTTGGGCTGGCCGATGAAGTCGTGCAGCGAGTGCGGCCGCAGCGCCGACTCGACGACCCGCTCCTCGTCGCCGGCCTGCGGCGAGACGGCGAAGTCGCGGCTGATCCCGGACTCCAGCTCGCCGGTCAGCGACCGGTCGAACGGCGCGCTCACGACCGGCCCAGCAGCTGGAGGGCCTGCCGCAGCAGCGACGCGACGTCGACCCGGCCGGTGCCTGCGAGCTGCTCGTCGGCGACCGGTGCCAGCGCGGTGAGCGCGGTGTCGGCCTCGCGGGTGGACCAGCCGAGCCCGACCAGTGCCGAGGACAGCTGGTCGCGCCAGGGCGCCACGGCGGTGATCGGCGCGGCGCCGGCGACCGGCGGGCCGTCGAGCTGCGTGTCGGTGGTGGTGGCGCCCAGCCGGTCGCGCAGCTCGAGGATCAGCCGCTCGGCGCCCTTCTTGCCGATGCCCGGGACCTGCATCAGCGCCTTGACGTCGGCCATCGAGACCGCGCGCCGGACCTCCCGCGGCGGGTGGATGGCCAGCACCGCCTGCGCCAGCCGGGGGCCGACGCCGTTGGCGGTCTGCAGCAGCTCGAACAGCTGCCGCTCGTCGTCGTCGGCGAAGCCGTAGAGGGTGAGGGAGTCCTCGCGCACGACCAGGCTGGTGGCCAGGCGGGCGTCGTCCCCCACGGTGAGCCGGGCGATGGTGCCCGGGGTGCACTGCACCGCCAGGCCGATCCCGCCGACCTCGACCACCGCGCCGTCGGGAGAGACGGCGGCGACCCGGCCGCTGACCGAGGCGATCACCGGGACACCCCCTGCCAGCGCGGCAGGGTGCGCTGCACGACCGGTGCGCCGATGCCGCCGGCGATCGCGGCGACCTCCAGCCGCTGCTGCGCCGGGCCGCGCCACACGTGGCAGACCGCCAGCGCCAGGGCGTCGGCGGCGTCGGCCGGCTTGGGGGCCGACGCCAGGCCCAGCACCCGGGTGACCATGAGGGTGACCTGCTCCTTGTCCGCCCGGCCGTTGCCGGAGATGGCCGCCTTGACCTCGCTGGGCGTGTGCCAGGCGACCGGGCGGTCGGCCTGCGCCGCCGCCAGCGCGGCGACCCCGGCGGCCTGCGCGGTGCCGGTGGCGGTGCCCTTGTTGTTCTGGGTGAACACCCGCTCGATGGCCACGACGTCGGGCCGGTGCTCACGCAGCAGCGCGGTGACCTGGGTGTGCAGCTCCAGCAGCCGCAGCTCGAGGTCCAGCTCCGCGGAGCTGCGGATCACGCCGACGCCCACGGCGGCCGGGCGCGCGCCGGGACGGCCGTCGACCACACCCCAGCCGCACCGGGTCAGCCCCGGGTCGATGCCGAGCACCCGCATGCCCGCTCCCCCTCTCACCGAACGCGTGTTCGACGGTCACCGTAACCGTCCCCGACGACGGCACCGGGACGCAACACGCGGCAGCACGCGGGCTGCGACCGGAGTCCGGGGCGCCGTCGGGAGCGTTCGGGAGGACCCGGGGCGTCCGGCCGGACGCCCCGGGGGAAGGCTCGGCGGCCACCTACCCGACGTTGGCCATGACCTCGTCGGGGACGTCGTAGTTGGCGTAGACGTTCTGCACGTCGTCGCAGTCCTCGAGGGCGTCGATGAGGCGGAACACCTTGCCGGCGCCCTCCTCGTCGAGCTCGACGGTGACGCTGGGCACGAAGCCGGCCTCGGCCGAGTCGTAGTCGATGCCGGCGTCCTGCAGCGCGGTGCGGACGGCGACCAGGTCACCGGGCTCGCAGACGACCTCGAAGGTGTCGCCGAGGTCGCGGACCTCCTCGGCGCCGGCGTCGAGGACCGCCATCAGCACGGTGTCCTCGTCGACGCCGCCGGCCTGCGGCACGACGATGACGCCCTTGCGGGTGAACAGGTAGGACACCGAGCCCGGGTCGGCCATCGAGCCGCCGTTACGGGTCATCGCGGTGCGCACCTCGGAGGCCGACCGGTTCTTGTTGTCGGTCAGGCACTCGATGAGCACCGCGACGCCACCGGCCGCGTAGCCCTCGTACGTGATGTTCAGGTACTCGACGCCGCCGGCCTCGGCGCCGGAGCCGCGCTTGACCGCGCGGTCGATGTTGTCGTTGGGGACCGAGGACTTCTTCGCCTTCTGGATGGCGTCGTAGAGCGTCGGGTTGCCCGCCGGGTCAGCGCCGCCGGTGCGCGCCGCGACCTCGATGTTCTTGATCAGCTTGGCGAACAGCTTGCCGCGCTTGGCGTCGATCGCGGCCTTCTTGTGCTTGGTGGTCGCCCACTTGGAATGGCCGCTCACGGCTGTCCTCCCTCGTCCCGGCGCCCGGCACCGGCACCCGGACGCACCGGTCGATCCTACCGGCGGGGGCGAGGGCCCCGTCCGAGCGGCGGGGGACGCCGACCCGCTCAGCCGCGGGCGCCGGCGCCGGTGGTGATCGCGTCCAGGCCGTCCTCGACGTCGAAGAAGCGCGGCAGCGGGCGGTCGGCGTGCAGCCGCAGCAGCCGGGGCAGCCGCCGCGTGCGCAGCAGCGCGGTGTCGCGGACGGCGTCGTTGTAGAAGCGGCGCGCCAGTCCGATGCGGGCCTCGGCCTCGGCCAGGTCGGCCAGCAGCGCCCGCGGGATCCCGTGCACCTCGGGCGGCAGCGCGCGCAGTTCCCGGCCGAGGGCGTTCTCCGCCAGTTCCCGGTCACCGGCCGGCGTCTCGCGGGCCTCGTACGCGGCGGTCTTCAGCCGGCTCGCACGGTCCTCACCGAGGGCGGCGCTGTAGCCCGACGCGAGGTCCTCGGCCAGTGCGGCGCGCTGCAGGAGCCGGTCGTCGAGCACCGCCCGCGCCCGGGCCACGCGGGCCTCGAGGCGGCGGAGCCGGGTGAGCGTCCAGGCCGTCCAGACGGCCAGCAGGAGCACGACCACGCCCACGGCGAGCAGCCAGGCGTCGGGCGTCACGACCGGTCACGCTAGCGCCGGACCCGCCTCAGCAGGGAGGGCAACACCCCGCCAGTAGGAGCGGTCACCTCGGCCACCCGTGTCCACGCCTCGTCGTCGGTGGCGGTCACCGCGCCGGCGCCGGGCAGCACGACGGTCTCGTAGACGGCGAGGACCCGGCGGGCGACCACCTGCCAGTCGTAGGCGGCCGCCGCCTCCCGGCCCGCTGCCGACAGCGCCTCCCGGCGGGCGGGGTCGGCGAGCAGGTCCGACAGCGCGCGAGCGAGCGCCGCGCTGTCGCCGCGGCGGACGAGCACCCCCGCCGCGCCGTCGGCGAGGACCCGGGCGAAGGCGTCGAGGTCGCTGGCCACGATCGGCGCACCGGCGGCCATCGCCTCGATGAGGACCACCCCGAAGGACTCACCGAGCAGGTTGGGCGCGCAGTAGACGTCCACCGAGCGCAGGAAGGCGGCCTTGTCGGCCTCGGAGACCTCCCCGAGGAGCGCCACGTGCGCGCGCACGTCCTCCCCCACCGCCTCGCGCAGCGCGTCGGCGTCGCCGCGGCCGGCCACCAGCAGCCGGGCGCCGGGGTGCTCGCGCACGACGGTGCGCATCGCCGCCAGCAGCACCGGCAGGCCCTTGCGCGGCTCGTCGTAGCGGCCGAGGAACCCGATGGTCGGCCCGTCGACGCCACGCGCGGCACCCGGCAGGGCCGGCCCGTCGGCGAAGACGCCCACGTGCACGCCGTTGGGGATGATCACGGCGTCGCCGCCGAGGTGCTCGACCTGCAGGCGGCGGGCGAAGTCGGAGACGGCGATCCGGCCGGAGATCTTCTCCAGCCACGGCCGCACGACCGGACCCCAGGCGGCCAGCCACTTCGACCGCACGCTGGCGGCGTGGAAGGTGGCCACGATCGGCCCGGTGGCGATCATGCAGACCAGCAGGCCGATGGACGGCGGCGCCGGGTCGTGCACGTGGACGACGTCGAAGTGCCCCTCCCGCAGCCAGCGGCGCACCCGGGCGGCGGAGACCGGCCCGAACTGCACGCTGGCCATCGAGCCGTTGTAGGGGATCGGCACGGTCCGCCCGGCGAAGGTGATCCAGGGGTCGGTGAGCGACTCCTCGTGCTCGGCGGGGGTGAGCACCTCGACGTGGTGGCCCAGCCCGCGCAGCGTCTCGGCGAGGTCGCGCACGTGGTACTGGACGCCCCCGGGGACGTCCCACTGGTAGGGACACACCAGCCCGATGCGCATCAGCGGCGCTCCCCCGCCGGCGGGTCCGGCGGCACGTCCGCCCAGATCCGGCCGAGCACGTGCCAGTCCTCGGGGCGGACGGCGAGGTCGGCGGTGAACGAGTCGGCGACGCCCTGCATGCCCGCGGCGACCCGGTCGCGCAGCCGGCCGGGGCCGTCGACCCGCACCTCGGGCCGGATGGCGAACTCCCAGCCGCGGTCGGTGAAGCGGCAGATCGCCGGGTGCAGGGCGGCGCCGGTCTGGGCGGCCAGCAGCGCGGGGCCGGCGGGCATCGTCGTCGGCCGGCCGAAGAGGTCGACGGGGACCCCGCCGGGCCCGAGGTCGCGGTCGACGACCAGGCAGCTGAAGCCCCCGCCGGTCAGCCACTCGCGCAGCACGGCGGAGCTGGGCCGCTCTCCCCCGGTCAGCGGGAGCACCCGGATGCCGAGGGACTCCCGGTACTCCAGGAACCGCCGGAAGAGCGACTCGGGCTCCAGGCGCTCGGCGACGGTCGTGAACGGCCCGCCGAGCCAGTCGACGAGCCACACGCCCGCGGCGTCCCAGTTGCCGCTGTGCGGCAGGGCGGCGATGAGGCCGCGGCCGGAGTCCCGGGCCCGCTCGAAGTGCTCGACCCCGGAGTGGACCGTGTCGGCCACGATCCGCTCGCGGGGCAGCCGCGGCAGCCGGAAGGCCTCCTGCCAGTACCGGGCGTAGGAGCGCAGCGCCCGGGTGGTGAGCTCGTCGAGCTCGTCCTCGGCCAGCTTCCCACCGGTGGCCACCCGCAGGTTGGCCTTCAGCTGCCGGGCGCCGCGGCCCGCGCGGCCGGCGGCGTACCGGCCGGCGGCGTCGAACGCGCCGCGGGCCACCGGCTCGGGCAGCCGCTGGACCGCCTGCCAGCCCGCTGCGTAGCCGAGGTCGGTGAGCCGGGCGGCCGCCCGGGCACGGAGACCGCTCACGAGGCGGGGGCCGACGGCGTCAGCGACTTGCCCTGGGCGCCGCGGCGCACGGCGACCACGCGCTGGGCGACGGTCACCGCACCGCCCACCACCAGCAGCCACAGCCCCACGTCGACGGCGTGGGGCAGGCCGAGGCCGGTGAGGCCGGTCCCGGTGAGCACCAGGATCAGCCGCTCGGTGCGCTCGACCAGCCCGACGTCGCAGGGGATCCCGACGCCCTCGGCGCGGGCCTTGATGTAGCTGGTCAGCACGCCGAGGACCAGGCCGACGAGGGCCAGCAGCGCGAGCAGCCGGTCGCCGCCGGCGCCGGTGTACCACCAGATCAGGGCCCCGAAGACGGCGGCGTCGACGGCGCGGTCACACGTCGAGTCGAGCACCGCGCCGAACGCCGAGCCGCCGCCGCGGGCCCGCGCCAGGGCGCCGTCGAGCATGTCGAGCAGCACGAAGACCGTGACGGCGAACGCGCCCCAGAAGAGGACGCCGTGGGCGATGAGCACCACGGACGCGGTGATCGCGCCGACCGTCCCGGTGACGGTGATCGCGTCCGGCGTCACCCCGGCGCGGGCCAGCCGGGACACCACCGGCGCCCAGAACCGGCCGACGGCCGCCCGGGCGCCCGACCCCAGCACGGTCAGTCCCCCGCCGGTCGCGGCCGGACGGCGTCCGGCCAGGCCGCGGACAGCAGCGCGCGGGTCTCGGCGAGCACCTGCGGCAGCACCCGGGTCAGGCCGATGACCGGCATGAAGTTGGTGTCGCCGCCCCAGCGCGGCACCGCGTGCTGGTGGAGGTGGTCGGCGATGCCGGCACCGGCCACCGAGCCCTGGTTCATGCCGATGTTGAAGCCGTGCGCTCCGGTCACCTGCCGCACCACCCGCATCGCCGTCTGCGTGAACGCGCCCAACTCGGCGACCTCGTCGTCGGTCAGGTCGGTGTAGTCGGGCACGTGCCGGTACGGGACCACCATGAGGTGCCCGGCGTTGTAGGGGTAGAGGTTCAGCACCGCGAAGACGTCCTCCCCTCGCGCCACCACCAGCCCGTCCTCGTCCGGCATCGCCGGGATGAGGCAGAACGGGCAGTCGTGCTCGCCGGTCGGCTTGCCCGAGCCGCGGATGTAGGCCATCCGGTAGGGCGTCCACAGGTGCTCGAAGACAGTGGCCGGGCCGCCGTCGTCGCTGGAGACGGGGACGGTGAACCCGTCCGGGCCGACGGTCACGGCCGCTCCAGCGGGGTCTCCGCGGTGGGGTCGGCGTTGTGCCGCGCCGCCACCCAGGCGACGACGGCGTCGACGGCCTCGGCGACGGGCACGCCGTTGCGCTGGCTGCCGTCGCGGTAGCGGAAGGAGACCGCACGGGCCTCGGCATCGGTGGCCCCGGCGATGAGCACGAAGGGCACCTTCTGCTTGCTGGCGTTGCGGATCTTCTTCTGCATGCGGTCGTCGGAGTCGTCGACCTCGACCCGGATGCCGCGGGCCCGAAGCTGCAGGGCGACGTCGGTGAGGTAGCCGACCTGGTCGTCGGTGACCGGGATGCCGACCACCTGCACCGGGGCCAGCCACGCGGGGAACGCGCCGGCGTAGTGCTCGGTGAGGACGGCGAAGAAGCGCTCGATCGAGCCGAACAGCGCGCGGTGCAGCATGACCGGCTGCTGCCGGGAGCCGTCGGCGGCGGTGTACTCCAGGCCGAAGCGCTCGGGCAGGTTGAAGTCGACCTGGATGGTCGACATCTGCCAGCTGCGGCCGATCGCGTCGCGGGCCTGCACCGAGACCTTCGGGCCGTAGAACGCCGCGCCGCCCGGGTCGGGCACGAGCTCGAGGCCGGAGTCGAGCGCGGCCCGGCGCAGCGCCTCGGTGGCCACCTCCCAGCTCTCGTCGGAGCCCACGGACTTCTCCGGGTTGCGGGTCGAGAGCTCCAGGTGGAAGTCGCTCAGGCCGTAGTCGGCGAGCAGGCCGAGCACGAAGTCGAGCAGGCCGCGCAGCTCCCCGGCCATCTGGTCCGGGGTGCAGTAGATGTGCGCGTCGTCCTGGGTGAAGCCGCGCGCGCGGGTCAGCCCGTGGACCACGCCGGACTTCTCGTACCGGTAGACCGTGCCGAACTCGAACAGCCGCAGGGGCAGCTCCCGGTAGGACCGGCCGCGGGACCCGAACACCAGGTTGTGCATCGGGCAGTTCATCGGCTTGAGGTAGTAGTCCTGCCCCTGCCGGCGCACGGTCCCGTCGGCGTCGCGCTCCTCGTCGAGCTGCATGGGCGGGTACATGCCCTCGGCGTACCAGTCGAGGTGCCCGGAGATCTCGAAGAGGCGGCCCTTGGTGATGTGTGGGGTGTTGACGAAGGAGTACCCGCCCTCCTCGTGCCGCTGCCGGCTGTAGGCCTCCAGCTCCCGCCGGACGACGCCGCCCTTCGGGTGGAACACCGCCAGCCCCGAGCCGATCTCGTCGGGGAAGCTGAACAGGTCCAGCTCCGCGCCCAGCCGGCGGTGGTCGCGCCGCTCGGCCTCGGCCACCTGCTCCAGGTGGCCCTTGTGCGCCTCGCGGCTCTCCCACGCGGTGCCGTACACCCGCTGCAGCTGCGGGTTCTTCTCGCTGCCCCGCCAGTAGGCCGCCGCCGAGCGGGTCAGGCTGAACGCCGGGATGCCGCTGGTGCGCGGCAGGTGCGGTCCGCGGCACAGGTCGGTCCACACGCGCTCGCCGGTGCGCGGGTCGAGGTTGTCGTACATGGTCAGCTGCGCGCCGCCCACCTCGACGTCGGCACCCTCGGTGTCGTCCGCGCCGCCCTTGAGACCGATCAGTTCGAGCTTGTACGGCTCGTGCGCCAGCTCGGCGCGGGCGTCGTCGTCGCTGATCTCCCGGCGGGAGAAGCGCTGGCCGGCCTTGACGATCTGCTGCATGCGCTTCTCCAGCGCCTGCAGGTCCTCCGGGGTGAACGGCTTCTCGGGGTCGAAGTCGTAGTAGAAGCCGTTCTCGACCGGCGGGCCGATGCCCAGGCGGGTGCCCGGGAACAGGTCCTGCACGGCCTGGGCGAGCACGTGCGCGGTCGAGTGGCGGATGACCGCGCGGCCCTCGGGGCTGGCGGCCGGCACGGGCTCGACCTCGACGTCGGCGCCGGGGGTCCAGGCCAGGTCGCGCAGTTCGCCGGTGGCCGCGTCCCGGACGACGACCGCACCGTCGGGGCCCTTGAGCGCGACCCCGGCGTCCTTGAGCGCCTGCTCGGCCGTCGTCCCGGCCGGCACCCGGACGAGGGTGGTTGCGGCGGGACGGGGCGCGGCGGACACGGGGTCTCCTGGGGGTCGCGAGGTGCTCGGGACGGCGTCCGGCGGGGCGGACGCGCACCGCTCAGCCTAACGAGCGCCCTCCTCCCGTCCGGGCACCCGACTCCACGGGACGACCTCGTCCCCGACGGCGACCGTCCCGGGCTCGACCACCTCGGCGTAGACGCCCAGGCAGTGCTTCGGCAGCCGGGTGACCTCGAGCACCGCCGAGCCCACGCGCAGCCGCCGGCCGACCCACGAGCGCTCGTCGTCGGCGAGCAGGTCGAGGAGGAGGTTGGCTCGCGGGTCCTCGGCGCCGCAGCCGGCCGGGACGATCCCCGCGGCCGCCCGGTCCAGCGCCTGGCGGGAGACCAGGTGCACAGCGGCAGCGCCGTCGGGACGCCCGGCCAGCGGCTCGAGCCGCACCGGCTCCCCCAGCACGGCGGCGACCGCGGCGGCGTCGGCGGCCGGGTCGCCGGTCACCGCGACGCCGGCCAGCGCGGGCGCGTGCTTCCCGCGCACGACCTCGCCCGAGGCCTCCGCGACGACGGCCCACGCCCGGTCCCCGGCCAGCCCGGCCGGGCCGACGTCGGCCCGGGGCAGGACCGTCCCCGCGCAGCCGCGCACGGGGTAGACCGAGATGCCGACGACGGTGCCCACGCCGTCACGCTACGGCCGGCCGGGCGGCAGGGTCAGGCAGCCAGATCAGGCAACGAGGTCAGGCGACGGGATCAGGCGGCGGGATCAGGCGGCGGGATCAGGCGGCGAGGGCGCCGCGCCTGCGCAGCCGGCGGAGCTGGGACTCCAGGTAGGGCCGGGCCTTGCGCTGCCCGCCACGGACGGCGATCGCCGCGGCCAGGTCGGCGAGGACCCGTGCCAGCCGCGCCTCGTCGGCCGGCCAGCCGCGGCGCAGGCACTCCTCCAGCCACTCGACCGGCGCGGTGTGCCCCCGCTCGCCGTTGCACCGACCGCAGGCGGCCACCTCGTTCTCCAACCACGACGGGCCGCCCTTGACCCGCGGCACGACGTGCTCGGTGGTGGCGGGGACCTGCTCGGTGAGGGCGCGGCCGCACCAGATGCAGGTGGGGCCGTCGCGTTCCACGGCCGCGTCCAGGCGGGCGGCCCTGTCCAGTGCCATCCCCTCCATGGTGCGCCGGGCCGGGCCGCGGCGCCTGAGGGATCGGCCACTCACCCGCGGCGGCGCCGCCCGGCCACCCGACGCCGACGCGGCAGCACCGCGGCCGTCCGCGCGCTCTCCCGCCGCCGGCGGACCGCCCGGCGCCACTGCACGCGCCCGGCGCTGACACCCGGCGGGTACGCGTACCAGCCGTACTCCTCCGACGGCGGGTCCGGCGTCTCGTCGTCCTCGCGCATCCGGTCGCGCAGCCGCGCCAGGACCGCCTCGGCGACGGAGTCGTGGGCGAGCACCCGGCGCAGGTCGGTGACCCCCTCGGCCTCCAGCGCCTCGCCGTACCACCGCTGCCAGCCGTGCCCGAACGCCCGGTCGGCGAGGTCGGTGACGACGGCGTGCGCGGCGTCGACCACCACGTCCGTGTCGAGGGCGAGGTCGAGCTCGACGACCGCCCTCAGCGTGTGCAGGTCGGGCCCGGGCCACCGCGCGCCGTCGGGGAGGTCGGTCGGCTCCTGGGTCACCGGCGCATCGTCGCAGTCCGGCGAGTCCGCCACCGATGAGTAACGAGATCGGCCAGTGTCTAACCCCACGAGACCGACCGACCGGCCGACCGCGGCCGACCGACCTCGCGAGGAGAACAGACATGGGCGTCATCCGGGTGCACGAGTTCACCACCGTCGACGGCGTCGTCGACGCCCCGATGTGGACGATGGACTACGGCTTCCCCGACGACCTGGCCACGTCCATCGGCGCCCTGACCGCGCCGGCCACGGGCATCCTGCTCGGGCGCACCACCTTCGAGATGTTCGCCCCCGCCTGGTCGACGCGGACCGCCGAGGAGGACCCGGGCGCGCCGTTCTTCAACGACACGACCAAGTACGTCGTCTCCTCGACGCTGACCGACGCCGAGGGGGTGTGGCGGAACTCGACGGCCCTCGGCGGCTACGACGCCGACAGGATCCGCGCACTCAAGGCCGACCACGACCTCTACGTCAGCGGCAGCGCCACCCTGGTCCGCGGTCTGGTCGATGACGGCCTGGTCGACGAGCTGCACCTCTACGTCTACCCGGTCGCCGTCGGCTCGGGCATCCGGTTGTTCCCCGAGGGCCGGCCGCAGACGAAGCTGGCCCTGCTCGGCGTCGAGTCGCTGAGCAACGGCGTGGCCCACCTGACCTACGGCCCCGCGGCCTGAGACGGCGGGAGGCCCGGGCGCCCCAGGGAGCCCGGGCCTCCCGTGTGCGTGGGCGGTGAGGCGACCGGCCGGCCGGGCGGCCGCTGAGTTCCGGGTCCTGCGCAGGTCACAGCCTCCAGGACCACCGAGGGACCGACGCCCTCGTACCCGGAGGAGACGCATGGCCGAGCTCATCTACTCGATGGTCACCTCGCTCGACGGCTACGCCGAGGCAGCGGAGGGCGGCCTCGGCACCGGGGCCGACGACCCGGAGGTGCACACCTTCGTCAACGACCTCTTCCACTCCGTCGGCACGTACCTCTACGGCCGACGCATGTACGAGACGATGGTGTACTGGGAGAGGGCGCACACCGAGCCCGACCCGCCGCCGCACGTCCTGCAGTACGCGCGCGACCGGCAGGCCGCCGAGAAGATCGTCTACTCCACGACGCTGGAGTCGGTGTCGAGCGCAAAGACCAGGATCGAGCGGACCTTCGACCCGGACGCGGTCCGCGAGCTCAAGGCCGCAGCCGACCACGACCTCACCGTCGACGGCCCGGACCTCGCCGCGCAGGCGATCGCGGCCGGCCTGGTGGACGAGTACCACCTCTTCATCACCACGAGCGTGGTCGGCGGCGGCAAGCGGTTCTTCCCCGACGGCGTGCGCCTCGATCTCGCGCTGGTCGAGGAGCGTGCCTTCGACTCGATCTCGCGCTGGTCGAGGAGCGTGCCTTCGACAGCGGACCGATCCACGCGCGCTACCGGACCCGCTGAGCCGCTCTCCTCCGGAGGTGGGAGCCGACACGACGAAGGGCCAGGCTCCCCCGTCTCCGGGTGCACCTGGCCCTACGCGCGAGTGGGCGATACTGGGTTCGAACCAGTGACCTCTTCGGTGTGAACGAAGCGCTCTACCACTGAGCCAATCGCCCGCTGCGCCTTCCATGATGCCAGACGGTCACCGCCAGAGCGGCACCCACCCCGGCACCCAGTCCGGCACGCCCATCACGTGCAGCACGACCACCACGACGCCGTAGACGAAGGCCGCCGTCAGCGCGGCGATGCCCAGCCGCACCCACACCGGCTGGCGGCCCAGCCACTCCGTCCAGGCCCTCACGTTGCGCTTGGTGTACTCCAGCAGCCGCTCGGCCCAGGTGAACTCGGTGGCGAGCACGAACAGGCCGGCGATGACGGTGAGCCAGCCGGGGCCGGGCAGCGGGATGGTGACCAGGCCGAAGGCGACGATCAGCCCGCCGACGATGCCCACGCAGACGCGGTAAGCGTGGTCGAGCGAGCGGCGGGCGCCCAGCCACCGGCGCCAGCCGGTGTCGGCGACCCGCTCCCGCAGGCTGTGGTGGCCGTCGACCGCGTACTGCTCCCGCCGCTCCTCCGCGGTCGGTCGTGCCCGCCGCGCCTGCGCGGGCGGTGGCACCGTGTCCTGTTCGCTCAGCTGGTCACCTGCCCGCTCGCCACCACGTCCGTCGGACCCGACGGAGCCTGACGACCGGACTCGATGCTGATCGCGTACCCCACGTAACCGTCCAGCCCGGTCGAGGCGGAGCCTACGGTCCGGAGGTCCGTTTGTGGGGACACGACGTCGAAGGTGCCGAGCGCCACGGGCGCCTCGCCGACCATCCCCCACACCACGTACACGCTGTCGCTGCTGTCGTTGACCTGCAGCCCGTGGGTGACGACCTCCAGCTGCGCCTCCCGGGCGACGACGGTGGCCACCTGCTCGCCGTCGCCGTCGCGGTAGACGGGCGCGATGGTCGCGCGGCCCGGCTGCAGCAGGGACTCGACGACCCGCTGCTGCTCGATCGCGGCCGCCTGCGCCTCGTCGCGGGCGGAGCTGAGCACGACGTTCCAGGTGCCCAGCGCCAGGATCGCGGCCACGGCGGCGGCGACCAGCGCGTTGGGGAGCACCCGGCGCCACGCGGTGCGCGTCTCCGGGACGGGCGCCCCGGCCTGCGGCGGGGCGTAGCCAGGGAAGCCGGTGGCCGCGGGGACGTCGCTGCGGCGCCGTCCGCCGGGGGCCGCGGTGGCCCCGGGCGGCGGCGGGGCGGCGGTCGTGTCGGCGGGCAGCTCGACGCCGGCCGGGGGCGGCAGCTGCTCGGTCCGCTCGACGGCGGCACGCAGCCCGTCGCGCAGCCCCTCGCTCGGCTCGGCCTGCGGGAGGTCGCCGGCCAGTGCCGACATCACCTCGGAGGTCTCGGCGACGGTCCGGGTGCAGCGGGGGCAGCTGGACAGGTGCGCGCCGAACAGCGCCTCGTCCTCCGGCTCGAGCGCGTGCAGCGCCCAGCCGACGGCGAGCTCGTCGTAGGGCCCGTGGTCGTCCTGGCGCGGGTTCACCGGGCACCTCCGTCGACCGCGGCGGGACCGCTGAGCGCGCCGCCGGCGGTGGCTCCGCCGACCGCGCCGAGCTCCTCCTTGAGCCGGCGCATCCCGGCGAGCATGCGGGTCTTGACCGTGCCCAGCGGCGCGCGGGTCAGGGCGGCGACCTCCCGCTGGGTGTAGCCGCCGTAGTAGGCGAGGGTCAGCGCCTCCCGCTGGGCGTCCGGCAGCGTCCCCAGCGCGGAGCGCACCCGCTCGGCGACGAGGCGGGCCCAGGCGTCGTCCTCGACGTCGCGGGCGCTCGTGGGCGCGCTGAGCACGAGGTCGTCCTCCGCGCGGGCCTGGCGGCGGCGGTGGGACTCCTCACGGCGGACGGCGTCGACGGCCTTGTGGTGCACCATCGCCATCAGCCACGAGGAGAAGCTGCCGCGGGCGCCGTCGTAGGCGTGCGGGTCGCGCCACACGGTGAGGAAGACGTCCTGCACGACGTCCTCGGCGAGGGTGTCGTCGGCCAGGATCCGGCGGGCCAGCGCGAAGGCGGGCCGGCGGAACCGGTCGTAGAGGTCGTCGACGGCACCCCGGTCCCCGGCGCGCACGCGCACGATCAGGTCCGCGTCGCCGGAGTCGCCCTCCGGACGTCGTGCCGGACGCGTCACGGCTCCCATCGTCACATGTCGCGTTCGTGGCGGGGAGGCATCATGGTTCACCACGCCGGGTAGTGCCCCTCAGCGGAGGTCCCTGCCCCGACCCGGCGAGGCCTCCGGACCGGTCCAGAAGGTGACCTCCGGCGGCCCCTGCCCGCACGGGCGACACGCCCGGAGACCGGTCGGCGCAACATCCGGCCGTTCCGGTCGTTCTACGGAACATGGATCGAGGCGACATGGCACACCGCTCCTCCCCCGGGTACTCCGTCCCGACGACGCTGTACCTGGTCGGCCCCACCTCCTGGACCGAGGTGCCCGCCGTCCTCACCTACGCAGCGTCCGACCCCTTCGCGGTGCGGATCGGCTTCGGCGACGTCGGGGAGCCGGTCGACGACGGCATCACCTGGCTCCTGGGCCGGGAGCTGCTGACCGCCGGTCTGGAGCAGCCGGCCGGCGACGGCGACGTGCGGGTCTGGCCGGCCCGCACCAGCGGCGACGTGCTGTACCTGCACCTGCGCGCGCCCTCCGGCGAGGCGCTGTTCGAGCTGTCCCGCGCCACGGTGGCCGCCTTCCTCCAGCGCACCGAGGAGCTCGTGTCCTCGGGGCAGGAGACCGCGGCGCTCGACGTCGACGACGAGCTGGCCGCACTCCTCTCGGGCGGCACCGACCCCGGAGCGCGCTGACCCCGCAGGAGGACCCCCAGTGAAACCCCTCCCGGGGGTCGGGTATCGTCTCCCCTGCACGACAGCGACACGGAGAGACAGCAACACAGCAACGCGGACGTGGCTCAGTTGGTAGAGCATCACCTTGCCAAGGTGAGGGTCGCGGGTTCGAATCCCGTCGTCCGCTCGGGACCTCGGGCGCTGGTCGCGAGACCGGCGCCCGTGTGTGCGGTGGAGTGGCCGAGAGGCGAGGCAACGGCCTGCAAAGCCGTCTACACGGGTTCAAATCCCGTCTCCACCTCGCCTCCTCGCACCAGCGCGGTGGAGCGGGCCGGTCTGCTGACCGGACTCGGGCGATTGGCTCAGTGGTAGAGCGCTACCTTGACACGGTAGAGGTCACTGGTTCGAACCCAGTATCGCCCACCAGCAAGCAGAGCCCCGGACCCTCGCGGTCCGGGGCTCTCGTCATCCCGGGGCTCTCGTCCCCGGCCACGGGCTCACCGCTGCTCCCCCAAGGCCGGCGCCACGCGCTCGTCCCAGAACCGCTCCACCTGCGCAGCCAGGTCCTCAGGGGCGCCGCTGTTGTCGAGGACGACGTCGGCCACGGCCCGCCGCTGCGCGTCGGTGGCCTGCGCGGCGATGCGGGCGCGGGCGTCCTGCTCGGAGAGGCCGCGCAGGCCCAGCCGGGCCACCCGCGTCTCCAGGTCCGCCTCGACGACGAGCACGAGGTCGTGGGCGCCCGCCTGGCCGGTCTCCACCAGCAGCGGCACGTCCTGGACGACGACGGCGTCGGCCGGGGCGGCGCCGATCAGCTCCTGCGCCCGCGCCCGCACCAGCGGGTGGACGATGCCGTCCAGCCGCGCCCGTGCCTCGGGATCGGCGAAGACGATCGAGGCCAGGGCCGGACGGTCCAGCGCCCCCTCGGCGGTCAGCACGCCGGGGCCGAAGGCCGCCACGACGGCGGCCAGTCCCGGCGTGCCGGGTCCGACGACCTCACGGGCGATCCGGTCGGCGTCCACCACGAGCGCCCCACGGGCGGCCAGCAGCGCCGCCACCGTGCTCTTCCCCGACCCGATCCCGCCGGTCAACCCGATGCGCAGCACGTACGGACGGTAACGAGCACGCGGGCGGCGGTCACGGACGGGTAACACCTGCCCGCCCGGCGCGGCGCGTCGCTCCAGTCACACCAGTCACTCCTCTTAACGTCCGCCACGTCGGTTCCCCATGGAGGGGGACGCAGCCGAGAGAGGCAGGCACTCCGATGTCGCAGTCCCGTACCGCCGTCGCGACGGTCCCCGCCGGTCCCCGCACCCCGGGACGGCACCGGGCGGAGCGCGCCGGGGGCATCCGGGTGGCCGACCTGCCTGCCGTTCGGGAGCGTCTCGCGGTGCGGCCCGCCACGCCGTCGCGCCGCACCACCTTCCTGCGCTGGCTGCTCGACGCCGCACCGGCCGGCCGGCACACCTGGCAGGCGCTCGCCGCCGCCGGCGGCCGCCCGCGCTCGGCGTTCGCGATCATCCTCAGCCTCTAGCAGCCCGGGCCCCGCACGACGGGGCCCGCGAGACCGGGTGCCCGCCCGGACGGGGACGGCGGGCGGGCACCCCCCTCCCCTGCGCCTCCTGGCGAGGTACGCGCACGACAGAGGCCCAGGACCTCGCGGGTCCTGGGCCTCTGTCGTCGATCTGACCGTCAGCCGACGGTCAGCGGGTCACTCCCCGCCGGCGAGCTTGGCCCGCAGCGCGGCGAGCGCCTCGTCGCTGGCCAGCGTGCCGCCCGTGGCGGCCTCCGGGCCGGCCTCGGCACCGGAGGTGTAGTTGCCCCCGGCAGCAGCCTCGGCATCGGCCTCGCGGGCCGCGGCGATCTGCTTGCGGTGCGCCTCGAAGCGGGCCTGGGCCTCGGCGTACTGCCGCTCCCAGGTCTCGCGGGCCTCGTCGTAGCCCTCGAGCCACTCCCCGGTCTCGGGGTCGAAGCCCTCGGGGTAGATGTAGTTGCCCTGGTCGTCGTAGGACGCGGACATTCCGTAGGCGGCGGGGTCGAACTGCTCCTCGTCGCCGACGACGCCCTCGTTGGCCTGCTTGAGCGACAGCGAGATGCGGCGCCGGTCGAGGTCGATGTCGATGACCTTGACGAGGATCTCGTCGCCGACCTGCACGACCTGCTCGGGGATCTCCACGTGGCGCTCGGCCAGCTCGGAGATGTGGACCAGGCCCTCGATGCCCTCGTCGACCCGGACGAACGCACCGAAGGGCACCAGCTTGGTGACCTTGCCCGGCACGACCTGGCCGATCTGGTGGGTGCGGGCGAACTGGCGCCACGGGTCCTCCTGCGTCGCCTTCAGCGACAGGGAGACCCGCTCGCGGTCGAGGTCGACGTCGAGGACCTCGACGGTGACCTCCTGGCCCACCTCGACGACCTCGGACGGGTGGTCGATGTGCTTCCAGGACAGCTCGGAGACGTGCACGAGGCCGTCCACGCCACCCAGGTCGACGAACGCGCCGAAGTTGACGATCGAGGAGACGACGCCGGTGCGCACCTGGCCACGGGCGAGCTTGTTGAGGAACTCGCTGCGGACCTCGGACTGCGTCTGCTCCAGCCACTGCCGGCGGGAGAGGACGACGTTGTTGCGGTTCTTGTCGAGCTCGATGATCTTCGCCTCGAGCTCGCGGCCCACGTAGGGCTGCAGGTCTCGGACGCGGCGCATCTCGACCAGCGAGGCGGGGAGGAACCCGCGCAGGCCGATGTCGAGGATGAGGCCGCCCTTGACGACCTCGATGACGGTGCCGGTGACGACCTCGTCGGCTTCCTTCTTGGCCTCGATCGTGCCCCAGGCGCGCTCGTACTGGGCGCGCTTCTTGGACAGGATCAGCCGGCCCTCCTTGTCCTCCTTCTGGAGGACGAGGGCTTCCACCTCGTCGCCGACCTTGACGACCTCGTTGGGGTCGACGTCGTGCTTGATGGACAGCTCACGCGAGGGGATGACGCCCTCGGTCTTGTAGCCGATGTCCAGCAGCACCTCGTCCCGGTCGACCTTGACGATGACGCCTTCGACGATGTCGCCGTCGTTGAAGTACTTGATCGTCTGGTCGATCGCGGCGAGGAAGTCCTCGGCGGTGCCGATGTCGTTCACCGCGATCTGGGGGGTGCTGTCGGGACGGACCTGAGTGGAGGTCATGTGGTCGAGTGCTCCGGACGGGGGGTGCGTAGGGACGGGGGTACCGCGGCCGGGTGACCGCGGGAGCGGGGAGAGCCGGCGCGGGCCGATCCCTGGCGGGACAGCACTGACAGACCTCTGGCGCACCCTCATGGTACGGACGCGGGCGCACGCGGGTCCACCTGGGTGGGCGGTCTCTGCAGGGCCCCTGCGGCGTGTCACGATCGGCGTGTCATGGTCCCGCCGCCCGCGCTCCCCCTTGGTCCCGACGGCTATCCCGCCGCCGGCGGGGTCGAGCGCCGGCCGGCCGGATCCGCGGAGTCGGTCCGCGCCAACCGGGGCTGGTGGGACGCCGCCGCGCCGGCCTACCTCACCGAGCACGGCGAGGACCTGGGCGACGTCGACTTCCTCTGGTGCCCCGAGGGTCTGCGCGAGGCCGACGCCCACCTGCTGGGCGACGTCGCCGGGCGGCGGGTGCTCGAGGTCGGCTGCGGGTCGGCGCCGTGCTCGCGGTGGCTGCGCCGGGCCGGTGCCGACGTCGTGGCGCTGGACCTCTCCGGCGGGATGCTCGCCCGCGCCGCGGAGCTCAACCGGTCCACCGGTGTCGGGGTGCCGATGCTGCAGGCCGACGTCGGCGCACTCCCGCTGGCCGGGGCGTCCGTCGACGTCGTCTGCTCGGCGTTCGGCGGGCTGCCGTTCGTGGCCGACGTCGAGGGGGCGCTGGCCGAGGTGGCGCGGGTGCTGCGCCCCGGCGGGCGGTTCGCCGCGTCGGTCAACCACCCGTTCCGCTGGCCGCTGCCGGACTCCCCCGATCCCGACGACCTGCGCGTCGTCTCGTCCTACTTCGACCGGCGGCCGTACGTGGAGACCGACGGCGGGGGGCGGACGGTCTACGTCGAGCACCACCGCACGGTCGGCGACTGGGTGCGCGCCGTCGTCGGCGCGGGCCTGGTCCTCGACGACCTGGTCGAGCCGGAGTGGACGCCGGGCCGGACGCAGGAGTGGGGCCAGTGGTCGCCGGCCCGCGGTGCCCTGGTCCCCGGGACGATGATCCTGGTCGCCCACCGACCCTGACCCTCGCGGCTGCGGCGACCACGCCTGCTGCGGCACGGTGGCGGCAGGACGACGGGAGAGCAGTCCGTCGATGCCACGTTCGTGAGGCACGGGAGCGCGGGGTACCCACTGGGTGCGCCCGAGGTCCGCCTGTTCGACGTGGTCGGAGCAGCCGTGAGGCTCACGGCGGACACCTCCGCACCGACTCCGACGAGGTCGGCAGACGGAAGAGCCCGCGCTCGCGGTCCTACCTGGCTCGCCCCCGGTGGCGGGTGCCCTCCTCCCGGTGGCGATGCCCGGCGACCCTGACGGCCGCGGGGAGTCGCCGTTCAGCGGCCTGGCCGAGCAGCGACGCCCCCCCAGTCGAGGTCAGTGGGTGCCCGAGAACCCTCGACCTGGAGTCGACGTCCAGGTCGGCCTCGGATCCGCCGCTCAGTGGGCCGCGGCGTCCCAGCTGGCGCCCAGACCGACCGAGACCTCGAGCGGCACCGACAGCTGGGCGGCGCCGGCCATCTCGCGGCGGACGACGGTCTCCAGCGCCTCCCGCTCCCCCGGCGCCACCTCGAGCACGAGCTCGTCGTGCACCTGCAGCAGCATGCGGGAACGCAGCCCCTCGGCCGTGATGGCCCGCTCGACGCCGAGCATGGCGACCTTGATGACGTCGGCCGCGGAGCCCTGGATCGGGGCGTTGAGCGCCATCCGCTCCGCCATCTGCCGCCGCTGCCCGTTGTCGCTGGTCAGGTCGGGCAGGTAGCGGCGGCGGCCCAGCGTCGTCTCGGTGTAGCCGGTCTGGCGCGCGTCCTCGACGACGCCGTCGAGGTACTCACGGATCCCGCCGAAGCGCTCGAAGTAGGCGTGCATCTGCTCGCGCGCCTCCTCGGTGGAGATGCGCAGCTGCGCCGCGAGGCCGTACGCGGACAGGCCGTAGGCCAGGCCGTAGCTCATCGCCTTGATCCGGCGGCGCATCTCCGGGTCGACCTGCTCGATGGGGATGTCGTAGGCCCGCGAGGCGACGAAGGAGTGCAGGTCCTCGCCGGAGGTGAAGGCCTCGATGAGTCCGGCGTCCTCGGACAGGTGCGCCATGATCCGCATCTCGATCTGGCTGTAGTCCGCCGTCATCAGCGACTCGAAGCCCGGCCCGACGACGAACGCCTGCCGGATGCGGCGGCCCTCGGCGCTGCGGATCGGGATGTTCTGTAGGTTCGGGTCGATCGAGGACAGCCGGCCGGTCGCGGCGATCGTCTGCTGGAACGTCGTGTGGATGCGCCCGGCGTCGTCGACCATGGGGATCAGCCCGTCGATGACCGTGCGCAGCCGGGTGACGTCGCGGTGGCGCAGAAGGTGCTCGAGGAACGGGTGCCCGGTCGAGGCCAGCAGGCCGGTGAGCGCGTCGGCGTCGGTGGTGTACCCGCTCTTGATCTTCTTGGTCTTCGGCAGGCCGAGCTCGTCGAACAGGACCGCCTGCAGCTGCTTGGGCGAGCCGAGGTTGATCTCCTTGCCGATCACGGCGAAGGCCTCGGCGGCCGCGGCGGCCACCCCCTCGGCGAACTCGCGCTGCAGCTCGTGCAGGAGGTCGGTGTCGACGGCGATGCCGGTCCGTTCCATGCCGGCGAGCACGCGCGTCAGCGGCAGCTCGATCTCGCCGAGCAGGTGGTCGCCGCCGCGCTGGCCGAGCACCTGCTCGAGGGCGTCGGAGAGGTCGTTGACCGCGACGGCCTTGAGGACGTCGGCGTGGGCGGCCTCGGCGACCAGATCGGCCTCGCTCGGTCCCAGCCCGTCGAGGGTCATCTGGCCCTCGGGCTCGGCGGTGTCCTTGAGCTCGCGCTTGAGGTAGCGCACCGAGAGGTCGCCGAGGTCGAAGGAGCGCTGCCCCGGCGTCGCCAGGTAGGCCGCCAGCGCGGTGTCGCTGACCAGCCCCTGCAGGTCCCAGCCGCGCGCCCAGACCGCCAGCAGCGGGCCCTTGACGTCGTGGGCGACCTTGTCGGTACCCGGGTCGGCGAGCCAGGCGGCCAGTGCCTGCTCGTCGGCGACGTCGAGGTCGGGGCCGAGGTCGACGAAGACGGAGTGGTCGTCGGCGGCGGCCAGCGCCAGGCCGGTCAGCTCACCGGCGCCCCGCCCCCAGGTGCCGCGGAAGACCACGCCGGTCCGCCCGGTGCGGGCGTGCTCCTCGAGCCATGCCGACAGCCCGCCGGCGGGGACGTCGTCGGCGGTGACGTCGAAGCCGCCCTCGACCTCGGGCTCGGCGCTGGTCAGCGTGGCGAACAACCGGTCGCGCAGCACGCGGAACTGCAGGTTGTCGAAGAGGGTGTGCACCTCGTTGCGGTCCCACGCGCGGACGGCGAGGTCCTGGGGGCCCAGCTCGAGCGCCACGGACCGGTCGAGCTCGGTGAGCCGCCGGTTCTGCAGCACCGAGGACAGGTGCTCGCGCAGCTTCTCCCCCACCTTGCCCTTGACCGTGTCCACCCGGTCGACCAGCTCGTCGAGGGAGCCGTACTCGCGGACCCACTTGGCCGCGGTCTTCTCCCCCACGCTCGGGATGCTCGGCAGGTTGTCGCTCGGGTCCCCCCGCAGGGCGGCGAAGTCGGGGTACTGCCGCGGCGTGAGGCCGTACTTGGCCTCGACCTCCTCCGGCGTGAACCGGGTCAGGTCGGAGACGCCCTTGCGCGGGTAGAGCACGGTCACGTGCTCGCCGACCAGCTGCAGCGCGTCGCGGTCGCCGGTGCAGATCAGCACGTCCATGTCCTGCTCGACGGCCTGCACGGTGAGCGTGGCGATGACGTCGTCGGCCTCGAAGCCCGGCGCGGTGATCACCGGGATGTGCAGGGCGGCGAGCACCTCCTGGATGAGGCTGACCTGCCCGCGGAAGTCGGTCGGGCTCTCGCTGCGGTTGGCCTTGTACTCGGCGTAGATCTCGCTGCGGAAGGTCTGCCGGCCGACGTCGAAGGCCACCGCGAGGTGGGTGGGCTGCTCGTCGCGCAGCACGTTGATCAGCATCGACGTGAAGCCGTAGACGGCGTTCGTCGGCTGGCCCGTCGTGGTGGAGAAGCTCTCCACCGGCAGCGCGAAGAAGGCCCGGTAGGCCAGGGAGTGCCCGTCGAGCAACAGCAGCCGTGGCCGCGTCCCCGGGGTCGTGGGGGCGGCGGACGCTGGGGTGGTGACCGGAGCGGACATCGCCGCCGATCCTAGAAGGACCCCGGTGCCCCCCGGCCCTCGCGAGCTCGGGCCGGGACCCTGCACCGGGGCCGACTACCGTGCCGGGCGTGACCTCCGCTCCCCCGGACTGGCTGCCCCCGAGCGCGAGCAGCCCGCTCGACGACAAGCTCGGCATCACGATCGTCGACTACGACCCGGCGCGGATGGTGGCGACCATGCCGGTGGAGGGCAACCAGCAGCCCTTCGGGCTCCTGCACGGCGGCGCCACGTGCTCGCTGGTCGAGACGATCGGCTCCTGGGCGGCGATGCTCAACGCCGGGCCGGGCAGGAAGGCCGTGGGCGTGGAGCTCAACGCCAGCTACCTGCGGGCGGCCACGAAGGGCACGGTCACCGCCGTCTGCACGCCGGCGCGCACCGGCCGCACGCTGTCGACGTTCCTCATCGAGGTCACCGACGACCGGGGCCGGACGACGGCCACCGCGCGGCTGACCTGCGCGATCCTCCCGGCCTGAGTCTCCCCTGCGCCTCCCCTAGGCCTCCGCGACCACGGGCAGCACCCGCGGCACCGGGCGCCGCCTCGGGAGTGCCCGGCGGGGCACCGGGACGCCGCCGCGCTGCCAGGCGGCCAGCGACCGGGCCAGCGTCTCGCGCGGCACGATCCGGCGGGTGGTGAGCGGCGCGAACCCCATCCGCGCGAAGAAGCGCTGCCGCTCGGCCTCGTGCCCGCCGACCGCGGCGACGACGTGCTCGGCGCCGACCTCCGCCGCGTGGGCGGCCGAGGCCGCGAGCAGCGCGGCGCCGGCGCCGCGACGGCGGTGCTCGCGGTGCACGACGAGGTTGTCGACGGTGACCTGCGGGACGCCGAGCACCGCCGAGAGCGGGTCCAGCCCCAGGACCGCGAGGCCGACGACGACCTCCCCCGCACTGGACGCCGTCGCCGCGTTGGCCCCGGGCAGCACGGCGAGCACGACCCGGTGCGCGGGATCGGCCAGCAGCCGGCGGAACCCGGCGGCCGCGGCCGCCCCCGGTGTCTGACCCGTGAGGACGCCCTCCGCGTGGGCCTCGGCGCGGTGCTGGCGCACCAGCGCGAGGACGGCGGGCAGGTCGTCTGGCCGCGCCGTGCGCGTGACGACGCGGGACCGCTGGCCGGTACCTGACACGGGAACCCTCCCTGGACGGTGCCGCCGAGCGTGCACCCCCGCACCCCCGGCCGCCACGCCGACGCGCCGGTCCTGGGACGGGAGTGATCACCGCGACAGGGACGTCGGCGCGTCGCTCTTCGGTCACAGTGAGGCGACGAGGGAGCGGGGACGCAACACGCCTGGGTTACCGTCACGCCCCACTGCCCGCGCGACGCCGATCTGGACGAGCCTGACGATCGGCACCGCCAGTCCCAGCACCGCCACGACCAGGGAGGTTGTGTGAGGCACCCGTCAGCCACAACGGGGCGACCCGGGCCACACCGGAGCGCGATCCGCCCCGGCCCCGGTGGAGTCGTCCGCGGGGTGCTGCTGCGGCTCCTGCTGCTGCTCGTGGCCGCCACCGGTCTGGCCCTGCTCGTCCCCGGCATCGCGAGTGCCGAGGGAGAGACGATCGTCGGCACGCTGCAGACCAGCCGCAGCGGCCCGATCGAGGGCATCGAGGTGACGGTCGCCACCGCCGACGGCGACGAGGTCGACAGCGTGGAGACCGACGAGGAGGGCAAGTTCGCCGTCGAGGTCCCCGGCGCCGGCCAGTACACCGTCAGCATCGACGCCGACTCCCTCCCCGAGGGAGTCGTCATCACCGGCGAGGACAGCCGGACGGTCACGGTCGACGCCGGACGGCGCCAGCCGGTGCAGTTCGGCCTCAACGACGGCAGCCAGGGCTCGGGCAGCGGCAACATCCAGGCCATCCAGCTGCTGGTCGACGGGCTGCGCTTCGGCCTGCTCATCGCGATCTCCGCGGTCGGCCTGTCGCTGATCTTCGGCACCACCGGCCTGACCAACTTCGCCCACGGCGAGCTGGTCACCATCGGCGCCCTGTTCGCCTGGTGGGTCAACACCGGGCTGGGCGTCCCGCTCCTGCCCGCGGCGATCATCGCGATGATCGGGGGCGCGGCCTTCGGCGCGCTCAACGAACTCGGCCTGTGGCGGCCGCTGCGCCGCCGGGGCACCGGGCTGGTCGCCGCGCTCGTCGTCTCGATCGGCCTGTCGCTGCTGCTGCGCTACCTGATCCAGATCCTCTACGGCGGTGGCTCCAACCCCTACCAGGGGCTGGGCACCTCGCGGGCGGTCGACTACGGCCTGTTCCGGCTGACCAACCAGTCGCTGGTCTCGATCGTCATCTCGGTCGTCGTGCTGGTGCTCGTCGCGGTGATGCTCCAGCGCACCAAGATCGGCAAGGCGATGCGGGCGGTGGCGGACAACCGCGACCTGGCCGCGTCGTCGGGCATCAACGTCAACCGGGTCATCCTCGTCGTCTGGATGATGGGCGGTGCCCTCGCGGCGCTCGGCGGGGTCCTGCTGGGGCTGTCGGACCAGGTCCGCTGGGACATGGGCTTCCAGCTGCTGCTGCTCATGTTCGCCGGCGTCACGCTCGGCGGGCTCGGCACGGCCTACGGCGCCCTGGTGGGCAGCGTCATCGTCGGTGTCTTCGTCCAGATGTCGACGCTGGTGATCCCCAACGACGTCAAGTACGTCGGCGGGCTGCTGCTCCTCATCGTCATCCTCGTCATCCGGCCCCAGGGGATCCTGGGCAGCCGCGCACGGATCGGCTGACCCATGGGCGACCTCCTCAACGCCTTCGCCGTCGCCGGCAAGTCGGCGCTCGGCTTCCAGGCCGTCTTCTTCGCGCTGCTGGCCATCGGCCTCAACGTGCACTTCGGTTACACCGGCCTGCTCAACTTCGGCCAGATCGCCTTCGCCATGCTCGGCGGGTTCGGCATCGCCATCTCCGTGTCCCAGTGGGGGCTCAACTTCTGGGTCGGCGTCCTCGTCGGCATCGTGGCGACCGTCGTCCTCGCGCTGCTGCTCGGTCTTCCGACCCTGCGGCTGCGCGCGGACTACCTGGCGATCGCGACCATCGCCACGGCCGAGGGACTACGGCTGCTGTTCCGGTCGGTCTCGGCGAGCGAGGTCACCGGCGGCACGCGTGGCCTCTCGGCGTTCAACGGCGACTTCGTCTCCCTGGCGCCGTGGGACACCGGTCAGCGCTACTCCGTCCTCGGCACCCGCTGGAGCGGCGGTGAGCTCTGGGTGGCCCTGGTCGGCTGGCTGCTCGTCGCCCTGCTCTGCCTGCTCGTGTGGCTGCTCATGCGCAGCCCGTGGGGCCGCGTGCTCAAGGCGATCCGCGAGGACGAGGACGCCGTGCGCGCGCTGGGCAAGAACGTCTACCTCTACAAGATGCAGTCGCTCGTGCTCGGAGGCGTGATCGGCGGTCTCGGTGGCATGGTGTACGTCATCGGTACCGGCGCCGCGAACCCCGACCAGTTCCAGAACGCGAACACCTTCCTGGCCTACGCCGTGCTCATCCTGGGCGGCGCCGCGCGGGTGCTCGGGCCGGTGGTGGGCGCGATCATCCTGCTGTTCGTGATCCAGTTCGCCGACACCGGCCTGCGGGCACTGATCAACAACGGCGTCATCCCGGAGGGACTGCTGTCGGCCACCGACGTGGCACAGATCCGGTTCGTGCTCGTGGGCCTGGGCCTGATGCTGCTGCTGGTCTTCCGTCCGCAGGGCATCTTCGGTGACCGACGAGAGGTGATGCTCGATGCCCGCTGAGAACACGCCCACCGGCGCGACGGCGGCCTCGCTGCACAAGGGCGCCGCCCCCGCCGGCCGCGCCCCCCAGCGGCTGGCCCAGGCCGCGCTGCGCGACATCCCGTGGGAGGTCGGCGTCGCCAAGCCCGACCCGGCGATCGTCGTCGAGAACGTCACGCGCACCTTCGGCGGCCTGACCGCGGTGTCGGTCGACCACCTGGAGGTCCAGCGCGGCGGCATCACCGGCCTGATCGGTCCCAACGGTGCCGGCAAGACGACGCTGTTCAACCTGCTCACCGGCTTCGACCAGCCCAACACCGGCACGTGGGCCTTCGACGGCAAGTCGCTGGGCAAGCTCGCGCCGCACCGGGTGGCCCGGCTCGGCGTCGTCCGCACCTTCCAGCTGACCAAGGCGCTGTCGCGGCTGACCGTGCTGGAGAACATGCTGCTGGGCGCCCAGGGCCAGCGTGGGGAGAGCTTCCTGCGCGCCCTGGTCCCCGGCATCTGGCGGTCGCAGGAGAAGGCCAACACCGCCAAGGCGATGGACCTGTTGCGGCGGTTCAAGCTCGACGCCAAGAAGGACGAGTTCGCCGGCACCCTGTCGGGCGGTCAGCGCAAACTGCTCGAGATGGCCCGTGCGCTGATGAGCGACCCGAAGGTCGTCATGCTCGACGAGCCGATGGCCGGGGTGAACCCCGCGCTGACGCAGAGCCTGCTCGGCCACGTCAAGGACCTCCGCGAGGAGGGCATGACGGTGATCTTCGTCGAGCACGACATGGACGTCGTCCGGGACATCAGCGACTGGGTCGTCGTCATGGCCGCCGGCCGCGTGATCGCGGAGGGCCCGCCGGAGTCGATCAGCCAGAACCAGGCCGTCGTCGACGCCTATCTCGGGGCGCACCACGACGCGCCGCTCACCGTCGAGGAGGAGGACCGGGTCCTCGCCCAGGCGGAGGCCGCGATCGCGCAGGAGGAGCACGGCGGCGGCGAGGTGCTGGGGACCGACGGCACGACCGGGAGGACCGAGCGATGAGCGACCCGCTGTTCGAGGTCGACGAGTCCGGCGAGGACGTCACCCGCGCCGACGAGGCCGCGGCCGGGAGCACCGAGCTCTCCCCCGCGGAGAAGGCCGCCACCCGCGAGGAGCACCTCCGCCTCGCGGAGGGCGCCCTGGTGCGCGCCGACGACCTCGTCGCCGGCTACGTGCCCGGCGTCAACATCCTGCGCGGCTGCGACTTCTACCTGCAGGAGGGCGAGCTCGTCGGCATCATCGGCCCGAACGGGGCCGGCAAGTCGACGCTGCTGAAGACCCTCTTCGGGCTGATCCCGGTCCGCTCGGGACGGGTGTCGCTGCGTGGCGAGGAGATCACCTCGGCGCCGGCACACCGTCTGGTGTCGCTCGGCGTCGGGTACGTCCCGCAGAACAACAACGTGTTCCCCTCGCTGACCATCGAGGAGAACATGCAGATGGGCGTCTACCTGCGGTCGAAGACCTTCAAGGAGCGCTTCGACTACGTCATCGACCTGTTCCCCCTGCTCGGGGAGCGGCGCAAGGGCAAGGCCGGGTCGCTCTCGGGCGGCGAGCGGCAGATGGTCGCCATGGGCCGCGCGCTGATGATGGACCCGTCGGTGCTGCTGCTGGACGAGCCGTCGGCGGGCCTGTCCCCCGCGTACCAGGACGAGGTGTTCATCCGCTGCCGGCGGATCAACGCCACCGGCGTCTCGATCATCATGGTCGAGCAGAACGCGCGGCGCTGCCTGCAGATCTGCGACCGCGGCTACGTGCTCGACCAGGGCCGCAACGCCTACACCGACACCGGCCGGTCGCTCATGACCGACCCGAAGGTCATCGAGCTGTACCTGGGGACCCTCGCCAAGGCCCAGTGATCACCTGAGCGCGACCGGCGGAGGCCGGCGTCCCCACGGGGGCGCCGGCCTCAGTCGTTCCGGGGGCGTCCCCTCACGGCGTAGCAGCGCTCCCGGTCCCCGCGTCACCCGTCCCCCGTGGGCAGGCGGCCCGGCTCCTGCGGTCTGGCAGGTGCTCGTGCGGCGTTGCGGCACCGCAGGAGCGACCCGGACGCCGCAGGAGCGGCCGGTGCCCTCGGGCGTCGGCAGACGACAGCGGCCCGGCACCCCGGGTGGGGTGCCGGGCCGCTGCCCGGGACGAGCCGGATCAGCGCTGCGGGCCGATGCCGTTCTCGTTGAGACCCTCGATGATCCGGGAGGACTCGTTGAACCCGATGACGACGATGCCGTCGGGGTTGAGCTCCACCATCTGCTGGACCTCGGCGTCGAAGTTCGCCGCGTTGGGGTCGTAGATGACGTTCACGACCTGGTCCTCGCTCAGACCGCCGGCGAGGAGGTTCTCGCGGGTGTTCTCCGCGAGGCCGTTCCCGTAGGAGTCGTTGCGGGCCAGGATTCCGATCGTGTTGTTGCCGTCCTCGGCGAGCAGGTCGGCCAGGGCGCGGGCCTGCAGGACGTCCGGCGGCGCGGTGCGGAAGTACAGACCGTTGTCGTTGTACGTCGTGAACTGGTCCGACGTGTTGGCCGGGCTGATCTGCATGACTCCGGCCGCGGTGATCCGGTCGATCACGTTGAGGCTGACGGTCGAGGACGCCGCACCGACGATCGCGTTCACGCCGGCCTGCAGGAGGCGGTCGACGGTCTGCGTGGCGGTGTCGGTCGTGGCATCGCCCGAGTCACCCTCCTCGAGGCGGACGTCCTGGCCCAGGACACCACCGGCGGCATTGATCTCCTGGACGGCCAGCTTGGCGCCGGCGACCTCCGGAGGGCCGAGGAAGGCGAGGTCACCGGTCAGCGGCAGCAGGGTGCCCATGACCAGCTGCTCACCGGTGGTGCCGGGGGGCGCGGGGGGCGGGCCCTCGTCGGTGGTGGCGTTGGCCTCGTCGCCGGCGAGGACGAACTCGGTTTGCGAGTCGTCGATGGTGTTGTCGTCGCCGAACGTCTGGATGCCGAAGCTCGCCGCCGCCGGCTCACCGGCGTCGACGAAGGCCAGCGGGCCGCTGATGCCGTCGTAGTCGGGGTTGCCCCCGGCGTTGACGATCTCGATGCAGGCCTGGTAGGTGTCGCACTTCTCGCCACCGGTGGTGGTGCCGTTGACGTAGGCCTTGAATACGTTGGCGTCGTTGGTGCCGGCCAGCTGCGCCGCCAGCGCCGTGATGACGATGGCGTCGTAGGTCTCGCCGGCGTAGTTGAAGGTGTTGCCCAGGTCGGGGTCGACCTGCAGGAGCCGGTCGGTGAAGTCACCGGACAGCTCGGTCAGGGGCAGCGTGCCGCTCATCCCGGCGAGGGCACCCTCCTCCTCGAAGTCCTCCCCGAGGGTGGACCCCATGTTGCCGTCGGTGCCGTAGATGTTGACCTGCTTCTCACCGCTGCCCTCGGCGGCCTCGCCGCCCGAGCCGCCGCCGCCGTCGTCCCCGCCACCGCAGGCGGAGAGGGCGACGAGGGCGGCGGACGTGACGGCGATGCTGCGGGCGTAGGTACGCGTGCGCATCCAGCAACTCCCAGTTGTCGTACGTCGGTCCGGCGGGCCCCGGGCGTGCCGGGGCCCCGTCAGTCCGCAGAACCTAACTGCTGTACTGGGGAGTGGAAGCGGGTGCGGAGAGACCGTGACGAGGTCGTGACCTGCTCTGTTACGGGCCTGTCACGGCTCACTCAGGAGGGTGCACCCTCCGCCGTGGTCGGGTCCGTGGTCAGGATCCGCTCGGCCAGGGACCTCATCGACGTCCGCTCGTTCATGGCCGTGCGCTGGATCCACCGGAACGCCTCGGCCTCGGTCATCCCCTGCTCGGCCATGAGCCGGCCCTTGGCCTTCTCCACGACCTTGCGGGCCTCGAGGCGCTCCTCGAGCGTGCGGACCTCGCCGTCGAGCGCGGTCATCTCGCTGAAGCGGGCGCGGGCGACCTCGATGGCCGGCACGAGGTCGTTCTTGGAGAACGGCTTGACCAGGTAGGCCATGGCGCCGGCGTCGCGGGCCCGCTCGACCAGCTCGCGCTGGCTGAAGGCGGTGAGCACGATGACCGGGGCGATCCGGGCTGAGGCGATCTGCTCGGCGGCCGCGAGCCCGTCGAGGACCGGCATCTGGATGTCGAGGATGACCAGGTCGGGGGTCAGCTCGCGCGCACGGTCGACGGCGGTCTGCCCGTCGCCCGCCTCGGCGACGACGACGTACCCCTCCTCCTCGAGCATCTCCTTGAGGTCGAGGCGGATGAGTGCCTCGTCCTCGGCGATGAGGACCCGGGTCGGCTCGCTGCTCACGCGCAGGAGCCTAGCGACGACGGGCGGCAGCGGCTGCCCGGTTACGCTGACCGGGCCGTGACCTCGGTCGCGGTGCCGGCCCCCGTACCCCAATCGGCAGAGGGAGCGGATTCAAAACCCGCGCAGTGTGCGTTCGAGTCGCACCGGGGGCACCCTCACATCGTCGGCCTACCGGCCGACACCGCGGCCACGTGCCGTCCCGGCCTGCGCTGAGCCCGCCCCGGTCCTCGTCGCGGAGGCCTCCCGCCCCCACTCCTCGATCCGCCTCGCGGGGCGGCCCGGCCGACACCGCGGCCACGTGCCGTCCCGCCTGCGCTGAGCCCGCCCCGGTCCTCGTCGCGGAGGCCTCCGGCCCCCACTCCTCGATCCGCCTCGCGGAGCGGGCCTGGTCCCGGCGTCCTCGTCCTGCCCACCGTCGGGCACCGCATACGGTGTCGGGGTGAGCGAGCCCGTGCCCCACATGACGCCCGAGCAGTTCCGGCAGCACGGTCACGAGGTGGTCGACTGGATCGCCGACTACTGGTCGCGCATCGAGTCCTTCCCCGTCCGCTCACGGGTCTCCCCCGGTGACGTCCGCGCCGCGCTGCCGCCGTCGGCGCCCGAGCAGGGTGAGCCCTTCTCCGCCGTCCTCGCCGACCTCGACCGGGTCGTGCTGCCGGGCGTCACGCACTGGCAGCACCCGGGCTTCCTCGCCTACTTCCCCGCCAACACCTCCGGGCCGTCGGTGCTCGGCGACCTGCTCTCGGCCGGTCTCGGCGTCCAGGGCATGTCCTGGGTGACCAGCCCGGCGGCCACCGAGCTCGAGCAGCACGTCATGGACTGGCTGGCCGAGCTGCTCGGGCTGCCGGCGTCCTTCCGCTCCACCGGCACCGGCGGCGGGGTCGTGCAGGACTCGAGCTCCGGGGCCAACCTGGTCGCGCTGCTGGCGGCCCTGCACCGCGCCAGCGGCGGGGCCACCGTCCGGCACGGCGTGCTGCCGGACGAGTACACGGTCTACGTCTCCTCGGAGACGCACTCGTCGATGGAGAAGGCGGTGCGCATCGCCGGCCTCGGCACCGACGCCGTCCGGATCGTGGAGGTCGACGGCGACCTCGCCATGCGTCCTGCCGCGCTGGCCGCCCGCCTCGAGCGCGACACCGCGCGCGGGTACCGGCCGGTGCTCGTCTGCGCCACGGTCGGCACGACGTCGACCACGGCGATCGACCCCCTCGCCGAGATCGGGGCCATCTGCCGGAGGTACGGCGCCTGGCTGCACGTGGACGCCGCCTACGCGGGCGTGAGCGCCGTCGCCCCGGAGCTGCGGGCGCTGCAGGCCGGCGTCGAGGAGGCCGACAGCTACACCACCGACGCGCACAAGTGGCTGCTCACCGGCTTCGACGCCACGTTGTTCTGGGTGGCCGACCGCGCGGCGCTGACCGGGGCGCTGGCGATCCTCCCCGAGTACCTGCGCAACGCCGCCACCGACGCCGGCACCGTCGTCGACTACCGCGACTGGCAGGTCGAGCTGGGCCGCCGCTTCCGGGCACTGAAGCTCTGGGCGGTCGTGCGCTGGTACGGCGCCGAGGGACTGCGCGCGCACGCCCGGTCCGGGGTCGCGCTGGCGCAGGAACTGGCCGGGTGGGCCGACGCCGACGACCGCTTCGACGTCGCCACGCCGCATCCCCTGTCGCTGGTGTGCCTGCGGCCGCGCTGGCCGGCCGACGTGGACGCCGACGTGGCCACGATGACCCTGCTGGAGCGGCTCAACGACGGCGGCGAGGTCTACCTGACCCACACCGCCGTGCGCGGCTCGGTGGTGCTGCGGGTGGCCATCGGCGCGCCCACCACGACGCGGGCGCACGTGGAGCGGGCGTGGGCGCTGCTGTGCGAGGGCCACGACTGGCTGGCGGCCGACTTCGCCGAGCAGGCCGCCGAGCGGGCGCGGGCGGAGGCCGAGCGCAAGGAGGCCGAGCGCCGGGCGGCCGAGGAGGAGGCCGCGCGGCGCCGCGCCGAGGAGCGGGCGGCGGAGCAGGCGGCAGAACAGGCGGCGGCGCAGCAGGTCGCGGAGGAGGCCCCGGAGGAGGCCCCGGCCGACGACGAGCCGGTGGCGGCTACTCCCCCAGTGACCGGATGAGCCCCTCCTGGGCGACCGTGGCCACGTGCCGGCCGTCCGCGGTCCAGATGCTGCCGAAGCACAGCGCGCGGCCCTCGGATGCGGCCGGGCTGTCGGTCTCGTAGAGGAACCACTCGTCGGCGCGGACCGGCGCGTGGAACCAGATGGCGTGGTCGAGGCTGGCGCCGACGTAGCGCCCGCCCCAGCCGCCGCCGACCCGGGCCAGGCCCGCCGACAGCAGCGTCAGGTCGCTGACGAAGGTGAGCGCCGCGGCGTGCACCCCGGCGTCGTCGGGCAGCCGGCCTGCCACCCGGAACCACGCGTGCGCCTGGGTGCGCGGCGGGGACTTCGGCTCCGGGGCGAAGGGGTCGGACAGCGGCCGCTGCTCCACCGCCCGGCTGATCTCCAGCGCCGGCGCGGCCCGCTCGCCGTACCCGGCGGCGTGGTCGGCCAGGGTGAGCAGCTCGTCGGGGGCGGGGACCTCCGGCATCGCGCGGGCGTGGGCAACGACGGCCGGCTCGCCGGCGTGGAAGTCCGCCGTCAGGGCGAACACGGCGACGTCCTCACCGCGGCGCTGCTGGCAGGCGATGACCCGGCGGGTGGAGAAGGACCGGCCGTCGCGGATCCGCTCGACGGTGTAGCGCAGCTCCTCGTTCGGGTCGCCGGGCCGCAGGAAGTACGAGTGCAGCGAGTGCACGCCACGCCCGCCGGGCACCGTCCGCGCCGCGGCCATGAGCGCCTGCCCGGCGACCTGGCCGCCGAAGATGCGCTGCAGCCTGGTCGTCGGCGTCTGCCCCACGAAGAGGCCGGGCGAGCGCTCCTCGAGGTCCAGGACGCCCATCAGCGCGGCGGCCTGGGTCTCCCCACCGCTCACGAGTCCGTGCCGACTTCGTGCACCCGGATCAGGTTGGTCGAGCCGACCGTGTTCGGCGGGCTGCCGGCGACGACGACGACGCGGTCGCCGACCCGGAGCCGGCCGATCGACAGCAGCGAGAAGTCCACCTGCTCCACCATGTCGTCGGTGTGCTCCACCGAGGGCACGAGGAAGGTCTCCACGCCCCAGGACAGCGCCAGCAGGCTGCGCACCCGGCCGTCGACGGTGAAGGCCAGCAGCGGCTGGCGGGGGTGCAGCGACGCCAGCCGGCGCGCGGTCTCGCCGGTCTGCGTGAAGGTGCACAGCGCCTTGACCTCGAGCGCCTCGCCGATGTCCTTGGCGGCCCGGACGATGGCGCCCGAGCGGGACCGGGAGCGGCGCACCAGGTCGGGCACGCGCACGTCGTCGCTCTCGACGGCGTCGATGATGCGGTCCATCGTGCGCACCGCGGCGATCGGGTAGCGGCCCACCGAGGTCTCGCCGGAGAGCATCACCGCGTCGGCGCCGTCGAGGACGGCGTTGGCGACGTCGGAGGCCTCGGCGCGGGTGGGCCGGGAGTTGGTGATCATTGACTCGAGCATCTGGGTGGCGACGATGACCGGCTTGTTGCGCTCGCGGGCGGCCTGCACGGCGCGCTTCTGCACCAGCGGCACCTGCTCCAGGGCCAGCTCGACGCCCAGGTCGCCGCGGGCCACCATGATCCCGTCGAAGGCCTCGACGATGCCCTCGAGGTTGGCGACCGCCTCGGGCTTCTCCAGCTTGGCGATGACCGGGACGAAGACGTCCTCCTGCCGCATGATGTCGCGCACCAGCTCGGCGTCGGCCGGCGAGCGGACGAACGACAGGGCGATGAAGTCGACCGACAGGTGCAGGGCGAAGCGGAGGTCCTCCTCGTCCTTCTCCGACAGCGCCGGGACGCTGACGGCGACGCCGGGCAGCGACAGGCCCTTGTTGTTGGAGACCTCGCCGCCCTCGACGACCAGGCACCACACGTCCGGGCCGTCGACGGCGACCACCGAGAGGGCGAGCTTGCCGTCGTCGACCAGCAGCCGGTCGCCGACGCGGGCGTCGTTGGCCAGGCCCTTGTAGGTGGTGGAGACCCGCTCGGCGGTGCCCGGTACGTCGTCGACGGTGATGCAGACCCGGCTGCCGGTGGCCCAGGCGACCGGGCCGTCGGAGAAGGTGCCGAGCCGGATCTTGGGGCCCTGCAGGTCGGCCAGGACGGCGACGGCGTGACCGGTGCGGTCGGAGGCCTGCCGCACGTTCTTGTAGGCGGCCTCGTGGTCGGCGTGCGACCCGTGGCTGAAGTTGAGCCGGGCGACGTCCATCCCCGACTCCACCAGGGCGGTGATCTGCTCGAGGGAGCTGGTGGCCGGACCGAGGGTGCAGACGATCTTCGCGCGGCGGGACATGCCGCAAACGCTAGTGGGCTGCCCGGTGCCGCACGGACAGGGGCCGGGCCCCGCGGGTGTCGCGGGACCCGGCCCCCGGCCGGTGGTGGAGGACCGCGGTGCTACCGCAGGGCGACCGCCGTCGGGGTGACCGGACGGGGCAGCATCGAGCTGCCGGTCAGGTACGTGTCGACCGCGCCGGCGGCGGCGCGGCCCTCGGCGATCGCCCACACGATCAGCGACTGGCCGCGGCCGGCGTCCCCGGCCACGAACACGCCGGGCACGGTGGACATGAACTCGTCGTCGCGGGCGACGTTGCCGCGCCCGTCGACCTCGACGCCGAGCGCCTCGACCAGGCCCTCGCGCTGCACGCCGGTGAAGCCCATCGCCAGCAGCACCAGCTGGGCGGGCAGCTCGCGCTCGGTGCCCTCGATCTTCTGGAACCGGCCGTCGACCCGCTCCACCTCGTGGATCACCAGCGCGCGCACGCGGCCCTCGTCGTCGCCGACGAAGCGCTCGGTGTTGACCGAGTACAGCCGCTCGCCGCCCTCCTCGTGCGCCGAGGAGACCCGCATGACCATCGGGTAGGTGGGCCAGGGGTTGCCCTCGTCCCGCTTGTCCGGCGGCGCCGGCATGATCTCCAGCTGGGTGACCGAGCGGGCGCCCTGGCGGTGCGAGGTGCCCAGGCAGTCCGCGCCGGTGTCGCCGCCGCCGATGATGACGACGTCCTTGCCCCGGGCGGTGATCGGCGGGTCGTCGAGCTCGCCGAGCGCCTGCCGGTTGCCGAAGGGCAGGAACTCCATGGCGAGGTGGATGCCGTCGAGCTTCCGGCCCGGGGCGGGCAGGTCGCGGCCGATGGTCGAGCCCGCGGCGACGACGACGGCGTCGTACTCGCCGCGCAGCTGCTCGGCCGACAGGTCGCCCTCCCCCGATCCGCCGACCTCGACGCCGGTGACGAAGCGGGTGCCCTCGGCGCGCATCTGGTCCAGCCGCCGGTCCAGGACGGACTTCTCCATCTTGAACTCGGGGATGCCGTAGCGGAGCAGCCCGCCGACCTTGTCGGCCCGCTCGAAGACGGTGACGTCGTGCCCGGCGCGGGTGAGCTGCTGGGCGGCGGCCAGGCCCGCGGGGCCGGACCCGACGACGGCGACCTTCTTGCCGGTGCGCTGGGCCGGCGTCTGCGGCTCGACGTAGCCGTGCTCGAAGGCCTGGTCGATGATCTCCCACTCGATCTGCTTGATCGTGACCGGGGAGTCCTGCAGGTTCAGCACGCACGCGCCCTCGCAGGGCGCCGGGCACAGCTTCCCGGTGAACTCCGGGAAGTTGTTCGTGGCGTGCAGCCGCTCGATCGCGTCGCGCCAGTCGTCCCGGCGGGCGAGGTCGTTCCACTCCGGGATCAGGTTGCCCAGCGGGCAGCCGTGGTGGCAGAACGGGATGCCGCAGTCCATGCACCGCGCGGCCTGCTGGCGCAGCGCGGCGACCGGGTAGACGCCGTCCTCCCCGTTCTGGCGGGTGAGGTAGACGTCCTTCCAGTCCAGGATGCGGACGTCGACCGGCCGCCGGGGCGGCATGGCCCGCTCGTACTTCAGGAACCCCGTGGAGTCAGCCACGTGCGGCCTCCATCGTCTCTAGGCGGCTCGAGTTGCAGGGTCGGGGGCGCGGGTCAGCCACGTGCGGCCTCCATGACCGCGCGGTCGACGTCGGTGCCGGCGGCCTCGGCGGCCCGCCGGGCCTCCAGCGCCCGACGGTAGTCGCGCGGCATGATCACGCTGAACTGCTCCGACCAGCGGCCCCAGTCGGCCAGCAGCGCGGTGGCCACCGGCGACTCGGTCTCGGCGGCGTAGCGCACCAGGACGTCGCGCAGCCACTGCGCGGACTCGCCGTCCAGCGCCTCGACGTCGACCATCTCGGGGTTGACCCGGTGCCGGGCCAGGTCGAGGACGTAGCCGACGCCGCCGGACATGCCGGCCGCGACGTTGCGCCCGGTGGGCCCGAGGACGACCGCGCGGCCGCCGGTCATGTACTCCAGCGCGTGGTCGCCCACGCCCTCGACGACGGCCAGCGCCCCGGAGTTGCGGACGCAGAACCGCTCGCCGACCCGGCCGCGCAGGAAGAGCTCCCCGCTGGTGGCGCCGTAGCCGATGACGTTGCCGGCGACGACGTTGTCCTCGGCGGCGAAGGTCGCCTCCCGGGCCGGGCGGACGACGATCCGCCCGCCGGAGAGGCCCTTGCCGACGTAGTCGTTGGCGTCCCCGAACAGCCGCATGGTCATGCCGCGCGGGACGAAGGCGCCGAAGGACTGGCCGGCCGACCCGGTGAAGGTCAGGTCGATCGTGCCGTCGGGCAGGCCCTCGCCACCGAAGCGGCGGGTGACCATGGAGCCCAGCATCGTGCCGACGGTGCGGTTGACGTTGCGCACCGGCAGCTCGAGGCTGACCGGCCGCGCGTCGAGCAGCGCGCCCTCGCACAGCTGGATGAGGGTCTGGTCCAGGGCGACGTCGAGGCCGTGGTCCTGGGTGCGCACCGCGCGGCGCGGGGTGCCCTCCGGCAGCGCGGGCAGCGCGAGCATCCTCGACAGGTCCAGGCCGCGGGCCTTCCAGTGGTCGACCGCCTCCCGGGTGTCGAGCAGCTCGACGTGGCCGATGGCCTCCTCGACCGAGCGGAAGCCCAGCTCGGCCAGGTACTGCCGCACCTGCTCGGCGAGGAACTCGAAGAAGGTGACGACGAACTCCGGCCGGCCGGTGAACCGCTTGCGCAGCTCCGGGTTCTGGGTGGCCACGCCGACGGGGCAGGTGTCGAGGTGGCAGACCCGCATCATGATGCAGCCGGAGACGACCAGCGGAGCGGTGGCGAAGCCGTACTCCTCGGCGCCCAGCAGCATCGCGATGACGACGTCGCGGCCGGTCTTCATCTGGCCGTCGACCTGCACCACGATCCGGTCGCGCAGGCCGTTGGCCAGCAGCGTCTGCTGGGTCTCGGCCAGGCCGAGCTCCCACGGGGAGCCGGCGTGCTTCAGCGAGGTCAGCGGCGCGGCACCGGTGCCGCCGTCGTGCCCGGAGATGAGCACCACGTCGGCGTGCGCCTTGCTGACGCCGGCTGCGACGGTCCCGACGCCGACCTCGGCGACCAGCTTGACGTTGATCCGCGCCGCGTCGTTGGCGTTCTTGAGGTCGTGGATCAGCTGCTTGAGGTCCTCGATCGAGTAGATGTCGTGGTGCGGCGGCGGGCTGATCAGGCCGACACCGGGCGTCGAGTGCCGGGTGCGGGCCACCCACGGGTAGACCTTGCCGCCGGGCAGCTGGCCGCCCTCACCGGGCTTGGCGCCCTGCGCCATCTTGATCTGGATGTCGTCGGAGTTGACCAGGTACTCGCTGGTCACGCCGAAGCGGCCGCTGGCCACCTGCTTGATCGCCGAGCGGCGCAGGTCGCCGTTGGGGTCGGCCACGTACCGGTCGGGGTCCTCGCCGCCCTCACCGGTGTTGGACCGCCCGCCGAGCCGGTTCATGGCGATGGCGAGGGTCTCGTGCGCCTCCTGGGAGATGGAGCCGTAGCTCATCGCGCCGGTCTGGAAGCGCTTGACGATCTCGCTGACCGGCTCGACCTCCTCGACCGGCACCGGCGGGCGCTCACCCGTCTTGATCCGGAACAGCCCGCGCAGGGTCGCGGCCTCCTCCGAGAGCTCGTCGACCGACCGCGTGTAGCGCTCGAAGACCTCGTACTGCCGCGAGCGGGTGGAGTGCTGCAGCAGGAACACCGTCTCGGGGTTGAACAGGTGCACCTCGCCCTCGCGGCGCCACTGGTACTCCCCGCCCGTCTCCAGCCGGCGGTGCGCCCGCTCGGTGGGGTTCTCCGGGTAGGCGCGCCGGTGCCGCATGGCGACCTCCTCGGCCAGCACGTCCATGCCGACGCCGCCGAGAGGACACGAGGTACCGGTGAAGTACTCGTCGACGACGTCCTGGGACAGGCCGACGGCCTCGAAGATCTGCGCCATCGTGTACGAGCCGACGGTGCTGATGCCCATCTTGCTCATGACCTTGAGGACGCCCTTGCCCAGCGCCTTGACGATGTTGCGCACGGCCTGCGCGGGCTGGACGCCGGTGAGGACGCCGTCGCGGATGAGGTCCTCGATGGACTCGAAGGCCAGGTAGGGGTTGACGGCGGCCGCGCCGTAGCCGAGCAACAGCGCGACGTGGTGCACCTCGCGGCAGTCGCCGGACTCGACGACGAGACCGACCTCCATGCGGGTCCGCTCGCGCACCAGGTGGTGGTGGACGGCGGCGGTCATCAGCAGCGACGGGATGGGGGCGCGCTTCTCGTCGCAGTCACGGTCGGAGAGCACGATGACGCGCGCGCCGGCCGCGATGGCCTTGCTGACCTTGGTCCGCAGGTCCTCGACGGCCTGGACCAGCGCCGGCCCGCCGCCGGTCACGTCGTAGTGGCCGGTGATCCGGACGGCGGCGAAACCCGGCAGGTCGCCGTCGTCGTCGATGTGCAGGATCTTGGCCAGCTCGTCGTTGTCGATGACCGGGTAGGGCAGGTGCACCTGCCGGCAGGACGCCGGCGTGGCCGAGAGCAGGTTCTGCTCCGGGCCGAAGGTGCGCCCCAGGCTGGTCACCAGCTCCTCGCGGATGGCGTCCAGCGGCGGGTTGGTCACCTGGGCGAACAGCTGCCCGAAGTAGTCGTACAGCTGCCGCGAGCGGTCCGACAGCGCCGCGATCGGGGTGTCGGTTCCCATGGAGCCGATCGGCTCGGCACCGCTGGAGGCCATCGGGGTGAGCAGGACGCGCAGGTCCTCCTCGGTGTAGCCGAAGAGCATCTGCCGGCGCACGACCGACTCGTGGCTGGGCCGCGCGCGCCGGCGCGTAGGCAGCGAGGGCAGGTGCACCAGGCCGGCGTGCAGCCAGTCCTCGTAGGGGTGCTCGGTGGCCAGGGCGCCCTTGACCTCCTCGTCGGAGACGATCCGCCCGGAGGCGGTGTCGACGAGGAACATGCGGCCGGGCTGCAGCCGGCCCTTGGCGACCACGTCGCCGGCCGGGATGTCGAGGACACCGGCCTCGCTGGCGAGGACGACGAGGTCGTCCTTCGTGCGCCACCAACGGCCCGGGCGCAGGCCGTTGCGGTCGAGGACCGCGCCGATGAGCGTGCCGTCGGTGAACGCGACGCAGGCCGGCCCGTCCCAGGGCTCCATGATCGAGGAGTGGAACCGGTAGAAGGCCCGGCGGGCCGGGTCCATCTCGTCGTGGTTCTCCCACGCCTCCGGGATCATCATCAGCACCGCGTGCGGCAGCGAGCGGCCCGACAGGTGCAGCAGCTCGAGCACCTCGTCGAAGGTCGCCGAGTCGCTGAAGTCGCTGGCCGTGACCGGGAAGATCCGCTCCAGGCCGAGCTCGCTCGCCGGGCCGGCGGGGCCGTCGAACAGCCCGGTCTCGAGCTTGGCCTCGCGGGCGCGCATCCGGTTGCGGTTGCCCTTGATCGTGTTGATCTCGCCGTTGTGGGCGATGAACCGGAACGGGTGGGCCAGCGGCCAGCTCGGGAAGGTGTTGGTGGAGAACCGGCTGTGCACCAGCGCGATCGCCGACTCGTAGCGCTCGTCGCGCAGGTCGGGGAAGAACGCGGGCAGCTGGTCGGTGGTCAGCATGCCCTTGTAGGTGATGGTGCGCGAGGACAGCGAGACGACGTAGAGCGAGCTGCCGGCGTCGCGGGCCTCCCGCTCGGCGCGCTTGCGCAGCACGAACGAGCGCCGCTCCAGGCGGGTGACGCCGTTGACCTCGCGCGGGCCGCCGAAGGCCGCCGCGTCGGCGCGGGCGCCCATCGTCTCGGCGACGAACAGCTGCCCGAAGTGCGGCATGACGGCGCGCGCGGTGGGGCCGAGGTCGGCGCCGTCGGGGTCGACCGGCACGTCGCGCCAGCCGAGGACGGTCAGGCCCTCCTCGGCGGCGATCCGCTCGACGTCGGCGTAGCGGGCGGCCCGCTCGTCGGGGTCGACGGGGAGGAAGGCGATGCCGACGGAGTACTCGCCCACGGGCGGCAGGTCGAAGTCGACGCCGGCGCGCAGCAGCGCGTCGGGCACCTGGGTCAGGATCCCGGCGCCGTCCCCGGAGTTGGGCTCGGAGCCGGCGGCCCCGCGGTGGTCGAGGTTGTGCAGCGCGGTCAGGCCGGCGGCCACGATCTGGCGCGAGCGGCGTCCGCGGGCGTCGGCCACGAAGGCGACGCCACAGGCGTCCGAGTCGTTGGCCGGGTCGTAGAGACCGGAGGCCGGCGGAGTGGCCGAGAAGGGGACCGCCGAGCTGGTGGACGCGCGGCGGGCGGGGGTGGTGGACCCGGACATGATCACTCCCGTCGTCGGCTCGCGCGCCGTCCCGGGGAGGACGGCGCGGGGCGCGGGGCCCGGCCGGTGGTCAGAGGTGCGGTGCGTCAGCAGATGCGGGGCACGACGAGCAGCGGAGGACAGCGGTAGCCGGCGACCGGCCGGGACACGGTGGCCCGGGCCGGTTGGAGGACCGGCGGCCCCACGGGTGGTGCCGCGGGGTCGTCGTCCCGCGGGGCAGCGCTGGCCCGGTTCCGACGCGTGGACCCACCAGGATCACCGGTGGATCTGAACGGAAGGGTACACAGCCGTAACACCCTGCCCACCGGTGGAAACGGGTCGGTCAGCGTGTCCGTTCAGGGCGCTCCCGGCGCGTCGTGAGACCGGTCACTCGCCCGCCCCGGGGCGTGCGCGTCGGTGCTGGTCGGCGCCTCGCCGGCAGCCGCGGGGACGTCGTCGGCGGTGTCGTCGTCGTCACGTCGGCCGTCGTCGTCGGAGGTGCCGGCGCGGTCGATGACCTCGCGCGGGCGGCCGCGCTGCCACACCAGGTAGACCACCGCGAGCAGGCCCACCACGATGCAGGTGAAGACGTTGAGCCGGACGCCGAAGAAGCGGTTGGCGTCGTCGATGCGCAGCACCTCGATCCACAGCCGGCCGGCGCAGTACAGGGCGACGTAGAGGGCGAAGGCGCGGCCGTGGGACAGCCGGAAGCGCCGGTCGGCCCAGACCACGACGGCGGCCGCGGCCAGGTTCCACAGCAGCTCGTAGAGGAACGTGGGGTGGAAGGTGGCGAAGGCCTCGTAGCCGTCGGGCCGGAAGCGCGGGTCGATCTCCAGGCCCCACGGCAGCGTCGTGGGGCTGCCGAAGAGCTCCTGGTTGAACCAGTTGCCCAGCCGGCCGACGGCCTGGGCCACCAGCAGGCCCGGGGCGATGGCGTCGCCGAACGCGGGCAGCGGGATGCCCCGGCGCCGGCAGGCGATCCAGGCGCCGACCCCGCCCAGGGCGATCGCGCCCCAGATGCCCAGGCCGCCCTCCCAGATGGCGAGGGCCCGCAGCGGGTCACCGCCCTCCCCGAAGTAGGGCTGGGGCGTGGTGATCACGTGGTAGAGCCGGCCGCCGATGATCCCGAACGGCACGGCCCACAGGGCGATGTCGAGCACCTCGCCGGGCCGCCCGCCGCGGGCCACCCAGCGCTTCTCGGTGATCCAGGCGGCCGCGACGATGCCGGCGATGATGCACAGCGCGTAGGCGCGCAGCGGGAACGGCCCGAGGTGCCAGACGCCCTGGGCCGGGCTCGGGATCGTGGCGAGGACGCTCACGGCACGGCCACCCGGCGCCGCACGCCCGCGGCGAGCTCCTCCGACAGCGCCCGGACGCCGTCGGGTCCGGTGCCGTCGAGCATGCGGCGCACGTAGGCCGTCCCGACGATCACGCCGTCGGCGAAGGCGGCCACCTCGGCGGCCTGGTCGCCGTTCGAGACGCCGAGACCCACGCAGACCGGCACGTCGGTGACCGCGCGCGTCCGGACGACCAGCCGCTCGGCGGCGTCGCTGACGGTGGCGCGGGTCCCGGTCACGCCCATGGTGGAGGCGGCGTAGACGAAGCCGCGGCAGGCGGCCGTGGTCGAGCGCAGGCGGGCGTCGGTGGACGACGGCGCGACGAGGAACACCCGGTCCAGGCCGTGCTCGTCCGACGCCGCCAGCCACGCCCCGGCCTCGTCGGGGATGAGGTCGGGGGTGATCGCCCCCGCTCCCCCGGCGGCGGCCAGGTCGGCGGCGAACCGCTCGACGCCGTAGCGCTCGATGGGGTTCCAGTAGCTCATGACCGCCGGCACCGCACCGGCCGCGGCCACCGCCTCGACCGCGCGCAGCACGTCACGCATGCCGACGCCGGCGCGGACGGCGGGCTCGACCGCCTGCTGGATGACCGGACCGTCCATGCCAGGGTCGGAGTACGGGACGCCGATCTCGACGACGTCGGCGCCGCCCTCGACCATCGCGGTCATCGCGGCGATCGAGCCGTCGACGTCTGGGTAGCCGACCGGCAGGTAGGCGACCAGCGCCGCTCGGCCCTCGGCGCGGGCGGCGCCGAGGCGGTCCCCGAGGAGGCTCACGCCGGGCTTCCCGCGTCCTGGCCGGGCACCGCGTCGCCGTTGGTGACGGCGCCCTCGGTCGGGTGCTGGTCGGTGTCCATGCCGGCGCCGGGCTCGACGCTCTCCCGGTCGCCGAGGCCGAACCAGCGGGACGCCGTCTCGACGTCCTTGTCCCCGCGCCCGGAGAGGTTGACCAGCAGCAGCGCGTCCGGTCCGAGCTCCCGGCCGAGCTTCATGGCACCGGCCAGCGCGTGCGCGGACTCGATCGCCGGGATGATCCCCTCGGTCCGGCACAGCAGCGCGAAGGCCTCCATGGCCTCGGCGTCGGTGACCGGGGAGTACTCGGCGCGGCCGATGTCGTGCAGGTGGCTGTGCTCCGGGCCGACGCCCGGGTAGTCGAGGCCGGCGCTGATCGAGTGCGACTCGATGGTCTGGCCGTTGTCGTCCTGCAGCAGGTAGGAGCGGGCGCCGTGCAGCACGCCCGGCGCTCCCCCGGTGATCGTCGCGGCGTGCCGGCCGGTGCCGACGCCGTCGCCGCCGGCCTCCAGGCCCACCAGGCGCACGCCCTCGTCGGGCACGAAGGCGGTGAAGATGCCGATTGCGTTGGAGCCGCCGCCGACGCAGGCGAGGACGGCGTCGGGCAGCCGGCCCTCCCGCTCCAGCACCTGGCCGCGGGCCTCGTCGCCGATGACCCGCTGGAAGTCGCGGACCATCGCCGGGAAGGGGTGGGGGCCGGCGACGGTGCCGAAGACGTAGTTCGTCGTCTCGACGTTGGTCACCCAGTCGCGGAAGGCCTCGTTGATGGCGTCCTTGAGGGTGCGCGAGCCGGTGGTCACCGGGATGACCTCGGCGCCGAGCAGCCGCATGCGGGCGACGTTGAGCGCCTGCCGGCGGGTGTCCTGCTCGCCCATGTAGACGGTGCAGGACAACCCCATGAGCGCCGCCGCGGTGGCCGTCGCGACGCCGTGCTGGCCGGCCCCGGTCTCGGCGATGACGCGCTTCTTGCCGATCCGCTTGGTGAGCAGCGCCTGGCCGAGCACATTGTTGATCTTGTGCGAGCCGGTGTGGTTGAGGTCCTCGCGCTTGAGCAGCACGCGGGCGCCGCCGCAGTGCCCGGCGAAGCGCGGGACCTCGGTGACCGGGCTGGGGCGGCCGGTGTAGTCGCGCTGCAGGGCGGCGAACTCGGCGAGGAACGCGGGGTCGACCCGCATGGCCTCGTAGGCCTCGGTCAGCTCGTCCAGCGCGGCGATGAGCGCCTCGGGGACGAAGCGGCCACCGAAGACCCCGAAGTGGCCGGTGGCATCGGGCCAGGTCGGGCGGGCCGGCTCGAGTCGATCCTCGGGCGGGTGCACGGCACTGGTCGTCATGCGACCAGTGTCCCGCGCCGCGGCGTCACCGTGGTGGAGGGGGTCGGCGGGTGGTGCTCGGCGTCAGCGCGTGGTGCGCGGCACGGCCGGGTGCGACCCGGCGGTGACCAGGTCGGCGACCGCCTGGCGCGGGTCGCCGGCGGTGACCAGGCCCTCTCCGACCAGGACGGCGTCGGCGCCGGCGGCGGCGTAGGCGATGAGCTCGCGCGGGCCGCGCACGCCGGACTCGGCGACCTTGACGATGCCCGACGGCAGCCCGGGGGCGATCCGCTCGAACGTGCCGAGGTCGACCTCGAGGGTGGTGAGGTCGCGGGCGTTGACGCCGATCACCGACGCGCCGGCCGACAGCGCCCGGTCGGCCTCGGCCTCGGTGTGCACCTCGACCAGGGCGGTCATCCCGAGCGACTCGACCCGCTCGAGCAGGCCGGTCAGGGCGTTCTGCTCGAGCGCCGCGACGATGAGCAGGACGACGTCGGCACCGTGGGCCCGGGCCTCGTGCACCTGGTAGCTGCTGACCACGAAGTCCTTGCACAGCACCGGCACGCGGACGGCGGCGCGGACGGCGGCGAGGTCGGCGTGCGAGCCGCCGAAGCGGCGCCGCTCGGTGAGGACGCTGATCACGCGCGCGCCGCCGGCGGCGTACTGGGCGGCGAGCACGGCGGGGTCGGGGATGTCGGCGAGCGCGCCCTTGCTCGGGCTGCGACGCTTGACCTCCGCGATGACGCCGACGCCGGGCTCGCGCAGGGCGGCGAGCGCGTCGAGGGCGGGACGGGCGTCGCGGGCGGCGGCCTTCACCTCGGCGAGCGGGGTGGCTGCCTCGCGCGCCGCGACGTCCTCACGGACGCCGGCGACGATGTCGTCGAGGACGGTCACTCCGCCTCCTCGCTTCTGGGGGTCGGCCGTGCCCGGCCGGACGGTGAGCCCACCCTAGCCGCGGCGGCCCCCGTGGTCGGTCGCCGGGTCGGGGGTCTCCCCCGGGGTCCCGTCACCGGTCCCGTCGCCGGTCCCGTCGTCGGTCGGGTCGTCGCCGCGGTCGAGGGCGCGCCAGGCGTCCAGCGCGCGGTCCTCGTCGGTGCGGGTCCGCTCCGGGGCCTGGGCCTGGGCCTGGGCTTGGGCCTGGGCCGCGCCGGGCCCGCGCTCGTAGCGCCGCCCCATCGCCGGCCAGCGGCGGCCGCGGACGGCGACCAGGAGCCCGGTGGCCACCGCGACGACGGCGGCGACCACGACCAGCACCGGCCAGGCTGCGGCGAGGTCGGCCGCGCGCTGCTCCCCCGGTCCCGCGGCAGCGGTGTCCGGCCCGCCCACGAGGACGCGCAGGGCCGACCACCCGAGCGCGGCCCCGGCGAGGGCGACCAGCAGCCCCACCGCGATCCGCCCGGCGCCGCGCACCGCGAGGACGGCGACCGCGGCGGCCAGCAGCAGCAGCCCCGCGGCGGTGACCAGCGGTGCCACCGCCGACCCGGTCAGCGTCTCGGTGACCGGCGGCAGCGGCGGCGTGCGGGTCACCGTGACCGTGGCCCAGGTCTGCCCGCCGGCCGACAGCGCCAGGCCGCCGGCGACCGCGCAGCCGGCGACCGCAGCGCCCGGCTCGCGCCGGGACGCGCCCTGCATCAAGGTCCGCTCCTGCGGGGCGCTCCGCTCCTCGCTCGTTCCTCGCTGCGATGCTCACGCCCCTGTCCGCTCAACGCACCTCCCGCATGCCCTCCGCCGTCGCGATGGCCGACAGCACTGCCCGCGCCTTGTGCCGGGTCTCGGCCTCCTCGGTGACGGGGTCGCTGTCGGCGACGACGCCGGCGCCGGCCTGCACGTAGGCCCGGCCCTGGTGGAGGACGGCGGTGCGGATGGCGATGGCCATGTCCATGTCGCCGCTGGCGTCGAGGTAGCCGACGGTCCCGGCGTAGAGCGCCCGCCGGGTCGGCTCGAGGGACTCGATGATCTCCATCGCCCGCGGCTTCGGGGCGCCGGAGACCGTGCCGGCCGGGAACGTGGCGTCGAAGACGTCGAGCGCGTCGCGGCCGGGCGCCACCTCGCCGGAGACGGTGGACACCAGGTGCATGACGTGGCTGTAGAGCTCGATCCGCATGAAGTCGGGGACCTCGACGGTGCCCGGCACGCAGACCCGGCCCAGGTCGTTGCGCGCCAGGTCGACGAGCATGACGTGCTCGGCGCGCTCCTTGGGGTCGGCGAGCAGGCCCTCGGCCAGCCGCAGGTCCTCCTCCTCCGTCGCCCCGCGCGGGCGGGTGCCGGCCGGCGGGTGCACCACCGCTCCGGTCCCGGTGACGGTCACCAGCGCCTCCGGCGAGGAGCCGACGACGTCGAAGGGCGTCTCCCGCCCGGCGAAGCGCAGCAGGTACATGTACGGCGAGGGGTTGGTGGCCCGCAGCACCCGGTAGAGGTCGAGGGCGTCGACGTCGGTGTCGGTCTCGAACCGCTGGGCGAGCACGACCTGGAAGGCGTCGCCGGCGCGGATGTGCTCGCGCACCGTCTCGACCCCGGCCTCGTAGACCCCCGGCGCCATCGTGCTGCGCACCGGCGGCGGCTCGGCGGGGGTGAACGTGGCCACGCCCGGCGGGACCGCCTTGGTGAGGTCGGCGGCCATGGCGTCGAGGCGGGCGACGGCGTCGTCCCAGGCGGCGTCCGGGTCGGCGGTGCCGTCGTGGGTGCCGGTCAGGGCGTTGGCGATGAGCAGCACCGTGCCGTCGGTGTGGTCGAGGACGGCGAGGTCGGTGACCAGCATCAGCGACAGCTCGGGCATGCCGAGGTCGTCGGTGGCGGTGCTGGGCAGCCGCTCCAGCCGCCGGACGACGTCGTAGCCGAGGTAGCCGACCAGGCCGCCGGTCAGCCGGGGCAGGTCGGCCCGGCGCGGCGAGCGCAGCCGGCGGGCCAGCGTGCGGACGGCGGCCAGCGGGTCCGCGGGCAGGTCGTCGGTCAGCCCGGGCAGGTCCTCGCCCAGCCACAGCGTGCGGCCCTCGCGCTCGCTCAGGACCCCGGCGCTGCGCACGCCGACGAAGCTGTAGCGCGACCAGCGCTTGCCCTGCTCGGCGGACTCGAGCAGCACGGTGCCGGGCCGGTTGCCGGCCAGCTTGCGGTAGATGCCGACCGCGGTCTCGCCGTCGGCCAGCAGCCGCCGGGTGACCGGCACGACCGGCTGGGCGAGCCCGGCGAACTCCTCCCGGGAGGGGCTGGTCTCACCGAGCCGCACGGGGCACCTCCGTGTTCCGAGCGAGGACGTCGCGGGAGAAGCAGGAGCGGGTGCCGGTGTGGCAGGCCGGGCCCTCCTGGTCGACGAGCACGAGCAGGGCGTCGCCGTCGCAGTCCAGGCGCACCTCGCGGACCCACTGCCGGTGCCCGGAGGTCTCGCCCTTGACCCAGTACTCGCCCCGGCTGCGCGACCAGTAGGTGGCCCGGCCGGTGGTCAGGGTGCGGTGCAGCGCCTCGTCGTCCATCCAGGCGACCATGAGCACCTCACCGGTGTCGTGCTGCTGGACGACGGCGGCGACCAGCCCGGCGGGGTCACGTCGCAGCAGGGCGGCGACGGCGGGGTCGAGGGCGGAGTCGACGGCGGGCACGGCGGACATGCCGGCGATTCTCCCCCGCCGCCGGGGCGTGCCGGGTCAGCGGCCCCGCGCGGCCCTCCGGACGGCGAGCCAGCGTGCGGTGGACGGGGCGAGCGCGAACGCGCCGGTCGCCACCGCGAGCACACCGAAGACCGCCGCGGCGCCGCCGAGGACGAGCCGGTCGCCGTCGACCGCGCCGAGCGGCCCGGTGAGCAGCTGGTACAGCCACCACCCGACGAAGCCGAGCTCCGCGACGCTGGTGACCACCAGCGTCCACCGGTCGATGCCGGTCACGACGAGCACCGCGCCGGTGACCAGCGCCCCTACGGCCGCGAACTCCAACAGCGCGACGACCAGACCCTGCCGGGGCACGGTCGACCCCAGCTCGCCGTAGGGGTCGCTCCAGCCGGAGGACCACCAGGTCGCCACGGCTCCGGGCACGGACAGTGCGGCCAGCACGCAGGCCAGCACGCACGCGGTGACCGCCGTGCCGGGCCGGCGCGGCGGAGCGGGCGGGTACGACGCGACCGACGTGACCGGCGCGGGCGCCCAGCCGGTCACCGCGCCGCTCCCGCGGGCGGTGCGGCGTCGGTGCCGTCGGCCCAGCGGCGGACCGATCCGACGAGCAGCAGGCCGAGGGCGACGGCCGGCGCCGCGACGTAGAACAGCACCGCGGCCACGAGCAGGCCGGTGGAGCCGACGACGTCCTCGGTCAGGGCGTCGAGCGTGGACAGCCGCACCAGCCAGTAGAGGGCGATGAGCAGCTGGACGGCCAGCGCGACGACCAGCGTCAGCCAGGACGAGCGGCTGCGCCGGTTGAGCACCAGGATGCCGCCGACCACCAGCGCGACCACCGACAGGACCTGGACGACGGTGACGACGATCCCCTCGGTGACCAGGGCGTCGGCCTCGGCGTCGCCGCCGAAGCCGGTGGAGACGACGCCCAGGGTGCTGGCCAGCAGCAGCACGTAGGCAGACGTCAGGGCGACCAGCCCCGCCTGGACGAAGGCGAGCACCGCGGCCGCGACGACCTGTCCGGGACGGCGCGGGCGGGCCGGCACCGGCGGGCCGTAGGCCGGCCAGTACGGCGCCGGCACCGGCCAGCCGGGGTACGCGGCGCCCGGGTGTGCCGGCGGCGGGGCGTAGGGGGTCGTGGGCGGCGGCCCGCCGTAGGCGACCGGCTCGGTCGTGGTGGCCGGGTCGGCCCACGGGTTGCCGGGCGCGGTCACAGCGCGGCCGCCAGTGCCCGGCCGGCGACCCGCCCGGAGAAGAGGCAGCCGCCGAGGAAGGTGCCCTCGAGCGACCGGTAGCCGTGCATGCCGCCCCCGCCGAAGCCGGACGCCTCACCGGCGGCGTACAGGCCGGGGAACACCTCGCCGCGGGCACGGAGCACCCGGCCGGACAGGTCGGTCTCCAGGCCGCCGAGGGTCTTGCGGGTGAGCAGGTTGAGCCGCACGGCGATCAGCGGGCCGGCCTCCGGGTCGAGCAGCCGGTGCGGCGAGGCCACCCGGATGAGCTTGTCGCCGAGGTAGTTGCGCGCGCCGCGGACGGCGGTCAGCTGCAGGTCCTTGGTGAAGGGGTGCGCCACTTCGCGGTCGCGGGCGACCACCTCGCGCTCCACGGTCTCGAGCGCGATCTCGGGGGCTCCCCCGGTGACCCGGTTCATCCCGGCGACGAGCTCGGGCAGCGTCGTCGCCGTCACGAAGTCCTCGCCGCGGTCGAGGAAGGCCTGGACGGGGGCGGAGACGCCGGACTTCACCCGGTCGAGCAGGAGCCTGAGGTCCTTGCCGGTGAGGTCGGGGTTCTGCTCGGAGCCCGACAGCGCGAACTCCTTCTCGACGATCTTCTTCGTCGACACGAACCAGGTGTGCTCGTGGCCGGTCTGCCCGATGTGGGCGAGCGTGCCGAGGGTGTCGAAGCCGGGGAACAGCGGGACGGGCAGGCGCTTCCCGGTGGCGTCGAGCCAGAGCGAGGAGGGTCCGGGGAGGATCCGGATGCCGTGCCGCGCCCACACCGGGGAGTGGTTGGTGATGCCCTCGGTGTAGTGCCACATGCGGTCGCCGTTGATCAGGTTGGCGCCCGACGCCCGGGCGGCCTGCAGCATCAGCCCGTCGACGTGCGCGGGGACGCCGGAGAGCAGCCGCTCCGGCGCGGGTCCCAGCCGGGCCGGCCAGTTCTGCCGGACCAGGTCGTGGTTGCCGCCGATGCCACCGGAGGTGACGACGACGGCCTGCGCGGCGAGCTCGAAGTCACCGACGGCGGCGCGTGAGCTGACCTCGCCGCGGGCGGCGCCGCTGGACTCGAGCACCTCGCCGCGCACGCCGGTCACGGTCCCGCCGGTGACGACGAGGCCGGTCACCCGGTGCCGGAAGCGCAGCTCCACCAGCCCGCGGTCGACGGCGGCGCGCACGCGGCGGGCGAAGGGCTCGACGATGCCGGGGCCGGTGCCCCAGACGATGTGGAAGCGCGGCACCGAGTTGCCGTGGCCGTTGGCCGTGTAGCCGCCCCGCTCGGCCCAGCCGACGACCGGGAAGAAGCCGATGCCCTGCTCGCGCAGCCAGGCCCGCTTCTCCCCCGCCGCGAACTGCAGGTAGGCCTCGGCCCACTGCCGCGGCCAGTGGTCCTCGGGGCGGTCGAAGGCGGCGGTGCCGAACCAGTCCTGGCGGGCCAGCTCGAGGGAGTCGTGCACCCGCAGGCGGCGCTGCTCCGGCGAGTCGACGAGGAACAGGCCCCCGAAGGACCACCACGCCTGCCCGCCGAAGGACGCCTCCGGCTCCTGCTCCAGCAGCACCACCCGCGTGCCGGCGTCGGCCAGCTCGGCGGTCGCCACCAGGCCGGCCAGGCCGGACCCCACCACGACGACGTCTGTGTCGCTCACGGCGGGCACGCTAGCGGGCGCGGCCGGCCCCGCGGGCACGTGCGGCCGGCAGCGGCGGCGGTGTCGCCCGGCCGGGGCGGGTCCAGTCCCGGATCGGGCGGCGCACCGCCAGCGCGAGGCACCCGACCGGGCCGACGAGCAGCAGCAGTGCCCAGCCGACCGAGGACTCGTCCCCGAGCGCGCCGAAGAGCGCGGCCACGCCGAGCAGCAGGAGCAGCGGGAGCGCCGCGGCGACGGCGAGGACCAGCCAGCCGCGCGCCCGGCCCAGCCAGACCAGCACCGCGCCGGCGACCGCGAGCAGCGCCAGCGCCGCCGACACGGCGAGGTACCGGCCCCAGCCCGGGGCTGGCCCGCCCACAGCAGCCGGCCGAGGTAGAGGTCCTCGGCGGCGACGAGCAGGCCGAAGACCGCGGCGAACGGCGCGGTGAGCGGGCGGCCCTGCGGGGGCGGCGGCGGGGCGGTGCGCCGGACCGCCGACGACGTCGCGGCCGCCGCCCGCGGCGAGCGGCGCGTCGTCGTCCGGCGGGGCGGGGACGACGGCATGCCGCGCAGCGTAAGTGGGGTCCCCGGGGTCCGGGCCGCGATCAGGCCTCGCGGCCGCGCCGCTGCACCCGGGCCTCGGCCAGCCAGCGGCCGACCGCCGGGGTCATCGCCAGCCCGGCCGCCAGCACCGGGCAGATCGCCAGGACGAACGGGCCCAGGCCCACCGACGAGCCCACCGACGCGGAGGTCACGAGCACCAGCACGCCGACGGCGATCGCCGCCAGTGCGGCGAGCACCAGCGGCACCCGGCCGCGCCGGAACAGGAACCAGCCGAGGGCGAACAGCTGCAGCAGGGGCGGGACGAGCAGCAGGACGATGCTGACCCAGTCCCGCCCGGCGTCGGCCTCCAGTCCGCCCAGGGCGACCACCAGGAAGGCGACCACCACCAGCGGCAGCACGCCCAGCGCCGCGAGGACGGCGGCGGCGAGGGCCGGCCCGGGGATCGACGACGGCGCGCTCATGCGGCGCAGCCTAGTACTGCAACGGCAGTTATGGCGGTGCCTGTCCGCGGGCTCGGTAGTGGGCGGCGCGGGCCTGGGCCTGGCGTCGTCGGCGCCACCAGGACCAGTCGGCGGTGTGGTCGAGGTCGGGCCGCGGTGTATGGATGAGGGTGTTGAGCAGGCGGCGGAGCTCGGGCACGGTCAGCGCGATGAGCTGCTCGGTTGCGGCTGCAGACCCCCCTTTTCCGCGCTGGCGCGGGTGGCACTCAGATAGGCGTGGGCGAGCATTGCCAGGGTGATGTGCCGATACCAGGCGGTGTAGTCCCGCACCTGGTAGGAGGCCAGCCCGGCCTCGTTCTTGGCCGCCTGGAAACACTCCTC
>NZ_FPBA01000004.1 GCF_900116515.1 Geodermatophilus amargosae
GCCTCCTACCAGGTGCGGGACTACACCGCCTGGTATCGGCACATCACCCTGGCAATGCTCGCCCACGCCTATCTGAGTGCCACCCGCGCCAGCGCGGAAAAGGGGGGTCTGCAGCCGCAACCGAGCAGCTCATCGCGCTGACCGTGCCCGAGCTCCGCCGCCTGCTCAACACCCTCATCCATACACCGCGGCCCGACCTCGACCACACCGCCGACTGGTCCTGGTGGCGCCGACGACGCCAGGCCCAGGCCCGCGCCGCCCACTACCGAGCCCGCGGACAGGCACCGCCATAACTGCCGTTGCAGTACTAGCCGTGCACCCGGCGTACTGGCCGCAGTCGGTCCACAGTTCTCCGCCGCCTAACGGCTCGGCATCCGGCATCGGGTCGCCGCTGCGGGCGGTCAGCATGATGAGCACGTCCAGCTGCGGACTGGCGGTCGCCCCCTGTGAGCTCCAGGTTCCCCAGCAGCCGATCGACGGGTTGTTCCCCGTGCCCAGGTCGACCCCGGCGACCTGCCCGAGCGCGTTGGTCAAGTCGGGGGTCAGGCCCCCGGCCCACGTTCCCCAGGGCGGCAGGGTGACCGCGGCGGGCGCGGTCCGCTCGACGCTTGCGGCGTCGAGCAGCGGACAGGTCGCGAAGTCCAGCCCCTGCCCGGCAGCGGCGCGTTCGCCGATGGTCTCGAGCAGCTGCTGCGCCGGCCCGGTGTCGAACCGCTCATCGTCGGTGTCGTCGCCGGCGCCGGCGGACGCGCCACAGCCGGTCAGCACCACCCCAGCGGCGGCCGCGGCGACCATGGACCGCTGCGCGCCGCGGCGGAGGTTTCGGCCCGACCCGAAGCGCTGGGAGAACACGGCCAGCAGTGTGCGGAACGGACGTCGCCGACCGGCGGATGACGGCCTCACCGGCGTGACGGGCGGGGTAGAAGTCGCCCGCCGGGCCGCCGGGGGTGGCTGCAGGGGCCGGCATAGCCCGGCGGATGGGGCGCTGGCGCCCTACCGGTCCAAACCGGCGGGACGTGAGCCGTCGCGGACGGGCGGCCGCGGTCTTCGGTCAGTCGCTCTTGAGCTGGTCGGCCGGCAACCAGGCCTCGACCAGGACGGGGCCGTAGCTGCCCGGCAGGGTGTAGGCGACGCGCCCGTGCCACCCGTCCTCCTGCTGGCGCCACTCCACCAGCAGGCCGGGCCAGATGCCCGGCGCCTCGGGTGGATCGCGCACCCAGCAGTGTCGGCTGTGGCCGTCACCAGCCGTCCGAGGGTGGTCCTTCGCGCCGGCGGTCGGCCGAGGTGACAGCTGCCCCGACGGCCGCACCCCCGGAGGACGCGGCCCGGTCTGCGAGCGACTCGCCCCGCCTGCCCCGGGACATGCCGCCGGCCACCCCGCATGCTTCCACGACATCGAACGCGTGTTCGCATGCTGGCGCTGCCGCAGCCGAGCTTGTTCAGCCGACCGCGCCGAGCACCTCGCACCGGATCGGTACTGGCGCGGCGCCGCAGCGCACGCCCGGTCAGCGGAGAGCTGCCACGGAAAGCGCCTGCGCCTGTCGGACCTCCTCGGCAAGATCGCCGGCATGCTGACCGATCCCGCCGAGCGCGTCGACCTATCGATGGTCTGCACCCGCGGTGACCGCGCTGCCGCTGGTGAGGCGCTGCACCAACAGGTCGCCGGCTTCGCGTGGCAGGACGACGACCCCGGTGGTCTGCAGTCCCAGACCTGGTACGACCAGGCACGGGCCGGCGACCCGGCCGCCGAGGCACGACTGCTCGTCTACAACCGGGACGACGTCCGCGCGATGCAGCACCTTCGCGCCTGGCTCACGGCGGATGCAACAACAGTTGGGGACGTGTGATCTGCAGATGGCCGTCAAGCAGCGGCTGGTCGCTGGCGCCCGCCGGTGCATGGGTGAGCTCGAGATCGGCCACTGCGATCGGAGCGGAACCTAGTGGGTCAGCTCGCATCCCCACACGCTGGTTCTACGGGCTACTGCTGAAGCTGCAGCGTGCCCTCATCATCCCCAACTCGGAGCTGCAGCCCCGCACACGTCCCGGAGGCGAGTACCACCGTCGCAGGTCCGTGCTCTTTGAAGTCCGCCCCCGAAATGACGTAGGCGGTCAGGTCGCCGCCTTGGCCGCATCTGGCTGGCAGCCCCCGGTACGCCGCGCCGTCGGGGTCCAACCGGAGAATGACCGCGGGGGCGGGCTGTAGAGCTGCCGGGACGGGTTCGTCCTCGTCCGTGGGGTCGGCTGGCAGGATGTAGGCGTAGAGCGCAGCGCCCAGGAGCGTCAAGAAGGCGGCCCATACAAGCCGCCTGCGGGCGCGGAGGAATGCAGCGCGGACGAGAGTGACCCCGTAGCTGTCGACCACTATGCTGCGGTGGAACAGGTAGACGTTTCGAGCGGCCATCGTCTTGGCGAGCTCAGCGCCGCAGGTGCCGGCGTCGTTGAGCGCCCCCCCTTCCTGCGTCGCGGCGTCGTCGAGCTTCCTGTTGAGGTCAGCAATCCGGGTGCTGACGTGACAGAGCCTTCCCGCGTTCCTAACGTCCAGCGGCGTCGCAGCCTTGAGCTCTATAAACTCGGCCCGCAGCGCCTTAAGTTGGTCAGCTAACACGGCGCGGTGGTCAACCGCGGTCTGCAGTCTGACCGCTCCGGCCTGAGTTCTTTTCAGTCCGTCTAGGCGCTCGTTGTCCAGTTCATTAAGCTTCATGAGGCCATTGACGCTGGTGATGTCTGGTCCAAGGTGGGAGGACTTTTCCGACCCGCAGAGGGCCTCCTTCAGCTGTTTCACCTCCCTTGTGCGGATGGCATCGCGGACGGGTGGCCCTGGCGGGGCTGGGTCTCGGCAGCCAGCTCGCCAAGGCTGGCCCTGACGGGCGTCATCGTCGAGGCGACCGCGCTTACGGCGAGGACGACCCCGAGTCCGACGAAGAACAACCCCAGCCAGACCAATGCGTGCGACAAGAGCGCGGTGTCGGGCAGCCGGGTGACGTTAAAGAAGGGCAGGGTGCCGAAGATGATGAGCGCGACTGCCGATAAGGCGGCGACGATCCAACGGGCGGTCTTCCGGTAGGCCGCCACGGCGGCGTGCGCGCCGGCGATGTTGGCACTTGAGGCAGCGGTGGCGGTGTCAGTCGATTCGCTCTTGCCGGTCAGAGCCGCTAGCAGCGCGATCAGGTTTTTGACCTTGTTCACTGCGGCCGTCGCGGTGTCCGCAGCATCAGCCATAGTTCCCCCGTTGCGCGTCGGCGGCCCGAACAATGGCGAAGCGTAGGGACGCAATGGGATGTTCAACAGGGAGAACGTCCCCGTCCGGAGCTTGAGCGGCTTGCGCCCGGGCTGCCACGAAGCATGACCTTGGCGATCGCGCCAGGACTCGACAGCGAGCCGGTCTCACGGTCCGCAGTGCCGGCATCTCGCAGGGTGATCCGTCTCCGTGCAACGTAGACCTCGTGAGCGGCGCGGTCGACGAGCGCACCACCGGACGCCCCGCGGCGAGGGCGTTCTCCACGACTGGCGTCCCCTGCGTTCCTGTGGCTCCGTGGACGAGCACCCTGGACCTTGACATCCCGCTCCGCCGATGTGACCTAGACCACACGGTACTGCCGTACGGGCCCTCTCGAGGAGTCCTCCGCACGGCTTCCGCGCGAACGCTGGTGCTGTCGAGGGCGACCGTGATCAGCTCAGCCGTCGGACTCACTGAGCCGGTGGTGACGGTTGGGGTGCAGCCGCACACGCCGGTTAAGGATCCACCTCACCGCCACGCCTTCAGCTATGCGCGCTCGGACTGCGTATCCCACCCGATTCCAATCGGACTTCGACGCGCGGACGCCTCCGGTGCTCGGCTGCGGACGAGTCGCGGCGCCATCGCGCCCCAGCACCGTGCCGGCCCGAGTCATGGTGTCCGGATGAACGCCACCATCTCATCCCAGTACGGGGGCAGTTCGTCATACACCGAGCCGAGGACCGGATCCTGACGAGCGCGGGTGACCCACACGGTCCTCGCGCTGCGTTGGATCGCTAGCGCGATCACCTGCCGCATCGTTGGAGCGTCTGGGCAGTCGTTAATGGTGTGCACCCGCCGAGCGCTGTGACCGAAGACGCGCACGCCCGGCTGCCAGCCCCACAGGGCGGTCCACCACGCCGGCGGAGGAAGCAGGTTTTGCGTGTCACAGAAGTCCAGGGCGCCGTATCGATTGAGGTAGGCGTCCACCCCCTCCTCCCACAACTGCAAGAAGTCGGGGTCGAGCTGACGCATCCATGGGTCGGAGACCCCGGCAGCGTCGGTGGCGTCGTCGGGCCATTGAGGGGCTAAGGGATAGACGCGCAGACCCAAGCTGCGGATGTGTTGGGCGTATCCGCGGTAGCTGGCGGCCACGGCCGGACTGCAGGACACCGGCCCCTCGTCCAGGTAAATGCCTGTCAGCCGTGACCCGAGGTTGGCCTGCCACTGGGTGACCTCAGCCGCGACCTCGGCGAGGGGACGTGTGCCGTTCGTGACCGGCACATAGCCGTAGAGCTGCTGCCCGGCTGCTCGGCAGGCGTCCAAGGCGGCGGTCCACTGCCCGTAGGTCGTCCAGTCCGGGCGCAGGCCGCGGACGCTGCCCTCCACCACAACGACGCGGACGGCGGAACCGGCCTCGGCGATCCGGGCCCATTGGTCGAACAGCCACGCGCGAGTCATCTCCCGGCCGGTCGAATCCACGCGACCAGGGCGCTCCACCATGAATGCGGCGACGGCCAGTGCCGGCGTGCCGAGGACCAAACGACTCATCAGCCGAGCCAGCCACTCCGGAGGGCGGACGACTGGGTTCCTGAGCCTCGCGATGCGCGGAAGAGGACTGGGCATGGGCACGGCCTCCTCCCCAAAGGTGACCGGCTCAGTGTCGAACCGACCCCACAGCCACTGTCAAGCGGTTGGTCAGCCGCAAGTGCGGTCGGACGACAGGGCGCCACGGATGGTGGCTGGTCGCGCCCGGTGGCCGGCTGGACCAGGCCGGCCCGCGCCATCGACGCACGGTGAAGGGCGAATCGCCGGAGGCTAACGAGTGTGACCGCATCGGGAGGTCGCGCACGGATGCCGTGACGTGCGTCGGTGCACGGTGGGGAGGCCGCTCGCCGCGCCTTTCCCGTGCAGGTCGTGGAGACCACTGACGAATCGAACGCAGTGCCCATCGAGCTGCCCGTCGGCAAGCCGGAGAAGCATGTTCTCGACGCGTTGGAGAGCTGGCTGACCGATGTCGGTCGGCGCCTATACGCCGTTATCGGGCGGCTAGACGACTCCCGATGAGGGCGAGCCCGACGACGCGGACCCGGAGGACAACCCGGTGTGACGCCCCTGGCGAGGGCTTGCCGGGCTGGCGGTAGCCATACCAAGGCGCGCCCGGCTGCGGCGACCCGCTGCCTGCTCGACGTCGCCCTGCCCGATCTAATCGGGCGGCTGCTTGAGAAGCACGGGGTCCCGACGTCGCTGCTACGCCCCGGAGGTCACAGGAGAGCGCCGTCACGGGCGACGCGACCCGGTGCCTATTGGTGCTCCAGCGGCCGCACGTCGGGATGCTATCGATCGACGACTTCAGGACCGGCTCCAGTTCGATGGCCTACTTGCGCCCGGCCTAGTGCAAGGGATTATCGTCAGTGACGAAAGCTGACCACTAACCCAGGGATGTTGACTAAGGGTTCGCTAGTCGCTCGGATGCACTTACAAACCTGCCGCAGTTGATCCGGTGTGCCCATGCGCGCAAAAGAAAGCCGGGTCACTCACCCCATCGTCTCTGGGCCACCTTGAGCGTCAAGGCTGCCTTGTGGAGGGCAGGATGTGTGGTCGCAGGCCTTAACTCGGACGGCCTACCGGTCCCGTCCTGTCAGACCGTGCCGTTACCTTCCTAGTGCTCGGGGGCGAGCGGCTCCAGCCCCCCTGGCCTGTCGGCGCCTCTGTGGCCGGGGGCGCCGATGGTAGGGGAGTCACGCCGAACCGACTCCCCATGGGCGGCCGCCGTGGAGCGCCTGCCTGGCTGGTGCTCGGGGCGCTCAAGACCTCGGGCACCAGCCGCCGTCGCATCGGGCCTTGACGCAGCGCCGACGGCTCGTCTGGAGGATGCCCCGCCTACGCGCACACGGGATGCGCCAGGGAGGAAAAGTCGGTGGCTGGACCTAGCGTCGGGCTCCTTGACCCGCTCCGGTGTTACCCGGAAGCCAGCAGAGGAGCGTGCGGCGGAGTGTCCCGGGACCGGCAGGCGGTAGCCAGCATGCTGGCCATGGCTGGTCGGTTCGACAGTGATGACCGTCAGGTCAGCGTCCGCAGGCTGTCTCGGCCGTTCAGCGACGGCCGCCAATACATGGCCCGGTGTCGGACCTGCGGCGACAAGCCTTATGTGCCCGATCTACCGCTGTCCTCGAGGAGCAACCTTGCAGGCCGGCCTGGCTGTCTGCTCCGTCACCAGCACGAGGCCCTGCGCTATCTGGACCTGCACGACCACGGCGCGAGCGCGCTGCTGCTCGACGGCCTTCTGCAGCCCTACCGCGATCCGACCTCGCAGTCGTCGGTCCGGCTGGGGGATGTGCCGCCTCAGGTGGCGGCGCAAGCGCTCGCGTTGATGCCTGTTGAGGACGTGTCGGCGCGGCTGAACTTCGGTCAGCCGCCGATGACGTGGCTGGTCGAGCAGGCCAAGGACCTCAGTGGCTGCCTCGTGGGCGCGCTGCGGCGTGCGTTCGTGCGTTTCGACGGCATCCGGGTGCCGGCCGGCAACGCAGGCGCGCTGCTCGAGCGGGCAGCGGCGTGGGGTGTGACGGACAACGTCTCGGCAGCATTGGACGTCGCATCCGCGCAGGCATGGACCTCGTGGACCGTGCAACAGCCACGCTGGACGGCGCCAGCGGGTGCGCTGCGGGAGGCGGACCTACCGGCGGGAGTGGCAGTGGTCGGCCTGTGGTGGTCCTGACCAGGGGAGACGGTTCAATCTCTGCTGGGAGCCCGCAGGGGCCCTGGCCTACGGCCCTGGTTGGCGCCTCCGCAACATCACCGTCCGCGGGCGTCGTGGCCATGAGGACCGAGACGTCGCCATGGTGAACCTCGCCGGGGACTGCAACCTCTAGGGGAGGTCGACGAGCAGGGCGCCTTGGAGCGGTCGGCGTCACCCTCGAGTCGACCGCTTACCGCGCCGGCAGCCCCGCTCGCGGCGGCACGAGCGGGGCTGCCCGGCCTGCCCTCAGAGCGAGCCGTTCCAGAAGGTGCCGCCTGCCGCGCGGGTGATCCTCGCCTTGCCCGATCCCAGCAACATGACAATCGGACTGCAGCGGGACCGCCAGCGCAGCAGCGAGACGTGCAACTTGAGGGCAGCGGCGTAGGGCAGCACGACCACCACCTCGATCGGGTCGTCACCGTCTCCTTCGCACTGCTCCGCTGCGCGGTGCTCCAAGGTGAGGCGGAGCCGGAAGCGGTCGGGTGCTCGGCGTTCTACCTCGAGGGTGGGGCTCACCCAGGTGCCGATGCCCGCCACGAGGACGGTGCCGTGCGGCCGGATCCGTGCGGACACCGTGATCGGGTGGCCGTGGGGGCCGTAGCGCTTCTCCGAGAGTGCGGCGATCACCGTCTCGACGGCGCTCATCGGCAGGTGCAAGGTCGTCTGAAGCCGGTGGCCGGCACAGCGGTCCTCGCAGCCCAGGCCGCTGCGGCACCGGACCTGTCCCGACAGCGTCATCAGTACATGACTCCTGGCGGGATCGAGGTCAATGCTGACGTCGACCAGGTTCTTCTTCTTGTCTCGAGTCGCAGTTACTGCTGCGTGGGTGTTGGACACGTCGGTGGTATCGGCGGATCACCCAGATGAGTGAACAAAACTGCGGAAGATTTGCTCTGCACATCTGTCTCAGCCGATCTGCTGCAACCACCGGCGAGTCAGGCGGCATGCTTTCGATCTGCTTCTCGCCCTGTCGGGGGAGTGGGGCCACGCAGGCGGAGGGCGGTTCGACACGACGCAGCGACCCTCACCGACAACCAATCTATGTGCACATGACGGATGTCCCGGTGCAGACGCGCAGCGGCGGGCTCCGTCGAATCGTCCCGCTTGCGGACGAATCGCTACCGGGCATGGTCAGCCGGTAAACCGGCGTCCCGGACGGCGCATTCGACCGCTGCATGACGCCTCATAGCCTCTCGCCGTTCGGCGCCGGCGAGACCGGTGGCGGCCAGGCTGTCGGCAAGAACATGGCGCGGAATGCGCCCGCATCGGGCAGGGGACCGGGGTCAATCCGAGGCAGGCTCCGGTCGGACGGGGACGACCGTTCCGGAGCGACGACTTCGCACGAGGAGCCGTACTCCTCGCCCGTAGCCATCCGCTGCACGTGGCGCACGCTGTGAACGGTGAGCGATTGGTCCTTCACCTCCGCCGCTTGATCGATGCTCCCGTGCCGTCGACGGCACGTTGATACGACACGAGTACGGGCACCGCGGTCATCCCGTGGCCAAGCGAGACCGACCGCGGACACCTCGCTGAGGACGCCGTCACCCGGTTAGGCGCGTGAGCGGGCATCGCTGCGCAGATGTGGGATCTATCAGCGGGCCGGCGACCGAGTTCGCCCGTCCAAGCATCACAGACGACCTGTCGGACTCGTGTCCGACCATTTCTGCCGTGAGCAAGAAACGCACCTGCTGCGCCTACGATCCGGCGACTCCGGGTGTGCGCAGACGGTACTTGCCTCAAGCGACGGCCGACCCACTAGACCGTGCCAGAGGCCGAGTGGTCGTACACCTCCCCTGGCGCGGAACGCGGTCCGCGGACGACCGCTACGTCCCGTCGACGACTCGGCATGCTTGCGATCGTCGTGCAGCACACCCCGTTTTGCCGGGCCACCGCGGGCCGCGCTTTCGCTATTGGACGGGCTATTGGACGGGTGGACGACCTGTCGGACCAAGCAGACATCCTCACCCAGCCGCCGGACAACGACCACAACCAGCCAACGCCGCCATGGATGCCCAACCCGCCGAAGCGAACCTGGACGGATGACCTGTCGGACTAGTGCAAGACACTGCTTCAGGAACGCACAGAAGAGAAAGCGGCACGAACTCCGGCGGCTATGCGAACGCCGCGGATAGCGCGCTCTCTGCCATGTCCCAACGAGAGGAGAAAACGTGAACGCCCGGACGAACACCACAACCGTCACCCATCAGACCCAAACTCACAGGCTCATCCGCGCCCCGCCGCGGCGGCGCTATCCGGCCAGTTCCTCGTCCTCATCACCGAGCGGCCGCAGAAGACCACGAAAGCCGCTCGACCCCCCTGCAAGCGACAACTCATAGGAGACACCGTGAACGGCACCCCCAACCCCGACCAGCCCCTGTACCGCGCCGACGCCGCACGCCTGGTGCGCGCCCGCCAGCACGGCACCTGCGCCCTCCCCGGCTGCCACGAGCCCCTCCCGCAGCAGGACCGGTGGGCCACCGACCCGCAGGGCCGCCTCGCAGGACTGGTCTGCTACGGGCACTCCCTCGCCAGGAAGACCGACCCCCGCTGGCGCAACCTGTGGGACAACCCGACCACCGGTGGCCTGACCATCCTCCCCGCCGGCGCGCACCGCTGGCGCGGTCCCTGGGCCAAGGGCGCAGCCGACCTCACCGCGGACCTGACCACAGACCCCACCTACGACCCGCCGCGCACCTGGTCCTACGCCGGCACCCCGGTCGAGGTGCTCCTGGAGTTGCAGCACCGCCGCTGCGCCATCTGCCTGCACCCGCTTACCTTCCGCACCGACGCCGACGGATCCGCTGGCGGCGTGCACGTCGACCACTTCGACATCTGGAACCCCTCAGCGGCGGCCTGGGTCCCCACGATCCGCGGCATCCTCTGTCCGTCCTGCAACACCAACCTGCAGCGCAAGGTCCTCGACGAGCACTGGTGGCAGCCGGTGCTCGACCGCCGCCAGGCCTACCTGGCCAGCCCGCCCGCGCAGTGCTGGGCGGTCACCCGCGGACTGATCTACGGCCGGAGCCGGACCGGGACCGGACGCGGCACCTTCACCCCAGCCGCGATCGCCTCGGTGACCGCGAAGTTGCTCCAGATCGCCGGCAACGACCCGGCCAAGCAGAAGGTGGCCCTCGACCGTCGCTGGTTCGACTGGTACTACGCTGGCACCTGGGTGCACGCACTGCTCGTCGAGCAGGCTGGACGCTGCGCCATCAGCGGCAAGACCCTCCAGCCGCCGCAGCGCCGCAACACCCGCAAGACCACCAACGCAGCGACCCTCGACCACGCCGGCCCCGACCGCCGGCGCGGCACCGTCCGCGGACTCATCACACCGGCCTGGAACGCCCGGCTCCGCGAGGACACCGACATCCAGGCCCTGCCCCCGGAGGCCCAGGTCTACCTCAGCAACCCGCCCGCGCAGCGGTCGTGCTCCGCCCGGAACCTGTGCTACTCCCAGGCCAGCACCGCATGGCTGCTGCCCGGCGTGCGCCCTCTGCCGACCGGATGGACCACTGCGCAGGTGGCCGCCGCCGTCGCCGCCGGTCGCGCGGTCACCGCGCGGTGGAGGAGCGACCTCTGGCAGGTCGACCGTGAGTGTCAGCCGACGACCTGCCGGCTCCGCAAGCCCACTACCAAGCGGAGGTCGACGTCCCGCCGCCGGCGCCCTCAGCCCCCGCGCGGCGCGGCACCCGGATCGACCGACTGAGGCAGCCCACGTCTCACGGACCGACCCCGATCGCTGTAGGACCCAAGGGCCTCGCCTGACCACCGTCAGGCGAGGCCCTTGGCCGTTGAACCCCGGTGAGGGCCGGGTCATCGAGGTCGTCGCTGGCCAGCAGGGCCAACACCGCGCTCCCACCTACGATCCTGGGCCACCGCACGAAGCGCCCCGTCCTTCCGACAACAGCCGCTTCCGCCCAAGGCTCCACCGTCGCCCACTCCAGATCACAAGTCACTGACTGCCCTGGTCCCCGGCGGTCCCTACCCCTCCTCCGGGCCTGTACCAGGCACGCCGACGCGGCGACACGCGAGCCACCCATCAGCGCAGGCCTTGACCGCCTCGAGGAGCGCGGCATCGGTCGCCGAGATGCGCACCTGCCTGAGCCTGCGACCCGCCGCCCGATCGAAGATCGCTTGAACAGCCGACTTGCTCAAGCCCAGCAACGACCCGATCGCCTCGTAGTTCAATCCGACCTCCCGCAAGCGACCCAAGGCGCTCAATCGCACTTGAGCGACCCGGCTGGAAGTTGTGGGCACGCATCGGATCCGCTCCTCATGATCCACAAAAGTGACAGTGGGCTGGTGCGGATTGACAAGTAGCGTCAACAACTGGCTCAGGCGTGCGGCCGCGCCGTCCTCCTCGCGCTGGACGACCTCCAACGCCTGGCTCATCAGCGCAAGAAGCGCCTCTGCAGCCGCAGTCTCCGCTGCAGTGTGGAAGCGCAGGAAGAGTTCAGGTCTGGGCTCACGCGACCGCGGCACGGCGACGTCCTCCTCAAGCAGTGGCCGCCACCCTGCGCGAATGCAGTCTGTGTACTCGATGGTCGGCTCCGGACTTGAGGTGTCGGCGCCGCCGCACACAGTCTGTATGCCCGCCCTTCGCCAACCACGCCCGCAGCCCGACAGAAGCCCTGCATCCGTCGCTTCATTGCAGGACAGCGCCCAAAGCGCACCTCCCCGGCAATCCCCTCAACGGGACCGGCCGGTCCACCTCGCGCGGAAGGATCGTGCCGACGGACCCCAGTTCCACCACACCCGAGCCGTTGTATCGCCGCGACCCGCCGTTTGGCCGGCTGGACGTCCGCCTACAACCGGATCCACGCACGGACCTGACGAACGCGGCGCTGGATGGCGCCGTGGCCGCGGTCTCGCTTCGCTCGCCACGCAGCACGAGCGCCGCCCAGCGGCTGGTGGCGTCGCCAGGCGAGGACGCCCATTTCCACCTGCCTGCACGGGCCGGGACCCAGGAAGGCCGGGGCCCAGCCGCCAGCGCTGCGCCCACCGAAGCCCTACCACTGGCGTCCGTCCGTCCGCCTGCGGCGGTGCTGGATGGCGCCGTGGCCGCGGTCTCGCTTCGCTCGCCACGCAGCACGAGCGCCGCCCAGCGGCCGGTAGCGTCATGAACCTGGGTGCAGACCGCCCAGCACGGACGGTCGAGGCGCCGTGGCCGCGGTCTCGCTTCATCCACCCCGCAGCACGAGCGCCGCCCACCGGCCCAACAGCCTTGCGACCGAACGCCGGTCCCACTGCGGTGAAGGCCACCAGGCGCCGCGGCTCAACCTCATCCCACGGCCCCAAGACTCGGCGCCGGACACCCTGGCAAGCGCCCGCCCACCGGCGACCGGCCTCCCAGCACCAGTGCGCATCCACGTCAGGACACGGGGCCACGTCGTCCCACCCGCGGGCCACTTCACCTCGCCGGACGATGACCGACCCGAGACGCACGGCCACCGATCACCCCGCGGTCCGCATCCCCCTCGACCGAGACCTGCGATCGCCCGTCCGAAGGCGGACGTGCCCGCCGTCATCACTCACAAGCAGTCACCATCGACCCGCACACCCGGTCCCACGGAGGCAGCACACCCGAGCAGCACAGGCGGCATTGCCCAGGGAGGGGGAGGGGAGAGGGCGAGGCCGGGGAGCGAAGGAACGCAAGCCAGACCGGGTGTCCCGGTTCCCCGGGCTCCCGGGAGCGCCCCCGGGTCCTCCGCTCCCAGGCCGTGACGCGGCGACCCCGGGGGAGGGGCGAGGTGAGCGAAGCGAACCAGCCCCCACCCCCGGGAAGCGCGCGACCGGCCACCCAGCCACCCACGGACGGCGACCGCCCAGGTGGAGCGCTTCCGGTGGACCGCACGACCGGACAAGCCATCTCACCACAGCGGCGGCTCCACGCCTGCGCCCTGAGATGACCCTCGGGACCCCTGATGCACATCAGGCCCGACCTCGCGTTGACCTGCACATTTCGCCGAACGGGGGCACCAGCGGAGGCGTTGTCAGCCTGCAACGGGCGGTGTGAGGGACTCGCGACCTATTCGGCGCGGGAACTTGTTGCGGCCGCAACGTCCAGTCAACGGGTCCGCGCGTCGATGAGGACGGTGATCGCCCGCCCCGACCCCGGAGAGCCCGCATGCCTGACATGGACGTCGACGAGTCCGTCTTCGCTGTGCCGAGGCTGGACGACGTGCTCCCGCCTCCCTCAGCAGACGACCGCCTTGGGCAGGACCGCCGCAACCCGGGGGCGCTTCCCCTCCCGGGGGCAACAGCGCCCCCCCTCCCTCCTCGCCGTGACCAGTTCACTCCGCAGTCAGCACTGGTAGTCCCGGTCGGTCAGCAGTCCGCGTTGCGCAGGCAGACGACCACAGGGCGGGTGCGACTACAGGCCCGGGACGTCGAGGTCGTCTGCTGGCTGGCTCGGGTCCGGTATGCGACGACTCCCCAGATGATGCGTCGGCTGTGGCCGGCGCAGGCGATGCCCACTCGGCAGGCCGCGGCCCGGCTGCTCGGTCGGCTCAGGACGCTTGGGCTGGTGGAGATGCAGCAGGTGCTGAAGGGGGTGCACGTCTACCAGCCGACCCGGCAGGGATACGAGATGGCTGAGAGCGCGGGGGTCGTCACCAAGTACCTACCGCGGCCATCACCGGGGACACTGGAACACACATTGTCGCTCAACGACCTCCTCATCTCGTGGGAGATGGGGGAGGGTTGGTTGCCGGACGGCTTTCCCCGGCCGGTCACCGTGGTGACCGAGCGCGAGATCACGGCCGCAGACAAGGCGCCGGCGACGAATCAGCCCAGTGGCGTGGGACTTCAGTGGTCCGCCAAAGGAAACCTCAAGGCTTCCGCGCGCGACGAACCGGTCCACGGCTATCTCGACGTCCACGGCAGACGGCGTTATCCGGACGCCCTGATCCTTCCTGTCGGCTGGGAACGCGGCATGTCTGTCCGCGGCGCGATCGCCGTGGAATACGAGCGTTCTGAGAAGGAAGCACCTGATTACCGCGTGCTGATGAGGGGATACCGGCGGGCCACAATCCGTGGCAAATACGCCCATGTCCTCTACATCAGCCCGCGGGACGCTCTGCTCAACAAGGTGGCACAGGCCGCCGAGGACGTGAACGCGCCCCCGGGCATGCTGCAGATCCTGCGGGCGCCAGAGGCGCTGTGGGGTGAGCAACCGCAACGCACCACCCCCGGACAACTCGACCGCGACGGCTCGTGCGCCTCCGTCGTACAGCGGCTGAGTGGACTCCCGAAGGACCATCTGATCGCCTATCTCGTTGCTCGCGGTCTCGCCGACGATGCCCTTGAGGACCTCACCGCGACCTGACGCCCACTCTTCGCACCCAGGATGGCTGCGTTATCACGCTGACGTGCTTTCGCCGCTGTTGACGACGAGCATCGTGCCACGACGATCCGCCGGTCAATCGGTGTTGCATGGCGGAGGAGTCGCCCCACCTATCTGCACGGAATGGAAGCCCCTCGCGCCCAGACTTGTGGGCGTAAGGCGTCCGGGAGGACCCGTCCCCTCCATCTGGGAATGGCGCATCGTCAAGTCGGAAGTTCTCGCACCGTCAGCACTTCGAGGACGTCACGAGCCCACATAGGTCTCGATGTCGCCCACGGTTCGGCCTAAGGCAGTGCGTGTCGTCCGGTGATCCTCTCAGCACTCCAGCCAGCGTGACGCGGATCACTACAGATCATCGAACTATCGCATCGGGCATCCAAGTAATCGACCGATGCAAGAGCGCGTGAAGAAGCCACTCACCTTTCAATCCAGGGATCACATCACGTTGATCCTGCCGCAGGACGCGCCCCTCCTCACTGCTGAGGCTGCTCGCATCCTCCTCGACATCCTGAAGACCTCTGCCCCGGACGCCAGCCCTAAGTGCAGCGATGACCTACAGGAGGCGTCATGACTGCGTCCACCTCGCGGGCCGAGTCCGCGATATCGCTGGGCGGGGACGGCCTGTCCTTCGCCTTCTACGGGCGCTGCTCAACGGAGGACATGCAGGATCCGAGGCTCAGTCGAGACTGGCAACTCCGCCTGGCGGAGCGGACCATCGTCGGTCAGGGAAGCGTCGTCACCGAGTTCTTCGACATCGGACTGAGCCGCTCGCTTCCGTGGCAGCGCCGTCCGCAGGCGAGTCGACTGCTGCAGGAGATGGCAAACCCCGAACGTGCCTTCGATGCCGTCGTCATCGGCGAACCGCAGCGAGCCTTCTTCGGGAACCAGTTCGGCAACACCTGGCCGTTGTTCGAGCACCATGGCGTCGCACTGTGGCTGCCTGAGATGGGGGGAGCCTTCAACCCCCGGTCTGAGGCCCACGACCTCATGATGAACGTCTTCGGCGGCCTCTCCAAAGCCGAACGACAGAGGGTGCGGACGCGAGTGGCGGCGGCGATGGAGGCGGCAACCGTCGAACAGGGACGCTTCTTGGGCGGTCGCCCACCATATGGCCACCGCCTCGTCGCGAACGGGCGTCACCCCAATCCGCACAAGGCCGCGCAGGGACTACGCCTCCACACCCTGGCACTCGACCCGATCGCAGCCGCAGTGGTGACCCGGATCTTCGACCTCTACCTCGACGGCACGGGGCTACGCACCATCGCCTCGAGACTCAACCTCGAAGGCGTGCCCTGCCCCTCAGCGCATGACCCGCTCCGCAACACCCACCGCGCACAGGACGGCTGGCAACCAGCGACCATCCGGGCGATCTTGACCAACCGGCGCTACACCGGCTTCGCGGAATGGGGGAAGGCCGAGAGGGTCGAGCGGTTGCTCGACCCCAACGACGTGGCCGCCGGCAACGTCGTGAAGTTCCGGCGTAGCGATCCCCAGCGCGTCGTCGTGAGTCGGGAGCCGGCTCATCCCGTGATCGTCAGCGCGGAGATCTTCGAGCAGGTCCAGTCGAGGCTGGGGTCCCAGGGCAACGGCTCCGAGCAGCGGCAGCGCAGTCCCCGCACCACAGGTACTCCCTACCTGCTGCGCGGGCGCCTCATCTGCGGCACATGTGGTCGCCGCCTGCAAGGCAACACCAACCACGGCAAGACCTACTACCGGTGCCGGGCGAACGACCAGACGCCGGGCGCCTCGCGCACGGAACACCCCACCACCATCTATCTCCGGGAGTCGGCCCTCGTACCCGCCCTCGACAACTGGATCACCCAACTCTTCACCCCGGAACGACTCGAGGAGTCGGTCGGCGCGCTCCTGTCGGCGGAAGGCCCTTCCTTGGCCGAGGCCTCGCAGTCCAGCGTCCTCACCGCCCGCATCGCGGACGGGGAGGCGAGACTCGACCAGTACAAGGAGGCGCTCGGCGCCGGAGCCGAACCTGCCCTGGTGGTGAAGTGGATCAACGAGGCTCTGCAGGACATCGCGCTCGCCAGGACCGAACTGCAGGAACTGGGCATCGACACCCGCCAGCGACTCACCGCCGACACCATCCGCGCGATGGTCGAGGACGTGGACGTCGTGCGCCACCGCCTGGCCACCGCCGACCCGGAGAAAAAGGCTGCCCTCTACGAGGCCCTCCACCTGCGCCTCGTCTACCGCCACGACCACGCCTCCGTGGAACTGCAGTGACCAGCGACCACGAGCAGCGCAGCAGCAGCGCCTGCTCGCCGACCGCCCGCACGGCTGATGACCGAACGCTCCACGGCCCGCCGACTGGAGCCGGCTCGGACGGGCGACCACCTGTCGGACGTCGACGCGATCATTCCGGTCCCAGACGCCAACAGGAGGTCAGATGAACCGCAGGTCCAACCCCGGAGGGTCGGAGAACCCACAGCAGCGCTTCGCCTTCTACGGCCGCTGCTCCACCGAGGACCTCCAGGATCCCCAGACCAGCCTCGGCTGGCAGCGCCGTGCTGCATCACTCCTGACGGAGCCGCACGGCCTGATCGTCGAGGAGTACTTCGACGTGGGCTACAGCCGGTCGCTGCCCTGGCGGCGCCGCCCGGAAGCGACGCGGCTACTGGAGGCGGTAGCCGACCCTGGCCGCACCTTCGACGCGATCGTCATCGGAGAACCGCAGCGCGCCTTCTACGGCTCCCAGTTCAGCGACACCTTCCCGGTCCTCCAGCACTTCGGTGTCGACTTGTGGGTACCGGACGTCGGCGGCCGCATCGACCCGGACTCCGACGTCCACGAGTTGATGATGACCATCTTCGGCGGCATCTCCAAGGGAGAGCGGCGACGCATCCAGCGGCGAGTCGTCGGCGCCATGGAGGCAGCGACCATCAACCAGGGCCGCTTCCTCGGTGGCCGGCCGCCCTACGGCTACCGGATCGCCAGCGCCGGACCACACCCCAACCCCAGCAAGGCCGCGGACGGCATCATGCTGCACGCCCTCGAGGCCGATCCTGCGACCGGACCCGTGGTGCAGAGGATCTTCGACCTGTACCTGTCCGGCGCCGGCCTCCGCGCGGTGGCAGCCCAACTTAACAGCGACGGCATCCCCTGCCCCTCCGCGCATGACCCCGGCCGCAATACCCACCGGCTGCAGGATGGTTGGCAGCCCTCGGCCGTCCGCGCCATCCTCACCAATCCGAGATACCTCGGACACCAGGTCTGGGGCCGCTGGCACCGGGTCGAGCGACTACTCGACCCCAAGGACGTGGCCGCCGGCACCGTGACCGTCTTCCGCCGCAGCACAGCGGAGCGGGTCGTCACCAGCAACGAGCAGTCCCACGTCCCACTCGTCTCACTCGATGCGTTCACACGCGTCCAGGGACTACTGGACGGCGGCCCCCGGACCGCGTCCGAGCGACCACGAACGGTGCGAGCCGCCAGCAGCCCCTACCAACTCCGAGGACACCTGCACTGCGGCCTCTGCCGACGCCGGATGGCCGGCCACCGCAGGGGCTCGACGCTGTACTACCGGTGCCGCGCCGCGGACCTCATCCCGTCCCGCCAGGCCGGTCACCCCAGCACCGTCTACCTACGCGAAGACACCCTCGTCGAGACCCTGGACCGGTGGCTCGACAGTGTCCTCGGCCCCGACGCCGTGCACGCGACAGTCGAGAACCTCACCGCCAACGGCCACCACGCCACGGCCGACGACAGCCGCCGAACAGCCATCGACGGGCGCATCGCCGAGGCACAACAGCGACTCACCCGCTTCAAGGCAGCTTTGGCACAAGGAGCCGACCCGGCAGTGGTCAGCGCGTGGATCAACGAGGCACAAGCGGACCTCGCCCGCGCTCGAACCGACCTCGGCCTGCTCAACAACGAGATCCCCGCCGAGATGACCGCGACCGACCTGAGCAAGGTCGTCGAGGACATGTCTGCCCTGGTCAGCGGCCTGCCGACGGCCCCACCGGTGGCCAAGGCCGCTCTGTACGGCGGGCTGGCGTTACGCCTGACGTACCACCCGACTAGCGGCGACGTGGACGCTGAGGTGAGCACGGCCAAGGCGTGTGCAAAACGTGGTGTCCGAGGGGGGACTTGAACCCCCACGCCCGATAAAGGGCACTAGCACCTCAAGCTAGCGCGTCTGCCATTCCGCCACCCGGACGAGTGCGCTGCCCAGACTACCCGACACCGATCGCGGCCCGGCACGGGTACCCCGCCGTGTCGGGACGCCGCGCAGGTCACCGCAGCGCTGCGTCCACCCCTGGCCTGCCGCCGTGCCCGGACCCCAGGACCCGCCCGTTGGACCGCCCGCCGCGTCACCGGCACCGCCGCCACGTTGCTCTCTGGGATGATGCGCGCGGTCACCGCCGTCGGCGGGTCCTGCGCCGACGGCGGCCCCCACGTCTCCGCCCAGCCCTGCCTCGACGGCACGGGCGCCGTCATCGGGCTGCCGTTCGTCCTCGTCCCGCTCCTCCTCGGTGGCACGTGGTGGGGAGCGCACACGGCCGGCGCCCCCAACCCGGTGCTGCTGGGCTGGCCGGCGCTCTTCCTCACGCTCGGGTGGCACTTCCTCGTCGACGGCTTCGACCCGCCGCCGGGCGCCGAGGGCATCAGCGTGGGCTACGTCGTCTGCGGCGTCGTCTCCGTGCTCATGGGCGCCGCGCCGCTGCTGCTCCTGCTCGCCGCCTGGCGCCGAGGACGCACGACCCGGGCCGCGCAGGCCGGCCCGCCGCCCGTCGTCACCCCGTACCCGCACCTGCGCGACCGGCCGCCGCCGTCGCGGGAGAGCAGCGAGCCCGACCTCCCCGGCGGGGACGACCCCGGGGCCTCGGTGGCCGGCCGACTGGAGCGGCTGGCCCGCCTGCACGCCTCCGGTGCGCTCGCCGGCGAGGAGTTCCGCGCGGCCGAGGCGGCCACCCTGCGCGAGGGGGCCGGCCGGTGACCCGCCGGGCGTGGTGGTGGGCCGGCTACGCGGTCTGCGCGGCCGGCGGGGTCCTCGGCGGCAGCCGGCTGTTCGACCTGATCAGCCGCTGAGCCGCCCCGTACGCTCGCGAGGGTGGAGAACCCAGGTGCCGTCCAGGCCCAGGCCGAGGTCGCCGAGCTGCTCAGCGAGCTGATCCGGATCGACACGACCAACACCGGCGACACCGCCACGAGTGCCGGTGAGCGGGGCGCCGCCGAGTGGGTGGCCGGCAAGCTCGACGAGGTCGGCATCGGCTCGCGGGTCCTCGAGTCCGAGCGCGGCCGGGCCAGCCTCGTCGCCCGGATCCCCGGCAGCGACTCCAGCCGTCCCGCGCTGCTCGTCCACGGGCACCTCGACGTCGTCCCGGCCGACCCCGCCGAGTGGAGCGTGCACCCGTTCTCCGGCGAGGAGCGCGACGGCTACGTCTGGGGCCGCGGCGCCGTCGACATGAAGGACATGGACGCGATGGTCCTGGCGCTGGTGCGCGAGTGGGCCCGCACCGGCGTGCAGCCGCCGCGGGACATCGTGCTGGCCTACGTCGCCGACGAGGAGGCCGGCGGCAAGCTCGGCGCCCGCTGGATGGTCGACGAGCACCCCGACCTGTTCGCCGACTGCTCCGAGGCGATCAGCGAGGTCGGCGGCTTCAGCATCACCGTCCGCGACGACCTGCGCCTCTACCTCGTCCAGACGGCGGAGAAGGGCCTGGCCTGGATGCGGCTCACCGCCGGCGGCAGGCCCGGGCACGGCTCGTTCGTCCACGACGACAACGCCGTCACCCGCCTGTGCCAGGCCGTCGCGCGCCTCGGCTCGGCCCGGCTGCCCACCGTGCTCACCCCGCCGATGCGGCAGTTCCTCGCCGCCGTCGAGGAGGCCTACGGCATCGAGATCGACCCCGACGAGCCGGAGGAGGCGCTCGCCCGGCTGGGCAGCATCAGCCGGATGCTCGGCGCGGCCCTGCGCAACACGGCCAACCCCACGATGCTCCAGGCCGGTTACAAGACCAACGTCATCCCCGGCACGGCCAGCGCCACCGTCGACGGCCGCTTCCTGCACGGGCAGGCCGAGGAGTTCGAGCGGCAGCTCGCCTCGCTGATCGGCGAGGGCATCCAGCGCGAGTGGATCGTCCACGACCAGGCCGTGGAGACGACGTTCGACGGCCCGCTGGTCGACCAGATGGTCGCCGCCCTGAAGAGCGAGGACGACGGCGCCCGCCCGGTGCCGTTCACCATGAGCGGCGGCACCGACGCGAAGAGCTTCGAGCGCCTGGGCATCCGGTGCTTCGGGTTCTCACCGCTGCGGCTGCCGGCCGACCTCGACTTCGCCTCGCTGTTCCACGGCATCGACGAGCGGGTGCCGGTGGAGTCGCTGCGCTTCGGCGTCCGGGTGCTCGACCGGTTCCTCCGCGCGGTCTGACCCGCATGGTGTGATGCCGGGGTGACCTCTCCCACACCTCCCGGCCCCGGTTCCGTCGCGCTGATCACCGGAGGGACCGGCGGCTTCGGCCGCGCCCTCACGCAGAAGCTCCGCGAGCGGGACGTCACCGTCGTCGCCGCCGACCGCGACAGCGAGCGCAACCGGTCGGTCGCCGACGAGCTCGGCGCGCACTTCGTCGCCCTCGACGTCGCCGACCGCGCCGCGAACGAGGCCGTCGTCGCGCAGGTGGAGGCCGAGCACGGCCGGCTCGACGCCGCCTACCTCAACGCCGGCATCTCCGCGGCCAAGAGTGACGACGCCCTCGACCTCGACGAGTTCATGCGCGTGGTCGACATCGACCTGTTCGGCGTCGTCTACGGCGTCGCGGCGGCCCGCCCGGCGATCGCGCGGGCCGGCGGGGGAGCGATCGTGGTGACGGCGTCGCTGGCGGGCCTGTCGCCCATGCCGTCGGACCCGGGCTACAGCGTGGCCAAGGGCGGCGCGATCGCGTTCGTCCGCTCGATGGCGCCGCGGCTGAGCCGCGAGGGCATCACGATCTCCGCGATCTGCCCCGGCTTCGCCGACACCGCGATCATCGACCGCATCCGGCACGAGTTCGAGGCGGCGAGCTTCCCGGTCATCCCGGCCGCCGAGGTCGCCGACGCGATGGTCATGGCCTGGACGTCGGGCGAGCCGGGTGCGGCGTACGTCATCCAGCCCGGCATCGGCACCGTGCCCTACAAGTTCAAGGGCGTGCCCAGCGCGAGGACGGCGACCGGCGAGACCGCCGTCGTCCCCGAGGCGCTGCGCCCGCCGTCGATGCGCTGACGCGGCCGCACCGACCGGAGCCCCGGTGACGCCGGTCACCAGCGCTCTGGCAGGGTCGGGCGCATGCGCGCATGGCGGGTCCACGTGCTCGGCGACCCCTCGGAGGTCATGAGGCTGGAGGACGTCGAGGAGCCGACGCCGGCCGAGGGCCAGATCAAGGTCCGCGTGCGGGCGGCGGCGCTCAACTTCCCCGACGTGCTCATGGCGCAGGGGAAGTACCAGGAGCGCCCGCCGCTGCCCTTCACCCCCGGCGTCGAGCTGTGCGGGGAGACCGAGGACGGCCGCCGGGTGATCGGCGGGCCGGCCGGCGGTCCCGGCGCGTTCGCCGAGTACGCGCTGATGAACGCCCGCGACGCCTGGCCGGTGCCGGACACGCTGTCCGACGAGAAGGCCGCCGCCCTCCACCTGACGTACCAGACCGGCCACGTCGGCCTGCACCGCCGCGCGCACCTGCAGGCGGGGGAGTGGCTGCTGGTGCACGCGGGTGCCGGCGGCGTCGGCTCGGCGGCCATCCAGCTCGGCAAGGCGGCCGGCGCCAGGGTCATCGCCACGGCCGGCGGCGCGCACAAGACCGAGGTCTGCCGCCAGCTCGGCGCCGACCACGTGATCGACTACACGGCCGAGGACTTCGTGCCGGTCGTCAAGGAGCTCACCGGCGGCGAGGGTGCCGACGTCGTCTACGACCCGGTCGGGGGCGACGTCTTCGACAGGTCGCGCAGGTGCATCGCCTTCGAGGGCCGGCTGGTGGTCGTCGGCTTCACCAGCGGGCGCATCCCGGAGGCGCCGGCGAACCACGCGCTGGTCAAGAACTACAGCGTCGTCGGCCTGCACTGGGGGCTGTACAAGAAGAAGGACCCCGCCGTGATCGGCCAGACCCACGACGAGCTCGTCCGGCTGGTCACCGCCGGGCAGGTCGACCCGCTGGTCGGCCAGGTGCTGCCACTGGACCAGGCACCGCGGGCGCTGGCCGCGCTGGCCGACCGCGGCACGGTCGGCAAGGTCGTGCTCGTTCCCTAGGCCCCCTGCAGGCGCCCGCCCCGAGCGTGCGAGGGGTGGGGCAGGGTCTCCTTGCCTCAGGTGACGGGCATCGGGAGGTAGGACAGCCGCGCGCGGCGGCGGAGGATCGCCTTGCGGGTGCCGTCGGCGTGCAGCTGGAGGCGCGCGAGCTCCCAGCCGCCGACGTCGACCTGCAGGCTCAGCATGGTCGCCGCTGCGGTCCGGGACGTGCCCGGCGGGATCCGCAGCGGCGCGTACTCGTAGTCGTCGGCCGTGCTCACCGGACCGATGTTGCCACGGCCGACACCTGCCGGACACCCGCCCGACGCTTGCGGGGCTGCCGCTCCGGAGCCCGGACGGCAGGATGGGCGGCGATCCGCCAGCCGCACCCGAGGGAGGACGACGTGACCGATCCCGGTTCCGCCAGCGAGGCCGACCGCGCCGAGCAGGAGGCCCTCCTCGAGCCGGCCGCGCCCGCGGTCGCCGGGGACGCCGGCCCGATCGCCGACGGCGCGAACGAGGCGGACGCGCTCGAGCAGCAGCTGGCCGCCGCGCCGGGCTCGGCTGGTCCGCTGCGGCCGATCGGCGACGTCGACGCCAACGAGGCCGACGTCCTCGAGCAGGAGGTCGACGTCCCCTTCGACGAGGACGACCGCACCTCCTGACACTGCAGCACGGCACCCGATCGGGGGAGCGCCTCGCGCAGGGTGACCGTGCACCCCGACGATCCCCGGCGTGACCGCCGCCGTCGTCTCGATCGTCCTGCTGCTCGTCGGCCTTCCCCTGCTGGCGTTCTGGCTCGGCGGACGGCGTTCCTGGTCGCGGCTGCGTCCCGGCCGCGGCGCCGACCCGTGGGGTGACCTGGTCCGGGCGCACGGCCTCAGCGCCGGGGAGGCCGCCGCGGTGAGCACCGCGGTGGCGCGCGGGCGGAGGCTCGACGACGAGCGGCTGCGGCGGGCGGCGGTCGCGCACGCGCGGCAGGCGCTGTCCGGGCTGCAGTGGCGGGAGGCGACGAGGGGCCAGCGGGTGCTCCTGGTCCTGGTGGCGGTCTGGCTCCTCCTGCAGGTCGTGGGGATCGCGGTCCGGCTGGTCGCGGGGGAGCCCGAGGACGTCTCGTGGGGCGTCGTCGCAGTCCTCGCCGTGGCCGTCGGGGCCACCGTGGTCTTCCGGCGCCGGCTGCACCGGGCCGTCGCGCTGAACAGCGGGCCGCCCGCCTGACCTGTCGGTGGGGGCCGGTAGACCTCGGGCATGACGATCGTGGTGACCACGCCCACCGGGAACGTCGGCTCGCGCGTGACGCGGTTGCTCGTGCAGGCCGGGGTCCGCCCGCGGCTCCTGCTGCGCGACCCCGCACGGCTCCAGCCCGGCCTGCACGGGCACGTCGACGCCGTCCCCGTCGACCTCACCGACCGCGACGCCGTGCTGCGCGCGACCGAGGGCGCCACCGCCCTGTACTGGGTCTGCCCGCCCACCGGCGCCGACGACCCGGTCGCCGCGGCGGCCGCGCTGGGGGAGACCGCCACCTGCGCGGTCACCACGCACGGCATCGGGCACACGGTGTTCCAGAGCAGCGTCGGGGCCGAGAAGCGCTCGGGCGCCGGCGACATCGACGGGCTGGCGCGCACCGAGGAGGCGCTCGACGCGGCGTCCGGCACGACCGGCGCCGCCGTCTGCCACCTCCGCTGCGGCTGATTCACGACCAACCTGCTCATGGACGTCGACGACCTGCGCGCCGGCGTGCTGCGCACCCCCTGGCACCTCGACGCCCCGATGCCGTGGGTCGACCCGCGCGACGTCGGCGACGTCGCCGCCGCCCGGCTGCTCGCGGCCGACTGGACCGGCCGGCAGGTGCAGGGCGTGCACGGCCCGGCCGACCTCACCTGGCACGAGGTCGCCGAGGTCGTCTCCACGGCCACCGGGCACCCGGTCCGGGCGGAACGGATCAGCGACGACGACCTGCGCGCCGGGCTGACGGCGGTCGGCCTGACCGGACGGCAGGTCGAGGCGGTCGTCGGCATGGCCGCCGGCCTGCGCGACCTCGAGCCCGCGGACCCGCGCACGGTGCTGACCACCACGCCGACGACGCTCGCGGCCTGGGCGCACGAGCACCTGCGCCCGCTGCTGGCCGCCTGACCCGGCGCGTCCGCAGGCGAGCCCGCGCCGGCCGTGCTCGGGCGTCGCCCCTCGTGCTCGTCCTGCTGCTCCTCCGCTTCCCCGGTGGCGACGAGTGTGGTTAGGCTGGCCTAAGTCGTCGTCCCGAGGGGGAGCCTTGACCACCTGCCCTGGTCCGTCCGCGCTCTCCGTCGCCGGTGCCCCCGAGCGCGCCCGCACCGCGGCCACCCGCACCGCCGCCGCGCTGTGCGTGGCCGGCCGCGAGCCGAGCCGCCCGCTGACGCACGCGACCACCGCCGCCGGGCAGGTCCTCGTGCTGGTGCCCGCCGACGGCGAGGTCGCCGGCGCCCTGGGCGCCGCTCCCGACCGGGACGTGTCGGCGCTGCTCATGGTCAGCGACCGCGCGCCGGTGCCGCTGCGCGACCCGGTGCGCGCCACCCTGTGGCTGTCCGGCTGGCTGACCCCGGTGCCCGAGGCCGACCGGCGCCCGGCCGCGGTGGCCTTCGCCGAGGTCCGCCCCGAGGGCGCGCTGCTCGACGTCGGCACGAGCGCCCTGCTGCTGCGCCTGGACCTGGCCGAGGTGGTGCTGCGCGAGGGCGCCGACTGCGCCGAGGTCTCGCCGGCCGACTTCGCCGCTGCCCGGCCCGACCCGGTCGCCGCCGTCGAGGAGCGGATGCTGCAGCACCTCGACCGCGACCACCCCGACGTGCTCGCGGTCCTCCGCAGCCGGGTACCGGTCGGCCCGGGGGAGACGGTGCGGCCGCTCGGCATCGACCGCTTCGGCTACCGGCTGCGCGTCGAGCGGCCGGGCGGGCACCGCGACGTCCGGGTGCCCTTCCCGAGCCCGCTCAGCTGCCCCGGCCAGCTCCGCGCGGCGACGTCCCAGCTGCTCTGCGCCCTGCGCGCCGGTCTCACCCGCCGCGACTGAACGCGGCAAAGGAAGCTCTCCGCACGTCCCGGCTCCCGAGACGTGCGGAGAGCTTCCTATGCCTGCGACAGGTTCTCGCGGAGGAGCTGGGCCAGGCGGGTACGCCGCGGGCGGACGTCGACCTCCCGCACCGCCCGCGCCAGCGCCGCGCCCGACGCGTGCACGATCGACAGGTGCTGCTGCGCGCGCGTGAGCGCGGTGTAGACCAGCGGCCGCGACAGCATCCCGCCGGCCTCCGGCGGCAGCACCACGACGACGCCCGGCCACTCCGACCCCTGCGCGCGGTGCACCGTGATCGCCCAGCCGTGCTTGAGGTCGGGCAGCGCGTCACCGGGCACCGTGACCGGCCCGGAGGCGAAGGCGACGTCGAGGGTGCCCTCGCCGGTGCCGGTGACCACGCCGACCTCGCCGTTGGCGAACCCGATCGGCTCGAGGTCGAGGTGGTTGGCGGTGGCCACCACCCGGTCGCCGACGTCGAAGCCGAACACCGTGCCGTCGCCGGGGTTGAGCTCCTCCTTGAGCGCCTTGTTGAGCTCGATCGTGCCGGCCGGCCCGCGGTGCACCGGCGTCACCACCTGCACGTTGCGCGGCTCGATCCCCAGCGCCCGCGGGATCGAGTCGGTGACCAGCTGCACCACCCGGCGGGCGGCCTCGCCGCTGCCGGACGCCGGGACGACGACGACCTCGCGGTCGGGGGAGTCGACCGGGGGCAGCTCACCGGTGCGCACCGCGCTCGCCAGCCGGGCGATGGCGCCGCCCTCGGCCTGCCGGTACAGCGTGCTCAGCTCGGTCACCGGGACGGCTCCGGAGTCGATGAGGTCGCCGAGCACGTGCCCGGGGCCGATCGAGGGCAGCTGCGCGGGGTCGCCCACCAGCAGCAGGTGGGTGCCGTCGGGACAGGCCTCGATCAGCGCCGAGGTGAGCTCGACGTCGAGCATCGAGGCCTCGTCCACCACGACGACGTCGGCGTCGAGCGGCCACTCCTCGTTGCGGGCGAACCCGCCGCCGAAACCCTGCGCCTGCAGCAGCCGGTGCACGGTGACCGCCGGGTGGTCGGTGAGCTCCTCCAGGCGCTTGGCCGCCCGGCCGGTGGGCGCGGCGAGCGCCACCTCGGTGCCCTTGGCCTTGAGCAGCCGGACGACGGCGGCCACGGTGCGGCTCTTGCCGGTGCCCGGTCCGCCGGTCAGCAACGAGACGCCGGCGCCCAGCACCTGGGCGACGGCCTGCTTCTGCGCCTCGTCGAGGCCCTTGGACACCGACCGGACGGCGGCTGGGTCGGCGATCCGCTCGGCGGTGGCCGCCAGCCGGGCCACGCCCTCGGCGACCTCCTCCTCGGCCATGCCGTAGCGGGCCAGGGACAGCGTCCGCAGCGCGGGGTCGGGCTCGGGCGGCTCCTCGCCGGAGTCCTCGTCCCACTCGGGCTCCGGCGGCTCGTGGGCGAGCACGTCGGCGGACTCGACCGCCGCGGTGATCGCCGCCGCCGCGTCGGCCACGCCCTCGGCGCGCAGCGCGGCGACGACCAGGTCGGCCGGCAGCACGGTGTGCCCGTCGCGGGCGGCGGTCCGCAGCGTCATGACGACGATCGCGCGGCCGCGGCGGGAGTCCTGACGGTCGGCGCCGGGGAGCAGCGAGATCGCCAGCCGGTCGGCGTCGCCGAGCCTGACGTTGGTGAGCCCGAGCAGCGCCCACGGGTCGTCGCGCAGCCGCCGCGCCGCGTCGTCGCCGAGCGAGTCGGCGGCCGAGGACGCCAGCTTGGCCTCCAGCCCGGCCTTGACCAGCAGCTCGACCACCTCGTAGGTGGGCGCCGCGGACAGGAACGAGGAGAACAGCCGCTCGGCGCGCTGCTTGCCGACCCGCGGCATCTTCAGCAGCTTCGCCGCGGTGACGTCGTCGGGGGTGGTGATCCCGGCGCCGGGCAGCTCGGCGACGGCCCGCTTGCCCAGGCCCGGCCACAGCCCGGCGGTGCAGAAGGCGCCGAAGACCGGGTCCGGCCAGACCGGCGCGGGGGTCGGTGCGGTGCGGGTGGAGGGAGAGGTCATCGGGCGGTCCGCTGGTCGGGGTAGGAGAAGTGCGGCGCCGAGACGTCCTCGAGCGCGGTGCGGATGGCCGCGGGCAGCCGGACGGCGTCGGCGTCGAGGGAGGCCTGCAGCTGCGCGGCGGTGCGCGCGCCGACGACGGGGGCGACCACGCCGGGGCGGTCGCGGACCCAGGCCAGCGCTACGGCCAGCGGCGAGGTGCCCAGGCCGCCGGCGGCGGTGGCGACCGCCTCGACGATCCGGTCGGCGGTCGCCGAGCGCAGGTCGTCGACGAAGCCGGCCCACTGCGGCGAGGCGCCACGGGACTCCGGCGGGGTGCCGGTGCGGTACTTGCCGGTGAGCAACCCGCGGCCCAGCGGCGACCACGCCAGCACGCCGAGCCCGAGCGCCTCCGCGGCCGGCACGACCTCCCGCTCGACGCCGCGCTGCAGCAGCGAGTACTCGACCTGCGTGCTCACCAGCGGGATGCGGCCGGGCCAGGCGCGCTGCCAGGTGGCGGCCTGCGCGGTCTGCCAGCCGGTGTAGTTGCTCACACCGACGTAGCGCACCCGGCCGGTGGCGACGGCGATGTCGCAGGCGGCGAGGGTCTCCTCGACCGGGGTGTGCTCGTCCCAGGCGTGCAGCTGCCACAGGTCGACGTGGTCGACGCCCAGCCGCGCCAGCGAGGCGTCGAGCGCGGCCAGCAGGTGCCCGCGGGAGGCGCCCCGGCCCAGTGGCCCGGGGCCGGTGCGGCCCACGGCCTTGGTGGCGACGAGCACCTCCGACCGCGGGACGACGTCGGCGAGCAGCCGGCCCAGCGTCCGCTCGCTGTCGCCGTCGCAGTAGACGTCGGCGGTGTCGACGAGGGTGCCCCCGGCGTCGACGAAGGCGGTGAGCTGCAGTGCCGCCTCGTCCTCGTCGGTGTCCCGGCCCCAGGTCATGGTGCCCAGCGCCAGCCGGGAGACGACCAGGCCACTGCGCCCCAGCGCCCGTTGTTCCACGACCGGCCAACCTACCGCCGCGGGACGACACCGGCCGGTGGGCGCGGCGGGTCGGCGACGGCGCGCCGGTGTGGCTCCGGCCGCACCGCGGGGTCCGACCTAGGCTGTCCCCCCGTGCTCCCGTTCCGCCCGTGCCCGCCCGCCCGCCCGACGACGGACCGGCGGGGCTGAGCGGCCGTGGGGTGGTTCGAGGCGGTCGTCCTGGGGCTGGTGCAGGGGCTGACGGAGTTCCTGCCGATCTCCTCCAGCGCGCACCTGCGGGTGGTCGGCGAGGCCGCCGGCTGGGGTGACCCGGGCGCGGCCTTCACCGCGATCACGCAGATCGGCACCGAGGCCGCGGTGCTCCTCTACTTCCGCAGGGACATCGCGCGGATCGTCGTCGCCTGGGTGCGGGCGCTGTCCGACCGCGCGAAGCGGTCCGACCCCGACGCCCGCATGGGCTGGCTGATCATCGTCGGCAGCATCCCGATCGTCGTCCTCGGCCTGCTGTTCCAGGACGACATCGAGACGACGCTGCGCGACCTGCGGATCGTGGCCATCTCGCTCGTGGCGTTCTCGCTGGTCCTCTACTGGGCCGACCGGGTGGGGCGCAAGGAGCGGGAGCTGCGGCACCTCACCGTCCGCGACGGGCTGCTGTTCGGACTCGCGCAGGCGATGGCGCTGGTGCCCGGTGTGTCCCGCTCGGGCGGCACGATCACCATGGGGCTGTTCCTCGGCTACACCCGCGCCGCCGCGGCCCGGTACTCGTTCCTACTGGCCATCCCGGCGGTGCTCGGCTCGGGTGCGTTCCAGGTCTACGAGGTGCTCACCGGCGGCGTCGAGGGGGAGACGGTCTCCTGGGGTCCGACGGCCCTCGCCACGGTCATCGCCTTCGCCGTGGGCCTGTCCGTGATCGCCTGGCTGCTGCGCTACCTCGACCGCGGCACGTTCACGCCGTTCGTCGTCTACCGCGTGGTGCTGGGGCTCGCGCTGCTCGCGCTGGTCGGCGTGGGGGTCCTCGCCTCGCAGTAGCGGCTCACCACGGCGTCCCCAGGTCGGCGATGGTCGTGCGGCCGAGGGAGTCGTGCCACCGGCGTGACGTCGTGATGACCTCGGCGGCCGTGCGCGTCACCCACTCCGCCGGTCCGCAGGCGGCCAGCAGGCGCTCGTCGGCGTCGGCGTAGCGGCCGTCGACCAGGCCCGCGACCGTGGCGAGGACCGCGGTGGCAGCCCGGTCCGGAGCCGGGGCGGCTCCCTCCGTGGAGACGGCGGCGACCGCCGGCGCCAGGGCCGTCCGGGCCAGCGACGGGTCGGCCGGCCGGTAGCGGTCCGGGCGCCACGGCAGCAGCGACGCCCGCGCTCCCCAGAGCCCGCGGCCCACCAGCTCGCCGGCCGCCTCGGCCAGGCCCGTCCGGCCGCGCTCGACGAGGTCGGCGAGCGGCCGTCCCGGGTCGGCGTCGACCTCCGCCACGAGCCCCTCGGCGACCGGGCCCGCACCCGGCCCGGGCAGGAGGTCGACGGCGTCGGCCTCCTCGACCAGACGCCCGGCCAGGACCAGGTCGACCAGGCCGCCCGCGCGCACGGCCTGCCCGGCCGCACGGGACGGCGTCAGGCGCCCGTCGCCCTGCAGGCACAGCAGCGCCAGTCGAGCAGCCACGCGCATCCCGTCCAGGGCCGCGCCGCCACCGGTTCCCTCGCCCACGTGCTGCCCTCCGCATCGCTCGACCCCGGTGATCACCGCGGACGGCGTCGCCCGGGACGCCCGCCTACGCTCGGCCGCGTGACCACCGTCATCCTCCTGCGCCACGGTCGGACGACGGCGAACGCCGGTGGCGTGCTGGCCGGCTGGACCCCGGGCGTGCAGCTCGACGAGACCGGGCAGGCGCAGGTGGACGCGGTGGCGGCCCGCCTCGCGCCGGTGCCGCTGGCCGCGGTGGTGAGCAGCCCGCTGGAGCGCTGCCGGCAGACCGCCGGCGCCGTCCTGGGCGGCCGTGACCTGGAGCTGGCGACCGACGACCGCCTCGGCGAGGCCCGCTACGGCGACTGGACCGGCCGGCCGCTCAAGGAACTGGTCAAGGACCCGATGTGGAAGGTCGTGCAGCAGCACCCCTCCGCGGCGGTGTTCCCCGGCGCCGAGGGTGAGGGGCTGGCACAGACCCAGGCCCGCGCGGTGGCCGCCGTCCGCGAGTGGAACGCCCGGCTGGGGCCCGACGCGGTGTGGCTCGCGTGCAGCCACGGCGACGTCATCAAGGCCGTCCTCGCCGACGCCCTCGGCCTGCACCTGGACGCCTTCCAGCGGATCGTCGTCGACCCGGCGTCGATCTCGGTGGTCACCTACACCGAGACCCGCCCGTTCGTCGTCCGCATGAACGACTCCGGCGGCGACGTCTCCGCGCTGGTCCCGCCGAAGAAGAAGGGCCGCCGGCGGAGCCGAGCCGACTCCGACGCCGTCGTGGGCGGCGGGGCCGGGGCGGCCGCGACCTGAACGCGGCGGTCCGGACGCCCGCGTAACCTGGGCGCGTGCCCCGCCAGGTCCATCACTTCGACCGCCCGTCCCGGTTCGTCGCCGGCACGGTGGGCCAGCCCGGGGACCGCACCTTCTACCTGCAGGCCTCCGACGGCGACGGCCGGGTGGTCAGCGTCGCGCTGGAGAAGTCGCAGGTGCAGGTCCTCGCCGAGCGCATGGACGAGCTGCTCGACGAGATCGCCACGCGCCCCGGCACGGCCGTCCCCACCACCGCCGACGTCGACGACCTCGACCCGCTCACCCCGCCCGTCGACGAGGAGTTCCGCGTCGCCGCCATGGGCCTGGCCTGGGACGGCGAGGCGCAGGCCGTCGTCGTCGAGGCCGTGGCCGCCACCGACGAGCCGGTCGACGAGGACGCCATCCTCTCCGACGCCGAGGAGGGCCCCGACGCGCTGCGGGTGACCATCACCCCCGGCGCGGCCCGCTCGTTCGTGGCCCGCGCCCGCCGCGTCGTCGCCGCCGGACGGCCGTCGTGCCCGCTGTGCTCACTGCCGCTGGACCCGACCGGGCACGTCTGCCCGCGGCAGAACGGCTACCGCCGCTGATCCGCGGGGCCCGGTGATGAGCGACCCCGTGGAGGAGCTGCGCGCCCCGGCCGGCGACGCCGAGGCGCGGACCCTGCTGCTCGAGGGCGAGATCGACCTCGAGGGCCGGATGATCGACGCCAGCAACGTGACGCTGTTCGGCACGCTGCGCACCGGCACGCTCGAGGCGGAGTGCGTCTACAAGCCGGTCGCCGGGGAGCGCCCGCTGTGGGACTTCCCCGACGGCACGCTCGCCGGCCGTGAGGTCTCCGCCGCGCTGGTCAGCGAGGCCACCGGCTGGTCGGTCGTGCCGCCCACCGTGCTGCGCGAGGGGCCGTTCGGGCCGGGCATGGTACAGCTGTGGATCGACAGCGACCCCGACGTCGACCTGGCCGCCTTCGTGCGCTCCAACGACCCCGGTCTGCGCCGCATGGCGGTGTTCGACGCCGTCGTGAACAACGCCGACCGCAAGGGCGGGCACATCATCCCGACGACCTCGGGGCACGTGTACGGCGTCGACCACGGCATCTGCTTCTCACCGGACCCGAAGCTGCGCACACTGCTGTGGCGCTGGGCGGGCAAGCCGCTGCCGCTGGAGGCCCTGGCCGTGCTCGAGCGGCTGGCCGAGGACCTGCGCGGCGACCTCGGCGAGGCGCTGCACGAGCACCTCACCCGCCGCGAGGTCCGCTGCACCCAGCAGCGGGTGGCCGAGCTGCTGCGCACCCAGCTGCACCCGGAGCCGTCGGGGGACTGGCCCGCCCTGCCCTGGCCGCCCTTCTGAGCACACCGTCGGCCACCGGCCGACACCGCGGCCAGGTGCCGTCCCGGGCGCCGCTGGGCCCCACCCGACGAGGGTGTGCGCTGACGCAGCACTCCGGGTCCCGGAACCCGGCGTCGGCGCACACACTGCCCGGCATGCCGCACCTGGCCCTGAGGCGGCTCAGGACAGGTCGACGGCGGCGATCATCGCCGCGGCCTGCAACCCGTCGCCGTCGACGGTGAGCACCTCCAGCGGCACCCGCCGCCAGCAGGCGAGCAGCAGGTCCCCGGCGGTGCCCCGCAGCGTGGCCACCGGCTGCGGACGGGAGCCCGCGAACAGCGTGCGCTCGACCCCGGCGTCGATCGCGTGCAGCACCACCGGGTGCGCGCCCTCGGGCGGACCGTCGGGCAGCGCGCCGGGCACCATGACCTCCAGCCACTCGTCGAGGCCGTCGAGGCCCACGTCGGCGGGGATCGGCCGCACGTCGCCGAGGACCTGCTCGACGTCGACGGTGTGTACCACGGCCTCCTGGACCTGCCGGCGCAGGACGAAGGCGACGTCCTTCTGCGGCGCCCACGTCCACACCCGCGCGGCCGGGTCGGCGGAGACCAGCACGGTCTCCAGCTCCGCGGACTGCGCGGCCGCCCATGCCAGCAGCTCGTCGTCGGGACGGCGGGCTGGTTCGACGTATGCACCCGGGTCGGCGGCGCGGGTGCGCACGACGAACGCCCAGAAGTGCTGCACCTCGCCCAGGTGTGCGACCAGGTCGGCCAGCGTCCAGCCCGGGCAGCCGGGCACCGGGGCCGCCCATCCGCGGGCCAGCACGGCCTCGGCGGCGGCGTCGGCGAAGCGGGCGTCGACCCGGCGCAGCTCCGGCAGGTAGCCCGACAGTTCCATCTCGGCCTCCTCGCGCAGCACGGGTGCGGGCCGACGCTAGCGGCTCCAGAGCGCCGGGACGGGGCGCGGCGCGGTGCGGCGCAGCAGGAGTGCGGAGGCGGTGCGCTCGTCGAGCACCAGGTCGGTGACCAGCCCGCCGGCCAGCGCCGCGGCCAGCGCCGTGACCTTGTTGACGCCGGACACCGCGCACACCCGCCGCGGGATGCGGCGCAGCGCCGGCGGGACCAACCCGCTGGTGCGCGCGTTGATCGGGATGCCCTCCCACGACCCGTCGGCGCGCAGGAACACGGTGCACACGTCGCCGACCACCGAGGCGGCGGCGAGGTCGGCGCGGTCGGCGTGGGTCAGGTACCCCTCGGCCCACACCCGGCTCGGGACGGCGCCGGCCACCGCGCCGACGCCGAACAGCGCGACGTCGGCGGACTGCTGGATGCCGAGCACCCGCCGCACGCTGCGCTCCCGCCACATGGCCTGGCGGGTCTCGGGCCGGTCGAAGAACGCCGGCACCGGGAAGTGGTGCACCTGCGCGTCCCAGGCGGTGCCGAACCGGCCGAGGACGTCGCTGCCGTACCCCACGCCGCTGCTGTGGGTGTTCATCGCGCCGTTGAGCTGGACGACGTGCGCGTCGCGCAGCGGCCGCGCCCGCAGGTGCTGCCCGACCGCGCTGGTGGTGGTACCCCAGGCCAGTCCGAGGGTCATCCCGTCGCCCATCGCCTCGTCCAGGACCGCCGCGGTGCGGTCGGCCACGAGCTGCAACCGGGCGACGTCGGAGGCGTCGTCGGGCACCGCCACGACACGCGCGGTCACGCCGTACCGGTGCCCGAGCTCGCTCGCCATCGACGCTGCACGTCCGTGCACGGCGTTCACCGACACGGTGACGATGCCCAGCGCCCGCGCGGCGTCGAGCATCCGGGACACCGTGGAGCGGGAGATCCCCTCCTCGGTGGCGATGTCATCCATCCGCACGCGATCCAGCCAGTACCGCCTGGCCACCCGCTCCAGGTCCTGGTCGGCCGCCATGCCCCACCCCCTCCCCGCCAGGGAGGCCCCGCGCGCGGGCTCCACACTAGCCCCGGCGTGCACGGATGTGCAGACGGTTGCCCCGGGAGCCGAGTAGGTGCAAGTTGCACCCTGTCCCCGGGTGGCGGCACGCCCGCCGTCGCCCCGCACCACCCGCACCACCCAGGAGTCCCGGTGTCCACAGCCCTCTCACCCGAGGTCCGCACCTCCGCCCTCGAGCGCATGTCCCGCGAGGTCCTCGACGTCCTGGTCATCGGCGGCGGCGTCACCGGTGCCGGCGCGGCCCTCGACGCCGCCAGCCGCGGCCTGTCGGTCGGCCTGCTCGAGCAGCGCGACTGGGCCTCGGGCACCTCCAGCCGGGCCAGCAAGCTCGTGCACGGCGGCCTTCGCTACCTGGAGATGCTCGACTTCGCCCTCGTCCGCGAGGCGTTGCACGAGCGCGGCCTGCTCGTCGGCCGGCTCGCGCCCCACCTGGTCCACCCGGTGCCGTTCCTGTACCCGCTGCGCCACCGCGTCTGGGAGCGGGTCTACACCGGCGCCGGCATCGCCCTCTACGACGCCCTCGGCGGCCTGCTCGGCCGGGTGGGCGGCCGCGGCGTCCCGCTGCACCGCCACCTGTCGAAGAAGGCGCTGCGCCGGGTCGCCCCCTCGCTGAGCGACGACGTCGCCATCGGCGCCATCCGCTACTGGGACGCCAAGGTCGACGACGCCCGCCTCGTGCAGGTGCTCGTGCGCACCGCCGTCGGCCACGGCGCGCTGGCCGCCAGCCGCACCCAGGTCACCGGCTACCACGAGGAGGACGGCCGGGTCGCCGGCGTGCGCGCCGTGGACCTCGAGACCGGCCGGGAGCTCACCATCCGCGCCCGCCACGTCGTCGGTGCCACCGGTGTGTGGACCGATCAGGTGCAGGAGCTCTTCGCCGCCCAGGGCCTGACCGTGCGGGCCTCCAAGGGCGTGCACATCGCCGTCCCGCGCGACGTCATCGCCGGCGACGACGGCTTCATCCTGCGCACCGAGAAGAGCGTGCTGTTCATCATCCCGTGGCCGACGCACTGGGTGATCGGCACGACCGACACCCCGTGGGACCTCGCCAAGGACCACCCGGTCGCCTCGGCCGCCGACGTCGACTACCTGCTCGAGCACGCCAACGCGGTCCTCACCCGGCCGCTCACCCGCGAGGACGTCCTCGGCGTCTACACCGGCCTGCGCCCGCTGCTGCAGCCGATCGACGAGGAGGCCGGCGGGACGACGCGGGTCTCCCGCGAGCACACCGTGGCCACCGTCCGGCCGGGCCTGACGATGATCGCCGGCGGCAAGTACACGACCTACCGCGTCATGGCCCGCGACGTCGTCGACATGGCCCTGAAGGACCGGGCGCCCGGCGAGGACCCCGTGGCGCCCATCCCCGCCTCGCTCACCGAGGAGCTGCCGCTGGCCGGCGCCGACGGCTACCGGGTCCGCTGGAACCGCAAGGCCCACCTGGCCACCGCCCACGGCTGGACCGAGACCCGCGTGGAGCACCTGCTCGACCGCTACGGCAGCCTCGTCGACGAGGTCCTCGCGCTGGTCGACGCCGACCCCGACCTCGGTCGCCCGCTCGAGGGCGCGCCGGACTACCTGCGGGCGGAGGTCGTCTACGCCGTGACCGCCGAGGGCGCCCTGCACCTGGAGGACGTGCTCACCCGCCGCACCCGGCTGTCCTACGAGCAGGCCGACCGCGGGACGGCGTCGGCCCGCCCGGCCGCCGAGCTCATGGCCGGGCTGCTGGGCTGGGACGACGCGCAGCTCGAGCGGGAGATCTCCACGTACCTCGCTCGCGTGGAGGCCGAGCACGCCGCCGAGGCGATGCCCGACGACACCTCCGCCGAGCGGGCGCGGCTGCAGGCGCCGGAGATCCGGCCCTTCGCCAGCGCCTCCTGAACCCCCGGGCCGGCGGGGAGCCCCGCCGGCCCGGATCCCCACGACGATCCCCGCGAGAGGAGGACTGGACAGGGATCCCGCACGACCCGCCCGAGCCGGGCGGGACCCCCATCCCGGCACAACCGGACACAGAGAGGTGTCTACGTGTCACTGGTCTCCGTCTTCTTCTCCGAGGTGCTCGGCACCGGACTGCTGCTCCTCCTCGGCGTCGGCGTGGTCGCCAACGTGCTGCTCACCGACTCGAAGGGTCGCGGCGCGGACTGGCTGCTGATCAACTTCGGCTGGGGGCTGGCGGTCTTCGTCGGCGTCTACGCCGCCTACCGCAGCGGTGCGCACCTCAACCCGGCCGTCACCGTCGGTCTGTGGGCGTCAGGGGCCGACGAGTACGCCCCCGGCGTCGACATCACCATCGGCAGCACCCTGGTCTACTTCGCCGGCGAGTTCGTCGGCGCCTTCCTCGGCGCCGTGGTCGCCTGGCTGGCCTACCGCGAGCACTACGCCGCCCACCCCGACCCCGGCGAGATCCTGGGGACCTTCTCCACCGGCCCGGCGATCCGGGCGCTCCCCTGGAACGTCGTCACCGAGCTGATCGGCACCTTCGTGCTGGTCTACGTGATCCTGAAGTTCGGCAACACCCCCTCCCAGATCGGCCCGCTCGCCGTGGCGCTGCTCGTCGTGTCGATCGGCGCGTCGCTCGGTGGACCCACCGGGTACGCCATCAACCCCGCCCGTGACCTCGGGCCTCGCATCGCGCACGCGGTGCTGCCCATCCGCGGCAAGGGCGGCAGCGACTGGGGCTACTCGTGGGTCCCGGTCGTCGGACCGATCGTCGGCGCCGTCCTGGCCGGCCTGCTCTCCCGGGTCTTCTGACCCGCCCCACCCCTCTGCAACGACGCACCAGGAGGAAGCAGTGACCACCTACATCGCCGCCATCGACCAGGGCACGACCAGCACCCGCTGCATGGTCTTCGACCACGCCGGGGCCGTCGTGGCCGTGGCCCAGAAGGAGCACCGCCAGATCTTCCCGCGCGCCGGGTGGGTCGAGCACGACGCGCAGGAGATCTGGACCAACGTCCGCGAGGTCGTCGGCCAGGCACTCGCCCGCGCCGACCTCGTCGCCACCGACCTCGCCGCCGTCGGGCTCACCAACCAGCGCGAGACCACCGTCGTGTGGGACAAGAACACCGGCGAGCCGGTGTACAACGCCATCGTCTGGCAGGACACCCGCACCGACCGGATCGTCACCGAGCTCGGCGAGCTCGGCGGGGGAGCCGAGCGCTATAAGGAGAAGGTCGGCCTGCCCCTGGCCACCTACTTCGCCGGGCCCAAGGTCACCTGGATCCTCGACAACGTCGAGGGCGCCCGCGACCGCGCCGAGCGCGGCGACCTGCTCATGGGCACGATCGACAGCTGGATGCTGTGGAACATGACCGGCGGCACCGACGGCGGCCAGCACATCACCGACGTCAGCAACGCCTCACGCACGATGCTCATGGACTACAAGACGCTCACGTGGGACGAGTCCATCGCCGCCGACATGCGCATCCCGATGTCGATGCTCCCGGAGATCCGCTCCAACTCCGAGGTCTACGGCGAGGGCCGCAAGGCCGGTGCGCTGGCCGGCGTGAAGATCGCCGGCTCGCTCGGTGACCAGCAGGCGGCCACCTTCGGGCAGGTCTGCTTCTCGCCGGGCATGGCCAAGAACACCTACGGCACCGGCAACTTCCTGCTGCTCAACACCGGCGAGGAGGCGGTGTCGTCGAAGAACGGCCTGCTGACGACGGTCTGCTACAAGATCGGCGACCGCAAGCCCGTCTACGCGCTCGAGGGCTCGATCGCCGTCACCGGCTCGCTGGTGCAGTGGGTGCGCGACAACCTGCGGCTCATCGGCGGGGCGGCGGAGATCGAGGCGGTGGCCCGGTCGGTCGACGACAACGGCGGCGCCTACTTCGTGCCGGCGTTCTCCGGCCTGTTCGCCCCGCACTGGCGCTCCGACGCCCGCGGCGCGCTGGTCGGGCTGACCCGCTACGTCAACCGCGGGCACCTGGCACGGGCGGTGCTGGAGGCCACGGCCTACCAGACGCGCGAGGTCGTCGAGGCCATGAACGCCGACTCCGGCGTCGACCTCACCGAGCTGCGGGTCGACGGCGGCATGGTGGGCAACGAGCTGCTCATGCAGTTCCAGGCCGACATCCTCGGCGTCGACGTCGTCCGGCCCCAGATCGCCGAGACGACGGCGCTCGGCGCGGCGTACGCGGCGGGCCTGGCGGTCGGCTTCTGGGCCGACGAGGACGAGCTGACCAGCCAGTGGGCCGAGGACAAGCGGTGGAGCCCGGCGATGGAGTCGGCCGACCGCGACCGGTACTACCGCAAGTGGCAGAAGGCGGTCCAGCGCACCCTCGACTGGGTGGACGACGACGACGCCGAGTGAGTGAGGGACCCCTCTGCCCCCCACCCCTCGCACGCTCGGGGCGGGACCCTGCAGAGGGGCCGTGCGCGGGCGCCGTCCCCAGGCGGGGACGGCGTCCGCGGGCGTGTCGGACCGCGACACTAGGCTCGCTGCCGTGCTCGCCTGGCCCGCTCCGCTCCTGCCGACCCTCCCGGGCCCCGGTCCGGTCCTGCGGCTGTTCGACACCGCGCGCGGCCAGGTGGTCGACACCGAGCCGGGACCGGTGGCCCGGATGTACGTCTGCGGGATCACCCCCTACGACGCCACCCACCTCGGACACGCCGCCACCTACCTGGCCTTCGACCTGGTCAACCGGCTGTGGCGGGACGCCGGGCACGCCGTCCACTACGTGCAGAACGTGACCGACGTCGACGACCCGCTGCTCGAGCGGGCCGAGCGCGACGGCGAGGACTGGGTGGTGCTCGCCATGCGCGAGACCGCGCTGTTCCGCGAGGACATGACCGCGCTGCGCGTGCTGCCGCCCGAGGACTACGTGGGCGCGGTCGCGACCATCCCGCGGATCGTGGCGCACGTGGAGACGCTGCTCGACGAGGGCCTGGCCTACGTCCTCGACGACGGCACGGGCGACGTCTACCACGACGTCGCCCAGGCGCCCGGCTTCGGCGAGGAGTCCGGCTACGACGAGGCCACCATGCTGGCCCTGTCGGCCGAGCGCGGCGGCGACCCCGACCGCCCGGGCAAGCGCAACCGCCTCGACCCGCTGCTGTGGCGCGGCCGGCGCGAGGGCGAGCCGTCCTGGCCCGGCCCCCGCGGGATCGAGGGCCGGCCGGGCTGGCACATCGAGTGCGCGGCCATCGCCCTGGACACCATCGGCATGGGCTTCGACGTGCAGGGCGGCGGCAGCGACCTGGTGTTCCCGCACCACGAGTACTCCGCCGTGCACGCCGAGGCGCTCACCGCCATCACGGCGGGGGAGAAGGGACCCTTCGCGCAGGCCTACGTGCACGCGGCGATGATCGGCCTCGACGGCGAGAAGATGAGCAAGAGCCGGGGCAACTTGGTGTTCGTCTCCAAGCTGCGCGGCGAGGGCGTCGACCCGATGGCGATCCGGCTGGCGCTGCTGTCGGGCCACTACCGCACCGACCGTGCCTGGACGCCGGACCTGCTGACCGCCGCCGAGGAGCGGCTGGCCACCTGGCGGCGCGCCGCGGCCCTCGACGCCGGCGCCCCGGCCGCACCGGTGCTCGCGGCGCTGCGCGAGCGGCTCTCCGACGACCTCGACAGCCCGGGTGCCATCGCCGCCGTCGACGCGTGGGCGGCGGCGACGCTGGCCGGCGACGGGGACCCCGAGGACGGGGCGCCGGCCGTGGTCGCCGACGCCGTCGACGCGCTGCTGGGCGTCGGCCTCCAGGAGGCCTGATGGCCGGTGCGGGCTTCCGGTCCACCGACCGCGCCGCCCGGGAGCGGGAGGAGGAGGCGCTCGCCCCGGCCGCCACGCGCGCGGCGGCCACCCGCGGCCGCGCCGTCGCCGAGCCCGAGGACCCGCTGCGCACCGCCTTCGAGCGCGACCGGGACCGGATCCTGCACGCCAAGGCGTTCCGCCGGCTCAAGCACAAGACGCAGGTCTTCCTGAACCCCGACGGCGACCACTTCGTCACCCGGCTCACCCACACGCTGCAGGTCACCCAGGTCGCGCGCGCCATCGCCCGGGCCCTGGGGCTCAACGAGACGCTGGCCGAGGCGATCGCGCTGGGCCACGACGTCGGCCACTCGCCGTTCGGCCACATCGGCGAGGACGCCTTCGACCCCTACGTCCCCGGCGGCTGGCACCACGCCGCGCAGGGCGTGCGGATCGTGGAGGTGCTCGAGCACCTCAACCTGACCTGGGAGGTGCGCGACGGCATCCGCGCGCACAGCTGGAAGATCACGCCGCCGCCGGCCACGCGCGAGGGGGAGTGCGTCCGCTACGCCGACCGGATCGCCTACCTCTCCCACGACGCGCTCGACGCCGTCCGGGCCGGGGTGCTGCGGGCCGGAGACCTGCCCGCCCGCGCGCGCGAGGTGTTCGGCGAGCCCGGCAGCGCGATGGTCGGCGCGATGGTCGGCGCCGTCGTCGAGGGCTCGCTGGCCGACGGTGGCGCCGTGGTCATGGCGCCCCGGCCGCTGGCCGCGATGCACGAGCTGCGGGCGTTCATGTTCCAGCGCGTCTACCTGTCGGAGACGGCCGCGGGGCAGAAGCAGCTCGCCGTCGACGTCATCCGCCGGCTGGTCGATCACCACCTCGCGCACCCCGAGCTCATCCCGGCGACCTACCGCGACACCGCGGCCGACCCGGTCACGCAGGTCGTCGACCACGTCTCGGGCATGACCGACCGCTTCGCGCTGGCCACCCACGACCGGCTCTTCGGCGACGACGCCGCCGCCCGCATGACCCCGCTCCTGCGCCGGGGCTGAGCCGGTCGGGAGGCCGCACTGCCGGCGTTGCTCGCGCGGTGCGGGTGCGGCAGGACCGGCAACGCACGGACGACGCCCGCAACGCGGTGTCGGCCAGCCGTTACCCCCAACCCATCCGCGAGGAACCCGCCCGCCGCCGGAGCGGCGGACGGGGGACCGGCTAGTTGGGGGAGGACCCGCGGCGGCGGAGGTAGCGCTCGAACTCGCGGGCGATCTGGTCGCCGTTGGCCTCGGACAGGTCGGTCTCGGCGGCGCGCTCCTCGAGCGAGCGCACGTACTCGACGACCTCGGCGTCCTCCTGGGCCATCTCGTCGACGGTCTTGACCCACTCGTCGGCCTGCTGGGGGAGCCCGCCGAGCGGCACGGTCACCTCCAGCACCTCCTCGACGCGCTGCAGCAGCGCGACGGTGGCCCGTGGCGACGGCGGCTGGGAGACGTAGTGCGGCACCGCCGCCCAGAAGCTCACCGCCGGGAGACCGGCCTGCACGCAGGCGTCCTGGAAGACGCCGAGGATGCCCGTCGAGCCCTCGTACCGGGAGGTCTCCAGCCCCCACGCCCGCGCGGACTCCTCGTCGTAGGCCGAGCCGGTCACCGGCGTGGGCCGGGTGTGCGGGGTGTCGGCGAGCAGGGCGCCGAGCGCGACGACGGTCTGGACCTCGAGCTCCTCGCACAGCTCGATGAGCTCCTGGCAGAAGCCCCGCCAGCGCATGTTCGGCTCGATCCCGCGGATCAGGACGACGTCGCGGTCGCTGCCCGGCGGGCGCGCCACGGAGATGCGCGTCGTCGGCCACTCGATGCGCCGGCTCACCCCGCCGACGAGGGAGACGGTGGGCCGGTTGACCTGGAAGTCGTAGTAGTCCTCGGGGTCGAGCGCCGCCAGCGGCGTGGCGTCCCAGATCAGCTCGAGGTGCTCGAGCGCCCCGGTGGCGGCGTCCCCCGCGTCGTTCCAGCCCTCGAAGGCGACCACCGCCACCGGCTGGTTCAGCTGGGGCAGTTCCTCGGGAGCGGACTTCGGGTCGATCACCCCTGCGAGCCTACGTCGGTCGCGCCGCCCCACCAGGGGAACGCGGGATGGGAGGATGGGCGCCGCCGTGGAATGCGGCCGGGTCCGCGGCCGCTGCTGGTGCTACGCGCACCTCCACCCACCGACCCCCGAGGACGCCCGTGACCGACGCCCCGCAGCCACGCCCCGACGCCACCGCGGAGCTCACCGCCCTGCTCCGCCAGCGCATCCTCGTGCTCGACGGTGCGATGGGGACGGCGATCCAGCGCGACCGCCCGAGCGAGGCCGGCTACCGCGGGGAGCGCTTCGCCGACTGGCCGGTCGACGTCCAGGGCAACAACGACCTGCTCGTGCTCACCCGGCCCGAGCTGGTGGCGGGCATCCACCGCGAGTACCTCGACGCCGGCGCGGACGTCATCGAGACCAACACCTTCAACGCGACGGCGATCTCGCTGGCCGACTACGGCATGTCGGAGCTGGCCCGCGAGATCAACGTGACGGCGGCCCGGCTGGCCCGCCGCGAGGCCGACGCCGCGACCGCGCGCACGCCCGAGCGGCCCCGGTACGTCGCCGGCGCGATCGGGCCGACCAGCCGGACGGCGTCCATCTCGCCCGACGTCAACGACCCCGGCGCCCGCAACGTCACCTTCGGCGAGCTGGTCGAGGCCTACCTCGAGCAGGCCGCCGGCCTGGTTGACGGCGGCGCCGACGTCCTGCTGATCGAGACGGTCTTCGACACGCTCAACGCCAAGGCGGCGGTCTTCGCGGTGGAGACGCTGTTCGAGCAGCGCGGCCGGCGCTGGCCGGTGATGGTCTCCGGCACGATCACCGACGCCTCGGGCCGGACGCTGTCGGGGCAGACCACCGAGGCGTTCTGGAACTCCGTGCGCCACGTGCGGCCGCTGCTGGTCGGGCTCAACTGTGCGCTGGGCGCCAAGGAGCTGCGGCCCTACGTCGCCGAGCTCGCGCGGCTCGCCGGCACCTTCGTCTCCGCCTATCCCAACGCCGGGCTGCCGAACGCCTTCGGCGAGTACGACGAGGCGCCCGAGGACACCGCCGCGGTCCTGCGCGGCTTCGCCGAGGACGGCTTCGTCAACATGGTCGGCGGCTGCTGCGGCACCACGCCGGCGCACATCGCCGCCGTCGCCGCGGCCGTCGACGGGCTGCCCCCGCGCACGCCGGTGACGGCTCGCCCCGCGCTGCGGCTGTCGGGCCTGGAGCCGCTGACCGTCGACGGGGACTCGCTGTTCGTCAACGTGGGCGAGCGGACCAACATCACCGGCTCGGCCCGCTTCCGCCGGCTGATCCGCGACGGCGACTACCCGACGGCGCTGGCCGTGGCCCGCCAGCAGGTCGAGGCCGGCGCGCAGGTGATCGACGTCAACATGGACGAGGGCATGATCGACGGGGTCGCGGCGATGGCCCGCTTCACCCGCCTGATCGCCTCCGAGCCCGACATCTGCCGCGTGCCGGTGATGGTCGACTCCTCCAAGTGGGAGGTCATCGAGGCCGGTCTGCAGCAGCTGCAGGGCAAGTCGATCGTCAACTCGATCTCGCTGAAGAACGGCGAGGCGGAGTTCGTCGAGCAGGCCCGGCTGTGCCGCAAGTACGGCGCGGCCGTCGTCGTCATGGCCTTCGACGAGGACGGCCAGGCCGACACGCTCGAGCGCCGGCAGCAGATCTGCCGCCGCGCGTACGACGTCCTCACGCAGCAGGTCGGCTTCCCCGCCGAGGACCTGATCTTCGACCCCAACATCTTCGCCGTCGCCACCGGCATCGAGGAGCACGCCCGCTACGGCCTGGACTTCATCGAGGCCACCCGCTGGATCAAGGAGAACCTGCCCGGCGCGCTGGTCTCCGGCGGCGTCTCCAACGTGTCGTTCTCCTTCCGGGGCAACAACCCGGTGCGCGAGGCCATCCACGCGGTGTTCCTCTTCCACGCCATCGCCGCCGGCATGGACATGGGCATCGTCAACGCCGGGGCGCTGGAGGTGTACGAGGAGGTCCCGCGCGAGCTGCGGGACCGCATCGAGGACGTCGTCCTCGCCCGCCGCCCCGACGCCACCGAGCGGCTGCTGGAGATCGCCGGGGACTACGCCGGCGACGGCGTCGCCAAGGAGGCGGCCACCGAGGAGTGGCGCGCGCTGCCGGTGGACGAGCGGATCACCCACGCGCTGGTCAAGGGCGTCGACGAGTTCGTCGAGGCCGACACCGAGGAGCTGCGCGTGGAGATCTCCGCCCGCGGCGGCCGGCCGATCGAGGTCATCGAGGGCCCGCTGATGGCCGGCATGAACGTCGTCGGCGACCTGTTCGGCGCCGGGAAGATGTTCCTGCCGCAGGTGGTCAAGTCCGCCCGCGTGATGAAGAAGGCCGTCGCCCACCTCATCCCGTACATCGAGGCGGAGAAGCAGCCCGGCGACGCCGAGCGCACCAACGGCACCGTGGTCATGGCCACCGTGAAGGGCGACGTCCACGACATCGGCAAGAACATCGTCGGCGTCGTCCTGCAGTGCAACAACTACGACGTCGTCGACCTCGGCGTCATGGTGCCGGCGCAGAAGGTGCTCGACACCGCCAAGGAGGTCGGCGCCGACGTCATCGGCCTGTCCGGGCTGATCACGCCGTCGCTGGACGAGATGGTCAACCTGGCCGGCGAGATGGAGCGGCAGGGCTTCGAGGTCCCGCTGCTCGTGGGCGGGGCGACGACGTCGCGCGCGCACACCGCCGTCAAGGTGGCCCCGCGCTACCACGGCCCGGTGATCTGGGTGAAGGACGCCTCCCGGTCGGTGCCGGTCGTGGCCGCGCTGCTGAGCGACGAGCAGCGCCCGGGGCTGCTGTCGGCCACCGAGACCGAGTACGAGACGCTGCGGGAGCGGCACGCCGCCCGGGAGGACACCCGCCGGCTGCTGCCGCTGGCCGCCGCCCGCGCCGCCGCGCCGCAGCTGGACTGGTCGTCCTACACCCCGCCGCGGCCGCGGATGCTCGTGCAGCAGGCCCGCGACGTGTGCACCGGCCCGGCCTGCGACCACCGCGGGCACGGCCAGGCCGTCCAGCACACGGCCGTGCAGCACACCCGCGTGCTGCGCGACTACTCCCTCGAGGAGCTGCGCGGCTACATCGACTGGCAGCCGTTCTTCTCCGCGTGGGAGATGCGCGGCCGGTTCCCCGACATCCTGCACAACCCGGCCAGCGGCGAGGCGGCGCGGCGGCTCTACGCCGACGCGCAGGAGATGCTCGACCGGATCGTCGCCGAGCGCTGGCTGACCGCCAACGGCGTCGTGGGGCTGTTCCCCGCCGCCCGGGTCGACGGCGAGGACATCGAGGTCTACACCGACGAGTCGCGCACGCAGGTGCGCGCCGTGCTGCACCAGCTGCGGCAGCAGAACGAGGGCCGCGACGGCGCGCCGCGCAAGTCGCTGGCCGACTTCGTGGCGCCCAAGGAGACCGGGCTGCGCGACCACGTGGGCGCCTTCGCCGTCACCGCGGGGGTGGGCTCGGCCGAGCGGGTGACGGCCTTCAAGGCCGCCCACGACGACTACTCGGCGATCCTGCTCGAGTCGCTGGCCGACCGGCTGGCCGAGGCGTTCGCCGAGCGGCTGCACGAGCGGGTGCGCCGGGAGTTCTGGGGCTACGCCACCGACGAGCGGCTCGACGCCGACGCGCTCATCGCCGAGCGCTACCGCGGCATCCGGCCGGCGCCGGGCTACCCGGCCTGCCCCGAGCACACCGAGAAGCAGACGATCTGGGACCTGCTCGACGTCGAGGCGGCCACCGGCCTGCAGTTGACCGAGTCGATGGCCATGTGGCCGGGGGCGGCGGTCAGCGGGCTGTACTTCTCGCACCCGGAGTCGCGCTACTTCAACCTGGGCCGGGTCGGCCGCGACCAGGTGGAGGACTACGCGCGGCGCAAGGGCTGGACGCTGCGGGAGGCCGAGCGCTGGCTGGCCCCGAACCTGGGCTACCGCACCGACGACGAGTGACGAACTGCGGGCCCGTGCACCGGGGCCGCTCCGACACGCCGCCTGCTCAGCGCTGCGGGACCGTGATCTTGTACTGGGCGATCTTGCGGTAGAGCGTGGCGCGGCCGATGCCGAGCTCCTCGGCGACGCGGGTCATCGTGGTGCCCGGCTCGGTCAGGCACCGCACGATCTCGTCGCGCTCGAGCCGCTCTAGCCGGGACAGCGGCCGCGTGCCGCCGTCGAGGACCTCGGGCGCCAGGTGGTGCACGTCGACGACGTCGGCGCGGGCCGCGGCCTCCCGCGCCACGCGGCGCAGCTGGGCGACGTTGCCCGGCCAGCCGTAGCCGGCCAGCGCCCGGGCCGCGCGCGGGGTGAACGCGACCTCGCGGTGGCGCTCCCGCCGGGCGGTCCAGGCGGCCAGCGGCAGCACGTCGTCGGACCGCGCGCGCAGCGGCGGCACCTCGACGACGGCGTCGACCAGCCGGGCGAGCGGGTCGGGCAGCGCCGCGTAGTCCGGCGCGGTGAGCACGAACGGCTGCGGCCGGCCGGTGCGGCGGACCGTCGCCAGCACCTGCGCGAGCTCCCCGGCGGCCCAGGCGGGCAGGCGGTGCAGCCCGGAGACGATCACGCAGGTGTCGGCGTCGCGCAGCTCCGGGGTCCACAGCTCCAGCCAGGGGGCGACGTCCCCGGCCTCCGGGGCGCGGGCGTGCAGCAGCCGCTGCCGGGCCGGCATCCGCCGCCGGGCCAGTGCGGCCAGCGTCGCCTTGCCGGCGCCCTCCTCGCCGACGACGACGGTCACCCGGCCCGCGGAGACCGCGACCGCCGCCTGGTCCACCGCCGCCCGCCAGGCGGGGGAGACGCAGGGGTCGCCGTCGTCGGGCGCCAGCGAGCCGCCGATCACCCGGAAGACCTCGCCGCGCGGCGCGGGGCGCACCACCCGGCCGCCGGTGCGCACCGCCATGAGCGCGCTGGTGGCGCTGGCCGCCGTCTGGGCCAAGCCAAGCAGCAGCTCGGAGGAGGAGTCCGACCAGGTGGTCAGGTTGATGCTGCCGGCCAGCTCGCCGGTGACGGGCTCGAGCACGGGCGCGGCGGCGCAGGTGTAGCCGCGCAGGTCGGTGCACCAGTGGTCGGCGGCACGCACCAGCGACGGCGCCCGGTCGGCCAGCGACAGGCCCAGGCCGTTGGTGCCGGCGTTGCGCTCGCTGTAGGAGAACCCGGGTGCCAGGTGGACGCGGTCGAGGGCGCGGGAGATCGACGCGTCGTCGCCGAGGCGGGCGAGCACGAACCCGTCCGGGTCGGCGACCATCAGGCTGACCGGCTCGTCGGCGATCGTCGACTGCAGGTCGGTGAGCACCCGGTGCGCGCACTCGTACAGCAGCGACCCGGTGTCCGGGGTGCCGGTGAAGACGGGCACGACCTCGTCGGACGGGACCCCGTAGCCCTGACTGCGCCGCCACGAGGCACGCACCCGTGGGGCGGCCCGCCGGGCGGCCGGCGCCGGGTCGGGCAGCGGACCGGGTGCGGTGACCACCTCGTCCACGGGCACCTCCCGGCTGTGGCCTGTGTCACGGCAATGTACGCGGAGGAGGAGCGGTGCGGCGTCTCAAAGTGGGACAGCCGGGCCGTGGGCGGCGGCCCCGTCCCGACCTAGCGTCACGGGTGGAGACGTGATCCAGCTCACGCCCCGGAGCCGACGGAGGCCGACGGATGTACACCAAGGACGGCGAGCAGTACTACGTCGTGGACGCGCACATCGCCCTGTGGGACGCCCGCCCCGAGAACCAGCGCAACGTGCACGGCAAGCAGTTCATCGACTGCTTCTACGACTACCACCGCAACCTCAGCCCGGAGGCCGAGGTGTGGGACTACGAGGAGTACCTGTACCAGGGCGGCGAGCGCCTGATGCGCGACGTCTTCGTGGACGGGATCGTCGACCACGCGATCTTCCAGCCGGCGCGGCTCGCGGAGTTCTACCACCGCGGGTTCGGGCAGACCGAGGAGGCGTTCGCCCTCGCGCAGGCGCACCCGGAGAAGCTGACCTACAACCACTACTGGGACCCGCGCGACGGCGAGAACGGCCTGGACGCGCTGCGCGCCGCCGCCGAGCGGATGCACCTCAAGGGCGTGAAGCTCTACACCGCCGACTGGCACGGGGAGTCCCGCGGCTGGAAGCTCACCGACCCGATGGCCTACCGCTACCTCGAGCTGTGCCGCGAGCTGGGCATCCGGAACATCCACGTCCACAAGGGCCCGACGATCCGGCCGCTGGACCGCGACGCCTTCGACGTCGCCGACGTCGACCACGTGGCCACCGACTTCACCGACCTGACGTTCGTGGTGGAGCACTGCGGGCTGCCGCGGCTGGAGGACTTCTGCTGGATCGCCACCCAGGAGCCCAACGTGGTCGCGGGCCTGGCCGTGGCCATCCCGTTCATCCACACCCGCCCGCGCTACTTCGCGCAGATCATGGGCGAGCTCGTCTACTGGCTCGGTGAGGACCGGATCCTGTTCTCCAGCGACTACGCGCTCTGGACGCCCAAGTGGCTGGTGGAGCGGTTCGTCGACTTCCAGATCCCCGAGGACCTGACCGAGTACGCGCCGCTGACCACCGAGCTCAAGAAGAAGGTCCTCGGGCTCAACGCCGCCCGCCTCTACGACCTCCCCGTCCCCGAGCACCTGCGGCTGCCCGAGGCCGACGAGACCCGGACCGGCCCGCGCGAGCCGGCCGCGGCCGACCTGGCGTCGGTGTGAGGTGACGGCCGTCCTGTCCGACCTCGCCACCGGGGTCACCGAGCAGCAGGTCCGCGCCGCCCTGGGCACCGTCGTCGACCCCGAGCTGGACGAGCCGGTCACCGACCTCGGCTTCGTCCGCTCGGTCGCCGTCGACGGCGGGGCGGTGGAGGTGCACCTGCGGCTGCCCACCTCGTTCTGCGCGCCCAACTTCGCCTGGCTGATGGTGTCCGACGCGCACGACGCGGTCTGCGCCGTCCCCGGGGTCGAGCGGGTGGTCGTCGAGCTCGACGACCACTCCGACTCCGACCTCATCAACCGCGGCCTGGCCGCCGGGCTCGGCTACCGGGGCACGTTCGGCACCGAGGCCGAGGACTCCCTCGACGAGCTGCGGGCCACCTTCACCCGCAAGGCGCACACCGCCGCGATGGAGCGGGCGCTCACCGCCCTGCTCCGGGCCGACCCGTCGGTCGACCTCGGGGCGGTCACCCTCGGCGACCTCCCCGGCGACGCCGCCGCGGCCCTGCGGCGCCGGCGGGCCGCCGTCGGCCTGCCGGTCGACGACGGCGCCGCTGTGCTCGTCCACGACGACGGCACCCGCCCCGGCCCCGCCGACGCGGCGATGGTCCTGCGCCGCGCCCGGTCGGTGCGGATCTCCGTCGACGGCAACGCCCACTTCTGCCGCGGGCTGCTCACCACCCGCTACCCGGGGGCCGAGGCCGACCAGGTGCCCCGCCCCGACGACCGTCCCGTCCTGCCCCTGGAGGTCCTGCCATGAAGGCCGTCCGCGTGCACGAGTACCACGCCGACCCCGCGATCGACGACGTCCCCGAACCGGAGCTCCGGGGTCCCCTCGACGTCATCGTCAAGATCGGCGGCGCCGGGGTCTGCCGGACCGACCTGCACATCCTCGAGGGCCAGTGGGCCGACCTGCAGAACCCGGACCTGCCCTACGTGATCGGGCACGAGAACGCCGGGTGGGTGCACGCGGTCGGGGAGGGCGTCACCAACGTCGCCGTCGGTGACACGGTGATCCTGCACCCGCAGCCCAGCTGCGGCCTCTGCAGGGCCTGTCGCGCCGGCCGGGACATGCAGTGCGAGAACGCCTTCTTCCCCGGGCTGTCGAACGACGACGGGGGCATGGCCGAGTACCTGCGCACCACCGCCCGCGCCTGCGTGAAGCTCGACCCGTCGACCGACCCCGCCGACGTCGCCGCGCTCGCCGACGCCGGCATCACCGCCTACCACGCCGTACGCAAGGCCCTGCCGCTGCTGCACCCGGGCACCACGGCGGTCGTACAGGGTGCCGGCGGCCTCGGCCACATCGGCGTCCAGTGCCTGGCCGCGCTCTCCGGCACCCGGGTGGTCGTCGTCGACCGCAACCCCGACGCGCTGGAGCTCGCCCGGCAGATCGGCGCGGACGAGACCGTGGTGGCCGACGGCAACCAGGTGCGGGCGGTGCAGGACCTGACCGGCGGGGGCGCGGACGTCGTCTTCGACTTCGTCGCCGAGCAGGGCGCGGAGATGGACGGCTGGCGCATGACCGGCCCGGCCGGCTCGCTCTACGTCATCGGCTACGGCGGCGAGCTGCGCATCCCGACGCTGGAGTTCGTCGCCGGGGAGAAGAACATCGTCGGCAACATCGTCGGCACCTACACCGACCTGGCCGAGCTGATGGTGCTCGCCCAGGCCGGGAAGGTCACCCTGCACACCCAGCAGTACCCGCTCGACCGGGCCGTGGACGCGATCCGCGACCTCGACGCCGGGAAGGTCCGCGGGCGCGCGATCCTCGTGCCGTGACCGGTGGCGCCCCCGGCTCCCGGGCCGGGGGCGCCTACCGCTCGACGTCCATCCGCTGCACGAGGTCGCCGTCGAACCGGTACACGTGGCGGACGGTCTCCCGCGACAGCACCGTGCCGCCCGGGTCGCGGACGGTCATGGCCACGGTGACGGCGACCGAGCCGTCGGGGCGGTCGGCGAACCCGGTGGGCCGGACCAGCGGGCGGATCTCGGCCCACTGGCGCTCCCAGTAGCCGCGCACCTCCTCGTGCCCGGAGAGGCGCCCGCCCTCCCAGCCGTTGGGCCAGTCGACGTCGGGGGCCATGGCGGCGAGCACCGCGTCGACGTTGTGGGCGGTGAAGGCCTGGTAGAGCGCGCGCAGCCGATCGGCGCGGTCCGGTGCGGTCATGGCCGCGCACGGTGGCACACGGCACCTCGTCGCGGGGTGCCGGCGGGCACGCGCGATCCTGGTGCCTGCGATCCCGCCGCCGTCCCGACAGGAGACCCATGACGCTCGCCGCCCCGCGGCCGCCCGCCACCGGTGCCGACGACGCCGCGCTGCGCGAGATCGAGCAGCGCGTCCTGTGGCTGGCCACGGCGGTCGTCGACCACGCCAACCGGGTGCGCCCCGACCCGAGCGGGCTCAAGGTCGGCGGCCACCAGGCCTCCAGCGCCTCGATGGTCACGATCATGACGGCGCTGTGGCTCGAGCAGCTGCGGGCCGACGACCGGGTGTCGGTGAAGCCACACGCCTCGCCGGTGCTGCACGCGCTGGAGTTCCTGCTCGGGCAGCTCGACGCCTCCTGGCTGACCACGCTGCGCGAGTTCGGCGGCCTGCAGTCCTATCCCTCGCGGCTCAAGGACCCCGTCCCGGCGGACTACTCGACGGGGTCGGTCGGCATCGGTGCGACCGCACCGATCTGGGGCGCGCTGGCCCGCCGCTACGTCAACACCCAGTTCGGCACCGGCGGCACCGGCCGGCAGTGGTCGCTGGTCGGCGACGCCGAGCTCGACGAGGGCGCGGTGTGGGAGGCCGTGCTCGACCCGATGGTCGCCGAGCTCGGCGAGGTGAACTGGATCGTCGACCTCAACCGGCAGTCGCTGGACCGCGTGGTCCCGACCATGGGCGGCACCCGGCTGCAGGGGATGTTCACCGCGGCCGGCTGGCAGGTGCTCACCGTCAAGTACGGCGCCCTGCTGGAGGAGCTGTTCACCCGGCCCGGCGGCGCCGAGCTGCGCGACCGCATCGACGGCATGAGCAACGCCGAGTACCAGCGGCTGCTGCGGCGCCCGGCGGAGGACGTGCGCCGCGAGCTGCCGGGGGAGGGGCCGGCGGCCGGTGCGATCGCCGGGCTGGTGGCCGGGGTCTCCGACGCCGACCTGCTCGCCGCGGTGCGCAACCTCGGCGGGCACGACCTGAGCGCGCTGCGCGAGGCGTTCGCGCGGATCGACGACACCCGCCCGACGGTGGTCATCGCCTACACGCTCAAGGGCTACGGCCTGGCCACCGAGGGGCACCCGCAGAACCACTCCGCGCTGCTCACCGAGGCCCAGCTGGGCGAGCTGGCCGCGCGGGTCGGCGTCGACCCGGCGCAGCCCTGGGCCGGCTTCCCCGACGGCAGCCGCCCGGCGCAGCTGCTGGCGGCGGCCGCCCGGCGGCTGCGCCGCCCGGCGCCCGAGGACCGCCCCGCCCCGGAGGTGCCGGCCGACCTCGGCCGGACGCCGTCGGGCACCGCCACGACGCAGGCGGCGCTGGGCCGCACGCTGCTCGACCTCAACCGGGCCGCGCCCGAGGTGGGCCGCCGGGTGGTCACCGTCAGCCCCGACGTGTCGAGCTCGACCAACCTCGGCGGCTGGGTGAACAAGGTCGGCGTCTGGTCGCACGAGGACCGCCGCGACTGGTTCGCCGACGACGCCGAGACGATCCTGCACTGGCGCGAGCGGCCCTCGGGCCAGCACGTGGAGCTGGGCATCGCCGAGACCAACCTGGTCGGCGCCATCGGCGAGCTGGGCGCCACCTGGTCGCGGTGGGGCCAGCCGCTGCTGCCGGTCGGCGTCCTCTACGACCCCTTCGTGGAGCGGGCGCTGGAGCCCTGGTCGTTCACCATCTACGCCGGCGGGCAGTCGCTGCTGGTCGGGACGCCGTCGGGTGTGACGCTGGCGCCCGAGGGCGGGGCGCACCAGTCGATCACCACGCCGTCGGTCGGACTGGAGCAGCCCGGCTGCCTGTCCTACGAGCCGGCGTTCACCCTCGACACCGAGTGGGTGCTGCTCGCCGCGCTCGGGCAGATGGGCCGCCCCGGCGGGCAGTCGGCCTACGTGCGGCTGTCCACCCGGCCGGTCGACCAGGCGCTGGCCGCCGTCCCCGCCGACCGGGCCGCCCGCGAGCGGCGCCGCCGCCAGGTGGTGGCCGGCGCCTACCCGCTGCGCCGGGCGCCGCGCCCGGCGGTCACCCTCGCCGCGATGGGCGCAGTCGTCCCCGAGGCACTGGCCGCCGCCGAGCGGCTCGACGGGCTCGGGTTCCCCGCCGACGTCGTCGTCGTGACCAGCCCGGGGCTGCTGTTCCGGGCGGTGCAGTCCCGGCGCGGTCTCGACGAGACCTCGCCGTGGGTGCTCGACGCCGTGCTGCCCGCCGACCGGGCCACGCCGCTGGTCACCGTCCTCGACGGGCACCCGCACACGCTGGCCTTCCTCGCCGGCGTCCGCGGCGTGCCGGCCGCGCACCTGGGCGTCACCCGCTTCGGGCAGTCCGGCGACCTCGACAGCGTGTACCGGTACCACGGCCTCGACGTCGACTCGCTGGTCGGCGCGGCGCTCGACCTCGTCGACTAGGCGTGCGCGCGTTCGTCGTCACCGGGCCGGGGCAGGGCGGGGTGCAGGAGGTGCCCGACCCTGTCGCGGCCCCGGGCGAGGTGGTCGTCGACGTCGAGCGGGCCGGCGTCTGCGGCACCGACGTCGAGTTCTGGACCGGCGAGATGGCCTACCTGCACCAGGGGCACGCCGCGTACCCGATGCGGCTCGGCCACGAGTGGGCGGGCACGGTGTCCGCGGTGGGGGAGGGCGTGGACCCGGGCTGGGCCGGCCGCCGGGTCACCGGCGACACGATGCTGGGCGAGGGCACCTGCCGGCGCTGCCGCCGCGGGCAGCAGCACGTCTGCGCGCAGCGGCAGGAGGTCGGCATCCGCGGCGCCCGGCCCGGGGCGCTGGCCGACCGGCTCGCGGTGCCGGCGCGGTCGCTGCACGCGCTGCCCGACGCCGTCGACCCGGTCCTGGGTGCGCTGGTCGAGCCCGGCGGCAACGCGCTGCGCGCGGCGCGGGCCACCGGCGCCGGCCCGGGCGACCGGGTGCTCGTGGTCGGTCCCGGCACGATCGGCCTGCTGACGGCGATGTTCCTGCGGGCCGCCGGCGCCGAGGTGCACCTGCTGGGGGTGACCGCGCCGTCGCTGGAGTTCGCCCGGAGCCTCGGGTTCGCCGCCTCCGCTGCTGCGCCGGACCTGCCGCTGGACGCCGTCGTCGACGCCTCCAGCGACCCCGCCGTCCCGGCGCGGGCGCTGGACCTGGTCGAGCCGGGCGGCCGGGTCGTGTACATCGGCCTGGCCGGGGTCCCGAGCACCGTGGACACCCGGGCGCTGGTGCTCGGCGACGTCACGGCGGTCGGCGTCCTGTCGGCCTCGCCCGGGCTCGCCGACACGGTGGCCGCCTACGCCGCCGGCGACGTCGACCCGCGGCCGCTGGTGGCCGCGACCGTGGGCCTGGAGCAGGTGGGAGCCGTGCTCGGCGGACGGCGGCCCCGGGGAGCCGGACCGGGCCCCAAGATCCTGGTCGACATGACGACCTGACGACCGGGGTGCCGCGCGCAGTGGCGGGGTGCCGGTGTGGGAGCGTTCTCCCCGTGATCGGACACGAGGACCTCGCCGTGCGGACGCTGGGGCCCTGCCGCATCGACTCGCCGCTGGCCGAACGGCTGGCCGCCCGGGAGACGACGCAGCACTCGGTGGTGGAGGACGACCGCATCCTCTTCGACGACACGATCTCGATGGCCGGGGTCCGCGGCGTCCCGGTCGAGCAGCTGCCCAGCCTCGAGCCCGGCGGCCCGCGCAAGCGCATCTACTTCGACCCGGCCAAGACCCGCGTCGGCATCGTCACCTGCGGCGGGCTGTGCCCGGGCCTCAACGACGTCATCCGCGGGCTGGTCCTCGAGCTGTGCCGGCACTACGGGGTCCGCCGCATCGTCGGGTTCCGCAACGGCTACCGCGGCTTCATCCCGCACTACGGCGAGGACGTCGTCGACCTCTCGCCCGAGGTGGTGCAGCACATCGACGACGAGGGCGGCACCATCCTCGGCACCTCGCGGGGGATGCAGGACCCGGAGGACATCGTCGACGCCCTGGAGCGGCTGGCGATCAACATCCTGTTCGTCGTCGGCGGCGACGGGACGATCCGCGGCGCGATGGAGGTCGTGCGGGTCATCGGGGAGCGCGGCCTGAAGATCGCCGTCGTCGGCATCCCGAAGACGATCGACAACGACATCCCCTACATCGACCAGAGCTTCGGCTTCCAGACGGCGATGTCGGAGGCGACCAAGTCCATCCACGCCGCCAGCGTCGAGGCGCGCTCCGCGCCCGGCGGTGTCGGCCTGGTCAAGCTCATGGGCCGGCACTCGGGCTTCATCGCCTGCTACTCGGTGCTGGCCAAGGACGACGCCGACTACGTGCTCATCCCCGAGGTGCCCTTCGCGCTGCACGGCGAGCGCGGCTTCCTCGAGCACCTGCGCCGCCGCGTGGAGGACCGCGGGCACGCCGTCGTCGTGGTGGCCGAGGGCGCCGGGCAGGAGCACATCGACGAGCACGAGCCCGGCCGCGACGCCTCGGGCAACGTCCGTCTCGGCGACGTCGGCCGGCTGCTGCGCCGGCTGATCACCGAGCACCTCGACGACGCGAAGGTCGAGAACAACGTCCGCTACTTCGACCCGAGCTACGCCATCCGCAGCGTCCCGGCCAACCCCTACGACAGCGCGTACTGCCTCCGGCTGGCGCACGCCGCGGTGCACGCGGCCATGGCCGGGCGCACCGAGGTGATCGTGGCGCGCCGGCGCCGGCGGTTCGTGCACATCCCGATGGCGCTGGCGGTCAGCCGCCGCAACCACGTCGACCCGCTGGGCGACCTGTGGATGTCGGTGCTCGAGGCGACCGGGCAGCCCGTCCGCTTCGAGTAGGCACCGCCCCCGCAGGGATCAGTGCTTCTTGTCGGCGGTGGTGGTCAGGCGCTCCATCTGCGACCGGTCGTCGACCTTGGCCTTGCGCTCGCTGCGCTTCTCCTTGAGCGACTTGCCGGACTTCTTCGACATCGAGTGGCGCGGCGACTTGTCGGCCATGGGGCTCTCCTCGGGTGGGCCGGCCGGTCGGCCGGCGGCTGCCCGGGGCCGACGGCGGCCGCCCCGGGATCGAGCTGACCGGGGTCAGCGGGCAGGCTGCCCGCTGTCGGGTTCCGGGGCGTCGAGATCGTGCAGCAGGACGGTGGGCTCGGCGGAGTTGGCGCGGTCGGTGGCCGCGGCGAAGGCGCGCCGTGCGTCGGCCTTCGTCGTGTCCGGCGGCACGACGAGCAGGTCCACCCGGCCGCGCCTGAGGTCGCCGGTGAGGTTGAGCAGCTGCGGGTCGAGGTGGCGGAACCAGCCCAGCCGGACGGTCCGGTCGCCGACCTGCAGCCGGCGGGGTGCCGCCGCCCAGGAGCCGGGGTTGAACGCCACCCGGGTCGCCCGGATCCCGCGACGGGACAGCTCCTCGAGCAACGGGGCCAGCTCGGTGGTCAGGTCCGACGACCGGGGCCGCCAGGCGCCGTCCAGGGTGGTGCGGGCCGACACCGGGTCGATGAGCTCGAGCCGGACCGCACCGGGACGAACGGCGGGGGTCTCGGCGTCCCCACTGCCGGCGGAGGAGCGGCGGGTGACCCGGATGGTGGTCACGACCGGCTCGCGGTCGGACGACGGGAGGATGCGTGCGTGGTGAGTCCCATGACAGGGACCGCCGATCTCCCTCCGGGAGCGGAGGGGCTGAGCGCCGCAGTGGCGCCGTGGGCTGAACCTACACCCGCCGGGTCGTCGGCCGGGTGCTCCGAGGAGGGGGAGGGCGTGGGCACGAACGGGTACTGGGGAGCGGGTCGCGGCCCGATCGCACCCGACGGCTGCCCCGTCGAGGTGTACGCGCGCCTGCCGCTCATGGGGGAGCCCGAGGTCGTGCACGCCGCGATCCCGGCCGGCGCCTCGGTGCTCGAACTGGGCTGCGGCACCGGCCGGCTGATCCGCGCACTGGCGCGACTGGGGCACCCCGTCCACGGGGTCGACGAGTCGCCGGAGATGCTCGCCCACGCCGTCGACCTCCCGACGACGCTGTCGAGCATCGAGGCGGTCGACCTCGGGCGGACCTTCGACGCCGTGCTGCTGGCCAGCACGCTGGTCAACGGGCCGCCCGGCCTGCGGCACCGCTTCCTCGCGGCCTGCCGCCGCCACGTCGCGCCGCACGGCGTGGTCGTGCTGCAGCAGTCCGCGCCGGCCTGGTTCGGCTCCGTCGCGCCCGGCGAGCGGGAGGAGGCCGGCATCCGGCGGGTGCTGCGGTCGGTGCGGCGCTCCGGCGACCGGGTGGAGGTGGTCGTCGACTACCACGCCGACGGCCAGACGTGGACGCACGCCTTCGACCGCTGGCGCCTGCACGACCTCGACCGGGACCTCGCCGCCGCCGGCCTGCGCGCCGACCGGCGGCTGACCGACGACGGCGTCTGGTCCACGGCCGTGCCGCTGCCCTGACGTCGCCCTCCCGTCCCTCGTACCGTGCCCGGCCATCGACCCGGTCCTGACCGACGCGTGCGGCTTCGACGTGAGGAGTGCCTCCCGAGGTCACTTCCGGGCCACGGTGCACGTCGACGAGTCCGGCGAGATCACACGGATCGTCGCCCACCCCGGTTTCACGACCACGTCGACCGGCCCCTCGGGGGCCCCCTGACCACGTCCGACCGCGGCATGGACCGGATCACCTTCAACGCGGACGGGACGGTCACCGTCGTCGGGACCGGGATCCACCTGAAGGTCAAGGGCGCTGAAGGTCAAGGGCGGAGCCCATGCCATCGGACTGTGGGTGCTGACCATCGACGGCGAGACCGGGGAACTGCTCGACGCCGAGTACCACGGACGCTTCGACTTGGAGGAGCCGGAGATCGTCGACCACATCTGCGCCAGCCTCGAGCCAGCCTGAGTCCACGAGCCTGTCCTTCCGCAGCTCGCTGAGTCATGGTCCGACCGGCGAGTCCTCCCCGCCCGGGCGGTGTCCGGCCGCTGCCCGCGCACCGTCGCCTCCCCGTCCCGCCGCACTCCCGGCGGCACGTCGGTGCGAGCCTCGTCTCACCCGGGCTGTCCGGCGTCGCCGTCTCGCGCAGGCTGGGACACTCGGGACCGGAGATCACCGACCGCGTGTCCGCTATCCGGAGCCCGACGACGAGCTCACGACGCGTGCGGCGATGGCCGAGATCCTGTCCACGGACGTTCCTGACGTGTACCCGTCGTGTACCCGGGAGCCGAGCGCGTAGGGAAGACCGCAGTCCTGATGCCGAAGAACCTCGCCGCCGTCCTGTTCGACATGGACGGCACCCTGGTCGAGTCCGAGCAGCACTGGGGCGAGGCGCTGTTCGGCCTGGCCCGGCGCCTCGGCGGGAACCTGCGCGCGGCCGCGCGCGGGTCCACCGTCGGCACGAGCATGGCGACCTCGATGCAGATCCTCCAGGCCGACCTCGGCCTCGAGCGCAGCCCCGAGGACACCCGTGCCGACATCGCCTGGGTGGAGGACGCGGTGGCAGGCCTGCTCGCCGGCGGGCTGCACTGGCGGCCCGGTGCGCGGGAGCTGCTCGCCGGGGTCCGCACGGCCGCGCTGCCCACGGCCCTGGTGACGACGACGCCGCGCCGGCTCGCCGACCTGGTCATCGGGCAGGTCGAGCGGGCGTTCCCCGACGTGCCGCCGTTCGACCTGACCGTCTGCGGCGACGAGGTGCCCGCCCGCAAGCCCGACCCCGCGCCGTACCTGCAGGCCACCGCGGCCCTCGGCGTCGACCCGGCGGACTGCGTGGTGGTCGAGGACTCCGCGGCCGGGGTCGCGGCAGGCCTGGCCGCCGGGTGCGCCGTCCTCGGCGTGCCGTCGCTGCAGCCGCTGGCCCCCGCGCCGGGACTGGTGCTGCGCGACACCCTCGCCGGGATCGGCGTCGCCGACCTCGAGCGGTTGCTGCTCGACCGGGAGACGGCCGCGCCGCGCGCCTGACCGCTCAGGTCCCGACCTCCTGACCACGGGACACGACCAGGCGCACGCGCGCCAGCGCCGAGACGTCGGTCGTGGCGTCGCCGTCGACGAGCAGCAGGTCGGCGTCGAGTCCCGGCGCCAGCCGGCCGGTGCCTCCCGCCAGGCCGCACGCGTCGGCCGCTGCACCGGTCGCCGTCCGGAGGGCGTCGGCCGCGGGCACACCGCCGTCCACGAGCGATCCGACGGCTCGCGGCAGGAGCCCGTGCGGCTTGCCCGGGGCGATGCCGGCGTCGACACCGCTGACCAGCCGCACGCCGGCGCGGTGCAGCCGGGCGGCCTCCTCGGCTCGCGCCTGCTCGGTGAGGCCCAGCCGGTCGATGAGCTCCTGCACCCGCGGCGGCGGCACGGCGTCCGGGGCGAGGCCCAGCGTCGGGCAGACGGCGGTGCCCGCGCGGGCGAGCTGCCCGGCCAGCGACGGCGGGAGGCCCCAGCCGGTCGCGGTCAGGCCGGTGCAGTGCTCGATGCCGTCGACGCCCGCGGCCAGCACCTGCCGGACGGCGCCGAGGGCGTGCGCGTGCGCGGTCACCGGCAGGCCGAGCCGGTGGGCCTCCTCGACCACGGCCCGCACCTCGGCCGAGGTGAACTGGCAGGCGGCCATGTCCGTGCCGGGCGTCATGGCCCCGCCGCTGGCCATGAGCTTGACGAGGGCGGCGCCCCGCTCGGCGCGCTCGCGTACGGCGGCCCGCAGGGCGTCGACGCCCCGGGCCTCCCCGCCCATCGACGCGCAGTGGCCGCCAGGGGAGGTGATCGGCGGCCCGGCGGCGACCACGGTGGGGCCGGTCGCCGGCGCCCGGTCGACGACCGCCCACCCCACGTCGCCGAGGTCGCGGACGGCGGTGACCCCGGCGGCCAGGTGCTGCCGCAGGCTCCTCGCCACGATCCGGTCGACCTCGTCGGGATCCAGCTCGGGCAGCTGGTCCAGCGCGCGGGGGCTGCTGTCCCCGCAGAGGTGCACGTGCGCGTCGACCAGTCCGGGGAGCAGCGTCGTCCCGGGCAGCGAGGTGACCGGCACTCCTGCGGGCGGCGCGGCGGCGGCCGGCTCGACGGCGAGGACGCGGCCGTCCTCGACGAGGACGAGGGCGCCGGAGGGCAGGACGCGGTCCCCGTCGAAGGCGCGGTCGGCGCGGTAGGCCCGCATGTCGGCCTCCTCGGGGTGCACGGCGGGAGGTCCGCGATGCTGGGGCCCGGAGGCCGCCCGGTCGAGGGGACCCGGCGCGTACCGGTGGTCAGCCGGTCGCCGCGGGCAGGTCGGCGAGCACCCGGGCGCCGGCGGGGGAGACGACCAGCGCACGGGGGAGTGCCTCCACGCGGGACACCCAGCCCTCGGCCAGGGCCGTCCGCAGCAGCGCCGCGCCCAGCGCGCCGCCGAGGTGACTGCGCCGCTCGGTCCAGTCCAGGCAGGTCCGGACCAGGGGACGGCGGCCGGGGAGCACGTCGCCGCACACGTCGGTGAACCAGCGCCGCCCGGCGGCGGTGACGGTGAGCCCGTCGCCGGTGGCCAGCAGGCCACGGGCGACGAGCGTGTCGTGGACCGTCACGCCCCGGCGACCGGCGAGGTGGTCGTAGCAGGTGCGCGCCTCGGCCAGCCGCGCCTCGGCCCGCGCCGTCCGCAGCGACGTCGGCCGGACCCGTTCGCCGGCGAGCACCCCGGCGAACCGGGCGAACGAGTCGGCGGTCAGGGGCACCGCGCCATCCTGGTGCAGCCGCCCGACGGTTCGGTCCCCGCCGGACGCGGCCAGGCTGGGCGCATGCCGCTGCTGCCCACCGCCGTCCTCGAGGACCCGCGCTACCGGGTGCCCGCCGCTCCGCCCGCCGGCGCCGGGCTGACCTGGCTGCGGTCGCAGGTGCCCCGTTTCTGCGACGGCCCCGAGCACCTCCGTCGCCGGGCGAGGGTCGACCGCGTCCCGTCCTCGGCCGTTATCCCCAACTTAATTGCCGACCCAACCACTGCGCTGCTGGAGGCCTTCGGCCTCCCGGCGGGTTGCCTGGACGACGTCGCCCTCGTGGCGGCGGCGTACCAGCCGCACGCGCCGCAGTCGCCGGGTGCCGACGCCGCGCTCGAGCGGCTGGTCGACGCCTGCGGCGGGCGCAGCGAGGAGACGGCGGCGCGACTGTGCCTGCTCGTGCAGGCGCACACGGCGATGCGCGCGCTGATCGGGCAGCGACGGACGGGAGCGGCCGGACCACCGGTGCCGGTGACCCGGCGGGTGGCGCCGGACGGGACGACGGTGGAGGTGGACCTGACCGACGCGCCGTTCGGGCGGGGATCGCACGGCCGCCCGGGCCGGGCGCTGGCCGAGGCGTGGGCGGAGGTGCTCCGGTGAGTGCCGCCGCTGCCTTCGCCGCCCTGCACGACGGCCCGGCGCCGCTGCTGCTGCCCAACGCCTGGGACGTCGCCTCGGCGCTGGCGCTGGCCGCCGACGGCCATCCCGCCGTCGGGACGACGAGTCTCGGCGTGGCCGCGGCCGCGGGGATCCCGGACACCTCCCGCGCGGGACGCCAGGCCACCGTCGACCTGGCGCGCTCGCTGGCGCGGCTGCCGGTGCCGGTCACCGTCGACCTCGCCGACGGTTTCGCCGACGACCCCGCCGAGGTGGCCGCGCTCGTGGCTGGCCTGCCGGCGGCGGGGGTCAACCTGGAGGACAGCACCGGCGGGCGCCTGGTCGACCCGGGGCTGCACGCGGCGAAGGTGGCCGCCGTCGCCGAGGCCGCGCCCGGGGTCTTCCTCAACGCCCGGGTGGACACGTACTGGCTGGGGGAGCACGCCGACCTCGCGACCACCCTCGACCGGGCACGGCGCTACGTGGCCGCCGGTGCCGACGGCGTCTTCGTGCCCGGCCGGCTGGGCGAGGCGGAGATCGCCGTCCTGACCTCGGAGCTGGCGGTGCCGGTCAACGTGCTGGCCGGGGCGCACCCGCTGCCGCGCCTGGCCGAGCTGGGCGTGCGCCGGGTGAGCACCGGCTCGCTGCTGTTCCGGGCGGCCCTGGACGCCGCGGTCGCGGTGGCCGCCCGCCTGCGCGACGGCGAGGCCGCTCCGCCCGCCACGCCCTACGCGGAGGTGGAGGCACGCACGGCGGCGTACGGCGGAGGACCTCCGTGATTGCCCCGGGCGTCGGACTCGCCGGTGCCAGGCGACGGACCGCGGGCGACGGCGGGTGGCCCGTGCCGCCCGCCCGGGGCGTCAGTCCCGCTCGACGATGGGCAGCGTCGCCCAGCCGGCCGCGGCGGCCGCCTCGGCGGGGAACGGCGGGGGAGTGCCGCCGAAGGACGGGCACAGCGCCTGGTGGTCGCACCAGTCGCACAGCCGGGTGCGGTTGGGCCGGAAGTCGCCGGTGGCCACGGCCCGCTCGATCGCCGCCCAGATGGCCAGCAGCGTCCGCTCGAAACGGACCAGCTCGCCCTCCTCGGGGGCGTAGGTCAGCGCGTCACCGTCGCCGAGGTAGATGAGCTTGAGCTGGCTGGCCACGACGCCGCGGGTGCGCCACAGCACCAGCGCGTAGAACTTCATCTGGAACAGCGCCTTGGACTCGAACGCCTCGCGCGGCATCGAGCCGGTCTTGTAGTCGACCACCCGCAGCGCGCCGTTGCGGGCGACGTCGAGCCGGTCGACGTACCCGCGCAGCAGCAGCCCGTCGGGCAGCGTCACCTCGACCAGCTGCTCGCGGCCCTCCGGCTGGATGCGGGTCGGGTCCTCCAGGCGGAAGTAGGTCTCCACCAGCTTCCCGGCCGAGGCCAGCCAGGACTCCAGCGACGGCGGCTCCTGCCCCTCCTCGGCCGCGGTGAACAGCGCCTCGACCTCGGGGTCGGCGCGCAGCTCGTCCCACGCCGGGGCCACCAGCTCGCGGGCCGCCTCGACCGTGCGCTCGGCCGGCGGGAGGTCGTAGAGGCGCTCCAGGACGGAGTGCACCAGCGTGCCCCGCACCGCGGCGGCGCTCTTCTTCTCCGGCAGCCGGTCGATGGTGCGGAAGCGGTAGAGCAGCGGGCAGGTCTTGAAGTCGGCCGCCCGGCTCGGGGACAGCGAGGGCCGGCGAGGTGCCCTCGCGCCCTCCCCGGGAGCCTGCTCGCCGCCGCCGGACGCCGTGTCGGGGAGGACCACTGCCGTCATGAGTCCGAGGGTAGGTCGCCCCTCCGACGGTTCCGAGCGCCCGCGCCGGGAGGGCCCGGCCTCCCGCTCGCCTAGGCTGGCCGCCCGTGGACCCGCAGCCCGAGCCCAGTCAGACCGCGTCGAGCGCCGCGCAGGCGCCCGCCGCCGACCCGGTGCCCGCGGGCGGGGAGCAGCCGGCCGACGTCGCCGCGCCCGTACCCGGCGCCTTCGTGGCCGGCGACCGGGTGCAGCTCACCGACCCCAAGGGTCGGCTGCACACCGTCGTCCTCACCCCCGGCAAGCAGTTCCACACCCACCGCGGTGCCATCGAGCACGACGACCTCATCGGCGCGCCCGAGGGGTCGGTCGTCCACTCCACCGCGAACACCGGCTACCTGGCGTTCCGCCCGCTGCTGGCCGACTTCGTGCTCTCCATGCCCCGCGGCGCGCAGGTCATCTACCCCAAGGACGCCGCCCAGATCGTCGGCAGCGGCGACGTCGGCCCCGGCATGCGCGTGCTCGAGGCCGGCGCCGGCTCCGGCGCGCTGACCTGCTCGCTGCTGCGCGCCGTCGGGGAGTCCGGGCGGGTCACCAGCTACGAGCGGCGCGAGGACTTCGCCGACGTCGCCCGTGCGAACGTGGGCGCCTTCTTCGGCGGGGTGCCCACCAACTGGGACCTGCGCCTGGGCGACCTCGCCGACCACCCCGCCGGCGAGGTCGTCGACCGGGTGGTCCTCGACATGCTCGAGCCCTGGGCCGTGCTGCCCACCGTGGCCGCCGCGCTGCGTCCCGGGGGTGTGCTCGTCGGCTACGTGGCGACGGTCACCCAGCTGTCCACCTACGTCGAGGCGCTGCGTGCGCAGGGCGTGTGGACCGAGCCCTACGCCTGGGAGTCGCTGGTGCGCCCGTGGCACGCGGTGGGCCTGGCCGTCCGCCCGGAGCACCGGATGGTCGCCCACACCGCGTTCCTCGTGACCGCGCGCCGCCTGGCCGAGGGGGCCGTCGCACCGATGCGCCAGCGCCGCCCGCAGAAGTAGCGGGAGGGCTCCCTCCCGCACCGACGACCGTGCCGCGGGGCGGCGGTGACGAGGTCGTCACGGTCCGCGCGAGCCCCCGGCACGGTGTCGGCGGGCGTGTATAGATTTGCCTCCTGGCTCCACCGATGTGCGGAGGTGCGCGATGGGCCCCGGTCCTGCAAGTGGTCCCGACGAGTTCCGAGCGCGGCGCGAGCGCGACGTCTCGGCCCTGCTCTCCCAGATCTCCTACCTCGAGGAGGAGATCGGCCTGCTGCGGCGCAAGGTGGCCGACAGCCCCCGGCACGTGCGGGCGCTGGAGGAGCGGATCGCCGAGGCGGAGGGCCGCGCGGCCTTCCTCTCCGAGCGCAACGACAAGCTCGCCGGCACGCTGCGCGACGCGCGCGAGCAGCTGGTCACGCTCAAGGAGGAGATCGACCGCCTCGGCCAGCCGCCGTCGGGCTACGGCGTCTTCCTCGGCCGCCACGACGACGGCACGGTCGACGTCTTCACCGGTGGGCGCAAGCTCCGCGTCTCGGTGTCGCCGGCGGTCGAGGCGACGAGCCTGCGGCCCGGCCAGGAGGTCATGCTCAACGAGGCGATGAACGTCGTCGAGGCGCTCGGCTTCGAGAAGCAGGGCGACGTCGTCATGCTCAAGGAGCTCCTCGAGCCCCTCGACGGCGTCACCCAGCGCGCGCTGGTCCTCGGCCACACCGACGAGGAGCGGGTCGTCTACCTGGCCGACTCGCTGAGCGACCAGCCGCTGCGCGTCGGCGACTCGCTGCTGCTGGAGTCCCGGTCGGGCTACGTGTACGAGCGGATCCCCAAGAGCGAGGTCGAGGAGCTCGTCCTCGAGGAGGTCCCCGACATCGACTACTCCGACATCGGCGGCCTGGCCCGGCAGATCGAGCAGATCCGCGACGCCGTGGAGCTGCCGTTCCTGCACGCGGACCTGTTCCGCGAGTACGAGCTGCGCCCGCCGAAGGGGATCCTGCTCTACGGCCCGCCCGGGTGCGGCAAGACGTTGATCGCCAAGGCGGTGGCCAACTCGCTGGCCAAGAAGGTCGCCGCCGTGAAGGGGGAGGGGCAGGCGAAGTCCTACTTCCTCAACATCAAGGGCCCCGAGCTGCTCAACAAGTACGTCGGCGAGACCGAGCGGCACATCCGGCTGGTGTTCCAGCGCGCCCGGGAGAAGGCCAGCGAGGGCACGCCGGTCATCGTGTTCTTCGACGAGATGGACTCGATCTTCCGCACCCGCGGATCGGGCGTGTCCTCCGACGTCGAGTCGACGATCGTCCCGCAGCTGCTCAGCGAGATCGACGGCGTCGAGGGTCTGGAGAACGTCATCGTGATCGGTGCCTCCAACCGCGAGGACATGATCGACCCGGCGATCCTGCGGCCCGGCCGGCTCGACGTGAAGATCAAGATCGAGCGCCCCGACGCCGAGGCCGCCCGCGACATCTTCAGCAAGTACCTGACGCCCACGCTGCCCATCTCCCCGGACGACCTCGCCGAGAACGGCGGGAGCCGCGAGGCGACCATCCAGGGGATGATCCAGCGCACCGTCGAGCGGATGTACACCGAGAGCGAGGAGAACCGCTTCCTCGAGGTGACCTACGCCAACGGTGACAAGGAGGTCCTGTACTTCAAGGACTTCAACTCCGGCGCGATGCTGCAGAACATCGTCGACCGGGCCAAGAAGATGGCCATCAAGGACCGTCTGGAGACCGGGTCGAGCGGTCTGCGGGTGGGCCACCTCATGCAGGCCTGCGTCGACGAGTTCAAGGAGAACGAGGACCTGCCCAACACGACCAACCCCGACGACTGGGCGCGGATCTCGGGCAAGAAGGGCGAGCGGATCGTCTACATCCGCACGCTCATCAGCGGCAAGGGCAGTGACTCCGGCCGGGCCATCGACACGGCCACCAACACCGGCCAGTACCTCTGAGCCCCACCCCGGCCGCCCCGCCTCCGCGGGGCGGCCGGGGCGCGCGGCGCACGTCCGGAGGAGCCACGGCATGCCGACAGCGCGGGGGCGCGGGCACCGGCGTGCCCGGATCGCCGCCGGTGCCCTCCTCGGGGTGCTCACCGCCGTCCTGGCCGGCTGCAGCACGACCGTCGACGGCGAGGCCTACTACGCGGGGCTGGAGCAGGCCAAGCCCACCGTGCCGCCGGCCCCGCCGGGCAGCACCGACCCGGTGGCCGCGCCGCTGACCGGGACCTGCTGGCTGCTCGCCGACGGCCAGGAGGAGACACCGCTGGAGCCGCCACAGCAGGCGGAGTGCTCCGGCGACCACGACGCCGAGACCGCGGTGGTCGGCGAGAGCGGCCTGGACGTCGACGCCCCGCGCCCCACGGAGGCCGACCTCGACGCCCCCGACAGCCCCGTCAGTCGGGCGCTGGCGGACCTCTGCGGCCTCGACGTCGTCCGCGAGTACCTCGGCGGCGACGACCTCGACGACCCCTACGCCTACGTCGCCGCCTACCTGCCCGACGAGGAGCAGTGGGCCGCCGGCGCCCGGTGGGCCCGGTGCGACGTGTACTACGGCTACGACGCGCCCGAGACGGCGCCCCGCGTCCTGCAGGGCGCCCTCGCGACCGGCGACGACGCCTTCCGCGCCTGCTTCGCCGGCTCGCCCGCCGACTACTCGGTGGTCCCGTGCTCGGAGCCGCACGAGGCCGAGCCGGTGGGAACCGAGGTCGCGCCGCTGCCCGACGACCCGCCGTACCCCGACGAGCCGGCCCGCCAGTCGCTGATCGGCAGCTGCACCGCGCCGGCACGGGAGTACGGCGGCGGGGAGGTCCCCAACGGCTACGTCGTCGACGTGTGGGTCGACACCCCCGACGAGTGGGCGGAGTCCGCGTTCGCCCGCTGCGCGCTGGTCCCCGCCGGGGGCGGCCGGACGACGACGTCGGTGCGTCCCTGAGGCCCGACCCGGCCCCCGGGCCGCCCGGCGCGGGACGCCTAGTCTCGGTCCCATGAGCGCGCGCCGGGTCATGGGGACCGAGGTCGAGTACGGCATATCGGTGCCCGGGCAGCCCACCGCCAACCCGACGACCCTGTCCAGCCAGGTGGTCAACGCCTGGGCGGTGGCCGACGCACCGACCCGCCGCCGCCCGCGCTGGGACTTCGAGGAGGAGTCGCCGCTGCGCGACGCCCGCGGCTTCGACCTGTCCCCGGCCAACGCGCTGGACCACACCGACCTCGACGAGGACTCGGGGATGGCCAACGTCATCCTCACCAACGGCGCCCGGCTCTACGTCGACCACGCGCACCCGGAGTACTCGACGCCGGAGGTCACCAACCCGCGCGACGTCGTCCTGTGGGACAAGGCGGGGGAGCGGGTGATGGCCGAGGCGGCCCGCCGGGCCGCGCGCATCCCGGGCACCCAGCCGATCCAGCTGTACAAGAACAACACCGACGGCAAGGGCGCCAGCTACGGCGCCCACGAGAACTACCTGATGGACCGGCGGACGCCGTTCATCGACATCATCCGCGGGCTCATCCCGTTCTTCGTGACCCGCCAGGTGTTCGCCGGCGCCGGACGGGTGGGCATCGGCACCGAGGGCCGCACCCAGGGCTTCCAGCTCTCCTCGCGCGCGGACTTCTTCGAGGTCGAGGTGGGCCTGGAGACGACGCTCAAGCGGCCGATCATCAACACCCGCGACGAGCCGCACGCCAACCCCGACGAGTACCGCCGCTTACACGTGATCATCGGCGACGCCAACCTCGCGGAGCTGTCGACCTACCTCAAGGTCGGGACGACGTCGCTGGTGCTGGCGATGATCGAGGCGCGGGCGCTGACCCAGGACCTGTCGATCGAGGAGCCGGTCGCCACGCTGCAGGCGGTCAGCCACGACCCGTCGCTCACCGCGCTGGTGCGGCTGCGCGACGGGCGCCGGATGACCGCGATCGACGTCCAGCGCGCCTACCTCGACCAGGCCGAGCGGTTCGTGGACCGCGGCGGCGAGGCCGACGAGCAGACCGCCGACGTGCTGCGCCGCTGGTCCGAGGTGCTCGACGACCTCGCCACCGACCCGATGCGGCTGGCCGACCGGCTGGACTGGCCGGCCAAGCTGCGGCTGCTCGAGGGGTACCGCTCCCGCGACGGGCTGTCCTGGGGCGACTCGCGGCTGCAGCTGGTGGACCTGCAGTACTCCGACGTGCGCCCGGAGAAGGGGCTGTACCACCGCCTGGTGGCGCGCGGGTCCATGCGGCGGCTGCTCACCGACGACGAGGTGATCCGCGCGATGGTGACCCCGCCGGCCGACACGCGGGCGTTCTTCCGCGGCGAGTGCCTGCGGCGCTTCCCGGCGCAGGTGGCGGCGGCGTCGTGGGACTCGGTGGTCTTCGACCTCGGCCGGGAGAACCTGGTGCGCATCCCGACGATGGAGCCGCTGCGCGGCACGCGCGACCACGTGGGCCTGCTGTTCGAGTCGACGTCGAGCGCGCAGGAGCTGGTCGACACCATCACGGGCGGCTGATGTCGTCGCCGGTCGAGGTCGCCCGCGAGCTGGCCGCCTCGCTGCTCGCGCCCGCGGCGGCGGACGTGGACGCCACGGGGTCCTCCCGCGCGGCCTCCTCGACGCGCTGGCCGAGGGCGGGCTCTACGGCGTCATCGGGCCGGCCGACGCCGGGGGACTGGACGCCGACGAGGCCACCCTCGCCGCCGTCGTCGAGGAGCTCGCCGCCGGTGACCTCGCGACCGCCTTCGTCTGGCTGCAGCACCACGGCGCGGTCGGCTGGCTCGCCGCCGCCGGCTCGAGGCCGGACCTGCTCGCCGACCTCTGCCGCGGGCGCGTGCGGGCCGGCATCGCGCTGCAGGCGGCCACCCGTCCCGACGCGGCGCCGGTGACCGTGCGGCGGAACGGCGGGGACCTCGTGCTCGACGGCGCGGCGCCGTGGGTGACCGGCTGGGGTCTCGTCGACCTGCTGCTGGTGGCCGCACGGGACGGGGACGACGTGGCGTTCGTGCTGGTGGACACCGTCGAGGGGCCGACGCTCACGGTGGTGCCGCAGTCACTGGTGGCCGTGCAGGCGAGCGCCACGGTCGAGCTGCGGATGTCCGGCCACCGGGTGCCTGCCGACCGGCTGCTGGGCCGGACACCACTCGCGGACGTCCGCGCCAGGGATGCCGCCGGGCTGCGGATCAACGGCTCGCTGTCGCTGGGCCTGGTGGCGCGGTGCACCCGGCTGATCGGCTCGTCACCCCTGGACGCCGACCTGGCCGCCGCGCGGTCCCGGCTGGACGCCGCCGGTCCCGAGGAGCTCCCGGACGCCCGGGCCGGGGCCGCGGCGCTGGCGCACCGGGCGGCGGGGGCGCTGGTGGTCGCCACGGGCAGCGGTGCGGTGCGTGCGGGCAGCGTGGCGGAGCGGACGGCGCGGGAGGCGCTGTTCCTGCTCGTGTTCGGCTCCCGGCCGGCGATCCGGGCGTCGTTGCTGACCCGGCTGGGCGCGCCCGGCTGAGACGGCCGGGTGTCGGTGGCTGCGGGTAGTTTCGGCGGCAGCACGCACTCGGCGCGCACCAGGGGAGGGCACATGGCCACCAGGGACACCGGCGGGCAGCAGCGGTCGACGCGGTCGAAGGAGGAGACCGAGGAGGTCGAGGCCTCGGTCGACACCGAGGTCGCCGAGCGCCACAAGGAGATGTCCGAGGACGTCGACGCCATTCTCGACGAGATCGACGACGTCCTCGAGGAGAACGCCGAGGAATTCGTCCGCAGCTATGTGCAGAAAGGCGGCCAATAGGCCATTCTCCCGACAGCACTTCTCGTGCACCAAACAATACCAAGTATTGTCGGGATTGTGGTGAGGAGCGGCCGGTCGGGGAGTTCTCCTCCGACCGGTCACGACGGGACGGCCTGAGCTTCTACTGCCGCGTGCACGCCCGCCGCCGACTCCTCCGTGCCAAGGATGCGCGTCAGGGTCCGCCGAAGAGCAGGCACCGCCGGGAGATTGCCGTACCCGACGGGCACAAGTGGTGTCCGGACTGCGACACCGTGAAGCCGATCGACGAGTTCGTGCGCAACAGGAGCCAGCCGGCGGGGCGGCAGCCGTACTGCAAGCCGTGTCACAACGCTCGCGGCAGAGCGTCGAAGGAGAGGATGGGTGGGTCGCGGACCTACCACCTCAAGAGGCGGTACGGCATCACCGCTGCAGAGGCCGACGCGATGCTCGCCGAGCAGGGCGGGCTCTGCGCCATCTGCGCGAAGGCGCCGGCCGAGCACGTGGATCACGACCACGTGACCGGCAGGGTGCGGGCGCTGCTGTGCTTCAACTGCAACGGTGGCCTGGGTCAGTTCAAGGACGACCCCGAGATATTGCGCGCCGCGGCCCTGTACGTCCTCCACCACCGTGGACTCCAGAGCGGGACGGCGGCCGACTCGGGGGCGAGCGGGTGAGTCAGCCCGGGGCGGCCGGTGCGGTCACCAGGCCGAGACGAGTAGCCCACCACGGTCGGGGCGGTGACGACTCCTCGACGGGGTCGCGGAGGCCCGGAGCCCGACCGCCCGCGTCCCGGGTGGGCGTCAGCCCCGCCGGCCCCGGAGCCGGACCCGCGCGGATGTCATGCGAGCAGGACGCCGGCCGTTCCGGCTGTGATCGAGCCGACGAGGGTCAGCGCCGTGATGAGGCGCGCCACCCCGTCGCGGGGCACGCCCGCCGTGGGGGGTTCCTCGGGCGGCGCGGGGAGGTCCCAGGCATCGCACAGGATCCGCGGCAGCACCAGCGCGCGCCGCCCATGCCGCTCGACGAGCAGTCGGCGCACCTCCCCGGCCTCCGGCAGGGCGTTCAGTCGTGACCAGGGGACCAGCAGGTGCCCGTGGTCGGCGGCCAGCCGCAGCGACACGATCCCGCCCAGCTCCGCATCGGAGCCGACGGACACCGCCGTCACCCCGGCGAGGTCCACCCCGTGCTCACCGAGCGGGGTCCACCCGATCAGCACCGTCCCCTCCAGTCGCAGCCGCCCGGGCACGTCGTGCCGCACCCGCGAGAAGAGGCCGGACGCCGCCAGGAGCACGACCGCGGTCACCAGGACCGCCGGCCACATGGCACCGCTGTCCAGGACCGCATGGCCCCAGGCCGCGCACAGCCCGCAGAGCACGGCCAGCAGCAGGCCCGTCCCGGCCATGGCCGCGCGACGCCGCCCCGCCGGTACCCGTGGCACGCCCGGTGCCGTTCCCGCGGCGGTCGTGTGCCGTCCGTCGGCCATGCCGGCCCCTCTCGTCGGTGTGCGACGGCGCACCGTAGGGCCCACGGGTCCGCCGGACCAGGCCTGCTCGCGTCCCGGGTGGGCCGTCAGCTCCGCCGGTAGGGTCGACGGCGAGCGTCGCGGAGCACCCGCGGCACGTCGAGGAGCACCCCGGTGGGGCGCGGAGAGGGTGGACGGGTTGACCCAGTCGCACACCGGCCGGAGCGGCTTCCCGCCCGCCTACCTGGACCGGGTGGGTTCCTCGTTCACCGACTTCCTCGCCCAGGCGGCACCGGACCTGCTCCCGAGCCGCCGGCCGGTCCCGAGCGTGCAGGCCGGCGACCTCACCCCGCACGGCACCACGATCGTCTCGGTCACCTACGCCGGCGGCGTCCTGATGGGCGGCGACCGGCGGGCCACCATGGGCAACCTGATCTCCAGCCGCGACATCGAGAAGGTCTACCCGGCCGACTCGTGGTCGGTGATCGGCATCGCCGGCGCCGCGGGCATCGCGATCGAGATGGTCCGGCTCTACCAGGTCGAGCTCGAGCACTACGAGAAGATCGAGGGCCTGACCCTCAGCCTCGACGGCAAGGCCAACAGGCTGGCCCAGATGATCCGCGGCAACCTCGGCGCGGCCCTGCAGGGCCTGGCCGTCGTCCCGCTGTTCGCCGGGTTCGACCTCGACGCCGCCGAGGGCGCCACCCCGGGCCGGATCTTCAGCTACGACGTCACCGGCGGGAACTACGAGGAGCGCGGCTACGCCGCCGTCGGCTCGGGCTCGCTGTTCGCCAAGAACTCGCTGAAGAAGACGTGGCGCTCGGGCCTGGACGCCGGCGCCGCCACGCGCACCGTCGTCGAGGCGCTCTACGACGCCGCCGACGACGACTCGGCCACCGGCGGCCCCGACCCGGTGCGGCGGCTGTACCCGATCGTCTACCGCGTCGACGCTGAGGGCGCGGTGCGCCTGACCGACCCCGAGGTGGCCGAGGTCGCCGACACGATCATCAGCGAGCGCGCCGAGGCCGAGCGCCGGGACGTCGGGGAGGCCTGACCCATGACCATGCCGTACTACGCCTCCGCCGAGCAGGTCATGCGCGACCGCTCGGAGTACGCCCGCAAGGGCATCTCCCGCGGCCGCAGCGTCGCCGTCCTCACCTACGCCGACGGCGTGCTGTTCATCGCCGAGAACCCCAGCTCCACGCTGCACAAGGTCGGCGAGATCTACGACCGGATCGGCTTCGCCGCCGTCGGCCGCTACAGCGAGTTCGAGAGCCTGCGGGTGGCCGGCGTCCGCCTGGCCGACGTCCGCGGCTACTCCTACAACCGCCGCGACGTCACCGGCCGGGTCATCGCCAACGCCTACGCCCAGACCCTCGGCGCCATCTTCACCGAGCAGATGAAGCCCTACGAGGTCGAGCTCTGCGTCGCCGAGGTGGGGGAGACCTCCGAGCAGGACCAGCTCTACCGGCTGACCTTCGACGGCTCGGTCGTCGACGAGCCCGACTTCGTCGTCATGGGCGGGCAGGCCGACGCCGTCACCGGGCAGCTGCGCGAGAACTTCCGCGCCGGCCTGTCGCTGTCCGACGCGCTGATGGTCGGCGTCCGCGCGCTGTCGGCGTCCAGCCCGGCGCTGTCGGGCAACGGCGACCGCGGCCTGCTGCCGGCCGGCCAGCTCGAGGTCGCCGTCCTGGACCGCAGCCGGCCCAAGCGGGCCTTCCGCCGGGTCGTCGGCGCCGCGCTGGGGACGCTCCTCGGCGACCGGTCCGCCGGTGAGCAGGCACCGGAGGGCGCGACGCACGCGCACACCCCGAGCGTGCCCCAGCCGGGCACCCCCGCGGGCCTGGGCGACCCGGCCGCGCCCGACACCGCCGGCGGCACCGCCGGGTCGGGGGAGGGCAGCGGTCCCCAGACGGGTCCGGCCGACGGCGTCGGCGGCGGCACCGACGGGGGCAGCTGACCGCTCTCGCGGCGTCCGGCGACCTCCCGCGGCGTCCGGGCGCCCGGCGCGGCGGGAACCGGACGGCGGGCCGCGGCGGGAACCGGCCGGAGTCGCATCCGGCGCCTAGGCTCGGTCCGTGGACCGACGGATCTTCGGGATCGAGACCGAGTACGGCGTCACGTGCACCTTCCGCGGGCAGCGGCGGCTGTCCCCGGACGAGGTCGCCCGCTACCTGTTCCGGCGGGTGGTCTCGTGGGGTCGCAGCTCCAACGTGTTCCTGCGCAACGGCTCCCGGCTCTACCTCGACGTCGGCAGCCACCCCGAGTACGCCACCGCCGAGTGCGACGACCTCACCGAGCTCGTCGTCCACGACAAGGCCGGCGAGCGGATCCTCGAGGGCCTGCTGGTCGACGCCGAGCAGCGGCTGGCCGAGGAGGGTGTCACCGGGGACATCTACCTGTTCAAGAACAACACCGACTCGGCGGGCAACAGCTACGGCTGCCACGAGAACTACCTGGTCGGCCGGCACGGGGAGTTCAGCCGGCTGGCCGACGTCCTCATCCCGTTCCTGGTCAGCCGGCAGCTGGTCGTCGGCGCGGGCAAGGTGCTGCAGACCCCCCGCGGGGCCATCTACTGCGTCAGCCAGCGCGCCGAGCACATCTGGGAGGGCGTCTCCAGCGCCACCACCCGCTCGCGGCCGATCATCAACACCCGCGACGAGCCGCACGCCGACGCCGAGCGCTACCGGCGGCTGCACGTGATCGTCGGCGACTCGAACATGAACGAGACGACGACGCTGCTCAAGGTCGCGATCACCGACCTGGTGCTGCGGATGATCGAGGCCGGCGTGCCGATCAAGGACATGACGCTGGAGAACCCGATCCGCGCCATCCGCGAGATCAGCCACGACATCACCGGCCGCCGCAAGGTCCGCCTGGCCAACGGCCGGGAGATGAGCGCGCTGGAGATCCAGGCCGAGTACCACTCGCGCGCGGCGGAGTTCGTCGACCGCGAGGGCTTCGGGCCGGTGCACCGGCAGATGCTCGAGCTGTGGGGGCGGGTGCTCAAGGCCGTCGACAGCGGCGACCTGTCGCTGATCGACCGCGAGATCGACTGGGCCACCAAGCTCTCGCTGATCGAGCGCTACCGCGCCAAGAACGACCTGTCGCTGTCCTCGCCGCGCATCGCGCAGATGGACCTCGCCTACCACGACATCAGCCGCAAGCGCGGGCTGTACTACCTGCTGGAGCGCCGCGGGCAGGTGGAGCGGGTCGCCCACGAGCCGCTGGTGTTCGAGGCCAAGAACGTGCCGCCGCAGACCACCCGGGCCAAGCTGCGCGGTGAGTTCATCCGCAAGGCCCAGGAGAAGCGGCGCGACTTCACCGTCGACTGGGTGCACCTCAAGCTCAACGACCAGGCTCAGCGCACCGTGCTGTGCAAGGACCCGTTCAAGAGCGTCGACGAGCGCGTCGAGAAGCTCATCGCCTCGATGTGACCGAAGGACCCCCTCCCCCCCACCCCTCGCACGCTCGGGGCGGGACCCGGGAGGGGGCCGCGCGGACCTGCTCGGTCCAGGTCCGCAGGGGTGCGCTCAGGCCTCCTCGGGCAGCGGCACCCGGACGGCGGCGTAACGGCCGGCGGCCGCGGCGGCGAGGAAGTAGGCGCGCTCCTCGGGCCAGCCCCGGCCCATCGTCGACAGGGTGACCGGCGAGAGCTGCAGCGCCTCGTCCAGGCCGTCGACGTCGACCCACACCACCCGGTTGCGCTCGGGCTGCCCGGCGAGGTCCTCCTCGACCTGCTGCCCGAGCTCCGAGCCCAGCCCGCGCGGGGCGACCAGCGTCACCCCGGCCATCGCCACCCGCCCGAACGCGGTGAGCGAGTGGTGGGAGACGCCGCGGTGCCGCGGGCGCGGGTCGGCGTCGGAGATCCGCAGCGCACCGATCGGCTCGCCGCCGAGCACGCTGACGGCGTTGCAGGCCTCCCCGGCGGCCACGCCGGAGAAGCCCCACGGGGTTCCGGTGCCGAGGTTGCCCGGCCCCTGGGTGACCACGGCGACGTCGGCGCCGAGCACGTGCCGCGCGGCCAGCAGACCGGTGTGCAGCGTCACCGCCTCGAGGTCGCCGCCGAAGGCCTGACCGACCGTGACGACGCCGGCCAGCGACGGCGTCAGCGTGTGCAGCGTCCGGGAGAACCCGGCGACGAGCGCGCCGCCGTCGGTCATGACGTAGGCGACCTTCAGGTCGGGGTCGGTGGCGAAGACGCCGATGAGCACGGCCGGCAGCGCGGAGTGCAGGTCGGCGACGACGACCGGCATCCCGCCGAGGTCCTCGGCGGCGGCGATCGTGTCGTGGTGCTCGGTCTCCTGCTCGTCGACGCCCTGCACGCTCACCTGCATCGGCGTGTACCGCGCCTTGACCAGGTGGCCGGGGCCGGTGGGGTCCGGGGGCAGCCGGTCGGGGACGGCGACGACGAGGGCGTAGCCGCCGGTGCCCAGCCGCTGCGCCCACGCGGTGGTGTTGAGCAGCACCTCGTCGCCGATCTCGGGGACGCCCACCAGCGACGGGTGGGCCAGCGAGCGCACCTCGCCGTCGCCGGGCACCTCGACGGTGAGCTCCAGGGCGTCGCGCCAGCTCCTTCCCGTCGCGGTCACCGTCCCGCGTCGCCAGCGGATCCGTTGCACGGTCGTCCGGTTCTCCCCCACACGGCGAGGCTAGCCAGGGACCGATCGGTCCGCGGCCCGGGACGGGGAGGGGGCGCGGCCCGGGACGGGTGCTCCGGGCTCCGTCTGACTAGCCTGGGGCGCGTGTCGGCGAAGCGGGCGGAGCGGCTGGTCAACCTGGTCATCGCCCTGCTCGGCACCCGCCAGTACGTGACGGCCGCCAAGATCCGCGAGACCGTCCCCGGCTACGAGCCCGACGACGGCACCGCGCGCGCCGACGAGGCCTTCAAGCGGATGTTCGAGCGGGACAAGGCCGAGCTGCGCGAGATGGGCGTCCCGCTGGAGACCGGCCGCACCAGCGTCTTCGACACCGAGGACGGCTACCGCATCGCCCGCGCCGACTACGAGCTGCCCGAGATCACGCTGACCGGCGAGGAGGCCGCCGCCGTCGGCCTGGCGCTGCGGCTGTGGGAGTCCGCGCAGCTGGCCGGGGCCGCGCAGAGCGCGCTGGTGAAGCTGCGCGCCGCCGGCGTCGACGTCGACCCGGCCCGGGCGCCGGTCCAGCCGCGGCTGGACTCCGACGAGCCGGCCTTCGAGCCCTGCTACGCCGCTGCGCGCGACCGCCGGGTGCTGCAGTTCGACTACCGCCGTCCCGACGAGGACACCCCGGCCCGCCGTCACGTGCAGCCCTGGGGCGTCGTCGCCTGGCACGGCCGCTGGTACCTCGTCGGCCTGGACCTCGACCGGCAGGCGCCGCGGGTGTTCCGGCTCTCCCGCGTCGTCGGGACACCGAGGGCGAGCGGGCCGGAGAACGCCTTCGAGCCGCCGGCCGACGTCGACCTCGCCGAGCTGGTCGCCGGGGCCTTCGGCGGCAGGGGCGAGGAGCAGCTGGTGGTCGTGCGCGCCCGCCCGGGCGCCGCGGTGGGGCTGCGCCGGTGGGCGACCCCGCTGGGCGCCGGTCCCGACGGTGACGACCGGCTGCAGCTGCGCACCACCGAGCCGTGGCGGCTGGCCGACCAGCTGGCCGCCTACGGACCCGACGTGCTGGTCGAGTCCCCGGCGGCGGTGCGCGCGGCGGTAGTGGAGCGGCTCACCCGGCTCGCGGCGACGGGGGACCGATGACCAGCCCGGCCACGAACGAGCGGATGACGCGGCTGCTGTCCCTCGTCCCGTACCTCACCGCCCGCCCCGAGGGCGTGCCGCTGCCCGAGGTGGCCCGCGACTTCGGCGTCCCCGAGCGGCAGCTGCGCCGCGACCTCGAGCTGCTGTGGATGTGCGGCCTGCCCGGCTACGGGCCCGGTGACCTCATCGACCTGTCCTTCGAGGGCGACCGGGTGCGGGTCACCTTCACCGCCGGGATGGTCCGCCCGCTGCGGCTGACCACCGACGAGGCGGTCGCCCTGGTCGTGGCGCTGCGGACGCTGCTGGACCTGCCGGGCCTGGCCGAGCAGGAGGCGGTCAGCCGCGCGCTGGCCAAGGTGTCGGCCGCCGCCGGGCACGCCGTCGAGGGGGTGACGCCGGTGGCGCTCAGCGTCGACGCCCGCGAGCAGACCCTCGCCGTCGTCCGCCAGGGGCTCGAGCGCGGGCGGGCGCTGCACCTGCACTACTACGTCCCCACCCGCGACGAGCGCACCGAGCGCACCGTCGACCCGATGCGGCTGCACCTGGTCGACGGCCGGTGGTACCTCGAGGCCTGGTCACGCGAGGTGGCCGGCGTGCGGCTGTTCCGCCTCGACCGCATCGACGACGTCGTCGTGCTCGACGAGCCGGCCGCCCCGCCGCCGCAGGCCGCGCCGCGGAACGTGGAGTCCGGCGTCTACCGGCCCGGGCCCGATGCGCCGGTGGTGCGGTTGCGGCTGGCCCGCACCGCCCGCTGGGTGGCCGAGTACTACCCGGTCGAGGAGGTCCGCGAGGTCGACGACCCGCCGGGCGGGCTGGCCGTGGCCCTGCGCACGCACGACCTGGCGTGGGCGCGCCGGCTGGTGGCCTCCCTCGGCGGCGCGGCGGCCGTCGACGAGCCGGCCGGGCTGGCGCAGGCGGTGGCCGCCGACGCGCGCGCGGCCCTCGCCCGCTACGGCGCCTGAGACAGGGCGCCTAGGGTGCTCCCGTGCTGATGCTCGTCGTCTGGATCACCGCCGCCGTCCTGTCGCTGGTCGTGCTCGGCGTGCTCGCCCACGGCCTGCTCGGCGCGTTCCAGCGGCTGGGGCGGGAGCTGGAGGCCGCCGAGCGGGAGGTGCGGCCCTTCCTCGAGCAGGCGCAGGCCACCGCCGCCCGGGCGGCCGCACTGCAGGCGGGCGAACGGCAGGCAGACGGGGGCTGAACGCCGCCCGCACGTCCGCTCGGGGCCCCGGGGACGATCGCTCCCCGGCGTAGCATCAGCCCCGCCCCCCGCGACCTGGAGGACGCATGAACCTCGGCCCGCTCGAGATCGGCCTGATCATCCTTGCCGTCCTGCTGCTGTTCGGCTACAAGAAGCTGCCCGACGCCTCGCGCTCGCTGGGCCGCTCGCTGCGCATCTTCAAGGGCGAGATGAAGGGCATGAGGGACGACGACGCGCGCGCCGTTCCGCCGGCTCCCGCCACACCCGCGGTGCTGCAGGCCGCCGACGCCGACCGCCGCGCGCAGCTCGAGGCCGAGGCGGCCGCCGCCGAGGCGCGCGCGGCCGAGCTGCGGGCCCGCGCCGCGCAGCCCGGCGCCGCCGACGCACGCTGACCTCCCCCGAGGACAGCACCGTGAGCGGTCCGTCGCTGCGGCGCCGCCGACGCCGGCCGCCGCGGGATGCCGAGGCGACGATGAGCCTCATCGCGCACCTCACCGAGCTGCGCAACCGCGTCGCCAAGGCACTCCTCGCGCTGGCACTGGGTACCGTCGCCGGCTTCCTCTGGTACGACCACGGCCTGCTGACCTTCCTCAGCGCGCCCTACTGCTCACTGCCGGCCGACCTGCGCTTCCAGGGTGACGAGGGCTGCTCGCTGGTGGTCCTGGACGTCTTCGGCGGCGTGCTGCTGCGGCTTAAGATCGGCCTGATCGCCGGCGCGGTGCTGTCCTCGCCGTTCTGGCTCTGGCAGCTGTGGGCGTTCATCACCCCGGGCCTCAAGCGCAACGAGAAGCGCCACGCGGTCACCTTCGTCGCCGCCTCCACGACGCTGTTCGCCCTCGGGGCGGTGCTGGCCTACGTCACCCTCTACAAGGGCCTGGAGCTGCTGCTGGAGCTGGCCGGTGACGAGGTGGCCTTCCAGCTCACCGCACCGGACTACCTGGGCTTCGTCATCAGCCTGCTGGTCGCCTTCGGGCTGAGCTTCGAGCTGCCGCTGATCGCGGTGGCGCTCAACCTGGTCGGGGTGCTCAGCCACGCCGCGCTGGCGAAGAGCCGGCGGTGGATCTTCTTCCTCACCATCGTGTTCGCCGCGTTCGTCACGCCCACCCAGGACCCGTTCACGATGCTCGCCATGGCGCTGCCGATGGTGCTGCTGTTCGAGATGGCCATCCAGGTCGCGCGGGTCGTGGACAAGCGGCGGGCCCGGCGTGAGGCCACCGAGCACTTCCACGACGTCCCCGACGGCGAGGCGTCCCCGCTCGACGCACGGCCCTCGACGCTGGACGCGGCACCCACCCGTCCCGAGGACCTCGTGCCCGGCTCGCCGGCGGAGCGCTCGCGGCGCTGAGACCGGCCGGCCACCCGGCGGCCGGCTACCCGGCGGCCCACGCCTCGGCGCGCGCCGCAGGTCGGAGGCCCGTCCGCCGATCGTCGCCGAGCCGTAGCGTGGGCCGGCCGCAGGGACGCAGGGGAGGGAGTCAGGTGGGGCTCGACGTCGCCGTCCTCGTCAGCGCCGCCGCCGGCCGCGGCCGCGCGCGCGCCGCGTCGGCGATGGTCCTCGAGGCGCTCCGCCGCGGCGGACTCGCCCCCACGGTGCTGACGGCCACCACCCGCGCCGAGGCCGAGCGCGCGGCGGCCGGGGCCGTCGCGGCCGGTAGCGGGGCGGTGGTCGCCGTCGGTGGGGACGGGGCCGTGCACGCCGCGCTGCAGGCGGTCGCCGGCACCGGCACGCCGCTGGCCGTCGTCCCGGCCGGCACCGGCAACGACCTGGCGCTGGCCCTCGGCGTGCCGCCCGAGCCGGTGGCCGCCGCGGCGGCGGCCGCCGCCGACCTGCGCGAGGGCGCCGTCCGCACCCTCGACGCCGGCCGCACCGGCGCCCGCTGGTGGGCCACCGTGCTCTGCTGCGGCTTCGACTCGGCGGTCACCGACCGGGCCGACCGGCTGCGCTGGCCGCGCGGGCCGCGCCGCTACGACGTCGCCATCCTCGCCGAGCTGGCCCGGCTGCGGCCCCGCGAGGTCACGCTCACCCTCGACGGCGAGCCGCGGACGCTGCCGGTGACGCTGGTCGCCGTCGGCAACACCGCCTGGTACGGCGGCGGCATGCGGGTCTGCCCGGACGCCGACCCCGCCGACGGCCTCCTCGACGTCACCGTGGTCGGGCCGATCACCCGCCGCGAGCTGGTGCGCACCCGGCCGCGGCTGACGGCGGGCACCCACGTCGAGCACCCCGCGGTCTCCGTGCACCGCGCCGCACGGGTGGAGCTGGCCGGGGCGGGGCTGACCACCTACGCCGACGGCGAGCCGGTGGCCGCCCTGCCGGTGCTCGCCGAGGCGGTGCCCGGCGTGCTGCGGGTGGTGGGCTCGGCGCGCACCTGACGCACGACCAGGCCCGATCGTGGTGCGTCCTGGCTCGGTGCCGACGGGGAGCCAGGACGCACCACGGGGAGCCAGGACGACGGGACGACGCCCGTGAGTGTCCCGTTATCCCCAACTCACCTGCGGCTGACGACGGACACGCGACGAGGCGACGACCGGGCGAGCGGCCCCCGCGGCCGGGGACGTACGGCTCGCGGTGAGGACATCGGGACGAGCGCCTAACGTGGGGAGCATGTCCAGCCCCGCCGAGCGGTACGCGGCTGCCCGGCGGCGCAGCGCGCACCCGACCCTGGCCGACTTCACGTCCGAGCTCGGCTTCTCCCTCGACCCGTTCCAGGTCGAGGCCTGCGAGGCGCTCGACGAGGGTGCCGGGGTGCTGGTGTGCGCGCCCACCGGGGCCGGCAAGACCGTCGTCGGCGAGTTCGCGGTGCACAAGGCGCTGGCCGAGGGGCGCAAGGCCTTCTACACGACGCCGATCAAGGCGCTGTCCAACCAGAAGTACAACGACCTGGTCGACCGCTACGGCGCCGACCGGGTCGGCCTGCTGACCGGCGACAACGCCGTCAACGGCGACGCCCCGGTGGTGGTGATGACCACCGAGGTGCTGCGCAACATGCTCTACGCGGACTCGCCGGCCATCGACGGCCTCGGCTACGTGGTCATGGACGAGGTGCACTACCTCGCCGACCGCTTCCGCGGCGCCGTGTGGGAGGAGGTGATCATCCACCTGCCGGCGTCGGTGACCCTGGTGTCGCTGTCGGCCACGGTGAGCAACGCCGAGGAGTTCGCCGACTGGCTGGTCACCGTCCGCGGGCACACCCGGGTCGTCGTCAGCGAGGTCCGGCCGATCCCGCTGTGGCAGCACATGCTCGTCGGCAACCGGGTGTTCGACCTGTTCAGCCTGCGCCCCGCGGCCCATGCCGCCGAGTCGGGCGAGACCCCGCGCACCCTGTCCACCCGCGACCGCGGCGCCAGCGTCGTCGACCCCGAGCTCGTGCGGTTCGTGCGCGAGTACGAGCGGCGGTTGGACACGTGGGGCGGCGGCGGCAACGGCGGCTCGCGGCGGGACCGCGACTGGCACAAGCCCCGCTACCGGCCGCCGGCGCGCTCGGAGGTGGTCGAGCGCCTCGACCGCGCCGGGCTGCTGCCGGCGATCACCTTCATCTTCAGCCGCAACGGCTGCGACGCCGCCGTCGCGCAGTGCCTGCAGTCGGGGCTGCGGCTGACCGACGAGTCAGAGCGGGCCGAGATCGCCCGGATCGTCGACGAGCGCACCGGCAGCCTGCCCGACGAGGACCTGCACGTCCTCGGCTTCTGGGAGTGGCGCGAGGGGCTGCTCGCCGGGCTGGCGGCCCACCACGCCGGCCTGGTGCCGGCGTTCAAGGAGACCGTCGAGGAGTGCTTCGTCCGCGGCCTGGTCAAGGCCGTGTTCGCCACCGAGACCCTCGCGCTGGGCATCAACATGCCGGCCCGCACCGTGGTGCTCGAGCGGCTGGTCAAGTGGAACGGCGAGGGGCACGTCGACGTCACGCCGGGGGAGTACACCCAGCTCACCGGGCGGGCCGGACGGCGCGGCATCGACGTGGAGGGGCACGCCGTCGTCGTGTGGGCGCCGGGGATGGACCCCTCCGTCGTCGCCGGGCTGGCCAGCACGCGCACCTATCCGCTGCGCTCGTCGTTCCGGCCCAGCTACAACATGGCGGTCAACCTGGTCGGCTCCTCCGGCCGGGCCCGCGCCCGCGAGCTGCTGGCCTCCTCCTTCGCCCAGTTCCAGGCCGACCGCTCGGTGGTGGGCCTGGCCCGGCAGGCGGCCCGCTCCGAGCGCGACGCGGAGAAGTGCGCCGCCGAGATGGCCAGTGAGGGCGGCGACGTCCTGGCCTACGCCCGGCTGCGGCGGGAGATCGCCGACCGCGAGAGGGAGCTCTCCCGCGACTCGCAGGCCAAGCGCCGCATCGAGGCCGCCGACGCGCTGGCGGCGCTGCGCCCCGGCGACGTCATCCGGGTGCCCTCGGGCCGCCGCCAGGGCCTGGCCGTCGTCCTCGATCCCGGCATCACCGACCTCACCGACCCGCGGCCGCTGGTGCTCACCGAGGACAAGTGGGCCGGGCGGCTGGGCAGCGTGGACTTCCCGACGCCGGTCACCGCGCTGGCCCGGGTCCGGGTGCCGAAGAACTTCAACCACCGAAGCCCGCACGCCCGCCGCGACCTCGCCTCGACGCTGCGCTCGGCCCGGCTGGAGAACGACCTCGGCGCGCGGCGGGTCAAGAACCGCTCCGCGGCCGCCGACGACCCCGTGCTGCACGACCTGCGCCGCGCGGTGCGCAACCACCCGGTGCACGCGCTGACTGGCCGGGAGGAGCGGGTCCGCTCCGCCGAGCGGTACCTGCGCGCGGTCGCCGACGCCGAGGCCACGCACCGCAAGATGGCCGAACGGACCGGCTCGCTGACACGGCTGTTCGACCGCACCTGCGACGTCCTCGAGGAGCTCGGCTACCTGGTGCCCGAGGTGGTGCCGCTGGTGCCGGCCGACACCGAGGAGCCCACCCCCGTCGACGACGTCCCCCGGGTCACCGAGGAGGGACGGCGGCTGGCGCGGATCTGGTCGGAGGCCGACCTCCTGGTCGCCGAGTGCCTGCGCGCCGGCGTGTGGCGCGGGCTGGGCCCGGCCGAGCTCGCCGCGGTGGTGTCGACGCTGGTCTTCGAGGCGCGGCGGGAGACGCCCGGCCAGCCCGCGGTCCCGGCCGGCAAGGTGGGCGGCGCGATCGCCGAGATGCGCGGCATCCGCGCCCGCCTGCAGGACGTGGAGCTCGACCGCGGCCTGCCCGCCAGCCGCGACCTCGACCTCGGCTTCGCCTGGGCCGCCTACCGCTGGGCCGACGGGCAGAGCCTCGACCGGGTGCTCGCCGGCGCCGAGCAGGCCGGCACCGAGTTGTCCGGCGGCGACTTCGTCCGTTGGGCGCGCCAGCTCGTCGACCTGCTCGACCAGCTGGCCAAGGTGGCCGACGAGACGGTGGCCGGCGTGGCCCGCGCCGCGGTGGGCCGGGTCCGGCGCGGCGTGGTCGCGGTGGCCGTCAGCGGCTGACCCCGCGGGTGCCTGCCGGCGGCGCTCCCGCCCCCCGACCCGGGTGGGCGACCACGGCGCGCGGGGGCTGCCGGAGGGCTCCCGTGGTGCACAATCCCCCCGCTCCCGTGACGCAGTGTCATGGGAGGACCCGTCCGGGTCGACGGAACGAGCAGGAGCGACGATGACCAACCCCCCGCAGGGTGGCCAGCCGGGGCAGTACGGGCAGCCGGGGCAGTACGGCCAGCCGGGCCAGTACGGGCAGCCCGGGCAGTACGGCCAGCCGGGTGGTGGGCAGTACGGGCAGCCCGGGCAGTACGGCCAGCCCGGCGGCTACGGCCAGCCGGGGCAGCAGCCGGGCCAGTACGGCCAGCAGCCCGGTCAGTACGGGCAGCAGCCGGGGCAGTACGCCCAGCCGGGTCAGTACGGCCAGCAGCCCGGGCAGTACGGCCAGCAGCCCGGCCAGTACGGGCAGCCGGGGCAGTACGGCCGGCCCTACGGTCAGCAGCCGCAGAAGAAGTCGCGGACCGGGCTGATCATCGGCCTGGTCGCGCTCGCCGTCGTCGTCATCGCCGCGGCGATCATCCTGCCGATCGTGCTCGGCCAGGACGTGCTCGACCGGTCCCGGGCCGAGGAGGACATCGCCACGCAGTTCGAGGAGACCTACGGCACGCCCGTCGACGTCACCTGCGACGACGAGATGGTCGTGGAGAACGGCGCCACCTACGAGTGCACCGGCCGGACCGACGACGGCGAGGACGTGACGCTGCAGGTCGCGATCACCGACGCGGACTCGGCGGCCTACACGTGGGAGGTCGCCTCCTAGCGGCGCGCCCCCTGACGAGGTGGCCGGCCGCCGCTCACTCCAACGCGTCGGCCGGCCACCCCAGGGCCGCACCCAGCCGGCCCAGCGACGACCGCAGCCCGTGTGCGTCGGCCAGCGCGGCCAGCGCCCCGGGGTCCGCCGGGCGGCGGGGCAGCGCCCCCTCCACCGCCGGCATGTCGATGTCGCGCGCCACGGCCACCACCACCGGCGCCGCGTCGAGGTAGTCCCCGCCCGCGTGCAGCCGCTTCAGCACCGCCGCGGTGAGCGGCGCCCTGGGCACCACGGTCCGCGCCGCGGCCGCCCGGATGCCCGCCAGGTCGCCGAACTCGGTGATCAGCGCCGCCGCGGTCTTCGCCCCGACGCCCGCCACCCCCGGCAGGCCGTCGCTGGGGTCCCCGCGCAGCACCGCGAAGTCGGCGTAGGAGCGCCCCGGGATCCCGTACTTCGCCGCCACCGCCGCCTCGTCGACCACCTCGATGTCGGCGATGCCCCGGGCGGTGTAGAGCACCCGGACGCCGCGGGCGTCGTCGACGAGCTGGAAGAGGTCCCGGTCCCCGGTGACGACGTCGACCGGCCCCCGCGCGCGGGTGGCCAGCGTGCCGATGACGTCGTCGGCCTCGTAGCCCGGCGCCCCGACCCGGGTGATGCCGGCCGCGGCGAGCACGTCGACCAGCACCGGCACCTGCGGCCCCAGCTCGTCGGGCGTCTCCTCACCGCCGTCGGAGGAGAGCCGGTGCGCCTTGTAGGACGGCAGCGCCTCGACGCGGAACGCCGGGCGCCAGTCGTCGTCCCAGCAGGCGACCAGCCGGTCGGGGGAGTGGGCGGTGAGCAGCCGGGCGGTCATGTCCAGGAAGCCGCGGACGGCGTTGACCGGGCGGCCGTCGGGCGAGGTCACGCTGGTCGGGACGCCGTAGAAGGCCCGGAAGTAGAGGCTCGCGGCGTCGAGCAGCATCGTCGTCACGGGCGGGGACGGTAACGGTCCGGGAAACCCCGGCGGGAGCGGCCGGTGCCCGGGGTTAGTGTCCCGGCGTGGCAAGCAGCGCGGGGGCCCTCGTCAGCATCGACCGCGTGTACGCCGCGCGCAGCGTCGCCGCCGAGCTCGGCGTCGACGTCCTGGTCCTCACACCGGGCTCGGACCTGCGTTACCTGTGCGGCTACGACGCCCACGCCATGGAGCGGCTGACCGCCCTGGTCGTCCCCCGCTCCGGGGAGCCGCTGCTCGTCGTCCCCCGGCTCGAGGCGCCGATGGTCGACGCCAGCCCGGCCGGCGCGCTCGACCTGGAGGTGCGCGCCTGGGACGAGACCGACGACGCCTTCGCCGTCCTCGCGCGGGAGGTGACCGCCCGGCTGGGCGCCGCCCCCGCGCGGGTGGCGGTGGGGGCGCGGACCTGGGCCGAGCACGCGCTCGGCGTGCACCGGGCGATCCCCGGCTCGGCGCTGGAGCTGGCCACGCCGGTGCTCGACCGGCTGCGGATGGTCAAGACGCCGGCCGAGGTGGAGGAGCTCGCCCTCGCCGGAGCCGCCATCGACCGGGTGCACGCGCGGATGGGGGAGTGGCTGCGCGTGGGCCGCAGCGAGGCCGACGTGGGCGCGGACATCGCCGCGGCCATCCTCGCCGAGGGGCACGTGGGCGTGGACTTCACGATCGTCGGGTCCGGCCCGAACGGCGCCAGCCCGCACCACGAGCTCTCCGACCGGGTCGTGGCGGCCGGCGACCTCGTCGTCGTCGACATCGGCGGGGAGACCGCCACGGGCTACCGCTCCGACTGCACCCGCACCTACGTCGTCGGCGGGCAGCCCGACGCCGAGGTGTCCGAGTGGTACGCGGTCCTGCAGGAGGCGCAGGAGGCCGCCGTCGCCGCCGTGCGGCCCGGCGTGACCGCCGAGGAGGTCGACGCCGTCGCCCGCGACCGGATCGCCGCCGCCGGGTGGGGCGGGCACTTCATCCACCGCACCGGCCACGGCATCGGCCTGGACACCCACGAGGCGCCCTACATCGTCGCGGGCAACGACCTGCCGCTGGAGTCGGGCATGGCCTTCTCCGTCGAGCCGGGCATCTACCTCGCCGGGCGCTGCGGCGCGCGCATCGAGGACATCGTGGTCTGCACCGACGACGGCGTCCGCACGCTGAACGAGGGTCCCCGTGAGCTCGTCGTCCTCCCCGGCTGAGCACACCGCCGACGTCGACCGGGCGCTGCTGGCCGCCCTGGTGCGCGACGGGCGGGCCAGCTACACCGAGCTCGCCGAGCGGGTGGGGCTGTCGGTGTCGGCGGTGCACCAGCGGGTGCGCCGGCTCGAGCAGCGCGGCCTGATCACCGGCTACCGGGCCACGGTCGACGCGCGGCAGGTGGGCGCGGGGCTCACCGCGTTCGTCTCGATCACGCCGTTGGACCAGGCGCAGGCCGACGACGCCCCGGCCAAGCTCATGCACCTCGACGCCATCGAGGCCTGCTACTCGGTGGCGGGGGTGGAGAGCTACCTGCTCAAGGTGCGCGTGGCCTCCCCGGAGGCGCTGGAGGCGCTGCTGCGCGACATCCGCACCACCGCCAACGTGGCCACCCGCACGACCGTCGTCCTCTCGACCTTCTACGAGGACCGTCCTCCCGTCTGAGCCCTCCCCGGCCGCGTGACCCGGCAGGGTGGCCCGGTGACCGTCTGGGCTGCCGCAGCGCAGGAGCCCGGCCTGCAGCTGGCCCGCGGGGTGGGCGACCACCTGCCCGGCACCGTGCTGGCCCTGACCGCGGCGCTGCTGTTCGGGCTGGGCTCGGTGCTCCAGCACGAGGCCGCGGCGCGGGTCGCGGTCGACGGGCGGCTGCCGGTGCGGGCGATGCTCCGCCGGCGCACCTGGCTGCTGGGCCAGGCGGCGACGACGGCCGGGACGGGGGCACAGGTGGCGGCGCTCGCCCTGGCGCCGGTCTCGCTGGTGCAACCGCTGCTGGCCGCGGCGCTGGTGGCCGCCCTCGCCGTCCGCACCGTGCGCACGAGGATCCCGCCGACCCGGGTGGAGGTGATCGGGGCGGGGCTGACCGTCGCGGGGATCGCGGTCTTCGTGGCAGCGGCCCGCCCCGGCCCCGCGGCCCTCGACAGGTCACCGCCCGGGTGGGCGGTCGTGGCCGCCGTCGTGGCGGTCACGCTGGCCGTCGCGCTCACCGCCCGGCTCGGTGCCGGCCGGGGCGCCGCCCTCACCTGCGGCGTCACCGGAGGCCTGGCCGCCGGGGTGGCGGCGGTCCTGGTCGCCGCAGGGCTCACCGTGGTGTCGGCCGCCGGGGTGGCCGCCGCGCTCGGCCGGCCCGAGGTGTGGGGCGCCGTCGTGGCCGGGGTGGTCTCCCAGGTGGGCGCCCAGCAGGCCTACGGGCGCGGATCGCTGAGCGCGTCCCTGCCGGCGCTCGCGGTCCTGGACCCGCTGGCCGCGGTGCCGGCGGCCAGGCTGCTGCTGGGGGAGCACCTCGAGCCCGGGCACGCCGTGGTGTGGGGGCCGGCGGGGCTGGTCGCCGTCCTCGGGATCGTCCTGCTCACCCGCAGCAGCGGGCCGTCTCAGCGGCCGGGAGCGGCGGTCCGTCGCTGACCGGACGATCCCGTCCTCCGACACCTCACTCGACATGTGCCGTTATCCCTAACGGCAACGCGCGAAAACCGGTGGGCGCGTCGAGGACGGGGAGAACGCAACGACAGCGGTACCACTGGACAGCGCGTCGAACACGTGTTCGCATCGAGGGCATGAGGTGGGACGCCCGACGGCTCGACGCCGACGACGAGTCGCTGCTGCCGGGCATGCCGAGCCTGCGCGGACTGCTGCGGAGCGTGGAGGTGCCCGAGTTCCCCGGTGTGACGATGCACGAGGTGCTCTGCCGGTCGGCGCTCAACCCCGTGCCCGAGGGCTCACGGATGCCGTTCTCGCACACGATCAACCCGTACAGGGGCTGCCTCCATCAGTGCGTGTACTGCCTCGCTGGGGACACGCGCATCCTCATGGCAGACGGCAGCCAGCGGCCGATCTCGGAGCTGCGGGTGGGGGACCGCATCATCGGTACCGAGCGTCGTGGCACCTACCGGCACTACGTGGAGACCGAGGTGCTCGCCCACTGGGGCACCGTCAAGCCGGCGCACCGGGTGACCCTGGCTGACGGGACCGAGCTCACGGCGAGCGGGGACCACCGGTTCCTCACCCGCCGTGGCTGGAAGTACGTCACCGGCACGACGTCCGGCCGGGAGCGGCGACCGCACCTGACCACCAACGACGAGCTCATGGGCTTCGGGCGGACAGGGGTGTCCCTCGTCGTCTGTGCGGAGTACCGGCGGGGCTACCTGGCCGGGATGATCCGCGGGGACGGACACCTCGGCGTCGATCACCACGAGCGACCCGGGCGTACCCACGACGATCACCACCGGTTCCGCCTGGCGCTGGTCGACGAGGAGGGTCTCGACCGCACCCAGGCGTTCCTCGCCGAGGAGGGCATCCGCACGGACCGCTTCGACTTCGCGGGGGCTGTCGGGGCGAGACGGGCGATACGGGCCATCCGGGCGTCCTCGTCGGCCGCCGTCGGCCGCATCGCCGACCTCGTCGCATGGCCTGGTCAGCCGACCGCGGCGTGGCAGCGGGGCTTCCTCGCGGGGATCTTCGACGCCGAGGGCAGTCGCAGTGGGGGAGCGCTGAGGGTCAGCAACACCGATCCGGAGATCCTCGAGCGCACCCGGAACGCGCTGTCCGGCCTGGACTTCGACGCCGTCGTCGAGGACCGGCGGCGCGACGACGGTCTCGCCACCGTCCGTGTCCGGGGTGGCCTGCGCGAACACATGCGCTTCGTCCACCTGGTCGACCCCGCGATCCGCCGGAGGTGCGGTGTCGAGGGCATCGCGGTCGAGAGCGATGCCGCGCTCCAGGTGGTCGACCTGCAGGCGCTGGGCCTGGAGATGCCCATGTTCGACATCACGACCGGGACCGGCGACTTCGTCGCCGACGGGGTGATCAGCCACAACTGCTTCGCCCGTTCGACGCACGAGTGGCTGGACCTGGACGCCGGCCGGGACTTCGACACGCAGATCGTCGTCAAGACCAACCTCGTCGAGGTCCTGCGCAGGGAGCTGGCGAAGCCGTCGTGGAAGCGCCGGCACGTCGCGCTCGGCACCAACACCGACCCCTACCAGCGCGCCGAGGGCCGCTACCGGCTGATGCCCGGCGTCATCCGGGCGCTGGCCGACTCCGGGACGCCGCTCTCCATCCTCACCAAGGGCACGCTGGCCCGCCGCGACCTGCCGTTGCTGGCCGGCGCCGCGAAGGACGTCCCGGTCGGCTTCGGTGTCTCCCTGGCCGTCTGGGACGACGACCTGCACGCGAGCCTCGAGCCGGGCGTGCCGTCGCCGCGCGCCCGACTGGACCTGGTGCGGGCGGTCACCGACGCCGGCCTGCCCTGCGGCGTCTTCCTCGCCCCGGTGCTGCCCGGCCTCACCGACCGGCAGTCCGACCTCGACACGGCCCTCGGCGCGATCGCCGAGGCCGGCGCCACCGGCGTCACCGTGGTCCCGCTGCACCTGCGCCCGGGCGCGCGCGAGTGGTTCTCCGCCTGGCTGACCCGCGAGCACCCGTCCCTGGTCGGGCGCTACCGGCAGCTCTACCGCGGCGGCGCCTACGTGCCGGCCGAGTACCGGGCGTGGCTCGCCGAGCGCGTGACGCCGCTGCTGCGCCGGCACGGGCTCGACGGCCGGCCCGGGGGAGCGGCCCGGGGCGCCGAGGCCTCCTCCGGCGTCCCCGGCGACGACGAGGCGGCCTTCCCGGCCGGGAGCCTGCCGCCGGCCCGCGACGCCACCGAGCGCCCGCGCGGAGCCCGGGCGAGGAAGGCCCGCGCCGGCGACGTCCCCGGTCAGCTCGCGCTCATCTGAGGCGTGGAAATGGTCAGGGAAGGCTGCCCTCACAAGGAGGGATCGCAACCGGAATGGCGTGTGAGGAAGGATAGCCTCGCCTGGTCCGGGAGCTGTTCGGCCCGCTGAACTGCCCGTATGCAGGTGAGGCTAGCCTCAAAAATGGCGCCGTGCGACACGCGGAATGGTCGCTCGACTCGATTGTTTAGCCATTCGGGGGGACACTCGGGTCGAGTGATCCATCCGACTCCGGAGGACCAGAGATGACCACCGTCATGCCCCCCGTCAGCGAGTGCACCGTCGACGGCTGCTCCTATAACGACCACGGCTGTCACGCCTTCGCGATCACCGTGAGCGGCACCGACGGCCACGCCGACTGCGGCACGTTCGTCCCGCTCACCATCAGGGGCGGCCTGCCGCGCGCCGAGGCCCAGGTGGGCGCGTGCTCCCGCACCGACTGCGTGCACAACGACGCCCTCGAGTGCCGCGCGTCCGACATCCGCGTCGGCTTCGACCACGACACCGCCAGCTGCCTGACCTACTCCGCGACCTGACGGCGCACCTCGCGCTCCTCGCGCTCCGCATCGACGGCCCGGGCACCCGCCCGGGCCGTCGTGCTGTCCGGGGGAGGGGAGGGGCTCAGGCCGGCGGAGCGGCCGCGGCCTTGTTGGCCCGCGTCGCCCGCTCGGCCCGGACCGCACCGCGGGCGGCCACCGGCTCCGCGCCGGCGGCCAGGGCCAGCCGACGGTAGGAGTCGTAGGACAGCGTCTCGTAGACGGCAGCGAGCGCCTCGGCCCGCGTCCGCCGTCCGCCGGTCGTCGTCGCCCGCAGGTACAGCGCGGTTCGCACCGCGTGCTTGGTGAACGTCACCTGCAGCGCCTGGCTCGACAGCCGGCCGCCCACCTGCGAGGTGTAGCCCGGGCCGCGACGCAGTGCCGGCAGCACCCACGGGCTGCCGGCCAGGGCGGGGAAGCGGTTGCGCACCGCCTCCCAGGCGTGCCAGGCGGTGAGCGCCCCGGGCACCGACCACTCGCCGTCGTCGGTGGTGACGACGAGGCGGCGGGCGGTGGCGTGCACCTGCTCGCGCCGCAGGTCCCGGAAGCCGCCCACCGGCGCCGGCCAGCGCAGTGCGATCGCGCACCAGACCACCGTGCGCAGGTGCTCGGGGTCCTCACTGCGGACCTCGGTGAGCGGCCGCAGGTCCAGCGTCCGCGGGTCCGGCTCCGGCGTCGGTGGCGTCGGCAGGGGGACCCCGCCGTAGCGGGCGACCTTGCTGTACAGGGTGACGGTGGCCGGCTTCCAGTCCCGGGCCGCGGCGACGTCGTCCATCCCGCCCTCGGCGAGCTCCTCCGGCCCGAGGCCGAGCTCCAGCGCGGCGTCGATCAATCGGCGCCACTGGACGGCGTAGCCCTCGGGCGGCGCCAGTCGGGCCCAGGCGCGCGCCGCGGGGAGTGACGGCATCTCCGGCAGCGGTCCCTGCCAGCCCTTGGTCATGCGCTCATCTTACCCGTTATCCCCAACTTAGCTTCACACCATGAGAACCCCGAAAACAGCAAGTTACGCCAACGCGAGGACGATCCGCAGGCGACGGCGACGGCGACCGGGATGCGGACCGGACACCTCGGCCAGGGCCTGGTCGACGCAGGGTGCCTGCCGCTACGCGCCCGTGGTCGGCATCAGGTGCGCCCGGATGTCGGGCTTGAGCACCTTGCCGACCTTCGACCGGGGGAGGTCGGCCCAGACGAGGACCTCCTTCGGGGCCTTGACGCCGCCGACGCGCGCGCGGGCGAAGGCCCGGACGTCGGCCGGGTCCAGCGCCGTCCCGGCCCGCGCCTGCACGACGGCGACCACTCGCTCGCCCCACTTCTCGTCGGGCAGTCCGACGACCGCGCAGTCCTGGACGCCGGGATGGGCCATGAGCGCCTGCTCGACCTCGGCGGAGTAGACGTTGAAGCCGCCGCTGATGATCATGTCCTTCGCGCGGTCGACGAGGTACAGCCAGCCGTCCTCGTCGAGGTAGCCGATGTCGCCGGTGTGGTGCCAGCCGAAGCGGCTCGCCTCCGCGGTGGCCTGCGGGTCCCGGTGGTAGCCGTCCATGACCAGCGACCCGCGCACGACGATCTCGCCGCGCTCGCCGGCCGGGAGCAGGCGCCCCTCGCCGTCCATGACCGCCACGGTGGTGAGCGGCGTCGGCCGGCCGGCGGAGGAGAACCGCTCGCGGGCGGGGGAGCCGTCCGGGTGCAGGTGCTCGGCCGGTGACATCGTCGAGATCATCATCGGCGCCTCGGACTGGCCGAACAGCTGCCCGAGGACGGGACCGACGCGCCGGATCGCCTCCTCGAGGCGGTGCGGGGACATGGGGGCTGCTCCGTACCAGAGGCACTGCAGGGAGGACAGGTCCGTGCCGTCGAGGTCGGGGTGGTCCAGCATCACGTAGACCAGCGTGGGCGGCAGGAAGGCGTGGGTGACCCGGTGGCCCTGGACGAGCGCCAGGAACTCCCCGAGGTCCGGCGCCGGCATGACGACGATCTCGCCGCCGAGGGCCATCACCGGGAAGCACAGGACGCCGGCGGCGTGGGTGAGCGGGGCGAGTGCCAGGTAGGTAGGCCGCCCCTCGAACGGGTAGCTCATCAGCGTCAGCGCGGACATGGTCTCGACGTTGCGGTCGGTCAGCCGCACGCCCTTGGGCCGGCCGGTGGTGCCGCCGGTCCCGACCAGCATGACCAGGCCGCCGGGCGGCTCGGCGTCACCGGCCTCGGGAGCGCCGGCGAGCCAGTCGGCGAGGGACGGGTCACCGCGGTCGCCCTCGCCGTCGAGGCAGACCAGGGTGGTCAGCCGGGGGAGGCGGTCGCGGATCGCCGCCACCAGGGGCGCGTACGAGCGCTGGTAGAGCAGCGCGGTGCACCCGAAGAGGTCGAGCAGCTCGCGGTTCTCCCCGGCCTCGTTGCGCGGGTTCACCGGGCACCAGACCGCGCCGGCGCGGGCGATGCCGAAGACGCTGGCGAAGGCGGTGGGGTCGTTGGCCGACAGGACCGCGACCGGGTCGCCCGGCAGGACGCCGGAGCGCGCGAGCGCCCCGGCGACCTGCCGGCTGTGCCGCTGTACCTCGGCGTAGGTCATCGTGCGGTCCCCGCAGGTGAGGCACGCGGCGTCCGGCCCGAGGGAGGCTCCCTTGTCGAGGTACGCGGTGAGGCTCATCGGTGCTCGGTCACCACCGGGTCGAGCACGAGGCCGAACTGGCGCAGCACCCCGAGCAGCTGCCGGTGCCCGAAGGCCTGGCAGCCGGAGGCGAAGCCGGCCCGCCGCGGCGGCTGCTGCAGCAGCGACATCGCCGCCCAGGCCTGCAGCAGCCCGGTCTGCTTGTAGTTCGAGTTGCCGTGGATGACCACGTGCTTGCGGCCCAGTGGCCCCGAGGCGTGCACGGAGTCCACCGAGGTGTTCAGCCGCGGGTTCTCCCGGGGCGGCATCCCCGAGGACCAGGCGGCGGCGATCTCGGCCAGCGCGTCGTCCCACTGCTCGCGGGGCAGCGTCTTGATGTCGCTCTCCACCATCGCGGTGGTCGCGACGACGGCCTCCATCACCGGGCGGTTGAGCACCCCGCCGGCGACCTTGACGCTGGACACCCGCGGGTCGTCCTTGAACCACACGGGGTGCGCGGTGCCGCCCCACGGCACGGCCAGGCCCAGCTCGTGCTGCCCGGGGACGACGACGTCCCACCTGGCCAGCGGGTCGACCTTCACGTACTGGTTCTCGGCCAGGTGGAACCAGTCGGCCTTGAGGATGGTGAAGATCGTCTCGGTGGAGGCGCTGGTCGGGAACCCCTTCCACAGCACCAGGACGTCGAGGGTGTCCAGGCCGGGGGTCTCCAGCGCGATGTTCGCCGCGATCTCGCCGGTCGTGTACATCTGCGCGATGCCGGGGGAGAGCAGCAGGCCTGCCTCGGCGAACGCCGTCCCCCACCGCTGCTGGGCGTCGAGGATCCAGTCCTGCTCGCCGGTGGTGTCGAGGTAGTGGGCACCGGTGGCCAGGCACGCCTGCGCCACCTCCGGCCCGTACTTGATGAAGGGGCCGACGGTGTTGCAGACGACGCTCGCGCCGGTGAACAGGTCGGTGAGCGCCTCGACGGTGTGCTCGACCTCCACGACGTCGTGGTCGGCGGTCTCGATGCCGGGGATCCTCCCGACGACCTCCTGGACCCGGTCCTTGTCGCGGCCGGCCGCGACGAAGGGGACGTTGAGCTCGCGCAGGTACTCGCAGATCAGCCGGCCGGTGTAGCCGGAGGCGCCGTAGACGACGACGGGCTTGGTGCTCATGGCGGGATCTCCTCGGGGGGTGGGGGTCAGGAGCCCATGCCGCCGTCGACGGCGAGCCCGGTGCCGTTGACGAAGCGGGCGGCGTCGGAGGCGAGGAAGACGACGGCGTCGGCCATGTCGGCCACCTCTCCGAGACGTCCCGAGGGTGTCTGTGCCACGACCGCCTCGACCGCGGCCTGGGGGCTGTCGAACAGCCCGATCCCGGCGCAGTCGACGGCGAGCTTCATGCCCATCGCGGTGGGCACCAGGCCCGGGTAGACGCAGTTGACGCGCACGCCGTAGCCGAGCTTGCCGGCCTCGGCGGCCGCGATGCGGGTCATCCGGTCGACGGCGGACTTGGTGGCCGAGTAGCCGGCGATGCCCGGGAAGGCGATGGTCGCCGCCACCGAGGACACGTTGACGATGGAGCCGCCGGTGCCCGCGGCGCCGCCGGGCCGCATCGCGCGCAGGCCGTGCTTCATCCCCAGGGCCGTGCCGACGACGTTGACGTCGAGCATGCGGCGCAGGTCGGCGGGGTCGATCTCGGTGACCAGGGCGGTGACCTCGACCCCGGCGTTGTTGACCAGGACGTCGAGCCCGCCCAGCTGCTCCACCGTGGCGGCCACGGCGGCCTCCCAGCCCGCCTCGTCGGTGACGTCGAGGTGCACCGAGCCGGCGGTCACCCCCTCCTTGGCGAGCACCCGGGCGGTCTCGGCGGCCTCCTCGTCGAGGACGTCGGCGACGACCACGGAGGCGCCGGCGCGGGCCAGGGCCTGCGCCATGCCCTGGCCGAGGCCGCGGGCGCCTCCGGTGACCAGCGCCGTGCGGCCGTGCAGTGCGGGGACCGACATGGGTCTCTCCTCGTCGTCGAGGTGTCCGGGGCGCAGGTCTGGGCCGCCGGGTGTGACGCCGGTCATGCTCGACCCGCCTCTGGACGACCGTCAAGACTTTCCTGGACAGTCGTCAAGACAGGGTGGGCGCGGCTACGCTGCGTCCGGGCGCAGGACCGCTGCCCGTCCCCTGCACCGGAGGAGAGCCGTGGGTCCCGCAGTCGAGGGGCGCGCCGTCGACAAGGTGGCCCAGCGCCGCAGCGAGCTCGCCACGGCGGCGCTCGAGACGCTCGCCGAGCTGGGCTACGCCCGCACGGGGCTGAGGGACATCGCCGCGCGCTCGGAGTACTCCCACGGCGTCCTGCACTACTACTTCCGCGACAAGGTGGAGCTGATCACCCACTGCGTGCGCGAGTACAAGGCCCGCTGCGCGACCCGCTACGACGAGGCGGTGGCGACGGCGACCACGGCCGAGGAGCTGGTCGCCGGGTTCCTGCGGGAGCAGACCGCGACCCTCACCGGCGAGCCGCAGATGCACCGGCTCTGGTACGACCTGCGCAACCAGTCGATGTTCGAGCCCGCGTTCCGCGCCGACGTCGCCGAGATCGACCTGCTGCTCGAGCGCATGGTCGGGCGCGTGGTGAGCCGGTACGCCGAGCTCTCGGGTGCGCGGCCGCGCGTCCCCCCGACGGTGTTCTACGCGGTGCTGGACGGGCTCTTCCAGCAGGCCCTGCTGCGGCAGCTCGCCGGGGACCCGGAGGCGGCGTCGTCGCTGCGGGAGGCCGTGCAGGAGGTCCTGCCCCGGCTCGTGCACTGACCGGCGGTCCTGCGGTCCCGGGGACCGGTGGGGAGGATGTGCCGGTGCGCACGGTCGGGGTCGAGGAGGAGCTGCTGGTCGTCGACCCGTCGGGGACGCCGGTGCCGCTCGGGCCGGAGGCGCTGGAGGTGGCCGCGCGGCGCGGGGAGGGCGAGACGCCCGAGCAGCACGAGCGCGCCGGCGACGGGGGAGGGGAGTCCCCCGGGCACCTGGTGCCCGAGCTCAAGCGGGAGCAGGTCGAGCTGGGCAGCGGCGTGTGCACCGACCTGGCCGAGGTGACCGGCGAGCTGCGGTACTGGCGCGGGCGCGCCGACGCCGCGGCCCGTGCCGTCGGTGCCCGGGTGGCGGCCCTGGCCACCTCGCCGGTGGGGGTGCAGCCGCAGACCACGCCGGGGGAGCGGTACGAGGAGATGACCGAGACCTTCGGCCTCATCGCCCGCGACCAGCTGACCTGCGGGTGCCACGTGCACGTGTCGGTGGCCGACGACGAGGAGGGCGTGGCCGTCCTCGACCGCATCCGCGTCTGGCTGCCGGTGCTCACCGCGCTGACCGCCAACTCCCCGTTCTGGCTGGGCGCGGACTCCGGGTACGCGAGCTTCCGGTCGCAGGCATGGAACCGCTGGCCCTCCTCGGGCGCCACCGAGCCGTTCGGCGACGCGGCGACCTACCACCGCGTCGTCGCCGACCTGGTCGCGACCGGCACGATCGTCGACGCCGGGATGGTCTACTTCGACGCCCGCCTCTCGCAGACCTGGCCGACGGTCGAGGTCCGCACCGCCGACGTCGCGTTGCGGGTGGAGGACGCCGTCACCCACGCCGGGCTCGTCCGCGGGCTGGTGGAGACCGCCGCCCGCGCGTGGCGCGACGGGGTCCCGGCGCCGCGGGTGCGCAGCGAGGTGCTGCGCGTGGCCGCCTGGCGGGCCGGCCGCTCCGGGACCACCGGCGACCTCGTGCACCCGAGGACGGGCCGCCCGGCGCCGGCCGCCGACGTCGTCGCGGCCCTGCTCGAGCACGTGGGTCCGGCCCTCGACGTCACCGGCGACCGGCAGCGCGTGGCCGACGGCGTGGCGGCGGTCCTGGCGCGCGGCACGGGCGCCGACCTGCAGCGGCGGGTGCACCGGGAGACCGGGGACCTGACCGCGGTGGTGCGCGCGGCGGTACGGCTGACGACGGAGGACTGACGACGGGGGAGTGACACCGCGGGTGGCGCGCGGGAACGGCGGTTATCGTCCCGTCATGTACACCGCGAGCTGGCGCGACGTCGTGCGGCGCGACCTGTTCGGACGGCGGCCCGGGCGCGGGGACGGGCCCTACCGGCTGGTCATCCGGGTCACGCTGCTGGTCTTCCGGCTGCTACGGCTGCGGTTCGACGTCCGCGGGTCCGAGCACGTGCCCACCGCCGGCGGCGCCGTGATCTGCAGCAACCACGTCAGCTACCTCGACTTCACCTTCCTGGGCCTGGCCGCGCTGCCGCAGCACCGGCTGGTGCGGTTCATGGCCAAGGCCTCGGTCTTCGGGCACTGGTTCGCCGGGCCGTTCATGCGGGCCATGAAGCACATCCCGGTCGACCGCAAGGCCGGCGCGGCCGCCTTCGACGCCGCCGTCCGCGCGCTCAAGGACGGCGAGGTGGTCGGCGTCTTCCCCGAGGCGACGATCAGCCAGAGCTTCACCGTCAAGGACCTCAAGGCCGGGGCGGCCCGGATGGCCCTCGACGCCGGCGTGCCGATCCTGCCCGCCGCGGTGTGGGGCGGGCACCGGGTGGCCACCAAGAAGCACCCCGTGGACCTCACCCGGGGCCGCGCGGTGACCGTACTGCTGGGGGAGCCGATCGTGCCCGAGCCGGGCGAGACGTCCGCCACGCTGCTGGCGCGCACCCGGGTGGCCATGGAGGCCCTCCTCGACGAGGCCCAGCGCACCTATCCGCAGCAGCCCGAGGGCCCCGACGACCTGTGGTGGCTGCCCCGGCACCTGGGCGGCACCGCGCCCACCCTGGAGGAGGCCGCCCGGCGGGACCGCGACGACGCCGCGGGCACCCGGATCAAGGCGCGCACGACCCGGCGGGCCCGGCTGCGCCGCCTGACCCGCCGTCGCGACGCCGCCTGAGGCGCCCTACTCGACGACCACCGGCGCCATCAGCCGGAAGGCTTCCAGCTCGACGTCGTACCAGCGGCGCAGCCGGCCCAGCGGGGTCATGCCCAGGCGGCGGCAGACCGCCAGCGACGCCTCGTTGCCGGGCCGGACGACGGCGTAGACCTCCGGCAGCCCGGCGACGAAGGCGTGCTCGACCACCGCCCCGGCGGCCTCGGTGGCGTACCCGCGGCCCCAGCTGTCCGGGTGCAGGTGCCAGCCGACCTCGACCTCCCCGACGCCGCCGGGCAGCGGCTTGAGCAGCACCGTGCCGGCGACGAGCGGGGGAGCCCCGTCCCGGACCTCGACCGCCCAGCAGCCGTGCACCGGATCGGCGCGGCGGATCTGCGCCCAGCGGCAGACGAGCTCGACGGGGCCGACCGAGGGGGTGCCGCCCAGCCAGCGGGTGACCTCCTCGCGCCGGTAGATGTCGGTGAGCCGGGCGAGGTCGTCGCGGGAGGTGGTCCACGGGCGCAGCCGCAGCCGGTCGGTCAGCAGCTCCCCGTCCGGCATCGCGGCTGCCTACCCGGGGCGTCCGGGACTATCCGCCGACCCGCCGCCGCGGGCACCCGCGCGCGCCGTCATGCTCGGGGCGTGACCGCGCCGCCCGACCTGCTGCTCACCGACGTGACCGTCGGCGACCGTCCCGGCCGTGCCGTGCACGTCGTCGACGGGCGGATCGCCTGGGTGGGCGCCGCCGCCGACGCGCCGCGGGCCGGGCAGGTGCTCGCCGGGGAGGGCGGGCTGCTGACGCCGGCGTTCGTGGACGCGCACGTGCACGCCACCGCCACCGGCCTGGCGCTCACCGGTCTCGACCTCCACTCGAGGTCGAGCCTCGCGAAGGCCCTGTCCGCGGTCGCCGGGGCGGTCCGCACCGCGCCACCGGGGATCCTGCTCGGCACCGGCTGGGACGAGACCGGCTGGCCGGAGGGCCGGGGGCTGACCCGTGCCGACCTCGACGCGGTCCTGGGCGACCGCCCGGCCTACCTCGCCCGGGTCGACGTGCACTCCGCGACCGTGTCGACGGCGCTGCTCGACCTCGTGCCCGGGATACGCGACCTGCCCGGCTTCTCTCCCGACGGGCAGCTGCGCCTCGATGCCCACCACGCCGCCCGGCAGGCCGCCCACGGCGCCGTGACGGCGCAGCAGCGCGCCGCCGCGCAGGCCGCCACGCTCGCCGAGGCGGGGCGCCTGGGGATCGGCAGCCTGCACGAGATGGCCGGCCCCGAGGTGTCGAGCGCCGAGGACCTGCGGGCGCTGCTGGCGCTGGCCCGGGAGCGGCCGGGGCCGCGGGTGGCCGGCTACTGGGGGGAGCTGAGCGAGCGCGGCGGGCTGGACCTGGTGCGCGAGCTGGGCCTGGCCGGCGCCGGCGGGGACCTGTTCTGCGACGGGGCGTTCGGGTCGCACACCGCGGCGCTGAGCGCGCCCTACCGCGACCGGCCCGGGACCGCCGGGGCGCTGCGCTTCGAGACCGCGCAGCTGGTGGAGCACCTGCGCGCGTGCACCGCCGCCGGCGTGCAGGCCGGCTTCCACTGCATCGGCGACGCCGCCGTGGACCAGGTCCTCGACGCCGTGGGCGCGGTGGTCGGCGAGCTGGGTCTGCCGGCGGTGCGGGCCTGCCGGCACCGGGTCGAGCACGTGGAGATGGCCGGTCCGGCGGCGGTCGAGCGGATGCGGTCGTGGGGGATGGTGGCCAGCGTCCAGCCCGCCTTCGACGCCGCGTGGGGCGGCCCGGCGGGGATGTACGCCGAGCGGCTGGGGACCGACCGGGCCGCGGCGTGCAACCCGTTCGCCGACCTCGCCGACGCCGGGGTGGCCCTGGCGCTGGGCAGCGACGCCCCGGTGACGCCGATGGACCCCTGGGGCGGCGTGCACGCGGCGGTCGACCACCGCACCGAGGGCGCCGGCCTGCGCCCGTTCGACGCCTTCGACGCGGCCACCCACGGCGGCTGGCACGCGGTCCGCGCCGGGACCGCCGCCGGCCCGCTGGCGCCGGGCGCACCGGCCGACCTGGCGCTCTGGGACACCGACGCCGGCCTCTCCGCCGTCCTCGACCGCCGTTCGCGCCCCGGCTGCCGGCAGCTGGTGGTGGCGGGCCGTCCGCTGCGGTCGCTGTAACCGCCCGGTCCGGTGACCGCACGGGCGGGGGATCCCGCAGGTCGCGCGGCGGGATGCGCCCGGCGGGGTGGGATGCTGGTCGACGGGCCACGATCGTGGCCGTGCCCGGGCGCCGCCCGCGGCCAGTCCTCGGGGGGAGGTCGGGAGTGCCGCCAGCAGCCGTGACCGATGCGCTCGACACCGGCCCCGGCGCCTCCGCGAGCGCGCAGCGGTCCCGCCGTCGCCTGCCGTGGCCCACCGCGCTCGCCGCCGCCGGTGGCCTCGCGCTGCTGCTCGCCTTCCCCGGCTACTCCCTCCCGCCGCTGGCCGTGCTCGGCCCCGCCGCCCTGGCGCTGGCCGTCCGCGGCCGCCGCGCCCGCTCGGGGGCGTGGCTCGGCCTGGTCCTCGGCCTGACGTTCTTCGTGCCGCTGCTGTCCTGGAGCGGGGTCTACGTCGGCTCGTTCCCGTGGCTGGCGCTCGCGGTCTCCCAGGCGCTGTTCGTGGCGCTGCTCGGGGCGGCCACGGCGGTGGTCTCCCGGTTCCGGCTGTGGCCGCTGTGGACCGCGGCGCTGTGGGTGGCCGACGAGGCGCTGCGCGGCCGCGTCCCGTTCGGCGGCTTCCCCTGGGGCCGGCTGGGGCTCAGCCAGACCGACGGGCCGTTCCTGTCCCTGGCGGCGTACGGCGGGGTGCCGGGGGTCTCCTTCGCCGTCGCGCTCACCGGCACCCTGCTGGCGGCCGCCGTCCTCGCCCTCGTCCGCGCCTGGCGCGCGGCCGACGGGGGCACGACGCCGCGCGCCGCGGTGGCGGCGGTCGCGGCCGTGCTCGCCGTCCCGCTGCTCGGCGCCCTCGCCTGGCTGCCGCTGCCCGGCCCCTCGCTCACCGACGGCGGCCCCCCGCGGACCGTCGCGGTGATCCAGGGCGACGTGCCCGAGGCCGGCCTGGACTTCAACGCCCGCCGCCGGGCGGTGCTGGACAACCACGTGCAGCAGACGATCTCCCTCGCCGCGGCCGTGCGGGCCGGCGACCGGGCGCAGCCGGATCTGGTGGTGTGGCCGGAGAACAGCTCCGACATCGACCCCTACACCAACGAGGACGCCGCCCGGCAGATCGGCCGGGCCGCCGAGGCGATCGGCGCGCCGATCCTGGTCGGCGCGGTCGTGGACGGGCCGGGCCGGTTCATCAGCAACACCGGCATCGTCTGGGACCCCGAGACCGGCCCCGGCGACACCTACGTCAAGCGGCACCCGGTCCCGCTGGCCGAGTACGTGCCCGCGCGGGACTTCTTCCGCTTCTTCAGCGACAAGGTCGACCTGGTCCGCCGCGACTTCACCCACGGCACCGAGGTGGGTGTGCTGGAGATGGGCGGCGCGCAGGTGGGCGACGTCATCTGCTTCGAGGTGGTCTACGACTCCCTGGTCGCCGACACCGTGGAGGCCGGCGCGGGCATGCTCGTCGTCCAGACCAACAACGCCACGTTCGGGTTCACCGACGAGAGCGAGCAGCAGCTGGCGGCCAGCCGGCTGCGTGCGGTGGAGTTCGGCCGCACCGTGGTCGTGGCCGCCACCAGCGGGATCTCCGCGGTGGTCGCCCCCGACGGCTCGCTGGCCCGGCGCTCGGAGCTGTTCACCCCCGCGGTCTTCGTCGAGGACGTCGCCCAGCGCGACTCCGCCACCGTCGCCGAGCGGCTGGGCGCGGCGCCGGAGTGGCTCCTGACCGCGCTGGGCCTCGGAGCCGTGCTGGCGGTCGCGGGCCCGGCGGTGCGCCGCCGGCTGCAGGCGCGGCGAGCCGGCCGGTGACCGGGTCGCGGGTGCTCGTCGTCGTCCCGACCTACGACGAGGTGGACAACCTGGAGCCGGTCCTCGACCGGCTGCACGCCGCCGTCCCCGACGCGCACGCCCTCGTCGTCGACGACGGCTCGCCCGACGGCACCGGCGAGCTGGCCGAGGAGCTCGCCGCGCAGGACGAGCGGGTGCACGTGCTGCGCCGCACGGAGAAGGCCGGGCTGGGTCCGGCCTACGTCGCGGGCTTCCGGTGGGGCCGCGCGCGGGACTACGACGTCCTGGTCGAGATGGACGCCGACGGCTCCCACGACCCCGAGCAGCTGCCGGCACTGCTGGCCGCCCTGGACGGCGCCGACCTGGCGCTGGGCTCGCGCTACGTGCCCGGCGGCAGGGTCGAGGACTGGCCGCGCCGACGGCTGCTGCTGTCCCGGCTGGGCAACGTCTACACCCGGCGGGCGCTGCGGCTGCCCCTGGCCGACGCCACCGGCGGCTTCCGCGCCGTCCGCGGGGACCTGGTGGACCGGCTGCCCTTCGACGAGGTGGCCAGCCAGGGCTACTGCTTCCAGGTCGACTGGGCCTGGCGGGCCTGGCGCGCGGGCGCCCGCGTGGTGGAGGTGCCGATCACCTTCAGCGAACGGGCGTCCGGCAGGAGCAAGATGACGTCCTCGATCGTTGTAGAGGCGTTGGCACGGGTCACCGGATGGGGCCTGCAGGACCGGTTGGCCGATCGGCTGCCGGGCCGGGTCCCTCCGCCCGTGCCGGGACGGGTCCGCGACGGCGGGCGGTCCAGCGAGGTCCGGTAGGCGGACCCGGACCGCCCGCGTGGCCGGACCGAGGAGTGCCGTGGCACACCGGGTACGTGTGGTGGCGGGGCTGTGGGCCCTCGCCGAGGTCGTCGTCTTCGCGGTGGTCGCCGCCTGGATCGGCGTGGGCTGGACGCTGCTGGCCGCCCTGGCGACCACCGTCCTCGGCTGGACCCTGATGGCCCGGCAGGGGACGCAGGCGCTGGCCGACCTGCGCGAGCGGGCGCTGGCACACCGCCCGCCGGGCTCCGCGGGCGCCGACGCCGGCCTGGTCGCCGTCGGCGGCGTGCTGATGGTGCTGCCGGGGTTCCTCGGCGACGTCGTCGGCCTGCTGTGCCTGCTGCCGCCCACCCGGCCGCTGGTGCGCGCCGCCGTGGGCCGCGGGCTGGCCGCGAAGCTGGGCGTGGTCCGGCCGGTGCGGGTGCGCAGCACCCGGGTGGAGACGTTCCCGCGGCCCGAGGGCCCGGTGCGGGTCATCGAGGGCGAGGTCGCGGGGGAGGGGCACCTGGTCCGCTAGCGCTCCCCGCGGGGAGGACCCGCACCGGAACCCATCGGGCCCCGGACGCGGAACGGCCCCGGTGGGGAGTCCCACCGGGGCCGTTCCGTCGGTCGGGCCGAGCTCAGCTGGCGCGGGTCCGCCGGCCGCGCAGCACCTCCAGTCGCTCGGCGAGGACCTCCTCGAGGTCCTCCACGGAGCGACGCTCGAGCAGCATGTCCCAGTGCGTCCGCGGCGGCTTGACCTTCTTGGGCGCCGGCTCGGAGCCGCCGACCAGCTTGGCCGAGGCGCCGTCGAACTTGCACTCCCAGGTGTCGGGCACCTCGGCGTCGTCCGCGAACGGGACGGTGAACTGGTGACCCGAGGGGCACTTGTACTCGACGTACTGCCGCTCGATCGGCGCGGTGTTCCGCTCGGTCTCGTAGCTCACGCTGCCCAGTCGGCTGCCCCGCAGGGAACGCTCGCCCATGGCACACCGTCCTCTCGTGCTGATGGTGTCGGTCAGGACTCTCCGTCACAGCAGGGGGTACCCACTGCGGAGGGTGTCATGGAGACCAACGGCGGATTTCGCGGAGAGATTCCGCTGAGTCAGTTCCCGATCATCGCATGGGGTGGTATTGGCGCGCGCACCGCCCCCCGGACGGGGGAGGCCGCACCCCTCAGGAGAGGGCGAGCTGCCCCGGACCGGCCGCCGTGGGGCCGAGCTGGCCGAGCACGTGGTGCCGCCGGCACAGCACCTGGTAGTGCACCTCGGTGCCGGTGGCCGGGTCGTCAGTCTCACCGGGCGCCGGGGTGGGCGCGGTGTCGGCGACCACGACGGTGGCGCCCGAGCGCACCATCGCGCCGTCGACGACGCGGGCGTTGAGCAGGCCCGGCAGGCCGCACCAGCACAGCACCTCGACCTGGATGCGCTGCACGTCGTCGGCGACCTCGAGCAGCCGCTGGGTGCCCGCGAACAGCCGGGCGCGGAAGTCGGTGGTCAGCCCGAAGGCGTAGACGTCGACGTGGGAGGCGTCGACGAGCTCGGCGAGCTGGTCGACCTGCGCGGGGGTGAGGAACTGCGCCTCGTCGACGATCAGGTAGTCCACCCGCCGTCCGTCGGCCCAGTGGCTGCGGACCAGCAGGGTCAGGTCGGTGCCGGGGTCGATCTCGACGGCGTCGCGGGACAGCCCCACCCGCGAGCTGATCCGCGGCTCCGCCGACCGGTCGCCCTGGGTGACCAGCAGCCCCGAGCGGCCCTGCCGGCTCTGGTTGTGGTCGACCTGCAGCGCCAGGGTGGACTTGCCGCAGTCCATCGGCCCGTGGAAGAACCGCAGGTGCGCCGGTGCCACGGCGCGCCGCCGGTCCCCGGCCGCGGGGACCGCGGCGAGCGGGACGGACGGATCGCTCACAGCCGCTCCGGCGGGGTGTTGCCGGCGGCCAGCACGGCCCGGCGCATCGGCAGCCGGAGCAGCAGCAGGAAGCCGGCCACGAAGAAGACGACCAGGCTGATGATCGCGTACCGGTAGGAGCCGGTCAGCTGGTAGGTCAGGCCGAAGGCCAGCGGACCCAGCCAGCTGGTCCCGCGGTCGCTGATCTCGTAGAAGCTGTAGTACTCCGCCTCCCGGCCGGTGGGGATCAGGTGGCTGAACAGCGACCGGGACAGCGCCTGCGTGCCGCCCTGCACCAGCCCGATGACGGCGGCCAGCGCGTAGAACTGCGCGACCGCGCCCTCCTGCAGCGTGTACGCGGCCACGAGCACCGCCGTCCAGGCCACCAGGCAGCCGAGCACCGTGCGCTTGGCGCCGTAGCGGGCGGCCACCCGGCCCAGGCCCAGCGCCCCGAACACCGCGACCACCTGCACCATGAGGATCGCGCCGGTGAGCACCGACTGCGACAGCCCCAGCTCCTCGCTGGCGTAGGTGGCCGACAGCGAGATCACCGTCTGCACACCGTCGTTGAACAGCAGGTAGGCGCCGAGGAACCACAGCGTCAGCGGGAACGCCCGCATGCCCCGGAGCGTCGCGGCCAGCTGCCGGAACCCGCTGGTGGCGGCGCCGTGCGCGGCGGCCTGCGCCGGCCGGTCGCGCAGCAGCGAGACGGTGACCAGCGTGAACAGTCCCCACCACAGCCCCGACGTCGCCAGGCAGATCCGCACCGCCTCGCCGGAGGTCAGCCCCAGGGACTCCGCCCCCAGGAACAGCCCCAGGTGGACGGCGAGCAGCAGCGCGCCGCCGACGTAACCGAACGCCCAGCCGCGGCTGGAGACGGCGTCGCGCTCGTCGGGCCCGGCCAGGTCGGGCAGCCACGAGTAGTAGACGACCGTGGCCGCGCCGAAGGCCACGTTGGCGACGACGAACAGCGCCGCGCCGAGCAGGTACCGCCCGTCGGCGACGAAGAACAGGCAGGTGGCGGCCAGCGCCCCCAGGGCGGCCAGCGCGCCGAGCAGGTGCCGCTTGCGCCCCGACCGGTCGGCGACGGCGCCGGTGAGCGGCAGGACGACGACCTGCAGGACGACCGAGAAGGACAGGACATAGGAGAACCAACTGCCGGGCGGGATGGACAGCCCCAGGAAGGGCAGCCGGCCGTCGGCGCCGGCGGCGTCCTCGGCGACGCTGGTCAGGTACGGGCCCAGGAAGACCGTGGTGACGCTGGTGTTGAACACCGACATCGCCCAGTCGTAGGAGTACCAGCCGAAGCGCTCGCGGCGCAGTGCGCGGTCGACGGGCTGCGCGGCGTCGACGTCGGGGGCGGTCACGGGCGGAGGGTGCCAGCCGCGACCGGGCACATCCAGCACGCGCGTGTCACGGTGTGTCCGCTCACGGCACGTCCTCGGGTACGACGCCGCCGGGGAACGCGGCGGCGCCCGTCGTCGGCCGGGTGGGGTCGGGGTGCAGCGGCCGGCTGGCCGCGCGCAGCGGCACCAGCCCGCGGGTGATGGCGGCGGCGATGCGCATCCGCGCGCGGTTGGCGTCGCCCACCCGGCCCATTTCGAGGTCCTCCATGAACACCGGCGGGCCGACGTGCACCCGCAGCACCGGCCGCCGCACCAGCGAGCGCGCCAGAGTGCGCAGTTTCCCCCAGTCGTTGCCGTACTGCAGCACCTCCTGGGCGCCCCACTGGCTGACCGGGATCACCGGGACGCGGACTCCGAGGGCCAGCCGCGCCATGCCGGTGCGGCCGCGCTCGGGCCACCCGTCGGGCGCCAGGCCGACCCGCCCCTCGGGATAGGCGACGACGTGCCCGCCGTGGACCAGCGCCACCTCGGTGACCCGTGCCGCGTGCCGGGCGTCCTCGGTGCCGCGCTGCACGCGGATGCCGCCGGCGCGCTCGAGCAGCGGCCCGGCGACCGGCGCGGAGATGATCCCGCCGGTGGCCATGATCCGCGGGACCACGCCCAGGCGGTGCAGCGCGACGGCGACGAGGAACGGGTCGAAGTCGCCGACGTGGTTGGCGGCCAGCAACAGCGGCCCCCGGCGCAGCTCCTCGGGGATCGAGCCGGTGATCTCCACCCGGCCGAAGAGGTCGACCAGCCAGGAGAAGTTGCGCAGCAGGAACCGCCAGAACCACCACGGCGGCGCCGCCGCGATGGCCAGCTCGCGGACGAACCACTCGGGATCGCCGTCGCGGAGGATGCCCTCGAGGTGGTCGGGCAGCGGCGGCGGGGCCGGCCGCCAGGTGCGCAGCCGCTCGGTCCAGCCGCTCACCGGCCCGCCCACTGGCCGCGCTTCTCGAGGATCTCCTTCAACATGGCCGGACGGTCGGTCATGATCCCGTCCACGCCGAGGTCGAGCATCGCCGTCGCCTCCTCCTCGGTGTCGACGGTCCACACGTGCACCTGCAGGCCGCGGGCGTGCGCGGCGGCGATGAAGCGCTCGTCGACCAGGGCCCGGCCGCCGAGCTGCAGCGGCACCTGGGCGCAGCCGGCCTGCATGCGCACCAGCCCCGCAGCGCGGGGGGAGTAGGACGACAGCCGCAGCGCCGCCACGCCGCGCGGGCCCAGCGACGTGCACACCGTCGGTCCCAGCAGCCGCCGGGCGGCCGCGACCCGGGCGTCGGAGAAGGACCCCAGGCAGATGCGGTCGAGCGCGTCCATCCGGCGCAGCACCCGCACCAGCGGCGCGAGCACGCCGGCGGCCTTGATGTCGAGGTTGAACCGGACGTCGGGCCAGGCGCCGAGCAGCTCCTCCAGCCGCAGGATCGGCTCCCGTCCGCCGATGCGCGCGCCGGCGACCTCGGACCACGGCAGCTGCTCGACCCGGCCGGTGCGGTCGGTGACCCGGTCCAGCGTGGGGTCGTGGAAGACGACGACGACGCCGTCGGCGGTCACCCGGACGTCGGTCTCCAGGTACCGGTAGCCGATCGCCACGCAGGCCTCGAAGGCCGGCATGGTGTTCTCCAGGTGCTCGATCGCCCCGCCGCGGTGCGCCATGGCCAACGGCGTCGGCCCGTCGAGGTAGGTGAACCGGGCGCGGGGCACGGGCGACACGCTAACCGGACGTGGCGACGCTCTCACCAGCCCCTTCTCGCGAGCCCGTCGGGCGTGTCCGCCAGGACTGTCGGTGGGGCCGTCTAGCGTGCCCGCCGTGGGCAAGCAGCAGCTCGACCGAGCGGTCGGGACGACGGACGGGACGGTGACCGAGACGACGGGACGGCAGGGGAGTGGCGCCGAACGGCGGTGCGGGTGGTGCCGGCGGGTGCTGCCCCAGGCCGGGTCGGTCGGCCGCCCGCGGATGTACTGCGGCCAGGCCTGCCGCCAGCGCGCCTACGAGCAGCGCACGGCCACGGCCAAGGCCGGTCTCTCCGAGGACGTCGTCCTGGTGCGGCGTGCCGAGCTCGACGGCCTGCAGGACCGGCTGTTCCAGCTGCGCTGCGCGCTCGAGGACGTCCAGACGCTGCTCGGCGAGCGGCACACCAAGGCCGAACTCGAGCGCATGCTCGCCGACCTGGTGCACTCGACGGGCCGGCTCGACAAGCTGTGGGTGTCCGAGCGGGCCGCCGGTTGAGCCGGGACCGTCAGTCCGGGTCCTGGGTGTCGTCGTCCTGGTCCTCGGGCGCGCCCGGGTCCGGGTTGCTGTTGTCCGGGAGGTTGTCCTGCGAGTCCTCGGACGGGTCGTCGCCGCTGGTGTTCTCGCTGTCGTCGGTGGTGCCGTCGTTACGGTCCAGCCCCGCCGGGTCGCCGCAGGCGGTGAGCGTGGCGCCGCCCCCGAAGAGCGCCAACGCGGTCATCAGTGCAGCGATCGGACGTCGGAGTTGCATGCACCCGACACTACGGAGGCACCCGGCGAGCCGCCCGTCGAAGCCGCAGACACCTCGCTAGTAACGTCACAGTGACGAATCGGCGGAGGTGTCGGCGGATGGGAGCGGGAGGGGTCTGGGCCGGGACGGGACGTCCGCACCGAGTGCCGGCGGAGGTCCGGAGCGGATCGGGAGTCGCCAGTTGCCCAGGGCGGTCCAGGCGGTCAGGGATCGTCGATGGGGCGGTAGGGGGCCGGACGGATGACGATGTCGTGGCCGCCGGCGGCCGGCGGAGGTCTCCGCGAGCGACGGCGGCGGCACGTCGGTCCGGGACACCACCAGGACGAGGACGACCCGCACGTGCCGACGGGACGGGCGGTGTCCGCCCCGTCGGTGTCGACCCGAGTGGAGAACGGCCTCGGCGACCTCGAGGCGTAGGCGGGTCGAACGGCGTCCTGGAACCCCTCTCGCCGCTCGGAGAACCAGCGCCGATAATGCACATTATGTCAAGTAGCTCGGCGCGGACCCACTCCCCGCACCTGGATGACCGGTCCCCTGGAGTCTCCGCCCACCGGTCCGTCGTCCGCTGACGGACACGACCGGACTCAGGTCGCCGGCTGCAGCCGGACCCTGGGGTCGACGGCGGCCGCGGCGACGTCGGCCACCGCGTTGGCGACCATGACCGCCGCGATCACCACCGTGGTCAGCCCGATGAGCAGCGCCCGGTCGTGCGCCTCGATCGCCGCCAGGATCGCCGCCCCGACGCCCGGCATCCCGAAGACGCCCTCCACGACGACCAGCCCGACGACCAACTGCCCCAGGCTGGCTGCCACGAAGGTCACCACGGGCGTCAGCGCCGGCCGCAGCGCGTGCACGCCGACCACCCGCCACGGCGGCAGTCCCCGCCCGCGGGCAGCCAGCACGAACGGCGCCCGCAGGGTGTCGCCGACCTCGGCACGGGTGATGAGCGCGGCGGACCCGGTCGACAGCGCCGCCAGCGCCACGATCGGCAGCACGTAGGCAGCGGGATCACCGGTCCGGCCGTTGAACGGTGCCCAGCCGAGCTCGGAGACGAACACCCACCGCAGCAGGTACGCCGCCACCACGACCGGCGTGCCCACCAGCACCGTGGCCACGGCGTACACGCCCCTGCCGGTCCTCCGCCCGCTCGTGGCCAGCGCACCGGCGACGACCCCCACCACGAACTGCACGGCGACCGCGCCGCCCAGCAGCACCGCGCTCACCGGCGCGGTCGCCACGACGACGTCCGCGACGGCCGGCCCGGGCTCCACGACGGTGCCCCGCAGGGCCGGGAGTCCGCGACCCCAGTCCCCGGTCACCAGGGCGCGCAGGTAGCGGCCGTACTGGACGAGCACGGGCTCGTCGAGGGAGTACTCGGCGCGGATGCGGGCGACGAGCTCGGGAGGCGCCGCCCGGAAGCCGAACAGCGCCCGCACGGGGTCGCCGGGCAGTTGCGTCACGGCGAGGAACACCAGCGTCACGGCCGCCCAGAGGCTGAGCAGCATCTGCCCGGACCGGCGGAGGGCGAACGCGAGCACGGCCGTCATCGTGGCAGCCCCGTGATCACCACGGTCGACGCAGGAGCGTCCGCTCGGCGAGACTCGCCCGGTGCCCTCCCCGTCCCTCCTGCGCCCGGCTGCGGGGCTGCACCGCTGGAACGCACCCCTGGGCGTCGCCGTCGTCCTGCTCGGGCTGCTCGGCGCCATGGCGCTGGTCCCCGGCGCCCTGACCACCGACGACCCGCGCTCGTGCGACCTCGCCGACTCCCTGGTGCCGCCGTCCCGTGCCCATCCCTTCGGTTTCGACCTCTTCGGCTGCGATCTGCTCGCCAAGACGCTCTACGGCGCCCGGACCTCGCTGCTGCTCGCCGTCTCGGTCCTCGTGCTCACCGGGCTGCTGGCCGTCGTCCTCGGGACCCTGGCGGGCTACGCCGGGGGGCTGCTCGACGGCGTCGTCTCGCGGGTCACCGACGTCTGGTCGGGCATCCCGCTGGTGCTCGGCGGCGTCGTCCTGCTGAGCGCGACCGACCGGCGCGGAGTGTGGCAGGTCGTCGCCGTGCTCGCGGTGTTCAGCTGGCCACTGATGCTGCGGATCGTCCGGGCCGGCACCCGGCAGGCCCTGACGCTCGAGTACGTCACCGCGGCACGCGCCCTGGGCGCCGGCCCCGGCCGGCTGCTGACCCGGCACGTGCTCCCCTCGGCCGTCCGCCCGCTGGTGGTCTTCGCCAGCGCCTACGCCGGGGTGCTCGTCTCGGCCGAGGCCGTGCTGACCTTCGCCGGCGTGGGTCTGCAGCGGCCCACCGAGTCCTGGGGCATCCTGCTGCAGCAGGGCGGTGAGGTGGCGTCGCGGGCGCCGCACGCACTGGTCCTGCCGAGCCTCGTGCTGGTCGTCGCGGTGGCCGCCTTCGTGCTCCTCGGCGACGGTCTGCGCGCTGCCGGCCGGTCGGCGCACGGGCGATGAGTCCGCGTCGACCAGGCCGTCCTCCCTGCGACGACCGCGAGCCCGAGGAGGCCCCGTGCCCAGCAGCGTGCAGCCGATGCTGGTGACGTCCGACCCGGAGCGCCTCGTGCGCTTCTACGTCGGTGTCGCCAGCGCCGTGCTCACCCAGCGGGTCCCCGACGACGGGCCGGTGTTCTTCCAGGGCCTGCGCATCGGGGACTCCGACCTCGGCGTGGTCGCCGACGCCGAGGTCCCGGCCGGCTCCCCCGGTCGCGTGCTGGTCAGCATCGAGGTCGACGACGTCGACGCCGCACTCCCCCGCGTTCCCGAGCTCGGCGGCGAGGTGCAGGCACCGCCCACCGACATGCCGTGGGGTCAGCGCGTCGCCCACGTCCGGGACCCTGACGGCAACGCGGTGAACCTCACGATCACGTGGTAGGTGTTCGTCCCACCGGCGAGTCCGGACCACCGGTCCGGCGTTCACTTTGTTGGGGATAACGATGCCAGGTGTCAATCCGTCACCGCGGTTCGGTGGTCCGCTCGATGAACGCCGCGACGCCGTCGAGGTAGCAGCTCAGCGCGAAGGCGAACTAGGTTCCGGAGTCGTCATACCCCTCGGGCAGGGGGGTCGTCACCCCCCTGGCCGGGAGGTCCGACGACACCCGAGGCCATCACCCTACTCAGCGCCGGGTACCGGGCCGGGTCGACGACCGCGGCCAGTGCCCGTGCGCAGCCCGCGACGAAGGCCTCCGGGTCCGCCTCGTAACCGGCGGCGAGGTCGATCGACAGCTGGGCCTGGCCGTGCACGACGGGCATCTGGCCCATGACGACGAGACCTTCTCGCACTCGGGCAGCCGGTGTCGGCCAGGGCGCCCAGGGCACGGTCGAACCACTCGAGGTTGCGTGGGCCCACCGGCGGCCCGCTGATCGGGATCTCCCGGTACCACGGGTGCCGCCGGAAGCAGGCGAGCACCGCGTAGGCCCCGCGGTCAGCCGCTCGCGCCAGTCGGAGCCGGCCAGCTCGGGCGCGCCCTCGAGGGCCGCGTCCGACATGAGCAGCAGGAGCTCGTCCTTGCTGTCCACGTGGCGGTAGAGCGACATCGGCGCGCTGCCCAGCTCGGCCGCGACCCGGGCCATGGAGACGGCGGCCAGGCCCTCGGCGTCGGCGACGCGGATGGTGGCCCGGGTGATCGCCTCTCCACCCAGCCCGGAGGCGCGTCCGCGGCGGGCCGGGCCCCGCCGGCCCCAGAGGAGCGCCACCTGCGGCGGCAGCTCGGGCTGCTCCCTGTCCAACTGCGGTCCCCTCCCCTCCCTGCGCGTACGACATGCGCATGAGTGATCCGACCCTCCAGGTGGCTCGCCGTCGCCGGACTGCTGCTGCTCCACGTCCCCGCCCTGTCCTGGCTGGCCGCCCTGCTCGGCGTCCTCGCCTCCGGCGTCGAGTCGGCCAGCGCGCTGAGCTTCCTGATGCTCTTCCTGCCCTACCTGAGCAGCGCGTTCGTCCCGCCGGAGACTCTCCCGACGGCGTTGCGCGCGGTGGCCGAGCACCAGCCGATCAGCCCCGTCATCGAGACGGTCCGCGGGCTGCTGACCGGCACGCCCAGCGGCTCCTCCGGCTGGCTCGCGCTGCTGTGGTGCAGCGGGATCCTCGCGACCGCCGTCACCGCGGCCGGCTGGGCGTACCGGCGTCGTGGGCGGTCCTGATCCCGACCCGAGGAGGGCACTCACCGACGCTGGAAGCCCTCCTCGTTGGCGGGTGCTTGTTGCTTACAAACGTTGTGATGTTAGTTGGGGATAACGGCCGAACAGGCGATGCACGTGCGCCGGCGTCGCCGGGCACGGGTTGACCTCCGCGGTCATCACGGCCGGCCGGTGGAGCCGGTCCCGTCAGGACGAGCGCACGACCGCCTGCGCACCGCCGGCATCGGCGGTGCCTGGGCGGGACCGCTCCCCTGCCCCGCGCCGCGTCCGGACCGGCTAGCGGGCGCGCCGCTGCCGCCAGGGACGGCCGTGAAGCCACCACTCCAGCCGGCGGGTGATCCACGGCAGCAGCAGGTAGGTCATCACCGGCGTGAGCGCCAGGGTCACGACCAGCACCCGCAGTGCCACGTGCACGTCGGCGAGCACCGCGCCCAGCGTCACCGTGGCCAGCAGGTTGAGCGGGTAGAAGACCAGCCAGATCGTCGTCGCCTGCTTCCACCGCGGCGGGGCCGGCGGGCCGGAGGGCGCCACCACCTCGGTGCCGGCCGGCTGGTCGAACCAGCCCTCGATGCCGGTGCGCCGCTCCGTGCGGGTGACCTCGGCCAGCCCCTGGGCCGAGCGCAGCCACCAGGCCCGCTCCGCGGACGCCTCCCAGGCGTCGAGCGCCTGCTGGTCGGCGAACCGGCAGAGCATGTGCCACTCGTCGGAGCCGTCGCGCGGGCGGACCCACCCGGCGCCGAGGAAGCCGGGGAAGGACTCGGCCATCGTCATGCCCGCCCGGATCCAGGCGGTCATCTCCCGGGTGTGCGCAGGGTCGGCACGGCGGGTGAAGGAGACGGTGACCGGCAGGTGCCGGGCGGCGACCGGGAGCGGCGACGTCACGCCTCCAGGATGGGCGAGCGGCCGGGCACGCCGCAGGTCGCCGGGGCGTGATCTTGCCCGCTCTTCGCTGCTTTCCCCGTCTCCGACGCGACCCACTGGGTCTGCTGCGGACAGCTGGGGATAACGGTCGACACGGCGAACGAGCCGGCATCCGGGGCGCTCCCAGGCACGTGCGGTTCACTCCCCGGGATGGACGCCGTCGACCGCCTCTGGACCCGCGTGGCCGAACAGGCGCCCCTCCCGCTCGAGGTCCTGGCCGGGGCCGCCGTCGTCGCACTGCTCGTCGTCGCCACCCCGGCGCTGTGGCGGCCGGCGCGGACCGTGGTGACCATCGCCCACGAGGGCGCCCACGGCCTGGCCGCACTGGCCACCGGCCGCCGGCTGGCCGGGATCCGGCTGCACTCCGACACCTCGGGGCTGACCGTCTCGAAGGGACGCCCCACCGGCCTGGGCATGGTGCTCACCTGCGCGGCGGGCTACGTCGGCCCGGCGCTGTTCGGCCTGGGCGCCGCGGCCCTGCTCGCGGCCGGGTACGCCGTCGGGGTGCTGTGGGCGGTGCTGGCCCTGCTCGCGCTCCTGATGCTGCAGATCCGCAACCTCTACGGCCTGTGGGCGGTGCTGGTCACCGGCGCCGGACTGGCCGCCGTCACCGCGTGGCTGCCGCCGGCCGGGCAGGCCGCCGTGGCCGCCGCCGTCACCTGGTTCCTGCTGCTGGCCGCGCCGCGCACCGTGCTGGAGCTGCCCGGGGCACGACGGCGGCGGGCCGCGCCGGACTCCGACGCCGACCAACTGGCCCGGCTCACCCGGCTGCCCGCGCTGCTGTGGGTGGGCGTCTTCCTGCTGGTCGACGTCGCCGCCCTGGCGCTCGCGGTCAGGTGGCTGCTGGTGCCCTGACGGTCGTCACAGGGCCCCGTAGCGACTGCGCCGACGTGGCTCGGCCCCGTGCGGCTGGGTGACCTTGCCCGTGTCGGGCGCCGGGGGGATGTCGACCACCACGTCCGCGTGGTCCACCGTCAGCCGGCGGCCGTGGTGGTGCACGTCGAGCGCCTCGCCGTCGAGCAGCCGGTAGGTGGCCTGCTCCTTGGTCACCGTCACCTGCAGGAGGCGTCCCTGGTAGGCCAGCCGGAAGCGCAGCCGGGTGATCCGCTCGGGCAGCCGCGGCGCGAACAGCAGGTGCCCGTCGTGGTCGCGCATGCCGCCGAAGCCCGCGACGGCGACCGTCCAGCCGCCGGCCATGGACGCGATGTGCAGGCCGTGACCGGAGTTGCCGTGCAGGTTCTGCAGGTCGGTGAGCGTGGCCTCCGCCCAGTAGTCGTAGGCCAGCTCCAGGTGCCCGGTCTCGGCGGCCACCACGGCCTGCTGCGCCGCCGACAGCGACGAGTCCCGCACGGTGCGGGCCTCGTAGTAGGCGAAGTCGGCGACCTTCTCCTCGAAGGTGAAGGCGTCCCCGCGCAGGTGCAGGGCCATGACCAGGTCGGCCTGCTTGATCACCTGCTTGCGGTAGATGTCGAAGTAGGGGTAGTGCAGCAGCAGCGGGTAGCGGTCGCGCGGGGTGCTCGTGAAGTCCCACTCCTCGTGGTGGGTGAAGGCGTCGGACTGCATGTGCACGCCCAGCCGGGTGTCGTAGGGCACGGCCATGAGGCGGGCGGCCCGCAGCCAGGTCGCCGTCTCGTCCTCGGTGACCTGCAGCCGGCCGGCGACGTCGGGCTGCCGCTCGACCGCCGCTGCCGCCTCGCGCAGGTTCCGCTGCGCCATGAGGTTCGTGTAGACGTTGTTGTCCACCACGGCGGTGTACTCGTCGGGCCCGGTGACCCCGTCGATCCGGAAGCCGTGCTCCTCGTCGAAGTGACCGAGCGAGGCCCACAGCCGGGCGGTCTCGACGAGCAGCTCCGTGCCGAAGTCGCGGTCGAACTCCTCGTCCTCGGTGGCGTGCAGGTAGCGGACGACGGCGTCGGCGATGTCGGCGTTGATGTGGAAGGCCGCCGTGCCCGCCGGCCAGTACCCCGAGGTCTCCTCCCCCCGGATGGTCCGCCAGGGGAACGTCGCGCCGTGCAGGCCGAGCTCGCGCGCCCGGGAGCGGGCGAGGTCGAGCGTCGAGTGCCGCCAGCGCAGCGCGTCGCGGGCGGCGGCCGGCGCGATGTAGGTGAGCACCGGCAGCACGTAGGTCTCGGTATCCCAGAAGGTGTGCCCGTCGTAGCCGGGACCGGTGAGCCCCTTGGCCGGGATCGGCTGACGCTCGGCGCGCAGCCCGGCCTGCAGCACGTGGAAGACCCCGACCCGCACCGCCTGCTGCAGCTCGTCGTCGCCCTCGATCTCGACGTCGGCGGTCGCCCAGAACTCGTCGAGGACCTGCCGCTGCTCCTCGGCGAGCCGGCGGAAGCCCGCCAGCTTGGCCGTGGCCAGCGCCCCCTCCACCTGGTCGCGCATCGCCGACGCGGACCGCCGCGACGACCAGCCGTAGGACAGGTACTTGATCATCGTCACGCTGGACCCGCGGCCGGGCAGGCGTGCGGCCAGCGTGTAGCGGGCGAGGTCCTCGCCGGCCTCCATGTCCTCGGTGACGGAGTCGGGGACCTCGATGACGTGGTCCATCCCGGCGGCCATGCGCAGGTGGCTGCGCTTGGTCCGGTGCACGAGGACGGCGCGGTGGCCACGTCCGACGGCGAGCTCGCTGACCAGCGGCCGGCGCAGCGCCGCCGCCGCACGGGGGTCGTCGGCCTCGCTGCCGCTGTCGACCGGCTCGTTGGCCAGCAGGTCCGACTGCAGCGCGATGTAGAGGTCGCCCCGGTCGTCGGTGCACTCGACCTGGTACTCGATGGCGGCGATCGACCGGCGGCGCAGCGAGACCAGCCGGGTGCTGGTGACGCGCACCGTGCGGCCGTTGGGCGAGCGCCACTCGGTGACCCGGCGCAGCACGCCGCGGCGCAGGTCCAGCGTCCGGCGGTGCTCGACGATCTCGCCGTAGTCGAGATCGAGCGGGGTGTCGCCGACCAGCAGCCGGATCAGCTTGCCGTCGGTGACGTTGACGACGGTCTGCCCCTGCTCGGGGAACCCGTAGCCGGCCTCGGCGTAGGGCAGCGGCCGCTCCTCGAAGAAGCCGTTGAGGTAGGTGCCGGGGACGACGATCGGCTCGCCCTCCTCGAACGAGCCGCGCAGGCCCATGTGCCCGTTGGCGAGGGCGAAGACCGACTCGTGCACCCCCAGGGAGGAGTGGTCGAGGCCGATCTCGGTCAGCGACCACGGCTCGACCGGGAAGGTGGCCCGCCCCTCGGTCACGTGGCGTCCTCCAGCAGCTGGTCGAGGTCGGTGACGACGACGTCGGCGCCGTTCTCCTTCAGGGCGTCGGCCTGCCCGACCCGGTCCACGCCGACGACGAAGCCGAAGTCCCCCGCCCGGCCGGCCGCGACGCCGGCGAGGGCGTCCTCGAACACCGCGGCCGCCGAGGGCTCGACGCCGAGTGCGCGGGCGCCGGCGAGGAAGGTGTCGGGGGCCGGCTTGCCGCGCAGGCCCTCGCGGGCGGTCACCACGCCGTCGACGCGCGCGTCGATGAGGTCGGCGAAGCCGCCGGCGGCAATGACCTGCTCGCCGTTGGCCGAGGCGGTGACCACCGCGGTCGCCAGCCCCCCCTCCTTGGCCGCGCGCAGGTAGGTCATCGAGCCGGGGTAGACCTCGACGCCGTTCTCCTCGAGCTCGGTGAGCAGCAGCTCGTTCTTGCGGCGGCCGATGCCGTGCACCGTCTGCGCGGCCGGCGGGTCCTCCGGTGTGCCCTCGGGCAGCGTGATGCCGCGGCTGGCGAGGAAGTCGCGGACGCCGTCGGCGCGCGGCTTGCCGTCGACGTAGCGGTTGTAGTCGAGCTGGCTGAACTCCGGCGCCTGCGGGTCGCGGGCACGGAGGAACTCGTCGAAGGTCCGCTTCCACGCGGCCATGTGCACGGTGGCGGTACGCGTGAGCACGCCGTCCATGTCGAAGAGGCAGACGCGGATGCCGTCGGGGAGTCCGAGCACGATCCCCCACGCTACGGCGCGGGCGGCGCGGCCACCTGTCGAGACCGCAGCACCACCCGCCCGGGTCCTCCCTCCCCCACCGCGGGTCGTGCTCTGCCCACTCCCCGTGGGCAGAGCACGAGTGTGCGGCTCGGGGTCGTGCTCTGCCCACTCCCCGTGGGCAGCGCCCGGGTGCGGGGGCTCGGCTCCGCCGGGGCGCGCGGCCGGGAGCGGCTGCCTAGGGTCGGCCCGGCGGCAGCGGCCGCCGACCCCGTTCCGAGGAGAGGACCGCCATGGCCGACCGGCCCGTCCCGCCGAGCCCGTACGACTTCCTGCCGCCCGTCCCGTCGTTCACGGTGACCAGCACCGACGTCGCCGACGGCGAGGTGCTGCCGATGCCGCACGTCAGCGGCGTCATGGGCGCCGGCGGCGACGACCGCTCCCCGCAGCTGTCCTGGTCGGGCTTCCCCGAGGGCACCCGGGGCTTCGCCGTCACCGTGTTCGACCCCGACGCCCCCACCGTGTCCGGGTTCTGGCACTGGGTGGTCACCGGCATCCCCGGCGACGTCACCGAGCTGCCCTCCGGCACCGGGTCGCAGGACGGCGCGGCGCTGCCGGCCGGCGCCCGGCAGCTGCGCAACGACGCGGGCTTTGCCGGCTATGTCGGGGCCGCTCCCCCGGCCGGGCACGGCCCGCACCGCTACTTCACGGTGGTGCACGCCCTCGACGTCGAGGACATGGGCGTGCCCGCCGACGCCAGCCCGGCCTTCCACGGCTTCAACCTGTTCGGCCACACGCTGGCCCGCGCGGTGCTCGTCCCGGTCTACCTGCAGGACTGAGCGCAGGACCCACGGAACTGCTCCGTCCTCCCCGGCGCGGGAGGCCGGGGCCGGCACGGGGTACCCGGGTGCCATGACGCCCCGGGTACCCCGCCGGCTCTCCCCCGGGGGCGCGCTCCTCCCCGTGCTCGTGCTGTACCTGCTGCTGGCAGAGGCCGGGCTCGGCGGCACCCGGCGTGCGCTGGCCGGACCACCGGCCGCCCAGCAGGTGCCCGCCGTGGTGAGCGCCTACGGCATCCCCGGCGACACGCTCGCCGTCGCGCTGACCGCCCCGGGCCGCGCCCGCGGACGGCCTCACCGCGCGGGCCCTCGACGCGCGCGAGGGGCGGCTGGCACGGCACGGCGCACCGCCGACAACGGCAGCGCCGCCACGCGCCCCTTCCCCACCGCCTCGATGGTGGAGCTGTTCCTCGCCGAGGACGTGCTGCGCCGGGCCCGCGACGGCGCCCTGACCCTCGACGCCCGCGACTGGCGGCAGCTGCAGGCGATGATCCGCTCCTCCGAGGACCCGGCCGCCTCCGAGTTCTGGGACCGCGTCGACGGCCCGCAGACGGTCCGGGACGTCGCCGCCCGCTACGGCCTGACCGGCACCGCTCCCCCGGCCGACCCCACCCAGTGCGGCGAGACGACGACCGCGCGCGACCTGGCCCGCTTCCTCGCGCTGCTGCCGGTCCTCGCCCACCCAGCGGACGCCGCGACGCTGACCGCGTGGATGCGCACCGCCACGCCGACGGCCGCCGACGGGTTCGACCAGCGCTTCGGGGCGTTCGGCACCGTGCCGGGGCTGCCGGCGGTCAAGCAGGGCTGGATGTGCTGCGTGGACGGGATGCGGCACCTGCACTCGGTGGCCGTCGTCGGCAACCGGGTGGTCGTGCTGCTCAGCGAGGTGACGGCCTCGGTCGGCCACGACCGGGCCCGGGCGGCGCTGCCGCCGCCCCGTGCGTGAGGGCGGCCGGTCAGTCCGGCGGGCGGGCGGCGACGCCGGTGGAGCCCAGCCAGGCGAAGCCCACGCGCTCGTAGACGCGCGCGACGTCGTCGTCCCCGGCGGTGAGGAACACCAGGTCGGCGGTCTCGCGGGCCTGGGCCACCAGCGCCGAGGCCAGCGCCGCGCCGACCCCGCGGCCGCGCCGGCGCGGCGAGCTGGCCACGCCGACGACCTCGCTGATCTCGGTGCCGTCCACGTCGACCGGCTGGTGCGAGCCGACGGCGACCGGCGTGCCGTCCTCGACGGCCACCATCACCACCGTGCGGCCCGTGGCGACCCGCTCGCGGAGGACGGCGGTGCGCGCCTCGTCAGGCGGGGCCGGGTCCTCCCCCGCGTTCCCCGGTCCCTCGGCGGCGTGCGGCGCGAACCCGGTCTCCAGCAGGTGCTGGTAGTGCGGCAGGGCCGGGTCGTCGCCGCCCACCACGTACAGCCGCACGCCCAGCGGGAGCAGCAGCTCGACCGGGTCGTCGACGACCAGCAGCGGGAACTCGGTGACCAGCAGCCCGGCCGCGCGGGCGGCCGCGGCCAGCGACGGCGTCCGGTCGACCACCCACTCGACGGCGGCCGGCAGCCCCGCCTCCTCCTGCAGCGCCACCGCGGCGCGGACGTCGTCGGCGGGGACGGTGCGGGTGCCCGGGTACGGGCGGGCGGGGAACGGCCAGGCGGGCGGGCCGATCGGGACGGCGAGCGCCCCTGCGGCCACCGGCGGCGCGTCGGGCAGCGACGCGACGACGGCGTACTGCTCGACGCGGTCGAGCAGCCCGGGGCGGGACGGCACACCGGCACCCTAGACGCGCCTCCCCGCCAGAGCGCCCGAGGAGCCCGGCCGGTGCCGCCGCCCCACCCCCGCGGGTGACCCGGCGACGGGGCCGCGCGGACCCGGGCGGCACGATGGGCACCGTGACGGCCGGGACGCGCCCCTCCATCTCGCCCTACGCGGCGTTCGACCGCGACGCGTGGCGAGCGCTGGCCGTCGCCCGCACGCTGCCGCTGGACGAGGCCGACCTGCGGGCGCTGCGCAGCCTCGGCGACCGCATCGACCTCGACGAGGTCGCCACCGTCTACCTGCCCCTGGCCGAGCTGTTGAACCTGCACGTCACCGCCAGCCAGCGGCTGTGGGCCGCGCAGAACCGCTTCCTCGGCGACACCACCGCCAAGGTGCCCTACGTCATCGCGGTCGCCGGCAGCGTCGCCGTCGGCAAGAGCACCACCGCCCGGCTGCTGCAGACGCTGCTGGCCGCCGCCCCCGGCTCCCCGCGCGTCGACCTGGTCACCACCGACGGGTTCCTGTGGCCCAACGCCGTCCTCGAGGCCCGCGGGCTCATGGCCCGCAAGGGCTTCCCCGAGAGCTACGACCGGCGGGGACTCATCCGCTTCCTCGCCGACGTGAAGTCCGGCCGCGGCGAGGTCAGCGCGCCGGTCTACTCCCACCAGTCCTACGACGTGCTCGGCGACCGGCGGCAGGTGGTGGACCGGCCCGACGTCCTCGTCGTCGAGGGGCTCAACGTGCTGCAGGCCGGCCGCCGCGACGACGGCCGGCTGCCCGAGGTGTTCCTCTCGGACTTCTTCGACTTCTCCGTCTACGTCGACGCCGCCGAGACCGACATCCAGCAGTGGTACGTCGAGCGGTTCCTCGCGCTGCGCCGGACCGCGTTCGCCGACACCTCGGCCTACTTCCACCGCTACGCCGACCTCAGCGACGACGACGCGCGCACCACCGCCCTGTCCATCTGGGCGGCGGTCAACGGGCCCAACCTGCGGCAGAACATCGCCCCCACCCGGTCGCGCGCCCGCCTGGTGCTGCAGAAGTCCGCCGACCACTCGGTGCGCCGGGTCCTGCTGCGCAAGCTCTGACCCCCTCCCCTCGCGGTCGTCTTCCCGTGCGCCGGTTTCAGTGGCTGAGTTGGGGATAACGGGCGCATCGGGCCGGGGATCGTGCCAGGGTCGCCGGCATGTGCTGTGGCGAGGACGCGGTGCTCGGCCTGCCGGCACCGGTGCTGGAGGCGCTGGCCGGCTACCGCCGGATGCGGGACGCGCACGGCTGGGGCTGGGGCGAGGGCGCACTGCCCGACCTGTTCCGGTGGGCCCGGTTCTCCCTGCTCGGGCCGGCCTTCGACGCGGCCGCCGCCACCGGTGACTGGCCGGCCGCCGTCCGCGCGGCCCTCGGCGACGGCGACCCGCCCGCCGGGGTCGCCGTCGTCACCGCCGGCGCGGGCGGGGAGCTGACCGTGCGCACCGGCCCGCCGCGGCCGGGCCCGGCGGGCGCGTCCCTGCCGATCGACGTCGTCGTGCTCTCCGACGCGCGGGAGGACCGGACGGTGTCCGTCGCCGGGACCGCGGTCGCGGTCCCGGCCGGTGGGGTGGGGCTGGCCGTGGTCGACGTCGACCCGGCCGCGCCCGCGGTGCCGGTCACCTGCGGCCCGGCGCGGGCCGACGTCGTCGCCGTGCGGGAGGTGCCGGCGGCCCGGCTGCGCGTCTCGGCGCCGGTGTGCGCGCGCTGGTCGGTCACCGACGCCACCGGCGGCGGGTGGGGGCCACCCGGCCTGCCCGCCAAGTGGGACGTCACGCACCGCCCCTACTGGCACGCCCGCGAGGCCGAGTTCGACGTCCCGGCCGGTCCGCTGGAGGTCGTGGTCGCCCGCGGGCTGGAGTACCGGCGCACCACGCTCACGGTGGACCCCGCCCCCGGGGGGACCGCGGAGGTCACCTGGGAGCCGCAGCGGCGCTTCGACCCCGCGGCCGCCGGCTGGTACGGCGGGGACCTGCACGTGCACCTCAACTACTCCGGCGACGCCGTGCTGGAACCGGCCGACGCCGCCCGCATGCAGGCCGGCGAGGGCCTGCACCTGGTGCAGCTGGTCGCCGGGAACCTCGGCGGGGCGCTGGTCTACGACCGCGAGCTGCTCGATGCCACCGCCGGCACCGAGCTGTGGTCCGGCGACCGGGTGGGGGTGGCCGGCCTCGAGTACCGCAACGGCCTGCTCGGGCACGTGCACGCGCTCGGCCTGGCCGGCGTGCCGGAGGTCCTGCACTCCGGCGACGAGGGCACCGCCGCACCGTGGGACTGGCCGCCCAACGCCGCCGTCTGCGCCGCGCTGCGCGACCGGGGCGGGCTGGCCACCTACGCCCACCCGGTGTACTCGGCGCTCACCGACGTCGGGCAGCTGTACGCGCCGGCCCGCACCGTCGAGGCCCGCGAGCTGGTTGCCGACGCCGCGCTGGGCCTGGTCGACGCCGTCGAGGTGGTCTCCTGCTTCGACGACCGCGGCGCCGTGGTGCTGTGGCACCGGCTGCTCGACTGCGGGCTGCGGCTCGCGGCGGTCGCCGGCACCGACGTCTTCCTCTCCTTCGCCCACGGCCCCGGCGTCGCGTCCAACCCGCCGGGCTGGGGCCGGGTGTACGCGCACCTGGGCGGTGAGCAGCTCACCGCCGCCGCGTTCCGGTCGGCGGTCGCCGCCGGCCGCACCGTGGTCACCAACGGCCCGTGGCCCACCCTCGGCGTCGACGGCGCGGGGCCCGGCGCGGTGCTCGACCGCTCCCCCGGCGACCGGCTCGCCGTCCGCGCCACGGTCACCGGCGGCGGGGTGGAGCGGCTGGTGCTGCACGGCGCCGGTGGCGCGGTGCTGGCGGAGACCGGCGGTGCCGACCTGGAGGTGGAGGTGCCGGTGGAGACCGGGACCTGGCTGGCCGCGGCGGCCTACGGCGACGACGACGAGCACACCCTCGGCGCGCCCGTCTTCGCGCACACCGGGCCGGTGTTCGTCGACGTCGGCGGCCGCCGGGTGGCGGTGCCCGCGTCGGCCCGCTGGTGCCTGTCCGCGCTCGGCGCGCTCGAGGCGCTGGTCACCGCCGAGGGCCGCTTCGACCCCGCGCACCGCGACGAGCAGCTCGGCGCGCTGGTCGACGTGGTCGAGCGGGCCCGCGCCGTGTACCGGGAGGTGGCCGACCGGTGAGTCCGCCGCACCCGGCCGATCCTCCCTCCATGCGCAGGTTCGAGGGGAAGACCGTGTTCGTCACCGGGGCCGCGCGGGGCCGGGGCCGCGCGCACGCCCTCGCCTCGCCCGGGAGGGCGCCCACGTGCTCGCGGTCGACGTCTGCGCGCCGGTGGGGACCGTCGCCCATCCGCTCGCCACGCCGGACGACCTCGCCGAGACCGCCCGGCTGGTCGAGGCCGAGGGACGCCGGGTGGTGACCGCGCAGGTCGACGTCCGCGACGCCGACGCGCTCACGGCCGCGGTGGCCGACGGCGTCGCACGGCTCGGCGGCCTCGACGTCGTCCTGGCCAACGCCGGCATCGGGCTCATGGACCCGGCCGCCGATCCGCGGCAGGCCTTCCGCGACCAGCTCGACGTCAACCTGGTGGGCGTGTGGAACACCGTGCACGCCGCCGTGCCGGTGCTCCTCGAGCAGGGCCACGGCGGCGCGGTCGTGCTCACCAGCTCCGTCTTCGGTCTGGGCGGTGACGGCACCGGCGGGGGGGACGGCTACGTGGCCGGCAAGCACGGCGTCGTCGGCCTGATGCGCACCTTCGCCACCTGGCTGGCCCCGCACGGCATCCGGGTCAACTGCGTGAACCCGTCGGGCGTGGCCACCCCCATGGTGCTCGACCCCGCCGTGGAGGCGCTGTTCGGCGGCCCCTGACCGACGACGGGGCAAGTCCCCGGACGACGTGGCCAACCTGCTCGACGTGACGCTGATCGAGCCCGAGGACGTCAGCGCGGCGGTGGCGTTCCTGGCCTCCGACGAGGCGCGCTACGTCACCGGGATGGCCCTGCCGGTGGACGCCGGCATGCTCGTGCGCTGACGCGACGGGGTCCGGGCGGCATGGTCCGCCCGCCGCGGCGGTGCTCGCCATGGCGAGGACTGACGACCCGAAAGGGTCAGCTGGTGAGTTCCGTCACCTGACAGGTGCTGTCGGCGCGCGCACACTCGTAGACGTCCGGTCACCGGACGTTCACCGCCAGTGACATCTCGGCCTTCCCCGCCGACCCGATCGGGAGTCCTCCTGATGTGCGTACACACCACCCCCTGCCCCGACGCCACCAGCGACGCGCGTGACCTCGCGGCCGTCGTGAGCAGCCACCCCGAGCAGGGCTGGAGTCTGCTGTGCAACGGCGTCGTCCTCTTCGACGACGACGGCGAACTGCTCCCCGACGGCCGGGCCGTCGCCGACCACCACGAGTGGCGGACCGCCGGCCTCGTCCCCGCCTGAGGAAGGACCTCCCTGCCCCCCACGACCCGCGACCTCGCGACGGGCCCCCGCAGGGAGGCCGTACACCGGCGCCCGTCCCCTCCTGGGGCCGGGCGCCGTGTCGTTCCGGGCGTCACCCGAAGGCGACCGCTCCGGCCTGCTCGAAGAGGGTGGCGAACGCCGCGGCGTCCGGCGCCGGGGCACCGGGCTCGGCGGTCTGGGCCAGCAGCATCCCGCGCGGCCCGTCGACGGCGATGCCGACCAGCGCCGTCATCTCCCGTCCCCACCCCGCGACCGTGACCTGCAGCGCTCCGCTGTCCTCCCCGACCGCCGGCACCTGCGCCTGCGCGAGCTGCACGGTGGCGCCCCACCCGCCGGGGCCGTCCACGGTGACCGACGAGCACGCGGCGACGAGTTCCTCGACCGGCAACGCCAGCCCCTCGAGCTCGGGCGCCTCGGCGACCACCTGCCAGCTGTGCACGGCGTCGGTGTGCGCGGCCTGCGCGGCGACCGTCGGGGCGGCGGCGTCCTCCGACGGCATCGGCAGCGCCTCGAGGAAGTCCCCGCACGTGGACGGCGTCACGGTGACCTCCTCGAGCCAGCCGCCGTGGTCGTCGCCGCCGTGGTCGTCGCCGCCGTGGTCGTGCCAGCCGCCCCGGCCCCAGCCGCCGTACCAACCGTCGTGGCCGGGCTGCCCCTCGTCCAGGCGGACGACCTCGGCGTCGGCGCCGAACGCCTCGGCGGGCAGCAGCCGGCCGGCCAGGTCGCCGGACGCGGTCGTGCCGCCCGGGTCCCCGGCCGGGGCCGGGGTGGGCTCGGGAGCCTCCTCGGTGGCGGCCGCGGGGCTCACCGCGCCCGGCCCGGCCGCCTCGTCGTCCGCGCTCCCGCCCGTGCCGCCGCACGCGGCGAGCAGCACCGCGCCGCTCGCCAGCACCGCCGCGCACGCGCTCCGCCGCACCCGATCCGCCGTACCCTCCAGCGCCATGGGCCGATGGTCCTCCCCGCACCGCGGCGCCGTCGACGGGGCAGAGGTCGGAACCGGACCACGACCCCGGGCGTTGGTCCGCGGTCCGCCCGTCGCCGTCGCCGGAGGTCCCCCGTGCCCACCGCCGCCCTGCTGACCCTCCCCTCCCCCGCCAACCAGGTCGAGCGGCTGCTCGGCGCCGGCGCCCACGAGCGGGCCGGACTGTCCGCCGCCGACCTGCGCGGTGTCGCGGCCGGCGTCCCCGACGGCGACCTGCTCGTCCTGGCGCCGTCGCTGCTGCCGGCCTCGGCGCTGGCGGACCTGCTGACCTGGCGGGACCGGCCGGTGTTCGTCGTGGTGGACATGACCGACCTCGACGACTTCGCGCCGCTCGCCGACGCCGTCCCGCCCGCGCCGGCCTACGCGCTCCGCGACCCGGACCGCGGCGACGCGTACCGCAACTGCACGCCCGACGAGTCGCTGCCGCGCATCCGGGCCGCCGGCCGGACGCCGCTGACGGTGACCGAGGGGCTGACCTGGCTGCTGCAGTGCCCGGACGTGCTCGAGCGCAACACCTGCACGATGACCGTCGGCTCGCGGCTGCGGCGGGCGAACGGCTCCCTGGACGCGCGGACGCCGGCGCTGTGGATCAGCAACGGCACCGGGCGGGACGGACGCGAGCGCCGGGGAGCGGCGAAGGTCGGCTGGTGCTGGGCGGGCAACCGGCACACCTGGCTCGGCATCGCCTCCGTGGCCGTCCGCACGCCGGTGACGTGACGGAGCAGCGGGGTCCTTCGATCAGGCGGTCGATCAGGCGGTGGCGCCCACCACGTCGGCGGCGGTGCCGAGGTCGTCGGGGGCGCCCTCGTCGCGGGCGGGCACGTGCGTCTGCGGCGCGTGCGCCGGCTCCGGCTCGGCGAAGGCCTCCGGCGACGGGCAGGAGCACACCAGGTTGCGGTCGCCGAAGGCCTGGTCGATCCGGCGCACCGGGGACAGGTAGCCCCGGGTGGTCAGCCGGGCCACCGGGAACACCGCCGCCGACCGCGGGTAGGGCCGCTCCCACCCGCCGGCCAGCATCTTCAGCGTGTGCGGGGCGTTGCGCAGCGGGTTGTCCTCGCGGTCGTACTCACCGCTGACGACCTTCTCGATCTCGCCGCGGATGGTCACCATCGCCTCGACGAACCGGTCGAGCTCCGCCCGGTCCTCGCTCTCGGTGGGCTCGACCATCAGCGTGCCGGCCACCGGGAAGCTCATCGTCGGGGCGTGGAAGCCGAAGTCGACCAGCCGCTTGGCGACGTCGTCGTTGGTGATGCCGGTGGCCTTGGTCAGCGGCCGGATGTCGAGGATGCACTCGTGGGCCACCAGGCCGCCGGCGCCGGTGTAGAGCACCGGGAAGTGCTCGCGCAGCCGGGCGGCGAGGTAGTTCGCGCCCAGCACCGCGTGCTCGGTGGCGCGCGTGAGCCCGTCGGGACCCATCAGCCGCAGGTAGGCCCAGGAGATGGGCAGGATGCCGGCCGAGCCGAACGGCGCTCCCGACACCGCCGGGCCCTGCCCGCCGGTCTCGACCAGCGGGTGCCCGGGCAGGAAGGGCACCAGGTGCTCGCGGACGCCGATCGGGCCGACGCCGGGGCCGCCGCCGCCGTGCGGGATGCAGAACGTCTTGTGCAGGTTGAGGTGGCTGACGTCGGAGCCGAACCGGCCCGGGCGGGCCAGCCCGACCATCGCGTTGAGGTTGGCGCCGTCGACGTAGACCTGCCCGCCGGCGTCGTGCACCGCGGCGCAGATGTCGCGGATGTCGGTCTCGAACACCCCGTGCGTCGACGGGTAGGTGATCATGATCGCGGCCAGCCGCTGCGCGTGCTGGTCCACCTTGGCCCGCAGGTCGGCGAGGTCGACGTTGCCGGCCTCGTCGCAGGCCACCACGACCACCCGCATGCCGGCCATGACCGCGCTGGCGGCGTTGGTGCCGTGCGCCGAGCTCGGGATGAGGCAGACGTCGCGGTGCGACCCGCCGCGGGAGGCGTGGTAGCCGCGGATGGCCAGCAGTCCGGCGAACTCGCCCTGCGAGCCGGCGTTGGGCTGCACGCTCACCGCCGCGTAGCCGGTGATCTCGGCCAGCCACGTGCACAGCTCGTCGATCAGCTGCCGGTAGCCGCGGGCCCGCCCGGCGGGGGCGAAGGGGTGCAGCCCGGCGAACTCCGGCCAGGTCACCGCGGCCATCTCGACGGCGGAGTTCAGCTTCATCGTGCACGAGCCCAGCGGGATCATCGTGCGGTCCAGCGCCAGGTCCTTGTCCGACAGCGCGCGCAGGTAGCGCATCATCGCCGTCTCCGAGCGGTGCGCGGAGAAGACCGGGTGGGTCAGGTACGGCGTGCGCCGGCGCAGCTCCGCCGGCAGCGCGTCGGGGCCGTCGTCGTCGAGGGCCGACTCGTCGGCGGCCACCCCGAACGCCTCGGCGACCTGCCGCAGGACCTCCGGCGTCGTCGTCTCGTCGCAGGCGACCGCGACGGTGTCGGCGTCGACCCGGCGCAGGTCGATCCGCCGCTGCGCGGCGGCGGCGACCACCTCGTCGGCCCGGCCGGGCACCCGCGCCTGCACCGTGTCGAAGAAGGACCCGTGGACGACGTCGACCCCGCCGGCGCGCAGCCACCCGGCCAGCGCCAGGGCGCTGCGGTGCACGCGGGCGGCGATCGCGGCCAGCCCCTTGGGCCCGTGGTAGACGGCGTAGGCGCCGGCCATGACGGCGAGCAGCACCTGCGCGGTGCAGATGTTGCTGGTCGCCTTCTCACGGCGGATGTGCTGCTCGCGGGTCTGCAGCGCCAGCCGGTAGGCGACGTCGCCGTCGGCGTCGACCGACACCCCGACCAGGCGGCCGGGCAGCTGACGGGCCAGGCCCTCGCGCACCGACAGGTAGCCGGCGTGCGGCCCGCCGTAGCCCAGGGGGACGCCGAAGCGCTGGGTGCTGCCGCAGGCGACGTCGGCGCCCCACGCCCCGGGCGCCTCGAGCAGCGTGAGCGCGAGGACGTCCGCGGCGACGACCACCGACGCGCTGGCGGCGTGCGCGGCCTTCGCCAGCGCCCGGTGGTCGCGGACGGCACCGCTGGCTCCCGGGTAGGACACCAGGACGCCGAACGCGCCGGCCCCGGGCAGGTCGGAGGGCCACCCGGCGGACAGGTCGGTGACGTGCAGGCGGATCCCCAGCGGCTCGGCGCGGGTCCGCAGCACCGCGAGGGTCTGCGGCAGCGTGTCGGCGTCGACGACGAAGACGGCGTCGGGCCTGGCCCGGCCGGCGCGGCGCACCAGCGTCATCGCCTCGGCGGCGGCGGTGGCCTCGTCGAGCATCGAGGCGCCGGCGACGGGCAGGCCGGTGAGGTCGGCGACCATCGTCTGGAAGTTCAGCAGCGCCTCGAGCCGGCCCTGGCTGATCTCGGGCTGGTAGGGCGTGTAGGCGGTGTACCAGGCGGGGTTCTCGAGGATGTTGCGCTGGATGACCGCCGGGGTGACCGTGCCGGAGTAGCCCAGCCCGATCATCGGGACGCTGACCTCGTTGGCGGCCGCCCGCTCGCGCAGCTCGGCGAGCACGGTGGCCTCGTCGGCGGCCGGGGGCAGGGAGAGCTCGTCGCGGTCGCGCACCGCCTCGGGCACGGTCGCGTCGACCAGTGACTGCAGCGAGTCGTACCCGATCGCCTCGAGCATCGCGGCCGTCTCGTCGCCGCGCGGGCCGATGTGGCGGGCGGCGAAGGAGCCTGCGGGGCTCAGGGAGCGCAACGACGGGAGGGGGCCAGCAGCATCCGCCATTGCCGCGACGCTACCAGCGCTGGAGCGGCCGATCCCGCACGGTGGGACGGCTCGAGCCCCGCCGGACGCCGTCGTCCGGGGTTGCCGGTGTCGCGCGCACTACCGGGTCCGCAGGACCGGCACGGCACGAGGAACACCGGCAGTGCGCCGTCCCCCCTCCGCGCCGCCGGCCCGGACACGCCGAGGGGGCGCCCCGCGGGATGCGGGACGCCCCCTCGGGACGGGCGGGGAGAGCTCAGGCGGGCTGTGCGCGGCGCCGGCGGCGCATCGCCAGCTCGTCGTCCGCGGTGTGCAGCGGCGCGCCGTCCAGCCGCTCGGCGGGCAGCTCGGCCAGCTCACCGGACAGCTCGCGCAGCGCGCCGGACACCGCGATGCCGAACACGCCCTGGCCGCCGGCCAGCAGGTCGACGACCTCCTCGGCCGAGGTGCACTCGTAGACCGTCGCCCCGTCACTGAACAGCGTGACGTTGGCGAGGTCCTTGATCCCGCGGTTGCGCAGGTGGTCGACGGCCTTGCGGATGTTCTGCAGCGACACCCCGGTGTCCAGCAGCCGCTTGACCACCTTCAGCACCAGGATGTCGCGGAACGAGTACAGCCGCTGCGTCCCCGAGCCGGTGGCACTGCGCACCGACGGGGCCACGAGTCCGGTACGGGCCCAGTAGTCCAACTGCCGGTAGGTGATCCCGGCGGCGGCACACGCCGTCGGGCCGCGGTACCCGACGAGGTCGCTGTCGACCTCGTCGTAGTCCGTCACCCCCACGGCGGCGTCGCTGAAGAGCTGACCCTGGGAGCCCTCGCTCTGGTCGCTCACGTCAGCGTCCTCCTTCGAGTCCCGCCACGGGCGCGGCGGAGCGTCCCGGAGTGCTCCCGCTTCCCCACGGGTCACACCGGTGTTGTCCGCGACCGTAAGCCGGGCCCCCAGGGCGGTCAACTGACGCGGGCGGCGTGTCGCCCCATCTACCCCGAGAGGGTGGTATCGGCACGTCCGCGACCGGACTCCGCGATCCGGGACGCGTGTGACGACAGTGACGGGAGTGGTCCCACCCGCCCCGTGCGTTCAGGAGCCGCCGGAGCCCGAGCCGGCGCCGAAGTCCTCGGGCGAGATCTGGTCGAGGAACTCGCGGAACTTCTCGACCTCGTCCTCCTGCTCGTCGGGGATCTCGATCCCCACCTCGTCGAGCAGCTCCTCGGCGCCGTAGATGGGCGCGCCGGTGCGCACCGCCAGGGCGACGGCGTCCGACGGTCGCGCGCTGACCACCCGGTCGTCGCCGAACACGAGCTCGGCGATGTAGATGCCGTCGCGCATCTCGGTGATGTTGACCGCCTCGAGGGTGGCACCGAGGGTGCGCACCACCTCGCGCAGCAGGTCGTGGGTCATCGGGCGCGCCGGGCGCACACCCTGCTGCTCGAAGGCGATGGCCGCGGCCTCGACCGCCCCGATCCAGATCGGCAGGTACCGCTCCCCCTGCGTCTCCTTGAGCAGCAGGATCGGCTGGTTGCCGGGCAGTTCGACCCGGACCCCGACGACTCTGAGTTCCTGCACGGTGTTGCTCCCTCAGCTGCGGCGGTACGGGTGGGCGCCGGTGCGCGGCGGGCGACCGGTCCGGCGGCAGGGTCCACCGTACGCCGGAGTCACGGGCGCAACAGGTCCCGGAGGCGTGCCTCCAGCAGCGCCCGGTGCAGCTGCGCCGACAGCGCGGACAGCTCGGCCAGCTGCTCCCCCGCCCGGGTGCGGGCGTCCTCCGACCGCGACCGCAGGACCGGCGCCAGCAGGGACTCGACCAGCGCGGCCTCCCGCTCGGCACCGTTGCGGAACACCCGCAGGTGCCGCGGCTCGATGCCGTGCCGGGCCAGTCCCGCCGCCGCCCGGGCGATCGGCAGGTCCCCCGCGGGGTGCCGCCCCTCGGCGTCGGGGGCGAGCAGCCCGAACTGGACGCAGTCGGCCAGCTGCACGGGCGTGAGCCCCGCGGCGCGGGCGAACTCGCCGGCGTCCATCGGCCCCGGAGCGGGGGCCGGCTCCTCGTCCCGCCCGCCGTCGTCGTCGACCGCCGGGCCGGGTGCGGCCGGCTCGGACGTCGGCGGACCGGGCGGCGGGGAGCCGGGCACCGGCTGCCCCCGGTCGAGGGCGTCCAGGTGCTCCTTGATGACCCGCAGCGGCAGGTAGTGGTCCCGCTGGGCGGTGAGCACGTAGCGCAGCCGGTCGACGTCGGCCCGGGAGAACTTCCGGTACCCCGACGGCGTCCGCTGCGGAGCCACCAGGCCCTCGCCCTCGAGGAACCGGATCTTGCTGATGGTCACGTCGGGGAAGTCGCCGCGCAGCGCCGCCAGCACCGCCCCGATCGTCAGTCGGGGGGTGCGGGCGTCGGCGGCGCCGTCCCCGTGCGCGCCGGCGGGCGCTCCGGGCACCGGGGTCAGCGGGTGGCGTGCTCGCCGGTGCGCGGGCCGGTGAGGTAGACGAGGCGGAACTTGCCGATCTGCACCTCGTCACCCCCGGCCAGGGTCGCGACGTCGACCGGCTCGCGGTTGACGTAGGTGCCGTTGAGGCTGCCGACGTCGTGCACCGAGAAGCCGCCGCCCTCGCGGTGGAACTCCACGTGCCGGCGGCTGACGGTCACGTCGTCGAGGAAGATGTCGCTGTCGGGGTGCCGGCCGGCGGTGGTGACGTCCTGGTCGAGCAGGAAGCGGCTGCCGGCGTTCGGGCCGCGCTTCACCACCAGCAGGGCGGACCCGGCGGGCAGGGACTCGACCGCGCCGGCGTGGGCGTCGGTGGACGGCTCGGCCACCTCGGGCACGTCGCCGGTGTCCTCGCCGCCCACCTTCGGGATGACGCTGGTCGACTCACCCACGCGCTCCTGGGAGAGGGCGGCGCCGCACTGCGCGCAGAAGCGACTGCCCTCGGGGTTGTCGTGGCCACAACGAGTGCAGTGCACGTCTGTCTCCTCCGGTGCAGGGGGCACCGCCGCGGACGAGGGGGTCTGCCGCGGGCGGCCGGCGGACGACGGCACCGGACGGTGCTGTCGCGGGTCGGCCGCCGTGCGGGGCACGGCGGGCCGTTGGTCATGGAACCAGCGGTGGTCCCGAGGGTCAACCGGACGCCCGGTCGGCGTCACAGCAGCCCCACGAGGCCTGTCGGGGGCCGGTCGAGAGCCGGTCCCCAGGGGAGCATAGTGATCGCCCCGAGGGGCCCGACCGGCCCGGGGGTGCGGTCAGGACGCGCTGACGAGCGCCTCGTACGCGGCGGCGTCGAGCAGGTCGGTGGTGGGGTCGCCGCCGTCGCCGGCCACGGTGATCTCCACCAGCCAGCCGTCGCCGTAGGGGTCGGCGTTGATGGTCTCCGGGGCGGCGGAGAGGGTCTCGTTCACCGCCGAGACGGTGCCGGCCACGGGCGAGTAGACGTCGGACACCGACTTGGTCGACTCGACCTCGCCGATCGGGTTGCCCGGGCCGACCTCCTCCCCGACCTCGGGGAGCTGCACGAACACGATGTCGCCGAGCGCGTCCTGCGCGTGGTCGGTGATGCCGACCCGCACGACCGTGCCCGACCCCCCGCTCCCCTGCACGAGGGCCCACTCGTGCTGGTCGGTGTAGCGGCGGTCGTCCGGGGTGGCCATGCGGCGTCGTCTCCAGGGGTCGGGGGTGGCCCGGCGCCGCGCGGAGCGCTCAGTCGCCGGTGTCGGGCTGAGCGTATTGAGGCTCGTCGAGCGGCCGCAACGCGTCCACCACCACGCGGTCGCGCTGCTGGATGTCGACGCTGCCGCCCTGGCGGCCCACCCGGTCGACGACGCCGCCGGGGATGCTCATCGCCGTCTGCAGGTCCTGCGGGGAGCCGATGACGACGACCTCGTAGGGCGCCGACACCGGCCGGCCGTCGATGCGCAGGTCGCCGGGGGTGCCGGTGACGGCGGTGGAGACGCCGACCCGCACGCCGTCGATCTGCATCGTCTCGGCGCCCGCGCCGCGCAGCTCCTGGACGGCGTCGAGCAGGTCGGCGACGCGCACCTGCCCCTCGGGGTCGCGGATGCTCATCACCAGGCCGGGGCCCTCCGCGGCGACGGTGCCGTTGAGGATCGCCAGGGCGTCGGCGCGCTCGTCGGCGTCCTCGAGGGCGGCGGCCGAGCGGCTGTCGGTGTCGGACAGCTCGCGCAGGGCGCCGCGCTGGTCGGCGATCTGGGCGCGCAGCCGCTCCTCCTCGAGGTCGAGGTCGTCGAGGATGGCGACGAGCTCCTCCTCGCGGGCGCCCTCCAGCGCCTGGCCGGTGTCGGTGCTGCGCACCTGCACCGCGATGGCGAAGCCGAGCAGCGCGGTGAGGACGGCGATCAGCGAGGCGGCCACCAGCCGCTGGCGCCGGCGGGCGGGCGCCGGGGCGGGGCCGGCTGCCGGCTCGTGCGCCGGCGCCGCCGTCGCCTCCCCGGCGGGCGCATCGGCGGGCGGACCGGCGGGCGTCCCGACGTCGTCGGGGCGCGGCTGCTCGTCGTCCGCGGGACGCGGGGTGTCGCTCATGCCCGGAACAGGTGCCGGCGGATGGCCGCGGCGTTGCCGAAGATGCGGATGCCGAGGACGACGACGACCGCGGTGGACAGCTGCGCGCCGACGCCGAGCTGGTCGCCGAGGAAGACGATCAGCGCGGCGACGACGACGTTCGACACGAACGAGATGACGAACACCTTGGCGTCGAAGATCCCGTCGAGGCGGGCGCGGGCGCCGCCGAAGACCGCGTCGAGGGCGGCGACCACGGCGATCGGCAGGTAGGGCTGCAGCCACAGCGGGACGGTGGGGTCGAGGACCAGGCCGAGGGCGATGCCCACGGCCAGGCCGATGACGGGGATCACGGCTCAGCCCCCCGAGCCGCCGGCGGCGGCCTCGGCCGGCTGGCCGTCGAAGGGAGCGGCGGATCGCAGCTCGGGGACTCCCCCGGCGGGCACGGACAGCTCGTCCTCCTGGGCGAACTCGAACAGCAGGCCGTAGGACTCCGAGATGACCGCCAGGGCGTTGACCTCGGGGCTGGCCAGGAACCGCGACCGGAGCTCGCCCGGCTCGCCGACGGCGCTGATCTGGTACGGGTTGGTCACCGGGCGGAAGTCGACGAGGACCGCCTCCCCGGCGAAGCGGATCGCGGTGGTGGGGCCCAGCCGCTGGCCGTTGATCGACACCGCCTCCGCGCCGGCGGCCCACAGCGCGTTGACCACCAGCTGCAGGTCGCCGTCACGGACGTCGCCGCTGCCGTCGTCGGTGCCGCCGACCGGATCGGCGTCGGCGTCGGGCTCGGCGTCGGCCAGGGTGACCAGCAGGCCGGGTCCGGTGACCGCCACGAGGCCGGCGGCGAGCTCCGCGGCGTCGAGGTCGTCGATGGCCCGCTGGCCGACCGCGCTGGCGGCCAGGGCGTCGTCGCGGGCGTCGGCGACCTGCGCGCGCAGGTCCTCCAGCTCGGTGGAGAGGTCGTCGATGGTGTCCGACTGCGCGCCGATGTCCTCGACCAGCGCGCCGCGGACCTCCTCGCGGCCGGCCTCGCCGGAGGCGGCCTGCTCGTAGGTGACGCCGAACAGCAGGCCGGCCGCGCCCATCGTCACCGCGACCGCCAGCGCGCCCAGGCCCCGCCGGCGGCCGTCGGAGGAGTCGCCGGTGGCGGGGGTCCCCCGGCCCGCCCGGGCCTCGGCGGCGCGCGCGTAGGCGGGGTCGAGGGTCTCGGCGAGCACCTGGTCGAGCAGGGAGGCACCCATGGAGCGCACCCCGCCGCCGCGCGGGGGTCGGGCCGGCCGGGTGGCGGTCACGGCGCCGGGCGGGCCGGCGCGCCCGCCCCGGGCCGGGTCCCTCCCGGTGTCGTCCCTCCCGGGGTCCCGGCTCGCTCGGCGCGCACGATCCCGGCCACCTGGACGACGTAGAACACCCCGGACAGGACGTAGAGCGCGCCGCCCCAGATGGTGAACGCCCAGGCCACCGGCTGGACCCACGCCAGCCAGGCGCCCGTCGCGTCGTCGGCCAGGAGCAGCAGCGGGAAGGCGTAGAGCAGGTTGAAGGTGGCCGCCTTGCCCAGGTAGTGCACCTGGAGGGGCTCGTAGCCGTAGACGCGCAGGACGAGCAGCATCAGCCCGAGCACGACCTCGCGGCCGACGAGCACGGCCACCACCCACAGCGGGACGACGTCGCGCAGCACGAAGGCGACGAGCGTCGCGATGATGTAGAGCCGGTCGGCGGCGGGGTCCAGCAGCGCGCCGAGCCGGCTGGACTGGCCGAGGACCCGGGCGAGCTTGCCGTCGGCCCAGTCGCTGACGCCGGCGACCATGAGCACGACGACGGCCCAGCCGTCCTCGCGCGGGCCCAGCAGCAGCCACAGGAACAGCGGCACGCCGAGCAGCCGCAGCACCGACAGCGCGTTGGGCACCGTCCACACCCGGTCGGGCAGCGCGTTGCGGTCGGACACCACCGGCGTCCCCGCCGCCGGGGTCACCGGCACGGCGGCCGACGGCCCCTGCGACGACGTCACTGCTCCTCCACCCCGCTGCACACCGTGCCCGAGGCTAGTCGACGGACCCCGCAGCCCCCCGCCACTCGCGAGCTCGTGGCGGGCCCCCGCAGCGGGGCCGAGCGTCAGGCAGGGACGGCGACCAGCGACGCGGGCGCCGGCTCGTGGCCGAGCGCGCGCCGGCCGAACGACCCGGTGCCGTGGCTGACCGAGCGCAGCGCGCCGGCGTAGCCGAGCAGCTCGATCTCGGGGACCTCGGCGCGCACGGTGGTGCGGTCCCGGTCGGGGTCGGCGTCGCTACCGGTGACCCGGGCGCGGCGGGAGGACAGGTCGCTCATGACCGCGCCCACGTGCTCGGCGGGCACGACCACCTCCACCACGCACCACGGCTCGAGCACCCGCGTGCCGGCGGCCGCGGCCAGCTCGCGGACCGCCAGCGCCCCGGCGGACTGGAAGGCGGCGTCGGAGGAGTCCACCGAGTGCGCCTTGCCGTCGACCAGGACGAAGGCGACGTCGACCAGCGGCCGGTCGTCGTGGACGCCGCGGGCGCACTGCGCGCGGATGCCCTTCTCCACGCTGCCGTGGTAGTTGGAGGGCACCGCTCCCCCGACGACGCGCTGCGCGAAGGTGATGCCCGACCCGGGTGGGCCGGGCTCGGCCTCGACCACGACCACGGCGTACTGCCCGTGGCCGCCGGACTGCTTGACCAGCCGGCCGGTGGCGCGCGCGGGCCCGGCCAGCGTCTCGACCATCGGCACCCGCACCGGCACCGTCGTCACCGCGACGCCGTGCCGGGTGCGCAGCCGCTCGATCAGCACCTCGCCGTGCGCCTCCCCCACGCACCACAGCAGCAGCTGCCCGGTGTCGCGGGAGCGCTCCACGCGCACGGTGGGGTCCTCGGCGGCCAGCCGGGTCAGCGCCGGGCCGAGCCGGTCCTCGTCGGCGCGGGAGGCGGCCTCGACGGCCACCGGGTGCTGCGGCACCGGCAGCTCCCAGGGCGGCACCAGCCGCGGGTCGCCGGGCGAGGACAGCGTGTCGCCGGTCTCGGCCGAGCTCAGCCGGGCGACGGCGCAGACGTCACCGGCGGGGCAGGCGGCGACCGGGCGCAGCGCCGACCCCAGCGGGGAGGACACCGCCCCGATGCGCTCGTCGGCGTCGTGGTCGGGATGGCCACGCTCGGCGCCGCCGTGCCCGGAGACGTGCACCGGGGTGTCGGGGCGCAGGGTGCCGGAGAAGACCCGCAGCAGCGAGACCCGGCCGAGGTAGGGGTCGGTCGTCGTCTTGACCACCTCGGCCACCAGCGGGCCGTCGGGGTCGCAGGACAGCGGCGGCGCCGGGGCCCCGTCGGGGCGGGTGGCCGGCGGGCAGCCGTGCTCCAGCGGGGACGGGAAGCCGTTGACCAGGAGGTAGAGCAGCGAGTCCAGGCCGACACCGAGCAGCGGGGCGGCGCAGAGGACGGGGTGGAAGTGGCCGCGGGCGACGGCGGTGCCGAGGTCGCTCATCAGGTCGCCCTGCACGAGCTCGTCGCCGGCGAGGTAGCGCTCCATCAGCGCCTCGTCCTCGCTCTCGCCGATGATCCCCTCGATCAGCTCGCTGCGGAGGCGGTCGGCGTCCTCGGCCGCCGCCCCGGGCTCGAGCAGGTTGACCACCCCGCGCACGGTGCCGTCGGGGGCGCGGTCGACGAGGTGGACCGGGTAGACGCCCGCGCCGAGCGCCGTCCGGCACAGCCGCACGGTCTCCTCGACGTCGGCGCGGGCGCGGTCGGGCTGGGTGACGACGACGGCGCGCGGCATGCCGACCGCGGCGCACTCCTCCCACAGCGCGACGGTCGAGGCGTCGACGCCCCCGACGGCGGAGACGACGAACAGCGCGGCGTCGGCGGCGCGCAGCCCGGCGCGCAGCTCGCCGACGAAGTCGGGGCTGCCCGGGGTGTCGAGCAGCGTGATCCGGGTGCCGTCGTGCTCGACGGTGGCCACGCCGAGGGTCACCGACCGCTGCTGGCGCACCTCGACGTCGTCGCTGTCCAGGCAGGTGGTGCCGTCCTCGACCCGCCCGGCGCGCGGGAGGGCGCCGGTGGCCACGAGCAGGGCCTCGGCGAGGGTGGTCTTGCCCGCGCCGGCGTGGCCGACGAGCGCCACGTTGCGCACCCGGGCCGGCTCCCTCGGCGCCGGCGCCGGGACGACGTCCCTACCCACGGCCGCCGCCGGGCCGGTCGCTGTCCTGGTGGGGGATGCGCACGGGGACCTCCCGGGCCTCATGGGTCGCTGCGGGATGTGGTGTGGCTCACACCCTGCCCCCGGACGCGCGCGCCGGGCAAGACCCCGGGGACTCAGTCGTCCGGGATGTCCCCCGCCGACCCCACACGGACCTCCGCCGCGCCGCCGGCCCACCCGGCGGGGGCGACGTCCGCGACCACCGCGGTGACGTCGTCCCGGGTGCCGGCGGCCAGCGCGGCCATGAGCAGGCGGGCGGCGGCGGCCGCGGGACGGCGCTCGGCGGCGAGCACCCGCCGCAGCGTCGCGGCCGGGACGACGCCGGACAGGCCGTCGGAGCACAGCAGCAGGCGGTCACCGGGCTCGGCGGCCACCGCGATGAGGTCGGCCGGGCCGGGGTCCTGCGAGCCGCCGAGCGCGCGCAGCAGCACCGAGCGCATCGGGGAGGCCGCGGCCTCCTCGGGCGTCAGGTCGCCCGAGTCGACGAGGGCCTGCACCAGCGAGTGGTCGGTGGTCAGCCGGGTGAGGACGCCGCCGCGCAGCAGCAGGGCGCGGCTGTCCCCGACGTGGGCGACGACGACCCGCCCGTCGCGGGCCAGCACGGCGGCGGTGCAGGTGGTGGCCATGCCGGTCAGCGCCGGGTCCGCGGCGGCGGCCGCGCGGACGGCGGCGTCGGCGGCGGCGAGCGTCCCGGCGAGGCCGGCGTCGGGCGCGGCCTCGGTGCCGTCCGCGCGGGCGGCGGCCGCGCGGCGGACGACCTCGCCGACGGCCACCCGGGCCGCGGTGGCACCGCCCCGGCCGCCACCCACGCCGTCGGCGACGACGAGCAGCCCGGGGCCGGCGTACCCGGCGTCCTGGTCGTGCCCGCGCGGGCCGGCCAGGGAGACCGCGGCGGGGTCGAGGACCAGCCGGTCGAGCCCACCCCCGGCCCGTGCCGGCACCGGCCGCCCGCCGGGCGCCTCGGCCGCGGGGAACCACGGCAGCGGCGTCGACGGGGCGGTCACGGCCGACATCCTGGACCGGACGGGGCCCGGCCGGATCGGAACGCGGCGCGCCCCCTGCGGAGGGTCACCTCCGCAGGGGGCGCGCCGGGTCCTCCGCAGGAACGGGTCGGGTCCGCCCCGGCCACGGCGCCGGAGGTGCGCGGCAGCCGAGCACACCGCGAGGCCGGATGGTCCGCCGGGCGTGTCGCGCAGGTCACACGCCATCGGCGGGGCAGCCGGTCAGCCGGTCAGCCGACCGCCGTGCCAGCGTCCGCGGCGGCGGTGTGCGCGGTGACCGCCGCGGCCGGCGGCCCGTGCACCACGGGTGGCAGCGCGTGCCCCGTGCCCGGGACGGTCACCAGCCGCGCGCCGCCGATCGCGGCCGCGAGGTGTGCCGCGTGCGGCGGCGGGTTGATCGGGTCCTCGGGGGCCTCGACGACGAGGGTGGGCACCCGCACCCCGGCCAGCTCGGCACCGCGGTCGAGGCCCGACTGGTCGGCGAGGGCGTGGGCGACCGGGCTGCGCACCGTGCCGGCGTGCTCCATCGTGCGCTCCTCCTGCGCCCGGAACCAGGCGGCGTCGAAGGGCAGCGCCCCCGGACAGCAGCCGCCAGTGCTCGACGCGCCAGTCCAGCTCGGCCTCACGGTCGCGCGCCTCCCCCATCGTCTGCCAGTGGGCCAGCAGCTCGGGAGCCGGGCCGGGCAGACCGCCGGTGCCCGCGACGTCGGCCAGTCCGGCGCCGAGCGCGGAGGTGGCGAACACCGTGGCGCTGCGCAGCAGGTGCGGCGCGTCGAGGAGCAGCAGCTGCACCAGCGTGCCGCCCAGGGACATCCCGACGACGTGCGCGCGCTCGACGCCGAGGCCGTCGAGCACCGCGACGGCGTCGCCGGCCAGGTCGCGGATCGCGTAGGGCGCCCGGTCGCACACGGCGCTGCTGCGGCCGGTGTCGCGGTGGTCGTAGCGGATTCCGCGGTGCCGGGCGGCGAGCAGGTCGACGAGCTCCCCGGGCCAGCCCACGACGCCGGCGTCGGCGCCCGTGACCAGGAGCAGCGGCGGCGCGGCCGGGTCGCCGCGCTCCTCGACCCACAGGTCGATCCCCTCCGCTGCGCTCACCCGGTGCTCGGTCGTCCGCACGGGGCGCGGCCTGCCCGCCTCCGTCGCGGCCCGTCGAGCCGGTTGCGGGGAGACTGGGGCGGTGACGAGCACGGGGCGCGGGCACGCGGCCGGCCGGGACCAGGAGAGCAGCCGGGCGCACGCCGTCCCGCGCGAGGCCGCCGACGGGCCGCCGCCGTGGGTGGCCGCCTGCGGCACGCCGGTCGCCGTCGTCCAGGGGGCGTGGAACGGCAGCCGCGGGCTGGGTGCCGACGACGTCTGCCCCGAGTGCCGCCGCCTGGCCCCGGCCTAGTCAGGCGGGGGCCGGCGCGGGCTCCTCGGCGTCGTCGTCCTCGAACTCGGCCACCGTGGCGCCGGGCAGCCGCACGGTGAAGACCGTCCGCCCGGGCCGGCTGTCCACGCCGACCGTCCCGCCGTGCCCCTCGACCACGGCGGCCACGATCGCCAGGCCCAGGCCGGTGCTGCCGCTGGCCCGCGAGCGCGAGGCGTCCCCGCGGGCGAACCGCTCGAACACGCCGGGCAGCAGGCCGGCGGGGAGGCCCGGGCCGTCGTCGGCGACCTCGAGCACGGCGGTGCCGTCCTCGGCGCGCAGCCGGGTCGTCGCCGTGGTGCCGGGCGGGGTGTGCGTGCGGACGTTGGCCAGCAGGTTGGCCAGCACCTGGTGCAGCCGGGCGGCGTCGCCGGGGGCCAGCACGGCCGCGGCGGGCAGGTCCACCCGCCAGGAGTGCGCGGGCCCGGCGGCGTGGGCGTCGCTGACGGCGTCCATGACCAGCCCGGTGAGGTCCACGGTGTCCACGGCGAGCTCGCGGCCGGCGTCGAGGCGGGCGAGCAGCAGCAGGTCGTCGACCAGACCGGACATGCGGACCGCCTCGGCCTCCACCCGGCGCAGCGAGGCGTCGGCGTCCTCGGGCAGCCCGCCCCGCCGGCGCACCAGCTCGGTGTAGCCACGGATGGAGGTGACCGGGGTGCGCAGCTCGTGGCTGGCGTCGGCGACGAAGCGGCGCAGCCGGGTCTCCGACGCCTGCCGTGCGGCTATGCCGGACTCCACCGAGTTCAGCAGCCGGTTGAGCGCCGCACCGACCCGGCCCACCTCGGTCCGCGGGTCGGTGTGCGCCGCGGGCACCCGCTCGGCCAGCTGCACCTCCCCGCTGGACAGCGGCAGCTCGGCGACCCGGCCGGCGGTGGCCGCGACCCGGTGCAGCGGGCGCAGCGTGCGGCCCACGACCACCGACCCGACGGCGCCGGCGGCGAGCAGCCCGAGCAGGCCGGCGACCGCCTCGACGGCGACCAGCCGCACGAGGGCCGTCTCGGCGGAGGCCAGCGGGAGGCCGGTGACGATCGCCCCGCCGTCGCCGGTCGCCGTCGCGACCACCCGGTAGTCGCCGAGCGGGCCGAGGTCGACGGTGCGTGCGACGTCGTCGGCGGGCACGCCGGCCAGCACCGCCGCCTGCTCCCGGGTCAGCGCCTCGCCCTCGCCCCCGGTCCCGATGACGGCGGCCTCGACGACGGCGCCGTCCACGACGCGGGCGCCCAGCGTCCCGTCGCCCTGGCCGGGGACCAGCAGGAAGTCCGGCCCGTCCCCGTCCCCCGCCTCGCCGTCCCCCGCCTCGCCGTCCCCCGCCTCGCCGTCGCCGGGGGCGCCGTCGGCGTGCGCCGACCGGTCCACGGCGGCGGCCAGCCGGTCGTCGACCTGACCGAGCAGCTCCCCGTGGACCGCGGCGGTCGCGGCGGTCCCGACGACGGCGAGGACGAGGGCCAGGGGTACCAGGAAGGCCCACAGCAGCCGCGCCCGCAGCGAGCGGGACCGGGCGCCCGTCGTCGGACCGCGCCCCGGCAGGACTCGCGTCGTCATGCCGTCACGGTGCGCGGCGCGGCTGCGCGTTCCCTGGACACCGGGCAGGAGTCGGCTGAGGAGCGTGCGCCACGCCCTGCCCTCCGCCGCCGGGCCTGTCATCGTCGTCCCGGTGAAGACGCAGTCGCCGCCCCCCGCGCCCGGCACGGTGGAGCCCGGCGGCCTGACCGCGGCAGAGGCGCGGGAGCGGCACCGGCGCGGGGAGGGCAACGTCGCGGTCAGCGCGTCCTCGCGCAGCTACGGCGTCATCCTGCGCACCAACGTCTTCTCCTTCTTCAACGTCATCCTGTTCACCATCGGCGCCGCGCTGCTGGCGCTGGGCCGCTACAGCGACGCCTTCACCAGCGTGGGTCTCGGCCTGGTCAACGCCGCGATCAGCGCGGTCCAGGAGATCCGCGCCAAGCGCAAGCTCGACCGGCTGCAGCTGCTGGCCCGCGGCACGGTGACCGTGGTGCGCGACGGCGCCGACGTCGAGGTGCCGCCGGAGGAGGTCGTGCGCGGCGACGTGCTGCGGCTGGTCCCCGGCGCGCAGGTCGTCGTCGACGGGCCGGTGCTCGGCGGGCGGCTCGAGGTCGACGAGTCGCTGCTCACCGGCGAGTCCGAGGCGCTGCCCAAGGAGCCCGGCGGGGACCTGCTGTCGGGCTCGTTCGTCGTCGGCGGGGAGGGCACCCAGCTGGCCCGCGACGTCGGGGCGGCGTCCTACGCGGGCCGGCTGACCGCCGAGGCGCGGCGGGTCTCCACCGACAAGACGCCGCTGCAGCGGCGGATCGACTTCGTCGTCCGGCTGGTGATGCTCCTGGTCCTGCTGATGAGCGTGACGATCCTGGCGCAGGCCGCGCTCGAGGGGTTCACGCTCGTCCGGACCGTGCAGACCACCGCGGTGCTCTCGGGCCTGGTGCCCTACGGCCTGTTCTTCCTCGTCGCCGTCGCCTACACCGTCGGTGCCGCGCGGAGCGCCGGGCGCGGTGCACTGGTCCAGCAGGTCAACGCGGTGGAGTCGGTGAGCAACGTCGACGTCGTCTGCACCGACAAGACCGGCACGCTGACCACCGGGCGGCTGTCGCTGGCCGAGGTGCGCCCGGTCGGCGACGTCCCCGCCGCGGAGGTCGAGCGGCTGCTCGGGTCGATGGCCCGCAGCGCCGCCGCGGGCAACCTGACGACGACGGCGCTGGCCGACGTGCTGCCCGGGGAGGCGGTGCCGGTCACCGAGGAGGTGCCGTTCTCCTCCTCGCTGCGCTGGAGCGCGCTGCGCACCGGCGACGCCGTGCTGGTCCTCGGCGCCCCCGACACGCTGGCGCCGCGGCTGACCGGCCCGCCGCTGGGCGCCCGGTGCGCGAGCTCACCGCCGGGGGCCTGCGGGTGCTCGTCCTGGCCCGCGCGCACCGGGACGCCCCGCTGCGCGACGACACCGGCCGGGCCCGGCTGCCGGAGCTGCAGCCGCTCGCCGTGGTCGCGCTGGCCGACGAGCTGCGCGCCGACGTCGTCGAGACCCTCGCCCGGCTCACCGCCGACGGCGTCGCGGTGAAGGTCATCTCCGGCGACGACCCGTCCACCGTGGCCGCGCTGGCCCGCCAGGCGGGGCTCGAGCCCGGGGAGCCGGTGGCCGGCCCGGCCCTCGCCGGCCTGTCGGAGCAGGAGCTCGACGCCGTCGTCGGGCGGACGACGGTGTTCGGGCGCATCGCCCCGGAGCAGAAGGAGCGCCTGGTCGACGCGCTGCGCCGGCAGGGCGGCTACGTGGCCATGGTCGGCGACGGCGTCAACGACGCCCGCGCGCTCAAGCGGGCGCACGTCGGCGTGGCGATGGCCAGCGGCAGCGCGGTCACCCGCGACGTCGCCGACATCGTGCTCACCGGCGACTCCCTGGGCGCGCTGCTGCCCGCCGCGCACGAGGGCCGCCGGATCATCACCGGGATCAGCACCTCCATGCAGGTCTTCCTCGCCCGCGTCGGCACGCAGGGGCTGGTCATCCTCGCCGTCACCATGCTCGGGCTGGGGTTCCCCTACTCCCCCGCCAACGTGGGGCTGACGCTGCTGACGGTCGGCGTCCCGACGCTGTTCCTCACCGCCTGGGCCCGCCCGCAGGCGCCCGACCCGCACCTGCTCACCACGCTGTGGCGGTTCGTCGTCCCGGCCATGCTGGTCACCGCGGCCGCCGGCGTCGCCGTCTACACCCGGCTCTACACCGGCCTGCTCGAGGGCCTCTCCGGCACGGACCTCCCCCCGTTCGTCCGCGACGAGTTCGAGGACTACACCGGGCTGTCCTCCGACGACGTCGGGTTCGCCGAGGCGGCGGCGACCATCGGCGCGCAGACCGGCCTGTCGACGTTCGTGTCCTACGCGGCGTTCCTGCTGGTCCTGTTCCTCAAGCCGCCCAACCGGTGGTTCGCCGCCTGGACCCGCCCCGACGGCGACCGCCGCCCGGCGCTGCTGGTCGCCGCGCTGGTCGTGGTGTTCTCCGCCGGGCTGTTCTGGCCGTCGTTCACCGACTACTTCGGGCTCACCGAGGCGGCGGACCCGGTCTTCCAGATCGTGCTGCCGGCGCTCGTGGTGTGGTTCGCCGTGCTGACGGCGGCCTACCGGCTGCGCGTGCTGGAGCGGGCGCTGGGCCTGACCGGCACCCTCAGCCCGCCGCCGGCTCCGCAGGAGCTGCCCCCAGCAGCTCCCCGAGGCTGAGCTGGCCGGCCCCCGGGCGGTCCAGGACGAGCGCGTCGCCGGGCAGCGGTCCGGCCGCGAGGTAGCGGTCCCAGCGGCCGGCGTGCCGGCGCATGCGGCCCTCGGGGATGCGGCGGCCGCGGATGCACTGACCGTCGGCGGCGTCGCCGGGGCTCACGTCGAGCAGCACCAGGCGCACGGTGCGGCCGGTCAGGGAGGCCGTGCCCCGCACCACCGGGCGCCACCAGCGGCTGGTCCACGGGTCGGAGAGCACCACGACCGGGGCGGCCCCGGCGAGCGCCCGCAGCACCCGGAACCGGTGCCGGGTGTGCACGAACGGGCGCACGAAGCGGTAGGGCACGCGGGCGCCGGTGCGCCAGCGGGCGGCGACGTCCTCGGAGTCGACCGACGTCACCCCGGGGACGCCGTCGCCGAGCAGCCGCCGCACCATCGTGGTCTTGCCGCTGCCGGGCAGGCCGCCGACGACGACCAGCAGCCGCTGCCCGGCGCCCCGGTCGGGGCGCGGGTCGGGGGCCGGGTCGGTGAGGGGGGTCGTCAGGGTCGGCACGGTCGCCTCCTCGGTCCTCCGTCCGGGCGGTGCGCGCCGGGCGGGGGCGCGGAGGTTACCCGCCGCGGCGCGCCGACGGCCGTCGCCCGCGCGCCACGGCGCCGCCCTCCCGGGGAGAGCGGCGCCACGGACGGGGAGCGGGTCAGTCGTCGTCCCCGTCGGGGCCGCCGCCCCAGCCGCCGCCCCAGCCGCGGCCCCAGCCACCGTGCGGACCGCGGTCGCCGGAGCCGGCGCCGTTCACCATGTCGGTCACCCACGTCTGCATCTCGGCCGCGCGCTCGTCGGCCTGCTCCTGGGTCAGCCGGCCCTCGGCGACGGCCTCCTCGAGGCGCTCGCGTCCGGCCTGGACCAGCGCGGCGACGAGGTCCTCGACCGCGACGCCCTGGTCTCCGGCCACCGAGGCGAGGGTGGCGCCCTCGGCCTCGAGCGCGGTGCGCAGGTCGTCCTCGGACAGGCCCAGCGTCTCCGCGGCGACCGACAGGCCCGGCCAGGGACCGGAGCCGTGGTCGCGGAGGTCGGCGTCGCTGAGCGTGGTGGCCACCTCGTCGGCCTGCTCGGCGGTGAGGGAGCCGTCGTCGACCAGGCCGGAGAGCGCGTCGCGGATGCGGTCCTCGACCGAGGTCGCCGCAGTCTCGGGAGTCGTCTCGTCGTCGGCGATGGCCGGGACGGTGAACGCGAGGCCGCCGCCGACGGCCAGGACGCCGGCCGTCGTAGCGAGCACGATCTTCTTGCGCACGGTGTTCTCCTCGGTCGGGCTGCGGCCGGCTGCTCCGGTCGACGCCCCTCACTGTGGAGGACGTTCCTGTGGTGTAGCTGTCAGGCGGCCGTGGCGGCGCTGTGGACCTCCGCCGGCCGCGGCGCCGGGGAGGCGTGCAGCACCGCCACGACGTTGGCCAGCACCACCACGGCCACCCCGGCCCACTCGTGCAGCGCCAGCGCCTGCCCCAGCAGGAGCGTCCCGGCCAGCGCAGCCCACACCGGGTGCGCGCTGCACAGGACGCCGAAGGCCCGGGGCGTCACCCGGCGCAGCGCCACCAGGTCGGCGGCGTACGGCACGGCGGAGGCCAGGACCCCGGCGGCGACGGCGTACGCCAGCGGTGCGCCGGTGAGCCGCTGCTGGACCACCAGCACGACGACGACGGGGGTCACCGCCAGCGCGCACAGCGCCGTCGCGATCGCCGGGGCCTGCAGCCCGGGCAGCCGCGCGCCGGCGACCCGGTTGAGCAGGATGTAGGCCGCCCAGCAGCAGGCCGCCGCCAGCCCGAGCCCGATGCCGGCCCAGTCGCTGGATCCCCCGGGCAGGACCAGCAGCCACACGCCGGCGGCCGCGACGAGGGCGCCGAGCAGGTCCCGCCGCGACCGCGACCCGGCCAGGGCGACGGCCAGCGGCCCGAGGAACTCCAGCGTGACCGCCAGCCCCAGCCCGACCCGCTCGATCGCCGAGTAGAGCGCCAGGTTCATCGCCCCGAAGACGGCGGCCAGCAGCAGCACCGGCCACCACTGCGGCCAGGTCATCCGCCGGACGTCCGGGCGGGCCAGCGGCACGAGGACCGCCGCGGCCACCCACTGCCGGACGCCGACCACCCCGGCCGGCCCGACGGCGGGGAAGGCGTGCGCGCCGAGCGCGGCACCGACCTGGTTGCTGGCCGAGCCGGCCAGCAGGGTGACCACGCTCCGGGCGGTCCGGGACCGGGTGGACGGCGGCGTGCCGGGGGCGCTGTTCACCTGACCCATCCTGAGCAGCCCGGACGCCGGGGGGAAATGCCTGGGCCGGGCCCGGCGATACGGTCGGCGTATGGATCCCGAGGTGCGCCAGCTGCGGGCGCTGCTCGCCGTCGTCGACACCGGGACGTTCACCGCCGCCGCGGCCGCCCTGCACACGACGCAGGCGTCGGTGTCACGGACGGTCGCCGCGCTGGAGCGCGCACTGGGGACGCGGGTGCTGCACCGCACCACCCGGACGGTGGCGCTCACCCCGGCGGGCATCCGGGTGGCCGCGCACGCCCGCCGCGTGCTGGAGGAGGTCGCCGCGCTCCGCCGCACCGCCGAGCGGGCCCGGGACGAGCTGCGGATCGGCTACGCCTGGGCCGCGCTCGGCCGGCACACCGCTGCCGTGCAGCGCGCCTGGGCCGACGCCCACCCCGGGGCCGCGCTGCTGTTCGTGCAGTCCAACACCCCGACCGCCGGCCTAACGGAGGGCCTGGCCGACGTCGCCGTCCTGCGCCGGCCGCCGGGTGACCCGCGCCTGGCGACGGCGGAGGTGGGGCGGGAGCGGCGCTACGCCGTGGTGGCCGCCGACGATCCACTGGCCCGCCGGCGCAGCGTCCGGCTGGCCGACCTCACCGGGCGCGTCCTCGCCTCCGACGGCGGGACCGGGACGACGACGAGGGACCTGTGGACCGCAACGCACGAGCCCGCGGCGATCCGGGACGTGCGCGGGGTGGACGCGTGGCTGACCGCCATCGCCGCCGGCCAGGCCGCCGGGGTGACCACCGAGGCCACCGCGCGACAGCACCCGCGGCCCGGCGTCGTCTACCGGCCCCTCCGGGACGCGCCGTGGGTGCCGGTGAGGCTGGCCTGGTGGGCCGACAGCCCGCCCCCGGACCTGGCGGACCTGGTCGCGCTGGTCCGCGCCCGCCTCGCCCGCGACGGAACCGGCAACAAGATGGCCACCTCCCCGACAGGGAACGGGTCCACCCTGGGAGCGTGATCACCGCACACCCGCTGCCCCCGCGCCGGAGGACGGCCTCCCGGCTGGTCACCGCGGCGCTGACCGTGGTGCTGGCGTCGGTCCTGGTGGTCACCACGGGCGGCGTGCTGGCGGTCGTGCTGCTGGTCCGGGACGGCACCCCCGCCGCGCCCACCCCGGCCGCGCCCGCCCCGGGCACGGTTCACGCCGCGGTGGTGCCGCGGCCCTCCGGGGCCCCCGCGCAGTCCCCCGCGAGCGCGCCGGTGACACCGCCGGCTCCGGTGGACGCGGCCACGGTGCTCGCCGGGGTGGACGCAGCGGCCGCTGCGGCAGGCGGCACGGTCGACGTCGTCGTCCTGGACGCCGCCGGGCGGCCGCTGGTCGCGGGCCCCTCCTCCGGCGAGGTCCGCTACACCGCCTCGCTCGTGAAGCTCCTCGTCGTGGGCCGTCTGCTCGCCCTCGACGCCACCGGCGCGCTCGAGCTCGGCGACCGCGACCTCGCGCTCATGGAGCGGGCGGTCGTGCGCTCCGGCGACGGCGCGATGAGCGTGCTGTGGGACCGCTTCGACGGCGCGGCCCTGCTCACCGCCGCGGCGGCCGACACGGGGCTGACCGCCACCGCGCCGCCGGTGGTCGCGGGCGAGTGGGGCGAGGCGACCACGAGCGCGGCCGACGTCGCCACGTTCCTGGCCGGCCTGGCCGCGGCGTCCGGGAGCGCGCCGGCGGCTCTCCTGCTCGGGTGGATGCGGGCCACCACGGCGACCGCGGCCGACGGCTTCGACCAGGTGTTCGGGCTGCTCCAGGGGGCGGCCGGCGTGGCGGCCAAGCAGGGCTGGATGTGCTGCGTGGACGGCCGGCGGCAGCTGCACTCGGCCGGCGTGCTGCCCGACGGTCGGGTGGTCGTGCTCCTCGGGGACTTCCCGGTGGCGACGTCGTGGGCGCGCGCCCGCGCCGCCCTCGACGCCGCCGCCGTCGCCGTGCTCGGCGCCCTGGGCTGAGCTGCCAGGTCCCTGCCAGGGCACGCTCAGGCTCCCGGGAGGCCGGGGGCCCAGCGTGCCGTCATGGACGGCGACCCTGCCCGCTGGCTGTTCGACCCGCACGCCACCCGAGCCCTCGTGCTCGCGCATCGCTCCCCCGGCGGCCGGCCCGTCGACGACGTCGTCTCCGACGTCGTCTGGGGCGACGTCGTCCGGCTGCTGCGCTGGGCGGCCGCGGGCTCCTCCGGGCCGCCGGAGCTGCGCACCGGTACCTGGTGGCGACTGGCTGCCGGGTGCGCGGCCCTGCTGCGTCGGTTGCCGGCCCTGAGTGCCGAGGTCGCCCAGCCCTGGACCGCGCTGCCACCGGAACCGGCCGCTCCCGGCGTCTCCCCGGCACAGCGGATCGACGACGTCGCCGCCCGGCTCGCCACCCTGCTCCGCACACCGGAGCCGGTCGACCTGCGCGCCCTGGCTCCCGAGGTGGACGCGCTCGGCGAGGCGGCGGTCCAGGCGATCGCCACGTCGGAGATCGAGTCCTTGCATCGTGACGGTTAACGACATATCGTTACTGTCATCTGATACGTCAGGAGGACAATCATGGAGTTCGATCCACGCTTCGAGGGCTGGCGGCCCGGCCGCCGTCCCTCCCACGGCGGGCAGGGCCCGCACGGTCAGCACGGGGAACACCGACACGGTGGCCACCCACACGGCGGCCCCGGGCACGGCGGCCAGCAGCACGGCGGCCACGGCCACCGCCCGCAGGGCTTCGGCTTCGGCGTCGCAGGGCCCGGGGCGACCGGGGGCCCCGGTCCCGGGGGCTTCGGCTCCGGAGGCTTCGGCTCCGGGGGCCCGGGCTTCGGGGGCCCGGGCTTCGGCGGACCCGGCTTCGGGGGACCCGGGTGGCGCGGCCGCGAGGGCGGTCCCGGCTTCGGCCCCGGCTTCGACCCCACGGCCGGCCTGCGCCGGCGGGGCCGCGGGCGGGCACCCCGCGGTGACGTCCGCGCCGCCGTGCTGCTGCTCCTGGCCGAGCAGCCCATGCACGGCTATCAGCTCATGCAGGCCATCGCCGATCGCAGCGGCGGCCGCTGGACCCCCAGCCCGGGTGCCATCTACCCGACGCTGAGCCAGCTCGAGGACGAGGGGCTGGTGACGGTCACCGCCGACGCCGGCCGCAAGCTCGCCACGCTCACCGACACCGGCCGCAGCACCGCGGAGCAGCTGCGCGGTACGGGGGGCGACCCGTTCGCCGGCGCTGCCGAGGGCACTCCGCCTGCGGACCTGCGCGGCCTGCTCGAGCAGCTGCACGGCGCGGTCCGCCAGGTGGCGCGCACCGGCACGGAGGCCCAGTTCACCGCCGCGGCCGGGGTCCTGGCCGAGGCCCGCCGCTCGCTGTACCTGCTGCTGGCCGAGGGACCGGAGGGCGCGCAGGGTCCCCCGGCCGCGGAGGACCCGCAGGGCTGAACCGGCGACCGACGCCCCCGCCGCATCCCTGCGGCGGGGGCGTCGGCGTGTGCACGCGACGCGACGTGGTCGGGGTCCCGGGCGCGGTGGGGGGACACACCGCGCCCGGGACACCGGTCGGTCAGCCGCCGGAGCCGCGGCCGCCGCCGGGACCGCCGCCCGGGCCACCACCCATGCCGCCGGCGAGCGCCTCGCCCGCCGTCGCGGTGGCGACCTCGCCGTCCCCGGCGTCGCCGCCGGAGGACAGGCCGCCCACCTCGTCGCCGGAGGCACTGCCGCCGGACACCACCGAGTACTCCGCGCCGCTCTGCACGTCGGCCGAGGAGTAGACCAGCGAGGAGAAGTCCACCTGGGCGGTGTAGGTGGCCAGCACCGTGCCGTCGGAGGCGACCACGGAGACGACGGTGCCCTCGGACACGGTCCAGTCCGGCGTCGCGGCGACCCAGCCCTGCGCCGAGGAGTCCGCCGGCGACTGCGCCATGCCGGAGTTCCCCGCGGCCAGCAGCGTGCCGCCGCTGATCGCCAGCCCGCCGTCGAGGTCGAGCGAGCCGTTGCCGCTCTCCGTCGGGCCGTTGACCACCACGGTGCCGCCGGTCATCGTGCCCGTCCCGGCCGCGTCCAGGCCGTCCCCCCGGCGTCGACCACCGTGGTCCCGCCGGTGATGGTCAGCGTGCCCGAGCCGGAGGACGAGTCGCTGCTGCCGCCGGGGCCCAGCTGCCCCGACCCGTCGTTGCCGCCGGAGACGTTGACGCCGTCGTCGCTGGCGGTCAGCGCGAGGTCGCCGCCGGCGATGGTGATCGCCGCGCTCTCCAGGCCCTCGTAGGAGCGCGAGACCGTGAGCGTGCCGCCGGCCACCGTGAGGTCGGCCTCGGCGTGCACTCCGTCGTCGCCGGTGGCCAGGGTGAGCGTGCCGTCGGTGACGCTCACGACGCCGTCGGAGTGGACCGCGTCGTCGGCGGCGTCGACGTCGACGGTCGCCCCGTCCCCGACCACCACGCTGACGTCGCCCTCCAGGCCCTTGGCCGAGCCGTCGTCGGCCACGGTCCCGGAGCTGCCGCCGCCGGTCTCGACGCTCACGGTGCCGGCACCCACGACGACGTCGCGGTGGCTGCGGACAGACCGTCGCCGCCGGCGGTCACGTCGACCGTGCCGCCCGCGACGTACACGTAGCCGCGCGTGGTGTCCTCGGTGTCGTCGGACGTCAGCCCGTCGCCGCCGGCGGTGACGGTGAGCGTGCCGTCCTGGACGACGAGCCAGTCCTTGCCGCGGACGCAGTCGTCGACCGCGTCGACGGTGACGGTGCCCGACGCGATGACCAGACCGTCCTGGCTGGTGATGCCGTCGTTGGCGTTGCCGGTGACGGTCAGCGAGCCGGTGGCGGCGATCGTCAGGTCGGCGGAGCTGTACAGCGCGGCGTTGGGCTCGCCGTCGCCGGTGCCGTGGGCGGAGCCGTCGGACAGCGAGTTGGTGGAGCCGTCGGCGAGCACGACCACCGTGCTCCCGGCGTCCACGACGGCCAGCGCGGACGTGGTCGAGGAGGTGATCTCCGCGGCGTCGAGCACGATGCGCACGACGCCGTCGTCGGGGCTGTCGACGACGACCTGGCCGGCGAGGGTGCCCGAGAGGCGGTAGGTGCCCGCGGCGGTGATCGTGACGGTGCCGCCGTCGACGGTGACCGCGTCGGAGTCGCTCTCGGCGGAGTCGCCGGTGAGCGTCACGTCCACGACGTCGGCCTCGGCGTAGGCGGCGTCGCCGGCGGTGGCGGTCGCGTCGGCGGCGACGGCGTCGGCCACGGTGGTGCCGCTGCTGGCCGCCACCTGCTCCGCCGAGACGCTCGCGGTGCCACCGGAGGCGGTGGTGCCGGCGGCCTCGGCGGTGCAGGCGGCGAGCACGGCGGCGATCAGCGCACCGGAGAGGGCGGTACGGGTCTTCGTCAGTCGCACGGGAGGGTCCTGTCGGGAGAGGGGGCGGGAACGGGGGTCAGGGAGGAGAAGTGGCGCCGCAGCACCGGGCACCAGCGGTTGTCGGGCAGGTCACCGCGCAGCGCGGCGAGCCCGGTGCCGTACTTGGAGACGCGGCTGGGCCGGTGCCCGGCGCGCCACAGCGCCCGGTCGGCGGCCGAGGCGGCCGCTCCGGACTTGGTCTCGACGACGGCCAGCCCCGGGAGGGTCAGCGCGCGGCCCCCCGGCAGTGACCAGGTCAGGCCGGTGTCCACGGTGATCCGCGCGTCGGCGGCGGGACCGGCTCCGGCCCGTGCGCCGGGCAGGTGCAGGGTCGTGCGGCGGTACCGGGTGGCCAGCACCGGCCGCAGGTCGCCGCTGCGCACCCAGCCCAGGCCCGCGTCGTCGAGCACCTGCTCGACGAAGGCGCCGGCGCCGCCGAGCCCCGCGCCGTCGGCGGGCACGCGCTGCTTGCACGCGCTGCTTGACGGTCTCGCCGCGGCGGCCGCGGGTCTTGACCTCGCAGAACGCGTCGCCGCTGTCGAGGTAGGTGCGCCGGCGCACCTTGAACCGGCGCCGCCGGCCGCGCGCCGCGAGGTGGTAGCCGGCGAGGTCGGGCGTGTCGAAGTACAGCGAGCCGTAGGCGAAGTCCCGCTGTCCGCCGGCGTCGAGCACCCGCACCGGACACTCGGCGGCCAGTGCCGCGAGGACGGCGTCGGCGTCGGTCAGGGACAGCAGGTACTTGCGGTCGACGCGGGTCTGCAGTGCGGCACGCTCGACGAGCTCGGCCAGACCCACCGGCTCCAGGTCCGCGGCCGAGGGCAGCGCCGGTGCGCCGGGCGGCAGCGGCACGGCGGCGGTCACGGCTGCACCGGTGCTGAGCGGAGCAGCGCGTGCCCGTCCTGCGGGACGGCGGCGGTCCGGGCCTCCCCGACCGCCGCTGCGGCGGCGCGGACCCGTGGCCGCTCGAACCGGACGTCGACCCAGGTCGTGTCGTCGACCAGGTCCACCCGCTGCACGGTCACCTGGTGCACGCGGGCGTCGAGCAGTGCCTCCGGGGAGCCGATCAGGGTGGGCTCGTCGGTGAACGCGGCGTCCAGGACGACGAGCTGTTGGGGATAACGGCGGAACAGGGCAGGGTGGCCGGCGACGTACGTGACCGCCACGAGCAGCGCCATGAGCGAGACCGCGAGCACCGGGGCGCCGTCGCCCAAGCCGCCGAGCAGGCCCAGCGCGAGCGCCGTGAAGTAGTAGGCGACCTCGTGCTGGTCGAGCTCGGTGGAGCGCAGTCGGATGATCGACAGCACGCCGAACAGCCCCAGGCCCAGGCCCGCGCCCACCCCGCTGCTCTCGAGCGCGGCGGACACGGCGAGCACGCCGGCGTTCGCGCCCACGTAGGCGACCACCAGGTCACGCCGGCGGTGGCGGGGGAAGTAGATGCCGAAGGCGAGCAGGCCGATGGCGAGCAGGTCGGCGGCGAACAGGAGCGAGGTGGGTGACATCCGGCTTTCCGAGGGTCGACGGCGGGACGACGAGCACGTTGCCGTCCGTCGATGCGATGTCACTGGGCGTCGCCTCGAAGCTCCCTGTGAACGCCTCCAGGCGGGGTGAGACAGCACACAGTGAGGACCGGTGACGGTCCGCAGTGATCTCCCAGGGAGGGTCCACGCCCCTCCCAGACCCGGCCGTCACAGGGGACGGCATGTCCCAGACCCCCCGACCCCGCCGCCGCCGGGTCCGCAACGCCGTCATCGCCGCGGCCACCACCGTCACGCTCGCCGCCGGCGGGGGCACGGCCTGGGCGCTCGACCGGTTCGTCGTCGACCACGTCGAGATCGCCGACGTCTCCGCCTAGGAGGCCGCCCAGGACGTGACCGGCGCCGACACCGGCAGCGCGACCGGCACCGTCACCGGCGACACCTCCACCTCCGGGGACGCCTCGATGACCGTCTCCACGGTCACCACCGGCAGCGGCGACAGCACGGTCACCTACCACGTCGCCGACGCGACCCTCCCCGACGCCACGGTGCTGCGGTCGGCCTTCGCGCAGGACGCCTTCGGCACCAACATCACCGAGGACACCTCCGACATCGCCGAGGACAACGGCGCGGTGTTCGCGGTCAACGGCGACTACCGCGGCTTCCGCGACACCGGCATCGAGATCCGCAACGGCGTCGTCTACCGCGACGAGGGCGCCCGCGAGGGGCTGGCCTTCTACCGCGACGGCACGGTCGAGGTGTACGACGAGACCACGACGACGGCCGACGATCTGGTCGCCGACGGCGCTGGCGGTCCCGCTGCTCGCGGGCAACTACGCGCTGCTCGCCGTCCTGACCGGCCTGGGGATGCCGCTGCTGCCGGCCAAGGTGGCCACCGAGGTGCTGCTGGAGGCGCCGGCTACGCGGTACAGCGCTCGCTGGTCTTCCGACGGCGCGCGGCCGCCCCGCAGGTCCCGGTCGCACCGCCACCGCGGGAGCTCGTGTTGCGCTGAGACGCACTCCCTCGCCGCGGGGCGCCGGCGTGTGCACGCAGCGCGGCGGCGAGCCCTCCCCCGGCGCGGCACGTGCACACCGCGCCGGTCAGCCGGCGGGTGCGGCCGCCGGCGGGGCGGGCGTCAGGTCCCGGCGTGCTGCGGCTCGACGGTGCAGGAGCCGGCCGGGTAGAAGACGCCGGTGTGCCCGTCGGCGTCCCACTGGACGACGTAGGGCGGGCCCCCGGCCGGCCCGCGGACCTCCGTCACCCGTCCCGTGCGGTCCGGCTCCCCCTGGTGGGTCGAGCGGACGACGATCCTGTCCCCCACGCGTGCTTCCACGGCGACCTCCCGGACACTCCCGGCTTGGCGTGGCTGTCCTGGCGGGATCAGCCTCCCGCTGCGCCGGGAGCCGGGCAAGGGTCCTCAGGCCGCGCCGTCGGGGACCCCGCCGTCAGCGACCTCGCCGTCGAGGACCTCGCGCAGCCGCGCGGCGAAGGCCTCCGGCTCCCCCACCTGACCGAACTCGCCGCCCATGAAGCCGCCGTGGCCGCCGGGGAAGACCACCGGCGCCGTGCCGAGTGCCGCCGCGACGCCCTCGCCGCCCCGGTGCGCCAGCTCCCCCTCGGACCCGGCACCGACGGCGACCACGACCCGGGTGGGCGCGGCCTGCAGCGCCGCGACGTCGAACTCCGCGTGCGTGGAGGGGATGAGGTTCTGCGCGAGCAGGGCGTGGTCGCGGGACCCGTCGTCCTCGGTGGGCAGGCCGAATCCCGCCGGGTCCGGCGCCGGCCCGGCGAGCTCGGCGGTCACCGGCCCGCGGTGGGAGGCCAGCCGGATGAAGGCGGCCATGCCCGGGCCGGTACCGCCCTGCCGGTAGGCCTCGCCGACCGCGTGGGTGGCGGCCGAGGCCTCGGTGGCGTCGGGTAGGTAGTGCACCACGGGGGGCTCGTGGGCGACCAGCGTGCGCACCTGCTCCGGCCGGCGGGCCACGAGCGTCAGGGCGTTGATCGCGCCGCCGCTGGTGGCGAACAGGTCCACCGGGCCGCCGCCGACGGCGTCGATCACGGCGGAGATGTCGTCGGCGTGCTCCTTGGGGGTGTTCGTGGGCACGCCGTCGGTGCGGCGGCTGCGCCCGGCGCCGCGCACGTCGTAGGTGACCACCGTGCGGTCGGTGAGGTAGCCGGCCAGCGTGCCGAAGCCCTCCGCGCCCATGGGCGAGCCGACCAGCAGCAGCACCGGCGCGCCGGGCCGGACGTCGTAGGTGAGGACGGCGCCGGGCACCTCGAGGGTGCGGGTCTCGAGCGCGGGCGCGGTCGGCGTGCTGGACATCTCGGGCCTCCGGGTGTGATGGGGTCTGCCCTGTCGACCGCGACGGCTGCCGAAACTCATCGGTGGTGCCGCAGCCCTGCCCGGTCGGACCACACCCCCTGCACCCCGAGAGAGGTCCCGTGCCCGACGCCGCCCCGGCCGCCGCCCCGCCGCGGCTGCGCGCCGCCCGCGCCTCCGTCGCCGCCTGCTTCTTCATCAACGCCGTCCTCTACGCCGACCTGGTACCGCGGCTGCCCGAGATCAAGGACCGGCTCGACCTCACCAACGCCTCCCTCGGCGCCGCGCTGGCCGCCCTCCCGCTCGGCGCGCTGGTCTCCGCGCTGGCCTCGGCCGCGCTCATGCGGCGGTTCGGCTCGGCGCGGGTGGCCTCCTTCGGCCTGGTGGCGCTCGCCGCGGCGGTCTGGGGCGCGTCCGTCGCGCCGTCGTGGTGGCTGCTGGCCGGCGCGCTGTTCGTGGCCGGTGCGCTCGACGCCGTCGTCGACGTCGCGCAGAACGCCCACGGCCTGCGCGTGCAGCGGGCCTACGACCGGTCGATCCTCAACGCCTTCCACGGCATCTGGAGCATCGGCGCGGTCGCCGGCGGGCTGCTCGGCTCCGCGGCGGCCGGGCTGGGGATCCCGCTGGGCCTGCACCTGGGGGTGGTCGCGGGCGTGTTCGCCGTCCTCGCCCTGGTGGCGTACCGGTCGATGCTGCCGGGCCCCGACCAGGTGGAGGTCGCCGAGGACGTCGTGCCCACCGGAGGGAGCGGCGCGCTGCGCGCCGTCCTCCCCGCGCTGGCCGCCCTCGGCGTGCTCGCCGCCTGCGGGGCGTTCGTCGAGGACGCCGGCTCGTCGTGGAGCGCGCTGTACCTGCGCGGCGAGATCGGCACCGGCGCCGCGACCGCGGGCCTCGGCTTCGTGGCGCTGTCGGTGGCGATGACCGTGGGGCGGCTGACCGGCGACCGCGTCGTCGACCGGTTCGGCCAGCGCCGGGTGGCCCGCGTGGGCGGTGCGGTCATCGCCGCCGGCATGGGGCTGGCTCTGGCCGTCCCGTCGCTGCCGACGACGCTGGTCGGCTTCGCGATGGCGGGGCTCGGCGTCGCCACCCTCGTCCCCGCCGTGTACGCCGCCGCCGACGACCTGCCGGGGCTGCGGCACGGCGTCGGGCTGACGCTGGTCAACTGGCTGCTGCGGATCGGCTTCCTGGCCTCGCCGCCGCTGGTGGGCGCGATCGCCGACGCCTCCAGCCTGCGCGTCGGCCTGCTCGCCGTCGTCGTGGCCGGGGTGGCGACGCTGGTGTGCGGCCGGGTCCTGCGCGCGACGGTGAGCCGCGCGCCGGAGGTACACCCGGAGGGGTGACACCCGGTCGTGCACGACCTGGGTCCTCGGAGCCGGGCCAGGGAGCATGAGCTCGGAACCTGGCCCGGTGCGCCGGTGAGGAGTCCCCCTCTACTCGACCGGAGCGGAGCGTGTGCACCCAGGGTGCACGCCCGGTGCACGGTCCGCATCCCGAGGCTGTCGGTACCGGCGGTCAGGATGGGTCCGTGGCCGCCTTCTTCCTCCCCCGCGCGAGCGACGACGACCAGGCCGAGCGGCTCTACGAGGCCCTCGCCGAGTTCGCCGGCTGCGAGCCCGCGCCCCCGGGCCGGCGGGTGCACTCGATCTCCTTCCGCCAGGACGGCGCCGCGTGGGTGGCCGAGGTGGGCCGCGAGCTGCACGGCCGGCGGACGACGACGACGCTGCGCCGCGGCGAGCTGCTCGAGCACACCGAGGAGCTCACCTCGACCGCCCGCGTGCTCGCCGTCTACCCGGGTACGCCGCACGTGGTGGTCACCGACGCCCAGCCGATCACCGGCACGCCGTCGGAGTGGGCCAACCCGTTCCCCGTCGCCGAGCCCGACCGGGTCACCCTCTTCGACGCCCCCTGACCGGACTCACGGCTGGGGACCGAAGTGCAGCCGGACGGCGGTGCCGGCCGGGCCGCTGCGGACGGCGGCGTCGTCGGCCAGGCTCCAGGCCAGCCACATCCCCCGGGGACCGCGTTCCGGATCGGGCGGCACGTAGCCGAGCGTCTCGTCCGGCAGGCCGGGACCGCCGTCGGAGACCTCGACGACGAACGTGTCCCCGTCGGTCCAGGTCGCGAGCTCGGCGAACGCCGCGACGCGCAGTGCGTTGGCCAGCAGTTCGTGGGTGGCCAGGACGACGTCGCCGAGCCGGGCCCGCCGGTCGGAGGGCACCGCGGCGCTGATGGCGCGGCGCCCCTGCACGGGTGCGGTCACGGTGCCGACGACCGCGTGCGCCGGACGGGCGGTCCACGCGGGCTGGACCGCGCGCAGGAAGCCGGCCGGGTCCTCGTAGGCCGGTCCGGGCGCCGGTGCGGCACCGCCCCAGGTGAGCGGGTGGGACCGGTCCACGGCCGGGAGGACCTCGGCCGGGAGCCGGCGGGCGTCGTGCAGGCACAGGCTGTAGTAGGGCATCGCGTCGTAGCAGCGGTTCGCGACCGCCTCGAACCGGCTCCACACCCGACCGTCCTCACGGGCGAGCCAGGTCGGTTCGGCGGCCAGCCGCCAGGTGGGGGTGGTGGCACGGAGGGTGCGCAGGTCGCGGTCGTAGGCCTGCAGCGTGCCGTGGCCACCGCGCCACCAGGTCTCCGCTGCGGCGAAGACCGCCAGCCGCCCGAGGTCGGTCCCGAGGTGCTCGGCCAGCAGGCGCCGGACGCGTTCGCCGGCGACGACGAGCACCGGCTCCTCCCGGCGGAACCCCTCGAGGACGAAGGGCACGACCCGCTCGACGAGCTGCACGTCGGCGGAGAACACGAACCCCTCGTGCGCGAGCCGGGTCCCGTCCCAGTCGCCGGTCGGGCGCATCCGGGTCACCGCTGCTCCGACCCGGACAGATCGAGGTCGAACAGGTCGAGACAGCGGCGCACGCTCCGGTGCGCACCCGCCAGCCGCAGGGCGATCCCCCGGCCGGCCAGCTCCCCGGCGGCGCTGTGGAGGGCACGCGCGCCCGCGACGTCGAGGAAGGCGAGGCCGGACAGGTCGACGACGACCTCGCCGGGAGCGTCGCCGGCGACGTCGACGAGGGCGGTCGCCACGTACACGGCCTCGGTGAGGTCCACCTCCCCGTGCAGCGACCACACCGGTCCCCGCCCGGACAGGCGGGCCAGCGGCGGCCGGTCCCCGGGGTGCTGCACCGGGTGGAGGACGGCGACCGGGCCGAGGGCCTCCGGGCCCACCGACGCGTCGTAGAGGCACAGCACGGTCACGGGGACGGCGCCCACGGTCTCGTCGGCGAACTGCCCGCAGGCGTGCAGCAGGCGGCGGCCGGACCGCCCGCGCCGCAGCAGCCCGGTGACGTCCACGGCCACCCGCAGGCCGGTGCGCCCGGCGTCGAGCGCCGCCTGCGTCGCGCCGCGGTGACGCTGCACGAGGTCCGTGGCGACGGGTCCGCCGTCGGGTGAGCAGGCGTCGCCCGTCGTCTGCAGCACGAGCCGGCCGACGGCGAGCAGCGCGTCCCGGTGCGGCAGCCCTGACACGGCAGCGAGCAGGGCCGGCCGCGAGCACCCGACCAGGAGCAGCTGCTCGTCGCGGCGGCGCCCCTCGTCGAGGAAGGGCACGATCGCCGCGGCGAGGTCCGTGTCGCCGGCGAAGGACCGCCAGAGGTGGTCACCCGGCCGGAGGCCGGTGACCGCGTCCAGGTCCTGGGGGACGGTCACCACAGCGAAGCTACTCGCCGGAGGACCCCGCGTCAGGAGCCGAACGGCAGGATCCTGGGGTCCGTCACGGGCGTCAGGCGACCTGGACGACCGCCTCGATCTCCACGGCGATGTCGAAGGGCAGCTCGGCCATGCCCACCGCCGAGCGGGCCCCGCGGCCGCGCTCGCCGAGGACCTCGACGAACAGGTCCGAGCACCCGTCGATGACGGCGGGCGTGCGGTTGAAGCCGGGAGCGCAGTTGACCATCCCGAACAGCTTCACCACCGCGCGCACCCGGTCGAGGTCGCCGAGCTCGGCGCGGACCGTGCCGAGCAGCTGCAGCCCGGTCAGCCGCGCCGCCTCCCGGGCCGTCTTCAGGTCCACGCCGCCGTCCCCGACCTTGCCGGTGACCAGGCTCCCGTCGGGCCGCACCGGCCCCGCGCCGGAGAGGTACAGCAGGTCCCCCACCTGCCGGGCCGCCATGTAGTTCCCGGCCGGGCTCCTCGGCTCCGGCAGCTCGATGCCCAGTTCCCTCAGTCGCGCGTCGAGGTCCATCCGCCGATGGTGGACCTCCGCCGGTGCCGGCGGGAACCCCTCGCGCACGCCTGGCGGCCGGCCGGCCGCGGCACCACGATGACCTCCGACCGCAGGCGGGGAGCGCCGCAGCGGAGTCGGGAGGACGAGGACGTGCCGGTGCTGACCAGGCTGGGCGGGCTGCTCGCGGACGCGGCGCTGGGGCTGCCGCTGCGGGCGGTGCTGCGGCCGGTGCCCTACACCGTCGAGCGGGACGTCGCCGTCCCGATGCCCGACGGCGTGACGCTGCTCGGCGACCACTACCGGCCGGCCGGCGCCGGCGGCCCGCAGCCGGTGGTGCTCATCCGCCTCCCCTACGGCCGGGCCGGACTGTTGGCGCACGCCTTCGCCGCCCCGTACGCCCGGCGCGGGTTCCAGGTGTTCGTCCAGTCCACGCGCGGCACCTTCGGCTCCGGCGGGCACTTCCGGCCGTTCACCACCGAGCACGAGGACGGCCTGGCCACCCTCGCCTGGGTGCGCGCGCAGCCCTGGTGCGACGGCCGGGTGGCGATGACCGGCGGCAGCTACTTCGGCCACACGCAGTGGGCCGTGGCCCCCTACGCCGACCCGCCGCTGGTCGCGGTCTCGCCGCACATCACCGGCGCGCGGATCACCACCGCCTTCTACGACCACGGCACGCCGGGGCTGGAGAACGCGCTGCGCTGGTCGGTGGCCATCGGCCGCCAGGAGGCCGGCGGGCTCCCGGCCCCGCTGCAGCCGCCGGGCCTGCGGGCGCGGGTCGACCGGGCGCTGCGGACGCTGCCGCTGCAGGCGGCCGACACCGTCGCCGCCGGTGCGCCGGTGCCGTTCTGGCGCGACTTCACCGGCCACGCCGGTCCCGGCGACCCGTTCTGGGACTCCACCGACCACGACGACGCCGACCTGACGCGCTTCCCGCCGGCGAACATGGTCACCGGCTGGTGGGACCTGTTCGCCGCCGCCCAGCTCTCCGACCACGCGCGCCTGCGCGCCGCCGGGGTCCCCGCCCGGATCACCGTCGGCCCGTGGCTGCACGGCGAACCCGGCGAGCTCAGGGAGATCGTCCGCAGCGACGTGCGCTGGCTGCGCCACCACCTGCACGGCGGCCCGGCGCCGACGGGCGCGCCCGTGCGGCTGTTCCTCCAGCAGGCCGGCACGTGGCTGGAGTCGGAGACGTGGCCGCCGCCGGGGGTCTCCCCCGTGTCGCACCACCTGCGGCCCGGCGGCGGCCTCACCGAGCAGGCGGAGACCGGCGACGCGGCACCCCGCCGGTTCACCTACGACCCCGCCGACCCCACCCCCACCGTCGGCGGCCCGCTGCTGGAACGCCCCGGGAAGCAGGGCGACAACACCGCGGTCGAGGCCCGCGACGACGTCCTCGTCTTCACCGGCCCCGTGCTCCCCCGCGACGTCGACGTCGTCGGGCACGTCCGCGCCCGCGTGCACGTCCGCACCGACCTCGACCACGCCGACCTGTTCGTCCGGTTGTGCGACGTCGACCCCGGGGGCGTGTCGCGCAACGTCGTCGACGGCATCCGGCGGCTGGACCCGCGCACCGTCCCGGCCGACGACGTCGCCGTGGGCGAGGACGGCGTGCTTGCCGTCCACGTGGAGCTGTTCCCCACCGCCTACCGCTTCCGGGCCGGGCACCGGCTGCGCGTGCAGGTGTCCGGCGGGGCGTTCCCGCGGTTCGCGCGCAACCTGGGCACCGGCGAGCCGTTCGCGTCGGCGAGCACCGGCCGCCCGTGCCGGTTCGAGGTCTTCGCCGACGCCGCGCACCCGTCCCGGCTGGAGCTCCCGGTCCTGCGCTGAGACGCGTCCGGCGCCCCCTCCCGGAGGAGGGGGCGCCGGACGGTGCCCGGAGGGGTCCCTACCCCGCGAGGTCGGTGGCCAGCTCGCCCTCGAAGGCGTCCTGGACGACCTCGGCACCGCCGGGGACGTCGGCCGGCCGCAGCACGAAGCTCTGCGTGCTCGGCGACACCCCGGTCTCGAAGCCGGCGAGCGGCACGATCAGCCCGCCGGTGTCGACGTCGGACAGCTCGCCGAAGGCGGCGAGGACGCCCTCGCGGGTCAGGTCCCCGCCCTCGCACGCCGCGTCGAGCACCTGCTTCATGACGTCGCCCATCGCGTACCCGAAGATCACGCCGAGGCTGGGCGTGGTGTTCGGGTAGGCCGCCTCGTACTGCTCGAGCAGCTCGGGCTGGGTGTCCCACGCGGTGATCGGCGAGGCCACGTAGAGGTGGTCCTTGAGCCACTGCGCCGAGGGGCCCTGCAGCAGGCCCGGCGCGAAGACCGGGTTGCTGCCCAGGATCGGCACGTCGAGCCCCGCCGACTGCGCCACCGCGGCCACCGAGGCGGTCTGCCCCGGCGCGACGGTCAGGACGATGGCGTCGACGCCCTCGGACGCGAACTGGGTGACCTGCGCCGACATGTCCTGGTCGGTGGACTTGATCTGCGCCTCCACCACGTTGAGGCCCCGGGCCTCCGCGACGGCGCGGGTGCCGGCCAGGCCGTTCTCCCCGTACTCGCCCTCGAAGTAGATGTGCCCGACGGTGTCGCCGTCGGCCAGCAGGCCCTGGTCGAACAGGTACTGGTAGCCGTTGGCGATCTCGACGTCGTAGGTGGCGCCGAGGACGCCGGTGCCGGGGATCTCGGTCAGCGTGCGGGCCCAGGCCGACGGGAAGTTGACGATCGAGTCGCTCTCATAGTCCCCGGCCAGGGCGGTGTTGATCGGGGACCCGATCGTCTGCTGCATCGCCAGGACGTTGGGCTCCATCCCGCTGTAGAGCTGCACGCCCGTCTGCGGCACGTAGCCGGTGTCCTGGACCTCCAGCTCGACGTCGTAGGTGTCGCAGACCTGGTTGTCCTGCCAGTACAGCGTGTTGCCGTTGGTGATGTCGGTGCCCAGGGCGGCGAAGACGCCGGTGAGGTCGGTGAGCACGCCGAGCCGGATCGTGGTGCCCTCGACGCCGACGTCGGTGGTGACCTCGCCCTCCGCGGCGCCGCCACCCCCGCCCCCGCCGCTGTCCGGCGCCTTGGTGCTGCAGCCGCTCACCGCCACGACGGCGGCGGCGGCCAGCACGGTGGCCCCCCGTACACGCGTTCCTGCTCTCATCTGCTGCTGCTCCCTTGCGCTGGTGGATCGGACGGGTCGGTGGCGGTGGGGGCCGTGGCGCCGGGACCACCGGCGGCGCCCGGCGATCCGCGGCCGGGTCTGGCACCCCGGCGGCGGAAGCGATTGGCGAACCCGGCGATGCCGCCGGGCTCGAAGAGGACGACCAGGATGATCGCCAGGCCGAAGAGGTAGCGGGCGGCGACGCCGGCAGCGATGCCGCCCTCCCCGGGCGCGCTGACCAGGGGCAGCACGTCGGCGAACTGCTGGAACACCAGCGGCAGCGCGGTGACGAAGGCCGCGCCGAGCGCCGCGCCGGCCACCGACCCGAGGCCGCCCAGCACGATCATCGCCAGGTAGAGGATCGACACGGTCAGGCCGAAGGACTCCGGCGCGATGCTGCCGATCGACAGTCCGTACATCACCCCGGACAGGCCGGCGTACATCGAGCTGACCAGGAACACCCGCGCCTTGTAGGCCTGCACGTTGACGCCCATGACCGAGGCGGCCACCTCGCTGTCGCGCAGCGTCTGCAGCGCCCGGCCGGGCCGGCTGCGCAGCAGGTTGCGGGCGAAGAGGTAGGCGGCCAGCGCCAGGACGATGCCGAGGTACCAGAGGCGCTCGGCCTCCCGGAACGGGACGCCGAGGACGAACAGCTGCGGGTCGTCGTTGCCGAAGGAGAACCCGAACAGCGAGAACTCCGGCACCGAGCGGCCGTTGAACCCACCGGTCACCGGCGTCCAGGTGTTGAGGACGTGGACGCCGATGAAGACCAGTCCGAGCGAGGCGACGCCGAGGTAGATGCCGCGCAGCCGGGCGGCGATGGGGCTGAACAGCAGCCCGGCCAGGCCGGCGAGCAGGACGCCGACGACCATGCCCACGATCGGCGGGAGCTCCAGGCCGCGCAGGGCCGCCCGGGTGCCCAGGCCGCCGGACTCGCCGGAGACGAAGGTGTAGCTGACCGCGCCGACGGCGAGGAAGAACGCGTGCGCCAGCGACAGCTGACCGGTGGTGCCCACGAGCAGGTTCAGCCCGATGGCGCCCACGATGGCGCCGGCCACGGCGAAGCCGGTGCGCAGCCAGAACTCCTCCACGTAGAGCGGGAGGACCAGCAGCAGCAGGAGCGCGGCCACCAGCAGCAGCGGCTTGACGAAGCGCGCCGGGGAACGCCGGGCCGCCGACCCGGCCGCCGTCGGTGGCCGGCGGGTCGCCCCGGCCGGGGCGGACAGGGTGTCAGACACGTGTCAGCTCCTTGGTCCCGAACAGGCCGGAGGGGCGGACCAGCAGCACGACGATCATCACGACGTAGGGCGCGACCTCGCCGAAGCCGCGGCCCAGGAACGACAGCTGCTCCTGGTAGCCGGCCGCCATCGCCTCGGTGATGCCGATGAGCAGCCCGCCGACCAGCGCGCCGCCGGTGGAGTCCAGGCCGCCGAGGATCGCCGCCGGGAAGGCGCGCAGCGCGACCGTGTAGGCCGCAGCGCTCACGCCCGGGGTCGGGGCACCGACGAGGAACAGCGCCGCCACCGCCGCGAGCACGCCGGCGACGACCCAGGCCAGCGCCGACACCCGGCCCTGCCGGATGCCCATGAGCGCCGCGGCCTCGCCGTCCTCGGCCGAGGCGCGCATCGCCACGCCCCAGCTCGAGTACTTGAAGGCGACGAAGAAGGCGACGATGAGCACGCCGGCCACGCCCATGGCGATCAGCCGGTTCTCACTGATGCCGACCCCGCCGATGCGGACGGAGTCACCGCCCCACGGGTGCGGGATGTTGAGGATGTCCGGGCCGATCTGCCGGATCAGCTCGGTCAGCAGGATGATGTCGACGCCGATGGTGACGATCGCCAGGCTGATGACGGGCGCCCCGCGCAGCCGGTTGATGATCAGCCGCTCGACGAGGAAGGCCGCCAGCGCGGTCATGAGGACACCGACCAGCACGGCGGGCAGGAAGCCCAGGGGGTCGGCCAGCCGGGCGATCGCGTAGGCGCCCAGCAGCAGCAGCGAGCCGTGGGTGAAGCTGACGACCTCGCTGGCCTTGAAGATGATCACGAAGCCCAGGGCGATGAGCGCGTAGATCGCGCCCAGCGAGATCCCGTTGAGGAGCAGGGACAGGAACTGGGTCACGACCGGCTCCCCGGGGTGTCGGTGGGATGGGCCGTGACACTCGAGGCAGCGGCCACGGCGTCGGCGGGGTTGTCGTCGGTCCCCGAGCCCAGGTAGGCGCGGATGACCTCGGGGTCGGACTGCACCTGCGCCGGGGTGCCGTCGGCGATCCGGCGGCCGAAGTCGAGGACGGTCACCCGGTCCGCGAGCGACATGACCATCCCCATGTCGTGCTCGACGAGGATGACCGTGATGCCGAGCGCCGAGCGGATCTCCCGGATGGCGTCGGCCATGCGGGCGGTCTCCTGGGCGTTCATCCCGGCCACCGGCTCGTCGAGCAACAGCAGCCGCGGCTCGATGCACAGCGCCCGGGCCACCTCGACCCGCTTCTGGTCGCCGTAGGACAGCACGCCCACGGGGGTGTGCAGCTTGTCCCCGAGGTCGAGGAACTCGGCGATCTCCCGGATCCGCTCGCCGTGCACCTTCCCCTCGCGGGTGGCCCGCGGCAGCCGCAGCCCGGAGGAGAGGAACCCGGCCTTGGTCAGGTGGTGGCGGCCGAGCATCAGATTCTCGGCGACGGTCTGCGTGCCCGAGAGCGCGATGTTCTGGAAGGCGCGGGCCACACCGACGCCGGCGATCTGGAACGGCCGCATGGCGCTCAGCCGCGCGTCGCCGAAGCGGACCTCGCCCTCGGTGGCCTGGTAGACGCCGGAGAGGACGTTGAACAGCGTCGACTTGCCGGCGCCGTTGGGGCCGATGACGGCGTGGATCGAGCCGGAGGCGACGGTGAAGGAGACGTCGTTGAGGGCCTTGATGGCGCCGAAGGCGACGCTCACGGACTCCACCTCGACCGGCGGGACGTCGTCCCGGGTGGTCGGGGCGGACGTCGGGGCGGCGGTCACGCCGTCCACCGCGACAGGGTGCGCCGGGGTGCCCGCTCGGTGCGCTGCTGCTCCGGGGTGGCCCCGGTGTGGCCGAGGTAGAGCCGCTGCACCTCGTCGGACTGCGCGAGCTCGCGGGCGTCGCCGGACAGGGACACCCGGCCGACGTCGAGCACGTAGGCGTGGGTGGCCACCCCGAGGGCCATGGTGGCGTTCTGCTCGACCAGCAGCACCGAGGTGCCCTGCCGGTTGATCTCGGCGATCACCTCGCCGATCTGGCCGATGACCCGCGGCGCGAGGCCGAGGGACGGCTCGTCGAGCAGCAGCAGCCGGGGGCTGGCCATCAGGGCGCGGCCGATGGCGAGCATCTGCTGCTCGCCGCCGGACAGCAGCCCCGCGCGCTGGCCGCTGCGCTCCCGCAGGACCGGGAACAGGTCGTGCACGCGGGTGATCGCCTCGGCCTTGGCGGCGCGGTCGCGGTTGCCCATGCCGCCGGCGCGCAGGTTCTCCTCGACGGTGAGCCGGCCGAAGATCCGGCGCCCCTCCGGCACCTGGACGACGCCGGCGCGGACGATCTGCCCGGCGTCCCGGCGGGTCAGGTCCAGGTCGCCGAAGCGCACCGTCCCGGCGTCGACCCGGCCGCGGTGCAGCCGCAGGGTGCCCGAGATGGTGCGCAGCAGCGTGCTCTTGCCCGCCCCGTTGCTGCCCAGGACCGCCACCACGGCGCCGTCGGGCACCTCCATGGAGACGCCGCGCACGGCCTCGACGGCGCCGCCGTAGGTGACCTGCAGCGAGTCGACGCTCAGCACGGCGCCGCCACCACTGGCGGTGAGATGGACCACATGCGGCGGAACGATAAGCGCGCCGTCAAGGAAAGACGCGCAGGTCGGGCCAGCTGTGACCTCGCGGTGATACGGCCCTGCGCGGTCTCGCCACAGGGCCGGCCGGGAGCTGTGGGGAGCGGACACCTGGCGGACTCGGCGGAGACCTGCTAGGCGGCGGCCGCCCCGGAGCGCCGGCACACCCCCGCACGGGTGATCCCCCACCCCGCCGGCCGGCGGGGTGGGGCGACAGCCCCTGGCGCCGGTCAGTCGCGGACGCGCAGCAGCACCTTCCCGGTGGCCCGGCGCTCGTCGAGCTCGGTGACCGCGGCCGCGGCGTCGGCCAGGGGGTGCACCGTGCCGAGCACCGGCTGCAGGCGGCCCTGCTCCAGCAGCGGCAGGAGGTCGGTCCACTGCTCCTGCATGAAGGTGGGCTCACCCGACCAGAAGGCGCCCCAGCCGACGCCCACGACCGAGACGTTGTTGAGCAGCAGCCGGTTGACCCGCACGGTGGGGATCTCGCCGCCGGTGAAGCCGAGCACCAGCAGCCGGCCCTCGCGGCCCAGGCTGCGGAGGGAGTCGGTGAACCGGTCGCCACCGACCGGGTCGGCGACGACGTCGACCCCGCGGCCGCCGGTGAGCTCCTTGACCCGCTCGCGGAACCCGTCGGCGAGGACGACCTCGTCGGCGCCGGCGGCGCGCGCCGCCTCGCCCTTGGCCTCGCTCGACACGACGGCGAACACGCGCGCGCCGTAGGCCTTCGCCAGCTGGACGCCCGCCGTCCCCAGGCCGCCGGCCGCGCCGTGCACGAGCACCGTCTCGCCCTCGCGCAGCCGGCCGCGCCGGCGCAGCGCGAAGTGCATGGTCAGGTAGTTCATCGGCAGCGCCGCGCCCTGCTCGAAGGACACCGCGTCGGGCAGCGGGAACACGAAGCCGGGGTCGGCCACCGCCACCTCGGCGAAGCCGCCGAACCCGGGGAAGGCCGCCACCCGCCGGCCGGCGGTGAGACCGCTGCCCTCCGGGGCGCTGCGGACGACGCCGGCCACCTCGCTGCCGGGCACGAACGGCGGCTGCGGCTTGAGCTGGTACTCGCCGCGGCTGAGGAGCACCTCGGGGAAGGTCACGCCGGCGACGTGCACGTCGACGACCACCTTGCCGGCGCCGTCGGGCTCGGGGACGTCGACGACGGAGATGGCCGAGGGGCCGTCGAGGGTGGCGATCTGGGCGGCGCGCACGGGTCCTCCTGGAGGCTGGGAGACGGTGCCGCGAGTCTCGCAGTGCGGGGACCGGCGGGCTCAGGCGCCCGGCGTCGCCTGCAGGTCCTCCCGCCGCTGCACGCGCACCGCCCGGAACGGGCGGCCGTGCTCGGGCTCCTCGGTCCACTGGACGGAGACCACCTGCCCGGCGCGCAGCGTGCCGTCGGCGGTGTCCACGACGGAGGCGTCGGCCCAGCAGTCGCCGGGCAGCCCGGACACCTCGAGGAGGGCGCCGTGCGCCTGCTCGTCCCAGCGCACGACCGTGCCGACCGACGTCCCGCTGCGGCTCATCCACCCAGGCTCCGCGCTGCGGGGCCTCGCGGCAACGAGAGGACGCACCGTGTGTTCGCGCACATCCCGGAGGGATCGGCACCGTGCGCGCGTTACAGCTTCGTGACCACCACCACCACGACCGCCGAGCGCGTCCCCGCCACGGCCGGGCCGCTGACGGAGGTCGCGCTCGGCGACGGGACGCCGGCGATGATCTGGCCGCTGCTGCACACCGACGGCGAGGCGCTGCGGCAGGCCTACGCCGAGCTGTCGCCCGCGTCGCGGCGGTTCCGCTTCCTCACCGACCTGCCGGAGCTGTCCGACGGGATGCTGCGGATCCTGGTCGACGCGGTGGACGGTGTCGACCACGTCGCCGTCGTCCTCACCGCGTTCCCCGACGGCGACGACGCCCGTCAGGTCGGCGTCGCCCGGCTGGTGCGCTACCCCGACGAGCCCGAGGTGGCCGACGTCGCGGTGACCGTCACGGACGCGTGGCAGGGCCGCGGGGTGGGCCGCGCGCTCATGGACGCCCTGCTCGCCCGCCGGCCCTCCGGCGTCGTCCGGCTGCGCACCACCGTGGCCGCGGAGAACCGCGCCTCGCTGCGGATGCTCGGCCGGGTGGGCCGGATGACGGCGCGCCACGAGGGCGGGGGCGAGCTCACCGTCGAGGTGACCGACCTGCCGCCCGTCCCCTGACGGGTCAGTCGCCGGGGCCGGCCAGCAGGTAGCGGACCGCCGTCTCACCCAGGTCGGCGACGAACGCGTCGTCCCCGACCGGCGCCGGTGTGGCGAAGCCCGGGCCGTAGGCGACCCGGATGACCGAGGTGGCGAACACCGTCCCGAAGCACGAGCGGACGGCGGCCTCGGGGTCGTCGTGCCGCACCGCGTCCGACACCCGGAGCACGACCGAGGCGAACTGGTCCCCCAGCAGCCGCCCGTAGCCCGAGCCGCGCCGGCGCACCTCGGGGTGCGCGGCCGAGACGAGGACGACCGCCCGCAGGAACCGCTCGTGCCGCAGGAAGATCCCGGTCACCTGCGCCACGGCGGCCCGGACCAGGTCGGCCGGCGCGAGCCCGGCCCAGCGGCCCGCGTCGGCGAACGCCTCCTGGTCGGCGAGCAGCCGGGCGATGCCGTGCTCGTACACGGCGAGGAAGAGCGCCTCCTTGGTGTCGACCCGCGCGTAGAGGGCCCGCGGCGCCACCTGTGCCCGCTCGCAGACCGCGGCGATGGTGAAGGCCTCGGAGCCGCCGTCCTCGAGGAGCGCCACCCCGGCGTCGAGCACGCGGTTCCACGCCTCCCGGCTGCGCCGCTGCAGCGGCGGCCGGACCTCCAGCGAGACCTCTGCGGCTGAGCCCACAGCGTCATCCTCCCGTTCGCCCGGACCTCCGACGGACGCGGCCCTTGACACGGCGGTGACCCCTGCCACACGCTCTCCGCACTGAACCGTAGTGAGCGCTACGGTTCGTCGCATCCCCAGGAGGAGCAGTGCTGGTCGCCCTCGGCCGCGCCGCGGCGGCACCCGGACACCGGACCCGACTCGTCGACGCCGCCCGCGCGGTGACCGCGGCGACCCGCTCGGACGACGGCTGCATCTCCTACGTCTTCGCCACCGATCTCGACGAGCCGGACGTGGTCGTCAGCGTCGAGGTCTGGCGCGACCAGGGAGCGCTCGACGCCCACATGGCGCACGACCGCACGCGGGAGTTCCTCGCCGCGGTCAGCGGACTGGTCACCGGCGAGCCCGTCATGTCGATCCACGACGTCCCCGACCCGGCCTGAGCCGGCCGACCTCCTGCACTGATCCCGATGAGGAGACCTGCGATGACCACTCCCCCGCGCGGCCGCGTCCCCGGCCGCGTCCCCGGCCGCGTCCCCGGCCGTGTCGCCGTCCTCGGTGCCGGCCCGGCCGGCATGGCCGCCGCCCTCGGCGCGCTGAAGGCCGGCCACGACGTCGTCGTCCACGAGCGCTACCGGGAGGCCCGCCCGGCCGGCAACATCCTCAACCTCTGGCCGCCGCCGCTGAAGGCGCTGCGCTCGCTCGGCGTGGACACCGACGACCTCGGCGCCCCCACCGACTCGGAGTTCCGCAACCTCGCGGGGAAGGTGCGCGTCCGCGTCAGGCTCGACGACGACGTCAAGCGCGAGTACGGCGGCGGCTTCATCGGCCTGCTCCGGCCGGAGCTCTACGAGCGGATGCTCGCCGCCATCCCGCCCGGCACCATCCGCTTCGGCTCGCAGGTCGAGCGCATCGAGCAGGACGACCGCGCGGTCACCCTGACCTTCGCCGACGGCAGCACCTCCGAGCACGACGTCCTCGTCGGCGCCGACGGCATCGACTCCCTCGTCCGCCGCACGCTGTGGGGCGACGCCCCCAAGCGCGAGCACCGGCTGCACATCGTCGGCGGCTTCACCTTCGCCGACGTCGACGGCACCGAGCCCGACAAGTGCGTCCTCACCCACAGCCGCACCGTGCAGGGCTCCTGGACGTCGATCCGCAACAGGGGCCGCGACGGCCACCAGTGGTGGGTGCTCACCGCCACCGACCCCGACGCCCCCGCTCCGGCCGACCCGAAGGCCGCCGCCGCCGGGCTGGCCGCCGGGTTCCCCGCTCCCCTGCCGGGCCTGGTCGCGGCCACCGACCCGGCAGACGTGCAGCGCTGGGTGCTGCGCGACCGCCCCGCGCTGAGGCAGTGGTCGAGGGGGCGCACGACCCTGGTCGGCGACGCCGCCCACCCGACCTCGCCCTACGCCGCCTACGGGGCGGGCATGTCCATCGAGGACGGCTACTTCCTGGGCCGGGCGCTCACCGGCGTCGACCTCAGCGACGCCGCCGCCGTCTCGCGGGCGCTGCAGTCCTACGAGGACCCGCGCAAGCCGCACACCGCCCGTCAGGTGCAGCACGCCTACCTGCTCGGCAAGGTCTTCCACCACGCGCCGGCACCGCTGCGGCCGCTGCGCGACCTGGTCCTCGACCACACGCCGTTGCTGCAGAGGGTCGCCGGCGACACCAACCCGCGCGAGATCGCGAAGCAGCTCGCCCTGATGACGGACTGACCGCGGGACCGCCCGCGGCCGGCGGCGGCCGGATCGGCGAGTCAGGCCGGGCCGACGGCGGCGTCGAACCACCGGGGCAGCGCGTGGAGCAGGCCCTGCTGGTCGTCGGCCCAGGCCACGTGGCCGTCGGGCCGCAGCAGCACGGCGGGCACGTCGAGCTCCTCGCTGACGTCGACGAGGGAATCGACCCGGTCCGCCCAGCCCGCGACCGACAGCCGGCCGGTCGTGTCGAGGCGCAGCCCGCGTGCATCATGCGTCCGCGGTGCATCAGCTCGTGGAGCCGCCCCCGCCCGGGCCGCACGTCCCGCGGCCGCCGGCCGAGCAGGTCGTGCCCCTCGCCGAGGTCGTAGCGGACCCCGCGCCGGTCAGGGGCGGACGCCGTCCGGCCGGCGCGGGGTCGCGGCGCGGAGGACGTCGAGGCTGAGGCCGGCGCCCACCGCCGCCACGAGCCCGGCGAGCAGGAAGGGGACGACGAAGCCGCCCGTCGTCTCGGCCAGGAAGCCGCCGAGCGGAGGCCCGGCCAGCTGCGCCAGACCGAAGGCGAGGGTGCAGCGACCGAAGGCCCCGGCGAACTCCCGCGGGGTGAGGAAGTCCGAGAGGTGGGCCGCGATCACCGCCGGCAGGCCGGACATCATCAGGCCGAACCCCAGGGCCGACGCCGAGGCCAGCGGTTCCACACCCAGTGGCACGAGCAGGATGGCGCCGGCCATGGCCAGGTACCCGGCGACGAGCGTGCGACCGCGGCCCCACCGGTCCGACAGGGGTCCGAGCACGATCCCGCCGGCGACCAGGCCGATCCCGACCAGCGTGTAGACCGCCGAGGCGTGGCCGGCCGAGAAGCCGGCGTCGTCCTCGAGCGCGGTCACCAGGTAGCTGGTGTAGACGGAGTAGGCCAGGCCGTAGGCGGCGTAGCCGCCGGTGAGACCGATCCAGCCGGGGACCCGGCGCAGGGCGCCGGCGCGCACGGGGACGCCGTCGTCGCGGTGCGGCGCCGGCCGGAGCAGGAGCAGGCACAGCACGAGGGCGACCACGGCGATCGCCGTCTCCACCAGGTAGACCGTGCGCCAGGAGGCATCGCCGCCCTGCGCCTGCAGACCCCAGGTCAGCGCACTGGCGAAGACGATCCCCCCGCCGATGCCCGAGCCCGCGACGCCGATCGCGGCGCCACGGCGCGACGGGCGGACGACGGAGCCGGCGAGCCCGGGAGCCGGCACCCAGATGAACGCGCCGCCGACGCCGGTCAGGGTGAGCCCGACGGCCAGCCCCCCGGCGCCACCGGCACGGGTGAGGAGCGCGAGGCCCACCGCGCTGCAGGCCAGGCCCGCCTGGATCAGCGCGGCCGGACGGGCCCGGCGGGACAGCGCGCTGACGGCCACGGTGCCGAGCAGGTACGCGGTGACGTTGGCCGTGGCGACCAGCCCCGCGACGGCGTAGGAGTCCAGCAGGTCACGGTTGATCGCCGGCAGCAGCAGCGCGTAGGAGAAGCGGCCGAAGGCCTGGGCGACGGCGGAGGCGAGCGCCACGAGCAGGACGAGCCCGCGTGGCCGCACCTGCACGACGCTCCCTCCGCACCCGTCTCGGGACGACGCCGTGCCCCGGCCGTCCGACGGGCCGAGTCCACCAGATCGGCGGCCGCTGCGCCGCGTGCCCGCCAGGGCGCCGGGCCCGGGTGAGGCGACTCCACGCGCGCCTCAGGATCCCCAAGAGGACCGTGCGAGGGCCCGGGACCCGGCGTCGGCGGGCACGTCCGCCCACCCGTCCGGGAACGGCGATCCGCTCCGCAGCGCCCTGAGCCACAGGGCGTGCGGGAGGGAACGCAGTGACAGCACCGCTGCCCCGTACAGGGCTGACGAGACGGCGACGCGCCGGTTGCGCGCCAGGGCGTCCAGGCCCCGCTCGGCCACCCGGCGGGCGTCCTCGAGTGCCCAGGCGGGCATCCGCTGCACCGCCGCGCCGAGGCCGGCGAGGTCCATGAACTCCGTCGGGACGGTGCCCGGGCACAGGGCCGTGACGGCGACCCCGTGCGGCCGCGGTTCAGCGTGCAGCGCCTCGGTGAAGGACAGCAGCGCGGCCTTCGATGCCGCGTACGTCGCCATGCGCGGCATGGGCACGATGCTGAGGAGCGAGCAGACGTTGAGCACTGCGCCGCTCCTCCGGTGAACCATGCCGGGCACGAAGCGCCCGCACAGGTCCACGGCGGCCTCCAGGTCCAGCCGGACGACGTCGACCTGCCGCTCGACCGGCGCGGTCGTGAAGTCACCGGCGATCCCCGCGCCCGCGCCGTTGCACAGGATCGACACCTCCAGCCCGAGGCCCGCCACGGCGTCCGGCAGTTCCCGGCGGGCCGCCTCGTCGGTCAGGTCGCACGGCAGGGCGTGCACCCTGATCCCGGGACGCGAGAGCCGCCCGGCGAGGGCCTCGAGCCGGTCCCGGCGTCGGGCGACCAACACGACCTCGTGGCCGCGGTCGGCCAGGGCGGTGGCGATCTCCGCCCCGATCCCGGACGACGCCCCGGTGACGAGGGCGGCCGACGGGGGCGGGGCGGTCGGCAGTCGGCGTGTCATGGTCGGTCTCCCGGGCTCGCGGGCGGCGGGCCTCGACCCTGCTCCCGACCGCACCGTCCCGTCAGGGCCCTTCGACCCCGCGGCTCGGCGGCCGCGCCGAGGACCGTTGTCCCGCGTCCGGCGAGGGAGGACGCTCGGCCGTGCGGCGGTGCCGCAGGGGCGTCGCCGATCCGAGAGGAGGGCGGCATGTACGCCCGATCAACCACCATCCTCGGCGACCCCGGCTCCCTCGACGACGCCATCGCCTACATGCGGGACGAGGTCTGGCCGGCCATGCAGGACATGGACGGCTGCGTCGGCCTGTCGATGATGTGCGACCGCGAGAGCGGCCGGTGCATCGCGACGTCGGCCTGGCGGGACCAGCAGGCGATGCGGGCCAGCGCCGAGCGCGTCGAGCCGATGCGCCGGCACATGATGGACCGCTTCGGAGCGGGCGGGGACCCCGAGGTGCGGGAGTGGGAGATCGCCGTCCTCCACCGCGAGCACGCCGCCGGGGACGGTGCCTGCGCGCGGATCACCTGGAGCCGCGGCGACCCGGCCAAGGCCGATCAGCTGCTCGACATGTACCGCACCAGCCTGATGCCGCGGATCCAGGGGATGCCGGGCTTCTGCAGCCTCAGCATGCTCCTCGACCGGGACAGCGGCCGCGCCGTCGGCACGATCGTCTTCGACGGCCGCGAACACCTCGAGCAGACGCGGGAACAGGCCCGCACGCTGCGGGAGGAGGCGGTGGAGATCATGGGCGTCGACATCCTCGACGTCGCCGAGATGGACCTGGTCCTCGCCCACCTCCGGGTACCCGAGACCGTCTGACCCGGGCACCCGCGCCCCACGGCGACCCGGAGCCGGGTCGCCGTGGGGCACGGTCCGGCTGGCGGCGCGGAGGCCGGGCGCGCCGTCCCGCTCACTCGAAGACGACGGTCCGGTTCCCGCGGATGACGACGCGGTTCTCGGTGTGCCAGCGCACCGCGTGCGACAGGGCCCGGGTCTCGGCCTCGCGCCCCCGCGCGGCGAGCTGCTCCGGGCTCAGCGAGTGGTCGACGCGGAGCATCTCCTGCTCGATGATCGGGCCCTCGTCGAGGTCCGCGGTGACGTAGTGCGCGGTCGCACCGATGAACTTGACGCCCCGGGCGTGCGCCTGGTGGTAGGGACGGGCGCCCTTGAAGCTCGGCAGCATCGAGTGGTGGATGTTGATCGCCCGGCCCTCGAGCTGCCGGCACAGGCCGTCGGAGAGGATCTGCATGTAGCGGGCCAGCACCACCAGCTCGACCCGTTCCGCGCGCACGATGTCGAGCAGCGCCGCCTCGGCCTCGGGCTTCGTCTCGCGGGTCACCGGGATGTGGTGGAAGGGCACGCCGTAGAAGTCGGCGATGCCCTTCAGGTCGGGGTGGTTGGAGACGATCGCGACGACGTCGAGGTTGAGCTCGCCGATCGAGTTGCGGAACAGCAGGTCGTTGAGGCAGTGCGCGTACTGGCTGACCATGATGAGCACGCGCTGGCGCTCGGCGGCGTCGGCCAGCCGCCAGGACATGCCGAAGCGCTGGGCGGTCTCCTCGAAGGCCTGGCACAGGTGGGCGAAGTCCAGCGGTGCGCCTTCGACGTGGGCGAACTCGACCCGCATGTAGAACATGCCGCTCGCGGCGCTGTCGAACTGGTGGCTCTCCAGGATGGTGCACCGCTCCTGGACGAGCAGTCCGGACACCGCGTGCACGATGCCCGGAGCGTCCTGGCAGGACAGCACCAGGACGCCGTGCTGGGCGTCGGCGGGCCGGGTCATCGCGCCTCCTCGGCGAGTGGTCGGGAGCAGCCGGTCCACCGGCCGCACCGTCGTCGTCCGGCCGTCCCGACGAGCGGATCGGCTCCCTGAGGACGGCGCCGCAGTGAACCTATGACCGCGGCTGGTGTGCCGCACGCCACAGATGACGTCTCTCCCGCGGCAGAAGTCAGCACCCCGGCCGCGACAATCGACGCACTCCGGTCAGCGAGTCCGCCCCGGCGGTCCCGGCCACGGCGGTGGACGCCGCCGTGGCCGGGACCGGGTCCCCGGGTCCGTCAGGGCTGCCGCAGCTCCATCCGCGTCGCGGGCACGCAGCGGTAGGTGCTGCCGTCGGCGGGGTCACCCCGGCCGGTCCACCGCGCCACGGTGGGGTAGGCGCAGATCGGACGGGTGGCCCCCGCGGCCGTGGCGGCGTCGAGGGTCCGGGGTGCCCGGCCGCCCTCCACCCACTCGACCAGCGCGCCGAACGGGTCGACCGGCTGGGCGCCGGCCCCGCCACCGCAGTGCCCCACGCCCGGAGCGAGGAACAGCCGCGCGAACTGCTGCGTGTGGCCCGGGCCGAGCTCGTCGAGGACGCGCTCGTAGTAGTCGACCGTGCCCCGGACCGTCACGCCGAAGTCGGCGAGACCGTGCCACATCAGGAGCTTGCCGCCGCTCTCGCGGAACGCGGACAGGTCCGGGTCGCTGGCCCCCATCATGTCGCCGTACCGCTCGACGGCGAGGTCGAACAGCGCCTCGAACGAGGAGTGGTCGAGGGTCCGCCAGTCGAACGTCGGGTCGTCCGTCAGGAAGTAGCGGATCCACCAGATGTCGTAGACGAACGGGTTGCCGACGAGCTGGCCCGACTCGTCGAGCCGGACGTCGTGCAGGCCGGCGTAGGGGGCGCCGAAGGGCAGCCCGTACCAGAGGAAGCGGCCGTCGGTGCCCCGCGGACCCTCGTGGATCCGTTGCATGACCGCGACGTCCTCCGCCGTGATCGTCCCGCACGGGGTCACCGTGCCGACGAGCGTGGTCAGGTCGAAGTCGCAGGCGAAGGGGTCCCCGATGACGCCGTCGACCACGCCGTCACCGACGGTGTCGCAGGCCGCGACCGCCGCCGCCAGAGCTGCCTCGAACTTGCAGGCCGGGACCGGGTTGTCCTCCTGCAGCATGACGATCTGGCCCCAGATCTGCCCCGTCTGCATCTCCGGGAAGTTGATCACCGGCGCCCCGGCGAGGACGCCGTCGTAGTCGTCCGGGTACCGCTGGGCCTCCATGAGCCCCTGCCGGCCGCCGGTCGAGCAGCCGTTCCAATAGGAGTACGCCGGCTCCTGCCCGTAGTAGGCCGCCACGAGCGCCTGTGCGGTGACGGTCATGTCGTGCACGCCCTCGTGGCCGAAGTCCTCCCGGGCCGCCTGATCGGGGGTGCCGTCGGGACGGAGGCCGAAGGTGCCGGAGGGCCCCACGTGTCCTGCGTCGGTCGCCGCCGCGGCGTAGCCGGCGCGCAACGGCGCCTCCAGGCTGCCGGCGCTCCCACCGGAGAAGCCCCCGCCGCCCACGCCCTGGAACCGGCCGTTCCAGGTCTCCTCGGGCAGGTACACCCAGACCGTGACGGACCCGCCGTCCTCCGGGTCCTCGACACGCAGGGTGACCCGGCAGGACGCCGGCGTCCTGTCGTCGCCGCGGTGCTGCTCCACCGCGGTGACCGCGGTGTCCGGGTGGGTGAACTGCGCCAGCTCTCCGCAGCCCATCACCGGGGCGACCGGCCCGGTCTCCGGCGTCGGGGGCGCGGCGTTCGCACTGGGCGCCACGAGCACCGCGGCTGCGGTCGCTGCCAGGACCGAGAGCACGGCGAGGTGTGGACGTGATCGCATGGGCTGGATCCCCCAGGGGGTCGAGGACTTCCGTCGACCGGGCGGGGCGCTGCGCGGTCGACTGTCCCCCGCGGTCCGCACCGCGTCGCGTCCGGTTGCCCCGATCCTGGTCGCCGGGTGATCCGGGTCACAGGCGTTCCCGTCGTACGCCGAACGCGACGATTGACTCGGTTGCCGGTCTGCGGGGCCGACGGGCACCCTGTGCCGGGTCGGCCGCCCTCCACGGGCACCGCCGGCTCCGCGACCGACGGGAGGCCGATTGACCGAGATGCGTGCCCGGTCCACCGAGATCTCCGGGGCTCCCGGGTCGGTGGACGCGGCGATCGACCACGCCCGGGACGAGGTGATGCCGGCGGTGCAGCGGATGGACGGCTGCCTCGGTCTGTCGGTGCTGGCTGACCGCGCCGGCGGCCGCTGCATCGTCACGACGTCCTGGCGGGACGAGGCCGCGCTGCAGGACAGCCGGGAGGCGGTCCGGCCGTACGCGGAGCGGACCACCGAGCTCCTCGGCGGCACGGCGGAGGTGCAGGAGTGGGAGATCGCCGCGATGCACCGGGTGCAGGAGGCCGGCCAGCGGGCCCGGTCCCGCGTCACCTGGCTGCGCACCGATCCCGGGGCCGTCGACCGCGCCGTGGACGCCGTCCGCCTGTCCCTGATGCCGAAGCTCGACGACCTGCCCGGGTTCTGCAGCGTCAGCGTCCTGGTCCGGCGGGACGAGGGGCTCACGGTCGCCGCCGTCTCCTACGACAGCGGGACGCACCTCGAGCAGGCGGGCGAGGGGGCCCGGCAGTTCCGCGAGGAGTTCGCCCCCGCCCTGGGCATCGAGGTCCTCGACACCGCCGAGTTCGACGTCGCCGTCGCGCACCTGCGGGTCCCCGAGACCACCTGACCGCGTCCTGCGGGGCGTGCGGTCACCGCCCCAGGGCCGCCAGCGCCGCGTCGAGCCGGGGGTAGACGCGCCTCACGTTGCCCTCGAAGACCGCGGTGCGCGCCTGGTCGTCGAGGGCCGAGGCCTCGACGTAGCGCCGGGTGTCGTCGTAGTGGTGCCCGGTCCGCGGGTCGATGCCGCGCACCGCGCCCACCATCTCGGACCCGAACAGGACGTTCGCGGTGTCCACCACGTCCAGCAACAGGTCGATCCCCGGCTGGTGGTAGACGCAGGTGTCGAAGAAGACGTTGCCCATGACGTTGGACTCCACCGGCGGCTGTCCGAGCATGTCGGCCAGCCCCCGGTACCGGCCCCAGTGGTAGGGCACCGCTCCGCCGCCGTGCGGGATGACCAGTCGCAGGTCCGGCAGGTCGTCGAAGAGGCGGCCCTGCACGAGCTGCATGAAGGCCGTGGTGTCGGCGTTGATGTAGTACGCACCGGTCGCGTGGAACACCGGGGTGGCCGACGCCGAGACGTGCACCATGGCCGGGACGTCGAGCTCGACCATCGCCTCGTAGAACGGGTACCAGGAGCGGTCGGTCAGGGGCGGCGAGCTCCAGAACCCGCCGCTGGGGTCGGGGTTGAGGTTGCAGCCGACGAACCCGAGCTCCTCCACGCACCGGCGCAGCTCGGCGATCGACGCCTGCAGGTCCGCGCCCGGCGACTGCGGCAGCTGGCAGACGGGGACGAACCGGCCGGGGTGCAGGGTCGCCACGCGGTGCACGAGGTCGTTGCATAGGCGCGACCACTCCAGGCTCACCGCCGCGTCGCCGACGTGGTGGGCCATCGCGGAGGCCCGCGGCGAGAAGAGCGTGACGTCGATGCCCCGCTGGTCCATCAGCCGCAGCTGGCTCGACTCGATCGTCTCGCGGATCTCGTCGTCGCTGATGGACGGGTAGGCCGGCGGCGTCGTCCCGGCCCCCCAGGCCGCCACCTGCTGCTCGCGCCAGGCGGTGTGCGCGGCCGGAGCCGTCGTGTAGTGGCCGTGGCAGTCGATGATCACGTGCTCTCCCCGGGAGCGGCGTCACGGAGCTCCACCAGCAGGTCGCGGGCGGCCGGTGCCACGCGGGCCGGCACGCCCAGCTCGTGCAGCTGCTCCGTGGCGGCTGCCATCTCGTCGGCCCGCCGCCGGGCGTGGACGCGGGTGCCGTCCACCAGCCGGTCGACCGTGCGCTCGTCGAACCCGGCCAGTTCCGCGGCGATGTTCCCGCGGAGCCAGTCGGCGCACCCGGCCGCCTCGGCACCGCGCAGCGCCTCCACCACGGCGGCGGCCAGCCCCTTGTAGAAGACGCTGCGCAGCAGCTTGCGCGACATGGCGGTCCCCACCGGGCCCGGCTCGACGTCGACGTCGGCACCGAGGCCGGCGAGGAGCTCGGCGTACCGGCCGGCCGCCTCGCCGGACACCAGCATCGGCGTGCGCAGGCCCTTGCCGGGCACCGGCGACATCAGCGCGACGTCGACGACGGGCACGCCTCGCTCCCCCGCCCGCTCGGCCAGGGCGGCCTTCAGGCCCGGGCTGGCGGTGTTGAGGTCGGCCCACAGCGTCCCGGCGCGCAGCCCGGGCAGCGCGTTGGCCAGCGCGGTCATGGCGTCGTGCGAGCTGTTGACGCTGAGCACCAGGTCGGCGTCGGCCACCGCGTCGGCCTCGTTCCCCCGCGCGGCGACCCCGTCGACGGAGATGCCGAGGGGGTCGTAGCCGCGCACGTCGGCCCCGGCCGCGACGAGGTCTCGTGCGATCTCCGAGCCGGCCTCACCGAGCCCGAGGACGGCGATGCAGGTGGTCACCGCTCGGGGACCTCGACCGGCGGCGTGCCGTGGGTGTGGAAGGTGCTGATGGTCTGCAGCCCCCACGCCTGGCCCTTGGCGCGCTCGGCCGCCGACCAGTCGATCGGCTGCCAGTCGGGGGCCAGGACCAGCCGGGCGGCGGGGTTGTCCAGCTCGATCCGGTTGCCGGCCGGGTCCCAGACGTAGAGGAAGAAGCTCTGCTGGATGGTGTGCTTGTGCGGCCCGGTCTCGATGTGGACGCCGTGCTCGAGCGCCAGGTCCGCGGCGCGGATGACGTCGTCCCGGCTGTCGACGGCGAAGGACAGGTGGTGCAGCCGGCCGGAGGTGCCGGTGTTGTCCCGGGTCCACACAGCGTCGTAGCCCTTGTTCGTGAACGTCGTCCAGCTCCCGGCGACGCCGTCGTCGAGGACGATCTGCTCGGTGACCATCCCGCCGAGGACGTCCCGGGCGAAGTCGCGGTTGGCCACCACGTCGACGCCGAGGTAGTTGATGTGGTCGATCCGCCGGACGCTCACGCCGCGGCCGGGGTAGGCCTGGGCCTGGTTCTTCAGCGCCGGGACGAGGTCGCCCTCCGGCCGGTACCACTCGGTCTCGTAGTAGACGCCCATCTCGTGGCCGTCGGGGTCGGTGAAGACGTAGACCGGGCCGTAGCCGGGGTCGCCGTCCTGCCAGCCGCGGCCCAGCCCGGTCGCCTCGATCGCGGCCACCCGCCGCTGCAGCGCCTCCGGGGTGCCGGCCCGGAAGTTGGTCCGGCCGACGCCGGGCCGCGGCGCGGCGGTCAGCTTGATCGTCGTGTTCTCGTAGTCGTCCCAGGCGCGCAGGAACACCGAGTCGCCGGCCGACCCGTTCTCGGTCATGCCCAGGTAGCGGACGTAGAAGTCCAGGCACTCCTCGGGCTTGTCGGTGAGCAGCTCGACGTGGGCGAGATGGGCGATGTCGTGCAGGGGTGGCACGGGACTCTCCTCCGGGTCGGGCGGGTTCAGCGCGGGTAGGCGGTGCCGTCGAAGAGCTTGCGGGCGGTGCGCACGACCCCCGAGCGGACCACCCGTGGCGGGGTGGCGGAGGCGTCGACCACGACGTCGACGAGCAGGTGCCCGGTCGGGTGCTCGACGTCGACCTGCGAGGTCGCCCGCGGCCAGTCGGCGGTGAGCTCGTGCCCGACCGCGCCCGGGAGCAGCATCCCGGTCACCACGCTGACCGCGCCGAGCACGCCGATCGAGCTGTGCGGCTGCACCGGGATGAACGAGCGCGTGCAGACCTGCCCGCCGTCGCGCGGGGCGGCGAGCAGCACCGTCTTGGGCACCGACGCGCGGGCGACGTCGCCCAGACCCATGAGCTGGCCGGCCTTGCGGCGGAAGGCGTCGACCCGGTCGAGCAGTGCCGCGTCCGCGGCCAGTTCCTCGTGCGACTCGTACCCGGTGAGCCCGAACGACGCGGCGAGCGCCAGGACGACCGGCATGCCGTTGTCGACGCAGGTCACCTCGACGCCCTCGACCGTGTCGCGGACGTGGCCGGTCGGCAGCAGCGCACCGGTGGCCGATCCCTCGGTGTCGGCGAAGGCGAGGACGACGGGAGCGGCCGTGCCGGGGACGCCGGCGATCGCGACGTCGCCGCGGTACTCGACCCGTCCCCCGGGGGTGGGGAAGGTGGCGACGGCGACGCTGTCGGAGTTGACCATGCGGATCCGCACGCTGGTCTCGGGCTCCGCGGCGGGCACGAGGCCGCGCTCGACCGCGAACGGCCCCACGCCGGCCAGGATGTTGCCGCAGTTCTGCAGCTCGCTGACGGTGGCCTCGTCCACGCCGAGCTGCAGGAAGAGGTAGTCGACGTCGACGTCCGGGGCCTCCGACGGCGACACGACCGCCACCTTGCTGGTGAGCGTCGTGGCCCCGCCGAGACCGTCGATCTGCCGTGGGTCCGGTGTCCCCATGAGCCGCAGCAGCAGGTCGTCGCGGGCCGCGGGGTCGGCCGGGAGGTCCTGCGCCTCGAGGTACAGCCCCCGCGAGGTGCCTCCGCGCAGCATCGTGCAGCGCACCCCGGTGTCGTCGTAGCTCACCGCTCCGCCTCCGCGAACTCGTCGTGGGACACGTACTGGATGCCGAAGTCGGCGAGCCGGTCGCGCAGGCCGTAGCGGTCCAGCCCCAGCTCGCCCTGCCGGAACGCCTCGCGGCTCGCGGCCTCCTTGTCGAGACGGGCCCGGGAGGCGCTGAGCGCGCGCGGCACGTCGAGGCGCGGCACCACCAGCACGCCGTCGTCGTCGGCGACCACCACGTCGCCGGCGCAGATCCGCTGGCCCCCGAGGACGACCGGCACGTTGACCGCGCCGGCGGTGGCCTTCACCGACCCCTGCGCGCTGACCGCGGTCGACCACGCGGGGAAGCCCATCTCCCGGAGCTCGGCGACGTCGCGCACCCCGCTGCCCAGCACGACCCCCCGGACGCCGCGGTGGGCCAGTGCGGTGGCGAACAGCTCGCCGAACAGGCCGTCGGTCGACGGGGAGTTGGTCGCGACGACGAGCAGGTCACCGGGCCGGCACTGCTCCACGGCCACGTGGATCATCAGGTTGTCCCCCGGCCAGCACAGCACCGTCACGGCCGTGCCGCCGATGCGCGCCCCGGCCCAGGCCGGGCGGAACGCCGGACCGAGGTAGCCGACCCGTCCGAGCGCCTCGTGCACCGTGGCGACGCCGAAGTCCCCCAGCGTCTCGGCGTCGCCGGCGTCGGCGCGCGGCGGGTCGGTGACGACGACGGTCCTCATGCTGGTCCTCCGGGGTGCGGGGTCGGCTCGGACAGCGCCGCGATGACGCTGCGGAGGTGGCTGGCCACGGCGGCCTCGGCGCGAGCGGGGTCCCGTGCGGTGACGGCGTGCACGAGTTCGGTGAAGCCGGCGAGGCTGACGCGGGGCCGGCCGGGACGGAGCGAGAGGCGGAACTGGTGGCGGACGAGCTGCGCCTGCAGCCGGCTCACCAGGTCCGCGGCGATCGGGTGACGGGCGGCGGCGCCCACCATGCCGTAGAGCTGCTGGATGAGCTCGGAGTACTTGCGGACGTCGCCGGAGTCGACGGCGGCGGTCATCGTCTCCAGGTGGGCGCGCAGCCGATCGGCCTCCGCGTCGGTGATGCGTTCGGCCGCCTTGCGGGCGAGCAGCGCCTCCAGCGGTAGCCGGACCTCGGTGATCGCCACCGCCTCGTCGGTGGACACGACCCTCACCCGCGCGCCGCGGTTCGGGATCCGCTCGACCAGACCCTCGACGATCAACGCGTCGATCGCCAGCCGCACGGCACCGCGGCTGACCCCCGTGCGGGACACCAGCTCGGCCTCCACCAGCCGGTATCCCGGTGGCATGTCGCCGCGGGCGATCGCGACGCGGAGGACGCGCTCAGCCGTCTCCTGGGCCGGGGAAGCCATGGCGGCACGGTAGTCCCAGGGGTGCAGGATTGCCAACGATCCTGTGAGCAATCGGTGGCGTTCTTCTCGCAGACCGCCGGTCAGGCCTCCGCCGGCTCCCGCAGCAGCTCGTCGATGCTGCTCTGCAGGTGTGCCCGGGCGACCCGCTCGGCGGCGTCGGCCCGGCGCTCCGCGATGGCGTCGACCACCTGCGTCAGCTCGGCGAGCGCCTGCTGCGCGCGGCCCGGGCGCAGCAGGAACTGGAACGAGTGCCGCGCGACACGGCTCTGCAGGAGCTCGACCAGTGACGACGCCAGGCCGTGGCGTGCGGCCTCGGCCACCAGCCGGTGGTGCTCCTGGATCAGCTCCCAGCACTCGAGGGACTCGTGGTCGGCGACCGCCCGCCGCAACCGCCCGACGGTGGCCTGGAGTCGCTCGACCTGGTCGTCGGCGGCGTTCTGGGCGGCCTTGCGCGCCAGCAGGCCGTCGAGGACCTGCCGGCACTCCAGGACGGCGACCACCTCGGACCCGGACATGACCCGGACCCGCGCCCCGCGGTTGGGGATGCGCTCCACCAGGCCCTCGGCGATCAGCACGTCCAGGGCCAGCCGGGCGCTGTTGCGGGTCACGCCGTACCGCTCGCCCAGCTCGGGCTCGACCAGCCGCTGTCCCGGGACGACGGCACCGCGCGTGATCTCGTCCCGGAGTCGTCGCTCGGCGATGCGCCGGGCCTGCACGCCGCTCAGCAGGCGGGCGTGCTCGCCGGTGCGGTGGGCCACCGGGTCACCGTAGGGACCGCGATCGCGGCCGCGCGAGCGCCCGGAGGCGCAGTGTCCCCCGAGCGGGCGGGCCGGCGACGACCACGGCGGGTGCGCCGCACGCGGGGACGGCTCGTCCACGGACGGGCCGTCCCCGCGCCTCACGCCGGCGTCACTCGAAGGACTCGACCGTGTCGTAGCCCCGGCCGTTGTACTTCTGCACGACCACCGTCGACACTGCGGGCTGGCCGTCCTCGGTCGTGCTCACCGATGTGTCGGGCAGCATGAGCGGCGCCTCGAAGCCCTCGATCCCGCGCAGGGCTTCCATGAAGCTGTCGCGGGTCGGCTCCTCCATCTCCATGAAGACCTGTTCCAGCGTCGCGCCGACCATCCAGCTCCACTGGCAGTGCGGGAACGCCGGCGGGTCGGGGTAGTTGCCGTACTGCGGGAGGGCGGCCAGGTAGGTCTGCACGTCCTCGTCCTGGGCGAACGCAGGGCTCTGCGGCGCCTTGGAGAACGACACCGAGTAGATGCCGGGGAAGGCCGCGGCGCCGCCGGGCTCGAGGATCGCCGTCGGGCTCGACGTGTTCGACGGCAGGAACCAGTTCGGCGTCCAGCCCAGCTGCTGCGCCTTCTGCAGCGACGAGATGACCAGCGGGGTCACCGACATCGCGTTGAAGAAGACATCGGCGTCACTGTTGGCGAGCTCGGTGATCTGCGCGTCGACCGACGTGTCGGTCGCCTCGTAGGTGAGCTCGTCGACGATCTCGATGTTGTCCGCGCCCTCGATGGCCGACTTGAAGCCCTCGACGTAGCCGGCACCGAAGTCGTCGTTCTGCGACAGGATCGCGACCCGGTGGTTGCCGCTCGAGGAGGCCAGCAGCTCACCGAAGGCCTCGCCCTCGTTCTGGTAGATCGGCACGAAGCCGAGCTGCCACGGACTCTCCTCGGTGTCGCTGAACAGCGGGTCGCCCGTCATGATCAGCACCTGCGGCACCTCGTCGGCGATCGCCGCGTCGCGCCAGGCACGGTTCGTCGGCGTGCCCAGCCCCGCGGTCATCGCGAAGACCTCGTCCTTGAGCTGGTCGTAGTTCGCCGCCGCCTGCTGCGGGTCGTACGTGTCGTCGAGCGCCTCGATCTCGACGGTGCGGGTCTGCCCGTCGCCGAACTCGATGCCACCTTCGGCGTTCTTCATGCCGAAGTACGCGGTGACGCCGGCGACCGTGCAGGTGCCCGGGCCCGCCGTGGCACCGCTGAGCGGAGTGGTGATGCCGAGCGTGACCGAGTCGTCGGTGATACCGGGGCTGGGCGCTCCCTCGGCCGCGTCACCGCTGCGGCCGGCGTCCTCCCGGTTGCCGCAACCCGTGACCGTGACCGCGAGCGCCGACGCGACGGCGATGCCGAGCGCCTTCCGCGATCGGGAGTGTCTGTTCATGCGTGACCTTGCCTCTCTGTCTCGGATTGCTCCGCCGCGGTGCCCGACCCGGGGGTCGATGACGGAGTGGTCGGTGGTGCGGCGGAGCCGCGTCCGGCGGGAGAGCGCCGCAGCCTGCGCATCAGCGCGCGGGGCAGCGACACGAGGCCACCGGGCAGGACGAACAGCACGGCCAGCAGGAGCGCGCCCTGCAGCAGCGCCGTCAGGCTCGGGTCGATGGCGTTCGTGACGTCGGGGACGATCACGTAGAACGCGCCGCCGAGGAGCGAGCCCACGATGCTGCCCGCGCCGCCGATCACCATCGCGACGAGCAGCTCGATCGAGTGCCCGAAGCTCATGGTCTCCGGCGACGTGTACTGGACGACGACCATGTACAGGAAGCCGCTCACCCCGCCGATCAGCGACGCGATGGTGAAGGCCAGCACCTTGTAGCGGTAGGGCGAGATGCCCATGGACGACGCCACGTTCTCGTTGCCCTTGACGATGGCGAAGGCCCGGCCGTACTTGCCCCGGACGAGGAGGCTCGTCATCAGGAACACGATCCCGCCGATGACCAGCACGAGGTACAGCTGCCACTGGTCGTCGTAGAGCCCGCTCCCCTCCGGCGCCTCGACGAAACGCGCGGACAGGCCCTGCGAGCCGCCGGTGAAGTCGCTCAACCGCTTCGCCAGCGGCACACCGACGATGGGCAGCGCGATGGTGACCATCGCGATCGCGAGCCCACCCAGGCGTGCGGCGGCGAGTGCCACGACCAGTCCTGCGACGGCGGGGATGAGGCAGGTGAGCACGAAGACGAGGACGATGTTCCACCCGCTCTGGACGCCGTACGCGGTGACGTACGCGCCGAGACCCAGGAAGAAGATCTGGCCGAGCGAGACCTGCCCGGTGTAGCCCATCACCACGTTGAGCCCCAGCACGGCGACGGCGAAGACGCCGATGCGGGCGAGCGTGTCGTTGGCGCCCTCCGTCATCACGAGCGGCAGGACGGCGAGCCCGGCGACGAGCAGCAGCGGAGCTCCCCAGCGCACCCACGGACGCTGCCGGAACGACGAGGCCGACGACGTCGTGGCGGACGACGTCGGCGCGGATGTCGTCGAGGCGGATGTCTTCGAGGCGGATGTCTTCGGGGAGGAGGTCTTCGGGGAGGAGGCCATCACACGCGCACCACGGTCTTCCGGCCGAACAGGCCCTGGGGTCGGACGATGAGTACGACGAAGATGAGGATGAACGGCACGGCCACCTTCAGGTCGAAGCCGATGAACGGGACGTAGACCGCGGCCAGGTTCTCCAGGATGCCGATGATCCAGGCGGCGATGACCACCCCGATCGGGCTCGTGAGACCGCCGAGGATGACGGCGGCCAGCGCGTACACGAGGGCGTTGTCGAGCATTCCCGGGGTCAGCGTGAGCTGCGGCGCGACGAGCACGGCGGCGACGGCGCCCAGCGCTGCGGCCAGGCCCCAGCCGACCATGAGGAGGCGTCCGACGGGGAGCCCGCAGAACGCCGCGGACTGCGGGTTGATCGCGACGGCCCGCAGCGCCAGGCCGAGCTTGGTGCCGACGAAGAGCCCTTGCAGCAGGAGCATCGCCACGACGATCACGGCGGTGGTCCCGAGCGAGCGGACGCTGACGGAGACGCCCAGGAACGACACCGTGTCGAGGGGGAACAGCGAGGGGAACTGCTGGTTGTTGTACGTCCAGAGCCAGCCGGCGAAGCCGGTGATCAGCGTCAGCAGGCCGATCGTGACGACGACGGCGGTGTCGGGGTCGCCGCGCTCGAAGCGCCGCATCAACCACCGTTCCACCAGAGCGCCGAACACGACGGACAAGACGATCGCCACCAGGATGGCGGCGACGAGCGGCAGGCCCCGGTTCGTCAGCCACCACACGGCGTACGCGGACAGCACGGCCATGCCGCCCTGCGCGAAGTTGATCAGGCCGGTCGCCTGGTGGACCAGCACGATGGCGAGGGCGAGCGCGGCGTAGACCGAGCCCGTCGACAGGCCGTCGACGACGAGTTGGACGAACTTCCCCATCTCAACCTCCCAGGTAAGCGCGACGGATCTCGTCCATGCCCTTGAGCTCGGCGGACGTGCCGGTCAGCACATTGCGGCCGGTCTCCAGGACCGTGGCGCTGTCGACGAGGGTGAAGGCGAGGTTGGCGTTCTGCTCGACCACGACCATGGCGATGCCGGACTCGACACGCAGGCGCCGGATCGCGTCGTAGACGTTCTTCGCGGTGCTCGGGGCGAGGCCGAGCGAGGCCTCGTCGAGGAGCATCAGCCGCGGCTTGGACATGATCGCCCGGCCCACGGCGAGCATCTGCTGCTCACCACCGGACAGGGCCGACGCGTTCGAGGTGATGCGTTCCTCCAGGTTCGGGAACAGGTCGAGGCAGTAGTCGATGTCCTTGTCGACGCCCTTGCGGTCCTTGCGCAGGTAGGCGCCGACCCGCAGGTTGTCGCGGACGGTCAGGTCGCCGAGCGTGCCGCGCCCCTCCGGCACGTGGGCGATGCCCAGGGCGGCGACCTGGTCGGGCCGCATGCCGCGGATGTCCTTGCCGTCGAAGGTGATGCGGCCGCCCGCGCGGACGGTGCCGCTGATCGCGCGGAGCGTCGTGGTCTTGCCCGCGCCGTTCGCGCCGAGGATGCCGACCGCCCCCTCCTCGGGAACGCTGAGCGACACGCCGTCGAGCACCTGCACGGGGCCGTAGGACGCGGTGACGCCCTCGAGCTCAAGCAGCGTCATCCGCGGCGTCCTTCCCGATGTAGGCCTCGATGACGCGGGCGTCGGACTGCGCCTCGGCGGCCGTCCCCTCCATCAGCTTGGCCCCGTGGTCGAGCACGACGACGCGGTCGGTGAGGGCGGCGATGAGGCCCATGTGGTGCTCGACGATGACGACGGTGATGTCGTCGTCGGTGCGCAGACGCCGGACCGTCGCGATCAGGGTCTCCACCTCGCTGTGCGGCAGACCGGCGGCCGGCTCGTCGAGGAGCAGCAGCTTCGGCTTCATGAGCAGCGCACGGCAGAGCTCGATGCCCTTGTGGAGGCCGTGCGACAGCTCGTCGGCCTGCAGGTGCGCGGCCCAGCCCAGGCCGTTGCGCTCCAGCAGGTCGAGCGCCTCGGCGCGCAACTCCTTCTCCGCGCGCCGGGTGCGCGGCGTCCGCACCGCCCACTCCAGCGCTCCGCCGGGGAGCCGCGCGTGCGCACCGAGCAGCACGTTCTCGAGCACCGTCTCGTGCAGCTGCAGCGCGGGGTGCTGGAACGTCCGGGCCAGGCCGTGACGCGCGAGCGTCGCCGGGCGCGCGCCCTGGACCTCGGTGCCGTCGATCAGCACGGTGCCCGCGGTCGGCCGGTAGTGCCCGCTGATGCAGTTGAACAGCGACGTCTTGCCCGCGCCGTTGGGCCCCACGAGGCCGAAGATCTGGTTCGGCTCGACGGCGAAGGACACGTCCTGCAGCACCTTGATCCCGCCGAACTGCAGACTCACGTCCTGCAGCGTCAGCTCACCTGCCATTGCCGCATCTCCCGCCGTTGGGACGTGCTCCGGTGCGCGGGCCCCCGACCCGTCGCCGCAACGTACGGAGGCCTCCCGGGGATTGTCAACGATTTGATGTGAGAGTCGTCTCGGCCGCCGCGGACCTCGTCAGGGGCTCCGCGCGCCTCGAGGGAGCAGCACGGCACCCGCCGCGACCAGGCAGCTGAGGCACACGAGCACGGCCGACTGGGCCGTCCCGGAGCCGGCGGCCGTGCCCACCGCCACCACGAGCGGCGGTCCGAGCAGCTGCCCCACGCCCGACCCCTGCGTCACCAGGCCGATGGCCGCGCCGGCCGACCCGGTGCCCGCCGACACCGCGGCGAGGCCGGCGAACAGGGCGGCCGGGGCCAGTCCGGCGACGAACGAGAAGGCGACCGCCGACGCGACCCGCAGCTCCACCGGGAGCGCCGGGTCGAGCACTCCCCAGACGGTCACGGCCATGCCCGCGCACGCCGCGGGGACCACCCACCGCAGGGGCACTCCCCGGTGCACCAGGTAGGCCCCGAGGAGGTTGGCGGGTGCGTTCACGAGGAAGACCACGGCGCCGACCAGTCCCGCGTCCGCGACGGACAGCCCCTCGTCGGCGACGAGGGCGGCCGGCAGCAGGCCGACCACGGCCAGGTACTGGGCGGAGTACAGACCGAAGACGACGCTGATGACCACCACGGACCGCGAGCGGAACGCTCCCAGCAGACCCGCGAGGGACGGCTTCCGGCGCACCGCGGCCGACGGCACCCAGCGCAGGACCACCAGGAGCGCGCCGGCAGCGACGCAGGCGTCGGCGACCGACGCCCCCCGCCAGCCCACGAGCCCGATCGCGGGAGGGACGAGCAGCGCCGCCAGCCCGGAGCCCACGGGCATGTACGCGCCCCAGGTCCCGGCGACGAGCCGCCGGTGCTCCGGCCCGGACACCTCCGAGAGCAGCGGCGGCGCCGCGAGGATCACCATCACGAGCCCGATGCCCTCCCCGACGCGGGCCACCAGCAGCCCCGTCAGGGAGTCGACCGCCGCGCCCCCGAGGTCGGCGACGACGATCGCCGTCAGGCCGAGCCGGACCTGGCGGCCGAACCCCAGCGTCTGCCCCAGCCACCCGAGGAGGGCACCACCGACGGCGCTCAGGGCGCTCACCGTCGACAGGTACCAGGCGGCGGTGGCCGAGCCGAGCCCGAAGTCGTCGGTCAGGACCGGCAGTGCGGCCGCGGCCCCGCCGATCTGCGCCGCGGCGACCACCCCGGCGCCCAGGAGGGCCGCCACGGCGCGCCACGACGTCCGGTCCGGCCCGGCCGCGACCGCGGGCGCGGGCCCCGGGGCGGACGGCCGACGCCTCATCGCCTGCCCCCTCCGCCGTCGTCTGACGGGGCCACCCTCACCGATGTCGGCGCCGTCGTCACGCCGGGCGCCGCGGACCCGCCGTCCCCTACGTCATATGACGCGGTCGTCCCGTCATCCGACGCACGCCGCTCGGCCGCAACGGCCGGGACCCGGTGACGGATGTCTGTGTGCTGGACCACAGGAGCGGCTCTAGGCTCGACCCGCGATGTCGTGGGGGCCGGGGGCCACGCACGTCCCCGGGCCTCCCGCGCAGGCACCGCGGCGGCGCACCACCCGGACCCGGCCCGACCGCCCGGCCCGACCGACCACCTGCGGGCAGCCACCGGCGCACCGGCCGGCCCGTGGCAGTGACAACCGACGAGAACGGACGGACATGACTGCGAAGAACCTCCAGGACCTCCTCGACCAGACCGGCGACACCGTGGGCCTGCTGCGCAACTCGCAGCTCGGCGCCTACATCTACCCCGTCGTCCCCTCCGAGTTCACCAACTGGCGGCGGGAGCAGAAGGCGTGGCAGGAGACCGCCGTGCTCTTCGACCAGTCGCACCACATGTTCAACCTCTTCATGCGCGGCCCGGACGCGATCAAGCTGATCTCCGACACCGGCATCAACAGCGTGGCGAACTTCCCGGTCGACATGGCCAAGCAGTTCGTCCCGGTGACCCCCGCCGGCCATGTCATCGGCGACGGCATCCTCTTCCACCTCGCCGAGGAGGAGTACGTCTACGTCGGCCGCGCGCCCGGCGCCAACTGGCTGCAGTTCAAGGGCGAGACCGGCGGCTACGACGTCGAGATCCGCAACGACCCGCGGTCGCCGTCGCGGCCGTACGGCAAGGCGGTCACCCGCGACCTGTGGCGTTTCCAGATCCAGGGGCCCAACGCCTGGTCGATCATCGAGAAGCTCAACGGCGGCTCGGTGGAGCAGCTGAAGTTCTTCCGCATGAGCACGATGACCATCGCCGGCGAGACCGTGCGCACGCTGCGGCACGGCATGGCCGGCGCGCCGGGCCTGGAGATCTGGGGCCCCTACGAGAGCTACGACCGGGTCCGCGAGGCCATCATCGAGGCCGGCCGGGAGTTCGGCATGGAGCCCGTGGGCTCGCGGGCGTACTCCACCAACACCCTCGAGTCGGGCTGGATCCCCTCGCCCCTGCCCGCCATCTACACCGGCGAGGAGCTGCGCCCGTACCGCGAGTGGCTCGGCGCCGACAGCTACGAGGCGACCAACGCCATCGCCGGCAGCTTCGTCTCCGACGACATCGAGGACTACTACACCAACCCGTGGGAGCTCGGTTACGGCTCCTTCGTCAAGTTCGACCACGACTTCGTCGGCCGTGACGCCCTCGAGGCCGTGGACAAGGACAGCCAGCGCCGCAAGGTGACCCTGGAGTGGAACTCCGAGGACCTGGCCAAGCTCCTCGCGAACCAGGTGGAGGACGCCCGGTACCAGTTCTTCGACCTGCCGAACGCGAACTACGGGTCGTCGAACTTCGACTCGGTCGTCGACGCCGACGGCACCGTGCTCGGCGTCTCGATGTTCACCGGCATCTCGGCCAACGAGAAGAAGGGGCTGTCCCTCGCGACGATCAGCCCCGACGTGCCGCACGGCGCCGAGGTCCGCGTGGTGTGGGGCGAGCCCGACGGCGGGAGCAAGAAGACCACCGTCGAGCCGCACGAGCAGTTCGAGGTCCGGGCCATCGTCAGCCCGGTCCCCTACGCCAAGATGGCGCGCGAGACCTACCAGGGCGGCTGGCGCACCACCGGCAGGGCCTGACGGCACACCGGCTGTGGCCGGGCGACGATCCCTCGTCGCCCGGCCACAGCCGTGTCCGGACCCGGTGGCCGCGGTACGTCACATGTCGCGGCGCGCCTGCGTCCGGGGGGTCACCCGCTGTGGTCATCCGCGTGATCCGCTGCACATCCGGGCTCCATACGGTGGAGGAACACCGCCGGAGGACGGCTCGAGCCGGTACTGCGGCACCCCCGGGCAGGCACTGCTCCTGTCCCTCCCGCGACTCCCTCCCGCGACTCCCTCCCGCGACGAAAGGGCCACCACCGTCATGTCCTCCGAGAGTCTGGCCGCGGCCCTCGCCCGGGTCGGCAGCCCCGTCGAGCTGCTGCGGAACCTCGCCTTCCCCCCGAGCACCTTCCCCGTCAGGCCCGAGTTCACCAACTGGCGTTCCGAGCAGCGGGCCTGGGTGGAGAGCTGTGCCCTGCTCGACCAGTCGCACCACATGACCGACCTCTTCATCGAGGGACCGGACGCCCTGCGGCTGCTCAGCGACCTGGCCGTCAACACCTTCGCGGGCTTCGGGGTGGGCAAGGCCAAGCAGTACGTCGCCGTCAACCCCGACGGCCACCTGATCGGCGACGCCATCCTCTTCCACCTCGAGGAGGAGCTGTTCGACCTCGTCGGGCACCCGATGGTCATCGACTGGGTCACGTTCCACCTCGAGCGCGGGGACTACGAGGCCACCGTCGAACGGGACGACAACTCCGCTGTGCGCACCTCCGGTCCGCCGAAGCTCTACCGCTACGAGCTGCAGGGGCCGACCGCCGCCGCCTTGATCGAGGAGGTGACCGGTGCCCCGCTCCCCCAGGTCAGGTTCTTCAACACGACCGAGTTCACCATCGCCGGCCGGCGCGTCCGCGGCCTGCGGCACGGCATGGCGGGCCAGCCCGGCTTCGAGCTGTTCGGCCCGTGGGACGACGGCGACGCGGTCCTCGAGGCCCTGCTCACGGCCGGGGAGCACCACGGGCTCGTGCGGGTCGGGGCGAAGGCGTACTCGACGGCCAACCTCGAGTCCGGATGGGTGCCGGCGCCCATGACGGCCCTGTTCTCCAACCACCCCCTCATGCAGGAGTACCGGGAGTGGCTCCCGGTCACGAAGGTGGGTTCCATCGGAGGCAGCCACGACCCGGCCGACATCCGCGACCACCACCTCACGCCGTTCGACGTCGGCTACGGCAAGACCGTCAGGTTCGACCACGACTTCGTCGGCCGCGAGGCGCTCGAGAAGCTGGCCGAGGCGCCGCCCCGGACCAAGGTGACCCTCGTCTGGAACGCCGACGACGTCACCGCGGCCGTCGGCTCGGTGTACCGGCCCGGCCCGGGTGCGAAGTACATCGAGATGCCGAAGGCACGCTACGCCACCCACCACGAGGACAAGGTGCTCAAGGACGGTCGGCAGATCGGCATCTCGCTGGACTGCGGCTACCTGGCCAACGAGCGGGTCATGGTCTCGCTGGCCACGCTCGAGAACGAGTTCGCCGAGCCCGGCACCGAGGTGACCGTGGTGTGGGGCGAGCAGCCGGTCTCGGGCAAGCCGGCGGTCGAGGACCACGTGCAGGTCGAGATCCGGGCCACCGTCGCCCCCGTCCCGTTCGTCGACTTCGCCCGGGAGGCCTACCGGACCCGCTGACGCCGCCCGTCGCCGCGCACGTCGAGGCCCCCGGGACGAGTTCGTCCCGGGGGCCTCACCGCGGTGGCGCAGGTCCTCAGGCGGACGGCGCCCGGTTGTCGAACAGGGCGATGCCGGCCGCGGTGTTGGACGCCGGCACGAAGTAGTCCGAGTGCACCTTCGTGACCCGGTCGTCCATCGCCCCGCGCATGACCAGCCACATGATGAGCTCGATGCCCTCCGAGCCGGCCTGACGGATCAGCTCCTCCCGGGACATCGCCGCCAGTCTGGCCGGGTCGGTCTCGATCGCCTCCATCCACATGGAGTCGAAGTCGGGGTTGATGAACCCCGCGCGGCTGCCGGCCAGCTGGTGGGACATGCCACCGGTGCCCAGCACGCCGACCGTGATGTCCTTCGGATAGCTCCGGATCGCCCGGCCGAGGGCCCGGCCCAGCTCGTAGCACCGCGCCGCCGTGGGCTGCGGGTACTGGATGACGTTGACCAGCAGCGGGATCACCGGGCAGGGCCAGGCGTCCCCCGGGTCGGCGGTCCAGACCGACAGCGGCACGGTGAACCCGTGGTCGACGGCGAGCTCCTGGAAGACGGTCAGGTCGAAGTGGTCGTCGACCAGGCTCTGCACCAGGTGGAAGGAGAGCTCGGGGTCGCCGATCACGTCCGGCACCGGCCGGCGGCCGAATCCCTCGTCGGCGACCTCGTACCGCTCGGCGGTGCCCAGCCCGAAGGTCGGGACGAAGTCCAGGTCGATGCCGTTGGCGTGGTCGTTGTAGACCACGATCGCGACGTCGGGCGTGTGCTCGGCCAGCCACGCCCGTGCAGGGGCGTACCCGTCGAAGAGCGCCTTCCAGTTCGGGTCCTCGGCCTTGCCGCGGTCCATCGCCGCGCCGATCGACGGCACGTGCGAGGTCGCCAGGCCCCAGATCACCTCAGCCATCGCGGCGGCCCCCCGCGCGCATCGCGGCCAGGAAGTCGTCCTCGCCCATGCCGGTGAACACTCCCCCGAGGTACTGCATCGACCGTCCGTCCATCATCGCCAGCTTGTAGACGTAGAAGATGCTCCCGCCCAGGTCGATCATCGCCTGCCAGTCGCGGTCCAGCACCGCCTTCTCCTGCTCCGCGGTGAGCCCGAACCCCCGGCAGTAGGCGGCCTCGTCGGCCGCGAAGCGCTCGCGGTTGCCCGCATCGCGCAGGCTCATGAAGAGCTTGTTCATGCGCAGTCCCCGGCGGCTGGTGTCCCCGTCGAAGATCGGTGTCCCCGGCAGGTCCAGGCGGCCGGCGCCGCTGTCGGTGGTCATGACTGGTTCTCCTCGCTCCCGTGGGGGTGCGCCGCCGGACGGGGAGGTCACGTCCGCTCCTGCGGGTGGGTGGCGAGCGCCTCCACGGAGACGTCGAGCCACGGGGCCATCGGCAGCGACATGAGCGCGTCGTGCAGCGCGGCCGGGTCCTCGGCCTCGTAGAGACCGATCGTCGCGTTGCGGCCGGGGACCCGCCACAGCCGCTTCAGCACCCCGGCGGCGCGCAGCTCCACAGCCCGCGCACGCTCCCCTGCCCGCAGCTCCTCCCGCCGCTCGGCGGGCGTGTCGGCCGGCAGCCGGTTCTCGGACCGGACCAGGAACTCCACGTCAGTCTCCTCCCTCGGGCGTGCCCGGCACGAGGCCGGCGAGCTCGACCAGCACCGCGGCCAGCTCGTCCGGCGCGGTGACCATCGCCTCGTGACCGGTCGCGATCTCGCGCACCGGCCACCCCCGCGCGCGAGCCCGGTCGGCCTGGGCGGCGAAGACGCGCATCCAGCTGACGCACTCGACGAAGGCCGCGGGAACGGCGTCGACGGCCCCGGTCAGCAGCAGCGGGTCGGTGTAGGTCTTCCAGGGGTGGGGGGTGAGCCGGGGACTCAGCCAGTCGACGTCGGCGGGCTCCGTCACGCCCAGCACCGCCAGCTTGCGGACCGCCACCAGCCAGCCGAACCCCTGCTCGGCCGCGGACTGCGCCCAGTGGTGCTCCACCGTCTCGGGCAGCAGGTCCCGTGCGGCCTCGCCGTCGGCGCCCACGAAGGCGTCGAGGTAGACGCGCCGCGCGACGGCGTCCGGACGGCGGTCGGCGGCGGCGGTCACGACCTGGCCGGCGTAGCTGTGCCCGACCAGGACGACGTCGGTGAGGCCCAGGACGTCGATCAGCCGGACCACGTCCTCGACGTGCGTCTCCAGCCCCACGAGCGGCGAGAGCAGGTGGGCGCGCTCCGAGAGCCCCGTGAGCGTGGGCGCGTGCACCTCGTGGCCCGCCTCGCGCAGCGGACGCGCCACGCGGTCCCAGCACCACCCGCCGTGCCAGGCGCCGTGCACGAGGACGAACGTGGCCATGCTCTCCCCATCTGCCGAGGACCCCGGGTGTGCCCCGGCCCTCACGGTAGGCAGCGGGACGGCGGACGGGATCGGCCCGATGTCACGAGGCTGCCACCGTTGCGGCACCGGCGCGCTACGTCATCCGTCGTGTCATCCGTCGTGCTCGTCCCCGCCGCCGGCCGGGCAGCACCTCAGAGGTCCAGCACCAGGCTCGGCGTCCTCCCCCGGGACACGCAGATCATCATGGTCTCGCCGAACGCCCGCTCCTCGCCGGTCAGGACGCCGTCCCGGTGGTCGGGCTCGCCCTCGAGGACCCGCGTCTCGCAGGCACCGCAGTGGCCGTCGCCGCACGCGGGCGGCACCTCCAGGCCCGCCCGCCGGACCGCCTCGAGGACGGAGGTGTCCGCGGGGACCAGGAGCGCCATCCCCGCGGCAGCGCACACGACCCGGAGGCCGCCGGCCTCGCCGAGAGCCTCCGGAGCGACGGCCACGTGGTCCTCCCCTCGTCGCGCGGTCGGACGCAGGACGGGGGACGCCGGCGTGCGACCGGGAGCGACGCTAGGCCGCCCGGCGGGCCGGCCCATCGCCCGGTTGACCGACGGCGACGGACGCCCCTGTCGCGCCAGGGACGCGACAGATGACGGCACCCGCCCTCACCGGGGCTGGACGAGCCCCTCCTTGACGGCCAGCAGTGCCGCCTGTGTCCGCGAGGTGAGACCCATCTTGGTGAGCAGGTGGCTCACGTGCGTGCGGGCGGTCCGCTCGCTGATGACCAGGTGCCGGGCGATGTCCTTGTTCGACCTCCCCTCCGCGACGAGGACGAGCACCTCCTTCTCCCGCGAGGTGAGGGCGCCGAGTCCCGTCCGGGGCGCACGCATCTCCTGGGTGAGGCGGCGGGTCACCGCGGCGTCGAGGAAGACCTCGTCGCGGACGGCTGCGCGGAGTGCGGCGTCGACCTCGGCCGGTCCGGCGTCCTTGAGCAGGTAGCCCGACGCCCCGCTCTCCAGCGCCGCGTGCACGCGCTCGGTCTCCCCGAAGCTGGTCAGGATGACCACCTTGAGCTGCGGGAACCGGCGCAGCACCTCTCCGGTCGCCGTCACCCCGTCCATCCCGGGCATCTGCAGGTCCATCAGGACGACGTCGGGCAGTTCGGCGTGTGCGGCGGCCCGGGCCAGCTGGTCGAGCGCCTCCTGGCCGTCGCCGGCCTCGGCCGCCACCTCGACGTCCTCCAGCGCCTCGAGGTAGGCGACCACCCCGCGGCGCACGACCGCGTGGTCGTCCACGACGAGGACCCGGATCGGGTGCGGCGCGGTCACGGCGCGACCGTCATCTCGGTCGCCGGCACCGCGGGCAAGGAGGTCGGCAGCGGCAGGGTCAGCCGCACGTTCGTGCCGCCTGCGGCGGGCTGCCGCACCCGGACGGCTCCGCCCCACTTGGCGGCGCGCTCGCGCATCACCGTCATCCCGAAGCCGCTCGAGGTGGGGCCCCCGGCGGGGGCGACGGCACCGCCGGCCGCGAGCCCGCGACCGTCGTCGGCGACCTCGGCGACGAGTCGCCTGCGCCGTCCGTGGGAGGTGACGGCGAGCCGGACGTCGATCGTCGACGCGTCGGCGTGCTTGATGCTGTTGTGCAGCGCCTCCGCGACGATGCGGTAGACGTCCTCCAGCAGGTCGGCGTCCTGGGCGGGCAGCTCGTCGTCGCGGTCGTCCACCTCCAGCGAGACCGCCACGCCGGTGCGAGCCGACGTCGTGTCGACCAGCGACTGCAGTGCGGGGGCGAGCCCCTCCCCCGTCGTCGCCGCCGGCCGCAGCTCCACCACCATCCCCCTCAGGTCCGCCAGCACCGCTTCGGCACTGGTGCTCAGGTCGTCGGCCACCTGGGCCACCCTGTCCGGTGTGGGCGGCAGCCCCCGCTCCACCAGGACGCTCAGCGACCGCGCCTGCATCATCATCGAGAAGACCTGCTGCACGACCGAGTCGTGCAGGTCGCGGGCCAGCTTCTGGCGCTCCTCGCGCCGGGCCACGTCCCGTTCCCGCTGCCGTTGCGCGGCGTGGTCCACGGCCATGGCGGCCTGCTCGGCCATGGCCAGCAGGAACTCCAGCTCGGTGGCACCGACGACCTGCCCCGGTGCGTAGAAGGCGTTGAGGATGCCGACCGGTTCCCCGCGGGCGAGGAGGGGCACGCTGACGAACCAGTCCCACCGGGGGTGGCGCAGGAGGTCGTGCAGCGGCGCCCACGCCGGGTCCTGCATGGTCTGCTCGTACCGGTGGGGCACCACGAGCGGCTCACGCCGTTCGAGCGCCTCGAGCATCTTGAGCTCGGCGCCCAGCGCGCGGCACTCCATCAGCCTGTCGAAGAAGTCGGCTGCCCGCCCGAAGCCGGCGGCGCCCATGACGTGCAGCCGGTCGCCGGAGGAGTTCACGGTGAGGACCTGGACGCCGGCGAGCGCGTCGGTCCGCGCCACCTCCCGAGCGAGGACCTCGAGCGTGCCGACCAGCGAACGCTTCGACGCCACGCTCGACGCCGCCCTGGCGATCGCGGTCAGCCGTCGCTCCCGCAAGCGGCTGAGGGTGACGTCGCGGAAGGAGACGATCCAGCGCTCCTCACCGGGGATCGGGGCGAGGACGTAGGCGAACTCCCGCCGGTGACCGGGCCCGGGCTCCCAGGCCACGGTCAGCTCCCCCGACCGGCCTGCGGCCGCGGGCTCGTCCGGCACGGGGAACGGCGAGGGGGCACCCGCGACGGCGCCCGGGTCGAGGCCGCACAGGAGCACCGCGGCGGGGTTGGCGTCGACGAAAAGGGCCTGTCCGTCGATGACCGCCAGTCCGTCGGGGGCCTGCCGCACCACCTCCTCCGCGGAGGTGACCGGACCTGTCGTCGTGTCGACGGTCGCCCGTCCTCCTCGTCGCACCGCTGCCTCCCTCCTGGACCTGCACTCCGGACCGGCCGTGGCCCGGGTCACTGCGGGAGATGCTGACACGCGGCACAGCGCCGGTGTGCGGCGCAGCGGCCGGGACCACCCGGACCGGCCGTCAGGACGGTCGAGGCGGTCCCGCACCACCCGTCCACCGCGACGATTGACGTACGGCCCGCCACCGATCCGGCTCCCCAGGTGCCGTCATGGCACCGTCCCCGCCCGGGGTGGTGCACGTCACGATGGGTACGGGACCCGCGCCCGACCCCTGCAGAGGAGAGACCACGTGAAGCGCTCGCTGGCCGTCCGGGACGCGACCACCCGGAAGTCGCTGAGGCAGGCCTTCCAGGGCCTCGGCTACGAGGTGATCCCGTTCAAGAAGACGGAGCAGTCGGTGCTGTCGTGCGTGCCGAAGGACGTCCGCCTGACGGTGACCGCCTCCCCGGCCAAGGGGCAGGACGCCACGATCGACCTCAGCGTCGCGCTCGCCGGTCACGGCTACACGGTGGCCCCGCACCTCTCGGCCCGGCAGGTCCGCGACCGCGCCCACCTGGCCGACGCCGTGGCCCGCTGCCGGGAGGCCGGCATCACCGACGTCTTCGTCGTCGGCGGGGACCCGACCGAGGACCCCACGGAGTTCCGCCACGCGCACGACCTGCTGGTCGCCCTCCACGAGCTCGGCCACGGCTTCACCGACATCGGCATCGGCGGCCACCCGGAGGGTCACCCCACGGCGTCGACGGAGATCCTGTTCCAGGCGCTGAAGGACAAGGCGCCGCTGGCGACCCACATCAAGACCCAGATCGTCTTCGACCCGGCGGTCATCCTGACGTGGGCGCGGGAGCTGCGGAACCGCGGGATCGACCTGCCGGTCCAGGTGGGCGTCCCCGGCGCGGTCCACCGCCAGAAGCTCCTGCGGGTCTCCGGTGGACTGGGCATCGGGGAGTCGGCGAAGTTCCTCACGAAGCAGCAGAGCATGTTCTGGCGCTTCTTCATCCCGGGCGGCTACAGCCCGGACAAGATCATCAAGGGGCTGGCGCCGCACATCGGGAAGCCGGACAACTCCATCGACGGCTTCCACGTCTTCACCTTCAACGACCTCGGGCCGACCGAGGCGTGGCGTCAGCGGATGCTGAAGGACCTCGCCTGACCACGCACGCGTCGGCGCGTCCCGCCCGGCCGATCCCTCCGAGGGGAGTCCAGTGACCGCACGGGTCATCGACGGCACGGCCGTGGCGCGGAGGGTCCGCGAGGAGGTCGGACGGGGCGTGGCGGCGCTCGTCGCCGCGGGCGGAGTCGCCCCGGGACTGGCGACGGTGCTGATCGGCGAGGACCCCGCGTCGGAGGTCTACGTCCGCAACAAGCGCCGCCTGTCCGTCGAGGCGGGCATGCAGGACCTGCACCGCCACCTGCCGGCCGACGCGGACCAGGCCACCGTGGCCGCGCTCGTCGACGAGCTCGCCGCCGACCCCGCGGTCTCCGGCATCCTGCTGCAGCTGCCGCTGCCCCGGCACCTGGACCCCGACGCCCTGATCGCCCGCATCCCGGCGGCGAAGGACGTCGACGGGCTGACCACCGCGAACGCCGGCCTGCTCGCCCAGGGCCGGCCGGGGCTGCGCCCGTGTACGCCGGCCGGGGTCATGGCCCTGCTCGACGAGTACGAGGTCCCCCTCTCGGGCGCCGAGGCGGTGGTCGTCGGCCGGTCGGTACTGGTCGGCAAGCCGATGGCCCAGCTGCTGCTGGCGCGCAACGCGACGGTGACGGTCTGCCACTCCCGCACGCGCGACCTCCCCGAGGTCTGCCGGCGGGCCGACGTGCTGGTCGTCGCCGCCGGCATCCCCGGGCTGGTCGGCGACGACGCCGTCAAGCCCGGCGCGACCGTCATAGACGTGGGCATCCACCGCGGCGAGGACGGACTGCGCGGGGACGTCGAGTTCGACGCGGCCGCCGAGGTGGCGGGCGCGATCACCCCGGTGCCCGGCGGGGTCGGGCCGATGACGATCGCGATGCTGCTGGCCAACACCCTCACCGCGGCCCGGGTCCAACAGGGGATCGGGGACTGATGGGCCGGCCGTGGGCCCGGTTCGACGACCTCCGCACGGGGGAGGCACTGCTCTGCCCCCCGCCGTCCCGGGTCCTGACCGCGGTGCGCCCCGACGAGGTCGCCGCCGTGCTCCAGCAGGTCCACGACGCCACGGAAGCCGGCAGCTGGGCGTTCGGGTACGTCGCGTACGAGGCGGCCGCCGGCCTGGACCCGCAGCTGCCGGGCGGCTGCGCGCCGGCCGGGGCGCCACTGGTGTGGTTCGGGTTGTGCGACGAGCCCGCGCGGGTCGCGCCGCTGGCACCGCCGGCCGGTGCCGGGCCGCAGCCGGCGCCGTGGCGTCCCGACTGGACCGACGACGAGTACGCCCGGGCGGTCGCGAGCGTCCGGGAGCACATCGCCGCCGGTGAGACCTACCAGTGCAACCTGACCGACCGGCTGCGCTGCACCGCGCCGGGGGATCCGGAGGCCCTCTACGCCCGGCTCGCCCTCGCCCAGCGCGGTGCCCACAACGCCTACCTGGACCTCGGCCGGCACGTCGTCGCCAGCGCCAGCCCCGAGCTGTTCTTCGAGTGGGCCGGGGACGTCGTCCGGACGCGGCCGATGAAGGGCACCGCCCCCCGCGGCCGCACGACCGCGGAGGACCGGGAGCAGAGCCTCCTCCTGCGGTCCAGCAGCAAGGAGCAGGCCGAGAACCTCATGATCGTCGACCTGCTCCGCAACGACCTGGGCCGGGTGGCCGAGGTCGGCAGCGTGGTGGTCGACGAGCTGTTCGCCCTGGAGCGCTACCCCACCGTCTGGCAGATGACCTCGCAGGTGAGCGCCCGGGTCCCGGCCGGCACCGGCCTGCTGGACCTGTTCCGCGCGCTGTTCCCCTGCGGATCGGTCACCGGCGCCCCGAAGCGGCGCACCATGCAGCTGGTCGAGGAGCTCGAACCGACACCGCGCGGGATCTACTGCGGCGCCGTGGGCCTGGTCGCTCCCCCGTCCGCGCCGTTCCGGGCCCGGTTCAACGTCGCCATCCGGACGGCCGTCGTCGACCGCGCCACCGGCGAGGCCGTGTACGGGGCCGGCGGCGGCATCACCTGGGGCTCGGAGGCCGCACGGGAACGGGCCGAGCTGCACGCCAAGGCGGCCGTCCTGGTCCACGACGTGACCGAGCACCGGCTGCTGGAGACGCTGGCCTTCGTCCCCGCCGAGGACCTGCGCAACATCGACCGGCACCTCGCCCGCATGGCCGACTCCGCCGACTGGGCCGGGTTCCGCTTCGACCCGGCCGCGGCGCGGGAGTCCCTCCGCCGGGCCGTCGCGGGGCGCACCGACCCGGCTCGGGTGCGGGTCCTGCTGTCGCGGGACGGGGACGTCGACGTCGAGCTGGAGGTCATGCCACCGGCCGCCTCCCGGCCGGTGCGGCTGGCGCTGGACGACGATCCCGTGGACGCCACCGACCCGTGGCTGCAGCACAAGAGCACCCGCCGCGACGTCTACCTGACGCGGGCCCTGCGGCACCCGGAGGCCGACGACGTCGTCCTGGTCAACCAGCACGGCGAGCTGACCGAGACGACCACGGCGAACCTCGCCCTGCGCATCGCGGGCCGGTGGTGGACGCCGCCCACCGGCGCGGGCTGCCTGCCCGGGGTCGAGCGCGCCCGTCTGCTGGACCTGGGGCACCTCTCCGAACGGGTCCTGTCCGTCGCCGACCTGTACGACGCCGAGGAGGTGGCGGTGCTCAACTCGCTGCGCGGCTGGCGCGAGGCACGGCTGCGCGTCGGCCAGGTGCCGGTGCACGGGCGGCCCGCGGACGAGGTCGGCGCCGGATCGCGGAGGACGGTGCACGGGTGACCAGGGCCCCGGTCGCCCACCCGGCCTCCGAGGTGGAGCGCGAGTCGCCGAACCTCCGCGGGGAGGGGCGCGAGCACCGCGACCTCACCGCCGGCGGGGCCCGCGGCCTGCTGCGGTCGGAGCCCTCCTCGTGATCGCCCGCCCCGGCCGCTGCGTCGTCATGGGGATCCTCAACGTCACGCCGGACTCGTTCTCCGACGGCGGCCGCCACTCCACCGTCGAGGCCGCGGTCGCGCACGGGCTGCACATGGCGGGGGCCGGGGCCGACTACGTCGACGTCGGGGGCGAGTCGACGCGGCCCGGCGCCGGGCGCGTGCCCCCCGAGGAGGAGTGCCGCCGGGTCCTGCCCGTGGTCGCCGGGCTCGCCGGGCTCGGGATCGCGGTGAGCATCGACACGACCCGTGCGTCGGTGGCCGCGGCATCCCTGGCGGCGGGTGCGGTGATGGTGAACGACGTCAGCGCCGGCCTGGCCGACCCCGCCATGGCCTCCGTCGTCGCCGATGCCGGCGTCCCCTGGGTGCTGATGCACCGGCGGGGCGAGAGCCGCGACATGTACGCCGGAGCCACGTACGGCGACGTGGTCGCCGACGTCCGGCGGGAGCTGTGCCGGCGCGTCGACGCCGCGATGGCGGCGGGCGTGGCGGCCGAGCGGCTCGTCGTCGACCCGGGCCTGGGCTTCGCGAAGCAGCCGGAGCACGACCTCGCGCTCCTGGCCGGCCTGGACCGCATCACGGACCTCGGCTTCCCCGTCCTGGTCGGCGCCTCCCGCAAGCGCTTCCTCGGCGCCGTCCTCGCGAGCGCTGACGGGCGCCCCTGGCCACCCGACCGGCGCGACAGCGCCACGGTGGCCACCTCGGTGCTGGCCGCCCGCGCCGGCGCGTGGGGCGTGCGCGTGCACGACGTGGCCGGCAGCGCCGACGCCGTCCGCGTGCTGGCCGCCGTCGACACGGCGCGCCGGCATCCCGACCATCGACCGGACACGACCGACAACGGACACACAGAGAGGTGGCGATCCGCATGACGAGCACGGTGAGCACGACGGCCCCCGTCACGACGGGGCTCTACATCGGCGGGCAGGAACGGACCACGGCGGAGGTGCTCGAGGTCGTCGACCCGGCCCGCCCGGGCGTCGTCGTCGGCACCGCGGCGGCGGCGACGAGGGAGGACGTGGCCGACGCCGTCGCGGCCGCCAAGGGCGCCTACCCGGCGTGGTCGGCCCTCCCGGCGAAGGAGCGTGCGGCCGCCATGGCCGCCGCGATCGACGGCCTGGCCGACGAGCGGGACGAGGACGCCCGGGTCCTCTCCCTGGAGAACGGCAAGATCGTCCACGAGGCGTGGGTGGACGCCCTGGTCTTCGAGATCCGGTGGCAGCTGGCCCTGTCCCTCGCCGACGAGGTGGAGCTGACGAAGGTGCTGCCCCCCGCGCCCGGCATCCCCGTGCAGACCACCGTCGCCTACCAGCCGCTCGGCGTGGTGACCGTGATCGTGCCCTTCAACTGGCCGATCGCGATCCTCGCCGCGTCGCTCCCGCACGCGCTGCTGGCCGGCAACACGGTGATCGTGAAGCCCCCGCCGTCGACGCCCCTGGCCACCACGCGCCTGGTGCAGCGCGTCGCCGAGAAGCTGCCCCCCGGCGTGCTCAACGTGGTCACCGGACGCGACAGCGAGATGGCCGGCCTGATCGAGAACCCCGACGTCGCGAAGGTGTGCTTCACCGGCAGCGTCAACGGCGGCAAGAAGATCATGGAGATGGCCTCGCGCAGCCTCACCCGGGTCACCCTCGAGCTCGGCGGCAACGACCCCGCGATCATCCGGGCCGACGCCGTCCTGGACGACGAGCACCTCGACCGGCTGTTCAGCGCCGTCTACGACACCACCGGCCAGATCTGCATGAACGCCAAGCGGCTGTACGTGCACCGGTCGCGCATGGACGAGCTGGTCGCGGGGCTGTCCGCACGCCTGGAGCGGACCGTCCTCGGGCACGGGCTGGCCGAGGACACGACGATGGGCCCGCTCCACCAGCCGGCGCAGAAGGCGTTCGTCACCGAGATCGTCGAGGAGGCGAGGGAGTCCGGGGCGACCGTGCTGGAGTTCGGCGAGCTGCCCGGCGGGGAGTTCGCCGAGGGGAACTTCCTCCGCCCGGCCATCGTCGTGGACCCCGACCCGTCGCTCCGGGTCGTCACCCAGGAGCAGTTCGGCCCGGTGATCCCGGTGCTCCCGTTCGACGACGACGCCGACGCCGTCCGGCTGGCCAACGACACGTGGGCGGGCCTGTGCGCGTCGGTCTGGACCGCCGACACCGACTCCGCCAACCGCATCGGCGGGCAGCTGGAGGTCGGCTACGTCTGGGTCAACGACCACGGCGCCGCGCGGCTGGACCTGCGGGCCCCGTTCGGTGGCATGAAGGCCTCGGGCATGGGCCGCGAGCAGGGCATCGAGGGCGTCCGCGCCTTCCAGGACACCCGCTCGATCGCGCACGCCGCGGACGAGACCGCGCAGGCCGAGGCCGCGCACTGAGAGCCGCCGGGGCCGGCGAGGCGCTTCGCCGCCGGCCCCGGCGGTCCCCGCGCTCCGGGACACCTGCCGCACCACCGACCGGGCCGGCGTGCCCGGTCAGGAGGGCGAGGACGCCTCGGGCGCGAGCAGCTTGGCCAGCAGCCCGGACAGCTGGGACCGCTCGCGCCCCGTCAGGCGGCCGAGCCGGTCGGAGGGGAAGTCGAAGGCCCGCTGGACGGCGCGGCACACGCGGCGTCCCGCCGGGGTGATCGACACCTGTTTGACCCGCCGGTCGTCCGGGTCGGGCACCCGGGTCACCAGTCCGCCCGCCTCCAGCCTGGTGACCAGCTGGGTGACGTTCGAGGCGTCGCACAGCAGCTCGACGGCGAGTCGCCCCATCGAGCGGCTGCCTCCGGTCAGCGCGTCGAGGAGGCAGGCCTGCGCCGCGCTCAGCCCAGCCGCCCGCGCCGCCCGGTCGTACGCCGCGTCGTAGGCGTACACGAGGTCCCACAGCTGCTGGTCGAGCGCACTCCCGGCCCCGGTCACGGGACGAGATTACTTGAGCCGCTGAAGCGATCGTGCTTCCATGGACCCGAAGAGCTTGAGTGCCTCAAGTACCGGGAGGTGACCATCATGGAGCGTCCGGTCACGGAGGAGCCGTCATGACCCGCGTCCTGGTGACCGGGGTCCGCGGCAAGACCGGGAGCCCGCTGGCGGAGCTGCTCGCCCCCCGGCCGGGCGTCGAGGTCCTCGGCGGCAGCAGCGACCCGGCCACGGTCACCGTCGACGGCGTCCGGCCGACCGCCTTCTCGTGGGACGACCCCTCCGGCTGGCCGGCGGCGACCGACGGCGTCGACGCGGTGTACGTCGTCCGGCCGGACCGCGCGGACGCGCCGGAGCTGATCGGCGCCCTGCTCGACCGGACGCCGGCCCGGGCCCACGTCGTCCTGCTGTCCGAGCAGGACGCCGACTCCGTCGGCCCCGACGGGTGGGCGCTGCGGGCCGAGCGGGCGGTACGCGGCAGCGGACGGAGCTGGACGATCCTGCGGCCGAGCTGGTTCATGCAGGTCTTCACCGACCCGCGCTTCTACCGCGACCGGCTCGTGGACACCGGCGAGCTGCCGTTCGCGAGCGGTGGCGCGAGCGTGGCCTGGATCGACGCCCGGGACATCGCCGCGGTGGCCGGGCGGGCACTGCTCGACGAGGGGCACGCCGGCCGGGTGTACGAGCTCTCCGGGCCGGAGCCCCTCTCGCTGCCGCGGACGGCCGAGCTGCTCTCCCGTGCCGCGGGGCGCCCGGTGGTCCACCGGGAGGTGTCGATCGACGACGCGATCGCCGGGACCGGGGGCTTCGAGCGGGAGCTCACCGCGCTGACGTTCGAGCGCGTGCAGGCCGGCGTCTTCGCCGTCGTGACCGACACGGTCCACGGCGTGACGGGACGGCCGGCACGGACGCTGGAGGCCTTCCTCGCCGGCTCCGGACCGGTCCTGGGACGCGCGGCCTGACGGCGTCCCGGCCGGCCGTGCCCACCGTCGAGGGTGCGGCGTCTGCCCCCTGCGGTCTCCCTCCCGGACGTCCGGCTGGCATCCTCGACGCGTCGCCGACGGACAGGAGCCCACCATGACCAGCGGTTTCAACCTCCCGAAACCGGAGTTCGACCTCGAGGCGACCGTCGAGCGGGCGATGGCGCTGATCAACCGGACCCTGCAACCCTCCCTCGAGGACGCCCAGAAGGCCGTCGACAAGGTCCGCGCGGGCAGGCCCCTGGTCGCGCCGGGAGACCTGGTCGGCCAGGTGACCCGCGGAAACCGGATCAGGGCGGCGCGGGCGGTCTCCTACTCCCTGCCGTCGATCCTCCCGGGCGTCGGCACGGCGATCTCGGCCGCCGCGGTCCCGGTCGCGTTGCGGGAGGTCCTGAAGGAGGCGGTGAGCGCGACGATCAAGGTGGGACTGCTGCACGACAGGGACCTCACCGACCCGGAGCTCACCCGCACCGCCGTCCTCCTCGTCCTCACGGAGGGGGCGGTCAAGCTCGACAAGACCGGGAGGATCCGTCCCGACGCCATCCTGGGACGCCACGCGTCGCTGCTCGGAGAGGCCGCTGCCTACGACGCCCTGGCGGCCCTGACGGCGGAGGAGCGACAGGAGATCGCCGCCTCGCAGTCGGAGATCCTCCGGGCATGGGCGCTGGCGGTCGGGCCGCCGCTCCTGGCCGGGCTGTTGCCCTTCGGCGTCGGGCCCATGGCCGCCGCCAACTACATGCAGTACGTCCTGAGGAGCACGATCACGGCCGCCACGAGGGTCTTCGGGCCCGCTGCACCCGTGGCGGTGACCGTCGAGACGATCCCCGAGCGCGAGGTCCAGCAGGACGCTGACGAGGCCTGAACCGGCCCGTCCGTCCTCCCCCGCAGACGGGCGGGACCCCCGGCAGCAGCGATCGGTGGCTCGGCGAACGCCCCGGCGGGCCGGACGGGCTGCGCCGGAGCGACTCGCCGCGCCCGGTGACGATGGGGTCGTCCACCCTGGTGGCCGACCTCAGCGCGCCGCGAGCAGCTCCCCGGCGTCGGTGGCGGTCAGCCCGTGCGCCTCGGCGACCGGCTGGTGGACGAGGTGTCCGTCGAGCGTGCTCAGGCCCAGGCGCAGGGCGGGATCGGCCTGCGCCGCGCCGACCACGCCGTGGCGTGCGACCCGGACCAGGTACGGCAGCGTGGCCGAGGTCAGGGCCAGCGTCGAGGTGCGGGCGACCGCGCCGGGGATGTTCGCCACGCAGTAGTGGGTGACGCCCTCCTCGACGTAGGTGGGGTCGGAGTGGGTGGTCGGCCGGCTGGTCTCGAAGCAGCCGCCCTGGTCGATGGCGATGTCGACGACCACGCTGCCCGGGCGCATCGCGGCGATCATGTCCCGGCTCACCAGCTCGGGTGCCTTGGCGCCGGGCACGAGGACCGCGCCGATGACGACGTCGGCCTCGGCGACGTAGGCGGCCGTCCGGGCCCGGTTGGGCGTCACGAGGTCCAGCCGGCCACCGAAGATGTCGGACAGGTAGGCGAGGCGGGACGGGTTGGTGTCGAGGACCCGGACCATGGCCCGCATCCCCAGTGCGATCTTCGCCGCCTCGGTCCCCGCGACGCCGCCGCCGATGATGAGGACCTGCCCCGCCGGGGTGCCGGGCACGCCGCCGAGCAGGATCCCCGCTCCCCCGGCCGGGCTCTCCAGGTGGTGCGCGGCGGCCTGCACGGCCATCCGGCCGGCGACCTCGCTCATGGGGGTCAGCAGCGGCAGCTTCCGGTCGGCGGTCTGCACCGTCTCGTAGGCGATGGAGTGGATCCGCCGCTCGAGCAGGAACTCCGTCAGCCCGCGGTCGGCGGCGAGGTGCAGGTACGTGAACAGCTGCTGGCCCGGCCGGAACCGGTGGTACTCCTCGGGCACCGGCTCCTTGACCTTCACGACCAGGTCGGCCGCGGCGAACACCTCGTCGGCGGTCGGCACGACCTCGGCTCCGACGGCGGCGTACTCGTCGTCGGTGAACCGCGACCCGACGCCGGCGCCGGACTGCACGACGACGCGGTGACCGTCGTGCACGAGCTCCACGACGCCGTCCGGGGTGAGCGCCACCCGCTTCTCGTTGTCCTTGATCTCACTCGGTACTCCGACGACGAGCGTGCTCATGGCGTGCGTCCTCCGGTCGTGCGCCGGTGCGGTCGCACCGGAGCGGTCGTCGTGGACCGCGGCGTCGGGTGCCGTCGCGGCCCGGTGGCACGGGTTGGCGTCAGACGAGGGTCTGGGCCTCGGTCAGCGTCTGCCGCAGGACCTGCTCGATCTCGTCGAACTCCGCCTGGCCGCAGATGAGCGGCGGGGCGATCTGGACGACGACGTCGCCGCGGTCGTCGGGGCGGCAGTACAGGCCGTTGTCGAACAGCGCGCCGGGCAGGAAGCCGCGGACGAGCCGCTCCCGCTCGGCGGCGTCGAAGGTCTGCCGGGTGGCCTTGTCCTTGACCAGCTCGACGGCCCAGAAGTAGCCGTCGCCGCGGACGTCGCCGACGATCGGCAGGTCCAGCAGCTTCCCCAGGGTGGCGCCCAGTGCCGCCTCGTTGTCCAGCACGCGCTGGTTGAGCCCCTCGCGCTCCATGAGGTCGAGGTTGGCCAGCGCGACGGCCGCCGAGACGGGGTGGCCGCCGAACGTGTAGCCGTGCGGGAACGCCACGCCGGGACGCAGGAAGGGCTCGACGACCTTCTCCGAGGCGATCATCGCGCCGATCGGGCCGTAGCCGGAGCTCATCCCCTTGGCGCAGGTGATCAGGTCGGGGGTGTAGCCGAACTTCTCGCAGGCGAACGTCGCGCCGTGCCGGCCGAACGCGCAGATGACCTCGTCGGACACCAGCAGCACGTCGTACTGGTCGCAGATCTCGCGGACCCGGTCGAAGTACCCCGGCGGTGGCGTGAGGCAGCCGCCGGAGTTCTGCACCGGCTCGAGGAAGACGGCGGCGACGGTGTCGGCGCCCTCGAAGAGGATCGCCTCCTCGATCCGGTCGGCGGCCCAGCGGCCGAAGGCCTTCGGGTCGTCGGCGAACTCGGGGTGGCGGTAGAGGTTGGTGTTGGGCACCCGGAAGCCGCCGGGGGCCAGCGGCTCGAAGTCCTTCTTCATGGCCGGCAGGCCGGTGATCGCCAGAGCGCCGTGCGGGGTGCCGTGGTAGGCCACCGCGCGGCTGATCACCTTGTGCTTCTGCGGCTTGCCGATCAGCTTGAAGTACTGCTTCGCGGCCTTCCACGCCGACTCCACGGCCTCTCCCCCGCCGGTGGTGAAGAAGACGCGGTCCAGGTCGCCGGGCGCGAGGTCGGCGACCCGCTCGGCCAGCTCGGCCTGCACCGGGGTGGTGTAGCCCCACACCGGGAAGTAGGCGAGCTCGGCGGCCTGCCTCGCGGCCGCCTCGGCCAGCTCCCGGCGCCCGTGCCCGACCTGGACCACGAAGAGGCCGGACAGCCCGTCGAGGATCTTCCGGCCGCGGTTGTCCCAGATGTAGGCGCCCTCCCCGCGGGTGACGACCGGGACCGGCGTCTCCGGGTGGCGGCCCTGGCGGGCGAAGTGCATCCAGAGGTGGTCGGCGGCGCGGGCCGCCGTCGCGTCCGGCACGCCGGCCGGGGGCTGCTCCATCGAGGTGGTCATCCGGGCTCCTCCTGGCTCGGGTCCGCGGGCGTGTCGCGGGGACCCGGGCGGGCCACGGGCCCACCCGTCGCGTGGTCCCTCACGTCAGGGGCGGCCGCGACGAGGTCCGTCGGCACGGTCCCGATCCTGACGGCGGCCGGCCCGGGAGTCACGACACACACTGTGTCGCCTCCCGTGGGCCGCCGTACAGCCCGTCGGGGAGCCGGCATCAGTCCACGGCCGGCAGGCGCACCAGGTCGAGCACCGCTCGGGCCGTGCCGCCCGGGGGCGCGACGAGGACCAGCGCGTGACCGTGCGCGGCGAGCTGCTCGCGCATCCGGTGGAGGACCTGCACGCCGGCGCTGGCCAGCAGGGTCACGGAGGTGAGGTCGACCGTCATCGGCAGCACCCCACCGCGGGAGGCCGCCGACAGCTGCCGCGCCAGCGTCTCGACCGTGGTGACGTCGACCGGCCCGGACACCCGGAGCCGCACCGTGCCGGGCGTTCCGGGACGCCCCGGGCCCCCGTCCTCCTGCCCGTGCTCCACGTTCACGGCGAACGGAGGGCGGGGCCGTGCCGCGTCGTCGCGCCCGACCTCGGAGCCGAGCATCGCCGGCCGGTGCAGCCGGTGCCGCAGGGTCACCACGGTCCCCGTGCCGTCGTCGGTGGAGCGCTGCACGTGCAGGGAGTCGGTGAGCCGCTGCGCCATCAGCAGCCCGCGGCCGCGGTGTGTGGCGCCGGGATCGGGTTCGCGCCACCGGCCCTGGTCCGTGACGCGGCACTCGAGCACGCCGTCGGGCAGCAGGACGGCGTCGATCCTGACCGGGCCGGGATGGCCAGGGGGATAGGCGTGGTCGACGGCGTTGGCGACCGCCTCCCACACCGCCAGCTCGACGGCGTCCCGGTCCTCGCCGGCCGGGTCGAGCCGGTCCAGCCACGCGTCCGCGGTGCGCCGCAGCCGGCGGACCCCGTCGCGGCTGGTGGGCTCCGCGGCGTGCAGGGCCGGCAGCGGCTCGGGCAGGCGGTGGGCCGCCAGGGCGGTGACGTCGTCGTCGTAGCCGGTGCGGGTGAGCAGCTCCACGGTCAGCCGGCACACCCGCTCGGCCGGGGTGGCGGGCGCGCCGAGTGGCAGCGCCCGGTTCGCCGCGGCGTCGGCGGCGACCTTCGCCAGCTCGGCCATGCCGTCGGCGAGGCTGCGGTGCGGTCGTTCGATGAGGCCGTCGCTGTAGAGCAGCACCGTCTCCCCGGGCGCGAGCGTGTCGGTCCGCAGGACGGGACCGGTGCCCGGGGCACGGGTGCCCAACGGCGGGCCGCCGGTGTCGCCGAGGTAGCGGGCCGAACCGTCCTCGCCGACGACGAGGGGAGGTGGCTGCCCGCAGCAGGCGTAGCTCAGCTCTCCCGTGGACGGGTCCAGCACGACCAGGGCCACGGTCGTGGCGTTCAGCCGGGGGTTCCGGGCGGCGAACGCGTCGGCCCGTGCCAGCGCCTCGTCCGGGCGGCAGCCGGTCACCAGTGCGTCGTCGAGGACGGCGCGGAGCTGGCCCATGGCCGCCGAGGCGGCCACCCCGTGCCCGACGACGTCCCCGACGAGCAGCGCGACGCCGCCACCGGGCAGCGGGACGGCGTCGAACCAGTCCCCGCCGGCGACCTGGTCCCGGGCAGCGACCAGGTAGCGGGCCGCTGTCCGGACCCCGGGCAGCACCGGGAGGTCCGACGGGAGCAGGGCCTCCTGCAGCGTGGTGACCACGTCCCGGGCATCCTGGGCGCGTCGCTCGGCGTCGGCGGCACGTGCCTGCGCGACGAGCCGGGCCCGTACCTGTTCGGTGACGTCGTAGGCGTAGGTGGCGACGCCGGACACGTGTCCCTCGCCGGTGCGCGTCGGGGCCAGGTGGAAGTCGAGGTACACCTCCTGCAGCTCGCCGGTGCTCCCCGGGTCGACCTGCAGCCGCCACTCGCACGCCACCCGGCTGCGGCCGGTCGCGTACACCTCGTCGAGGAGCTCGAAGACGTGCTGCCCGGCCAGCTCCGGCAGCGCGAGGCGGATCGGCAGCCCGATGATCTCGTCCCGGCCGAAGAACGCACGCATGGCGGCGTTGCTGGCCACCACCGTGTGCTCGGGACCGGCGTACACCGCCACGATCAACGGCAGCTGGTCGAACGCCCCGCGGACGACGCGCGCCTCCCCGACCAACCGGTCGAGCCCGTCGCCGTCGTCGACGCCGCTGCGGTTCTCCGCCCGACCCGGCGTGCCGTCGTGGACGGTCATGGAGACGTCGGCGGACCTGGGCAGGTCGGTCTCTGTCCCGCCGCGGTCGTCCACACGCACACCCGTTCCCGTAGTGCCCGGACGCGAGTGCGCCCGCGGGCCCCTACCCCCGTCTCCTGCACCACCATGCGCCACGGACCGAACCGGATGGGAGACGGCGCCGGCTCGCAGGACGGAGCGGCCCCTGCCGCACCCGCCTCCGGACCGCGCGCAGGTCCCCGAGGCGGAGGCCGTCGCCTGCTCGAGGGGGAGCCCTCGGCGGCCTGGTCGCGCGAGAGGGCCGTCGTCCGGCACCAGACCCTGGTGTGTGGATGATGGCCGGGTGCTGATCACCGAGGACCGGGGCGACGTCGCCGTTCTGCGCATCGAGCACGGCCGGGTCGGCGCCCTCGACGTCGAGCTGCTGGACGCCCTCACCGAGGCCGTCACAGCGTCCGACCGGGCGCTGGTCATCACCGGCAGCGGCGCGTCGTTCTCCGCCGGGGTGGACCTGCGCCGGATCCTGGACGGCGGCCGGCCGTACACCGAGGGACTCCTGGCGGCGTTGTCGCGCACGTTCCGCGCCGTCTTCGACCACCCGCGGCCGACGGTCGCGGCGGTCAACGGGCACGCGATCGCCGGTGGTTGCGTGCTGGCCCTGGCCTGCGACTCGCGGCTGATGTCGGGCGGACGGATCGGGTTGACCGAGCTGGCGGTCGGCGTCCCCTTCCCGACGTCCGCCCTGGAGATCATCCGGCACGCACTCGGCTCCCGCGCCGGCCACGTGCTGCTCGGCGCGCGGGCCGAGGACCGTGAGCGGGCGCTGACCCTGGGGATGGTCGACGAACTTCCCGAGCCCGGCGAGCTGCTGCCGCGCGCGCTCGCGCTGGCCACGGAGCTGGCCGCCCGGTCGCCGGAGTCCTACCGGCTGGCCAAGGTCCAGCTCCACCGTCCCGCGAACGCGGCGATCGAGGCGACCGCCGGGAACGACGCGGCCGTCCTCACCGGCTGGGCCTCCGACGACACCCGGCTGCGGATAGGGGCCGTGCTCGAGGCGCTGGACCGGCGCTGACCGCACTGCCCGCGAGGAACGGTCGATGGGCGGGAGCCCATCGGTCGCGTCGATGGTCGACCCGACCACCCCAGGAGGACGCAGCGAGCCCACCGCGGTCCATCGGAGCACGCCTTCGCTGCTCCCCCAGGCGTCGCCGGTGTCCCGGAGCCATCACGCGACGGTCGGTCAGCAGGCACCACGCATAGCCTGGAGGCGTGCCCGCCTGGCCTCCGAACCGCCGCATGCCGTACGCGCGTCTCCCGGAGCGGGCCTGGCGGGCGGTCGCGGGGAGCAGCCCGCCGACCGCGCCGATCGGCCTGCGGGCCCAGCCCAGCCGGATGGACGACCTCACCGCGCACGCTGCGCTGGGCCTGGCGCTGCGCATCGGGGCGTCGATGCTGGCCGTCGGGGCTCCCTCCGCCGACGTGACCGCGACGGTGCTGCGGGTCGCGGCCGCCTACGGGCTGACCAGTTGCCAGGTGGACATCACGTTCACCTCACTCACGGTCAGCTTCGACCGGGAGGACGCAGTTCCGCTCACCGCGATGCGGATCGTGCGCATGAGCCGGACCGACTACACCCGGCTGCAGGGGATCACCGAGCTGGCCCGTGCGATCGGCGCGGGCGACCTCGACGTCGAGGAGGCACACCGCCGACTGGACCAGGTGGTGTCGGCGCCCGTCACGTACCGCCGGATCGTGACCACGCTGGCCTGGGCCGGCGTGGCCGCCTGCTTCGGGCTCGTCCTCGGCGGTGGGTGGCTGGAGGCCCTCGTCGCGGCGCTCACCACCGCCGTGATCGAGCAGGTGCTCCGCGTGCTCAACCGGCAGAGCCTGCCGGTCTTCTTCCAGCAGGTGGCCGGGGCCGCGCTCGCCACGGGCGTCGCCGTCCTCCTGGCCGCCTGGGACGTCGACGTCCGGACCTCGCTGGTCGTCGCCGCCGGCATCGTCGTCCTCCTCGCCGGCCTGTCCCTGGTCAGCGCGGCCCAGGACGCGATCAGCGGCTTCCCGGTGACCGCCGGGGCGCGGGCCTTCGAGGTGGTGACCCTGACGGCCGGCATCGTCGTGGGCATCGCCGGTGTGCTCGACCTGGCCCAGCGCGCCCGGCTCCCGCTGACCGTCGTCGACACCTCACCGGTCCCGGTGTCCTTCCCCGTCGCGCTGGCCGCGTCGGCCGGGATCGCCGGGTTCTGGGCCCTGGCCAGCCATGCCCGGCCGCGCGCCGTCGGCCTCGCCGCGGTGGCCGGAGCGCTGGCCTGGACGACGTTCTGGGCAGTGAGCGGAGTGGGTGCCGGTCCGGCCCTGGCCAGCGGGTTCGCCGCCGTCGTCCTCGGGTTCTGCGGCGAGGCGCTGACCCAGCGGCTACGGGTCCCACCGCAGCTCGTCGCCGTCTGCGGCATCGTCCCCCTGCTGCCCGGACTGGCGATCTACCACGGCCTGTTCACGATCGTCGTCGACGCCGACATCGACGGCGGACTCGCCGCCCTCGTCGGGGCCCTGGCCATCGGTCTCGCCCTCGCCGCCGGCGTCACGTTGGGCGGGTACCTCGGCCGGCCGGTCAGCGGCGAGCGGGACCGCTACGACGAACGGGTCCGCCGGCGGGCGATGACCGCCGACTGAGCCGCTCTCCGGTCGGGCGGCGGCACCGCGGACCCGGTCGGCGTCAGACCTCCTGCGGCCCGTTCACCGGAAGACGACCGTGCTGTGGCCGTTGAGCAGCACCCGTCGCTCGCTGTGCCAGCGCACGGCCCGGGAGAGCGCGAGGGCCTCGGCGTCCTGACCGACGGTGGCCAGGGCACGAGGGTCGAAGGTGTGGTCGATGCGGATGACCTCCTGCTCGATGATCGGGCCCTCGTCCAGGTCCGGCGTCACGTAGTGCGCGGTCGCGCCGACCAGCTTCACCCCGCGGTCGAAGGCCTGGTGGTAGGGCTTGGCGCCCTTGAAGCCCGGCAGGAAGGAGTGGTGGATGTTGATGGCCCGGCCGTGCAGGGCGGCGCACGCCTCGTCGGAGAGCACCTGCATGTACCGGGCCAGCACGACCAGGTCTGCCCGGTGCTCGTCGACCAGCTCGAGCAGCCGCGCCTCGGCCTGCCGTCGGGTGGCCGGCGTCACCGGCACGTGGTGGAACGGGAGCCCGGCGGCCTCGGCCATCGGACGCAGGTCCTCGTGGTTGGAGACCACGGCGACGAGGTCGGCCCCGAGACTGCCGGCACGCCAGCGGAAGATCAGGTCGTTGAGGCAGTGGCCCAGCTTGGACACCATGACGAGGACGCGCGGTGGGTGGTCGTCGGCGACCTGGTAGGACATGCCGAACTCCTGTGCCACCGCATCGAAGTCCGCCGACAGGCGCTCGGTGTCGGTGTCCTCCGAGCAGACGAACGCCGTCCTCAGGAACAGCTGCCCGCGGGCGGCGTCGTCGAACTGCTGGTGCTCGACGATGTCGCAGCCGTGCTCGAAAAGGAACGAGCTGACCGCGTGCACGATGCCCGGACGCTCCTGACAGCTCAGCGTGAGCGTGAACGGGTGGGACACGGGTGCCTCCTCAGCACTCGACGATGTTGAGCGCCAGCCCGCCACGGGCGGTCTCCTTGTACTTGTCCTTCATGTCCGCGCCGGTCTCGCGCATCGTCTTGATCGCCTTGTCCAGCGGGACGTGGTGCCGCCCGTCACCGCGCACGGCCATGCGGGCCGCGGTGATGGCCTTGACCGAGCCGACGGCGTTGCGCTCGATGCAGGGGATCTGCACCAGTCCCCCGACCGGGTCGCACGTGAGGCCGAGGTTGTGCTCGATCCCGATCTCGGCGGCGTTCTCCACCTGCTCCGGGGTGCCCCCGATGACCTCGGCGAGGCCGGCGGCAGCCATGGAGCAGGCCGAGCCGACCTCCCCCTGGCAGCCCACCTCCGCACCGGAGATCGAGGCGTTCTCCTTGAACAGCAGCCCGACCGCCGCGGCGGTGAGCAGGAAGCGGACGATGCCGTCCTCGGAGCAGGAGTCGATGAAGTCGCGGTAGTAGTGCAGGACTGCCGGCACGATGCCGGCGGCGCCGTTGGTCGGCGCGGTGACCACCCGGCCGCCGGCCGCGTTCTCCTCGTTGACCGCCAGCGCGTAGAGGGTCACCCACTCCATCGCGCGGAGCGGGTCGGTCTCGTCGCGCTGGTCCTCCAGCTGGGCGCGCAGCGCAGCCGCCCGCCGGCGGACCCTGAGTCCCCCGGGCAGGACGCCGGTGGTGCGGGTGCCGCGCTCCACGCACTCCTGCATCACCGACCAGACGTGCAGCAGGCCTGCGCGGACCTCCGCCTCGGTCCGCCAGCACAGCTCGTTGGCCAGCATCACGTCACTGATGCGCAGCCCGGTCTCCCGGGTGCACGCCAGCAGCTCCTCGCCGGTGCGGAAGGGGTACCGCACCGGCGTGCTGTCCTCGACGATCACCGGGTTCCCGGCTGCGTCCTCGTCGAGGACGAAGCCGCCGCCCACCGAGTAGTACTCGCGCCGTCGGAGCTCTGCCCCACCGGCGTCGACGGCCACGAAGAGCATCCCGTTGCTGTGGAACTCCAGCCGCTTGCGCCGGTGCAGCACGACGTCGTCGTCCACCGAGAACGCGATGGGGTGCTCGCCGGCCAGCCGGAGCTCCCCCTCGCGGCGGATGGCCTCGACCCGCGGCTCGGCCGCGACCGGGTCGACGACGTCGGGCTGTTCACCCTCCAGCCCGAGGACGACCGCCTTCACGCTGCCGTGGCCGTGCCCGGTGGCGCCGAGCGATCCGAACAGCTCGCACCGCACGCCGGCCACCCGTCCCAGCAGCTCCTCCTCCCGCAGGCGCGAGACGAAGGCGCAGGCGGCCCGCATGGGACCGACGGTGTGCGAACTGGACGGGCCGATCCCCACCTTGAACAGGTCGAAGGCGCTGATGGTCACCCGTGCCTCCCTCTCCCCTGCCGGTGGTCACGACGGCCCGGGCCGTCGCGACCGCCGTGGTATATCAGTTGTATCGTGACGGTATGTCGATCCCCCTGAGGAGGCAAGACCCGTTGGCCGCCAACCTCTACGATCTGCCCGTGACCGTCGCACCGCTGGACCTGGACCCGTCGGCTGCCACGTCCCTGGCGGACAAGGCCTACGTGGCGATCCGGGACCGGCTGATCATGCTCGACATCCGCCCGGGCGATCCGATCGACGACGACGAGCTGGCCAAGGACCTCGGCGTGGGCCGGACCCCGGTCCGCGAGGCGCTCAAGCGCCTCGAGGGTGACCGGCTCGTGGTGTCCTACCCGCGGCGGGGCACGTTCGCGACGGGCATGGACATCTCCGATCTGGCGCACATCTCCGACATCCGCGCCCAGCTCGAGCCGCTGGCGGCCCGTCGCGCCGCCGAGCGAGCCGTCCGCACGGCGCATTCCGAGCTCGACGAGCTGGCCTCGCACATCCAGCAGCTCGACGTCGCCCAGCTCGACCGGACGGAACTCATGCGCTGGGACCTCGCGGTGCACCGTGCCATCTACCGGGCGGCCGGCAACCCCCACCTGGAGGACGTCCTGATCCGCTACGACAACCTGGCGACGCGGATCTTCTGCCTGTTCCTCGACCGGCTGCCCACGGTGGACGAGCACGTCGGGGAGCACGTGGAGCTGCTCCGCTCGATCGCCGCCGGCGACGCCGATCGGGCCGACGACCTCGCCCGCGTGCACGTGCTCGGCTTCGAGAAGGCGATCCGCGCGGTGATCTGACCAGGGACCCCGGCGCGGGCGGCCCCGGTCGGTGGCCGCCCGCCGGTCCGGCGGAGGGAGCGGGCTAGCCGCGGAGCCGGGTCATGTCCGGGTCGACGAGCGGCTCGGCCGCGACGGTGGCCGGGATCCGGGTGCCGAAGTACTCGATCTCGACGCTCGTCCCGACGGTCGCCGAGGCCGGCAGCCAGGCGTAGGCGATCGGCCGGCCCACGGTGTGCCCGAACGCCGCGCTGGTCACGTACCCGGCCGGCCGGCCGTCGACGAACACCGGCTCGTGGCCGAGGACGACACTGCGTCCGTCGTCGATCGTCAGGCAGGACAGCCGTCGGCTCACCGTGTCGCCACTCATCCAGGCGACGGCCTCCCGCCCCACGAAGTCGTCCTTCTTCTGCTTGCGCACGGCAAAGCCGAGACCGGCCTCGTAGGGGTCGTGCTCGGTGGTCATGTCGTGGCCCCAGGCGCGGTAGCCCTTCTCGAGCCGCAGGCTGTTGAAGGCCGCGCGGCCCGCGGCGACGATGCCGTGCTCCTGGCCGGCGGCCCACAGCACGTCCCACAGCCGCCGGCCGTTGTCGGCGCTGGTGTAGATCTCCCAGCCCAGCTCACCGACGTAGGACAGCCGCATCGCCGTCACCGGGACTCCCCCGATCCGGGCCCGCTTGGCGCGGAAGTACTTGAGCCCGTCGTCGGAGAAGTCGTCGGCGGTGAGCCCCCGGACGACGTCGCGGGCCCGCGGGCCCCACAGGCCGATGCAGCACGTGCCGCCGGTGGTGTCCCGGATCTGCACGCTGCCGTCGTCCGGCGCCTGGCGCCGGAGGTGGTCGAGGTCCAGCGGGCCGTTGGCGCCGATCTGGAACAGCTGCTCCCCGAGCCGGGCGACGGTGAGGTCGCTGCGGATGCCGCCGGCCTCGTCGAGGGCGAGCGTGTAGGTCACCGCCCCGACCGACTTGTCCATCTCGCCGGTCGTCAGCCGCTGCAGGAGGGCGAGGGCGCCGGGCCCGCTCACCTCGAGGCGCTTGAGCGGCGTCATGTCGTACACCGCCACGGCGGTGCGGGTCTTCCACGCCTCCGCCGCCGCGATCGGGGACCAGAACTGCGCCGCCCACGCGTCGCGCTCCGGCGGCACCCACGCCGCCGGCAGCTCGTCCACCAGGGCCGCGTTGGCCTCGTACCAGTGCGGCCGCTCCCAGCCACCGCCCTCGAGGAAGACGGCGCCGAGCTCCTGCTGGCGGGCGTGGAACGGGCTCACCCGCAGGTCGCGCGGGGACAGCCTCGGCTGCAGGGGGTGGAGCACGTCGTAGATCTCGACGAAGTTCTGCTGGGAGGTCTCGCTGACGTACTCCGGCGCCAGCTGGACGTCCTCGAAGCGGTGCACGTCGCAGCCGTGCAGGTCGATCTCGCTGCGCCCGTCCACCAGCAGCTGCGCCACCGCCCGGGCGACGCCGGCGGAGTGGGTCACCCACACCGCCTCGGCGATCCAGAAGCCGGCCACGTCCGCGGACTCCCCGATCAGCGGGCCGCCGTCCGGCGTGAACGAGAAGATGCCGTTGAAGCCGGTGTCGATCTTCGAGGAGCGCAGCGAGGGCAGCAGCAGCTGGCTCTGCTCCCAGACCGGGGCGAAGTCCTCCTCGGTGAAGGGCAGCATCGAGGGCATCGACGACTCCCGGACGTCCGTGTCATCGCTGCCGCCCTGGGGCAGCTCGCGCAGGTCCACGGGCATCGGCCGGTGGGCGTAGGACCCGATGCCCAGGCGGTCGACGCGCTCCCGGTAGTAGAGGTCCTGGTCCTGGTGGCGCAGGATCGGCAGGCTCGCCTCGCTGAGCTCGTCGTTGCGGCCGACCAGGTCCGGCACCTGGCCGGTCCAGGCGAACTGGTGGGCCAACGGCAGCAGCGGCACGTCCATCCCGACCATCGCGCCGAGCTCCTGGCCCCAGAAGCCGGCGCAGGAGACGACGATGTCGGCGGGGACGACCCCGTCCGGGGTCCGGACGCCGGTGACCCGGCCACCGGCCTGCTCGATGCCGGTGACCCGGGTGGAGCCCTGGAAGCGGGCGCCCCGGGCCTCCGCGCGGCGGGCCAGGGCGACGACCGCCCGGGAGGCCTTGGCCAGGCCGTCGGTGGGGATGTGCAGGCCGCCGAGGATGCGGTCGCGGTCGACCAGCGGGTGCAGCCGCACGCACTCGTCCGCGTCGACCACCTGGGACTCCACACCCCAGGAGGTGGCCCAGCCCTGCTTGCGGTGCAGGTCGGCGAGCCGCTCCGGGGTGGTGGCGACCTCCAGGCCCCCGACCTGGTTGAAGCACCAGGCGCCGTCGACGTCGATGCCCGCGAGCTTCTCCACCGTGTAGCTGGCGAAGGCCGTCATCGTCCTGGAGGCGTTGGTCTGGAAGACCAGACCCGGGGCGTGCGACGTGGAGCCCCCGGTCAGCGGGAGGGGTCCCTGGTCGAGCACGGTGACGCGGTCCCAGCCACGGGCGGTCAGCTCGTCGGCCAGGTTGGCGCCGACGATCCCCGCTCCGATGACGACCACACGAGGGGTGGCGGACATGGCTCTCGCTCCTGACTGCTGGTGGATCCGGGCGTGCTGGCCGACGAGCGCGGTCAGCGGGTGGGGGTCGGGGTGAACTCGAGGGCCGCGTCGAGCAGCCACTCGGCGAGGTATCCGGCGAACGACGACCGGACGAGGACGCCGTGGTTGTCGCCGGCGTCGGAGAGGGCCAGCAGGACGACGCCCGCCTGGCCGAGCGCCGTCTGGGCGCTCCTCCCCCGGCCGAAGACCCGTGGGTGCAGGTCGATGGAGCAGCCCTTGGCCAGGACGTCGCGCACCCGCGCACCGGTCAGCCGGAGGCCGATCCGCTGGGCGGAGACGTCCGCCGCGGACCCGCCCAGTGGGAGGACGGCGGCCCGGACGCGGGCCTCCAGCTCCTCGGGGGTCTCGGTGGTGCTGCTGACCAGCCACTCGTCCGGGCCGAGCCAGACGGCCCGCCCCGTGCCGGCCGGCACCCAGGTGTTCGGAGCCGTCGGCAGGTCGACGCCCAGCGCCGTCGACGCCTCGGCGGGAACGGGCCCGAGGCGGACGTCGACCATCGCCACGTACGGCTCGACCGTGATGCGGACGGTGTCGGGCAGGCGCTCGAAGGCGGCGCTCCACCCCTCGAGCGGGTGGGTGCGCAGCAGCTCAGCCATCGCGACGGGCTCCTTCGGGATCGACGAGCACGGAGCCGGTGACCTCGACCGGGACGAGGGTGCCGTCGACGGGGACGTGGACGGTGTCACCGACGCGGGACCGGCCTCCCTTGACCAGGGCGAGGGCGAAGGGGCGGGCGAGTGCGGCGCTGCGGTAGCTGGAGGTGACGTGGCCCAGCATCGGGACCGGCGGAGGCGGCAGCTCGCCGTCGGGGAGGAACTCGACGATCTGCGAGCCCTCCGGCAGCACGGTCTGCCCGTCCACCGGCAGCAGCCCGACCAGCTGCTTGCGCAGCGGGTCGGCGTTGGCCGGGCGGGTGAAGGAGCGCTTGCCGATGAAGTCGGGCTTCTTCTTCGACACCGCCCAGGCCATGCCCAGGTCGTGCGGGGTGACGGTGCCGTCGGTGTCCTGCCCGATGATCGGGTAGCCCTTCTCCGCGCGCAGGACGTGCATGGTCTCGGTGCCGTACGGCGTGATGCCGTACGGCCGGCCGGCCTCGAGCAGCCGCTGCCACACCGCCACCGCGTACCAGGGGTTGACGTACACCTCGAAGGCGAGCTCGCCGGAGAAGCTGATCCGGGCCAGCCGGACCGGCACTCCGTCGAGGGTGGTGTCCCGCCAGGTCATGAACGGGAAGGCCTCGGTGGAGACGTCCACCTGCGGGAAGACCGCGCCGACGACGTCGCGGGACCGCGGACCGACGACGGGGAGGGTGACCCACTGCTCGGTGACCGAGGTGCAGTGGACCCGCAGCTCCGGCCACTCCGTCTGGACCCACTCCTCCATCCAGTCGAGGATCTTCGCCGCGCCGCCCGTCGTGGTGAGGACGAGGAAGCGGTCCTCGGCCAGGCGCAGCACCGTGCCGTCGTCGATCACCATGCCGTCGACGCCGCACATGACCCCGTAGCGGACGGAACCGACCTTCAGGCTGCTCATCAGGTTCGTGTAGAGCAGGTCCAGGAGGACGGCGGCGTCGGGACCCTGGACGTCGATCTTGCCGAGCGTGGACCCGTCGAGGATCCCGACGCCGGTGCGGGCCGCGGCGCACTCCCGGAGGACCGCGGCCTCCATGTCCTCGCCGGGCTGCGGGTAGTAGCGGGGACGCTTCCACTGGCCGACGTCCTCGAAGACCGCCCCCGCCGCCACGTGCCACTCGTGCAGGGCGGTGACCCGCTCGGGGTCGAAGAGCCGGCCACGGTCGCGGCCGGCCAGAGCGGCGAAGGCGACCGGGGTGTAGGGCGGCCGGAACGTGGTGGTCCCGGTGTCCTGCACCGGGATCCCCAGCAGCTCGGCGGTGATCCCCGAGGTCAGGACGCCGGAGGTCTTGCCCTGGTCGTGCGCCGTCCCGATCGTCGTGTAGCGCTTGACGTGCTCGATGGAGCGCAGGCCGGCGCCGACCGCGCGGGCGATGTCGGCGACCGTCGCGTCGCGCTGCAGGTCGACGAACGAGGTGCTGCCCTCGGCGCCGGAGGTGTCCGGCACCCGCCACAGCACCAGGGGCGCGGCCGGGACGACGGGCTCGGGGGCGGCGGGCAGCCGGTCCTCCCCCGCCGGAGGGATGGCCAGGGCGCCCAGCGCGGCGCCGGCTCCGCGCTGACCGTCGGCCAGGCAGCCGGCCAGGTCGAAGACGCCGGCGGCCGAGCCGGTGACGGCCAGGCCGTCGAGCTCCTCGCCCGGGAGGAACGCGCCGAGGGCCTCGTCATAGCGGAGCCGGCCGCGCGCCTGGCTGAACAGGTGCACCGCGGGGTTCCAGCCCCCGCTGACCAGCAGCAGGTCGCAGGCGATGGCGCTGCCGGCACCGACCTCCCCGTCCGCGAACGGGGCGACGAGGGCGTGCGTGACCCGCTCGACGCCCTGGGTGCCGGTCACGACGGCACCGGACAGGACGCGGATGCCGGCGTGCTCGCACTCCTCGCGCCGGCGCGGTGAGCCCTCAGGCCGGGCGTCGACCAGCGCCTGCACCCGCACGCCCGCGCGGTGCAGGTCGAGGGCGGCGTCGTAGGCACTGTCGTTCGTGGTGAACACGACGGCCTGGCGGCCGGGCAGCACGCCGTAGCGGTGCAGGAAGGTCCGGGCGGCGCCGGCGAGCATGATCCCCGGGCGGTCGTTGTCGGCGAAGACGACCGGACGCTCGTGCGCCCCCGTCGCGACGACGATCGAGCGCGCCCGGATGCGCCACACCCGCTGGCGGGAGACGTGCTTGGGCGCGGCGGCGCCGAGGTGGTCGGTGCGCCGCTCCAGTGCCAGGACGAAGCCGTCGTCGTAGCTGCCGAACGCGGTGGTGCGCTGCAGGTGCAGCACCTCCGGGTGCCCGGCCAGCTCGGCGACCGCCGCGGCGACCCACTGCAGCGCCGGGACGCCGTCGAGCCGGTCGGTGCCCGACAGCAGGGAGCCGCCGGCCTCGGACTGCTCGTCCACCAGGGCCACGCGGGCGCCGGCCCGGGCGGCGGTGAGCGCGGCGGCCAGCCCGGCGGGTCCGGCGCCCACGACCAGCACGTCGACGTGGTGGTGGACCGCGTCGTAGCGGGCGGAGTCGGGGACGTCGGCGAGGCGGCCCTGCCCCGGCAGGGCGTGGGCCGCCAGGCCGTCGTGGAGCTCGACGGTGGTGGCCAGCAGCATGGGCTCGGGGAAGGGCTCCTCGATCTGCACGAGGCCGCCCGGGTCCTCGGCCCAGGCCGCGGCGATGCCGCGCGGTCGGCCGAGCTTGATGCTGGTGGCGACCCGGTGCCGGCCGGAGGCGAGCAGCGCCGAGGCCAGGGTGTCGCCGGGGTGGCCGGTGAGGGTCTGCCCGTCGAAGGTGAACTCGACGGTGGTCGCGCGGTCGATGCGGCCGCCCTCGGGAGTGCGGGAGGTGCTGGTCACGGGATCACCGGCTTCGGGTCGTCGAGCCGGTAGACGCGCTCGAAGCGGTAGGTGGCGGTGTCGCGGATCGCGTTGAACCAGCGGCGGCAGCCGGCGCTGTGGTTCCAGCGCTCGGCGAAGCGGCCCTTGGGGTTGGCGCGGAAGAACACATAGTGCGCCCACTCCTCGTCGGAGAGCGCCCCCGGGTCGTCCGGGTACGGGACGTGGGCCTGGCCGCCGTAGGAGAACTCGACCTCCTCGCGGGGGCCGCACCACGGGCATGCGATGAGTTGCACGGGAGACTCCCTGGCTCAGTGGGCGACGGCGGCTGCGCCGTGCTCGTCGACCAGCGCTCCGGTGACGAAACGGTCGAGGGTGAAGGGCGCCACGTACGGGTGGGGGTCGTCGTGGGCGATGGTGTGCGCCAGGGCCGAGCCGATGCCGGGCGTGGCCTTGAACCCGCCGGTGCCCCAGCCGCAGTTGAGGTAGACGTTGTCGTACGGCGTCCGCCCGACGATCGGCGAGGCGTCGGGGGTGGTGTCGACGATGCCGCCCCAGGTGCGCAGCAGGTGCGCCCGGGCGAACACCGGGAACAACTCGACCGCGGCGGCCATCTGCCGCTCGATGACGTGGAAGGCCCCCCGCTGGCCGTAGCCGTTGTAGGAGTCGACGCCGGCGCCCATGACCAGCTCGCCCTTGTGCGCCTGCGAGACGTACACGTGCACGGCGTTGGACATGACCACCGTGGGGTGCACCGGCTCGAGCAGCTCGGAGACCAGCGCCTGCAGCGGATGGCTCTGCACCGGCACGGGGATGCCCAGCATGTCGGTGAGCACGGAGGTGTGGCCGGCCGCGCAGAGGGCGACCGTGCCGGCGGAGATGGTGCCGCGGGTGGTCCGCACCCCGGTGACCCGGTTGCCGTCGGTGTCGAACCCGGTGACCTCGCAGTCCTGGACGAGGTCGATGCCGGCCTCGTCGGCCCGGCGGGCGAAGCCCCAGGCCACGTAGTCGTGCTTGGCGATGCCGGCGCGCGGCTGGTAGGTCGCCCCCAGGACCGGGTAGCGGATGTCGGTCGAGGTGTTGACGACCGGGCAGATCTTGCGGACCTCGTCCGGCTCCAGCCACTCGGCGTCGATGCCGTTGAGCTTGTTGGCCTCGACCCGGCGCACGCTGTCGCGGACGTCCTGGAGGGTGTGGGCGAGGTTGAGCACGCCGCGCTGGCTGAACAGGATCGGGTAGCCGAGGTCCTCCTCGAGTCCCTCCCACAGCTTCAGCGCGTGCTCGTAGATGGCCGAGCTCTCGTCCCACAGGTAGTTGGACCGGATGATCGTGGTGTTGCGGGCCATGTTGCCGCCCGCCAGCCAGCCCTTCTCCAGCACCGCCACGTCCGTGATGCCGTGGTTCTTGGCGAGGTAGTGCGCCGTGGCCAGGCCGTGGCCGCCGCCGCCGACGATCACCACGTCGTAGGAGCGCTTCGGCTCCGGGCTCCGCCACAGGGAGTCCGGGTGCTCCGGCAGGTCCGCGCCGGGGGTGCGGGGGCTCATCGGGGGACCTCCGTCAGGTCGGGGTAGAGCGGGTGGCGGTCGGCCAGCCGGGTGACCCGCGTGCGGAGCTCGGCGAGCAGCTCCTCGCCCACCGAGGGCCGCAGCGCGAGGGCGATCACGTCGGCGACCTCGGCGAAGTCCTCGAGGCCGAAGCCGCGGGCGGCCAGCGCCGGGGTGCCGATGCGCACCCCGGAGCTGACCATCGGCGGGCGGGGGTCGAAGGGCACGGCGTTGCGGTTGACGGTGATACCGATCGCGTGCAGCCGGTCCTCGGCCTGCCGGCCGTCCAGCTCCGACTCGCGGAGGTCCACCAGGACGAGGTGGACGTCGGTCCCGCCGCTGACCACGTCGATGCCGGCCGCACGGGAGTCGGGAGCCAGCAGCCGCTCGGCCAGCAGCCGCGCGCCGGCGAGCGTGCGCTCCTGGCGCTCGCGGAAGGCCGGCTCGCCGGCCAGCTTGAAGGCGACCGCCTTCGCGGCGATGACGTGCTCGAGGGGTCCGCCCTGCTGGCCGGGGAAGACCGACGAGTTGAACTTCTTGGCGAGGTCGGCCGTGGCCAGGATGACGCCGCCACGCGGGCCACCGAGCGTCTTGTGGGTCGTCGAGGTGACCACGTGCGCGTGCGGGACGGGCGAGGGGTGCAGCCCGGCGGCGACCAGGCCGGCGAAGTGCGCCATGTCCACCATCAGGTGGGCCCCGACCTCGTCGGCGATCCGGCGGAACTCGGCGAAGTCCAGCTGCCGCGGGTAGGCCGACCAACCGGCCACGATGAGCTTGGGTCGCCGCTCCAGCGCCAGCTCCTCCACCTCGGCCATGTCGACCCGGTGGTCCTCACGGCCCACGTGGTAGGCGGCGACGTCGTAGAGCTTGCCGGAGAAGTTGAGCCTCATGCCGTGGGTCAGGTGACCGCCGTGGGCCAGGTCGAGGCCCAGGATGGTGTCACCGGGCTCCAGCAGCGCGGACATCGCCGCGGCGTTGGCCTGCGCGCCCGAGTGCGGCTGGACGTTGGCGTACTCGGCGCCGAACAGCGCCTTCAGCCGGTCGATGGCCAGCTGCTCGATGACGTCGACGTGCTGGCAGCCGCCGTAGTACCGCCGGCCCGGGTAGCCCTCGGCGTACTTGTTCGTCAGCACCGAGCCCTGGGCCTGCATGACGGACACCGGGGCGCAGTTCTCGCTGGCGATCATCTCCAGCGTGCTCTGCTGCCGGTGCAGCTCGGCGGAGATCGCATCGAAGACCTCCGGGTCGGTGTCCGCCAGCGACCGGTCGAGCACGCGCTCCCGGACGGCCGGGGCCTGTGGCGCTTCGTCGACCTGGACGACCATGCCGGGGTCCCTCCTGTCACAACTTCTGGCAAGACTGGTATATCAGTCGTGCAACACCGTAGGCTGGGTGGTGCGCGGGGTCAAGGGGCGGGGCGCCGGGGACCTCCCGCCGCCCTCCCCCGGTCGGCGCACCCACCGGCGAGCCGCCACCGCGCGCCGTCCCCCACGTCCCCGAGACAGGAGATCCACCGCCATGGCCTACGAGGTGAGGGGCGTCGTCGCCCGCAGCAAGGGAGCACCGGTCAGCGTGGAGACGGTCGTGGTGCCCGATCCCGGGCCGGGTGAGGCGGTGGTGGACGTGGCCGCGTGCGGGGTGTGCCACACCGACCTGCACTACCGCCAGGGCGGCATCAACGACGAGTTCCCCTTCCTGCTCGGCCACGAGGCCGCCGGGACCGTGGCCGCGGTCGGCGAAGGCGTGACCGATGTGGCCGTCGGGGACTTCGTGATCCTCAACTGGCGGGCGGTGTGCGGCCAGTGCCGCGCCTGCCTCAAGGGCCAGCCGCACTACTGCTTCGACACCCACAACGCCGCGCAGAAGATGACGCTGGCCGACGGCACGGAACTCTCCCCGGCGCTGGGGATCGGCGCGTTCGTGGAGAAGACCCTGGTGCACTCCGGGCAGTGCACCAGGGTCGACCCGCAGACCCCCGCCACCGCCGCCGGCCTGCTCGGCTGCGGGGTGATGGCCGGCGTCGGCGCGGCGATCAACACCGGCGGCGTGCAGCGCGGGGAGTCCGTGGCGGTGTTCGGCTGCGGCGGCGTCGGCGACGCCGCGATCGCCGGCGCGAAGCTGGCCGGCGCCACCACGATCGTCGCCGTCGACGTCGACGACCGGAAGCTGCAGTGGGCGCGGCGGTTCGGCGCCACCCACACCGTCAACACCCGCGACACCGACCCGGTCGAGGCCATCAAGGGCCACACCGGCGGGTTCGGGGTGGATGTCGCCATCGACGCGGTGGGCCGCCCGGAGGTGTTCGAGCAGGCGTTCTACGCCCGCGACCTGGCCGGGCGCGTCGTCCTGGTCGGCGTGCCCACCCCCGACATGAACCTGACCCTGCCGATGATCGAGCTGTTCGGCCGCGGCGGGGCACTGAAGTCCTCCTGGTACGGCGACTGCCTACCCAGCCGGGACTTCCCGATGCTGGTCGACCTCTACCGCCAGGGTCGCTTCCCGCTGGCGGACTTCGTCACCGAGACCATCGGCCTGGACGACGTGGAAGCGGCGTTCGAGAAGATGCACGAAGGCTCGGTGCTGCGCTCCGTGGTGGTGCTGCAGAAGTGACCGCCCGCATCGAGCAGGCCGTGATCAGCGGGCTGTTCAGCCTCGACGGTCAGGACGTCGACGTGGACGACAACGTCTGGCTGCTCGGCGACGACGAGGAGGTGCTCGTCATCGCCGCCCCGCACCACGCCGACCCCACCCTCGAGGCAGTCGGCGGGCGGAAGGTGACCGCGATCGTGCTCACCCACGGGCACGACGACCACGTCACCGCCGCCGTCGACCTGCGGCAGGCCACCGGCGCGCCGGTCTGGCTGCACCCGGCCGACCGGATGCTGTGGGAGATGGTCCACACCGACGCGCTGCCCGACGAGGCGCTGGCCGAGGGCACCCGGTTCACCGTTGCCGGCACCACGCTGACCGCACTGCACACCCCCGGTCACTCGCCGGGCAGCACCTGCCTGCACGCCCCCGACCTGGCCGCCGTCTTCACCGGCGACACGTTGTTCCACGGCGGCCCCGGCGCCACCGGGCGCTCGTTCAGCGACGAGCCGACGATCCTCAACTCGATCCGCAGCAAGCTGCTGACCCTGCACGGCGACACCGTGGCCCACACCGGGCACGGCGAGGACACCCGCATCTCCGCAGAGCTCGGCTCCGTGCACTGAGGGCCGGCCGGCTCGGTGGCGATCTCGCGTCGCGCCGGAGCGGACGCCGCGGGTCGCGAGCCACGAGGTCCCGCCACTGAGGCACGCCGAGCAGTCGGGCCACGTGGGGGGCGTCGGACGTCCTCGCTGGTCCAGGCCGGGCCACGCCGTCCACGCGGCCACGGACGCCCCTCACGGGCGGAGGACGTCGCCCTCCGCCCGCAGGGGGACCCCGGCTCAGTGCGACAGGCGCTGCCTCAGCCAGTCGTGGAACTCCCCGATGTGGTGCTCGGACGGGACCAGGACGCCACCGTTGACGTAGGCCCGGGACGACATGGCCGGCTGGGTCCGCTCACAGGCCTCGAAGTCCTGCTCGTTGACACGGTGGAACAGCTCCACCGACCGGGACACGTCCTTCCCGGACTCCACCACCTCGCGGGTGTACAGCCAGTCGCACTCCACGATCGTCCGGTCGGCCGAGACCGGGAACATCCGGTGGAAGATCACGTGGTCGGGCACCAGGTTGACGAAGACCGTCGGCCGGACGGTGATGGCGTAGTAGCGGCGGTCCTGGTCCTCGTCGATACCGGGGAGCTTGTCGAAGCCCTCGCTGCCGTCGACGGTGAAGCCCTGGACGTCCTCACCGAACTCCGCGCCGTGCCCGACGTAGAACTGGGCGGCGTAGCCGTCGGCGAACTCCGGCAGCACCTCGGTGAGCTCGGGGTGGATGGTCGCGCAGTGGTAGCACTCCATGAAGTTCTCGATGATGAGCTTCCAGTTCGCCTTCACGTCGTAGGTGATGCGGCGGCCCACCGTGAGCGAGTCCAGCTCGTAGTGGTCGATGGACTCGAGGTCACCGAGGCGGTCGGTGATGGTCCCCATGACCTCGTGCTCGAAGGACGGGGGCTCCTCGGCCAGGGAGACCCAGGCATACCCCAGCCACTCCCGCAGGTGCACCGGCACCAGGCCGTACCGCACGCGGTCGATGTCGGGCATCTTCGTCAGGTTCGGGGCCGCGATCAGCTTGCCCTCGAGGTCGTAGGTCCAGGCGTGGTAGGGGCACTGGAAGGCCCGCCTGACCTCACCGGAGTCCTCCGTGCAGATCTGTGCGCCGCGGTGCCGGCAGATGTTGAGGAAGGCCCGCAGCTCCCCGTCCCGGCTGCGGACGACCAGCACGCTCTCCCGGCCGACCTGGACCTTCCGGAACTTCCCGGGCGTCGGCAGGTCGGCCGACCGCACCGCGCAGAACCACATGGTCTCGAAGATCCGGGCCTGCTCGAGGGAGAAGACGGCCGGATCCGTGTAGTAGTGGCCCGGCAGCGTGGAGATGAGGCTCGCGGGGAGGTCGGTGGTGGTCATACGGCACCTCGAGGTTCCGTCGGCGGTCCGGGGGACGCCGGAGGTCGGACGACGCAGACTGCGCCACGCCACGGCCGCCGCCCGCTGACGGGCCCCGGACGACCGGTGTGTTGCACATTACACAGCGGTTCGCGCAGGACGCAACGATGGACGCAGCCTCGGTGCCCATCGAGCCCGTACGGCCGGACGGCGCTGCGGACACGGCAACGGGCGCCTGCATGCACCTCCCCACGCCGCCCCGATCGCGTCGTGGACCGTGGATTCGCCCGCGGGACCGCGCCGACGTCTCGACGATCACGGACGCCGGCACGCGGCGGACCGGCGGGATCAGCCGAAGAAGCCCAGCCTCTTGCCCATCTCGTCGGCGCCCGCCACCACACGCCGGGCCAGCCTCGGGAAGTCCTCCACGCCCATGCGGAACGACGGCCCCGAGACGCTGAGTGCCGCGATCACGTCTCCATCAGCCCCACGGACGGGAGCGGCGACGGCGTTGAGCCCGACCTCGTACTCCTCGGCGGTGGCACCCCAGCCCTGCTCGACGATCCGGTCGAGGTGCTGCTGCAACACGTCGGGGTCGGTGATCGTCGCGGAGGTGAAGCGCGGCAACTCGCGGGAGAGCACGCCCTTGCGGACGGCGTCGGGGGCGTGGGCCAGGAGCACCTTGCCGCTCGACGTGGCGTGCAGCGGCGTGGCCTGCCCCACCCAGTTGTGGGTGCTCAGCGCCGCCGGCCCGCGGGCCTGGCTGACGTTCACGGCACGGTCACTGTCCAGGATGGCGATGTTGACCGTCTCCTCGAGATCGGCGGCCAGCGTCTCGCACACCCGCCGCCCCTCCCGGGCGATGTCGAGCTGGGCGGCGGCGGCACCGGCCAGGCGCACGACGCCGAAGCCCAGCCGGTACTTGCCCCGATCGGCCAGCTGCTCGACGAAGCCCCGGCTCTCGAGCACCGCGACCAGCCGGAAGGCCGTGGACTTGTGCACCCCCAGCTCGGCGGCCACCTCCGTGACGCCGGCCTCCCCGTGTGCCGCCAGGATCTCGAGGACGCTCAGAGCGCGGTCGACGGACTGGACCGTGGCGACCGGGCTCCGCTCCCCATCTGCACCCTGCGGCCCCGTCATGACCTCAGCGTAGGTGGCCGGGCGTGCATGTCGGGCCGCCCACTTGACGCCACCGTGGACTGCGGCCATGCTGTTGCGCTATCGGCACAGCGTTGCGGTCTCCGCAACACTAGTGAGCCTGGAGTGCACATGATCCCGGTCTGCCCCACGACCGCGTTGCCGCCTGGCGAGGCGATCCGAGTCGAGGCCGACGAGCCCATCGCGGTCTTCAACGTCGACGGCGAGTTCTACGCCATCGACGACACGTGCACCCACCAGGACGCCTCGCTCGCCGACGGCTGGCTGGACGGCTGCACCGTGGAGTGCCCGCTGCACGCCTCCTGCTTCGACCTGCGGACCGGCAAGGTGTCCGGCCCGCCGGCCAAGACACCGGTCCGCACGCACCGGGTCGTCGTCCAGGACGGCATGGTCCACGTGCAGGTGGAGCCCGCCGCGGACGGTCTCGCATGAGCCCCACGGTCGCCGTGGTCGGAGCCTCCCTGGCCGGGCTGTCGGCCGCGCGCGCGCTCCGGGAGCAGTCCTACGAGGGCCGCATCGTCGTCATCGGGGACGAGCCGCACGCTCCGTACGACCGCCCGCCCCTGTCCAAGGGGTTCCTGGCCGGCACGGCCTCACTGGACGACATCGCCCTGGGCGCGCCCGACGACGAGGACCTCGGGCTGGAGTGGCGGCTGGGCACCACGGCGGTCGGGCTCGACCACGTCAGCCGCTCGGTGCTCCTGGACGACGGCACCGAGATCCAGGCGGACGGCGTCGTCCTCGCCACCGGCGCCCGTGCACGACGGCTGCCCGGCGACCAGGACCTCGACGGCGTGCACGTGCTGCGGTCCCTGGACGACGCGATCTCCCTGCGCGCGGACCTGGTGGCCGCCGGACGGCTCGTCGTGATCGGTGCCGGGTTCATCGGTGCGGAGGTCGCCTCCACGGCCCGCGCACTCGGGCTGGAGGTGACCGTCGTCGAGACCCAGCCGGTCCCCCTCGCCGGCCCGCTGGGCACCGACATGGGCGCGGTGTGCGCCGAGCTGCACGGCGACCACGGCACCCGCCTGCTGACTGGCACCGGGGTCGCCGGCCTCGTCGGGACCAGCAGGGTCGAGGCCGTGGAACTCACCGACGGCACGCGCCTGCCCGCCGACGTGGTGGTCGTGGGGATCGGCGCCATCCCGAACATCGACTGGCTCGCCCGCTCCGGCGTGGCCCTCGGGAACGGCGTCCTCACCGACGCGTGCGGGGCCACCAACATCCCCGGCGTGGTCGCCGTCGGGGACTGTGCCGCGGCGTGGTCGGCCGCCGCGGAGCGACACGTCCGCATCGAGCACTGGACCAGCGCTCTCGAGCAGCCGGCCACGGCGGTCGCCACGCTGCTGGGCACCGGCGGACCGGCGCCGACCCCGGTCCCCTACTTCTGGTCCGACCAGTACGGCGCCCGCATCCAGTTCGCCGGCTCGCGCCGTGGGGGCGACGTCGCACGCGTGGTGGAGGGCAGCTGCGCCGACCGCAGCTTCCTGGTGGTCTACGAACGCGACGGGCACCCGGTGGCCGTCCTCGGGATGAACCAGCCCCGCCTGTTCACCCGATGGCGCCGGCAACTGCGCTCAGCGGTGCCGACGCCGCCCTGACCGCCCGGCCGGTGGCGTCCGGCGACGATCGCGTGGAGCCGCGAGCGCGGCGGCCGACACCAGGCCCGCGGCGGCGACGAAGGTGACCGGTGCGCCGGCGGCGTCGACGAGCGCGCCGAGGAGGGCGGCACCGGCTGCCTGGCCGGTGGTCAGCGCGATGAACAGGAGAGCCGTGGCCTGCGCGGTCGCCTCCGGCGCCAGCCGGCCGGCCCAGGTGATGAGCACGCCGCTCAGGGCCACGAAGCCGCAGCCGAAGAGGGCCAGGGCCCCGGCGGCGACCACGACGGACCCCGGCCACCAGGCGAGCAGGACCGTGCCGGTGGCGGTCATCGCCACCGGGACCCCCCAGGCGGCGGCCAGGCCGGCTCGGCGCACGACGCTCCCGCTCAGGCCGCCGAGGAGGGCGGCGGCACCGAGCAGGCACCACAACAGCCCGGTGGCCTGGGTCGACAGTCCGCTCCGGGCCGTCACGTCCGGGCCGAACGTCCACACCCCGGCCCCGCCCGCCCCGGCCAGCAGACCGGCGGCCAGCGGACGGACGAGGCGCAGCGGCCGCAGACCGGAGCCCGGCCGGTCCGGGTCAGCCGGGGGTGGGCACCAGCACGCGGACCGGTCGGCCCACCAGGTCACGAGCAGCGCGCCGGCGGCGAAACCGAGCCACGCCCACCGCCACTCCGCCGGCCAGCCGAGGGCCACCAGGCCACCTGCGACGACCCCGGCCCCCGTGCCGCTGTTCACCACCGTCTGCGACCGGGGCTCGGCGGACGGGGGCACCGTCCGGGCCACGGCGGCCACCAGCGCCGGACTGGCCGCTCCCGCTCCGCTGCCGGCGATGAGTGCCCCGATCGCCAGGACCGGTGTCGCCTGCGCGGCGGCGACCACCAGCGCGCCCACGGCGGCGCTGACCCCGGCCGACCACAGGGCCCGACGCGCCCGCCCCCGGTCGACGAGGTACAGGCCCAGGACGGCTGCGGCGCAGTAGGCGAGACAACTGGCCGCGGCGATGCCGCCGGCGGCGCCGGCGGTCAGCCCCAGGTCGGCACGGAACTGCGGCAGGTACAGGCCGAAGCCGTACCGGGTCAGGCCGTAGGTCACCGCGATCACCGACAGCCCACTGACCACCATCGGCACCTGCGGCGCACGCCGGACGGGAGGCCCGACGACCAGCTGTAACGATCGTTTCGTCATAACGGTCGTTATGCTAGAGCCGTGTCCAGAGATGCCGCGAGTCGACCGGCCCGGGAACGCCTGCTCGATGCCGCCGGCGAGCTGTTCTACGAGTCCGGCATTGCCGCGACCGGGGTGGACGCCGTCCTGGCCCGGGCACGGGTGTCACCGGCGACCCTGTACGCGCACTTCTCCGGCAAGGACGGACTGGTGGCGGCCAACCTCGAACGCCGCTTCCGGCAGTGGCGGGACGTCTGGGACGAGGTCCTCGACGAGCGGACCGACCCGGTCGACCGGCTGCTGTCGGTCTTCGACGCGGTCGTGCGGTACCGCGCGGTCGAGGGCAACCGCCGCGGGTGCGCGTTCCTCGCCGCCGCCGTCGAACTGCCGCCGGGTCACCCCGGCCGGCAGTGGCTGGCCGCCGACTCCCGGCTGCTCACCGAGCGGCTCCACGACCTGGCCGAGGCCGCCGGTGCCGGAGACCCCACCGGGATCGCCGACGGCCTGCTGGCCCTCTACGACGGAGCGCTGGCCCGCCTGGCACGCCAGGCGGCCACGCCGGGGCTGGACACCGGCGACCCGCTGCACCGCGCGCGGCGGATGGCGGCCGACTGGCTGGCCGGCCGGGTGCCCCCGGGCCGGCCCTCCGGCTGAGCCCGCCGCAGCGGAGCCTCCCGGCGCCGGAGCGACGCGCAGCCGCCCCGGCGCCGGGAGGCTCTCACCCGCCGGTCGAGGTCCTCAGTCGCGCGGATCCTGCGGACGGCCCAGAGCCTCCACCTGGGGCTGACCCTGCACAGGGACGGACGCGCTCCCCGGCGACACCACGAAGTTGCCGCCCGGGCTGACCGACGGCTGGCCGTTCGCCTCCGAGCTCGCCAGGGGCGGCTGCCCCGCCCCGGCCGCGGTGTCCGACGGCAGTCTCGGCGTCTTCTCCACGACCAGGACGAAGTCGTCGCCGTGGCGGCTGATGCCGTCCACGACGGCCTTCTCGATCGCCAGGGTGGCGTAGTTGCCGCGCAGGACGATGGGATCTCGGCGGAGGTCCTTGACCAGGCTCACGGCCATCGCCGCCATCACCAGGGCGAAGGGCAGGGCCGCGATGATCGTCAGGTTCTGCAGCCCCGTCAGGGCCGCACCGTCCTCGCCCAGGAGCAGCATGATCGCTGCGACGGAGCCCATCACGACGCCCCAGAAGACGACGACCGAGCGGCTCGGCTCCAGGGTGCCGCGCTGCGAGAGCGATCCCATGACGATCGAGGCCGCGTCCGCACCGGACACGAAGAAGATCGCCACCAGGATCATCACGAGGACGGTCGCGGCGGTGGCCAAGGGGTACTGCTCCAGGACGGTGAACAGCTGCCCCTCCGTGGTGCCCTGGCCGGCGACGTCGACGCCGTTGCGCTGGGCGGCGATCCCGGCCCCGCCGAAGACGGCGAACCACAGCAGGCTGACCATGCTGGGCACCAGCAGCACACCGGTGACGAACTGCCGGATGGTGCGCCCCCGGCTGATGCGGGCGATGAACAACCCGACGAACGGCGTCCAGCTGATCCACCAGGCCCAGTAGAAGACCGTCCACCCACGCAGCCAGGCGGCCATCGGGTCTCCGCCGGTGGCCTCCGTGCGCGCGGCCATCGCGCCGAGGTCGGAGAAGTAGCTGCCGACCGCGTCGGGGATCAGGTTGAGGATGAAGATCGTCGGCCCGACGACGAAGACGAACACCGCCAGGACGAGGGCCAGGACCATGTTGATGTTGGAGAGCCACTGGATCCCACGGGCGATACCGGAGACGGCCGAGGCGACGAAGGCAGCGGTCAGCACCGCGATGATCGCCACCAGGACGCCGTCACCGACGCTGCCGAACCAGCCGAGGATCTGCACCCCGCTGCCGATCTGCAGGGCACCCAGGCCGAGGGAGGCCGCCGATCCGAAGAGCGTCGCGAAGATCGCCAGGACGTCGATGACCCGGCCGGTCGGACCGGCAGCCCGCCGCTCACCGAGGAGCGGGATGAACGCCGAGCTGATCAGCTGACGGCGTCCCCTCCGGAACGTGCCGTAGGCGATGGCCAGCCCGACGACGGCGTACATGGCCCACGGGTGCAGCGTCCAGTGGAACAGCGTGGTGGCCATCGCCGTCTGGATGGCCTGGGACGACTCGGCCTCGGTCGTGAGCGGCGGCGGCGAGACGTAGTGGGAGAGCGGTTCGGCGACCCCGAAGAACATCAGCCCGATGCCCATGCCGGCGCTGAACATCATCGCGATCCACGAGATCGTGCGGAACTCCGGCCGCTCGTCGTCACGGCCCAGGGGGATGCGCCCGTACTTGCTGGCCGCCAGCCAGATCACGTAGAACACGAACGTCGTCGCCAGGAGCACGAACAGCCAGCCGAGATTGCCGGTGACCCAGCCGAGGACCGAACCACTGACGGTGCCGAGACCCGTGGGCGTGGCGAAGCCCCAGACGACGAAGCCCAGCGCCATGGCCGCGGCGACGGCGAACAGGACCCTGTCCACGGCCCAGTGGCGGTCGGCGACACAAGGGGGCGGCTCCGCGATGGCCGGGTGGGTGCCGGTCACCGACACGTCCTTGACCCCGACGGTCGGGGCCTCCTCCCCCGGTCCGCCGGCCGCACTGCCGAGGGTGGAGTGAGCTCCCACCGCCTCCGACGGGCCCGGCTGGCCGGAGGACGAGGCTTTGTCGCTTCGCGGTGGCTCCATGACACTCCCCAATCGTGTTGCGTCATTCGAGACCGACTTCGCATGAGGGAACCAGAGGCCCTGCCCCCAGACAAGGGCCGAAGGTGATTCTCCACACAGTCCCGCCGTGACACGACCCTGCGTGGTGCCGGAGCGACGAGGAGACACGGTCACCGCCGCGGGACCGAGACACCACCCCGCGTGATCCACACCTGTTCTCACCGCGGCCTCCGGGCACGGCAGCGCTTGCCGTCGCACGGACCGAGCACCACAGCCGGCGACTCGGACCCGGCGTCCGCGGTCCCCGCGTTCTGCCGTCGTCGACGCCAGGAGGCGCCGGATGCCGACACAGGTGTTTGTCGTCACCACCTCACGCGATGACTTCCGGCACGGCTGTCACCTCGACGGCCAGAGGCCGAGTCGGAGGGTCGTGCCCTGCTCGAGCGCCGCTCAGGCGGGTCGGGCGAGCTCGGCCAGGACCTGTCCCGTGAGCCGTCCCGGCAGGGACGGGTCGCCGGGTGGGTGCTGCTCCCACCGCCCCAGCTGCACCGATGTCTCGACCACCAGGCGGCAGCGGTCGAACCTCCGCTCGCCGAAGCGCTGCAGTGCAGCCGGCACGTCGTCGTCCTGCGCGAGCACCTCGGCGAGGACGACGGAGTCCTCGATGGCCATGCCGACGCCGAAGGCCATCTGCGGCGTGGTGGTGTGGACGGCGTCCCCGATGAGCACCGTCCGGCCACGCGACCAGGGCAGCGGGACGAGCAGCGACTGCAGGGAGCGCACGTCCACCTCGCCGCCCAGTGACTCCCCGACGAGCGGCACCGGGCCGCCGAAGGGACGCAGCCGTTCGCGGAACACCTCGGTCAGCCGCTCCTGCGGCGGCCGTTCCGCTCCGCGTCCGGACTCGAGCAGCCAGACGTAGAGCGCCGTCCCCGACACCGGGACGACGCCGACCTTCCCGAGCTCCGGGCCGCCGTCGAGCATCGAGTACCGCGTCACCTCGGGCGGGCGTGGCGCCGGCGCCCGCCAGATCAGCTGGCCGGTCGCCCGCGGTGCCGGCGCCTCGGGGAGGACCGACGTCCGGGTGCGCGAGTGCAGCCCGTCGGCGCCGACGACGACGTCGACGGTCTGGGCCGTCCCGTCGGACAGCCGGACCTCGACCCGGTCGCCCCGGTCGGCCAGGGTGGTCGCCGTCGTCCCCAGGCGCAGCTCGGCACCGGTGGCCGCGACCGCGCCGACGAGGACCTCGGACAGGGTGGCCCGCGAGAGGGCGATCGACGCCGGGCGGCCCTCGAGCAGTGACGGCGGCGTCAGGGTCGTCCGGACGACGCCGCGGGAGTCGCAGAGGTCGATCTCCTCGTGGGCGTAGCCGTGCTCGATGCAGGGCTCGAGCAACCCCAGGGAGTCCAGCGCCCGCATCGGTGCGCTCTGCAGGACCAGTCCGGGGCCGGACGGGCGGATCTCGGCCTCGGCCTCCACCAGCACCACCTCGGCGCCCTGGGCGGCCAGTGCGACCGCCGCCGTGCACCCGGCGGGGCCGGCGCCGACGACCAGGACCCTCACGTCGCCACCTGCGGTTGCGGTACCGCGGTCCGCGGCGGGAGCGACGTCGACGCGATGAGCCCGGCCTCGCTGCGGAGCCGCACTGCTGCGGACGGGCGGGCGCGGGTCCCTGCCGCGAGGGGATCGCTCCGGACGAGCACGTCGCGCGCCGACGGTGGCCGGGTCACGGGTCCTCCTCCTGGCGACGTGGACGTGGTCAGTGGCGCGCCGCGGCCTCGGCGGCGGGCGTCGCCCGGTCGAACCGCGACGGATCGCCGTCGTAGTACGGCCAGACGCGCCACCGCGCCGCGCCGGTCCGCTCGGGCGGCTCCAGCGTGACCTCCCCGGTGGCCGCCCACTCGACGCCGCGCACGAGCAGGGTCATGAACGGGATCTTGCGGAACGTGTCCCAGTCGTGGCCGAGGACGATGCTCACGCTGCGCCCGGCGCCCCACTCGTGAGCCCACGCCAGGGCCTGGTCGGTGTCCATGCCCGGCAGGTCCTCGATCCCGCCGGGCGGGATGTCCACCGGGGTGTGCGCGTTCGGCCAGCCGGCCCGCCGATAGGTCCCGACGTCGTCGAACACGGTGAGCAGGACCGTGGCGGACGGGTCCAGGCGGGCACCGGTCAGCAGGTCGTCGTTGACGACGGCCCACTCCGCCGGCAGCCCGTCGGTGATGGCGTGCCGCGGCTCGGGGAACCGCACCGTCACCTCCCCCTGGGGCCGGGGACGCAGGCCCGTGGTCCGGCTGAGCGTGGCACCGCGCATCCGGTCGAACTCCTCCGGGAAGCCCCAGTCCGGCTCCTGCACCGAGGAGCCGTGGAACCACAGGACCCCGCGGCCCTTCTCGCGCACGAAGCGCAGCAGCGCCTGCTCGGTGGTGTCCCCGAGCCGCTCGGCCGGCGAGTGGTAGTCGTCACGCCCCTCGTACACGACGAGGACGACGTCGAACCGGTCGAGCAGCTCGTCGCCGATGCCGCGGAACTCCTCCAGCACCCGGACGCGGAAGCGCCCGGTGGACTCCAGCAGCGTCGTCAGCATGGACGTGTGGTGCCGGAAGCTGCGGTGCTCGTTGTCGTGCTCGACGGTGACGCGCCCGGTCGCGAGGAGGACGTCGAGTTTGTCCCCGCTCACGCCTGGGCCGCGACCGACCGGATGTACTCGATCGACGTCGTCGTCTCGACGGCCGGGAAGTACTCCAGCCCGATGGGGCCGTCGTAGCCGGAGGCACGCAGCACGGCCAGCTGCGCGGGCCAGTCGACGTCGCCGCTGCCGGGCTCGTGCCGGCCGGGGGCGTCGGCGAGCTGCACGTACTTCACGAAGCCCGCCGCGTTGGCCAGCTCGGTCGCCGGGTCCTCGCCCTGGGCGATCGAGTGGTAGAGGTCGTAGAGGATCCCGAACGAGTCGTCGCCGATGGCGCGCGCGACGGCCACGGCGTCCTCGGTCCGGTCGGTGAGCGCACCCGGGTGGTCCACGCGGGAGTTGACCGGCTCGAGGACGAACTCGACACCCGAGCCGCGGTGCCGCTCGACCGCCTCGCCGAACATGTCGATGACCACCTGGTGGTTGCGCTGCCGATTCATGCCGGGGAAGCCCACGCCCGAGGCGAGCACGACCCGCGGGCAGCCGAGCCGGCGGGCGTGCTCCACGGCGACGTCGAGGCCCTCGTGGGCCGGCGCGAGGTCGGTGCCCGGGAACGTGTAGCCCATCCGCGGGCCGGCGAGCAGCGAGGTGAGCTGGACGCCGGTGTCGGCCAGCGCCTTCTCCAGCGAGTCCAGGTCCTTGTCGGTGGAGAACCACATCTCGACGGCGTCGAACCCGGCGGCCGCGGCGGCGCGGACCCGGTCTCCGGCGTCCTCGCCGGCTTCCGTGAACAGCAGTTCGATGTTGGCGGAGAGCTGGTACACGTCAGGAGTCCTTCTCGGTCAGGGCGGCCGTGATCGACCGGCGGATGAGGTCGTGCTGCTTGCGGACGAGGTCGACCGGGTCGGCCTCGTCGAGGTCGGCGAAGGCGTGGCCCTCCCACTCGCTGGAGAAGAAGCCGGCGTAGCCACCGCGGACGAACTCCCGGACGATCGCCGGGTAGTCGATGGCCGGCTCGTTCCCGGACTCGTCGATGTCGTAGAACTTCGCGTGCACGTGCACGATCTGCGGCATGATCTCGGCCCACTCGGCGGGATCCACGTGGCCGTGCATGTTGAACGCCAGCCGGGCGAACGAGCCGAGGCTCTCCGGGGCGATGCCGCGCGCGTGCAGGTACTCGACGAACTCCCCGTGCCGGGCGTTGATGTCCGCGTCCGTCGCCCAGATCTCCTGCAGGCGCCCGAGCTCCTCGCGGCGGAGACCCATCGTCGCGAGCTTGCGGAGGATGGTCGGCGACATGGCGTGCATGGTCGAGCTGAAGTCGGCCACGAAGCCCAGTCGCGGGGAGCCGATCTGCTCGTAGGTCTCCCGGATCTCGAGCACCTTCGGCGAGTTCGGCCCGAGCGGCGCGTGGAGCTCCCAGCCCATCGTGAGGTCGAGCTCCTCGGCGACCGGCAGCAGCCGCCGGATCAGCTCCGGCTTCGCGCTCTGGATGCGGACCAGCGGGAAGCCGAGCGCGTGCGCGCTGCGGAACTGGGCGACGGTGAAGTCGTACTCCTCGTCCGGGGTCATGTCCCGGTCGCGGCGGCGGCCCGTGTCGAGGTTGCAGCCGAAGGAGCTGGGCACGAAGCCGTGCCGGTCGAACGCGTCCCGCCAGTCGCGCACGAACTCCGGCGTCACGTCCGGATAGGTGCGGATCGTCTGCGAGGCGACGATCTCGATGCCCGGGCCGATGCCCGCGGCGTCGACGACGTCGAGCAGCCCGGCCAGGTCGTAGCGGCCGGCGGCCCACTCGCTGGTCAGCGAGTAGAGGGTCAGGCCCAGGCGGATGCCGCTGCCCGGGACGGCGGGATCGGCGGCACGCGTGGGTGCGGGAGCGGTCATCGGGGGGCTCCGGACGCGACGAGGGAGCGGCGGTTGCTGGCGTGGTTGGTCACGTAGACCTGCGGGGCGATCTGCATGTACGGCAGCCGCAGGTCGACGGTCACCTCCACGTCGACCTCCTGGCCCTCGGCGGGCGGGTCGTCGAGCGGGACCACCACGACCAGCCGGTCCTGGATGAACCAGAGGACGTCCCACTGGCCGGCCAGCTCGTCGATGCCGAAGGTCCGCTCCCCCAGCTCGACCCGCAGGTCGTCCCCGGGGACCGCGCGGCCCTCGACCGACACGGCGATCGAGCTGACGCTCGACAGCCACAGGCTGCGGTACCAGGGCACGGTGAGCGCGATCCCCAGGCCCTCCGGCCGCCGGAAGAGGCTGTCCCGGGTGAGGACGGTGTCGCCGGTGGCCATCAGGAGACCCCCTCCGGTGCGGCGCTGCCCACGAGCGGGCGCAGCTCGCGCTGCACGAGGTAGCCGGCCAGCAGTGCGCTGGCGGCGGGGTGGGGGCTCTGGTCGCTCTCGACGACGATCCAGCCGGAGTAGCCGGCGTCGACCAGGGCCCGGGTGACCGCCGGGAAGTCGACGAGACCGCCCTCGGCGCCCGGCTCGGCGAACCACCGGACCTCGCGGGCACCTCCGCGGACGCGGACCGTCCAGTGCGCGTGCGGCTGGAGGTACTCCTCGGCGTCGTCGACGGCGAGGGCGTCCTTGAACTGCACGTGCCAGATCCGGTCGCCCATCCGCTCGATGACCGCGAGCGGGTCGATCCCCCCGGCGGTCAGCTCACCGGTGTCGAGAGCGAGGCCGACCAGCGCGGGATCGGTGCGGTCCAGCAGGCTCGGCACGTGGTCCCGGCGCAGCGCCGAGAGGAAGTCCACGTGCAGCGCGAGGCGGATCCCGTGCTCCGCCGTCGCGCGGCCGGCGGCCTCCCAGCAGGCGGCGACCCGGTCGAGGGCGTCGTCGTCCAGGGGCTCCACGTCCCCGGCGCCCGGGACCGGGCGCACGAGGAGCACGGAGCCGCCGAGCGCGGCGAGGGCCTCGGCGAGCCGGCTCGCCCGGGCCACGATCGCGGGGACGTCGGCCTCGGTGAGCGGGGACAGCGGCCCGGTGAGCTCCTCCATCGAGCGCTCGGCCGGGTCCCAGTACCAGCTGCTGACCGCGTCGACGGCGCAGCTGTGCAGGAACTCCCGGAATCCCGCGACCGAGCCGAAGTTGGCGGCGAGCTGCCGCGGGTTGCCCAGCGGCTCCCACCGCCCGGTGCCGTAGGTCAGCTCGACTCCCTCGAAGCCGGCGATCGACATCGTCTTCAGCGCGCGCTCGTGCTGCTCACGCCGGACGAAGTCGTCGAACTGCGGCTTCCACTGGTTGATCGCGTAGGCCCAGCGGATGCCGCTCACCGGTAGATCTCCTCGAGGACGTTCTTCGCGTACCAGCGGGAGATCGCGGTGCTCTCGGAGTAGTCGCCGCCCTCCTTGTTGGCCTTGTCGTGCTCGACGGAGATCCACCCGCGGTACCCGTTGTCGCGGACGGCCGTCATCATCGCCTCGAAGTCGACGAGGCCGTGCGGCGTGCCCATCTCGTAGAACCACTTGCCGGTGGTCGGCGCCATGATCTCGGAGTCGGGGCGGTGCCGGTGGTCGTCGCCGGTGGCCACGTTGCGGGTGTCCTTGAAGTGGAAGCCGCTGACGCGGTGCGCGTGCCGGTCGTACAGCGCGACGGGGTCGAGCCCGGCGATGCAGTGCTGGGCGGTGTCGACGAACAGCGACACGTACCGCGGGTCGGTGTAGGAGTAGAAGGTCTCGATGTCCGGCTCGCTCTGGATGCCGCAGAAGAACTCGTGGTGACAGGTCAGCTTCACGCCGAAGCCGGCGGTGATCTCACCGACCTTGTTCCAGCACTCCGCGGAGTACTTGAGCTTGTCCTCGGTGATCGGCTCCATGTCGTAGAAGAGCGTCGCCGGCATCACGATGATGTTGTCCAGCTCGATCTCCGACCAGCGGCCCATGGTGACGCGGAAGTCCTCGAGGATGTTCGCGTGCGTCTCCGGGAGGTGGGGGGCGTAGTTCCGGACGTCGTAGTCGGCGGCGTGGAACGTGTTCACGATCCGCTCGAGCCCGTGGTCCCGCACCATCTCCTGGTACTTCGCCGGCCCGCCGTAGTCGCCGTACATCTGCCAGATCCGGAAGTCGAACGTGTCGATCGCGTCGAAGCCGGTCGCCTTGATCTGCTTGAGGAAGGCCGACATCGTCTTGTGCGAGTGCCACTGGTCGACCGGTCCGGTGGGGCCGTTGCTGCGCCAGTGGTCCATGTAGGACCACTTGATCGCGCGCTCGTCCTCGGTCACGGCGCTCACGACTTCGGCACCCCCAGCTCGCGCTGCAGGTACCAGCTGTTGAGCATCGCCAGCTCGGCCGGGTTCCCGCCGTGGTCGCTCTCGACGACGACCCAGCCGGGGAAGTCCCGCTCGCGCAGGGCGGCGACGAAGCCCGTCACGTCGACCAGACCGCCCTCGGTGCCGAGCTCGTAGAACCAGCGCTCGATGCGCCGTCCGGCCCCGCCCTTGAGCATCGTCGACTCGGCGCCCGGCATCCGGTACTCCTCCCCGGCGTCGGCGTACCGGGTGTCCTTCAGGTGCACGTGGGTGACGCGGTCCGCGTGCTCCCGGTAGAAGGCGACCGGGTCGATGCCGCCGATCGTGAACTCCGCCGTGTCGAGCGCCAGCCCGACGGTCGCCGGGTCGGTCGCGTCGAGCAGCCCGACGAGTTCCTCCTGGGTGTGCACCGCCCCGAGGCAGTCGTAGTGCAGGGCCAGGCCCAGCCCGGCGGCAGAGGTCAGCTCGCCGATCCGGTTCCAGACGTCCCCGACGACCTTGATCCCGTCGGGATCCAGCGGCGGGGACATCCAGGCCGAGCCCACCGGGCGGACGACGAGCTGCTCGCCCCCCACACCGGCGAGGAAGTCGACGAAGGGCTCCGCCCACTCCACGATCGCGTCGGAGTCGCCGGGGTTCGCCGTCGAGCGGAAGGCATACCCCTCCTCCTCCTCCGTGGGTGCCTGCGGGTCCCAGAAGATGCTGGAGACGCCCTGGACCTTCGCGCGACGCAGGAAGTCGAGGAACCCCTCGTGGCTCCCGTGGTTGGCCAGGATGACCTCGGGCCGGCTGATGTTGTCCCAGCGGCCGGTGCCCGAGGCCAGCTCGATGGTGTCGAAGCCACACGCGGAGACGGTCTTGAGCGCCCGCTGCTGCTCCTCGTGCCGGACGAAGACGTCGAGCCGGACGTTCCACTGGTTCAGCGCGTAGGCCCAGCGGAGGGTGTCCCTCATCGTGCGGCCTCCAGCTCGGCGCGCGCCTCGGCCTCGGCCTCGGCGAGCACGTTGTCGATGTACCACTTCGCCACCGCGGTGGCCTCGGCGTAGCTGCCGCCGCCGAGCTCGGCCTTGTCGTGCTCGACCGTGAGCCAGCCGTCGTAGCCGCTGGCGACGATCTCCTTCATGAGCGCCGGGAAGTCGACGAGGCCGCCCTCGCCCATCTCGTAGAACCAGCGCGTCACCTCGGGCGCCATGAGCTCCGGGTCCGGCGGCGTGCGGTAGGCCTCGTGCTCGTCGACGTTCTTGGTGTCCTTGAAGTGGAACCCGGTGCAGCGGTCGGAGTGGTCGCGGAACAGCTGGACCGGGTCGACGCCGGCGATCGTGTGCTGCGCGGTGTCGCAGAAGAAGTGGACGAGCTCGGGGTCCGTGTACTCGAGGAACGTGTCGACCTGCTCGCGGGTGCGGATCGCGCCCCAGAACTCGAAGTGGCAGGTCGTCGTCATGCCGTGCTCGAGCGTCAGCCTCCCGACCCGGTTCCACAGGTCGGCCACGACCTTGATCGTGTCGTCGGTGACCGGCTCGCTCTGGTGGTACGTGGACGTCGGCATGACGATGAAGTTCTCGACGCCGGTGAGCCCCTCGCACATGCGCAGGGTGTTCGTGCAGTCGGCGACGATCCGGTCGTGGGTCTCCCGGACGTGCGGCGCGGTGTACCTGGTCGCCGACGGGTAGGCGGAGAAGATCCCGGTGATCTTCTCGAACCCGTTGTCCTGCAGGAACCGCTCGAAGCCCGGCACGCCGCCGTACATCCCGGCGTAGAGGGGCAGGTAGAAGAAGAAGGTGTCGAAGCCCGTGAAGCCGAGCGCCGACAGCTGCTTGACGTACCGGTCCATGTAGGCGCGGTTGAACGACGGGGGCTGTGGCCCCTGGGGCGTCTCCGTCACCCAGTGGTCCATGTAGGACCACTTGGTCCAAGCCATCCTGGCCTCGCTTCCTGGAACGTCTTCTCGTCGGTGTCGTGCGGGGATCTCGCGTCGGTGACCGGGGCCACCGACGCATCCGGCGTGGGAGCCGTGTCGGATCGGGTGAGGGGTCGGATCGGGTGAGGGGTCGGATCGGATGAGGGGTCGGGTCGGGTGGGAGGTCAGGCCGGGTGGGAGGTCCGGCGGGGCAGTGCGAAGCCGCCCAGGCAGGCGGCGACCTGCAGCCCGGCGCCGGCGAGCAGCCCGATCCCGAACCCCTGGGTGAGGGCCTCGGCACCCGCACCGGCCGAGGCCGTCGCCGTGCTGGCGACCGCGACGAGCGCGGCCAGCCCGACGGCGCTGCCCACCTGGCGGGACATGGACAGCAGCCCCGAGGCCAGCCCCGCGCGCTCGGGTCCCAGTCCCGTCGCGGCGGTCACCGTCAGCGGCAGCCCGGCCGCCCCGAACCCGGCCATGGCCAGGACGCTGGGGACCAGGACGTCGGTCCAGTAGGAGCCGCCGACCTCCAGCCGGGACAGCCAGAACAGCGACGCGGCGGCCACCAGGGTGCCGAGCTGGAAGAGCCGGGCCGGTCCGATCCGCTCGATGGTGCGCGAGGCGACCTGGGCGCCGAGTGCGATCCCGACCGCCGCCGGCGCCAGTGCGAGCCCGGCCCGGAGCGGGTCCAGCCCGAGCACCTGCTGCAGGTACAGCACCAGGAAGAACATCATCGCCGGGAGCACCCCGCCGGTCAGCGCCGACAGGGAGTTGGCCACCGTGACCGGCCGCACGCGCAGCACCGACAGCGGGACGACCGGCTGCTCGGCACGCCGTTCGGCGGCCACGAAGGCCGCGAAGGACGCCACCGCGCCCACCAGGCAGCCGAGGGCCGGGACCGAGAGCCAGCCCCGCTCCTCGCCGAGGATCACCGCCGCGACGAGCAGCGCGGTCCCGGCGGTGACCGTGACCGAGCCGGGCAGGTCCAGCCGGCCCCGGACGTGGCCCGGCGACCGGCCGGTCAGCGCCCAGACCGCGGCGACGGCGAGCACCGCGCCCAGCGGGACGTTGACGAAGAGCACCCACCGCCAGCTGAGCAGGCCGGTGAGCAGGCCGCCGACCACCCCGCCGAGGGCGCTGCCCGAGGCGGCGGCCGCGGTGAGCAGGCTCAGGGCGCGGGCGCGCGCCCGGGGTTCGGCGAACCCGGTCGTGATCAGGCTGAGCGTCGTCGGCACGAGCACCGCGCCGCCGATGCCCTGGACGAAGCGCGCCGCGACCAGCTGCCAGCCCTCCTGGGCCAGGCCGCCGGCCAGGCTGGCGAGGGCGAACAGCGTCAGGCCGCCGAGGAACGCGCGCTTGCGGCCCCACAGGTCGCCGATCCGCCCCCCGAGGAGGAGGAACCCGGCGAAGGTGAGCGTGTAGCTGCTCACCACCCACTGCAGGCCGGTGGCCGACAGCCCGAGGCTCTCCTGCATCGGGGGCAGGGCGACGTTGACGATCGAGGTGTCCAGGACGCAGATGAACTGCGCGGCGCAGGCGATCGCCAGCAGGACTCCCGGCCGCCGTGGCGGGGCGGCGGCCCGCCCCGCCGCGGGAACCGTGGTCTCCACTACTTGAACGTGTCCTCGAAGTCGGTGTACGGCACCGGCGGCAGGGGCTCGAGGGTCTGCGCGCGGTCGTTGGCGTAGGGGTGGTACTCGGTCTCGGCCGGCTCGTCGACCGGCGGCAGGAAGACCGGCACGCCGTCGTCGCCGAACCAGGCCAACTGCGAGTCGTGGCTCTCCTGGTTGTCCTTGGCGAAGGAGATCCAGTCCCGGTTGAACGGCGCCCGCGCGACCTCGTAGCAGCGGAAGTGCCAGATGCGCCACTCGCCGTCCTGCTTGACGAAGTCGACGCCGTACTTGCACCAGACCCAGTGCGCCCAGACCGGCTTGCCGTCGACGTCGCCCCCGGAGAGGACCCACGGCGGTACGTTGCGCGCCACCTCGGGGTCCATGAGGCCGGACTCGAGGCCGGCCATGATCCAGATGCCCTTGGCCGTCTGCCCGTCGGCGCCCACCTCGATGACCGGCGTCGTCGCGTAGTGGAAGAGCAGCTTGCCGACCGGGCGCGGCCGGCCCCGGTGGTAGGCGGTCACCGACTCGTAGGTCGTGTAGCGACCGACGTTGTTGTAGCGCGACCACATGCCCGGCGTGCCCGGCTGGGCCCAGAGCTCGGCGATGATCCGCTCGTCCTCGTAGGCGTTGTGGTAGTGCATGTAGCGGTTGAAGACGTTGTCGACCGCGCCGCGGTCCTGCGCACGGGTGGCGGTCAGCTCAGCGGCGGCGAGCCGCTCCTCCAGTGCTGCCAGGCGCTGCTCGAGCGCCTGCGTCTCGTCGATGGTGGTCATGTCGTGTCCTACTCCCTCTGTGGGGCGGTTGACGGGCCTCGGGTCCAGGGCGCGCGGGGCGGTCCGCGGAACGGCCGCGGCGTGATCGGTCGGCAGGATCGGGGCACGGGTCAGCCGCGGCCTTGCTGCAGCGAGCGCAGCAGGGCGTGCTGGCGACGCACCTGGTCACGGCCGCGGTAGGGCTCCCGCCGTCCCTCGTACTCGCTGGACAGCCAGCCGCTCCAGCCGGCGTCCTCCAGGGTCGGGACGATCTCGCCCCACGGGACGTGCAGGTCGCGCAGCGAGTCGTCGATCTCGAAGAACTTGGCCTGGATGAAGTGCGTGTGCGGCAGGACCTCGACCAGGTCGGACATGGGCACGCGCAGCGGGCGCAACGGTGCGGGGATGTCGTCCTCGTCGTCCGTGCCGAGGCTCTCCGCGGCCTCGCGCACGGCGGCGGTCTGGAAGATGCCGGTGTCGATGAGCAGCTTGAAGTGCTCGGTACCGGTCTTCTCGATGAAGTCGACGTACCTCTGGGTGACGGGGTGCTCGATCGGTGTCGGCGAGTGGATCTCCGGGCAGATGACGACGTCGAGGTCGGCGGCCAGGTCGAGCGAGCGCTCGACGACCTGCTCCCAGATCGGGTGCGGGTCGAGGTCCCAGGAGACGACGCCGAACTTCGGGCGCACCGAGGTGAAGCCGAGCTCCTTGGCCAGCCGCAGGTCCTGCTGGAGCTGCTCGGCGCCCTCCTCCGCGGTGAGGTCGCGGCCGGAGAACCGGGTCGTGTCGACCCAGGAGCCGAAGTTCGTGGGCGTGAGGCCGTACTCGGCGACCAGCCCGTGCCAGGAGTCGATCCAGGCCGCGCCGGGCGACGGGTAGCCCGGCAGGTTGCCCTCACCAAGGACCTCGATGCCGGTCGCCCCCAGGTCGGCGATGTCGGCGAAGACGTCCTCGAGGGTCATCGACGTGTACACGTCGCCGGTGTAGCTGTAGGTCGAGACGCAGTACCGCAGGCCGCCGTCGGGCACCGGGGGGACGATCACTCCCGAGCCGGCGATCGCGAACTCCGACCGGGCGATCGGCGGCGGGAAGTAGGAGCGCCGCAGGTAGACCGTCGCCTCGAGGCGGTGGACGCCGACGGACAGGCCGCCGGGCTTCGGCACGGTGATGGTGGCCGGCTCGTCGAGCTGCCAGCGGACGTCGGTCGAGGCCCGCAGCTCGTCGAGGGTGAAGGTGCGGCCCTGCAGCGTCCACAGCGGCAGGTGGTCGGGGATCCGCTCGCCGTCGACGACGACCTCGATGCCGTCGAGCATGCTGGCCGGCCCGCCGCGGTAGTTGGGGTTGCGCAGCCGGAAGGAGAAGCCCGTGACCCGGCCGTCCTCGACGACGTTGCGGAAGCCCCGCCCTTGGATGATCGGGAACTCGAGCACGGTCATGCCCCTTCTCGGAGTTCGGTGACCAGCGCCGTGGCCCCGCGCACGGCGAGGGCGACGCTGGTGAGGGTGGGGTTCATGGAGTTGGCGGTCGGGATCAGCCCGTTGCCGGCGAGCACCAGGCCGGGCACGCCCCACACCCGCGACCACGCGTCGCAGACGCTGGTGCCGTCGTCGGTCTCGCCCATGCGGACGGTCCCCATGTAGTGCAGCGAGCTGCCGGCCGGCATGACCCTGGGCATCCCGTCGACGAACTCGCCGAGCGCGGCGGCGGCGCGGGCCTGGTGCTTCCGGGCCCGCTCGAAGTCCGCCTCCTCCAGGTCGGTGAGCTCGTAGGCGATGCGGATGCCGGGCAGGCCGTTCTCATCGGGCGCGTCGTCCTCGAAGGTGAGCCGGTCCTCCGGCCGGGGCCACTTGCGGAGGCCCCAGCCCATGCCGACGTAGCCACCGGGGTTGTCGCGGAACCGGCTGCCCTCCGGCAGCGGTACCGGCGAGACGGGGCTGAACATCATCTGCGCGGAGTACGGGTGCCCGTGCTCCTCGTCGAACGGGATCGCGATGATGGCCCGGATCGGGTCGACCGGCCCGGCGGGGTCCTCCCGCGGCGGCACGACGTCGCCCCGCACCGCCACCACGCCGAAGAGCAGCGGGTGCTCGGTCAGGTACCGGCCCAGCGCCTCGGGGCGGATGCCGGAGGCCCACAGCAGCTGCGGGGTGCGCAGCGCGTCGGCGGCCAGGACGACGACGTCGGCCCGGACCTCCTCCTCCGCGCCGGTGCGCAGGTCGCGCAGCACGGCGCCGACGGCGCGGTCGCCGTCGCGGAGCACCCGCACGCACAGCGTCTCGGCGCGCAGGGTGAACCTGCCGTCGTCGGGCACGCCGTCGAGGACGACGTCGGTGCCGCTCCACCGCAGGGAGCCGTCCGCCTGCGGGTCGGCGGCCACCGGCAGGGGGCGCACCGTGATGCCGTCCGGCGCGAACTCGTCGCGGATCCGCTCCAGGATCGCCGCGGCCTGGGGCGCGCCGTCGAAGGACGGCCGGTGGACGTGCAGCAGCGACTCCGCGACGGCGAGGTGCTGCTCCCAGTCCGCGTCCTCGATGAAGGGGGCGCGCTCCGGCCCGGTCGGAGCGGGCGTGGCGCAGGTCCAGTGCACGCCCTGGCCGCCGACGCATGTCGCGCCGGCCGCCGCGGGCATGCCCGGGGAACCGTCGGCGGCCCGGCCGATGAGGTGGGTGCCCTGCCGCGCGGTGATCGTCCCCTCGACGACCACGCCGCCCGGGATGCCGGAGACGCCGCTCTCGTGCGACCGGCCCTGCGAGGCCAGTCGCGCCGCCGCCTGCTCCTCCGGGTCCGGGACGTTCTTGACGTTCATGCCGATCGGACGGGTCACGACCGGCCCCGCCTCGACCATGAGGACCTCGACGTCCGGGACCTGCTCCAGGAGCAGCCGGGCGTAGGTGGCTCCGGTCGGCCCGCTGCCGACGATCAGAACTCGGGGGGTCATGCGTGCGCCTCCTCGGCGACGGGGGTGGCGGCCAGCGAAGCGGCCAGGGACCGGGCGGTGAGGACACCGAGCGCGACGGCGGTGAGAGTGGGGTTGCAGGCGGTCGCGGTCGGGATGACGTTGTTGCCGCCGACGTAGAGGTTCTCGGTGCCCCACACCCGGCCGGTCGGGTCGCAGACGCTCGTGCCGTCGTCGGCCGCACCCATCCGGGTCGTGCCGAGGTAGTGCAGCGAGCTGCCGGGCGGCATGACGAACGGGTCGCCGAGCGGCTGGCCGAGTGCTCGTGCCGCCCGGCGGACCTCGTCGACAGCCGCGCCGATCGACGCGCGGTCGACGTCGCTGAGCGCGTAGTCGATGCGGATGGCCGGCAGCCCGTGCTCATCGGCGGCGTCCTCGTCGAACCGGACGCGGTTGTCCGGCGAGAGCTCCTTCCGGCAGAACCAGCCGAGGCCGACCACCTGACCGGGACGCACGGTCACGCCCGGGTCGAGCGGCATCGGCGAGGCGTCCATCTGCATGACCTGACCGTGGAACGGCCGGTCGGCGGCGTAGGGCACCCAGGAGACCCCGGAGACGGGGACGATCGCCCCACCCCCGGGCGCGGCGGCCGCCGTGGCCGGGAGGTCGGCGTCGATGGGGGCGTCCGCCGGGACGTACCGCTCGTCCAGGAGCGAGGCGGCCATGACCTGCGGGTGCTCGGTCAGGTACCGGCCCAGCGCCTGCGGGCGGATGCCCGAGGCCCAGAGCAGCTGCGGCGTCCGGAACGCGTCGGCGGCGACGACGACGGCACGGGCGGGGATCTGGTGACGCTCCCCGGAGGCGAGGTCGACTGCCTCGACCCCGGTCACCCGTCCCGCGTCGAGGAGGACCCGCCGGACGAGAGTGCCGGTGCGCAGTTCGACGTCCGTCCGGTCCCACAGGTCCCCCGCGATGATCGCCGGACCGGTCCAGTGCAGCGTGCCGTCCTCGCCCACCGTGACGGCGACCGGCATCGGTCCGGCCGGGCGGCGGTGCGGACGGTCGAACAGCTCGCCCAGCACCCGCTGCACCGCGCCGGTCAGGGGCGCCCGGTCGAAGGCGTGCGTCGTGACGGCGAGCAGCGCCTCCGCACGGGTCAGCGCCTCGTCGAGCACAGCGGGGTCGACGCAGTCGGGCACCTCGTCGTCCACCGGGCGGGGACAGGCCGCGGTCCAGTGCGCGCCCATCCCGCCGACGTTGGTGGACACCGCGGCGTTGGGCATGTCCGGAGCGCCGACCAACGTCGTCCCCGGCCGGGCCGGCGTGCCCCCCGGCAGGGGGCCGGGGCCGGTGGCGAGACCGGCGAGCAGCCGGTCGCGCTCGTCGACGTCGGCGATGTTCTTGACGTGCCCGCCGGCGGTGTCGCCGAGCGCCTGCCCTGCCTCGAGCACGAGGACCCGCAGGCCGGAGCCGGCGTCGGCCAGCTCGCGCGCGACCGCCGTCCCCACCGGGCCGGAGCCGACGACGATGACGTCGTACGACCCGCTCACCGGGCCACCACCACCGAGGCCTCGGCCTCGAGCAGCCCCTTGAGCATGTCGTGCTGGGCGCGGACCTGGTCGAATGCGTCGTAGCGGTCGCTGTACGCGTGCGCCTCGTACTCGCTGGAGATGAAGCCGGTGTAGCGCTGCTCGACCAGCACGCGGGCGACCCTCGGCCAGTCGATGGACGGGTCGGTGAGTCCGTCGGGGCCGTCCACGATCCCGTAGAACTTGCCGTGCACGTGCACCACGTGCGGGAAGAAGTCGGCCCAGCGCTCGGGCTCCATCTTCCCGTGCATCGTGAAGAGCATCTTCAGGTTGCCGACCTGCGCCGGGCTCGCGCCCGCCTGGGCGGCCCGCCGCTCCAGCTCGGGGAACTTGGCCACCGTCGGGCCGGGCTCGGCCCACAGCTGCTTGGTCATGGCCGTCAGCTCCGGCGAGATGCCGGCGGCGCGGTGGGCGTCGTCGACGGCCTCCGGGATGGCCCGCATGCTGGAGCTCATGTCGGGGATGAACCCCAGCCACGGGGTGTCCAGCCGGACGAAGAACTCCTTGAGCGCGGCCACCGGCGGCGCCTCGATCGTCAGCGGCGCGTGGATCTCCACCCCCACCGCGACGCCGAGTTCCTCGGCCAGGGGCAGGAGCCGCTCCAGGATCGCCGGGCTGGTCTCGACGCCCACCCGGGCGACCGGGAAGCCCAGCGCCGCGGCGCCGCGGACCTGAACGGCCACGTACTCGTAGGACTCGTCGTCGGTCAGCAGCCGGCCCGGGTAGAGCCCGAGGTCGTTGTTGATGGCCAGGCACGAGGGGGTGAGGCCGGAGGACTCGATCACGCCGCGGACCTCGCGGACGGCGGCGTCGTCCAGCCGCGGCCAGCCGCGCAGGCTCTGGAAGGCGACCATCTCCAGGCCGGGGCCGAGGTCGCGCGCCGCCACCTCGGCCACCAGCGAGGCGAAGTCGCGGCCGGGCTTGCGCTGCTCCAGGGAGAGACTGAACAGGGTGGTGCCCAGGCGCGGCAGGCCGGGTGCGGTGTCGGTCATCGTCAGGCTCCTGCCGCGGTGAGGGTCTTGTCGGTGAGGCTGGGCGCCACCAGGGGCACCCGGTCCGGGCCGGTGAGGATGTACGGGATCGACAGCCCGAGGAGCAGCCGCACGCGGTGCTCGCGTCCGGGGGCGGTCTCGACGGGCACGTGCAGCACGACCGGGTCGGTGGTGAACCAGTACTCGTCGCCCTTCTCCGCCAGCGCGGCGAAAGGATGGCGCTGCCCGTTCACGGTGACCGACAACGAGGAGGGCTCGATGCGCTCCCCGTCCACGGTCAGGTCGACGCGGGCCAGCGAGGGCAGCGGCAGCGCCCGGTACCAGTGCGAGTAGACGGCGATGTCCAGGCCGTCGGGCGTGGCGGTGAGCGAGTCGGCCCGCACCACCTGGTCGTCGAGGGGTCCCATCAGATCTCCTGGGCAGCGAGGGTCAGGCGCTTGGCGTCCCGGCCGCCGCCGGGCACGGGCATGTACGAGATGCGCAGCCGGACGGCGACGGCGACGTCGTGCTCCCCCGCGGCCAGCGGCTCGTCGGTCTCGAAGGCGAGCTGCGCCCGCTCCCCCATCTCCCAGCGGTCGTCGGTGGTGCGCGGCAGCTGGTCGAAGCGGTAGGTGTTCCCGTGCACCGTGAACGTGGTGCGCGCGGCCGGCACGGGCCGGCCGTCGACGACGAGGTCGACGGCCTCGACCATCGACAGCGCCAGGCCCCGGTAGTAGGGCATCCGGACCTCCACGACGCCGCCGGTGCGTCCGTCGTCGAGCGTGCGGAACCCCTCCTCGCACACGATGTACTTGTCGAACATCAGGCGTCCTCTCCGGTGGTCTCGCCGAGCAGGCGGGCGAACATGGCGTGCTGCCGGCGGACCTGCTCGACGCTGTCGACGGGGTGCACGTCCTGGATGTGGCGGTTGCCCTCGTACTCGCTGGACAGGTAGCCGTCGAAGCCGCCCTCGACGAGCACCGGGACGATCCGGTCGTAGGGGATCGAGTACTCGACCTCGTCCTCGGTCATCTCGTAGAACTTCGCCTGGATGTGCCCGATCAGGGGCATGTGCTCGAGCATCGCCTTGGGCTCGCTCCAGATGTAGTGCGTCGCCTGGCGGGCCAGACCGAAGTCCACCGGGCCGCCACCGCGGTAGTTCACGACGTCCATGAGCGCGTGGGTGTCGCCGTGGTCGTCGTAGGTCGAGACGACCAGGTCGACCAGCTCGGGCTTGGCACCGTCGCGCAGCGCGCGCTCGCTCACGACCCGCGGGAAGCGCTCGACGTAGGTGCCCATGTCCGGCATCAGGCCCAGCGCCGGTGAGCCGGTCCGGTGCATGACCTCGAGGTGCTGCAGGATCCACGGGTGCTCGTAGTGGAAGGGCGCGTGCACCTCGAGCAGCAGACGGACGCCCTGCTCCTCGGCGTACGGTGCCGACTCCTCCATCACCTCCGGCGGGGTGTTGATGATCGCCCGGACGACGGTCGCGCCGAGGCGGACGGCGATGTCGACGTCGCGGCAGACCGAGGCGACCTGCTCCTCCTGGCTGAGCCAGCGGCCCGGGTGCAGCTTGGTGTCGAGGAAGAGGTCGGTGGCGACCGGCGTCGTCCCGTACCGCTCCATCCAGGAGAACCAGGACTCGACGAACTCGTCGCTCACCGCGGGGAAGCCGGGGATCATCTGCTCCGGGATGAGCTCGATGCCGCGGGCGCCGACCTCGCCGGCGACGCGGATGCAGTCCTCGACGGACATCGTCCGCAGGAAGTACTCCTCCTGGAACGAGTAGAGGCTCACGCCCCGCTTGATCTGGTGTGCCGGTGCGGTCACCGAGGTCCTCCCGGTCAGGCGGTCGCCGCGGCGAGCCGCGGCGACTGCGGGGCGATGGCCTGTCCGGTGGACAGGTCGAAGAAGTGCAGGGCCGACGGCGGGATCGCGAACTCCGCGCGGCCGCCCTCGCGCACGGCCGTGGTGCCGGGCAGCCGGGCGTGCAGCACCGACCCGCGCCCCAGCGTGCGCAGCTCCTCGGCGGCCGCCTGGTCGATGTCGGCGGCGATCTCCAGCGTCGCCTCGGTGACCACGGGGTCGGCGTCGACGCGGAGGTGGACGAGCTTCTCCGGCGGCAGGTTCTCGACGAGGTCGACGTCGGCGACCAGGCGCGGCCAGGACGGGTCGGCCGTGGTGACGTCGCGCAGCGCCTCCGGGCGCAGGCCGAGGGCCACCGGCGTGGCGTCGGCTCCGGCCAGGGCCGGGTACGCGTCGAGGGCGCCGGCGGGGAGTGCCAGCCGCTGGGAGCCGAGCACGAGCGTGGAACCGGCCGGTGTCCGGGTGACCGTGGCGCTCAGGACGTTCATCGGCGGAGCGCCGATGAACTCGGCGACGAAGAGGTTGGCCGGGGTCTCGTACAGCTCGTCCGGGGTCCCGAGCTGCTGCAGGACCCCCTTGCGCAGGATGGCGATCCGGTCGCCCATCGTCATGGCCTCGACCTGGTCGTGGGTGACGTAGAGCGTGGTGGTGCGGTACTCGCGCTGCAGGCTGCGGATCTCCGCGCGCATCTGCCCCCGCAGCTTCGCGTCGAGGTTGGACAGCGGCTCGTCCATGAGGAACGCCTGCGGCTGGCGCACGATGGCGCGCCCCATCGCCACCCGCTGCCGCTGGCCGCCCGAGAGCGCCTTCGGCTTGCGGTGCAGCAGCTCCGTGAGGCCGAGCGACTCGGCTGCCCGGTCCACCCGCTCCTTGACCTCGCTCTTCGCGACGTTGGCGCACAGCAGCGGGAAGGCGATGTTCTCCCGCACCGACATGTGCGGGTAGAGGGCGTAGTTCTGGAAGACCATCGCGATGTCGCGCTGCGAGGGGTGCACCTCGTTGACCACCCGGTCGCCGATAAGGAGGCGGCCGTCGGAGATCTCCTCCAGGCCAGCGGCCATGCGCAGTGCCGTCGTCTTGCCGCACCCCGACGGGCCGACGAGGACGAGGAACTCCCCGTCCCGGATGGACAGGTCGAGCTCGGAGACGGCCTGCGTCCCGTCCGGGTACCGCTTGGTGATGCGGTCGTACGTGATCGATGCCATGACTGCTCCTGCGGCGGGATCGGGTGGTCAGGACGGGCTGTCGGCGGGGGCGGGCCTGCGCGGGTCCACCCAGTGCGGGAGGTCCCAGGGCCGGGCGAGGGCCTCGCGGAGCCGGGCGGCGAGCTCGGTCCGCTCCGGGAGGGGTGAGCCGCGTCCGTCCTCGCGGGGGTACACGCGGCAGGTGAGGGCGGCGGGGGCGGCGACGGGGAACAGGTCGCGCCGGCCGACCTGGAAGGTCGGCGACCCGGGGAAGCCGAGCCGTGCCGCCTCCTCCCGGCTGCGGACCTCCCGCTCGACGACGTGCACCTCTCCCCTGCCGAGGTCGGCGAGGGTGCCGCGGAGCAGGTCGGCGGCCCGGTCGTGCGACGGGCAGCCGGCCCACCAGAGCAGCTCGACCCGCCACTTGACCGAGCAGCCCGCCGGGGAGGTCACCGGGCGGGCGACGTCCCGTCCGGCGAGCACGTCCTCCAGCGCCTCCCGGAGCCACGCGGCGTCCTGGGCGGGGTCGTCGTGGTCGGCGTCAGGTGCGCCGTGGTACCGCACGAGCCCGGCGCGGTCGACGACGAAGACCTCCGGTGTGGCCGTCGCCCCGTAGGCCTGCGCCACCGCCTGGTCGGCGTCGCGCAGGAAGGGGCCGGCGAGCTCGCCCGCGGCCACGCGCCGGCGCATGCCCTCGGGCGAGTCCTCGGGGTGGTCGGTCTCGTCGTTGCTGACGACCTGCAGGACGACGACGCGGTCGGCGTGGTCCCGGGCCACGGCCTGGAGGCGGTCGTGCCAGGCCAGGGCGAAGGGGCAGCCGTTCGACGTGAACACGACCACGGTGGCCTCGTGCGCGGCGGGCTCCATGCCGATCGGTGTCCCGTCGGTGTCCGGGAGGGCGAACAGCGGTGCGTGCTCCCCCACTGTCAGCCGTGCCGCGCTGGTGCCGGCGTGGACCTGATCGGACACGGGTCCTCCTCTGCGGATGCGGGGTGGCTCGGGACACATACTTCTTCCGGATGTCGGAGGAAGTCAATCGTGCAGCGGCTGTTCCGGCTGATGCCGTACATCAGCGGAGCGGATGAGCGAGGACGGACGGGCCGGCGCTCCCTCCGGTACCGGAGGGCCGCGGGACTACTTGATGCCGCCGGCGAAGCCCTGGATGAACTTCTTCTGGGCGAAGAGGTAGAACGCCAGGATCGGCACCATGGAGATGATCACGATGGCGAAGATCTTGTTCCACGCGGAGACCAGCGAGCCGACGTAGTAGTACATCGACACCGGCAGGGTCTGGTTGTCCGAACCGCCGAGGAAGATCAGCGCGGAGAAGAAGTCGTTCCACACGATGAGGCCGGTGAGGATCGCGACGGTGCCCGTGGCCGGGGCCATGAGCGGGAGGACGACGCGGAAGAAGACCCGGGCCGGGCTCGCGCCGTCGAGCGCGGCTGCCTCCTCGTAGTCACGCGGGAGGTTGCGGAAGAACCCGGCGTAGAGGAACACCGCCAGCGGCATCAGCGTGCCGACGTAGAGGATGATCATCCCCCACATCGAGCCGACGAGCCCGATCTGCCGGGCGCCGATGTAGAGCGGGACCAGGCCGAGCTGGGTCGGCAGCAGGATCGCGACGAGGAACAGGTAGAAGGTCACCGACCCCCAGCGGTGCGTGGTCCTGGCCAGCACGTAGGCGGCCAGGGAGCCGAAGGCGACCAGTCCGGCGATGCTGCCGACGGTGATCACCACGCTGTGCAGCAGCGCCAGCAGGATGTTGTTGTCCCCGCCGCTGCTGAGCACCTCGGTGAAGTTCTCGAGCGTGGGCCGGCTCGGCGGCGCCGAGGTGCCGGTGGTGAGCAGCTCCTCGTCGGGCTTGAGCGCGGTGGCGATCAGGAAGTAGAACGGCATCAGCGTGAGCAGCGCGACGACCCAGACGATCCCCTCGCGGAGGGCCGTCGCCTTCGTGTAGCGGAACACGTGTCCGGCCTCCTAGGAACGGTCCCGGGTCGCTGCCTGCTGCAGCACCGAGAAGACGAGCATGATCATGGTCAGCACGAGGGCGAGCGCGGCGCCGTAGCCGAAGTTGCTCAGCGCGAACGTCTCCTTGTAGACCTGCGTCGCCAGCGTCTCGGTGGCCCCGGCGGGACCCCCGCCGGTGAGCGCCATGACCTGGTCGAACACGCGCAACCCCTGGATGAGCATCAGGGTCGAGGCGATGGCGATCGAGGGGCGGACCGACGGCACGGTGATGTACCGGAAGCGCCGCCAGGTGCTGGCCCCGTCGAGGGCTGCGGCCTCTTCGATCTCCGGCGGGACCGTGGCCAGCCCGGCCAGGTAGATGACCATGACCATGCCGGTCGTCTGCCAGGCCATGACCACCAGCACCGCCCAGAGCGCCAGCGCGGGGTCGGCCAGCCAGGTGCGCGGTTCCGCGCCCACCCAGCCGAGGACGTCGTTGAGCGGGCCGTTGAAGTCGAAGATGAACTTCCAGACGTAGGACACGGCCAGGGGGCTGAGCACGACCGGCATGAAGAACAGCACGCGCAGCAGGTAGCGCGTCTTGAGCGTCCGGTTGAGCGCCAGGGCCAGGAGCAGGCCACCGACGTTGGTCAGGACCAGGAAGCCGAACGCGAGGAACAGCGTGTTCTGCAGCGACCCGATGGAGTCGGGGTCGTCGAGGATCCGGCGGAAGTTGTCCAGGCCGATGAACTCGAAGTCGCCGATGCCGGTCCAGTCGGTGAAGGCGTACAGGGCGCCGCCGGCGGTGGCTGCGTAGTGGATCAGCAGCACCATGGCGACGGCGGGCAGCGCCCACCACCAGCGGCCGTAGGTGATCAGGGGCCGGCTGCGCCGGGAGCGGGCGGGCTGCCCGCCCCCGGCGGCCGGGACCGACCCTCGGACGAGCGCACCGGTGTCCTGCGGGGTGCCCATGGTTGCGGTCATCGTCAGTCCCTCGGTGCGGTCCGGAGGTGCGGTCGGGGAATCGTGCCGGGATCAGCCGGCCGGGGTCACTGGTCCCAGGCCTGGTCGATGCCCTCGAGCACCGACTGGACGTCGCCCTGGCCGGCGAGCAGGCCCTGGACACCGGTGGACAGCGCGTCGTAGACCCCCGGGTTGGGCCATGCCAGGTTCGGCAGGGGCGCGTAGTCGCCGTTGGTGAGCAGGTCCGCGAGCGGCTCGTACACCGGCGAGAGGTTCTCGTCCGGACCGGTGATCGCGACCCCGCCCTGGAGCTCGACGAAGCGGGCGGCGTTCTCCGGCTCGGCCATCCAGGCCAGGAACTCGCGCGCGGCCTCCTTGGCACCCTCGTCCGCCGAGGCGTTGATCGACAGCGCGTAGTTCGGGCTGGCCAGCACGAACGGGTCCCCGCCGTCGGCCGCCGGGAACGGCTGGACCTGCAGGTCCAGACCCGGGCTCGCGTTGGCCAGCTCGGTGGCCGCGGCGCCGGGCACGAACGCACCCAGCGAGGTGCCCTGGGTCAGCCCCTGGGTGATGGCGTCGAAGCCACCACCGGCCGCGCCCTGCTGGAAGCAGCCGGCGTCGTTCATGTCGACGATGGTCTGCAGCGTGGCCTGCCAGCCCTCGCTGTCGGCGAAGCTGACGTCACCGGCCGAGCGCTGCTCGTTCCAGTCCGGCGTCTCGGCGTAGACGCGGGTGGCGGAGATGGCCATGGCCATGAGGCCCATGTTGGGCGGCGCGGACCCCGCGATGGCGAGGAACGACTTGCCGTCGGCGGCCAGCGTGCTGCACGCGTCGAGCATGGCGGCCTCGTCCTCGGGGACCTCCACGCCGGCCGAGGAGGCCGCGCTGGAGTTCCACACCATGCCGACGGGGATGATGCTGGTCGGCTGCGCGTAGACCTTGCCGTCGATCTCGAACAGCGGCTCGTTGCCCTCCGGGACGAGAGCCGCCGACTCCTCGCCGAGCTCCTCGATGTAGCCGGCCTCGGCCAGGGGCAGGACGGCGTTCGCGTTGCCGGCGCCGGGCGAGAACATCATGACGTCGGGGGCGTTGCCGCCCTGCAGTTGCGTGCGCATCGTCAGGCCGTAGCTGTCCGGCGGCAGGCCCTGCGTCTCGATCTGGACGCCGGACTCCTGCGCGTACTCGTCGGCCAGGAGCTGCCAGGGGTTCTGCTGCCCACCGGAGGCGTTCTCGAAGGCGAAGGTGAAGCCGTCCGCGGATCCGCCCGAGCCGCCCGCGCCGCTGTCCTCGTCACCACCGCCGCAGGCCGCGAGCGTCAGGGCGCTCAGTGCCGGAACGGCGACGAGGACGCCGATGCGGCGGAGTCCCCGGTGGCGTTGCTGGGTCATGTGGGTGCCTTTCGGAGCGGGTCCGGCGACCGGACGACGACTGCGACGGTGGGTCCGAGCACCACGTCCGGCTGTGACGATCCGTCCACGTGATGGCAACCACATACTTCTGCCAGTCTGCGGAAGAAGTCAATGCACCGAGGACGTCACCTCGTTGATGCCCCGCATCAGCTCCACTGATGACCTGGACCACACCGCGACGGTGCGTCCGGGACGGGAACGCGGCGGGTGCGCTCAGATCGCGCGGCGCCGCGCGGTCGCCGACGCGACCTCGGGACGTCCCGACGGAGACCCGTCGGACAGCCACAGCGGCAGGCAGGACGGCTCGAACAGGTTGTCGAGGGCGAGGTGGACCGCGCCCGCGAGACCCGCGGCGTCGCCCAGCATCGACAGCTCGATGCGCAGCGTCCGGGTCGCCAGGGGCAGCGACCGTCGGTACACCGACTCGCGGATCGCCGCGAGGACGTGGTCACCGGCATGGACCACCCCGCCACCGAGGACGACCAGCCCGGGGTTGTAGAAGCTGACCAGGGTGGCGAGCGTGGCACCCACGAGACGACCGGCCCGGGCCAGGAGACCGTGGGCCGCGGGATCACCCCGATCGGCTGCGGTGGTCACGTCGGCGACCGACACGGATCCCCGTGCGGCCAGCACCCCGGCCAGGACGGGACTGTCCCCGCTCTCGGCCAGCTGCCGGCCGTACCGGGCGAGCGCATCGCCTCCTGCCACCGCCTCGAGGCAGCCGGTGTTGCCGCACCGGCAGACGACGGTGTCGGCGTCGGTGACCGCCACGTGGCCGACGTCACCCGCGCACCCGTCGACCCCGCGGTGGACCCGGCCGCCGGAGACGAGCCCCGCACCGATGCCGGTACCGATCTTGAGGTACAGGAGATCGGCGGCCTCGGCAGCGGCCGGGTTCGTCCGCAGCTCCCCCAGCGCGAGGACGTTGACGTCGTTGTCCACCCACACCGGCGCGCCGAAGCGCGCGGACAACCGCTCGCGGATGGGATGGCCGTCCCATCCGGGCATGATCGGCGGGGCGACGGGACGGGAGGTCGCGAACTCCACCGGTCCGGGGACGCCCACTCCCAGGCCCCACAGCGGAGGAGGATCGGCGAGCCGGCCGAGCAGGTCGGCGACCAACTCCTCGACACGGCCGAGCACGACGTCGGGACCAGCGGCGACGTCGGCCGGTTCCCGGGCCTGCACGAGCACTCTGCCGGCCAGGTCGGCCAGTCCCACGGCCATCCCGGTCGCCCCGATGTCGATGCCCGCGACGAGCCCCGCGGAGTCGCGCAGGCGCAGCAGGCGCGGGGCGCGGCCGCCGTTGGACGGAGCCAGCCCGTCCTGGACCACGAGTCCGGCCGACTCCAGCCGGCCGACCCGCTGGGCGACCACCGTCCGGCCGAGCCCCAGTTGCCGCGCGAGTTGAGCCTGCGTCACCCCGTGGCCGGCCCGGACCGCGTCGAGGACGGCCACCAGACCGTCCATCCGCTCACCGGCCATGACCGCCCCACCCCCGTCGCGGCAGAGCGCGCTGTCGGGTGCAGCCTAGTCACACTTCGGCTGGAGGGCGGAAGAAGTGCGGTGCGCCGCTGAGGGCTCAGGCCGGCAGTGCCCGCTCCTCCACCAGGGCGTCCGGGGTCCCCCCGGCCCGGGCGTCGAGAACGGTCGGCAAGTGCTCGGGACTGAACAGCTCACCGAGCGCGAACTCCACGGCGCCGGTGATGCCGGCTATCTCCTGGTCGAACGCCGACGGCTCGATCCGCAGGTCCCGTGTGACGGCGGGGAGTGCCGACCGGTGGACCTCCTCGCGGATCGCTGCCAGGACGTGGGCACGCGCCCGGGCGATGCCGCCGCCGATCACCACCAGGTCGGGGTCGAACACGTTGACCAACGTCGCCAGGCTGCGCCCGAGCAGGACCGCCGCCCTGTTCAGCAGGGCACGGGCGGCCGCGTCGCCGGATCCGGCCGCCTCGGTGACGTCACCGGGGCGGATCCGACCGGTTCGTCCCAGGACGTCGGCGAGTGCCGGGCTCTGCCCGGTCTCGGCGAGCAGCCGGCCGTCCCGCGCCAGTGCCGCTCCACCGGCGACCGCCTCGAGACAGCCGGTCTTGCCGCAGCGGCACACGACGTCGGCTGCGCCCGGCACCGGGACGTGGTCGATGGCACCGGCGAGTCCGTGCGCCCCTCGGTGGATGCGGCCGCCCACGACCACCGCCGCGCCGATGCCGTAGCCCCCACCCAGGTAGACCATGTGCTGGGACCGCGCAGCGACCGGGTTCACCCGTCGCTCCCCCAGGGCCGAGAGGTTCGTGCGGTTGTCCATCCACACGGGGACCCCGAAGCGGTCGGTCAGGCGCTGGCGGGTCGGGTGGCGGCTCCACTCGGGCATGGTGGGCATCGCGGCCGGACCCCCGTCGTCGTAGGCCACCGGCCCCGGCATGCCGACACCGAAGGACCACAGGCTCCGGTGAGCGCCGACCTCCTCGACGAGCTCGCCGGCCATCTCCTCGACCGCGCCCATGACGGCGTCCGGGCCGTCGACGACGTCGGTCTCCCGGTGCCGGGTGTCCAGCAGGTTGCCCGCGAGGTCGGCCACCCCGACCACCAGCTCGTTGGTGGCGATGTCGGCCCCCAGCACGTAGCCGGCCTCGGCGTGCAGCCGCAGGCGGCGCGGGGCCCGGCCACCGGTCGAGGGCCCGAAACCGTCGGACACGACCAGGCCGGCCACCTCCAGCTCCGCGACGCGCTGCGCGACCACGCTGCGGCCGAGGCCCACCCGCTCGACGAGGAGCGGCTGGGTGATGTCCGCGGAGTTGCGGATGGCACCGAGCACCGCAGCGAGGCCGGTGTAGCGATCACTCGGCACGTGTGCGCCTCCTTCCAGGCCGGGGTCCGCTCACCATCATCGGTGCCGCGGCGCCGTCACGAGGCCACCGTGGGGACGGATCGTCCCGACGGGGTACTCCACCCGGCGCGGTCGCCCATTCTCCCGCCCCGTCACACCCAGGCCGCACGCCCTGTCCCGGCGACGGGCGCCGGCGTGAGCGAGCAGCCGGCCGGGCGGCGCATCGCGGCTCAGTCGTCGACGCGGAAGCCGATCTTCAGGCGCACCTGGAAGTGGGCCACGTTGCCGTCGACCACCTGACCACGGATCTCCTCGGTCTGGAACCACTCGATGTTGTGCACCGTCCGAGCGGCCTTGGCGATCGCCGTGCGGATCGCGTCGTCCACGCTGCTCGGGCTGCTGCCCACGATCTCGCTGAGTCGGTACACGTGGTTGCTCACGACTGACCTCCCGGGTGGGCGGCGCCCGATGGCGACGCGCCTCACCCTGGCACGCCGAGCCCGGGAGGACGTGCACGAACGCGGCATCGTCGCCGGCGTGAGCACGGGAGCAGGACCATCGCGACGGAGTGGAGGGCTACCCAGTGGTGACACGGACCAGCCTTCGCGGCAGGGATCAGCGCGCCTGAGGACCTGTGCCAGCCGTGTTGACCGACCTGCCGGCACCGCGCCCGGCCTGCGGCGAACAGGGGTGGCCGATGGTGGTCACGAGGTGGTCAACCGCCGCAGGAAGCAGTCAGGGGCCGTCCCGACTCTCGTCGGACCGGCCCCTGACCTGCGGTTTCCCGCTGTCGGGCTGACAGGGTTCGAACCTGCGACCCCTTGACCCCCAGACCTGCGCAGCACATCCGCAGGAGTTCGGTCAAGTACATACATGCAGGTCAGCCCATGAAGGGAACGAGTGCGATCCGCAGCGGACGACACCGCCAAGGAACAATGGTGGTCAAGATGGTGGTCAAGATGGTGGTCAAGATGGTGGTCAACAGCGCCGCGTTCCTGCGTCGACGGCGAGAGGTGGACCGGTCCGTTACTTGCTGTCCGACCTGCGGGGCGGGTCTGGTCGAGTCCGATGCCACGGCCTCACCACACTGCTCGATCTTCGACACCGTCATTCACCGGTCGTAGCCCCGAGGAGGACAGGAGCGCGACCTGCTGATGTCGGCCCACTGGCGCAGCGGCGACGTGCTGTCGCGTTGCACCGCCTCGACCGGCCTCCAGCGCGCCCACGACGCCGACCGGTGTCCCGGTTGCGCGATCGTCTGTGGACCGGCGCAGGGAGGGCGGCGTCGAGCGGTTCTACGCGCATGTCCCGTGCACTGCTCTACGGCGCTGGCCAGCGTCCCCCACGCCGCTGCTTCCCGGTCTGGCCGGGCGCCAGAGAATCGAACCTCTACCGGTTCTCGGACCATGCGCTGTCGAGCAGGCCGCACAGGATGGCCAGCGCGTCCCGTAGTTCGAGGTCCGTCGGGGCTCCGTAGCCGAGGACGACGCCGGGGGACGCCGTCGGGCCGTCGTGGTAGTCGGCGAGGTCGGCGACGACCACTCCGCGGTCGGCGGCAGCGCGGACGAGTGCGGCGGCGTCGGCACCTGGACGGAGGTGGACGACGACGTGCAGCCCGCCGTCGAGAGCACCCAGGGTCATACCGGGCCGGCCGCCCAGCGCGGACACCACCATCGAGCGCCGGTGGTTGTAGTACCGCTGCGCCCGTGCGGTGTGCCGGGCGAGGCCCCCACCGGAGAGGAAGTGCGCGAGCGCGGCCTGCTGCACCCCCGACACCGGCGAGTCGAGCGCGGTGCGGATGGCCCGCAGCCGCTCTCCCACCGTTCCACGGGTGACCATCCAGCCGCAGCGCAGCCACGGGGTGAGCGTCTTGGACCAGCTGCCGATCAGCACCACGTTGGCGTCCGAGGGCAGCGACGCCATCGCCGGGAGCGGCCGTTGCCGGTGGCGGAACTCGCTGTCGTAGTCGTCCTCGAGGACGACGACGTGCTCGGCCGCGGCCCACCGCAGCAGGTCCACCCGCTCCTGCACCGGCATCCGGCCGCCCAGCGGGTACTGGTGCGACGGCGTGAGCAGCACCGCGTCCGGCGCCGGGGACAGCGCCGCCAGGTCGGCCACCCGCGGGCCGTCGGCGTCGACCGGCAGCAGCACCACCTGGGCGCCCGCGGTGGCCAGCACCCGCCGAGCGGCGGGATAGCTGGGGTCCTCCACGACGATCCGGGGAACGCGTCCGGGCGCCCCGAGGGCCGTGGTGACGAGCGCGAGGGCGTCGCTGGCACCGGCGGTGACGATCACGTCGTCGGCGACCGCCTCCATCCCCCGCGCGCGGCGCAGGTAGACGGCGACGGCTCGCCGCAGCGCGGGCAGGCCGAGCGGATCCGGCGGCCCGGACGGGAGGTCCTCGGCCACCGCCCGGCGCCAGGCCGAGCGCCACTCGGCGTCGTCGAGCAGCCGGGTGGCGGGCCGGCCCGGCGTCAGGTCCACCGCGTGGGGGGCGGCGGGCGGATCCGGCGCCGGACGATGGGCGCCCGGAGGGCGCCGCGCCGCGGTCAGGTCGGGGCGGACGGCGATCACCGTGCCGCCGCCCCGGCGCCCGGTTGCAAACCCCTCACCGATCAGCTGCTCGTAGGCGGTGACCACCACTCCGCGGGAGACCTCGAGGTTGGCAGCCAAGGTGCGCGTGGACGGCAGCGTGTCGCCCGGTCCCAGTGCACCGCCCAGGACGGCGGCGCGCACCGAGGCCGCGATCTGCACGCTCAGCGGCGCGTCCGCTGTCCGGTCGACCGGGACGAACAGGTCACCGGTGTAGGCCATTTGGTCCTCCTGGGTCCACGGCGTTTGGACTGCCGCGAGGACCAAAGTGTCGCGCATCGTGGACGTGCACCCAGACCCGACGTCCATGGGAGGACACCATGAGCGCGCAGACGCACCCCACCTCCACGATCGGCACCGAGCGCGTCAAGCGCGGCCTGGCCGAGCAGCTCAAGGGCGGCGTGATCATGGACGTCGTCACGCCCGAGCAGGCCCGCATCGCCGAGGACGCCGGCGCGGTCGCCGTCATGGCGCTCGAGCGGGTGCCCGCCGACATCCGCGCGCAGGGCGGCATCGCGCGGATGAGCGATCCGGACATGGTGCAGGGGATCATCGACGCGGTGTCCATCCCGGTGATGGCCAAGGCCCGCATCGGCCACTTCGTCGAGGCGCAGGTCCTGCAGACCCTGGGCGTGGACTACGTCGACGAGTCCGAGGTGCTCACCCCCGCCGACGAGGCCCACCACATCGACAAGCACGCGTTCACCGTGCCGTTCGTCTGCGGCGCCACCGACCTCGGCGAGGCGCTGCGCCGGATCGCCGAGGGCGCGGCGATGATCCGGTCCAAGGGCGAGGCCGGCACCGGCAACGTCGTCGAGGCCACCCGGCACATGCGGGCGATCCGGGCCGGGATCCGCCGGCTGGCGACCCTCGACGAGCCCGAGCTGTTCGTCGCCGCCAAGGAGCTGCGCGCCCCGCACGACCTGGTCGTCGAGGTCGCGCGAGCCGGGAAGCTGCCGGTCGTCCTCTTCACCGCCGGCGGCATCGCCACCCCCGCCGACGCGGCGATGATGATGCAACTGGGCGCCGAGGGCGTCTTCGTGGGCTCGGGCATCTTCAAGTCCGGCGACCCCGCCCAGCGGGCCGCGGCCATCGTGCAGGCCACGACGTTCTCCGACGACCCGGCCGTGATCGCCAAGGTCTCCCGCGGCCTCGGCGAGGCGATGGTCGGCATCAACGTGGACACGCTGCCGGACGCGCAGCGCTTCGCCACCCGCGGCTGGTGAGCGCTCCACACCCCGGGGACGTCCGCATCGGGGTGCTCGCGCTGCAGGGCGACGTCCGCGAGCACTTCGCCGTCCTCACCGGGCTGGGCGCCGAGGCGGTGACCGTGCGGCACCCGGCGGAGCTGGCCGCCGTCGACGGGCTGGTCCTGCCCGGCGGGGAGTCGACGACGATGGCGAAGCTCGCCGTCCGCACCGGCCTGCTGGAGCCCTTGCGCGACGCCGTCCGCGGCGGGCTGCCCGTCTACGGCACGTGCGCCGGGCTCGTGCTGCTGGCCGAGCGGCTGCTGGACGCCCCGCCGGACCAGCCCACCATCGGGGGCCTCGACGTCACGGTGCGCCGCAACGCCTTCGGCCGGCAGGCCGAGTCCTTCGAGTCGCCGGTCCCGCTGGCCGGCGTCCCCGGGGGGCCGCTGTCGGCGGTGTTCATCCGCGCACCCTGGGTGGAGGAGGCCGGGCCGCAGGTCGAGGTCCTCGGGCGGGTCGGGGGCGGACCGGCCGACGGCAGGATCGTCGCGGTGCGTCAGGGCGCCGTCGTGGCCACCAGCTTCCACCCCGAGCTCACCGGGGACACCCGGGTCCACCGGCTCTTCATCCACATGGTCAGGACGTCCGCCAGACGCCGCGCTCAGTGCGCGACCTGAACCCGGCGGGCCGACCATGGGCGCGTGACAAGACAGCGTCTGACCGCCTGGGCCAGGCCCATCCCGGTGGGACCAGACGTGAGCGCGCCAACGCTACGATCGCCATGACCACACGCCCGCTCCGGTCTTCCTCCAGTCGCAGTCCCGTTGTCCGACCGCGGACGGGACTCGGCTGCTCGTCTCGTCAGAGCCGAGACACCACCGGGCTCCTCCCCGGCGATCCAGCGATGGGGCCCGGTGCGTGAGTCACCGGGACACCGGCTGAGGCGCGGTCGCTGTAGCCGCGGTCGCCGCAGGGGCCTCTGGAGCGGGCAGCCGCAGCCGCTTGAGCAGCAGGGCGTTGACCGCGACGAGGAAGCTGGACCCGGACATCGACAGAGCGGCGATCTCCGGCCGCAGCACGAGCCCGAAGGCGGGCTCGAACACGCCGGCGGCGATCGGCAGCGCGATGGCGTTGTAGCCGATCGCCCAGCCGAGGTTCTGCCGCATCTTGCGCAGCGTCCCCCGGCCGATGGTGAGCGCGGTCGGGACGTCGAGCGGGTCGGATCGCATGAGGACGACGTCGGCGGTCTCGATGGCGACGTCGGTGCCGGCACCGATCGCGATGCCGAGGTCTGCTTGCGCCAGGGCCGGGGCGTCGTTCACCCCGTCGCCGACCATCGCGACGCGTCTGCCGGACTGCTGCAGCTCGGTGATCTTCGCGGCCTTGTCGCCGGGGAGGACCTCGGCGATGACCCTGTTGATGCCCAGCTGGCCGGCGATCCGGCGGGCGGTGGCCTCGTTGTCGCCGCTGAGCACGACCACCTCGACGCCGGCCTCGTGCAGCGCGGTCACCGCGGCGGCCGAGGTCTCCCGCGGAGCGTCGGCCAGGGCGATCACCCCCGCGGCACGTCCGTCGACGGCGACCAGGACGGCGGTGCGGCCGCTACCGGCCAGCTCGTCCCGGCGGGCGCCGAGCGTCCCGAGGTCGACGCCCTCGTCGGCCATCAGCCTGGCGTTGCCCACCAGCACCCGGTGCCCGACGACCTCCGCGGCTGCCCCGTGGCCGGGGACGTTGCGGAACCCGGTGGCGGTCAGCACCGGCACGCCGAGGGACTCGGCATGCGCAGCGACGGCGGCGGCCAGCGGGTGCTCGGACTCCCGCTCCACGGCGGCGGCCAGCGCCAGGACGTCTTCGGCCACCATGCCGTCGACCACGACGTCGGTGACCTCGGGCTCCCCCTTCGTCAAGGTGCCGGTCTTGTCCATCACCACGGTGTCGATCTGCGCGGCGGTCTCCAGCGCGGTGGCGTTCTTGAACAACACGCCGCGCCGGGCGCCGAGACCGGTGCCGACCATGATCACCGTCGGCGTGGCCAGGCCCAGGGCGTCCGGGCAGGTGATCACCACGACGGTGATCGCGAAGAGCATGGCCGTGGCGAAGACGGCGCCGACCAGCAGCCAGACCGCGAGGGTGAGGCCGCCACCGATCAGCGCGACGAGGACCAGCCAGAACGCGGCCCGGTCGGCCAGCCGCTGGCCCGGGGCCTTCGAGTTCTGCGCCTCCTGCACCAGCTGCACGATCTGGGCCAGCGCGGTGTCAGCGCCGACCTTCGTCGCCCGAACGCGCAGGGTGCCGGTGGTGTTGACCGAGGCGCCGATGACCGCGTCGCCGGGCGCCTTGTGCACCGGCAGGCTCTCGCCGGTGACCATCGACTCGTCGACCTCGGAGTCGCCGTCCTCGACCACCCCGTCGACCGGGATCTTGGCGCCCGGCCGTACGAGCAGCAGGTCCCCGACGACGACCTCGGCGGTGGGCACCTCGACCAGCTGCCCGTCGCGGAGCACGACGGCACGCGGCGGTGCCAGTTCCAGCAGCGTGCGGATGGCGTCGTTGGCGCCGCCGCGGGCGCGCATCTCGAACCAGTGCCCGAGCAGCACGAACGCGGTGAGCACGGTGGCGGCCTCGTAGAAGACCTCCCCGCCCCCGGTCAGCGTGATGACCAGGCTGTACAGCCAGCCCGCGCCGACCGCGACGGCGACCAGCACCATCATGTCCAGCGTCTTCGCACGCAGCGCCCGCCAGGCGCCGTCGAAGAAGATCCAGGCTGACCAGAAGACCACCGGCAGCGACAGGAGGAGCGAGAAGACGTCGTCGCGCAGGCCGAACGGCGCCGGCGCGGTGAAGCCGAGCACCTCCCGGCCGATCGGCGACCACAACAGGATCGGCACCGACAGCAGTGCCGCGACGAGGAAGCGGTTGCGCATGTCCCTGGCCATGTCGTCCGTCGACATGCCGGCGTGGTGGCCGCCGTGCCCCATCGCGTCCTGCGGCGTCATCCCGCCGTGTCCGCCGAGGCCCATCTCGTGACCGGCGTGAGGAGCCTGTCCGTGGTCGCCTCCCCCGGCGTCCGCGGTCGGCCGGTGGCCGCCGTGGTCGTCACCCCCGTGCGGCTCCGCGGCGGGGTCGCACACGTGCCGCGGCACCGACTGCCCGGCGCAGTGGTAGCCGCAATCGCGGATCCACGCGGTGAGGTCGGCCACTGAGGTACGTGTCGGGTCGTAGGTGACCGTGGCGGTCTGACCCACGGGGTTGGCCTCGACGCCCAGGACGCCGGGGCGCCGGCCGAGGACGCGCTCGACGGTGGCCTTCTCCGACGCCCAGTGCACGCCGGCGACTTCCAGCACGGTTGTCGTCTGGTCTCCTGCCATGACCTCTCCTCTCCCGGTCCACCGCGGCCTGTGGGCGCGCGGGTCTGGCAGTGAGTGGGCTGTGGATGCGGCCCTCAGCGGGCCGCGGTGGTCGCCCGTGGTGCGTCACTGGTGGCGTCGGCTGCCGCTTCCCGGCGCACGCCGGCCGGGGTCGCACCGCTGGCGGTGCGGAAGCGGCGCAGCCGCAGGCTGTTGGTGACGACGAACACCGAGGAGAACGCCATCGCCGCGCCGGCGAGCATGGGGTTGAGCAGCCCGGCGGCGGCCAGCGGGAGTGCGGCGACGTTGTAGGCGAAGGCCCAGATCAGGTTGCCCTTGATGGTGCTCAGAGTCCTGCGGGACAGCCGGATGGCGTCGGAAGCGGCACGCAGGTCGCCCCGGACCAGCGTGAGGTCGCTGGCCTCGATGGCCACGTCGGTGCCGGTGCCCATCGCGAGGCCGAGGTCGGCCTGGGCGAGTGCGGCGGCGTCGTTGACGCCGTCGCCGACCATCGCCACGACCTTGCCCTGCTGCTGCAGCCGGCGGACGACGTCGACCTTGTCGGCGGGCAGCACCTCGGCGATGACCTCGTCGATACCGACGGCTACGGCGACCGACCGGGCGACGGTGGCGTTGTCGCCGGTCAGCAGGACCGGGGTCAGGCCCAGCTCGCGGAGCTGGCGGATGGCCTCGGCGGAGGTGTCCTTGATGGCGTCGGTGACCACGAGGACGCCACGGGCGGCGCCGTCCCAGCCGACGGCCACGACGGTCCTGCCCTGCGCTTCAGCCGCGGTCTTCGCCTGCTCGAGTTCCGCGCCGAGGGGCTGGGACCAGTCGGCCAGCAGCGTGGTGCGTCCGACGAGCACCGCGTGCCCGTCGACGATCCCCTGCACCCCGAGGCCCTCGACGTTGGCGAAGTCCTCCACGGCCGGCAGGTCGCCGACGGCCTCGGCGGCGCCGGTCGCGATCGCTCGGGCGATCGGGTGCTCGGAGGCGTCCTCCAGCGCACCGGCCAGCAGCAGCACCTGGACGCGGTCCTCGCCGGGAGCGGCGACGACGTCGAGCAAGGTCATCCGGCCGGTGGTGACCGTGCCGGTCTTGTCGAGTACGACGGTGTCAACACGGCGGGTGCTCTCCAGCACCTCAGGACCCTTGATCAGGATGCCGAGCTGGGCGCCGCGGCCGGTGCCGACCATGAGCGCGGTCGGTGTGGCCAGGCCCAGCGCGCAGGGGCAGGCGATGATCAGCACCGCGACCGCCGCGGTGAAGGCGGCCGCCAGTCCGCCACCGGTCCCGAGCCAGAAGCCGAGGGTGCCGACGGCGAGGCCGATGACGATCGGGACGAAGACGCCCGAGACGCGGTCGGCGAGGCGCTGCACCTCGGCCTTGCCGTTCTGGGCGTCCTCGACCAGCCGGGCCATCTGCGCCAGCTGGGTGTCGGCGCCGATGCGGGTGGCCCGCACGACGAGCCGGCCGCCGGCGTTGACGGTGGCACCGATGAGGCCGTCGCCGGGTCCGACCTCCACCGGCACGGACTCGCCGGTGAGCATCGAGGCGTCGACCGCCGAGGAACCCTCGGTGATCACGCCGTCGGTGGCGATCTTCTCCCCGGGGCGGACGACGAACAGGTCGCCCACGGCCAGCTGGTCGACGGGCATCCGCTGCTCACGCCCGCCGCGCAGCACCGAGACCTCCCTCGCGCCCAGCTCGAGCAGCGCGCGCAAGGCGGCGCCGGCGCGGCGCTTGGATCGGGCCTCGAAGTAGCGCCCAGCCAGGATGAACGTGGTGACCCCGGCGGCGACCTCGAGGTAGATGTTCCCCGAGCCGTCGGTGCGGGCGATGGTCAACTCGAACGGGTGGGTCATGCCCGGCTCGCCGGCGGTGCCCCAGAAGAGCGCGTACAGCGACCAGGCCAGCGCGGCGAGGGTGCCCATGGAGATGAGGGTGTCCATCGTGGACGCGCCGTGGCGCAGGTTGGTCCAGGCCGCCTTGTGGAACGGCCACGCTCCCCACACCACCACCGGCGCGGCGAGGGTGAGCGAGAGCCACTGCCAGTAGGTGAACTGCAGCGCGGGGATCATCGCCATCGCCACCACCGGGACGGTGAGGACGGCCGAGATCAGCAGCCGCTGCCGCAGGGTGCGGACGTGATCGTCGCCCTCCGAGGCGTCCGGCTGCCCGCCGTCGGTCTGGGCCTTCGGGGGTTCGGGCAGGTGGGCGGTGTAGCCGGTCTTCTCCACCGTTGCGATGAGGTCGGCGGGCGTGACGTCGCCGGTGAAGGTGACTCTCGCCTTCTCGGTGGCGTAGTTGACCGTGGCGGTGACGCCGTCGAGCCGGTTGAGCTTCTTCTCGATGCGCGCCGCGCAGGAGGCGCAGGTCATCCCGCCGATCGCCAGGTCGACGTGGTTGTCGCCGGCCTGGGTCGACGGGGTCGTGTTCTGTGTCGCGGAGCTCATCGTCTTCCTCCTCGGATCGCGCTCGCGGTGGTCGGGCAGTGGGCGTCAGCCGTGGGCGTGGCCGTCGTCGCCGTGCCCACCCCCGTCGCCGGTGGCAGGGGTTCCGTTGCCGGTCGGTGCGCCGGCGAGATCACCAGCGCGGACGGTGAACTCGGCGGTGCGGACGACGTCGCCGTGCTGGAAGTCCAGGAACAGCCGGTAGTCCCCAGCCGAGGGGGCGGTGGCGTAGAAGGTGATGTCCGGGCCGGGCGCGGTGGTGCCGTCACCGGGCTCACCGGCCGGGTGCACGTGCAGGTAGGCCAGGTCGCCGTCGCGGAGGGCGACCAGGTGCCCGTAGGCGGCCAGGTAGGGCTGCAGGTCGGTGACCGGCCGGCCGTCCCGGCTGACCGACAGGGTCAGCTCGGACTCGGCGCCGGGGGTCAGCTGCCCGTCGAGCGTGACGGTGTACCCGTCGACCTCAGCCGTGGTCGACGGCTCGGGCAGCGACTGCGGGACGAGGTCGCCCGCGACGTCGACGTCGGCGCCCAGGACGAGCCCGGCGTCCCCGCCGGCGGGGTCGAAGTCGGCGAACAGCCGCCAGGTGCCGGCGGTCAGCTCCAGCGGGATCGACCAGGTGCCGTCGGCGGCCAGGTCCGGGTGCACGTGCTGGTAGCCGGTCAGGTCCCGGCGCACGGCGATCAGGTGCAGGTCCTCGTCGTGGGCGGTGTCGTAGGCGGTGACCGGGCGCCCGTCGGGGCCGAGGATCCGGAAGGACACCGGGGTGGCCGCGCCGGCCGGCAGGGAGCCGGCCACGTCGAGGGTGTAGCCACCCTCCGAGATCTGCAGGCCGCCGGGCACGTGGTCGACGGCGGATGCCTGCGGTGCACTGGTGTCCATCGGGGACTCCGTGTGCGACCCGGTGGAGGAGGCGGTGTCGTGGGTGGCGGTGTCATGGGTGGCGGTGTCGTGGGTGGCGGTGTCCTGGGTGGCGGTGTCCTGGGTGGCGGCGTCGTCGGCGGCCGCGCCGATGGGGCCGGCCACCGAGCCGATGCCGGCGGCGGCGCCGAAGACGGCGACCAGACCGAGCGCGTAGACGCCGAGCCGGGTGGGGGTGTTCATCGGGGTCCTTCCTGCAAGTGGTGCCCGGGGAGCCGGGAGATGCCGGGCCGGCTGCGGACAGTCAGGAGCGGACGAGGCGGGCGATCGCCTCGGAGGCCTCGCGGACCTTCTCCTCGGCCTCGGGCCCGCCCTTCTGCGCGGCGTCGACCACGCACCCGGCCAGGTGCTCATCGAGCAGGCCGAGGGAGAACGACTGCAGGGCTCGGGTGGCCGCCGACACCTGGGTGAGGATGTCGATGCAGTACTTGTCGTCCTCGACCATCCGCTGGAGCCCGCGGATCTGGCCCTCGATGCGGCGCAGCCGCTTGAGGTGCTCGTCCTTCGCGTGGGTGTAGCTGGCCATGTCGGTCTCCTCGTGCAGTCGGCAGGTGCGGTGGGGGAAGTGGGGCGGAGCGCCGGGTCCGACGGGCAGCCGGCGCTCCGCTCCGGACCGGGTCAGGCCGGTACGACCTCGTAGCCGGCCTCGTCGACCGCCGCGGCGACCGCGTCGGCGGGCACCGGCTGGTCGGCCTCGACGGTCACCCGGCCGGCAGCCACGTCGACCTGCACCCCGGTGACACCGGGGACCTTCGAGACCTCCTCGGTCACCGCGCTGGCGCAGTGGCCGCAGGTCATCCCCCGGACGGCGTAGTCGGTGGTGCTCACGGTGGTTCTCCTCTCGAGGTGGATGGGTACCCCCTAGTGGTACGGGGTACAAGGTGTACCCCCCTGGGGTACATCTGACAAGTGGTTGTGGCGCTCGTCTCGTGCACGCCTTGACCGCTGCGCCGAAACAGAAGGTGGCCGACGAGGGTCACCTCCTGCCCCTGCTGCCTGTCGTCGCAGCGCGCGTCACTGCGATGGCGCCGTCGTAGCCTCGAGCGCGTGAGGACGGTGCTGCACGGCTGGGCGGCGGTGCTGCTGCTGGCCGCGGTCTTCCTCGGGCACGGACTGCAGTGCAGCCCGGCAGCCGGCCACCCCACGAACGCCGACCACGGCCAGGGCTCCCCCACCGTGTCGGTGGCGCTCACGGCCACCGACACCCACCGGACCGACCCCACCGCTCACGCCGCCGAGAGCCCGGCGATGGCTGCACCGGCCGCACACACCGCGGCGACACCCGCCACCACCGCCGACAGCACGCCCGGGCACTGGCACGGCCTGCCCGGTCATCTGTGGATGGTCTGCCTGGCGGTGCTCGCCGCCGGCCTGGCCGTCCTGGCCGCCGTCCTCGCACCCCGGCTGGTCGGGCTGGCATCGCCCCTCACGGCCCCGCGGGAACTGCGCGGCGCTCGCTGGCCCACGCCGCTGCGGCCGCCGGAGCTGTCTTCACTCTGCGTCCTGCGGATCTAGGCCGACTGCTCGACCGTCCCGCGCCAGCACAGCTGCCGCGGCGACGGTCCGCGCACGCCTCCCTCCAGCAACGACCGCAGGAGAACACCCTCATGAACCGCACCACCGCACACACCCCCGGCCTGACCGGCGCCCTGCTCGCCGGGCGAGTCACCGCCGTGCAGGCGCCCGTTCGAAGACGCAGATGGCCCCTCGGGCGAATGCGCTGGTCATGGCGGTGACGTGCGAGCCACGCGACCGGAGATCGACGCCGGACACGACGCACGGCTCGCCGAAAGCGCCACCCGGCGGCACAGTCATCAGGCCCGGTTGCGGACCGTCGACAGGGACCATGGTGGTCAAAACTGTGGTCGGAAAGCAGTCAAGGGCCGTTCCGGATCTCTCCGTAAGCGGCCCCTGACCTGCGGTTTCCTACTGTCGGGCTGGCAGGATTCGAACCTGCGACCCCTTGACCCCGAGTCACCTTCGTGACATTCGCCGTCGTCCGCGGTCGTGCTGTTTCCGCAGGTCGCAGGGCCGCAGCGTCCGCCGTCGTTCGGGCCGGGTACGGGCTCGTCCGGACCGCGTTGCTGTACCGGTTGCGGTAGCCCTCCCCCGCACCCGGGAGCGTCGTCCACTGTGCCCAGCAGCTCAGTGCTGAACCCGGGCGGACGCCTGATGCGCTCCCGGCTGGCAGTACGGATACATCCTCCAGTCCTTCTCCGGCCAGCTCCCCGAAGTCGTTCGCCACACCGAGCGCGCCCCCCGCTGGACAACTCCCACGATTGGTGGTGGTGTTTGCCCCTCTCGTCGACAGGACGAGGCGCGGTTCACCGGGCCCAGTGAGGGGTGGTCGTGAAACCGGCGGTGTGCCTGTTCACCGACAGCACGGCCCCGTCCGGTGTGGGCGAGCACATCCTGACCCTCGCGGACGAGCTGCAGGAGAGTTTCACGCTCTCGCTCGTCTGCCCGCCGAGCCCAAGCGGCTCGCGGCTGCTCGAGCGCGCCCACGCGCTCGGGGTGAGGACCGCGGAGATCCACGTCGGCCGTCCCGACAGCGAAGCCGAGCTGGTCGCGTTCCTGAGCGACGTCCGAGTGGAGCTCTTCCACTGCCACGCCGGAGTGATGATCGAGGGATACGCCGGGGTGCGTGCGGCCCGGCAGGCCGGCGTCCCCGCGGTGGTGCGCACCGAGCACCTGGCCGAGCCCTCCGCCGTGTTTCCCACCGACGAACTGCCCGACCTCCTGCACTCGCCGTACCACCACCCCGACCGGCGGCTGTCCGACGCAGAGGTGGCGGAGCTGGTCACGGTTCTTCAAAGGGAGTACCTGGACGTCGTCGAGCTCGTCGACCGCGTGATCTGCGTGTCGGAGGGCGTGCGCGACAGCTTCCTCGAGGTGGGGGTCGAGCAGGCGAAGCTGCGCGTCGTGCGCAACGGGATCCGGCCGTCGCGCGGCGGGGTGAGCGCGGAGAACGCTCGCGGCCGCCTGCACCTGCCCCCAGAGCGGCGGATCGTGCTCAGCGTCGGCCGGATGGTCGAGTTGAAGGGGCACCGCTTCATATTGGGCGCTGTGGACAAGGTCGTCCGGAGCCGGCCGGAGGCGGTGTTCCTGTGGGTCGGTACCGGGCCGCTCGAGACCGAACTGCGCGAGGGGGTGCGGATGATGGGCCTCGATGAATGGGTGTGGTTCGCCGGGGAGCGCTCGGACGTCCCTGACCTCATGGCCGCCGCGGACGTCTTCCTCCTCGCGTCCACCGTTGAGGGGCTGCCGCTCGTCGTACTCGAGGCGATGGCAGCCGCCCGCCCCGTCGTGGCGACCCGCGTACCCGGGACCAGCGAGGTCGTGATCGACGACGTCACGGGCCGGCTGGTCGAGCGGGGAAGACTGGACGGCACGGGCGACACCGACGCGCTCGCAGCCGCCATCCTGGAGCCGCTGGAGGACCGGAAACTCGCGTCCGCCTGGGGCAGCGCGGGCCGGGCGCGCGTACAGCGCGAGTTCAGCAGCGAGCGGATGGCGCGGCAGACCGCGGAGGTCTACGTCGAGCTGCTGCGCTGAGGCCCGCCGGTCCCGCACTGGAGACGACCACCGGGCAAACACCTCACTGCTCCAGCGTTGGCCCTCCCCCGGCTCTCCGCAACGCTGATGCAGGTGGCTCGCCTCCGGATCGCCACATGGGAGCGGCGTCCTCGCTTCGTCTGGAGAGGTTCACGGGTGATCTGGAGAGGTTCAGGGGTGCCAGAGCGCGCGGCCGGTGACGGCGTCGAAGACGTGGGCGCTCGACGCCTTGACCGCGACTGTCACCGCGGCACCGGGACGAATCACGGATCGCGGTGGAAAGAACGAGCGCAGCGTCGCGCCACGTGACTTGTCGCCGGACACTTCGCTGCCCCGGGCTGTGATCGGCGGGGCGCCGACTGCGACCGTGACCACGTTTCGTCGACCGGTGTACTCGACCTCCCGCACTACCGCAGCCAGGGCCACCGAGTCCGGGTCGTTGCCGGCCGTGGGGTCGTGCACGTCCTCAGCTCTGAGCCCGAGTACCACCTCACGGCCCACGTGGTCACGAAGCGGCGGCGGAACCGCCCGCCACAGCGGCAGTGTCCTGTTGCCCACGGTGAACGCGGCCTGCCCGCCGGCGGACACCAGCCGGGCGGGAAGCAGTCCGATCGGCGGGGTGCCGACGAACCCGGCCGCGAACAGGTCCACCGGCCGCTCATACAGCTCGCGAGGTGTGCCCACCTGCACCACGGCGCCGTCGTGCAGCAGGGCGACCCGGTCGGCGACCGCGAGTCCTTCGGCTTGGTCGTGGGTGACGAAGAACGTCGTGGCTCCCAGGGAACGGACGATGTGGACGATCTCCTGACGCACTCGGGGGCGCTCCGCGGCATCCAGGCCCGCGAGCGGCTCGTCGAGCAAGAAGACGTCCGGGCGCTGCACGAGAGCGTGCCCGATGCCGACCAGGCCGCGCTCGCCCGTGGACAAGTCGTCCGGACGGCGGGGCAGTAACCGGCTCAACCGCAGTTGCCGGGCGAGGTCCTTGACCCGCTCCTTCACCTCGGTATCCGGTAGCCGCTGCGCGCGCAGCCCCCACCCGAGATTGCGGGACACGTCGAGAAAGGGAATGAGCGCCGAGGTCTCGAAGACCATCGCCACGCGTCGCTCACCGGGCGGCAGCTTGGTGACGTCACGGCCGTTGATGATCACAGTGCCGGACCCGACCTGGTTGAGCCCGGCGAGCACCCGCAGGAGGGTGGACTTGCCGCTTCCTGAGGAACCGAGCACGACGAGCAGTTCCCCGTCGGCCGCCCGGAGCGTCACGTCCCGCAGCACCTGTCTGCCGTCACGGATGACGGTCACGTTCTTGAGCCATGTGCCGCTCATCGGGTCGCCCATCCGCCGCCTCCACCGCTCAGGCCGCTGCCCGACCGATGATCCACGACGCTGGGCGCTGCGGTGGGCGGAGTCTGCTGAGTTCGGGCAAGCCGAGGCCATCCGGGCTGCCCCTGAACGTCACTCGTCCCGCCTAACGACCTAGTGCATGGTCAGCCGCGAGCCGTCGTTGATCTCCTGTGGTGCGGGAGTCGACGGTGCAGGTCTGCTCCCGGCACCCGGTCGATCCAGGTCGAATCAGCGGACACCCACGAAGTCATTCGTCCGGCGTACCGAAGGTCGAGGAGGGCTCGTCGAGCGCAGTGTCCGTGCGGCCGGTGACGATCCGGAAGATGTCCTCGACAGGGAGCTTCGGCGTTCCGTCAGCGAACACGAGCCCGTTGGTCTCCTGCCCGGTGTCCATGAACTGCGTGTAGCAGAATCCGACGATGTCGCTGCTGGCCCGGAGCGCCTCGAAGAGCCCTGCGAGACGGCCGGCGTACTCGTCCGTCGACTCGACCTGGTCGTAGCCCCAGGACTCCTCCTGCTGCGAGAGCGAGATGCCGCCGAACTCCGTGATCATCAACGGAGCCCGGCCGTCGAGGAATCGTTGTCGTTGCGCGTCGTTCAGGATCGGCCGTCGCCCCTGCGGGCCGTGCCCGGTCAGGACTGCGCGGAGGGCCGCCTGGTTGTCGAGGTAGCGGGCGCGTAGCCGGTCGGGGTCGACGGTGTAGTCGTGCAGCCCGAGGATGTCGCTGTCCACGTGCTCCCACCCCTCGTTGGAGACGGCGGGACGGCTCGGGTCCAGGGCCCGCGTCAGGCTCACGAGGGACTGCGAGAACTGCTGCTGAGCCGGGACCGTGGCGATGTCCTGCACTCCCCAGCTCTCGTTGACGGGGACCCACACCACGACCGAGGGGTGGCTGCGGTAGCGGCGGACGATCTCCATCCACTCGGAGGTGAGCAGGGCGATCGCACTCACCGAGAACTCGTAGGCCCCGGCCGTCTCGCCCCATACCAGCAGACCGAGCCGGTCAGCCCAGAAGAGGAATCTCGGGTCCTCGGCCTTCTGGTGGATGCGGACCGCGTTGAACCCCATCGCCTTGATCAATTCCACTTCGGCGCGCAACTCGTCGTTGCCGCGCGAAGCGAGGTGGGTCTCAGGCCGGTAGCCCTGGTTGAGCACGGACCGCGTGTAGTAGGGCTGCCCGTTCAGGTTGAAGGAGCCTTCGCCGACCGACACCTCCCGCAGACCCAGGTAGCTGGCCACCGTGTCGACCGGCTGCCCGGAGTCGCGGTCGCGCAGCACCACCTCCGCGTCGACGAGGTGGGGATGCTCCGGGGCCCACAACAGACGCGCGCGGTCCTGACCGTTGCGCACCGCCGGTACGGCGATGTCGATCTGGGTGACCGCCTGCCGTACCACGCACGTGGCCTCCCCCAGGACCTCCTCGCCGAGGCTCAGCGTGACCTCCAGCTCGAGCGGAGTGGCCGGCGTGGCGGCCAGCGTGACCTCCCCACGGACCACGGCGGACGACGCGTAGAAGGTCCACGCGACGTCGACGACCGCTGGGACCGGGACCGTCTCGAGCCAGACCGGTTGCCAGATGCCGGTCGTGCGCTCGTACCAGATGCTGTGCGGCTTCTCTCTCCAGTCCTGCTTGCCGCGGGGCTGGTGGAGGGCGTGGGGGTCGTCCTCGGCCCGGACCACGAGGACGTGCTCCTCCGGACCCTGATCCTGGCTGGTCGCCAGCGCGTCGGTGACGTCGGCGGTGAAGGGCGTCTGGCCACCGACGTGCTCGGCGACCAGCTGTCCGTCGAACCAGACCTGGGCGCTGTGGTCGACGGCACCGAAGTGCACGAGGACCCGACGTGCGTCACCGCCGTCTCCGGCGAGGACGTCGTGCGGAATGACCCGGCGGTACCAGACGACAGGGTGGAACTCACGAGCCCCCACCCCTGAGGCGGGCGACTCCGGGGGGTACGGAACCTGGATGCTCCGCTCGAACGCTTCGGCGCTCGAGGGGTGGAACCACCGCGAAGCAATCCCCTCGCGGGCGTCGTCGTGAGCGAACTGCCAGGTGCCGTCAAGGCTGGTCCACGCCTCCCGGCACATCAGGGGTCGGGGATGGGAACCGTCCTGCTGCGTCGCCTTCACGAGCGGGCTCCTCCGTTGCGTCGACGAGCAGTCGCCTTCACCTGGCCCGCATCAGCGCACACGAGGAAAACCTTAGAGGCCCGATGTCTGGGTCACGCGTCTCACTCAACGACGAGTGCCGAGTTGCCGTCGATATACAGCCGTGTGACAGTCATCGGGTTCGGCTTATCGCGCCAGACTGGATGTCCCCTCATGACTCAGCTCTCGCGTCGCCAGTTCCTTGCCGCGGGGGGCAGTGTCTCGCTCGCCGTCGCGATGTCGGGGTGCTCCACACCGATCGGGAGCAGCCTCACCGGGGCCCAGCCGAGCACGGCCGACGTCATCTTCTGGCACCTGTTCGGCGGCGGCGACGGCGAGAACATGGCGACCATGATCGAGACCTATCGCGAGTCGTCCGGCACGTCGGTCGAGTCCTCGCTGCTCTCCTGGGGCAACCCCTTCTACACCAAGCTGGCGCTGTCGACGTCGAGCGGCCGCCCGCCCGACGTGACCGTCGCGCACCTGTCCCGGGTGCCCCTCCTGGCGCAGGCCGAACTGCTCGAGCCCGTCGCGGACCAGTTCGCCGCCGCGGGGATCACCGAGGACAAGTTCACACCGGCCGCCTGGGAGAAGGCCACGGTGGACGGCACCACGTACGCGGTGCCGATCGACACCCACCCGTTCGTGCTGTACTACAACACCGAGCTGGCGGCGCAGGCCGGCCTGCTCGACGAGACCGGCGAGAACCTCAAGCCCATGAGGAACAGCGACGACTTCGTCGCCACCCTCCAGGCGATGAAGGACTCGACCGGTAGCGAGTACGCGGCGGTCGCGTCGATCACGGTGGACCCCTCGACCTGCTGGCGCCTCCTCCTGATGACCTACTCCGGTCTGGCCGGACCGATCGTCGAGGACCTCGGCACCCGGGTCACGATCGACCGCGCCGCGATGGAGGAGTCCTTCGCCTTCCTCCAGAGCCTCACCGGGGACCTGGGACTGATGCCACGCACCGCCACGTCGACGACGTCGTCGACCCTCTTCAGTAACGGCGAGGTCGGCTTCCTCTTCGACGGCGTGTGGCAGATCCCGACGTACCGGGACGTCGAGGGTCTCGACTTCAACGTCGTGCCCTTCCCCGCCCTCCTCGGCCCCGAGCCGGTCGCCTACGCCGACTCGCACGCACTGGTCGTCCCGGCGAGTCCCGGACGCTCCGACGAGCGGACGGCGAACGCCGTGCGCTTCGTCCAGGGCCTGCTGGACCAGAGCTCGACCTGGGCGGACGGCGGGCACGTCCCCGCCTGGTTACCGGTGCAGGAGAGCGAGGAGTTCCTCGAGCTCCAGCCGCAGAGCAACTACACGGAGGCGGCCTTCAACGCGGTGTACGACCCGCCGGGTTGGTACACCGGAGCGGGCTCGGACTTCCAGACCGCCATGGGCTCCGTCGTCGCCAGCGTGCTCACCGGGGCCACCGACCCCGCGGGTGGCGTCGCCGCCCTGACCAGCAGCCTGCAGACGTTCTCCACCGCCCGGCCACCCGTGTAGGACGGAGACCGCGCCATGACCGCCACCGCTCTCCCCGCGCCCAGGACAGGGGTCGAGGTCGGGGACCGCGCCGCGACCGCGGGGAGGCCCCCGCGGTCGGAGAACCGGGCGGGCTGGCTGTTCGCCACCCCGTTCCTGGCCCTCTACCTCGCCTTCCTCATCGGCCCGGTCGTCATCGGCCTGCTGATCAGCCTCTTCAACACCACGACCGTGAGATCCGGCATCGGCAGCTGGGTCGGCTTCTCGAACTACGCCGACGTCCTGACCAACGCCGACTTCTGGGCCTCGATGTGGCACTCGGCGCTGTTCACGCTGCTGACCACACCGATCCTGGTGCTGCTGCCGCTGCTGTTCGCCGTCCTCGTCTCGCGCCTGGCCCGCGGCCAGTGGTTCTACCGGCTCGCCTTCTTCGCCCCGTACGTCGTGCCCTCGGCCGCGGTGTGCCTGATCTTCGCGTTCATGTACACGCCCGAGACCGGGCTCATCACCAACGCCTTCGGCTGGTTCGGGCTGACCGCCCCCGACTTCTTCGGCAGCACCTCGGGTGCCTGGTTCGCCGTGGTCCTGCTCACCGTGTGGTGGACGTTCGGCTTCAACTTCATCCTCTACACCGCGGCCATCCAGGAGATCTCGGAGGAGGTCTACGAGGCGGCGGCGCTCGACGGCGCCGGGCCGTGGCAGCAGATCCGGATGATCACCGTCCCCATCCTGCGCCCGACCATCGGCCTGGTGCTGATCCTGCAGGTCCTCTCGTCCCTGAAGGTGTTCGACCAGATCTACATCCTGCTGACCGGCGGCCCGAACTACACGACGCGTCCGGTCATCCAGTACATCTTCGACACCGGGTTCTCGGCCTATCGGGGCGGCTATGCGGCCGCCGCGACGATGGTCTACTTCGTGGTCCTGGTCCTCGTCAGCGTCGGCTGGTTCCTGGTCCGGCGGCGCAACAACTCCGCGAACACCTGAGGGAGCTCGGACGATGGCGACAGCCGTGGCCGCGCCTGCGGCCGACACCGATCGTTCCGGCACCCGGCGCTCGCGCCGGGGTGGCGAGCAGGACCGGAGCGGGAGGCTCTTCAACCGGCTCGCCGCCACGTGTATGACGCTCTTCGCGCTCATCTGGCTGGTCCCGTTCCTGTGGGCGCTGATCACGTCGCTGCGGCCCAACGAGGAGATCGCCGCGAACCCCACGAACCCGTGGGGGAGCAACTGGAACCTCGACGCGTACAGCTACGCGTGGAACTCGAGCCCGCTGGGCTGGTGGTACGTCAACAGCTTCATCATCTCCTCCCTCACGGTCGTCTTCACCGTGGTGGTCTGCTCGATGGCCGCCTTCGCCCTGGTCAACCTCAACTTCCGCGGGAAGTACGTCCTGTTCGGGCTGATCCTGGCCGGCCTGATGGTGCCCGTCGAGGCGCTCGTCCTGCCGCAGTTCCTGGAGTTCCGCGCCATCGGCCTGCTGGGGACCTACTGGGCGGTCATCCTGCCCTCGGTCGCCCTCCCCGTGGCCCTGTTCGTCTTCCACTCGTTCATCAAGGCCATCCCGGTGGCCCTCATCGAGGCCGCCCGGCTCGACGGTGCCAGCTGGTGGCGGATCTATTCCCAGATCGCCATGCCGCTGTCCCGGCCGGCGATCTCCGCGGTGGCGATCCTGACGTTCATCACGTCCTGGAACGCCTTCCTCTGGCCGCTGCTGGTCCTCACCCAGACCAAGTCGCAGACCATCCCGGTCGGGCTCAGCAGCCTGGTCGGCGGTTCAGCGATCCAGTACGCCGAGACCATGGCCTCCGCCGTCCTCGGCATCCTGCCGCTGCTCGCCGTCTTCCTGGTCCTTCAGCGCCAGATCGCCCAAGGGGTTGCCAACACCGGCATCAAGTAGCACCAAAGACGTCCTTCTCGAGGCGGCCCCGCGGAACGCCATCGCGGAGCTGGCGGCCGTGCGCGTAGGGCTTGGTGCTGCGCCGCCGGGTCATCGTGGAGGAGGCCGTCACCGAGGTCGACGGCGCCCGCCGCGCCGGCTACTGGGGCCCCCGATGCGGATCGGGGCCTGACCAGAGGTCCCGTCGTGGAGCCACGGTCACCTCGCAGCTGAGTCCTGCCCCCGCCATTCCCTCCGAATCCGGGAAGCAAGATCGCCGCACGGCTCGATGCCTCGAGAAAGGCGGCTCTTGATCCAGCCCGACAGCATGGGGGCACGCCGCTCTCACGGCGTCCAGGGATCGCGCCACACCCGTACGGCCATCACAGGAGCCGTCACTGTGAGGCTGAACAGGCGCGGGCGTCAGGCTTGGGCGACGCTGGCAACGTCGCCGGAGACCCGGCGACCGGACTCGGACGAGAAGACGTAGGCCTCGTCCGGATTGATCTCGATGTGGACGGTCTCGCCCTTCATGGGCGGCCGGCGCGCGTCGACCCGCAGCGTCAGCAGCTTGTCGCCCTCCTGGGAGCGGGAGGTGTGCATCGTCCCGTAGGCGTAGGCGTCCGAGCCGAGCTCCTCCACGACGACGACCTCGAACGGATAACCCTCGCCCTCGCCGACCAGCCGCACCGACTCCGGCCGGAAGCCCAGCGTCGCGGTCGTGCTGTTGTCCGCCGCCAGGGCGGCCATGGTCTGCCGTGGCAGCGCGAAGGTGTAGTTGCCCAGCACGGCGCCGTCCCGGTCGAGGTCGACCTCCACCAGGTTCATCGCCGGCGAGCCGATGAAACCCGCGACGAAGACGTTGTCCGGCTTGTCGTAGAGGTTGCGGGGCGTGTCCACCTGCTGCAGGTAGCCGTCCTTGAGCACGCACACCCGGTCGCCCATGGTCATGGCCTCGACCTGGTCGTGGGTGACGTAGACCGTGGTGACGCCGAGCCGGCGCTGCAAGGCCGCGATCTCGGTGCGGGTCTGCACCCGGAGCTTCGCGTCGAGGTTGGACAGCGGCTCGTCCATCAGGAACGCCTGCGGGTTGCGGACGATCGCCCGGCCCATCGCCACCCGCTGCCGCTGACCACCGGACAGGGCCTTGGGCTTGCGGTCCAGGTACGGCTCCAGGTCGAGGATCTTCGCGGCCTCCTCCACCCGCTTCCGGATCTCATCCCGGTTCATCCGGGCGATCTTCAGCGAGAAGCCCATGTTGTCCGCGACGCTCATGTGCGGGTAGAGCGCGTAGTTCTGGAACACCATCGCGATGTCCCGGTCCTTGGGCGCGAGGTGCGTGACGTCGCGCTCCCCGATGCGGATGGTTCCCTCGCTGACGCTCTCCAGGCCAGCCAGGGCCCGCAGTGACGTGGACTTGCCGCAGCCGGACGGGCCGACCAGGACGAGGAACTCGCCGTCGGCGATGTCGAGGTCCAGCGCGTTCACCGAGGGCCGTTCGGCTCCGGCGTACTGCACGGTCGCGTGGTCGTAGGTGATGGCAGCCATGACGTGTCCTCCCTCAGCGGCCGAACGAGGCCGGGTTGGTCCTAGCTGGTGCAGCCGTGGCGTCCCAGGCGGAACGCAGATCGCTTCGGAGCGACGCGGAGAGTGCTCATGCTGGAGCGTTGTCGGGAACGACCACGTCGAGGAAGCGCCGCCCGACCGAGGCGATGACGTCTGCCCCGAGGAGGCCCGAACGTCGGCGTTGAACATCTCGACCTGTATGTTGCCCCGGTATCCGGCCGCGTCGACAACGTGGCGAATGGCGGGAAGTCGATGCTGCCGTCGCCGATGCAGCCGCGGGCCAGGAGGACGTCGGCTCGGAGCGGCAGAGTCCAGTCGCGCACCGGGAAGGACGCGATGCGCGACCCGGCCCGCTCAATCAAACGCCAGACGTCCGGATCCCACCAGACGCGGACGGTGTCGACGACCACCCCGACCTGCTCCTGCGGGAACTCCTCCGCCAGGTCCGATGCCTGACCCGGGGGCGAGAGCACACTCCGGTCGGCGCAGTCCATAGGATGCAGCGCCTCCAGGGCGAGCCGGACTTTGGTCGACAGCGTAGGGGGCGAGTTCGCCGAGCGCATCCCGGACCCGATCCGGGGCCCCGCGCAGGTCGCGGGAACTCGTCGGCAGACCGCCGACGACCATCACGAGGCACTCGGCCTGGAGCGTGGCCGCCTCGTCGATCGCCCGCCGGTTGTCGTCCAGCACCCCTGGGGAACACCCGAACCTGGGGCGGTGCGCCTTCGTCGGTGAGGGCGGCCCGATCTCGTTGCCGGTGTCCGAGCTGCTGATCCACGAGCAGGTCACGCTGCACGGCTCCTGGGCGACCTCCCTGCGGCACACGGAGGAGTTGCTCGAGCACCTGGTGCGGTGGAGCCTGCACCCCGAGCGCATCGTCACCCACCGGTTCACCCTCGACCAGGCCGATGAGGCCCACCGCGTCGGCGACAGAGGCGCCGCACACCGCGCCAGTCCGTGGGAGGTAGGTAGTGTTCACCGCATCGCACCGCCGGCTCAACCGGCTCACCGGTGAGTGGGTCCTGGTGTCCCCGCACCGCACCGCCCGGCCGTGGCAGGGGCAGGTGGAGGAGGTGGCGGCCGACCAACGGCCGACCTACGACCCGGCCTGCTATCTCTGCCCGGGCAACGGGCGGGCCGGCGGGGCGCGTACTCCCGAGTACGACTCCACCTACGTGTTCGACAACGACTTCGCCGCGCTGACACCGGATGTGGCCCCGGAGGAGGACGACCGCAAAGGCCTGCTGATCGCGCAGAGCGAGCGCGGGATCTGCCGCGTGGTGTGCTTCTCGCCGCGGCACGACCTGACGCTGGGGCAGATGCCGGCCGAGGCGATCCGCACGGTGGTCGACACCTGGGCCGACCAGTACCTCGAGCTCGGCAGCCTCGACTGGGTCCGCCACGTGCAGATCTTCGAGAACCGCGGCGCGATGATGGGGGCGTCCAACCCCCATCCGCACGGTCAGATCTGGGCCAACGAGCGGCTGCCCAATGAGCCGGCGAAGGAACTCGCCCAGCAGCGTGCCCGCGCCGACAGCGGCGGATGCTTGCTCTGTGACTACCTCGACGTCGAACTGAACGACGGCGAGCGCATCGTGACCGGCAACGAGCACTTCACCGCGCTCGTGCCGTTCTGGGCGGTCTGGCCGTTCGAGACCCTCGTTCTACCCCGTGCCCACGCCGGCGCCCTGCCCGACCTCGGCCCCGACCAGCGCGACGGGCTGGCCGACATCCTGCGGCGCCTGACCCGCCGCTACGACCGGCTCTTCGGTGTCACGTTCCCGTACTCGATGGGCCTGCACCAGCAGCCCACCGACGGCGACCCGCACCGCGAGTGGCATCTGCACGCGCACTTCTACCCACCGTTGCTGCGCTCGGCGACGGTCCGCAAGTTCATGGTCGGCTACGAGCTGCTCGGCCAGCCCCAACGCGACATCACCCCGGAGACCGCCGCGCAGCGGCTGCGCGAGCTGCCGGAGGACTGAGACCGATGGGCCGCGAGGACCTCAGCACCGAGGAGCTGCGCACCCCGGTTGAGCGGGCCTTCGACGCGCCACCAGAGCTGGTGGTGCGCTCGCCGGGTCGGGTGGACCTGATCGGCGAGCACACCGACTACAAAGACGGATTCACGCTGCCGGTCGCCCTGGACCTGGGCACCGACGTCGCAGTCCGGCGTCGCCCCGGCGGGCTGCTGCGGACCGTCGCACGCGAGCTGGACGCCACCGACACCTGGCCGATCGACGCCCTGCGCCCGGCCGAGGGGTCGGAGTGGGCCCGCTGAGTCGCCGGGGCCGCGGCGCTCCTGCGCGAGAGCCGCGGCAACCTGCCCGGCGCCGGCCGCGGGTGACTCGTCGCCGGCGTTCGGCGGCCAGTAGCCCCGACGCGAAGTGCACGGGCTCCTCGGTGACCGGGAGCACGGCGGTGCCGGGACAGGATCGGACACCAGGACCTCGGGTGGGAACACGATCTGTGAGAAGACGTCCCTCCTCTCGAGGGCCTGCGCTCTTTCCGATCATCTCGCCCCCGGCGTGTCCCTGACCTGCCGATCTCCGGCTACTGGGAACGGTTCAGCGGGCCGTCCCGCGGCGACCGCGAGGGTCGTGAGGCAGATCGCCGCCTCGGGCAGCTGTCTGCCGTGTGCATCTCCTCGACTGTCTCAGCGGCGGCGATGGTGGTGCCGCGGAAGCGCTGAGGCATCAATAGCGCTACTGCAGAGGCCCGACGAGAGGGCATATGCGTGTCATCGCCGACCATTGCGCGAATACGACCGACAACATGCTGGCGAAGCAGCGAATCGATCAACTGAGAGCTGTCATCTGCTAGAGTTGATGCCCATGCGGGCAGGCAGGGATCACGACTTCGCGGGTCTCCAGATCGACGACTTCTATAGGCCGATCATTCCTCATCCGGCGCCCGACGTCACAGACCAGGGTGACCCGTATCTGCTGACCGTCCCTCGGTCGTCTGCCAGCAGTTACTCGTACTACCTCTACCATACGGACGTTTCCCGCGAGGGTGACCGGATCGCCGTCTATGGTAGCCACGACCTGCGGCAGTTCCAGTACCTTGGAAAGGCACTACAAGCGGATGCACCGATGAGCGAGCATTGGGCTCCTTGCGTCGTGTACGACGCATCGGCCAGGCGATACAACATGTTCTACTCACGGAGCACACCCCACCAGTCGAATGCAGACATCGGGCAGCGGCTGCGCCGGGCGGTGGCCGACAGGCCGGAAGGGCCGTTCATCGACCAGGGCGAGATGCCCCTTGAGCTGGAGACGGACTTCGCCATCGATGCGGACGTCTACCAGAGACACGAACAGCAATCGGGTCGCTCAGCACACTTCCTCGCATACGTCGTGGAGTTTTGGAACGAAACACGCGTCGGCGTGGGGATCGTCGAGGTGAAGCTGAGTCCTGACCTCGCTCGGCCCGTGTCGGCTCCGCGCATCCTCGTCAAGCCCAGCCTGGACGTCCAGATGTATGAGCGCGACCGCTCGATGCCCTGGCAGGTTGGCAAGCGGGATTGGGCCGGCGGCGAAACGGTCGACTGGCACTGCATCGAGGCGCCCATCGGTGGACTGGTATCTCCGGCCGGCAACCCCTATTACCTGAATAGTTACGGCAGCTACAAGGATGAATCGTATGCTGTTGGTGCGATCCGCGAAGAGGCGGATGGCAGTTTAACAGATCTAGCAGTGCAAGGTCATGCCGTGCTGAGAAGTGGCATGCTGCCGGGCATCTCGAGTGCCGGGCATCCCTCAATGGTGACGCCCAACCTGCTGGTCTCGCACGGACGGTTCAGTCCTGATGGTGAGCGGCAGGCCTTCTTCGTGCCTCTGCTCTGGGACGACGAGGATCGTCCATTCTGCCCGAATCGGGATCAGCTCGCACACATGCTTCAGTAGGAGAAACGCGAGCCGGCCTCCGCGGCATCACCCTGCACACCCTCCGGCACTCCGCCGCGAGCTTTCTGCTGGCGGCCGGCACGCACACGAAGGTCGTCCAGGAGCACCTCGGTCACTCGTCCTACGCCATCACCGCGGACATCTACAGCCACGTCGGGCCGGCCCAACAGCGGGAGGCCGCCGACCGGCTCGCTCAGGCGCTCCGCAGGTCACCGCCGCTGTCCCTCGGCCGCGTTGCTGTACTCACGCGAGAGGCGGGCCACCCTCGTCGGGTGACCCGCCTCCGACCTGCGGTTTCGCTGTCGGGCTGACAGGATTTGAACCTGCGACCCCTTGACCCCCAGTCAAGTGCGCTACCAAGCTGCGCTACAGCCCGAGCGCCGGGCGGCTCGCACCGCCCGATCGCTGCAGGAGCAGGTTACCGCACCGACTCCCCCGCCCTGCCCGGTGGTCGACCGCGCCGCTGCGGTCATCCGGTCAGTGCGGCTCCAGGGCGTCGTCGACGAACGGCGTGGAGCCGCGGCCGCGGCGGGACCCGCCGTGCCTACCGCGGCTCCCGGTGGGAACCGCGGCAGGCACCGGCATCAGGCGGCTTCCGCCGGCACCGGCTCGGGCAGCCCGGCCGGCCGTCCCGGCGTGAACAGCCATGCGGTGAACAGCTCGTCGAGCTGCTGCCCGGACACGTCCTCGGCGAGTGCGATGAACTGTCCGGTGGTCGCCGTCTGCCCCGCCATCGACGAGGCCCACTCACGCAGGATCGTGAAGAACGCGTCGTCGCCGACCTGGTCGCGGAGGGCCTGCAGCGTCATCGCGCCGCGGGTGTAGACCGCCGGGTGGAACAGCTGGTCCGTGGCCGGCCCCGGGTCGCCGATCACGACCTGCCAGAAGTCCGCGCCCAGCTCCTCGTCAGTCAGCGACGCGAGCGTGTCGAAGATCCCCTGCGGGGTGTCCAGCCCCTCGTGCTCCAGCCACAGCCACTCGGCGTAGGTGGCGAAGCCCTCGTTCAGCCACATGTGCTGCCACGTGTCCAGGCGCACCGAGTCGCCGTACCACTGGTGCGCCAGCTCGTGGACGACGACCGTCTCGGCGAGCAGCGGGTCGCCGAAGAACGCCGGCGAGTACACCGGACGCGTCTGGGTCTCCAGCGCGAACCCGAGCTCGGGGGTGTTGTCGACGATGGCCCCCGCTGCGCTGAACGGATAGGGCCCGAACCAGCCCTCCTGGGCCTCGACGATCTCAGGCTGGCGGGCGAGCGTGGCGTCAACGACCTCGCCGGCCAGGGGCCCCTCGGTCTCCGGGTCCGCGTCGAAGGTCGCCACGGCCGGGTCGACGGCGTCCCAGTACTCGATGCCGTCGGCCTCGTAGTGGCGGAGGTCGAACTCGCCGACCGCCAGCGTGACGAGGTAGGTGGCCATGGGCTCCTCGGCCGACCACGACCACGTCGTCCACCCGTCCGCGGTCCACGAGCCGCACAGGACCCCGTTGGAGACGCCCTCCAGGCGCTCGGGCACGGTCACCGAGACGTCGACCGACGCGGCGTCCCGCGGGTGGTCGTTGGCCGGGAACCAGGTCGCCGCGCCGTGCGGCTGACCGGCGACGACGGCGCCGTCGTCGGTGTGGAAGAAGCCCGAGCCCCCGAGCTCGTCCTGGAGGGTCTCGGGGACACCGTCGTAGACGACTTCGACGGTGAACTCCCGGTGCTCGCGCAGCGGTTGCGCGGGGGTGACGACGAGTTCCTGGCCCTCCCGGGTCCAGGTCGCCGGACGGCCGCCCACGGTGACCGAGCGGACCTCCAGTCCCACCAGGTCGAGGTCGAAGCTCGACAGCGACTGGGTGGCCCGCGCGCTGATGCGCGCGGTGCCGGCGAGGACGTCGGTGGCCGGGTCGTAGCGGAGGTCCAGCCCGTAGTGCTGGACGTCGTACCCGCCGTTGCCGTCGAGCGGGTAGTAGGGGTCGCCGATGCCGGGCGCCCCGGGCTGCGGGTCCCCGTGTCCCCCGCCGTCCGCCGCGGCGGTGCCGGTGGCGATCGCCACCAGCACCCCCGCCGTCGTCACCACTGCCAGTCTCCGGGTCATGGCCGCCCCCGTCCGTGGATGGGTCCTGCTGGACGGACGGCATCCCATCCCCGGGCGGAGATCAACGGGAGGCTCCCTGTGTGCCAGGTCACACCCGGGATCCGGAACCCGGCCGGTCGCCCCACGGGGCAATCACCGCGCTACCGAAGGTCGGCGGCGCTCATCCGCGGGACCCGTCGTTACCCCGGCCCTCGCGGACCTTCACCGAGATGTCCAGCGGCGTGCCGGTGAAGCCCCAACGCTCGCGCAGCTTGCGCTCGAGGAACCGGCGGTAGCCGGCCTCGAGGAAGCCGGTGGAGAAGACGACGAACCGCGGCGGCCGGACGTCGGCCTGCGTCACGTACTTGATCTTCGGCGCGCGCCCGCCGCGGGCCGGCGGCGGCGTCTCCTGGACCAGCTGGCGGACGTAGGCGTTGAGCTCCGCCGTCGGCACCCGGGTCTCCCAGGAGGCGATCGCCGCGCGCAGGTGGTCGGGGAGCCTGCCGACACCGCGGCCGCTGGTCGCCGAGATGTTGACCCGCGACGCCCACTTGATCCGGGCGAGGTCGCGGTCGATCTCCCGTTCCAGCTGGGCGTGCCGGTCCTCGTCGACGGCGTCCCACTTGTTGAACGCGATGACCAACGCGCGGCCGGCCTCGATGACCTGGGTGATCACCCGCTGGTCCTGCTCGCTGATCACCTCGTCGGCGGCCAGCAGTACGACGGCGACCTCGGCGGCCTGGATCGCCGCCTCGGTGCGCAGGCTGGCGTAGTACTCGGTGCCGCTGGCGGTGTTCACCTTGCGGCGCAGCCCCGCGGTGTCCACGAACCGCCACTCCTCGCCGCCGAGGTTGATGATCGAGTCGACCGGGTCCACGGTCGTGCCGGCGACGGAGTCGACGACCGAGCGCTCCTCCTTCGCCAGCCGGTTGAGCAGGCTCGACTTGCCCACGTTGGGCCGGCCCACCAGCGCCACCCGGCGCGGGCCGCCCTCCCCGGGCTCCCCGCGCGGCGCCTCCGGCAGCGCGTCCAGCACCAGGTCGAGCAGGTCGCCGGACCCGCGGCCGTGCAGCGCGCTCACCGGCTGCGGCTCCCCCAGGCCCAGCGACCACAGCTCGGCGGCGTTGGACTCGCTGCGCTCGTCGTCGACCTTGTTGGCGACGACGATGACCGGCCGGTCACTGCGGCGCAGGATGCGTGCGGCGGCCAGGTCGGTGTCGGTGGCGCCGACGGTGCTGTCGACGACGAGGACGATCACGTCGGCGGTGCGCATCGCGAACTCCGCCTGCCGGCTGATCGAGGCCCCCAGCCCCTCGGCCTTGGGGTCCCAGCCGCCGGTGTCGGTGACGGTGAACCGCCGCCCGTTCCACAGTCCCTCGTAGGAGATGCGGTCGCGGGTCACCCCCGGGATGTCCTGCACCACCGCGGCGCGCCGTCCCAGGATCCGGTTCACCAGCGTCGACTTGCCCACGTTGGGCCGGCCGACGATCGCCACCACCGGCAGCGGACCGCCCGTGCCCTCCTCGCTCATGTCCTCTCCCCTGCTCCGACCGACGAGAGCGCCAGGTCGACGACGCGGTCGACGACGGCCTCCCGGTCCAGGTCGGTGCTGTCCACGACCACCGCGTCGGCGGCCGGCCGCAGCGGGCTGTCCGCGCGGCTGCTGTCGTACTCGTCCCGGCGGCGCAGGTCGGCCGCGAGCGCGGCGACCTCCGCCGGGTCGCCGATCCCGAGCTGCCCCGCCCGCCGCTGCGCCCGGACCTCCGGGGCGGCGGTCAGGTAGACCTTCAGCGTCGCGTCGGGCAGCACGACGGTGCCGATGTCGCGCCCCTCCACGACGACGGCGTCGGCCGAGGCCACGAGCGCCCGCTGCTGGTCGACCAGCTGCCGGCGCACCGCGGGCACCGCCGACACCGCCGACACGTTGCGCGTCACCTCGGCGCCGCGGATCCGCTCGGCGACGTCGGCCCCGTCGACCTCCACCTGCTCGACGCCGGCCGCCGTCCCGACCTCGATGCGGGCACCGGCGACCACGCGGGCCACCGCGTCGGCGTCGTCGGGGTCCACGCCCGCGTCGATGACGGCCACGGTGGCCGCGCGGTACATGGCGCCGGTGTCGAGGTAGGCCGCCCCGAGCCGGGCGGCGACCGCCCGCGCCACGCTGGACTTGCCCGTCCCCGACGGCCCGTCGAGGGTCACCTGCCCCCGGAACCTCTGCTCGCTCACTGCGCTGTCACCACGCGCAGTGGTCTCCGCTCGCCGGTGCCCGCTCACTGCGCGATGTCCCGTCGCAGCGCCACGGCACCCCGCAGGTACACGTGCTGGATCTCCGTCCGCGGCCGGTCGGTCTCCACGTGCGCCATCAGCCGCAGCACCCGAGGCAGCGCGTGCGGGACGCCGATCTCGGTGGCGCACATCAGCGGCACGTCGCCCATCCCGAGCTCGCGGGCGGCCAGCGCCGGGAACTCCGAGACCAGGTCGGGGGTCGCGGTGAACAGGATACTGATGATGTCGTCGTGGTCGAGGCCGTTGCGCTCGACCACGGTGCTCACCAGCTCGCGGGTGGCCTCGAGGACCTCGTCGCGGTCGTCGGCGTCCACCTGTGTCGCGCCGCGGATGGCCCGTACGGCCACGTGCACCCTCCTCGATCGGTCCCGGCTCCCGGAAACGGGGTGCCCGGTCGAGTCTAGGTACCCCGCGCCACGGCTCCTCCCCCAACCGCCTGCCGCGTGCTGCATGCGGTCGGGACCACGGCTGAGTTGGGGGTAACGGTTCCGACCGTCGGGTCGGCGGACTCGCCCCCGGGCGGTCGGGTCAGAGGGGGCGGATGCCCCAGGTGCCGGTCGTGGACTCCCCCGGCGCCAGCCGCACGACCGCCTCGCCGGAGCGGAACGCGTCCGGCGGGCAGGTCATCGGCTCGACGGCCAGCCCCTGGCGGCGGCGCGACGGCGGCTCGACGACGTCGCCGGTGAACACCTGCAGGTAGCCGTAGGAGGCGTCCATCCAGACGGCCGCGCCGCTGCCGTCGGGGCGGACGAGGCGCACCTCGGCGGTGCCGTCGGCGTCCCGGACGAGGTCGGTGAAGCAGTCGTCGACGACGAGGTCGCCGACCGGCCGCCCGCCGCGCAGGTCGAACGGCGTCCCCTCCACCGGCTCGCTCCCCACCGGCAGCAGCCGGTCGTCGGTCAGCACCCGCGTGGCCGCGGGGAGGGTGAGCGTGCAGTCGTCGACCCGCAGGCCCGGCCCGGCGGCGAGGTAGGGGTGGTGGCCCTCGCCGTAGGGCAGGTCGGCGTCGCCCTCGTTGGTGGCCGTGGTCGTCACCCGCAGCCCGTCCGCGGACAGCTCGTAGCCCACCTGCAGGCGCAGCGAGAAGGGATAGCCCGGCTGCGGGTGCAGCAGGTGCTGGAGCACCACGGAGTCGTCGGACCGAGCGAGCAGCCGCCAGGCCACGTGCCGCACCAGGCCGTGGATCGCCGTCCCCCGCTCCGGCTCGGTCACCGGCGTGCGCAGGGCCGTGCCGTCCCAGGACCACTCGCCGTCGCGCAGCCGGTTGGGCCAGGGCGCGAGCACGTTGCCGCGCACGTCCGCGGCCATCTCGCCGGCGTCGAACCCGTCGACGACGTCCCGCCCGCCGGCGCGGTAGGTGCGCAGTCCGCCGCCGACCTCGACCACGACGGCCTCGGCGTCCCCCGCGCGGAGGACGTGCTGCTCGCCGGTGGGCGGGAGGCTCACCCGAGCCGCTCGCCGTCGACGGTGGAGAACAGGTGCACCTGGCCGGTGCGCGGGGTCACGTGCAGCAGGTCGCCCTTGAGCGGCGGACGGCGGCCGTCGACCCGCACGGTCACGGTGTGCCGCTGCCCGTCGAGGTCGGCTCCGTCCATCTGGGCATGGCCGTACACGTAGGCGTCGGCGCCGAGCTCCTCGACGACGTCGACCTCCACGGGCAGCCCCTGCCCGGCGACCTCCAGGTCCTCCGGGCGGACGCCGAGCACCACCCGGTCGGAGCCCGCACGGCCGAGCACCTCGCGCTCCACCGGGTGCACGGCGTCGCCGAACCGGACCCCGCCGTCGGTCACCGGCAGCTCGACGAGGTTCATCGCCGGCGAGCCGATGAAGCCCGCGACGAAGACGTTGCGCGGCCGGTCGTAGAGCTCCCGGGGACGGCCGGCCTGCATGAGCAGGCCGTCCTTGAGCACCGCGACCCGGTCGCCCATGGTCATGGCCTCGGTCTGGTCGTGGGTGACGTAGACCGTGGTGATCCCCAGCCGCCGCTGCAGCTGGGCGATCTGGGTGCGGGTCTGCACGCGCAGCTTGGCGTCGAGGTTGGACAGCGGCTCGTCCATGAGGAAGACCTGCGGCTTGCGCACGATCGCCCGGCCCATCGCGACCCGCTGCCGCTGACCGCCCGACAGCGCCCGCGGCTTGCGGTCGAGGTACTGCTCGAGGTCGAGCAGCCGCGCGGCCTCGGCCACCCGCTCGCCGATCTCGGCCTTGCCGACCTTGGCCATCTTGAGCGCGAAGCCCATGTTGTCGGCCACGGTCATGTGCGGGTACAGCGCGTAGTTCTGGAACACCATCGCGATGTCGCGGGACTTGGCCGGCAGGTCGGTCACGTCGCGCTCCCCGATGAGGATCCGTCCGTCATCGACGTCCTCCAGGCCGGCCAGCATCCGCAGCGACGTGGACTTGCCGCAGCCGGACGGGCCGACCAGGACGAGGAACTCGCCGTCGGCGACCTCCAGGTCCAGGGCGTCGACGGCCGGGCGGTCCGCCCCGGGGTAGACGCGGGTGGCGGACTCGTAGGTGACGGTGGCCATGGGGTGCTCCTCGCGGGTTCGGCGACGGTGCCGGGTGGTCCAGGTGCGGGTGGTGCAGGTGCTGAGCTGGTTCAGGTGCGGTCGGCGGTGAGGTCGCGGACCTCGGCGTAGCGCTCGCGGACGACGGGGGTCGGGTCGGCCTCGTGGACCTCGGTGCCCGGCCGCGGCCACTCGGGCGGGGCAGCCGCGCCGGACAGCACCCAGGCTGCCTGACGGGCGGCGCCGTCGGCGACGTACTCCCCCGGGGGCGGTACGAGCACCGGCACGCCGAGGACGGCCGGCGCGATCCGGCGGACCGCCTCGGAGCGGGCACCGCCGCCGACCAGGAGCACCCGGCGGACCTCGGCGCCCGTGGCGCGGACGGCGTCGAGACCGTCGGCCAGGCCACACAGCAGCCCCTCGACGGCGGCGCGCGCCAGGTGCGCCGGGGTGGAGGTGGCCAGCGTCAGCCCGTGGACGGCACCGGTCGACGTCGGCCGGTCCGGCGTCCGCTCGCCTTCCAGGTAGGGGACGAGGACCAGCCCGCCGGCGCCGGCGGGAGCCGACAGCGCCAGCCGGGACAGCTCCTCGTGGTCGGCGCCGAGCAGCCGCGCGGTGGCGTCCAGGACGCGGGCGGCGTTCAGGGTGGCCACGAGCGGGAGGAACCGCCCGGTGGCGTCGGCGAACCCGGCCACCGCGCCGGTGGGGTCGGCGGCCGGGGTCTCCGACACGATCGAGACGACGCCGGAGGTGCCGACCGACAGGACGACGTCACCGGGCTCGGCGGCGAGGCCCAGCGCGGCCGCGGCGTTGTCGCCGGTGCCCGGGCCCAGCACCGCGCCCGTGGACCCCGCCCACGCCACGGTCCCGGCCGCCTCGGCGGGGCCGAGGACCCGGGGCAGGTGCGGCGTGGCGCCGAGGGCGCGCTCCAGCAGGTCGGGTCGGTACTCCCCCGTGGCGGCCGACCAGTAGCCGGTGCCGCTCGCGTCGCCGCGGTCGGTGACCAGCGCGTCGAGGCCCGGACGCCCCGCCAGCACCCAGGTCAGCCAGTCGTGCGGCAGGCAGACGGCAGCGGTGCGGGCGGCGTTCTCCGGCTCGGCCTGCGCCAGCCAGCGCAGCTTGGTGACGGTGAACGAGGCCACCGGGACCAGCCCGACGGCGTCGGCCCACGCCTGACGCCCCGCCTGCCCGTCGCCGAGCTCGCGGGTGAGGTCGGCGGCGGCGCCGGCCGAGCGGGTGTCGTTCCACAGCAGCGCGTCGCGGACGACCTCCCCGTCCTCGTCGAGGCAGACCATGCCGTGCTGCTGGCCGCCGACGGCGACCGCCGCGACGTCGTCGAGGCCACCGGCCTGGGCCACCGCCTGCTCGAGGGCGGCGGCCCAGGCCGCGGGGGCCACCTCGGTGCCGTCGGGGTGCGGCGCCCGGCCCTCGCGCACGAGGGTCCCGGACGCCGCGTCCCGGACGACGACCTTGCACGCCTGGGTGGAGGTGTCGACCCCCGCGACCAGCGTCATCGGTCGGATCGTCGCAGCAGCGGTCAGCCGCGGGCGCCGAGCAGGTGCTCGACGGCCAGCTGCGAGAGCCGGACCTGGCCGCCGCGGCGGGCGCCGGCGGCGTCGGCGTCGAAGTCCTCGAACGCCGAGCGGTCGGCCAGCAGCTCCTCGTACGAGCCGTCGCCGAGGGTCGGCTGGGCCAGCTCCGGGACGGCGGCGTCGGCGAGGGCCTCCTGCACCTCCGGGTCGGCGCGGAACGCGGCGGCCCGCTCCTTGAGCAGCAGGTAGGTGCGCATGTTGGCCGCGGCCGACTCCCAGACGCCCGTGATGTCCTCGGTGCGCAGCGGCTTGTAGTCGAAGTGGCGCGGGCCGTCGTAGGCCGGGCCGCCGTTCGGGCCGCCGTGCTCGAGCAGGTCGACGGTGGCGAAGGCGCTCAGCACGTCGCCGTGGCCGAAGACCAGGTCCTGGTCGTACTTGATGCCGTGCTGGCCGTTGAGGTCGATGTGGAAGAGCTTGCCCTGCCACAGCGCCTGGGCGATGCCGTGCGTGTAGTTGAGCCCGGCCATCTGCTCGTGCCCGACCTCGGGGTTCACGCCCACCAGGTCGGCGTGCTCGAGGGTGCTGATGAAGGCGATCGCGTGCCCGATGGTGGGCAGGAAGATGTCGCCGCGGGGCTCGTTGGGCTTGGGCTCGAGGGCGAAGCGCAGGCCGTAGCCGCGGTCCTCGGAGTACTGGGCGAGGGTGTCGATGCTCTCGCGGAAGCGGTCGAGCGCCGCGGTGAGGTCCTTCGCGCCGTCGACCTCCGCGCCCTCGCGGCCGCCCCACAGCACGTAGGTCTTCGCGCCGAGCTCGGCGGCGAGGTCCATGTTGCGCATGACCTTGCGCATGGCGAACCGGCGGACGCCGCGGTCGTTGGCGGTGAGCGCACCCTCCTTGAACACCGGGTGGGTGAACAGGTTGGTGGTGGCCATCGGCACCACGAGGCCGGTCTCCTCGAGGGCACCCTTGAAGCGCTCGATGATCTTGTCGCGCTCGCCGCTCTCGGTGCCGAACGGGATGAGGTCGTCGTCGTGGAAGGTGACGCCGTAGGCGCCGAGCTCGGCCAGCCGGTGCACGCTCTCGACCGGGTCGATCGGCGGGCGGGTCGCCTCGCCGAACGGGTCGCGGGCGTTCCAGCCGACGGTCCACAGGCCGAAGGAGAAGCGGTCCTCGCGGGTGGGCTGGGTCATCGGGTTCCTCCTGGGAACGGTGTGGGGGACGATCGGCGCGGATTTTGTTTCGGACTAAAACATAATGCACGTCACAGCTAACCTCAACCCGTGACCGTGCCGGTGTCCAGCCTGGAGGTGGGGCGCGCACGGTCCTCTACCCCGCGCCCGGCCAACCTCGCGCTGGTGCTGCGGACGGTGTGTACCGCCGACGTCCTCCCGTCGCGGGCCGACGTCGCGGCCGCCACCGGGATGACCCGCGCCACGGCCGCCCGGCTGGCCGACGACCTCGTCGCCGGAGGCCTGCTGGACGAGGTCGAGGCGACCCCCTCGGGCCGCCGCGGCCGGCCGGCCACCCCGCTGGCGCCCGGCTCCCGGGTCGTCGCCCTGGGCCTGCAGGCCGACGCCGGACTGCTCGCCGGCCGGGTGCTCGACCTGCGCGGACGGGTGGTGGGCGAACGGGTAGAGCCCGGCGACCTGCGCGGCAGCGACCCCGCGGCCACCCTGGCCCGGCTGGGCACCCTGGCCGCGGACCTCCTGGGCGGGCTGCCGGAGGGCACCCGGGTGGCCGGGGCCGGCCTGGCCCTGCCGGGCATCGTCGACGGCGGCACCGGCGTGCTGCTGCGCGCGCCGAACCTCGGCTGGTCCGACGTCTGCCCGGCCGACCTGCTCACGCCCCGGCTGCCCGGCGGGCTGGACCCGGTGCCCGGCAACGAGGCGGACCTCGCCGCGCGCACCGTGGCCGAGACCGCGCCCGGCCGCCCCGGCCCGCACCGCGACTTCGTCTACCTGTCGGGCCAGATCGGGATCGGCGGCGCCACGGTGCTGGACGGCCGGGTCATGTGCGGCAGCTCGGGGTGGGCCGGCGAGATGGGCCACGTGTGCGTCGACCCCGACGGGCCGCCCTGCCGCTGCGGTTCCACCGGCTGCCTGGAGCAGTACGCCGGGCGCGACGCCCTGCTCGCCGCCGCCGGCCTGCCCCGAGGCACCGCCCCCGCCGAGCTCGCCCGGCGCGCGGCCGGCGGCGACCCGGCCGCACGGGCCGCGGTGGCCGGCGCGGCGCGGGCGCTGGGCGTGGCGCTGGCCGGCGTGCTCAACGTGCTCGACGTGCCGGTCGTGGTCCTCGGCGGCCACCTCGGGGAGCTCGCCGGCCTGCTGCGCCCGGCGCTGGAGGAGCACCTGGGCCGGCGCGTGCTGTCGGCCCGCTGGCGCCGGCCCCGGGTCGAGGCCGCGCCCGGCGCGCCGGCGGCCGGTGCGACGGGGGCGGCGCTGCGCGCGCTCGCCGACGTCGTCGACGACCCCGCCCGGTGGCTGGGAGCGCACTGAGGCGGCTACTCGCCGGAGCCGGCCGTCGAGCCGCCCGGGAGGGACGCGGGTGGCTCAGAGGCCGACGAGCTCCTCCAGGGCACCGACCTCCTGGCGGGTGAGCCGCCGGATCGCGCCGCTGCGCATCCGCTGCAGCGAGACCGGGCCGACCGCGGTGCGGGTCAGCCGCGACACCGGCAGCCCCACCTCGGCCAGCAGCCGCCGGACGACGCGCTTGCGTCCCTCGTGCAGGACGACCTCCACCACCGACTGGCCGGCGTGGGTGTCGACGAGGCGGAAGGAGTCCACCTTCACCGGGCCGTCGTCGAGCTCGACCCCGGCGCGCAGCCGGCGGTGCAGGTCGCGCGAGACCGAGCCGGACACCTGCGCGAGGTAGGTCTTCTTCACCCCGTAGGACGGGTGGGCGAGGCGGTGCGCCAGCTCACCGTCGTTGGTGACGAGCAGCAGGCCCTCGGTGTCCTGGTCGAGCCGGCCGACGTGCACCAGCCCGGGCGCGAGGTCGCCGACCATGTCACCGACGGTCGGGCGGGCGCGGTCGTCGCTCATCGCGGTGATGACGCCCGACGGCTTGTTCAGCGCGTAGGTGACCCGGTCGTCGCGCAGCTCGAGCCGGCTGCCGTCGACGGCGATCTTGTCGGTGGCGGGGTCGACGCGCATGCCCTGCACGGTCACGACCGCGCCGTTCACGCTGATCCGGCCGCGGTCGATCATCTCCTCGCAGACGCGGCGGGAGCCGACACCGGCGCGGGCGAGCACCTTCTGCAGCCGCTCCCCCTGGCGGTCGGCGGACGCGGGAGCCGGCTCGCGGTCGCCGGGGTGGACCGGCGCGAGCTCCATGTCCTCCGACCAGCCCTCCCCGCCGGGGCGGCCGCCCGGCTCGTCGGTGGCGGGGAGCTCGTCGGGATGCGGTGCGGTGTCCATCCCCTCCAGTCTCCCACCCCCGCGGCCCTCCCATCCCACGGCGGGGACCGGCCGGCGCGGGAGGGCGGTCAGCAGTTGGCCTTGCCGTACTCGTCCACGGCCTCGCCCGAGGAGACCAGGTCGCCCTGCAGCTCCTGCAGCTGCGGCGCGAGGTCGGCGTTGGCCGCGGGGTCGGTCAGGTCGGCCTGGTCGATCAGGTCGGCCAGCGCCCGCCAGGACGTCACCAGGTCGCCCCACTGGTCCGCCACCCCCTCCGGCGGGTCCACGGCCTCGAGCCGGCCGACCGCCTCGTCGAGCACCTGCGGCGCCGACTGCGGGTCGGAGTAGACGGCGTTGACGTCGTCGGTGATGTCCGACAGCAGGTCGGGCACCTCCTCGCAGAAGGCCTCCTCGCGCTGGTCGTCCTCCGACGAGCAGCCGGCCAGCAGCAGCGCGGCGACGACGAGCGGGGTGGCGAGGGCGCGCGGGGTCATGCCGGGCAACGTAACGGCGCCGCGGTCCCGGACACCGGCGCTCACCCGTCCGGGCGGTCGGCGGCCTCCTCGCGGGCGAGCGCGACCGGGTCCGGCAGCAGCGGTGCCAGCGGCGGCAGCTCGTCGAGGTCCGTGAGCCCGAGCCGCTCCAGGAACAGCGGCGTCGTCCCGTAGAGGCCGCCGCCGCTGTCGGGGTCGGTGCCGACCTCGACGACCAGCCCGCGGGTCAGCAGCGTGCGCATGACGCCGTCGACGCCGACCCCGCGGATCGCCGACACCCGCGCGCGGGTCACCGGCTGCCGGTAGGCGATGACGGCGAGGGTCTCCAGGGCCGCCTGGGTGAGCCGGGTGCGCTGGCCCTCGGCCAGGTGCCGCTCGACGACCGGGGCGAACTCCTCGCGGGTGTAGAACCGCCAGCCCTCCCCCACCCGGCGCAGCGTGATGCCCGACCGGCGGGCGTCGTGCTCGGCGGCGAGGTCGGCCAGCGCGGTCCGCACCCGGGCCACCGGGCAGCGCAGCGCGGCGGCCAGCGGGGCCTCGTCGACCGGCCCGTCGGCGACGAACAGCAGCGCCTCCAGCCCGCCGCGCAGCTCCACCGGGTCGAGGTCGGCCTCCGGCTCGGGCTCGGGCTCCGGCTCGGGCAGCTCGAGGCCGGGGATCGGCAGCGGCAGCGGCCCGGACTCGGCGGGGACCGGGGGGACGTCGGCGGCGGCCGCCACCGGGCGCTCGGCCACCCGGGCGGCCAGCTCGGCGGCGACGGCGTCCCACACCGCCGGGTCGGCGGCGTCCGGGCGGCCGGCCTCCTCCTCGCGGGTCGCCTCCAGCTCGGCGGCCAGCGCCTCCCACGAGATGGGGCTCCGCCCGGCGGGACGGGGCTCCTCCGGCTCCGTCACGGCAGGTCCGCCGTGGCCACGTCGTCGGAGACACCGTCGTCGGGGACACCGTCGTCGGGGACACCGTCGTCGGGCTCGTCGTCCGGCTCGTCGGCGGGCTCCGCGGTGGCGGGGCCGGTCCAGCGGACGTGCAGCTCCCCCAGCGGGGTGGGCTGGGTGAAGGTGACCCGCTGCTGGCGGTAGAGCTCGAGCAGCGCGAGGAAGCGCGCGACGACCTCCATCGTCGTCGTGCAGTCGCCGGTCAGGGACCGGAAGGTGAGCGTCCCGGCGCCGACCAGGGCGGTGCGGACGGCGAGCAGCTGCTCGGCGACGCTCACCGGCGGTGCGTGCAGGTGCGCGACGCCGACGGTCGGCGGCTCCTTCGGCGTGAGCGCCTGCGCGGCCAGCGCGGCGAACCGCTCGGGCGTGATGCCGAGGAGCACCTCGGGCAGCAGCTCGGCGAAGCGCGGCTCCAGCGGCGCCTCGCGGGCGTGGCGCCCGGCAGCGACCGTCTCGCGCTCGCGCAGGAAGGCCGCGGCCTGCTTGTAGGCGCGGTACTGCAGGAGCCGGGCGAAGAGCAGGTCACGGGCCTCGAGCAGCTCGAGGTCGTCCTCGTCCTCGATGTCGGCGGCGGGCAGCAGCCGGGCGGCCTTGAGGTCGAGCAGCGTGGAGGCGACGACGAGGAACTCGCTGGCCTGGTCGAGGTCGAGCTCGTCGCCGAGCGCCCGCAGGTGGGCGATGAACTCGTCGGTGACCACCGACAGGGCGATCTCGGTGACGTCGAGCTGGTGCCGGCTGATCAGCTGCAGCAGCAGGTCGAACGGACCCTCGAAGTTGGTGAGCCGGACGGTGAAGCGCGCGGGCTCAGCCCCGCGCTCCGCCACCGCCTGCGTACTTCCACTCACGGAACGCAAGGGTAGGCGGTGCCTCTGACGTTCAGCCCCGGAGACGCCGGACGAGGACCGAGTCCTCGCCCTGCTCGGCCAGGTCGGCCAGCAGCACCGAGATCGCCTCGCGGACGATGCGGCCGCGGTCGGCGGCCACGCCGTGCTGGGCCCGCAGCGACAGCCGGGCGCTCTCCAGCGCCAGCAGGTCGTCGGCGGAGATGTAGACGGTGATCTTCTCGTCGTGCCGGGTGCGGTTGTCGCCGGCCGCGCGGGCGGCCTTGCCGCGGGTGCGGGCACCGGGCGCGGCGGGGACCGCAGCGGGGGCCGGGGCCGGCCCGCGGTAGGCGGCCAGCGGGTCGGCCGGGGCGCCGCCCGGCACGAGCGTGAGCGGTGCGGGCGCGTCGTCCGCCGGGGCGGGCTCGGCGGCACGGCGGCCGCGCAGCGCCGGGGAGCTCACCGCCGAGGCCAGGCTCGGCAGCTCGGTCACCTCCGCCTGCGGGTTGTCGGTGCGCCGGAACAGCTCGGCGGCACCCGGGAGCACGGGACGCCGGGTCACAGGGCGATCACCTCCTTGGCCAGGTCGCGGTAGGCGGCCGCACCCGAGGAGGTTGGCGCCCAGGTGGTGATGGGCTGGCCGGCGACGGTGGTCTCCGGGAAGCGCACGGTGCGCTGGATGACCGTCCGGAACACGGTATCGCCGAACGCCTCGACCACCCGGCTGAACACCTCCCGGCAGTGCACGGTCCGGGTGTCGTACATCGTCGCGAGGATCCCGGAGATCTCCAGCTCGGGGTTGAGCCGCTCCTTGACCTTGTCGATCGTGTCGACCAGCAGCGCCACGCCGCGCAGCGAGAAGAACTCGCACTCCAGCGGGATGACCACGCCGTGCGCCGCGGTCAGGGCGTTGACCGTGAGCAGACCCAGCGAGGGCTGGCAGTCGATGAGGACGTAGTCGTACTCGTCGCGCACGGAGTCCAGCGCGCGCAGCAGGGTCTGCTCGCGGGCGACCTCGCTGACCAGCTGCACCTCGGCCGCCGACAGGTCGATGTTGCTCGGCACCAGGTCCAGGCCCGGGACGTCGGTGGCGACACGGACGTCGGCCAGCGTCGTCCGCCGCTCCATGAGGGCGTTGTAGACGGTGCGGTCGAGCTGCTGGGCGGGCACGCCCAGGCCGACCGACAGCGCGCCCTGCGGGTCGAGGTCGACCAGCAGCACGCGGCGGCCGTACTCGACCAGGGCGGCGCCCAGGTTGATCGTCGACGTCGTCTTGCCGACGCCGCCCTTCTGGTTGCACATCGCGATGACGCGCGCCGGGCCGTGCTCCGTGAGCGGCGGCGGCTCCGGCAGCTTGCGCTGCCGCGCGCGGGCCGGGTCCAGCCGTGAGGCGGCCGCCCCCATCTCCCCGCCGTCGGCCGGGAGTGCGAGAGCCTGACCGGCCACGTCCCCTCGGTTCGCCATGAGTCGCCACTCCTCCGTGCTCCCCGGCGGTGCCGGCCGCGGTCGGCCGGCCCGGTCCGCTCGGGTCCTCCGGAACGGTAGGGAGATCCCTGGCGGCGATCCACGGGACACGCCGTTGCTGGCGGATGTTGCCGTCGGGATGTCGCTCGTCGCCGGTAACCGTGGGCAAGAGATGCCAGACGAATGGCCGTCCGGTCGTCAGGACAGTGCCCGTGGGTGGCTGCTGGCGTACACCTCGCGCAGCTTGTCCACCGTCACCAGCGTGTAGACCTGCGTGGTCGTCACCGACGCGTGGCCGAGCAGTTCCTGCACCACGCGGACGTCCGCGCCGCCGTCGAGCAGGTGGGTGGCGAAGGAGTGCCGCAGCGTGTGCGGGGAGACGTGGTCGACCGACAGCCCGGCGGCCCCGCCCGCGCGCTCGCCCGCCGTCTGCAGGATCGTCCAGGCACTCTGCCGCGACAGCGGGCCGCCGCGGGCGTTGAGGAACAGCCGCCCGCCGCGGACGCCGCCCCTCCCCGCCCTCGTCCCCGCCATGGCCAGTGCCGGGCGGGCGCGCACCAGGTAGTCCTCGACGGCGCGCAGGGCGTAGCTGCCCACCGGGACGATCCGCTCCTTGCCGCCCTTGCCAGCCAGCCGCACCACGGCCTGCCCGCGGTCGAGGTCGTCGACGGCGAGGCCGACGGCCTCGGAGATCCGCGCGCCGGTGCCGTAGAGGACCTCGAGCAGCGCCCGGTCGCGCAGCCCGCGCGGGCCCTCGAGCGAGCCCGCGGCCTCGATCAGCGCGACGACGGCCTCCACCGGGATCGCCTTGGGCAGCCGCCGGGCCGGCGCAGGCGGGCGGACCTCGGCGGCCACGTCGCCGGGGACCAGGCCGTCGAGCAGCGCGAAGCGGTGCAGCCCGCGGACGGCGACCACGGCGCGCGCCGCCGACGTCGCCGACAGCGGCGGGTGCTCGTCGTCGCCCTGCCGGAGCGCGGCGAGGAAGCCGGTGACGTCGCTCTCGGCGACCTCGCCCAGCCCGCGGACCCCGGCGTCGGCGAGGAACCGCGTGTAGCGGCGCAGGTCGCGCCGGTAGGAGGTGATGGTGTTGGCGGCCAGGCCCCGCTCGACGGCGAGGTGGTCGAGGTAGCCGCCCACCACCCGCTCGACGTCGGGACCGGGGGCGGAGGTGCCCGGGAGCGTCCCGGGCACGGTCCCGGTCAGGGTCACGGTCAGGGCAGGTCTCCCTCCACCTTCTCCAGGCCGACGGCGCCCATGCCGTGCGCCTCGGCCACCTCCGGCAGCACCACCTGCCCGGCGACGACGTTGACGCCGTGCGCCAGCGCCGGGTCGGCGGCGACCGCGGCCCGCGTCCCCCGCTCGGCCAGCGCCATGACGTAGGGCAGCGTCACGTTGGTCAGCGCGTGCGTGGAGGTGTTCGGGACCGCACCGGGCATGTTCGCCACGCAGTAGAACACCGACCCGTGCACGCGGAAGGTCGGCTCGTCGTGTGTCGTGGGCCGGCTGTCCTCGAAGCAGCCGCCCTGGTCGACGGCGATGTCGACGAGCACCGAGCCCGGCTTCATCCGCGACACCAGTTCGTTGCTCACCAGCGTGGGCGCCTTGGCGCCGGGCACGAGCACCGCGCCGATGACCAGGTCGGCGTCGAGGACGGCCCGCTCGACCTCGTAGGCGTTGGAGGCCACCGTCTGCAGGTGCCCGCGGTAGACCCTGTCGGCGGCGCGCAGCTTGTCGACGTCGCGGTCGAGGACGACGACCTCGGCCTGCATGCCGAGGGCGATGGTGGCGGCGTTCATGCCCGACACCCCGGCCCCGATGACGACGACCTTGGCCGCGTAGACGCCCGACACCCCGCCGAGGAGCACGCCGCGGCCGCCGTGCGCGCGCTCGAGGCTGTGCGCCCCGACCTGCGGCGCCATCCGCCCGGCGACCTCGCTCATCGGCGCGAGCAGCGGCAGGGCGCCGTTCGCCGTCTGCACGGTCTCGTAGGCGATCGCGGTGGTGCCGGAGGAGACCAGCGCCTCGGTGCAGGCCCGCGAGGCGGCCAGGTGCAGGTAGGTGAACAGCGTCTGCCCGGCGCGCAGCCGGCCGTACTCCTCCTCGACCGGCTCCTTGACCTTGAGCAGCAGGTCGGCGTCGGCCCAGACGTCGTCGGCGCTGCCGACGATCCGGGCGCCCGCGGCGGTGAAGTCGGTGTCGGGGATCGAGCTGCCCTCCCCCGCGCCCCGCTCGACGAGCACCGTGTGCCCCGCCCGGGTCAGCTCCGTGACCCCGGCCGGGGTCAACGCCACCCGGTACTCCCTGTTCTTGACCTCGCGCGGCACCCCGACGTGCATGGCGACTCCCGTCCCGGCCGGGCCGAGGTCGTCGGCCCGCACCTGTCCTGCGGCTCCCGGGTGAGGGAGCTCACCCGGCGACCCTAGGACAGGTGCCACGGCGCCCGGGCTGCCGCCGCCGCGCGCAGCGCCGACGATGGCGGGGTCGCCGAGCTCTCCGGGAGGACCCGCTGATGCGCCTGTACGCCACCCGACCCGACCGCCGTCTGGGTCAGGTGCTCGCCGACGTCGGCCTGCTGGCGTGGGCGGTGCTGTGGGTCGTCGTCGCGCGGGTCGTGCACGACGCGGTGCTCGTGCTGGCCGAGCCGGGGCAGGCGGTGGAGGACCTGGGCTCGTCGGTGGCCGACAGCATGGGCTCGGCGGCGTCGGCCGCGGAGGACGTGCCGGTGGTCGGCGACGAGCTGTCCGCGCCGTTCGGTGCGCTGAGCGACGCCGCGGGGTCGGTGAGCGGGGCGGGGCAGGCCGCGCAGGACGCCGTCGGCACGCTGGCCACGGTCCTCGCCGTCGTCCTCGTGGTGCTGCCCGTGGGCTGGCTGCTCGTGCGCTGGCTGCCCTGGCGGGTGGGGTGGGTGCGCGAGGCGAGCGCGGTGTCCCGGCTGGCCGGGCGCGCCGAGCCCGACCTGGACCTGCTGGCCGCGCGCGCCGTCGCCACCGCCCCGCTCCCCCGCCTCGCCGCGCTGCCGCCGGGGACCGGCGCGGCGTGGCGGGCCGGCGACCCGGCGGCTGTGCGGGCGCTGGCCGCGCTGGAGGCCGGCCGGCTGGGGATGCGGCTGCCCGCGCCCGACGCCGCGGCGTCAGGGGCGTGCGCGCCGCCGCGCTCGGGTTGAGTCCGCCCCCGCCGGTGCCGATGCCCCCGACTGATCCGGGAGGTGGGCGTGGGACGGACGGGACGCACGCGGCCGCGGCGGCGGGGTCGCCCGCGTCCGTCGGCCGGCGGGGTCACCACGCGCGTGGCCGCCGTGGCGGCGGTCGGGCTGGTGGCGCTGTCGGCGCCGGCCACCGACCTCGCCGCGCAGGTGACCGCCTCCTGGGCGCCGTTCCGCAACGCCGGCACCGCCGACGGCCCGGAACCGGCCCGGGGAGTCGACGCCCCGCAGCCGGTCACCGCCGTCCCGGACCGGATCGTCGACACCCCGGTGCTCGCGCTGCCCGTCCCGCGGCGACTGGAGGTCGACCTCCCGACGCCGATGGTCCCGTACGGCGTGCCGCTGGAGACCACGCCGCCGCCCGGGCAGTGCGGCGGGTACGGCAGCCTCCGCCAGGTCCCGCCCGGTGTCGTGCCCGGCGCGGGGTCGGCGACGGTGCGCTGGCAGGCCGACGGCCGCGAGGTCGTCCAGGGCTACCGGGTGACCGCGGTCAGCCAGCAGCTGGTGTCCGGCGAGCAGCCGGCGCCGCCGCAGGTGACCGTCGGCCGGCGCGACGACTGCGGCGAGGTGACCGCGAGCATCGGCGGGCTCACCAGCGGCGTGGCCTACGTGTTCTGGCTGGAGGAGCTCGTCCTCGACGCCGACAGCCAGGTGACCGTGTACGAGCAGGTCGGCTGGTCCCCCGCCGTCGTCATCGGGTGACGCGGTCCCCGCCGGGATCGGCGATCTCGCCGTGGGACGCGGTGCCTACGTGGCGTCGACGGGGCGCAGGGTGGTCCCGGCGGCGCGGTGCTGCGCGGCGGCGAGCAGGCCGATGACGGCGGCGGAGTTGCGGATCCCCCCGTCGAACACCCGCTGCACCGCCTCGGCCAGCGGCACCAGCTCGACGGTCATGTCGAGCTCCTCGTGCTCCACGGTGAAGCCCTCGGGCCGGTCGACGTCGGACAGCCCCTCGGCGAGGTAGACCAGCACCAGCTCGTCGCAGAAGCCCGGCGTGCTGAACGTGGTGGTGAGCAGCGACCACCGCTCGGCGGCCATGCGGACCTCCTCGGCCAGCTCCCGCTTCGCGGTCTCCAGCGGCGGCTCGCCGTCGGAGTCGCGCAGGCCGGCGGGCAGCTCCCACAGGTAGCCGCCGACCGGGTGCCGGTACTGCCGCAGCAGCACGACCTCGCCGTCGTCGGTCAGCGCCACGACCGCGACGGCGCCCGGGTGGCGGACCACCTCGCGCACGCTGTCGCCGCCGCCGGGCATCGCCACGGTGTCCTTGACCAGCGTGATGACCCGGCCGTCGTAGACCGTCTCGGTGCCGAGAACCCGGTAGTCGCCCTCGGCGGCCGGCTCGGTCACCTCAGATCCCCACCTTCTCCGCGTCGTCCATCGGCACCGGCAGGCGCGCGGACTCGGCGCGGTCGATGGCGGCGCAGACGAAGGCGGCGAACAGCGGGTGCGGGCGGGTGGGCCGGCTCTTGAGCTCCGGGTGGGCCTGGGTGCCGACGAAGAACGGGTGCACCTCGCGCGGCAGCTCGGCGAACTCGACCAGCAGGCCGTCGGGCGAGGTGCCGCTGAACACCAGGCCGGCCTCGCCGAGCCGGTCGCGGTAGGCGTTGGCCACCTCGTAGCGGTGCCGGTGCCGCTCGGTGACCTCGGTCGAGCCGTACGCCGCGGCGGCCTGCGAGCCCTTCTGGAGGTGCGCCGGGTAGCTGCCCAGCCGCATGGTGCCGCCGAGGCCGCGCTCGCCGGCGAGGACGTCGACCTGGCTGGCCATGGTGGCGATCACCGGGTCGGGGGTGTCGGGGTCGAACTCGGCGGAGTTGGCCTGCTCGATCCCGGCGACGTCGCGGGCGTACTCGATGACCATGCACTGCAGGCCCAGGCACAGCCCGAGGGTCGGGATGCCGTTGGTGCGGCTGTAGCGGATGGCGCCGAGCTTGCCCTCGATGCCGCGCACGCCGAACCCGCCGGGGATGCACACGCCGTCGACGTCGCCGAGCGCGGCGGCCGCCCCCTCGGGGGTCTGGCAGTCGTCGGAGGGCACCCAGCGGATCTGCACGCGGCTGCGGTGGGCGAAGCCACCGGCGCGCAGCGCCTCGGTGACCGAGAGGTAGGCGTCGGGCAGGTCGACGTACTTGCCGACCAGCGCGATCGTCACCGTCTGCTTGGGCCGGTGCACCCGCTCGAGCAGGTCGCCCCACACGGTCCAGTCGACGTCGCGGAAGGGCAGGCCCAGCCGGCGGACGACGTAGGCGTCGAGGCCCTCGCGGTGCAGCACCTTGGGGATGTCGTAGATCGACGGCGCGTCGGGGCAGGCGATGACGCCCTCGGCGTCGACGTCGCACATCAGGCTGATCTTGCGCTTGAGGCTCGTGGCGATGTCGCGGTCGGCGCGGCAGACCAGCGCGTCGGGCTGGATGCCGATGTTGCGCAGCGCGGCCACCGAGTGCTGCGTCGGCTTGGTCTTCAGCTCCCCCGACGGCGCGATGTAGGGCACCAGCGAGATGTGCAGGAAGAAGCAGTTGTCGCGGCCGATCTCGTGGCGCACCTGCCGGGCGGCCTCGAGGAAGGGCAGCGACTCGATGTCGCCGACGGTGCCGCCGATCTCGGTGATGACGACGTCCACACCGTCGTCCAGGCCGTCCTCGCCGTCGGCCGGCGACCCGGCCGGCGACTCGGCCGCGGCCATGATCCGCGCCTTGATCTCGTTGGTGATGTGCGGGATGACCTGGACGGTGTCACCCAGGTACTCCCCGCGCCGCTCCTTGGCGATCACGTCGGAGTAGACCTGCCCGGTGGTGACGTTCGACCGGGCGCCCAGGTCGGTGTCGAGGAAGCGCTCGTAGTGCCCGACGTCGAGGTCGGTCTCCGCGCCGTCCTCGGTCACGAACACCTCGCCGTGCTGGAACGGGTTCATCGTCCCCGGGTCGACGTTCAGGTACGGGTCCAGCTTCTGCATGGTGACCCGCAGCCCACGGGAGGACAGCAGCGCGCCGAGCGAGCTGGCCGTCAGGCCCTTGCCGAGAGAAGACACGACCCCGCCGGTGACGAAGACGAACTTCGTCGGCTGGGAGTTGTGGAGGAGGCGACGCGATGCGGACTGGTCAGGAGTTCCAGGTCGACCCACGGGAACCCACCGTAACACGGTCGTCCCCCTCCCCCTGGGCGCCGCCGGGAGGCTCCGCGCGCCCCCGCCGGGCGGTGGTGGCCAGGTCCACCAGCAGGGGCACCAGCAGCGCCGCGGCGGTCGCCGGGAGCGCCACACCGGAGTCGTTGACCGCGGCGCCCAGGGCCAGGCTCAGGGCCGCGGCGACCAGGCCGGCGCGCAGCACCGCGGCGTCGGCCGGGCGCAGTCCCGAGCCGCCGCCGCGCAGCAGGCCGGGCCCGCGCGGACGGTGCCGCCGCACGAGCCAGACGGCGGCGACCAGCGCGACGGGGAGCATCCAGGCCAGCGCGGAGCCGAACAGGATGCCGAGGTTGGCCGAGGCCTTGCGGCTGACCACCGTCCACGCCTCGCCGGTGAGCAGCTGCTCGACGAACCGGCCCAGGTGGCTGCGCTCGGCGGCCGGCCGCAGCCAGTCGAGGAACGCCAGCGCCCCGACGGCGACCACCCCGGCGGCCAGCACCGCGGCCAGCCGCACGACCGTCACGCGCACGCCGGTGAGCAGCATCGCCAGCAGCAGGAAGCCGGGCAGCACGGCGAGGACGCCGCCGAAGTCCCGGCCCAGGCCCGGCGCGCCGACGACGGCCACGGTGACCAGCCCGGCGCCCAGCACGACGGCGCCGGTGACCCGCCGCGCCCGCCGCCCGCCGTCGTCCCGGCCGCGCGCCGCCCGCCGGCCGGCCAGGGTGGCGACCACGGCGGTGCCCACCAGCGCGGCCGACGAGAGCAGGCCGGAGCTGAGGTTGCCGTAGCCGGTGAACCGCCCCGCGACGATGGCGTCGTAGCCGAGCAGTCCGTCGAGCTCGAGCGGGGAGCCGGTGAGCACGTCGCCGACCAGGGTGGCCACGGTGACGGCGAGGACGGCCAGGGGCGGCCCGAGGCGACGACGCCGCCCCGCCCATCGTGACCACGGCCCCAGGACGGCGACCGCCACCACCACCGCGACGGCCAGGAGCAGCGACCCGGCCAGCGCCCACCGCGGCGACCCGGCGCGCTCCCAGGGCACCAGGCCGGCGAGGTAGGTGGCCACCGGCAGCGCCGCGGCCGCCAGCGCCGCGAGCCGCAGCACCGGCCGCCAGCGCGCCCGCGAGGGCCGCACCCGCGCGCCGCCGGTCAGGCCGAGCACGAGGATCCCCAGGACGACGACGGCGGCCTGCACCACGACCAGGCCCAGGAAGAACGTGCCGGTGCTGCGGTGGTGGGTGACCGCGGCGGTGTTCGCCCGGTCCAGCTCCGCGACCGCCCCGGCGGTGCCCGGGCGGCCCTCGGAGACGGTGAGCGGCTGGCCGTTGACCGAGGCCGGCTGCTCCAGCCCGAGGGCGCGCAGCACGGTCGGGGCGACGTCGATGAGCTGGGTGAACGGCGCCCGGCCCGTGCTGGCCGACGACAGCCAGCCGGCGTCGGTGAACCCGGGGCCGGACGCGATGCCGACGTGCAGCTGCGGGCGCCCGTCGTTGACCTCCGAGATCCCCTGCACCAGCAGCAGCGTCTCCCCCGGGAGCGCGGCGACGGCGGCGCGCAGCTGCGCGACCTGCGCGTCGATGGCGGTCAGCGCCGCCTCCCGGCTCCCCGGGTCGGTGCCGGTCTCGCTGCCCTCGGGCGCCGGGACGCCGGCGTCGACCAGGCCGTCGAGGGAGACGAGGGTGAGCGGGCAGGGCTCGAGCAGCGCGGCGAGCGCGGCGCCGTCGGCCGGGAGCCCGTCCTCGCGGGTGAGCCCCACGCCGGGCGCGGCCACCGCCAGCGCCGCTGCGCGGCCGACCACCGTCGCGCAGCCCACGGCGGCCCCCAGCGCGCCGGGCTCGGCACCGAACCGGGCGGTGGCGCCGTCCTCGGCCACGGCGCGCACCGCGCTGAGGGGGTCGGCGAGCCCGACCTGCGCCAGGCGCTCCTGCAGGCCGCAGTGCGACAGCTCCGGGCTGGCCGGTGGCCCGGCCGGCGTCGGCCCCTCCGGGGGGACCGCCCCCGGCTCCCCCTCGGCGCCCGGCGTCTCCCCGGGCAACGGCACGGTGGGCAGCGGCACCATGGGCAGCAGCTCGTCCGGCGCCGGGAAGCGGGCCCGGTTGCCCGCGCCGAGGGTGGCCCACCCGTCGAGCAGGCAGGTGGTGGAGCGGGCCGCCCGCACCGACACCGTGCCGACCGGGGAGGTGTCGGCCAGCTCCCACAGCGCCGGGGTGCGGTCGGGGTCGACGTCGTCCCAGACCAGGCCGGGGACGCCGACGACGAGCACCCGGTCGGCGCGCCAGCCGTCCTCCGCCGCTCCTGCCGCCGCGGGCGCCCCGGCGACCAGCAGCGACAGGAGGGCGAGGAGCAGGACGGCGGCGCGCCTCACCGCGGTGGCCCCAGCAGCTCGCGGTAGACGGCGGCCAGCGTGCGGGCGGTGGCGGCCTCGTCGGGCCAGCCCGCGGCCTGCTCCCGGCCGGCCTGCGCGAGGGAGGCGGCGCGGGCGGGGTCGCCGAGCAGGTCCCGGACCGCGGCGGCCAGTGCGGCGGCGTCGCCCGGGGGCACCAGCAGCGCGGCGTCGCCGAGCAGCTCGGGCAGCCCGCCGGCGCGGGTGGCCACCAGCGGCGTGCCGGCCCGCAGCGCCTCCTGGGCGGTGAGCGAGCGCGCCTCCCAGCGCGAGGGCAGCACGACGAGGTCGGCGGCGGCGAGCAGGTCGGCGACGTCGTCGCGGCGGCCGAGCAGCGTGACCGGCAGCCGCTGGGCGCCGATCCGTGCGGTCAGCTCCGCCTCGAGCGGCCCGTCCCCGGCGACGGCGACCAGCGGCGGCCGGCCGTCCCCCGCCCACCGGTCCGCGGCCCACGTGGCGGCGGCGTCGAGCAGGACGTCGTAGCCCTTCTGCGGGTGCAGCCGGCCGACGGCGAGCACCAGCGGCCGGCCGTCGGCGAGCCCGAGGCCGGCGCGGACCTCCTCGCGCGACCGCCGCGCCGGCGGCAGCGCGGGCGCCGACACCGGGGCTACCCGGACGTCGCGGGCGCCGAGGCGGCGGGCGTTGGCGGCGAGGTCGCCGGAGGCGGCCAGCACGACGTCGGCGGCGCGGACGGTGGCCCGCTCGGCGGAGGCCAGCACCAGGCGCAGCGGGCCGCTGCGCTCGGGCAGCGCGTTGTGCAGGGTGACCACCAGGGGCCGGCGGCCGCCGCTGCGCACGGCGGCGGCCGCGACCAGCCCGGCCCGCAGGCCGTGGGCGTGCACGAGGTCGGCCCCGGCGGCGGCCCGCCGCAGGGCGAGGACCGCTCGGGCGTCGGCGACCGGGTCCAGGCCGGCGGAGATCTCCACCGGGCGGAAGGTGGCGGCGGCCGAGAAGCCGAACAGCGCGTCGGTGGCCGCGGGACCGCAGACGGTGACCTCCGCACCCGCCTCGGCCAGCGCGGGCAGCACCGAGCGCAGGTGGGTGCCGACGCCGCCGGTGCTGGTCGCCAGCACCTCGGCGACCCGGCGGCCGCCGAGCGGTCGCGGGTCAGCCACCGTGCACCTCCGTCCCCCCCGGCGTCCGCAGCGCGCGCACCGCCGAGAGCAGGGGCCGGCGCGCCGTCCCCATCATGACCGCCGCCGCCACCACGGTCACCGCCGCCGCCACGAGCAGCCCGGCACCGACCGCGCCGGCCAGCGAGCTGCCGGGCACCGGGTCGGCGCCCAGCGCCCGCGCCAGCGCGAGGCCGGTCGCGGCGCCCGCGCCGCCGGCGAGCAGTGCGGGCAGCCCGCAGCGGGCCACCCCGGCGAGCCCGCCGGGCCCCGCCGTCCGCGCGGTGACGACGAGCAGCCCCAGGCCCGCGGCGGTCACGCCGGCGCTGTGCCCGGCGGCCAGCGCCAGCGCCCGGTCGGTGTCGGGCAGGGCGGCGGCCAGGACCACGTCGGCGGCCACGGCCAGCAGCCAGCCGCCGAGCACGCAGGCGGTGGGCGCGCGCCACAGCCCCCGGGCGTAGAGGGCGCGGGTGAGCACCGCGACCAGGCCGTAGCCGACCAGGCCGGGCGCGAAGGCGACGACGGTGTCGCGCACCGCGGCCACGCGGTCGGCGTCTCCGCCGACGAGGAAGACCCGCGCCATGGGCCCGGAGACGGCGGCCAGCACCGCCGCGGCGACCGCGCTGGCCACCAGCACGAGCGTGGTCACCGGGGCCAGCGCGCGGCGGTAGCCGGGCAGGTCCCCGGCGGCGGCGCGCTCGGCCATCAGCGGGTAGGCCGACGTGGCCAGCGGCACCGCGACCGCGGCCCACGGCACGAGGAACAGGGTGAGCCCGGCGGTGTAGGCGACCTGGGTGCCGTCGGGACCGGCGCCGGCCAGCCGGATGGCGACCGCGGCCACCAGCTGCTGCCCGGCGAGGGTGAGCACGCCGGCGACGGCGAGCCGGCGCACCTGCGGCGCGGCGCCCACGGGGAACCGCAGCGACGGCCGCAGCCCCAGCCGCAGCCGCCGCACCGGCACGAGGACGGCCAGCGCGAGCGCGACCACCCCGAGCGTCGTCCCGACGCCGAGGACCAGCTCGGCCGGCGTCGTCAGGTCCCCGACCTGCCGGGAGCCGCCCAGCCGGGCGAAGGCGGCGTAGGCCGCCGCGACGACGAGGCTGGACAGCAGCGGCGCGATCGCCGGGCCGGCGAAGCGGCGGTGCGCCTGCAGCACGCCGGTCCCGACGACGGCGAGGCCGTAGAGCACCACCTGCGGGGCGAACACGAGCAGGAAGCGGGCGGCGAGGTCGACCTCGGCGGCGGTGCCGCCGCCGAGCAGCAGCGCGGCGATCGGGTGCGCGAGGACGGCCAGGAGCGCGGCGAGCGGCACGAGGACCAGCAGCGTCCAGCCCAGCAGCGCCGAGGCGGTCCGGCGCACCTGCTCGCGGTCGCCGGCGGCGATGCCTCCCGCCAGCATCGGGACGACGAGGGAGGCCAGCGCACCGCCGGCGACCACCTCGAAGACGATGTTCGGGACGGTGTTGGCCGCGGTGTAGGTGTCGCCGGTGCTGTCGGCGCCGACGGCGTTGGTGAAGACCAGCGTGCGCCCGAAGCCGGCCAGCCGGGCCAGCACGGTGAGGACGGCGATGAGCGCGGCGGCGCCGGCGACGCCCTGCGCCACCCGCCGCCCCGACACGGTCGGCCCCGCGGAGGTCACGCCGGGCGGCGGCCGAGCCGGTCGAGCTCCCGCAGGCCCGGCGTGGCCTCGATGACCCGGGTGAAGCTGACCCGTTCACTGGCCAGGGTGAGCGCGGTCACCGCGGCCAGCAGGCCCGCGCGCGCCGGGCGCGAGGGGACGGCGGCCAGCCGCAGGCCGAGCAGCGCGCCGACGGAGTTGGCCCCGGCGTCGCCGAGCATGACCCGCTCGCCGAGGTCGGCGGGCAGCACCGCCAGCACCGCGCCGAGCGGCCCGGCCAGCAGGTCGCCGGCGGGACCGCGCAGGGTCGCCGCGGCGGCGATGGCCGCGGCCTTCGCCGCGCGGCCGGGGCGCAGGTCGAGCAGGTTGACCAGGTTCGCGGTGCCGGCCACCAGGCCGGTGGTGAGGACGGCGTCGGCGACCCCGCGGTCCCGGCGCGTCAGCAGGGCGGCGACCGCGGCGGCCGCGCCGATGCCGGCGACCTTCACCGCACCGGCCGACACCCGCCCGGCCCGCAGCGCGGCGAGGTGCCCGGCCAGGCCCTTGTCCCGCGCCTGCTCGGGGCGGGCGCCGGCGAGGTCGTCGTAGCCGCCCACCAGCCCGGACACCACCCCGGACACCGCCGCCGCACCCCGCGTGCCGGCCGGCGCGCCGAGGACGGCGCCGGCGGTGGCGGCCGCGGCCAGCGCCGGGCCGCCGAGGAGCGTCACCGGACGGCCGGCGTAGTTGGTGCGCCGCCACGGCGCCCCGGCCGGGCGGGCGTCCAGCGCCGACGCGGCGGCGAGGCCGGCGCGGGCGGCGGTGGCCCCGGCGAGGACGAGCAGCGGCCGCGCGGTCACGTGGTCCGCGGTCACGGGGTGGTGGCCGGCACCGGCGGGACCGGCTGGGTGTCCTCTCCGGTGCCGTACGCGCCGGAGGTGCCCTCGCGCTCGCTGCCCAGCGCCAGCACGGTGCTGATCTGACCCGACGGGCTGGTCACGTTGTCGACGGTGGAGACGGCGGTGGCGACCTCCGGGTCGGCACGGACCGCGCCGACCAGGCCGTTCTCACCGGCGGAGTCGGGGTCGCCGGCCACCACGACGCCCGATCCCGCGGCGTCCAGGGCGGTGGCCAGGTCCAGCAGCGCGCCGTTGCGGTCGGCGGCGTCGTCGCCCGACAGCGCGCCGGAGGTGAGCACGACGGCGAAGTCGGCCGGCGTCACCGCCGCGGAGTCCTGGGTCAGCACGTCGAGGGCCTGGAGCCCGGCCAGGACGGTGGAGACGGCCGCGGTGTCGGGGGCCGGTGCGCCCTCCCCCGCCGGCACCATGAGCACCTGGGCGAGCAGGGCACCGACCAGCTGGCCGGTGTCGTCGGTCTCGGGCAGCTCGACGCCGGCGGGGCGGCCGGGGCCGGTGACGTAGCTCTGCAGGCCGGGCTCGCTGGCCGGATCGCTGTACTCCGGCGCCAGGGAGATCTGCCCGTTGACCGTGCCGCCGGCCTCGGTGACCAGCGCCGTCACCTCCTCGACGATGTCGGTGGTGACGTCCTCGGAGGCCAGCACCAGCAGCAGGCTGCGGCCGGCCAGGGCACCCTGCACCAGGGCGGGGGCGACGGCGGACTCGAAGGCCTGGTCGGTGTCGACCTGCGCCTGCAGGGTCTGGGTGGTGTCCTCGAGCTCGCGCTTGTCGTCCTGGAGCGCTGTGACCTGCCCCTGCAGGTTGTCCAGCAGCGGTCCCGACAGCTGGGTCGCGCCGATCACCAGCCCCAGGGCGATCGCGAGGAAGACCGCGATCAGGGAGACCAGGTGGTAGCGGAAGTCGATCACGAGACGAGGTTCTCCAACCAGAACACGAAGCTGTCCCACTGGTCGACCAGCAGGTCGAGGTAGATCCGCCCGGCGGTGGTGACGGCCACGGCGGCGACGATGGCGACCAGCGCCGCGAGCACCAGCACGACGAGCGCGGCGGTCGAGATGCGGCTGCGGTAGAGCCGGCTCACGCCCTTGGCGTCGACCAGCTTGCCGCCCAGCCGCAGGCGGGTGAGGAAGGTCGAGGCCATGCCGCCGCGGCCCTTGTCGAGGAACTCCACGAGCGTGGCGTGCGTGCCGACGGCGACGATGAGCTTGGCGCCCTTCTCGTCGGCCAGCAGCATCGCGATGTCCTCGCTGGTGGCCGCCGCCGGGAAGGTGATCGCCTCCACGCCGAGGTCCTGCACCCGCTGGAGACCGGGGGCGCGGCCGTCGACGTAGGCGTGCACGACGACCTCGGCGCCGCTCCGCAGGACGTGGTCGCTGACCGAGTCCATGTCGCCGATGATCATGTCCGGCTGGTAGCCGGCCTCGATGAGCGCGTCCGCGCCGCCGTCGACGCCGATGAGGACCGGCCGGTAGTCGCGGATGTAGGACCGCAGCGCCTGCAGGTCCTCCTTGTAGTCGTACCCGCGGACGACGACGAGCACGTGGCGGCCCTCGATCGCCGTCTTCACGTCCGGCACGCCGACGCCGTCGAGCAGCAGCGCGCGCTCGCGCTTCATGTACTCCATCGTGTTGGTGGCGAAGGCCTCCAACTGCGTGGACAGCCCGGCCTTGGCCTCGGCCATCGCGGCGGCGACGGTGTCGGGGGTCTGCTCGGTGCCCTGCGCGACGGCGGAGCCGTCGGGACCGAACAGCGTGTTGCCCTCGACGCGGACCTGCGCGCCCTCCTTGAGCGACGCGAACACGTCCTTGCCCACGCCGTCGACCAGCGGGATGCCGGCGGCGGTGAGGATCTCGGGGCCGAGGTTGGGATAGCGGCCGGAGATGCTGGGCGCGGCGTTCACCACGGCGCCGACCTTCGCGGCGACCAGCGAGTCGGCGCTCACGCGGTCGATGTCGACGTGGTCGATGACGGCGACGTCGCCGGGCCGCAGGCGCTTGGTGAGGTTCTTCGTGCGACGGTCCAGCCGGACGGTGCCGCTCACCCCCGGTGCCGCCTCCTGGGCCCGGCTCCGTCGCAGGGTGCCGATGCGCATTCGGCCATAATCCCACGCAGGCCCTCCGGGCCCGCCCACCGACGCGCTCCGGCGACGACCTGGTCACGCAGGGTGTCCGACACCACGGGAAACGCGACACGCCCGGCGCGTGCGCCCCACCAGCACCGCCGCAGTCCCCAGCTCCGCTGTCTAGCGTTCGTCGATGTGACTCGTGGGGCTCCTGCTGCCATCGTCCCGGCGACCCGTCCCGGGGCCGCGGACGAAGGCCCCGAGGTGATGCCCGAGGCGATGCCCACGCCCACGCCCACGCCCACGCCGATGCCCGGACCGCTGCCTGCTCCGGTGATCCGTGCGGTGCCCGGGGCGCCGGCCGCAGCGCCGTCGGCTGCCGCGGCCGACCCCGGCCGGCCGGCCGAGGGGAACCGGCAGGGCCGTCGCCGGGAGCGGCGCGGCTCGGGCGTCCGCGAGCGCCGGCGGCTGGAGACGCGTGACCGCATCGTCGACGCCGCCGCCGAGCTGTTCGCCGAGCGGGGCTTCGACGCGGTCAGCGTCGTGGAGATCGCGCAGCGGGCGGGCGTGGTGGAGAAGACGGTGTTCAACCACTTCCCTGTCAAGGAGGGGCTGGTCCTCTCCGCCGATCCGCCGATGCGGTCGGCGCTGCTGCACGCCGTCGCCACCCGGCCCGCCGGGGAGTCGGTGGCCGCGGCGGCCGGCACCTTCCTCGTCCGCGCGATGACGATGCTGGGGTCGCCCGAGGCCGCCGAGGGGGTGGCCGAGATGGCCCGGGTGGTGCGCGGCTCGCGCACGCTGCAGGCCCGGGAGCGGGAGATCCTCGGCGAGATCACCGCCGCGCTGGCGGCGCAGATCCGCGAGGAGACCGGCGCCGGGGACGGTGCGGTGGAGCCCGACCTGACCGCCGCGGCGGTCACCGCGCTCTACGGCCGGCTGCTGGAGCTCGCCCGCGACCGGGTGCTGGCCGGCGTCACCGGGCCCGCCCTCGCCGACGAGCTGCGGGCCGCCGGCCGGCGCGGCCTGTCGCTGCTGCAGTTCGGGCTGGCGGGGTACGCCAAGCGTCGCTGACGGAGAGCCCCGCTGCCCCCCACACCTCGCTCCGCCCGGCGCGGGACCCTGCAGCAGGGCCGTTCCCGGTCGCTCAGGCGGGGAGCTGCAGGGCCCGGAGCAGCTGGTCGGCGCGGTCGCCGGAGATGTCGGGGTCCCGGGTGAACAGCGCGACGGCGACCATGTACTCGTCGTCGCCGGCCCAGCCGCGGCCCTCGGCGACGATCTGCCGGATCTGCTCCCGGACCTTCGGCTCGCTGCTGTAGGGCCCGTAGTCCAGGCCCATGGCGAGGAAGTTGACCACCCGGTAGCCGAGGTCGGCGGCGGTGCTGACGGTGGTGACCGGGTCGGCGTAGCTGGCGACCGCGGTGATCACGTGCTCGTAGCCGGCCTTGAGCAGCTGCAGCGTGAGGTCGTTGCCGCGCTCGCCGCCCCAGAGTTCGGGCATGAGGATGTGCCGGTCGGGCGCGGGGATGTAGGGCGGGTTGGAGATCGCCGTGGTCACCGGCTCCCCGCCCGCGGCGTCGGCCTGGTCGAAGAAGTCGCCGAGCTCGACGGTGTAGCGGTCGGCGACCCCGCGGGCGGCGATGTTGGCCTGCGCCGACTCCACCGAGTCGGCGCTGATGTCGTAGCTGCGGACGCGCAGCCCGGGCAGGCCGGCCACCACGTCGGCGATCGCCGAGGCGTCACCGGTCCCCAGCTCGACCACAGGGGCGTCCTGCCAGCCCAGCTGCTCGCGGTACTGCTGCAGCAGCATGCAGACGGAGAACCCGTAGTGCGCCGACTCGTCGGCGGAGCTGAAGCAGCTCACCGGGCTCCCCCGGACAGCCGGACGGCGGGTGCCGGGTCGGGGACGGTCGGGGCGGGGGCATCGTCGCGCACGGGACCGACCTACCCCCGTAACGCGATCGACACTCCTGTGTACCGCCACCCGGTCGTGTGCCATCGGTCGGCTCGCTCACCCCTCCCGCGCCGCGGCCGCCACAGCGAGCAGTTCGCGCGCGTGCGCCTGCCCGGTGTCGCTGTCCATGAGGCCCGACAGCATGCGGGCGAGCTCCCGCACCCGGTCCTCGCCGTCGACGGCGCGGATGTCGGTGGCGGTGACGCCGGCCGCGGTGTCCGGTGACTTGTCCACCACGAGATGGGTGTCGGCGAACGCGGCCACCTGTGCGAGGTGGGTGACGACGACGACCTGGTGGTCGCGGGCGAGCCGGGCCAGCCGCCGCCCGATCTCCCCTGCGGCCTGCCCGCCGACACCGGCGTCGACCTCGTCGAAGACCATCACCGGCACCGGGTCCGCGCCGGCGAAGACCACCTCGATCGCCAGCATCACCCGGGACAGCTCACCGCCGGAGGCGCCGCGGTGCACCGGCCGCGGCGGCGCGCCGGGATGGGCGGCCATGAGCAGTGCGACCTCGTCGATCCCGTCCGGCCCCGGCTGGTCGGGGTGGCTGTCGATCGAGAAGGACACCCGCGCGCTCTTCATCGCCAGGCCGGCGAGCTCCGCGCCCACCTCGGCGGCGAAGCCGTCGGCGGCCGCGCGGCGGGCGGCCGAGATCCGGGCGGCGAGGTCGTCGACCTCGGCGCGGGCGGTGTCGCGGGCGGCCGCCAGCGCCTCGAGCGCCTCGTCGGAGACGTCGAGCGCGGACAGCTTGCCGCGCGCGTCCTCGGCCCACGCCAGGACGCCGGCCAGCCCCTCCCCCGGGTCGGCGTACTTGCGGACCAGCGCGGTGATCGCCGCGCGCCGGTCGAGCACCTCGGCGAGGCGGGCCGGGTCGGCGTCGAGGTCGGCGACGTAGCCGGCCAGCTGCACGCTGACGTCGGACACCACGGCGACGGCGTCGGCGAGTTCGCGGGCCAGCAGCACCAGCGCGGGGTCGTCGGTGCCGGCCAGCGCGCGCTCGGCGGTGGCCAGCGCGGCGGTGGCGTCCTGCGGCAGCCCCTCGGCGCCGAGGTCGCCGGTGACGTCGCCGACCAGCGCCATCCGGGCCTCGTCGACGGCGGCGCGCAGCGCGTCGGCGTCGCCGAGCCGCTTGGCCTGCGCGTCGAGCGCCTCGTCCTCGCCGGGCTCGGGCGCCAGCGCCTCGATCTCCTCCAGGCCGCGCCGCAGCACCTCGGCGGCCTGGGCCAGCTCGCGGGCCTGGCCGCGGCGGCGGTCGAGGTCGGCGGCCAGCTCACGCCAGCGGGCGTACGCGGCGCGGTAGGTCTCCAGCAGCTGCAGGTGCGCGGCGCCGGCGTAGCGGTCGAGAGCGGAGCGCTGCTCGGCCGGGCGGGACAGCCGCAGCTGGTCGCTCTGCCCGTGCACGGCCAGCAGCCCCTCGGACAGCTCGGCGACGACGCCCACCGGCACACTGCGCCCGCCCAGGTGCGCCCGCGAGCGGCCCTCGGCGCTGACGGTGCGCGCCAGGATGAGGCTGCCGTCGTCGTCGGGCTCGGCGCCGGCGTCGGCGGCACGCGTCCACACCGGGGAGTCCGGCGGCAGCTCGAGGCGGCCCTCGACGCCGGCGCGGCCGGTGGCGCGCACCCGGCCGGGGTCGGCGCGGCCGCCGAAGAGCAGCGTCAGGCCGGTCACGACCATCGTCTTGCCGGCGCCGGTCTCGCCGGTGACCACGGTGAGGCCGCGGCCGAGCTCGAGGGTCACATCGTCGATGGCGCCCAGACCGCGGATGCGCAGCTCGGTCAGCCGGCCCCGGCCGTTGCGGGCTGCGGCCCGGTCCGGCTCGCGGGTGCCCTCGGCTACCTCGGGCGTCGCGTCGGCCGGTGCGGCGGCCGGCGTGGCGCGGGCCCGGCCGGCGCGCTCACGCGTCGGGGTCCGCGGTGCCACCGCGCACCTCCTCCCGGGCCGCGCCGTCGCTGCCGCTGTCGGTGCCGCTGGACAGCGACACCACGTCGCGGGCGAGCACGTTGCGCGAGGGCGGCAACTCGTGGCCGGGGTCGTGCCGGCGGGCGTCGCGGAAGCCGCGCACCGGCAGTCCGAACTTGGCGACGAGCCGGTCGCCGAAGGTGGCCGGGTGCACCCGGGCGATGCGCACCGGGCGGGCGGCGCGCCGGACGTCGACCCGGCCGCCGTCGGGGACGTCGAGGGCGCGCCGGCCGTCGGCCGAGACGCGGGCGCGGTTGCCGTCGGGCGGGATGGCCACCGACAGCACCGCGTCCGGCGAGGTGACCAGGGGCCGGGCGAACAGGGCGTGCGCGTTGGTGGGGACCAGCAGCAGCGCCTCCACGTCGGGCCACACCACCGGGCCGCCGGCGGAGAAGGCGTAGGCGGTCGACCCGGTCGGCGTGGCGAACAGGACGCCGTCGCAGCCGAAGCTGGTCAGCGGCCGGCTGTCGATGGAGATGACGACGTCGAGCACCCGCGAGCGCTGCGCCTTCTCCACCGACACCTCGTTGAGCGCCCACGTCCCGCCGACGACGTTGCCCGCGGCGTCGAGCACGTCGACCTCGATGGCCAACCGCTTCTCTACCGAGTAGGCGCACTGCTCGATGGCCGTCAGCGTCTCCTCGACCGCCTCGGGCTCGGTCTCGGCGAGGAAGCCGACGCGGCCCAGGTTGACGCCCATGAGCGCGGCGTGGCTGTAGCGGGCCAGCTCGGCGGCGCGCAGGAAGGTGCCGTCACCGCCGAAGACCATGACGATCTCGGCGCCGCGCGCGGCCTCGGCGTCGGCGGGGACCACCTCGGCGCCCTCGATCCCGAGCGCCTCGGCCTCGTCGTCGAGCACGCGCACGGTGATGCCGGCGCGCGCCAGCCGCGCGGCCGAGCTGCGGGCCAGCTCGGTGATGTCCTGCCGCCCGGTGTGCACGGCGAGCAGCACGTGCCGACCGCCTCCGGGACGCCAACCGCCCTGGCCGGCCTCGCTCATCGGTCCTCCTCGCTCTGCGGTGCGCTGGTCCTGCCCCTGGTGGTCCTGGTCGTGATCTCCCGGCCCTCGTCCCCGGCGCCCCTCGTCCCCAGCGTCCCCCGGCGCGGGCGTCCGTGCCCGGCCGGTCCCCCGGGCCTGCCCGTTCACTGCGGCCCCTCCTCGACGGCGCGACGCACGTCCGCCTCGTCCGGAGGGCCGGCGTCGCGGCGCAGCCACAGGAAGAACTCGACGTTGCCGGCCGGACCGGGCAGCGGGCTGGCGACGACACCGGCGGTGCCCCAGCCGAGGTCGGCCGCGGCCGTGGCGACCTCGAGGACGGCGCCCGCGCGGGCCGCGGGGTCGCGGACGACGCCGCCGGAGCCCAGCCGGTCGCGGCCGACCTCGAACTGCGGCTTCACCATCGGGAGCAGGTCGGCTCCCCCGGTGGCGCAGGCGGTCAGCGCCGGGAGCACCAGCCGCAGCGAGATGAACGACAGGTCGGCGACCACGAGGTCAGCCGGGCCCCCGATCTGCTCCGGCGTCAGGGTGCGGACGTTGGTGCGCTCCAGCACCCGCACGCGCTCGTCGGTGCGCAGCGACCACGCCAGCTCGCCGTAGCCGACGTCGACGGCGACCACCTCCCGCGCGCCGCGGGTCAGGAGCACCTCGGTGAAGCCCCCGGTCGACGCACCGGCGTCCAGGGCGCGACGTCCCTCGACGGGGACGGAGAAGGCGTCCAGGGCACCGAGCAGCTTGTGCGCGCCGCGCGAGACCCAGCGGTGCTCGTCGGGGTCGGTGCGCACCACGACCGGCGTGCCGGCCTCGACGCCGGTGGCCGGCTTGGTGGCCGCGCGCCCCGCGACGGCGACCCGCCCCTCGCTGATCAGTTCGACGGCGTGCTCGCGGGAACGGGCCAGGCCCCGGCGGACCAGCTCGGCGTCGAGTCGGCTGCGGCGCGGCATCAGAGCTGGTCGATCGTGCCGAGCTCGCGCGTGAGGCGGTCGTGCTCGGCCTCGAAGACGGCGACGTGCTCGCCGACCGGGCGCTGGGCGAGGTCGGCGAACCGCTCCACGACCTGGCCGGGAGCCGGATCGCCGACGGGGACGGCCGGCCGCGCCGGGCCCGCCGCGACGCCGCCGGGACCGGGCCGCGGCGGGCCCGGGACCGGGTGCGGCCGGCTCGGCTCGGTCATGGCGCTGGCCTCTCGGACGGGTGCGGGACACGGCCGCCGGACGGCGGGTACGGGGCTGCGGGCTGCTGCTCCCTCGGCTCGCGAGGGTACCGGCCGGTGACGACGGCGAGGGCCGAACCGAGGGACCGCGGACGGCCCCGGCGGCCGCCTGGGCAGCCGGTGCCCGGTGCCCTCACCGGGCCGCCAGACTCCACTCGGCAAGCGCCCGGCGCGCCTCGCTGTCGGCGGCCTGCAGCTGCGCCGGTGCGCCCTCGGGAGCGCGCTCCCAGGCGGCCAGGCACAGGGCACGCAGCCCGTCGAGACCGTCGCCGGTGTCCCTGTCGTCCCCGGTGGTCCGCAGCTCGAGCGGCCCGCCGTCCCGGGCGGTGACCACCCAGCGTCCGCAGCGCCAGGCCTCCCCGTCTCCGCCCGTGACCGGTGGGTGCGGCACCAGCAGCCCGCCGGCGTCTGCGGAGATCAGGTCGGGCCGGTGCAACGGGCCGGCGGCCAGCAGCAGGGCCGGGTCGGTGACCCCGCTGAACACCAGCAGGCTCGCGGCACCGGACCGGTGGGCGCCCTCGATGTCGGTGTCCAGCCGGTCGCCGACCACCAGGGGGCGCTCGGCTCCCGTCCGGCGGACGCACTCGGCGTGCATCGCCGGGTCCGGCTTGCCGGTGACCAGCGGCTCGCGGCCGGTGACCTCGCGGACGACGCGGACCATCGCCCCGTTGCCCGGGAGCGGGCCGCGCGGCGAGGGGATCGTCGCGTCGGTGTTGGTGGCCACGTGCCGGGCGCCGTTGCGGACGGCGACGACGGCCTCGGCCAGCTGCGCGTAGCCGACCTCCCGGCCGTAGCCCTGCACCACCGCGGCGGGGTCGTCCTCGGCCGTCCCGACCACGGTCAGGCCGGCCGCCCACAGCGCCGCCGCGACGCCGGGCCCCCCCACGGGAAGCACCCGCGCGCCCGCCCCGAGCACCGCGGCGACGACCGAGGCGGCCGCCTGCGAGCTGGTGATGATCTCGTCGGGGGTGGCCGGGACGCCGAGCTCGGTCAGGTGCCCGGCCACCTCTTCCGGCGGGCGGGCGGCGTTGTTGGTGACGAAGCCCAGCCGCATGCCGCGCTCCCGGGCCGCGGCGAGCGACTCCGGGACGCCGGGCACCGCGTCCGGACCGACGTAGACCACGCCGTCGAGGTCGAGCAGCGCGACGTCGTGGACCTCGGCCGGCGGCCGGGCGCTCCCTGCCGCGAGGCCCGGCCGCCGTGCCGTGCCGTCGCCGGCCGCGCCTGTGCCGTCGCCGGCCGTGGCCGGGCCGGTCACGCGGGCCCCCGGCCCGACGCCCGCCGGGCCCGGACGCCCCTCAGCGCGCGGGCGTAGTGGGCCAAGTCCGGGCGCATCGCCACCGCCAGGGCGAGGTGCTCGGCGGCCAGGCCGAGGTCGCCGGCCCGGCTGGCGGCCAGGCCCAGGCCGAACTGCGCGTAGTCGTCGGTGGGGTTCACCGCGGCGAGCCGGGCGAAGCTGTCGACGGCGTCGTGGTACCGCCCGGCGTCGTACTGGGCGCGCGCGAGGGCCTCGAGGACGCTGCGCGATCCCGGCTCGGCCTCCGCCGCCCGGGCCAGCAGGGTCGCCGCGGCCGCGGGGTCCCCGCTGGCCAGCAGGTCCAGTCCGCGCCGGTACCACTCGTAGACCCCGCCCTCCGGGATCCCCTCCCCGGGCAGGTCGTCCTCGGGTGAGCCTGCTGTCGACACCGCCGTCCTCCCGCTCGTGTGGATCCCGTGCTCGCCCTCGGGCGGGCACCCGGGACCCGGCCGCCGCGGCAGCCCCCGGCCGGCGGCTCCTACGATCCCGTCGTGCACTCGTCGTCGGCGGACACCCCGCCCCTCACCGCGACGGGACTGGACGTCCGGCCCTTCCGGGCGCTGACCTACCAGCGGCACGACCCCGGTCACCTGGCTCGTGTGAGCTCGCCAGCCTACGACCTGGTGACGCCGGACGGCCGTGAGCGCTTGGCCGCCGCCGATCCGCACAACATCGTCCGCCTCATCCTGCCGGGCGGCACGTCCGGACCGGGCACCGCCGGCTCCGCTGGGCTCCCCGTCGGTGCCGGCGAGGACACCGCGGCCCGTGCGGCGCGCACGCTGCGCGGGTGGGAGGACGCCGGCGTGCTCGTCCGCGACGGCGCCCCGGCCCTGTGGCTGTACGAGATGCAGCCCGCCGAGGGAGCCGCCACCGTCGGGTGGCTCGGCGCCGTCGCCGTGGCGGCCGCGGGCGGGCGGGCGGTGCTGCCGCACGAGGACACCTTCCCGGCGGCCGTTGAGGGCCGGCGGGCGCTGCTGCAGGCCACGGCCACCGACCTCGAGCCGATCGTCCTCGCCCACGACCCGGAGCCGGAGGTCGCCGCCTTGACCCGCGCCGCATCGGCCGGCCCGGCCACCATGGAGCTCACCGACACCGACGGTGTCCGCCACCGCCTCTGGCGGATCGCCGACGAGGACGTCCTCGGCCGCCTGCCCGAGGCCCTGGCCCGCACCGGAGCGGTCATCGCCGACGGCCACCACCGCTTCGCCGCGGCGCGGGCACTGCACCGCACCCACCCCGACGGTGACTGCCGGGTGCTGGCGCTGCTCACGCCCATGGGCTCCGGCGGGCTGCGGGTCGAGGCGATCCACCGGGTGGTGCCCGACCTCTCCCTCGAGGCGGCCACGGCGTCCGCCGCCCGTGGGTTCACCGTCACCGAGGTCCCCGCCGGTCCCGACCCGGACGCGCTCGCCGATGCCGTCCGCTCCGTGCAGGCCGGCCGGGAGGCACTCTTCCTGCTCAGCGACGGCCACCGGCTCGTGCGCCTGTCGGAGCCGTCGGCCGAGGTCCGGGCGACCGTGCCGGCCGAGGCCCCCTCCGCCTGGCGCGGCCTGGACGTCGTCCTGGCCACCACCGGCCTGATCGGGCACCTGTGGCGCCGGCCGGACGACCCGGCGTCGGTCCTCGTCGCCCACGACGTCCCCGAGGCCCTGGGCCTGGCCGCCCGGCGCAACGGGGTGACCCTGCTGCTGCGGGCGCCCTCCCCCACCGACGTCGCCGCGGTCGCACGGGCCGGTGCCCGGATGCCCCGCAAGTCGACGCTGTTCGTCCCCAAACCGCGGACCGGGCTGGTCCTCCGCCCGCACGCGGGCTGAGCCGCCCCGCACGCCCGGTCCGCCGCCGGTCACGCCGTCTTCACCGTCCCCCCGGCGCCGGTGCGCGGCACCTTGCGGCCACGCCGGCAGTTGATCTCGCACACCGACGCCGTCCCGCCGGGGGTCCGCCAGAACCGCCGCTGCAGCGCCCCCTCGACCTCGACGACGTCCCCGGGCTCCCAGGCCGCGATCCGTCGCTGGAGGGCACGGTCGTAGGTGATGCAGGTCAGCACGTCCACCGACCGGCCCCGCGCCCTGGGCTCGGGCCGGCGCACCACCAGGCGGAAGGTCACCAGGGTGTCCCCGCTCGGGAGGGACCTCAGCTCCGCGGGGGCCGAGACCCGGCCCCGGAGCACCACGTCGTTCCGGTCGATCACTGCCACGCTCATGACGGCAGCCTCACCGAGCGACGGCGCCCCGGGAGCCGGGCGAGCGCTGCTGTGGACCGCCGCCCCTGGTGTGGACGGCGGCCGCGCAGTCGTCGGGGGTCACTGCTCGGGCTCGTCCTCCGTGGGCGGCTCGACCTCACCGAGCAGCTCGGCGACCTCCCGCTCGACGTCCTCGTCGAAGGCCAGGTCGAACCCGGTCTCGTACTCCGCGTCGGCGTCGGCGTCGTCCTCGGCGTCGTCCTCGGCGTCGTCCTCGGCGTCGTCCGTGTCGGTCCCGTCGGCGCCCGCGTCCTCGTGGTCGACCTCGCCGACGTCCGCCGCGGCCGCGCGCCCGGTGGGGAGCTCGTCCGAGGCGGTGTCCGGGGACGTGTCCTCGTCCGGGACCGGCAGCTCCTCCTCGCCGAACGCGATGTCGTCCTCCTCCGGCGAGGCGGCGGCCACGGCGTCCAGCCAGGCCGCCGCGGACGGGTCGTCGGTCGCGATGAGCAGGTCGGCGTAAGCGGACGCCAGCCGGCGGGTGCTCTCGTCGGTCAGGTCGACCCCGGTCGGCGAGGGCCGTCCGCCGAGCGCGCCCTCGAGCACCAGGCGGGCTGCCGGCCCCTCGCCCAGGTCCTGCCGCACGCCGGCCTCGACCAGCTGCAGCTCCACGGTCTCGGCCCGGTCGGGGTGCTCCGCCAGTGCCTCGCGGACGAGCCGCAGCGCCACCTCGGGGCGGCCCTGCGCGCGCTCGCAGTCGGCCAGCACGGCGCGGTAGCTCTCGTCACCGCTCATGCGGCGGTAGGCCCTCAACTCACGGGAGGCCTCGGCGTAGTCCCCGGCGTGGTACGCGGCAACACCCACCGCCTCGCGGACCACGGCGATCCGGGACGCACGGTCGCGTGCCGCCCGAGCGTGCGCCAGGGCCAGCTCCGGCTCCTCGTCGACCAGGTTGCCGGCGACGACCAGGTGGCGGGCCACGGTCTCGGCGTTCCGGGAGTCGAGCCCGCGCAGGGAGGCACGGACGGCCGGGTCCAGCTCGCGGGCGTCGGCCCACTCCGGGAGCTCGGGACCCGGCGGAACAGGGGGCGTGCGGTCGACGCGGGGCGGGCCCGCGGGCCGGCCCCTGCGGTCGTCGCCCGGGCGACGGTCGCGCCAGTTGCCGGCTCCTGCACGGTCGGGACGGCCGGCGGCTGCCGGGCGGCCCGTGCTGCGGCCGCGGTCGCCCGGCCGCTGTGCGGGAGGACGACCGGGACGACCGCCCGGCTGGTCGCGGTCCCCTGCAGGGGCACCGGGACGGCGCTCCTGCCAGGACCGGTTGCTGCTCTGCGGACCCGCACCCCGCCCGCTGCCGGCGTGGTCACCGCCCGGACGGTCCCCCGTGGATCGACGCTCGCGCCACGAGCCCTCGGGACGGTCGCCCTCCGCCGGCCGGCGGTCGCGCCAGGCGCCGTCCGTCCGGTCTCCCCCGGGACGGCGCTCGAGCCAGCCGCCGGCCCGGTCGTTCCCGGCCGGCCGGCGGTCGCTGCCCGCCCGGTCCCCGGCAGCAGGACGCCGGTCGCTGCCCGCCCGATCCCCGGAGGCGGGGCGGCGCTCATTGCCTGCCCGGTCCCCGGACGCGGGACGGCGGTCGCGCCCGGCGCCCCCTGGACGCTCGGTGCCCGTGCTCCGGTCCCGCGACGGGCCCTCAGGGCGCTCGGCACCCGGCCGCCGGTCCCGCCACGTGCTCTGTCCGCGGTCGGCACCCGGACGGCGGTCGCGCCAGCTGCCCTCGGACCGACCACCGGCCACCGGACGGCGGTCCTGCCAGGAGCCCCCGGAGGGCTCGGCGCCGGGACGACGGTCCTGCCGCTCACCGCCGCGGCGGTCCCCGGCGACGGGACGGCCACTCCGCTCGCCGCGCTGACGATCGGCCCCCGCACCGGCGCCTGATCCGGGGTCACGACTCGCACCGGACCGCCGGTCGGCGCTCCCGCCGCGACCGGCGTAGCCGCCGGACCGGTCGTCGCGCCGCGGTCGTGCTCCACCGCGGGAGTCCTGACCGTCGGGGCGGCCACGCCCGGTGGAGCCACGTCGGGGAGAAGTCATGTCGTCGCCAGTACCTCGGTCGGGAGTGGGCGCTCGAGTGAGCGCCGGAATGGTGCCGGACACACAGAAACGGGGGTCGGAGCCAATGGCTCCGACCCCCGTTCCTGGATGGTTGTCCGGCGGCGTCCTACTCTCCCACCCCGTCTCCAGGGCAGTACCATCGGCGCTGAGAGGCTTAGCTTCCGGGTTCGGAATGGGTCCGGGCGTTTCCCTCTCGCCATGGCCGCCGTAACACTGTGAACGGAACAACCCCGGGCCCCGCAATGGCGGGGGGGTTGGTGCGTTCAGAACCGCACAGTGGACGCGAGACACCAACCTGCAGGCTGGAGGTGTGTGGTCAAGCCCTCGGCCTGTTAGTACCGGTCAGCTCCACACCTTGCGGTGCTTCCACTTCCGGCCTATCAACCCGCTGGTCTGGGCGGGGGCCTT
>NZ_FPBA01000057.1:0-2500 GCF_900116515.1 Geodermatophilus amargosae
ACCACCGCCGTTTACTGGCGCTTGAGTTCTGAGCTTCGCCACAGATGTGACTAACCCGTCCCCTTAACGTTCCAGCACCGGGCAGGCGTCAGTCCGTATACATCGTCTTACGACTTCGCACGGACCTGTGTTTTTAGTAAACAGTCGCTTCTCACTGGTCTCTGCGGCCGCCCACCGCTGCCCCGCGCACGGCGGTTCACGATGAACGGCCCCCCTTCTCCCGAAGTTACGGGGGCATTTTGCCGAGTTCCTTAACCACAGTTCGCTCGATCGCCTTGGTATTCTCTACCTGACCACCTGAGTTGGTTTGGGGTACGGGCCGCTCGGAACTCGCTAGAGGCTTTTCTCGGCAGCATAGGATCATCGGATTCGCCTCATTCGGCTATGCGTCAGGCCTCACCCACGTGCGGCGCGGATTTGCCTACGCCGCGGGCCACACCCTTGCACCGGTACTACCACTCACCGGCCCGACTACCTTCCTGCGTCACCCCATCGCTTGCCTACTACCAGTCCGGGTCCCCAGCTACTCCCACCCCCACCTCGAAAGATGAGAGCGGTTTCGGTGGGTCAGCATCGCTGGGTTCAGCATGGGCGTTCCTTCGCGGGTACGGGAATATCAACCCGTTGTCCATCGACTACGCCTGTCGGCCTCGCCTTAGGTCCCGACTCACCCTGGGCGGATTAGCCTGGCCCAGGAACCCTTGGTCTTCCGGCGGGGGAGTTTCTCACTCCCCTCTCGCTACTCATGCCTGCATTCTCACTCGCGTGGCGTCCACGGCTGGATTCCTCCGCCGCTTCACCCGCCACACGACGCTCCCCTACCCATCCACACACCTGGCCGGCCCTCACGAGGAGAACCGGCGGGCTGACGCGTGAATGCCACGGCTTCGGCGGTGTGCTTGAGCCCCGCTACATTGTCGGCGCGGAACCACTTGACCAGTGAGCTATTACGCACTCTTTCAAGGGTGGCTGCTTCTAAGCCAACCTCCTGGTTGTCTCTGCGATCCCACATCCTTTTCCACTTAGCACACGCTTAGGGGCCTTAGCCGATGATCTGGGCTGTTTCCCTCTCGACTACGAACCTTATCGCCCGCAGTCTCACTGCCGCGCTCTCACTTACCGGCATTCGGAGTTTGGTTGACGTCAGTAACCTTGTGGGGCCCATCGGCCATCCAGTGCTCTACCTCCGGCAAGAAACACGCGACGCTGCACCTAAATGCATTTCGGGGAGAACCAGCTATCACCGGGTTTGATTGGCCTTTCACCCCTACCCACAGCTCATCCCCCAGGTTTTCAACCCTGGTGGGTTCGGTCCTCCACGCGGTCTTACCCGCGCTTCAACCTGGCCATGGGTAGATCACCCGGCTTCGGGTCTAGAGCACGCGACTAGTGTTCGCCCTGTTCGGACTCGCTCTCGCTACGGCTACCCCCCACGGGTTAACCTCGCCACGTACCGCTAACTCGCAGGCTCATTCTTCAAAAGGCACGCCATCACCGCCCACGCACGAGGCGTGAGATTCGCGGCTCTGACGGCTTGTAGGCACACGGTTTCAGGTACTATTTCACTCCCCTCCCGGGGTACTTTTCACCTTTCCCTCACGGTACTCGTCCGCTATCGGTCACCAGGGAGTATTCAGGCTTAGCGGGTGGTCCCGCCAGATTCACACCGAATTTCACGGGCTCGGTGCTACTTGGGAACACGCAACTGAGAGAGACCAGGCTTTCGGGTACGGGGCTCTCACCCTCTACGGCGACCCCTTCCAGAGGCCTTCCCCTAACCACGGTCTTTTCTGACTCCCCGCCAGTCCGGCAGAACTGACACGCACGGTCCCACGACCCCGCCTCCACAACCCCTGCCGGGTATCACATGGAAACGGTTTAGCCTCATCCGCTTTCGCTCGCCACTACTCACGGAATCACGGTTGTTTTCTCTTCCTGTGGGTACTGAGATGTTTCACTTCCCCACGTTCCCTCCACACGCCCTATGTGTTCAGGCGCGGGTCACACCACATGACTGGTGCGGGGTTTCCCCATTCGGACACCCTCGGATCAACGCTCGGTTGGCAGCTCCCCGAGGCTTATCGCAGCCTCCCACGTCCTTCATCGGCTCCTGGTGCCCAGGCATCCACCGTGTGCCCTCAACATCTTGGCCACACAAAACCCACCCCACCCAAGGTCTTCCCGCCCTCCGAAGAGGACCAGAACGACCAACGATGAGGCGGGAACCTACAAGCAAACTCTGCAAAACAGAGATCAAAAGATGCTCGCGTCCACTGTGCAGTTCTCAACGACCAACCAGTCACCCCCACAGACGACCCCACCAGCCCGCGCTGTGCAGCGCGGCGGTGTGGGATCCAGGAGGCCCCGGACGAGGTGAACCGATCCACCACCACCCCCCGGCCCGCAGGCCAGGGATGACAGGGAGTCCGCTCCCTCAGGACCCAACAGCGTGCCTACGACCCCGGTGCTCCCCACCGACTCCGGTCCACACCACCCCACG
>NZ_FPBA01000022.1 GCF_900116515.1 Geodermatophilus amargosae
ATCGGTGAGATCTCCTCGATCGTCGCCCAGATCTCCGACCGCCAGACCACCATCGCCTCCGCGGTGGAGGAGCAGACGGCGACGACGAACGAGATGTCGCGGTCGGTGGCCGAGGCCGCCCAGGGCTCCGGGCAGATCGCCGACAACATCACCGGTGTCTCCTCCGCCGCGGACTCCACCACGCAGGCGCTGAGCCAGACCCGGGTCGCCGTCGACGAGCTCTCGCGCATGGCCGCCGACCTGCGCACCAGCGTCGCCCGCTTCACCTACTGACTGGCGCAGCGCAGGTCGCTCAGTCGGGCTGTGAGATGACGTCCGGGCTGTCGGCGACGTCGGCCGGGAGGCGGTTGGGGCCGGCTTCGGCGGGTCGGGCCTTCGGATGCCAGACGGGCCCGGGGTTGGTGCATCAGCTCACAGATGGGACTTTGTAGTTCCGCAACCGGGCTCTGAGCGGCAGAGTCATCGACATGCAGGGCCCTGACGCGCACCTCCGGGACATCGCGGATCACCTCGACCGGGTCGCCGACGCGCTCGCCCTTCTCGCGGACGGCCTGCCCGAGCGCCTGATCGCCGCAGTGGAACCGGAGTGGCCGTCATTGGACGAGCGCCTGCAGAGCCTCGCCGATCACTCGTTGCCAACGCCTGCCCGAGATCTCGTCCTGGGCCTTCGGTGGCTGCTGCAGCGTGCCCTTGGCGGGGGCACGTATCGCTCGACCTTCGAGAGCATGAAGCCCGAGCACGTCCAGAGCTACATCCGCGACATCCTGCGCCTCCGCACCGACGCTGCCGGCTACGTCGACGTCGGCTAGCTCCCCGCAGCGGACATGTCGGTACGGCGGCTCCGACTGCGCACGAGCACCACACCGACGCCCGCGGCGGCTGCGATGACGAGGGCAGCTCCGGCCCCGTTGCCCTCGACGGGCATCTGGGTCGGGCTGCGACAGGCAGTGTCTGTCTTGCGGGCGGCGAGGTTGGTGTCACCCAGGTGCCACATCGGTCCGCCACCCCTGCTCACGGTCACGGAGAAGACCCCGTGCCGGATGCCCGTAGCGAATGTCGTCGGCTGCGGCTGACCGGATGACGTGGGCGTGACCTGGTTGGCCGGTCCCACAGGGACGTCGATCGAGGCGCCGGTGCGGTTGTCGTAGCCGAAGACCGCAGTCCAGGTCCCGTCGGCGTGGCTGACGATGCAATCGACCAGCGGGATGACGTCCGGCGGGCTCGAGCGGTCGACACCCGACCCACCGGGAGCCGCGCCGGCCACCCCGGGACCGAGGGAGACCGAGCTACCGATTGCCGCCGCCATCACCAGACGTGCGACGCGGGACGAACGTCTCACCGCACGGTGTCGTCCGCTGCCGTTCATGGGGAGTGGTGTCCTGTCTCGTCGGCGGGGTGTCTCTCCTGACACCCATGCATCGGTAGTAGTTGCGGCGTTCGACAGCCCAGACGAGCAGTCACAGCCGGCTTCAGCAGATCCGGGCGCTGACCCGGAGATCCGCCGCGGTCCGGCGACGGAGGTGGCCATCGCGAGGGCGGCACGACTCGAGGGGGCTGACACGGGGCCGGCCCTGCGCCAGCCGGGGCGCTGCACACGGGACCGGGGCGGACGCGGCTGCCCTGTCGCTGCCGTGGATGAGCATCCCGAGGGTCCTCCCCCACCTCCGCGCCTCCGACGATCTTCGCTTCGCCGAACCGGAGAAGCCGTGATCACGAGGGCGCACACCTCCTGCACCAGGCGGCGCGGAACTCGTTGTGACGAGAAGGCGCGGCGACCGTCGACGGGTACCCATCGCTTCACCGTGCGCTTGTCGGGCGGGTCAGCGGGTCGATGGACAGCGCTGAGCGCAGGAGCCTGTCGATCGCCTCCGCCGGCATCGGCCGGCCGAACAGGTAGCCCTGGACGGCATCGCATCCGAGACGCCGGAGCACCTCGAGCTGCTCCTCCGTCTCGACTCCCTCGGCCACCACGTCAAGCCCCAGACTGCCGCCCATCGCGACCATGGCTCCGGCGATCGAGCCGGACTCCCCGTGCGGCTCGAGGGCGGCGATGAACGACCGGTCGATCTTCAGGCGATCGACGGGCAGGGCCCGGAGCCGTCCGAAGGACGAGTGGCCCATCCCGAAGTCGTCGATGGCGATCGAGACGCCGAGCGCCCGGACCTCCTCGAGAGCACGGGCGGCCTCGATCGCGCAGCTCGTTGTGGCGGTCTCGGTGATCTCGATCTCCAGCCGGGCGGGGTCGACACCGGCCGCTCGTGCGCTCGAGCGGACGGCCTCTGCGAGGTCCCCTCGAGCCAGGCGACGCGCGGAGATGTTGATCGCGACCTGCAGGCTCGGGAGGCCTGCGGCGTCCCAGGCGGCCAGCTGCCGGCACGCCTCCTCGAGCGCCCAGTCGTCGATGAGGTCGATCGCGCCGGTGTCCTCGGCCACGGCGATGAAGGTGTCGGGCAGCACGAGGCCACGGTGGGGGTGCTGCCACCGGGCAAGCGCCTCGACCCCGGTGACACGCCCGGAGCGCAGGTCGACCTGGGGCTGGTAGAGCAGGAAGAACTGGCCTCCAGCGGCCGCTGAACGCAGGTCCCGCACCAGTTCGCTGTGCGCGACGACCTTCTCGTGCATCGCCGGCTCGAACACCTCGAACCGGTTGCGTCCGGCGCCCTTCGCCGCGTACATCGCGATGTCGGCGTCGCGGAGGATCTCGTCCGGATTCCGGTCGTCGGCCGGGTCGATGAGCGTGATCCCGATGCTGCAGCCGACCTCGAAGCTCTCCGGTCCCCACGGGACAGCCTCGTTCGACGCGGCGATCAGGCGCTCGGCGACGGCGCCGATCTCCTGCCGCCCGTGCGCGGTGCCGATGAGGACGACGAACTCGTCACCACCGAGGCGCGCAACGGTGTCCTCCGGCCGCACACCCGCCTGCAGTCGGCCGGAGATGGCGGTCAGGACGGCGTCCCCGGCACCGTGGCCGAACACGTCGTTGACGGCCTTGAAGTCGTCGAGGTCCAGGAGCAGGACCGCACTGGGACCGGTGCGGCGAGCGCTCAGCACGGCCTCGAGACGAGTGCGCAGCAGTGCCCGGTTGGCCAGTCCGGTCAGTGGGTCGTGCAGGGCGAGCCTCCTCAGCTCACCCGCCTGCTCCTGGAGGCGCTGGGCACTGCTCAGCGCCTCTGCCTGGGCACGCTTCTGCTCGGTGACGTCCCGCGCGATGGCGGCGTGGCCGGTGAGCTCACCGTCCTCGCCCCGGATGGCGGAGACGGTGAGCAGCGCCTCGAAGACCGAGCCGTCCTTGCGCTGGTGCAGCCTCTCGATGTGCAGACCGGGGTTCTGCTGGAGCGCAGCCAGTGCCGGCGCGACCAGCCGCTCCATGCCCGGCGCGACCAGGATGCGGACGTGTCGTCCGAGGACCTCCTCGGCGGTGTAGCCGTACAGGCGCTGCGCTCCCGGGTTCCACGTCTCGATCAGTCCGCCGAGCGTCGCGGTGAACACGGCGTCGTCCGTGGACTGCACCACTGCCGCCAAGCGCACCAGCTGGTCACGCTGCTCGTGCAGCTGGGCGGTGCGGTCAGACGCCAGTTGCTCGACGAACTCGCGGCGGTCCTCGAAGCGACGCCAGGCGACGAAGCACGCCCACGCCTCGATGAGGATGAAGACGGCGTGCAGCAGGGACATCTGGAGGACGGAGTGGCCGTGCGGGAACACCGAACCGTGCAGCATCGAGCCGAGGAGGAAGTGGTGCAGGGCCACGAAGCCGACGGCCATGACGAACGGCACCGGGGTCGCGTACAGCGCAGCCAGGGGCAGCAGGGCGAAGAAGAGGAAGTGGGCCTCGGTGCGCCCGCCGGAGATGTGGACGACCACCGCAGCCGCGGTCATCAACCCGACGGCCGCGACGTTGGCCTTCTCGCCCCGGGTCAGCATCGGGAGAGCAGCGGTCAGCCCCAGGACCGCCACAGGAGCGGCAAGACCTCCAGCCCCCAGGACGCCATGACCACTGACGAGGGCGTAGACGAGGACGGCCACGGTCAATCCGGCCAGGGTCCGCAGGACGAAGCGGTGGTGCTGCTCCCACTGCTCGTCCGGGAGCTGACGTCCCGAGGGCAGCGCCCGGGCCACCCGCCGGAGGAGGCCGTGCGCCGGCGTCGAACTCCGGTCCGAGCCGATCGGGGCCTCGAGCCCGTCGCCTCTCGCGGCGCCGACGGCCCATGATCCGGACGTGACAAGTGCGGCATTCTCGGTACTCACGCCGCGCTCCCGTTCATCCTGTGGGGCTGTTACACGCGATATCGGAACGGAACCGACCAGGCTGAACGCGACTCCTCCGGAATGGGGAGCGCTTTCACCGGCGGATGCCGGAGCCGCTGACCGGACTCGCGACCCGCTGCCCTGCTACTGGAGGACTTCCGGAGGAGTGCGCACGCGACGTGGGCCAACGACCTCGAGACTCGGAGTTCGGCCGGTGCCTACCGACCGCTGCCCATCCACGTGCCGATGAGCAACCTGTGGACACGTCCGTCTCTACCGGCGGGCTGGCTGACTGACGTGGTGAGGGTTGGAGGAGGACGCGGTGTCCAACATCTCGCGGCGGCCCAACGGCACCTGGCGTGCGCGGGTACCGGGACCTCGCGGGCCCGATGCGCGGACGTGCTGCGGACGCACGTGCTGCCTCGCTGGGGCGACGTACCCCTCGTACGTATCGCCCACAGCGACGTCCAGGCCTGGCCGGCCGAGCTGAGCGACCGCGGCCTGGCCGGCGCCTCGGTGCGCAAGACGCAGGGGGTGCTCTCCGGTGTCCTCGGACTCGCGGTGCGCGACCGGCGACTCGTCCTCGACCCCGCACTCGGCGTCGCGCTGCCTGCCCTCGAGCAGGGGTGCCGGCGCTACCTGACGGCCGGGCGGCTCGGGGCCCTCGCAGAGGCGGCCGGTCCCGGCAGAGTCGCCGTCCTCGTCCTCGGCTACTGCGGCCTGCGGCGGTCGGAGCTCGCCGCGCTGCGCGTGCGGCACGTCGACCTGCTCCGCCGCCGGGTGCTCATCGAGGAGGCGGTGACCGAGGTCGACGGCAAGCACCTCGTCTGGGGCACGCCGGAGAACAACAGCCGGCGCACCGTGCGCTCCCCCGCTCCCTGGTCGACGCCGTCCTCCGCAACCGCAACGCCCGGGCCGCGTGGTTCGGCGAGGCGGCCCGGGAGATCAGGGTCCCGGTGCTGACGCCCCACGAGCTGCGGCACACCGCGGCGTCCCTGGCCATCAGCGCCGGGGCCAACGTGAAGGCCGTGCAGCGGATGCTCGAGCACGCGTCGGCGGCCATGACGCTCGACCGCTACGCCGACCCCTTCGACGACGACCTGGACGAGGTGGCCGACCGGCTCGACGCCCTGCGGTACCGCTCGTGCGGACCGCGTGCGGACTCGTTGCGGACCGGAGCCTCTCCGGAGCCTTGCCGAGACGTTCCATCGAACGGGAACGACCAGGTCAGAACGGGGTCGTGCGAGTGGAGACGAGGGGAATCGAACCCCTAACCCCCGCCTTGCAAAGGCGGTGCTCTGCCAATTGAGCTACGTCCCCGAGCTGTCCCCGGGCGCTCCCGGACGGGAGCGCGGGGTCAGCGGGTGGTGGGGCGACTGACCGACTGCGGGCCGTTCGTGGCCTCGTGCCACAGGTCGGCCTCGCTCGTGCCGTTGCCGGACGAGCGTCGGCGGACTGCAGCGACGGCGCCGGCCGCGACTGCGGCCAGGGCCAGCTTCTTGAGCACGCGGTACCTCCTGGGACGGCGGCCACGGACGGGGCCTCGCTGCCGCGGTGCCGGGGGCACCGGTACACGGGTGGGCCTGGGAGGACTTGAACCTCCGGCCTCATCCTTATCAGGGATGCGCTCTAACCGCCTGAGCTACAGGCCCGTGGACCTCGACGAGCGTACCTGGACCCCGCCGGGCTCCTGCACGCGGGTACCGGCTAGTCGCGCTCGGCGAGCGTGACCTCGAGGCCGCCGACGAGGTCGGCGCAGAGGTTGTAGACGAACGCCGCGACGGTGCACAGAGCCGTCATCAGCACGATGTTGATGGCGCCGATGACCGCTGCCCCGCCGAAGACGACGCCCGGCGTGATGACGTTGCTGCCGCCCTCGCCGTCCGACGCCGTACCGAGCTGGCCGAACAGGTCGTTGAGGGTGTCGAAGACGCCGAGGCCGGACAGGACGCCGTAGAGGATCCCGACCGCGACCATCCAGACGAAGAACAGCGCGATCGACAGGACCAGCGAGATCTTCAGCGCCGACCAGGTGTCGATGTGCCGCAGCTGCAGCCGAGCCCGGCGCGGACCGCGGCCACCGCGGCCCTTGCCCTTCCCGGTCGCCTGCTGCTGCCCGGTGCGGGCGCCGGCGGCCGGCGGGGGCGCCACGGAGGCCGGCGGCACGACCTGGGTGCTGCCCGAGGGAGGCGGGACGGTGGCGTCGGCCGGGACCTGACCGGGGATCTGGCCGGGGGCCTGCGCAGGTGCCTGGCCGGGGAACTGGCCCGGTGCCTGACCGGGGATCTGGCCCGTGGGCGGCTTGGCCAGCGACGGGCCACCCGGGCCCTGCTGGCCGGCCGCGGACGCACCCACCGGAGACGCACCGACCGGGGACGCAGCCGCCCCCGGCGTGCCGTCCGACCCGAGCGCGCCGTCCGGGCGGACCCCGGTGCGCACCGCCTGCGGCCGGTCGCTCATGCCGTTCTCCCGTTCGCCTGCGGCCCTCGCCGCGTCGTCGCGTCCGGTCGCCCCGGCGTGGTGCCGGAGGCGCCCGAGCGCCGGTCGTTCCCGTCAGAGGGAGCCGGGGGCGAGCGGCGACCCGAGGTCGCCACTCGCCGTGCTCCCGGTCTCACACTAGGCGGCGGGCTCGTCGTTGTCCGTCGTCCGGGCGATCGCCACGATCGTCACGTCCTCGGGCAAGTTCATGAGCTTGACACCCATCGTGGCCCTGTCCTTGTTGTGGCGCACGCCGTTGACCGGTGTCCGGATGACGCCGCCGCCGGAGGTGATCGCGTACAGCTCGTCGCCGAGCCGCACCGCGAGGGCCCCGACCAGGGCGCCCTTGCGCGCCTTGGGGTCGGCGGTGAGCACGCCCTTCCCGCCGCGGCCCTGCGCCGGGTAGTTCTCGATGCCGGTCCGCTTGGCGAAGCCCCGCTCGGTGGCGACCATGACGTCGACGCCCTCCTCGACCACCATCATCGACAGCAGCCGGTCGCCGGGGGCCAGCACGATGCCGCGCACGCCCTCGGTGGCCCGGCCCATCGGCCGCAGCGTGGCGTCGTCGGCCTTGAACCGGATGGACATGGCCGCGCGGGTGACCAGCAGCAGGTCCTGCTCCGGGTCGATCAGCGCGGCGCCGACCAGCTCGTCGCTGTCCCGCAGGTTGATCGCGATGACGCCGCCGCTGCGGGGGGAGTCGAAGTCCGACAGCCGGGTCTTCTTCACCTGCCCGTTCGCCGTGGCCAGGACCAGGTACGGCGCGACGCCGTAGTCCTTGATCTGCATGACCTGGGCGATCTTCTCGTCCGGCTGGAACGCCAGGATGTTGGCCACGTGCGCGCCGCGGGCGGTGCGGTTGGCCTCGGGCAGCTCGTAGGCCTTGGCGCGGTAGACCCGCCCCTTGTTGGTGAAGAAGAGGATCCAGTCGTGGGTCGAGCCCACGAAGAAGTGGTCGACGAGGTCGTCCTGTTTGAGGGCGGCCCCCATCACTCCCTTCCCGCCGCGGCGCTGGGAGCGGTAGAGGTCGCTCTTCGTCCGCTTTGCGTAGCCGGTGCGGGTGATGGTGACGACGACCTCCTCCTCCGCGATGAGGTCCTCCATGGAGACGTCGCCGTCGTTCGCGACGAACTGCGTGCGGCGGTCGTCGCCGTACTTGTCGACGATCTCGGCCAGCTCGTCGCGGATGATCTCCCGCTGGCGCTGGGGCGAGTCGAGGATCGCCTGCAGCTCGGCGATGCGGGCCTCGATCTCGGCCAGCTCGTCGAGGATTCGCTGGCGCTCGAGGGCGGCCAGCCGGCGCAGCTGCAGGTCGAGGATCGAGATCGCCTGGATCTCGTCGACGTCGAGGAGCTCCATGAGTCCGCTGCGGGCCTCGTCGGCCGACGGGCTGCTGCGGATGAGCGCGATGACGGCGTCGAGCTGGTCGAGGGCCTTGGCCCAGCCGCGCAGGATGTGCGCGCGCTCCTCGGCCTTGCGCAGCCGGTAGCGGGTCCGCCGCTGGATGACCTCGATCTGGTGGTCGACGTAGAGGCGCACCAGCTCGTCGAGGCGCAGCGTCCGCGGGACGCCGTCGACGATCGAGAGCATGTTGCAGCCGAACGACGTCTGCAGCTGGGTGTGCTTGTAGAGGTTGTTCAGCACGACCTTGGCCACGGCGTCGCGGCGCAGCGTGATGACCAGCCGGCGGCCGACCCGGTCGCTCGACTCGTCGGCGATCTCGCTGATGCCCTGCAGCCGGCCGTCCTTGACGCCCTCGGCGATCGCCTCGGCGAGGTTGTCCGGGTTGACCTGGTAGGGCAGCTCGGTGACGACGAGCTGCACCCGGCCGCGGGCGTCCTCCTCGACGGTGACCACCGCGCGCATCCGGACCGAGCCGCGGCCGGTCCGGTAGGCGTCCTCGATGCCGTCGCGGCCGACGATGAGGCCGTGGGTCGGGAAGTCGGGGCCCTTGATCCGCTCCATGCACGCGGTGAGGGCCTCCTCCGCCTCGGCGTCGGGGTGCTCCAGCATCCAGAACACCGCGGAGGCGACCTCGCGGAGGTTGTGCGGCGGCATGTTGGTGGCCATGCCGACGGCGATGCCGGCCGAGCCGTTGATGAGCAGGTTGGGGATGCGCCCCGGCAGGACCAGCGGCTCCTGGTTCTTGCCGTCGTAGTTGGGCTGGAAGTCGACGGTCTCCTCGTCGATGTTGGCCAGCATCTCCATGGCCAGCGGCGTCAGCCGGGCCTCGGTGTAGCGCATGGCCGCGGCGGGGTCGTTGCCCGGCGAGCCGAAGTTCCCCTGGCCGTCGACCAGCGGGTAGCGCATCGACCACGGCTGGGCCAGCCGCACGAGGGCGTCGTAGATCGAGCTGTCGCCGTGCGGGTGGTAGTTACCCATCACCTCACCGACGACGCGGGCGCACTTGACGTAGCCGCGGTCGGGGCGGAAGCCCTGGTCGTACATCGCGAACAACACGCGGCGGTGCACGGGCTTGAGGCCGTCCCGGACCTCCGGGAGCGCGCGGCCCACGATCACGCTCATCGCGTAGTCGATGTAGCTGCGCTGCATCTCCTGCTGGAGGTCGACCGGCTCGACGCGGTCGCGGGGTGGGGTCTCCGTCACGGTTCAGTTCTCCACTGTCGAAGGAGGAAGTCGCAGGCCGGCGTGGTGAGGTCCCCGCACGCCCGCTGCGGACGTGCCGGCAGCGGGGGGCACGGGGTCCTCGTCACACGTCGAGGAAGCGGACGTCCTTGGCGTTGCGGGTGATGAAGCTGCGGCGGGCGTCGACGTCCTCGCCCATGAGCACGCTGAACAGCTCGTCGGCGGTCGCGGCGTCCTCGAGGGTGACCTGGAGCAGGATCCGGGTCTCGGGGTTCATGGTGGTCTCCCACAGCTCGGTGGCGTTCATCTCGCCGAGCCCCTTGAACCGCTGGATCGCGTCGTCCTTGGGCAGCTTGCGGCCGGCCTCGGCGCCGGCCTTGAGGACGGCGTCGCGCTCCTTGTCGGTGTAGACGTACTCGTCACCGAACTTGCCGCCCCACTTGATCTTGTACAGCGGCGGCTGGGCCAGGTAGACGTAGCCGGCCTCGACCAGCGGCCGCATGAAGCGGAACAGCAGGGTGAGCAGCAGCGTGCGGATGTGCTGGCCGTCGACGTCAGCGTCGGCCATCAGGACGATCTTGTGGTACCGGAGCTTCGAGACGTCGAACTCGTCGTGGATGCCGGTACCGAACGCCGTGATCATCGACTGGACCTCGGTGTTCTTGAGGACCCGGTCGATGCGCGCCTTCTCGACGTTGATGATCTTGCCGCGGATGGGCAGGATCGCCTGGAACATCGAGTCGCGGCCGGACTTGGCCGAGCCGCCGGCCGAGTCGCCCTCGACGATGTAGATCTCCGAGGCGCGCGGGTCGGTGGAGCGGCAGTCGGCGAGCTTGCCCGGCAGCGAGTTGTTGCTCAGCAGGTTCTTGCGGGCGAGCTTGCGCGCGTCCTGCGCGGCACGTCGGGCGCGGGCGGCTGAGGCGGCCTTGGTGATGATCGTCTTGGCCTCGGCCGGGTTGGCCTCGAACCAGTGCGAGATCTGCTCGTTGCAGACCTTCTGCACGAACCCCTTGACCTCGGTGTTGCCCAGCTTGGTCTTCGTCTGGCCCTCGAACTGCGGGTCGCCGATCTTGACCGAGACGATCGCGGCCAGGCCCTCGCGGATGTCCTCGCCGGTGAGCTTCTCGTCCTTCTCCTTGAGCAGCTTCTTCTCGACGGCGTAGCGGTTGACGATCGACGTCAGCGCGGTGCGGAAGCCCTCCTCGTGGGTGCCGCCCTCGTGCGTGTTGATCGTGTTGGCGAAGGAGTAGACCGACTCCGAGTAGGCGTCGGACCACTGCATCGCGACCTCGACGCTCATCCGCATGTCGTTCTTGCCGAGGCCCTCGGCGCCGAAGCCGACGATCGAGCGGTGGATCGGGGTCTTCTTCGCGTTGATGTGGCGGACGTAGTCCTCGAGGCCGCCGTCGTAGCGGTAGGTGATCTCGGTGGGCTCGAACGCCGCGGCCTCGTGCCCGGGGGCGGGAGCCGCCTCGGCCACCGAGATCTCGTCGGCCATGCCCGTGTCGGCCTTGCCCTGACCCGGTCGCTCGTCGCGCAGGACGATGGTCAGGCCCTTGTTGAGGAAGGCCATCTCCTGCAGGCGGCGGCTGATGGTGTCGAACGAGTAGGTGGTCGTCTCGAAGATGGACCCGTCGGCCCAGAAGGTGATCTGGGTGCCGCGCTTGGTGGTCGGCCCGACCTCCTCGAGCGGACCGGGCTTGGCCAGCGTGTAGGACTGGTGCCACTCCGTGCCGTCGCGCCAGATCCGGACGTCGAGCGAGCTGGACAGCGCGTTGACGACGGTGACGCCGACGCCGTGCAGACCACCGGAGACGGCGTAGCTCTTGCCGTCGAACTTGCCGCCGGCGTGCAGCACCGTCATGACGACCTCGACGGTCGGCCGCTTCTCGCGGGGGTGCACGTCGACCGGGATGCCACGGCCGTTGTCCTCGACCCGGACGCCGCCGTCGGCCAGCAGGGTGACCCGGACGGTGTCGCAGTAGCCGGCCAGCGCCTCGTCGACGGAGTTGTCGACGACCTCCCAGACCATGTGGTGCAGGCCGCGCTCGCCGGTGGAACCGATGTACATGCCGGGGCGCTTGCGGACCGCCTCGAGCCCCTCGAGGACGGTGATGGAACTGCCGGAGTAGGCGTTCTCGGTCTTCGGTCGAGCGACCACGTGGGGCCCTTCTGTCGAGCGACCGGCGTGCGGCACCCCCGCGGAGGGAGGGGGTCCGAGGGCGCACAGCGCCACTGAGCCGGATGCTGGGGATTCCTGGTTCCCATGTTACCGGGTCCACCGACAAGAACGGCGTCACGCACGCCCTGAGGGCGCTCCTGCGCCACTCACGGCCCCGGACGCACCACCTGTGTTGCCCCGGGGTCCGACACGCCCGCCCAGGGCCGCTGGCCGGGGACCGGGGAGCACGGAACCGTTCCGACCGTCCGGCGGGGGGTGCCCGCCGCTCGCAGACTGGTCGACATGGCACCAGCCGAGCGTGCACTCACCTGTCTGGTCACCGGCGCCACCGGCTACGTCGGCGGTCGCCTCGTCCCGGAACTGCTGGCCGCGGGACACCGGGTCCGCGTGCTCACCCGCTCGCCCCGCAAGCTCCGCGACCGGCCCTGGATCGGGCAGGTGGAGGTCGCCGAGGGCGACGCCTCCGACGAGGACGCCGTGGCCCGCGCCTGCGAGGGCGTGGACGTCCTCTACTACCTCGTCCACTCCCTGGGCAGCGGCCCGGAGTTCGAGGCGACCGAGCGGCGGACGGCGGAGGTCGTGGCCGGCGCCTCGCGCGAGGCCGGTGTCGGCCGGCTGGTCTTCCTCGGCGGGCTCGAGCCGGAGGACGAGGAGCTCTCCCCGCACCTGCGCAGCCGGACCGAGGTGGCGCGGGTGCTGCTCGACTCCGGGGTGCCCACCGTCGTGCTGCGGGCGGCGATCGTCCTCGGGTCGGGCTCGGTGTCCTTCGAGATGCTGCGCTACCTCACCGAGCGGCTGCCGGTCATGGTCACCCCGCGCTGGGTGCACAGCCGGATCCAGCCGATCGCCGTCCGCGACGTGCTGCGGTACCTGGTCGGCGTCGCCACGCTCCCGCCCGACGTCCACCGGAGCTTCGACATCGGCGGTCCCGACGTCATGGACTACGCCACGATGATGCAGCGCTACGCCGAGGTGACCGGCCTGCCGCGGCGGCGGATCCTGCCGGTACCGATCTTCACACCGTCGCTGTCGAGCCACTGGGTCGGCGTCATCACGCCGGTCCCGGCGGCCATCGCACGCCCGCTGGTGGAGTCGCTGCGCAACACCGTCGTGTGCAAGGAGCACGACATCGCGCAGTACGTGCCGGACCCGCCCGAGGGGCTGCTCGGCTTCGACGAGGCGGTGCGCCTGGCCGTGCTGAAGGTCCGCAACAACGCCGTCGACACCCGGTGGACCGGCGCCTCGGTGCCCGGGGCGCCGTCGGACCCGCTGCCCTCCGATCCCGACTGGGCCGGCGGGAGTCTCTACCTCGACGAGCGCACCCGCGAGACCGACGCCACCCCCGACGCACTGTGGCGGGTGGTCGAGGGCATCGGCGGGGAGACCGGCTGGTACAGCTTCCCGCTGGCCTGGGAGGTCCGCGGCTGGCTGGACCGGGCCGTGGGGGGAGTCGGCCTGCGCCGCGGCCGGCGCGACCCGGCCGACCTCTACGTCGGTGACGCGCTGGACTGGTGGCGGGTCGAGGAGCTCGACGAGGGCCGGCTGCTGCGGCTGCGCGCGGAGATGCGCCTGCCGGGCCTCGCCTGGCTCGAGTTCCACGTGGAACGAGCCGACTCCGGGCGTACCCGGCTGCGGCAGAAGGCGACGTTCCACCCGCTCGGCCTGCTCGGGCAGCTCTACTGGTGGAGCGTCTCGCCGTTCCACGGCGTCGTCTTCGGCAGCATGATCCGCAACATCACGCGCGCCGCCGAGGCGCTCGGCGAGAAGGGCACCCGGCCCCGCGACCGCGCCGCCTGAGGAAGGGCGAGCGTCCGTCCTGGCTCACCCTGACGCGTCCTGGCCCACCGTCGACCGTGGGCCAGGACGCAGCACGATCAGGTCACCTGATCGTGCGTGACCTCAGACGAGGAGCTGGGCGGTGGCCAGCTCGCGGTAGAGGGGGCTGGTCTCCACCAGCTCGGCGTGCGTGCCGCGGGCGACCACCCGGCCGCCGTCCAGGACGACGATCTGGTCGCTGTCGAGCACGGTGGACAACCGGTGGGCGACGACGAGCAGCGCCCGGTCGGCGGCCGCGGCGGCCAGTGTCTCGCGCAGCAGGTTCTCGTTGCGGGCGTCGAGGCTCGCGGTCGGCTCGTCGAGCAGCAGCAGCGCCGGGCGGGACAGCAGTGAGCGCGCGATGGCCAGCCGCTGGCGCTCCCCGCCGGACAGCAGCACGCCCTCGTCGCCGACGGGCACGTCCAGCCCGCGCGCCGAGCGCTGCACCACCCCGGTCAGCCCGACGTCGGCCAGCACCGCCCACAACGCGTCGTCGCCGGCGTCCGGAGCCGCCAGCAGCAGGTTCTCCCGCACCGTCCCGGCCAGGACCGGCGCCTCCTGCTCGACGTAGCCCAGCTGCGCGCGCAGCGCCGCCCGCGGCAGCTCGCGGACGTCGGTGCCGGCCCAGCGGATCGTGCCGCCGGTCAGCGGGTAGAAGCCCTCGACCAGCGCCAGCACCGTCGACTTGCCCGCGCCCGACGGCCCGACCAGCGCCACCCGGCTGCCGGCCGGGACCGACAGCGACACCCCGCTCAGCACCTGCGTGCCGTCGGGGTAGGCGAACGAGACGTCGTCGAGCTGCAGCAGCGGGACGCCGGCGGCCGGCCGGCGCGGTGCCGACAGCGACGAGACGTGCGCGCCACCCACCTCGGCGACGGCGTCGTGCTCGGGCTCGAGGACCAGCACCTCCTGGATGCGGGCCAGCGCCCCCAGCCCGGTCTGCAGCTGCGTCCACGCCGCGACCGCCTGCCCCAGCGGCATGACCAGCAGGAACAGGTAGAGGATGAAGGCGACCAGGTCGGCGACGGCGATCGAGCCGGTGGCCACGCGGTAGCCGCCCAGCCCGAGGACGGCGAGGAACGCGCCCTGGACGGCGATCGACCCCGCCGGCGCCACGTACGCCTCCACCCGGGCCACCGAGACGCCTGCCCGGTACGCCCGCTCGGCACTGGCGCCGACCGCGTCGACCTCGCGCGCGGTGGCACCGCTGGCCCGGATGGTGCGCACCGCCGACAGCGCCCGCTCGACGGCCGCCGTCATCGCGCCGACCTCCTCCTGCGCGACGCGCGACAGCGTCCGGATCCGCCGGCTGCTCAGCACCACCACGGTCAGGCCGACCGCGACGGCGGCGACGGTCACCAGCAGCAGCCAGACGTCGACCAGCGCCATCGCCACGAGGGCGCCGACGCCGACCACCGCCGAGCCCACGACCTCGACCACGCCGGAGGTGACCGTGGCGCGCAACAGCGTGGTGTCCGCGCCGACCCGCGACATCAGGTCGCCGGTCCGGCGCCGGTCGTACTCCGAGACCGGGAGCCGCAGCAGCCGGTCGGCCACCGCGCGGCGGGTGGTGAGCACGACGCCCTCCCCCGTGCGCTGCAGCACGTAGGACTGCACGGCGTTCAGCACCGCCCCGGCCACCAGCACCACCAGGAGCGCGGACACGGCGGGCAGCAGCGGCCGGCCGGCGCCGACGGCGGAGATGACCAGGCCGGTCAGCGCGGGCTGTGCCAGCGCGGCGGCCGCGCCCACGAGGGAGAGCCCGGCGGCGAGCAGCAGCGGGCGCCTGTGCGGGCGGACGAGGGGGAGCAGGTCGCGCAGGGCGGCGGAGGGCGCCTGCTCGGGAGCGGACACGCGCAGGTCAGGCGGCGCCGGCCAGGGCCGCGACCATCGCGCCCAGCAGGCGGGCGTGGTGCTCGATCAGCTCGGGGCGCTGGCCGTCGGGCCGGATGGCGGCGAGGTGACCAGCGGCCGCCCAGAACTCGTCGCCGTCGTCGGAGTGCATCAGCAGACCGCGGACGGTCACGTCGCCGACCAGCCGGCGCACCGCCTCGCCGTCCTCGGCGGCCAGCAGCACCCAGCGGGCGTCGAACTGCGGCTCGCCGCTGGGCACGTGCAGCAGGCCGCCGGTGCCGTGCCGCCAGAAGCGCGCCGGCGCGAGCCGCAGGCCGGGCAGCGGCAGGAGCACCGGCGCGGCGGTGACCGCGTACTCCGGCACGGTGTGCCGCTTGTCGACGAAGACGACGTCGAAGGCGACCAGCTCCAGGCTCCCGCTGCGGCCGCGCATCACCCCGGCCGGGCGGTGGTCCCTCGTCGCCCGCACCGGGGCGGTGGCCACCAGCTCGGCGAGGACGGCGTCCTGCGGCGCGGTGCCGTCGGAGATCTCCCAGCCGTGCTGCAGCGCCCAGCCCTGCGCGCCGACGGTGTCACCCCGGTAGGCGAAGACCTGCTGCACCACGCCCGGCTCCCGCGGCGGCCGGCCGGACCCGACGGTCACCGGGGCGCTCTGCGGTGCCCGGTCGTCGTCGCCGAGGTGGATCGGCTCCTGCCGGTCGTCGCGGGGGTCGTCGTCGCGGGGGTCGTCGTCGCGGGGGTCGTCGTCGCGGGGGTCGTCGTCGCCGGGCCGGTCGTCGCGGGGGCTGCTCATCGGGGCACCGTCCTCATCCGTACGTGTCGCGGGGCCCCCGCCCGCGGACCGACCGCGGGCCCTTCTTCCAGCTGGGGGCCGTCGGTCCGACAACGCGCAGCCGTGTCACGACGTCCCCGCCGACCGATGCGCGCAGCTTGGCGAGGATGGTCGGCGCGAGCAGCCGCAGCTGGGTGGCCCAGGCCGTGGACTCGGCGACGACGAGCAGCTCGCCCTCGGTGAGCGTCTCGGGCCGGCAGTGGCTGGCGATGTCCTGGCCGACGATCGTCGACCAGCGGCCGAAGACCGCGCCCACCCGGGTCTGCTCCGACCAGTCCTGCGTGCTGACCAGCGAGTCGACCAGGCGGGCCAGCGGCTGCGGGTCGTCCTCACCGGGTCCGGGACCGGTCCACCTCCGCCGCGGGCCGGCCACCCGGCGGCGGGTGGGCGCCGGGCGGGAGGCCGATGCCGCGCGGGCGGCCTCGAGCGCGGCGCGGGCGATGTCGCTGGGCCGGGTCGGTCGATCGGGTGGTGGCCGGTCGTCAGGCACCGGGACCCTCCTCGACGGTCGAGGCCAGCGTCGCCGTCCCCTCCCCGACCTCCACGCGGGCTCCCCTCAGCTCGTCGGGCACGTCGTCGAGCACGGCGGCGGTGATGAGCGTCTGCTCGGCGGACCGGGCGACCTCGGCCAGCGCCGCCCGCCGCCCGGCGTCCAGGGTGGCGAACACGTCGTCGAGCACCAGGATCGGCTCCTCGCCGTCGGCCCGCAGCAGGCCGAAGCAGCCGAGCTTGAGCGCCAGCGCGAGCGACCAGGACTCCCCGTGGCTGGCGAAGCCCTTGGCCGGCACGGCGCCCAGGTGCAGGACCAGGTCGTCGCGGTGCGGGCCGACCAGCGTCATCCCGCGGTCCACCTCGTCGCGGCGCCGCTCGGCGATCCGCTCGCGCAGCGCGGCCGACAGCTCGGCGGCCCGCGGCGTGGGTGCGTCCGGGACCAGCGGGGCGCCGTCGCCGGCCAGCGGCACGGTGCTGCTGTACCCGAGCCCCGCGGCCACGCCGCCGGCGCCGGCCACGGTGGCGTAGGCGCGCGCGACGTGCGGGACCAGGTCGGCGACCAGCGCGAGGCGGGCGGCCAGCAGCTGCCCGCCGAGCTCGACGAGGTGGGCGTCCCACACGTCGAGGGTGGCCAGCGCGTCGCCGCGGGCCATCCGCGCCGTCTTGAGCAGGGCGTTGCGCTGCTTGAGCACCCGCTCGTAGTCGCTGCGCACGCCGGCCAGCCGTGGGGTGCGGCTGACCAGCAGGTCGTCGAGGAACCGGCGGCGCTCGGCCGGGTCCCCGCGCACCAGCGCGAGGTCCTCGGGGGCGAACAGCACGCTCTTCACCAGCCCGAGGAGCTCGCGCGGGCGCGGCAGCGCCGCCCGGTTGACCCGCACCCGGTTGGCCCGGCCCGGGTTGACCTCGACCTCGACGAGCAGCTCGCGGTCCTCCCGGCGCAGCGCCGCGCGCACCACCGCCTGCCCCGCACCGTGGCGCACCAGCGGGGCGTCGGCCGACACCCGGTGGCTGCTCATGGTCGCGAGGTAGCCGACCGCCTCGACGAGGTTGGTCTTGCCCTCGCCGTTGCGGCCGACGAACACGGTCGGCCCGGGCTGCAGCACCAGGTCGACCTTCTCCCAGCTGCGGAAGTCCACCAGCTGCAGGTGCCGGACGTACATCAGCGCCCTGCGGGGAGGACGACGGCCGTGCTCACGCCGGGCGCTCGACCTCCTCGGCCTGGATCCCGCGGACCGCGTGCCCGCCGAACTGGTTGCGCAGCGCCGCGACCGCCTTCATCGTCGGCGAGTCGTCCTGGCGCGAGGAGAAGCGGGCGAACAGCGACGCGGCGATCGTCGGCATCGGGACGGAGTTCTCGATGGCCTGCTCGACGGTCCAGCGGCCCTCGCCGGAGTCCTCCGCGTAGCCGCGGATCCTCTCCAGCGCCGGGTCCTCGTCGAGCGCGCGCACCAGCAGGTCGAGCAGCCAGGACCGGATGACCGTGCCCTGGGTCCAGGACTTGACGACGCCCGGCACGTCCTCGATCAGGTCGACGGCCGCCAGCAGCTCGTAGCCCTCGCCGTAGGCCTGCATGAGCGCGTACTCGATGCCGTTGTGGACCATCTTGCTGAAGTGCCCGGCGCCCACGGGCCCGGCGTGCACGAACCCGGCACCGGGGACCGCCTGACCGGCCTCGTCGGTCGGCGACGGCGGCTTGAGCGCGTCGAACACCGGCTGCACCTTCGCGACGTCGTCCTTCGTCCCGCCGACCATCAGCGCGTAGCCGTTCTCCAGGCCCCACACCCCGCCGGAGACGCCGGCGTCGACGTAGCCGATGCCCTTCTCGCGGCACATCACGTCGTGGACCTGGTCGTCGGTGTACCGGGAGTTCCCGCCGTCGACGATCACGTCGCCGGGCTCCAGCAGGCCGGCCAGCTCCTTGACCGTGGCCCGGGTCGGCTCACCGGCCGGGACCATCACCCACACCACGCGCGGTGCCGACAGCGCGCCGATCAGCGCCTCGAGGCTGTCGACGTCCCGCTTCCCCGGCGCGCGGTCGTACCCGACCACCTCGTGACCGCCGCGGCGCAGCCGCTCGGCCATGTTGCCGCCCATCTTGCCCAGCCCGATCAGCCCCAGCTGCACGGTTCTCGTCCTCTCGTCGCACACCGTCGTCGTCACGCGGGCGCACGCGCCGGTGCGGGTGCCCGCGCACTGCCGTGCCCGGGCCGGCGGCCCGGGACACCTCGTGCCGGCCACCCTCCAGGTCCCGCGCCGAGCGTGCAGGCGTGGGGGAAGGGTGATCTTCGTTCAGCCGGGCAGTCGCACCGGCATGATCAGGTAGCGGTAGCTGCCGGGGCGCTCCGCGGGCCGCTGCCCGTCGTCGTCGGTCGCCGGCTCCTCGACGCCGGAGAGCACCGCGGGCTTCAGCGGGCTGGTGAAGTCCATCCGCGCCCGGCCGGTGTGCACCGCGGCCAGCCCGTCGAGCAGGAACGTCGGGTTGAAGCCGATGGTCAGCGGGTCGCCGTCGAACTCGACGTCGCAGCGCTCCTCGGCCTGGCCCTCGTCGTCGCTGCCGCCGGCGCGCAGGGTGACCTGCCCCGGGGTGAACTCGCAGCGCAGCGGCGTGCCGCGCTCGGCCACCAGCGCCACGCGCTTGGCCGCGTCGGTGAACTGCACGACCGGCAGCGTCGCGTACGCGGCGGACTCGCTCGGCATGATGGCCCGGTACTTGACGAACTCGGCGTCCAGCAGCCGGGTGGTGGTCTGCCGGTCCTTGCCCGACAGGCCGAGGATGCCCTCGCCCGAGCCGCCGGAGGACAGCGAGACGACGATCTCCGGGCCGCTGGTCAGCGTGCGGGCGGCGTCGGCGAGCGTGCGCGCCGGTACCAGCACCGCGGCCGAGGTGCCAGGGGTCTCCGGACGCCAGGCGAACTCGCGCACGGCCAATCGGTAGCGGTCGGTGGCGGCCAGGGTCACCCGGTCGTCCTCGATCTCCAGCCGGACGCCGGTGAGCATGGGCAGGGTGTCGTCCCGCCCGGCAGCGATGGCCACCTGGCCGACGGCCTCGGCGAAGACGTCGCTGTCGACCACCCCGGCCGACGAGGGCATCGACGGCAGCGACGGGTAGTCCTCCACCGGCAGGGTCGGGAGGCTGAAGCGGGCGTTGCCGCAGGTGATCGACAGCCGCGGGCCCTCGGCGCGGACGTCGACCGGGTGCGGCGGCAGCGCGCGGGTGATCTCGGCCAGCAGCCGGCCGGGCACCAGCACCCGTCCGCTCTCACCGGCCTGCACGTCGACCTCCGCGCGGGCGGACACCTCGTAGTCGAAGCCGGACACCGACAGCTGGCTGCCGTCGACCTCGAGCAGGATCCCGGCGAGGACCGGCACCGACGGCCGCGGCGGGAGGCTGCGCGCCGTCCACGCGACGGCATCGGCGAGCACCTCGCGTGTCACCCGGAACTCCATGACCGATCCACCCCAGCTCTGCACGGCTCACTGCTGTCTGTGCACCACTGCCGTCCGGCGTCCGTGCGGCGACCCGGAGCGGTGCTCTGTACGTCCTGCGCAGCTCATCGTGCCCGTCCGGCCACGGTGCGGGGAACCCGGGACCCGATCAGGTGTCCGTTCCGTTGCTCGTCGCTGTTGCTCGTCGCTGTTCCTGCGGCCCCGGAGCCCCTCCGGGCCGCAGCGTCCCCACCCCTACTGGGGTTCGAGAGATTCCCGGTCTACATCCCTCATCCTCGTCATCACCGGTGTGGAAGCTGGGGACGGAGCCCCTTCGTGCAGGTCAGCGCCCGAGTCGACATGTTGGCCCACTGTGGGGAACTCGTGTCCTCCTGTTGTCGACACGTGGATATCTCGACGGCCGTGCACAGTCACCCTCCGTCGTCCACGTCCTGTCCCCGCTCCGCCCCCTGCCTGTCCCCAGTCCGTGCCCAGGTCCGTCGGGCGTGCGCCGCCCGGCACCGGCGGGAGGTGGGGACGACGGCCCGCCGCAGCGGAGAAAGCGCAGGTCGGCGCGGCAGCGCCGAGCTGCGTGCACACATGGGGAACCACCTGGGGACGGAACGCGGTGCGACCGCTCCCCGGAGACACCCGGTCACTCACCGATCACGATCTCCCCAGGGTGTGCACATCCCTGGGGACAACTCGGCGGGATGTCGACGACACGGAGTCAGGTGACCGCCGGTCAGCCGCGCGACGACGGGCCACGACCCGGGTACGACCGGCCGCCGTCGACGTCCACGGCTGTGGACAGCGGGCGCGGCGTCCACACGCCGGCGGTGCTGCCGGTGGGCGCTACTGGCGGGCCCGGCTCTTGATGCGCGCGGTCAGCTCGGTGACCTGCGTGTAGGTGGCCCGGCGCTCGCTCATCAGGTTGGTGATCTTCTTGACCGCGTGCATGACCGTGGTGTGGTCCTTGCCGCCGAAGGAGGCGCCGATCCGCGGCAGGGACAGCTCGGTGAGCTCCCGGCACAGGTACATGGCGATCTGGCGGGCGTTGACCAGCGTGCGGCTGCGGTTGGCGCCCTGCAGCTCCTCCATCGTCACGGAGAAGTACTCCGCGGTCGCGGCCATGATGATCGCCGCGGTGATCTGCGGGCCCTGCTCGTCGCTGATCAGGTCCTTGAGCACCAGCTCGGCCAGCGGCAGGTCGACCTGCTGCTTGTTCAGGCTGGCGAAGGCGGTCACCCGGATCAGCGCGCCCTCGAGCTCGCGGATGTTGGTCTGCACCTTGCTCGCGATGAACTCCAGCACCGCGTCGGGCACCTGCAGCCGCTCACCGTAGGCCTTCTTCCGCAGGATCGCGATGCGGGTCTCGAGGTCCGGGGCCTGGACGTCGGTGATCAGTCCCCACTCGAACCGCGTGCGCAGCCGGTCCTCGAGGGTCGTCAGCTTCTTCGGCGCCCGGTCGGAGGTGATGACGATCTGCTTGCTGGCGTTGTGGAGCGTGTTGAAGGTGTGGAAGAACTCCTCCTGCGTCCGCTCGGCGCGCTCCAGGAACTGGATGTCGTCGATGAGCAGGAAGTCGATGTCCCGGTAGCGGCGGCGGAAGTCCTCGGCCCGGCCGGAGTGCACCAGGTTGATGAACTCGTTGGTGAACTCCTCGGTGCTGACGTAGCGCACCCGCACGTTGGGGAACATCCGCGCCGCGTAGTGCCCGATCGCGTGCAGCAGGTGGGTCTTGCCCAGGCCGGAGTCGCCGTAGACGAACAGCGGGTTGTAGGCCCGCGCCGGTGCCTCGGCGACGGCGACCGCCGCCGCGTGGGCGAAGCGGTTGCTGTTGCCGATGACGAAGCTGTCGAAGACGTACTTGGGGTTCAGCCCCGGGTCCAGGCCGGCCGGCGGACGGCGGTCGCCGAACAGCGGCACCGCCCCACCCGCGGTCCGGCCGGTGTTCCCGCGCCGCTGGGCGGACTCCTCGGGGGCGTCGTCGCCGAGGTCGAAGGGCAGCACCTCGGCACCCTCGCCGGCCGGGACCCCGCGGCGCCGGCCGCCGCTGCGCCCGCGGTTGGCCGGGCTCCAGTCGGTCCCGGGCCACTCGCCCGCCCCGTCACCGGAGGGTGCCGGCGGCTCGGCGGCGGCCGCCGGCACCGCGTCGTGGCGCTGGGTGTCGTAGGGCGAGCGGGGACCGGACTCGAACGGTGACGGCTCGAAGGGCGCCCGCTCCAGCGGCCGGGCGTCGCTGCGCACACCGAAGGCGCTGCGTCCGTCGTCGGCCCGCTCGCGGTCCTCGTCGGTAGGGCCGGCGTCGACCGGGGCCCACGGGCGGCGGGTGGGCGCCTGGTCGGGCTCCGACGCGGCCGACGCCGGGGAGTCCTCGAGCTGGATGGCCACGCCGATGTCACGGCCCAGCTGCTCGGAGAGCGCCTCGGCGAGCACCCGGCGCATCCGGGACTCCAGCACGGTCTGGGTGAACTCGTTGGGCGCGGCCAGGACCGCGGTACCGCCGACGAGCCCCACCGGCCGGGTGAGGTTGAGCATCGCGTTCTGCTGCCGGGTCAGGCTGGTGGCCAGCCGCTCGCGGACCGAGTCCCAGACCTCCGCCAGGTCCTCCGTGGCATCGGCCATGACCGTGTCCTCCCCTTGCAACTCGTCCCCGCTGTCGCGACCTCGGTGTCCCCGTGGCCGGCGTCCCCGTGCCGCGGTCGTCCGGGATGTGGACATCCAGGCACACGGGATCCACACGAGTGTCCACAGGCTGTGCACGACTGGCGACAGGGCGCCTTGTCGACCCGCTGTCGCGGGACGGTCCGGCGTCCTCGCTGGTCGGGAGGGAGGTCGTGATACGGCTCGAGGCGGACGGCGGTCAGGTCGACCGGGTGGTCGGCCCCCGGGCCGGACGGACTGTCCGGACCGGAGCGACGGCGACGCTAACAGCCCCGTCCACAGCCCGGCAACGACGTCCGGGGACGTTCGGGACGTCCGGTCCGCGTGTCGTTCGGCGTGTCGTCCCCCATCCGTCGGCGTGCCGACACGGCGCGTCCGCCCGGCCGGTGCAGCCTGACGGGTCGGTATCGTGTCGTCCCGGCGTCGGCGGGAGGTGCCCGGAGGGGTGTGCCTGGAGCGGGGTGCACAGAACGGTGCCGACGGCGTCCTCGGTCCTGACGGACCTCGGTTATGCTGGTCGGAGTCTGTGGACCGGTCCGGGCAGTTCCCCCCGGTCGGGCCGCAGCGACCAGCCTCGCGGGGTCCCGCGGAGGAGCCCGCCGCCCCTCCCCGGAGCCCCGCCGCGTGCCTGCCCGCCGGCCGGCCGCACCACCGATGTCCTGCCGTAGGAGTACCCCGTGAGCAAGCGCACCTTCCAGCCGAACAACCGCCGCCGGTCCAAGACCCACGGCTTCCGGCTGCGGATGCGCACCCGCGCGGGCCGAGCGATCCTCGCCGGCCGCCGCCGCAAGGGCCGCGAGAAGCTCTCCGCCTGAGGTGCTGCCCGCGCAGGCCCGCCTGCGCCGGCGTCCGGAGTTCACCGCGGTCGTCCGGTCGGGCCGGCGCGCAGGTCGGCCGACCATGGTGCTCCACTTCCTCCCCGTCCGACCCCCGGCCCGCACGGCCGGGGGTCTCGACGTACCCGCGGACGGTGCGGCGGGCGGCCCCCGGGCCGGGTTCGTGGTGGGCAGGGCGGTCGGCAACTCCGTGGTGCGCCACCGCGTGACCCGGCGGCTGCGCGCCGTCGTCCGCGAGGAGCTCGGCCGGCTGCCCGACACCGCCGACCTGGTCGTCCGGGCCCGTCCCGAGGCGGCGACGGCGACGTCGGAGCAGCTGCGCCGCGACCTGAGCGCAGGCCTGGACCGGGTGCTCGGCGACCGGCCCCCGGCCCCGCGGACCCGCTCGTGAGCACCCGCGGGGAGCGGCGCCCCGGACCGCTGGCGCGCGCGCTGCTGGCCGGCGTCGGCTTCTACTCCCGCGCCATCAGCCCCGCGCTGCCTCCGCGCTGCCGCTTCGCGCCGACCTGCAGTGCCTATGCCGCCGAGGCGGTCGCCGTCCACGGCGCCGGCCGCGGCTCCTGGCTGGCGCTGGTCCGGCTGCTGAAGTGCGCGCCCTGGCACCCCGGCGGCCACGACCCGGTCCCGCCGCCCCGCGCGGACCGGCGACGCCCTGGAACCGGCGGCGACGGCCGCACGTCGAGGACTGCAGGACCCGCAGCGGCTCCGGCCGCCGTGGTGCCCGCCGCCGACGGCGCCCGTCGTCCCGCCACCGAGACCCCGCCGGCTCCCCGCCGGACCCCGCAGCAGGAGGCTGGCGTTGCTTGACTGGCTGTACACCGCGATCGCCTGGGTCATGAAGCAGTGGCACGCGGTGTTCTCGACGTTCCTGCCGCCCGCGGGCGGCATCACCTGGGCCCTGTCGATCGTCTTCCTGGTCGTCACCGTCCGGTTGATCCTCTTCCCGCTGTTCGTCAAGCAGGTGAAGAGCCAGCGGGCGATGCAGGAGATCCAGCCGGAGATCCAGAAGCTGCGCAAGCAGTACGGCGCCGACCGTCAGGGCTTCAGCCAGGCGATGATGGCGCTGCAGAAGGAGCGCGGGGTCAACCCGCTGGCCGGCTGCCTGCCGATCCTCCCGCAGATCCCGGTCTTCCTCTCGCTGTTCCACGTCCTGCGCCGGCTGCGGCCGGACGCCCAGGGGCTCTACAGCTGGGACGACCAGCTCACCGACCAGGCCGCTCGCGCGGAGTTGTTCGGGGCGCCGATCTCCTCGTCGTTCAACATGACGGGGCAGAAGGCCACCGACATCCTCGCGCTGCCGGGCGTCACCGAGGGCGGCATCCGCGTGGTCGCGCTCGTGCTCATGGTGATCATGTGCGCGACGACGTTCTTCACGCAGAAGCAGATCATGGCGCGATCCGGCCCGGTCGAGGGCCAGGCCGCGATGGTGCAGAAGTTGCTGCTCTACGGCATGCCGATCAGCCTCTTCGTCACCGGCTTCTTCTTCCCGATCGGCGTCCTCCTGTACTGGATGACCAACAACCTGTGGACGCTGGGCCAGCAGTTCTTCATCCTCCGCAAGATGCCCCCGCCCGGGTCGCCCGGTGCCACGGCGAAGGCCGCGACCGACAAGCCGGCGATCGACCCGAAGGCCCTGGCGCCCAAGCCCGGCGCCAAGCCGGTGCGCACGAAGGGCCCCCGCCCCGCGAGCGGCGGCGTGGCGCTGACCAAGGACGGCGGCACGGTGGACGGCGCGGCCGGCGGCACCGTCGACGGCGTCCCTGACGGCACCGCAGCGGCCGGTACGGCTGCCGACGGCGTCGGCGCCGACGGCACCGGTACGCCCGGCACCGGCGCGACCGCGTCCGGCGCGACCGCGTCCGGCGGGACCGCGTCCGGTCGCCCCGGCGGCGCCAGCCGCTCCTCCCGGCCGTCGAACCGCGCGCCGCACGGCCGTCCCGCCGGCACCGGCGGGAAGCGCAAGCGCCGCTAGACCCGGGTCCGCACCGGCGTCCCCGCGACGCCGTCGCCCGCGGACCCGCCGGGAGGACGCCGCGCTCCCGCGCGCCCCCCGGCCCCCGACCACCGGGCCCGCCCCGGCTGCCCGCACCGACTGGAGGTACCTCCGTGAGCGTCCCGAACCAGAGCCCGGCCGCCACCGCGCCGGCCGAGACCCCCGACCTGCCCGACGCCGACGACGACAGCGCCGACGCCGTGCTCGAGCCCACCGACGAGGCCCCTGCCGACGGCACCTCCGACGGCGCCGCCGGCAACGGCCGGGCGGCCGCGGCCGGCGGAACGGACCTGCTGGTCCGCGAGGGCGACGTCGCCGGGGACTACCTCGAGCGGCTGCTCGACATCCTCGACGTGGACGGCGACATCGACCTCGACGTCGAGGGCGACCGCGCGTCGGTGGCCATCGTCGGCGGTGACCTCGACGACCTGGTGGGCGCCGACGGCGCGGTGCTGGAGGCGCTGCAGGAGCTCACCCGGCTCGCCGTCGCCCAGTCCACGGGCGTCCGCAGCCGGCTGATGCTCGACGTCGGCGGCTACCGGGCCCGCCGCCGCGCGGACCTGACCGCCATGGCCGCCGAGGCCGCGCGCCGGGTGGCCGGCGGTGGGCAGGCCGAGCGGCTGGCGCCCATGAACCCCTTCGAGCGCAAGGTCGTCCACGACGTCATCGCCGGCGTCACCGGGGTCCGCAGCGAGTCGGAGGGTGAGGAGCCCCACCGGCGCGTCGTGGTCCTGCCGGAGCGGTGAGCGACTCTCCCGTCCCGTCCGCCCCACCCGCCCCGGAGGTCGCGGCCTCCGTCTTCGGGGAGGGGCTGCCCGGCGCCGAGCGCTACGTCGCGCGGCTCGCCTCCGACGGCGTCACCCGCGGGCTGATCGGCCCGCGGGAGGTCCCGCGGCTGTGGGAGCGGCACGTGCTCAACAGCGCCGCCGTCGCCGAGGCGGTGCCCGAGGGTGCCCGGGTGGTGGACGTCGGCAGCGGGGCCGGCCTGCCGGGGATCCCCCTGGCGCTGGCCCGCCCCGACCTGCGGATGACGCTGGTCGAGCCCATGGCCCGGCGGGTCGAGTTCCTCGAGGAGGTCGTCGGCGAGCTCGGCGCCGCCTGGCGGGTCGTCCGCGGCCGTGCCGAGGAGCGCTCGGTCGTCACCGCGGTGGGGCCGGTCGACGTCGTCACCGCCCGGGCCGTCGCCGCGCTGCCCCGGCTGGTGGGCTGGTGCCGCGGACTGCTCCGCCCGGGTGCCCAGCTGGTGGCCCTCGTCGGTGCCCGTGCGCTGGAGGAGCTGCCGGCGCTGCTCCCGGACCTGGAGGCCGCCGGGATGCGCGACGTGCACCCTCGGGCTGTCGGCGCGGGGCTGGGGGAGGCTGCCACTACCGTGGTGGTGATGACGCGGGGCCGATCGTGAGGCCCCGTCGCACGGCGACGACGGCGTTCCACGTGGAACGCGCACAGGCACCCGCCCCGTTCCACGTGAAACGGGACGGCAGGGAGGACCCGCGATGACCGACCCGGGCCAGCGGCTGCGCAGCAGTCTCGCGGCCGACTCGCCGGCCGGTTCCGCCGGGGAGTTCGACAGCCCCATCGCCATGGAGGCGCTGCGGGCCACCCGGGTGCTGCACGCCGCCGACCAGGAGCCGTTCCCGCCACCCGGCCGCATCCGGGTCATCACCGTCGCCAACCAGAAGGGCGGCGTCGGGAAGACCACCTCGACGGTCAACCTGGGCGTGGCGCTCGCGCTCTACGGCCTGCGGGCGCTGGTCATCGACCTCGACCCGCAGGGCAACACGAGCACCGCCCTCGGCGTCGAGCACACGGTGGGGACGCCGTCCATCTACGACGCCCTGGTCGGGGACAGCTCACTGGCCGACGTCGTCCACCCGACGACGGCGAGCCCGAACCTGCGCTGCGTGCCGGCGACGATCGACCTGGCCGGCGCGGAGATCGAGCTCGTCTCGGTCGTCGCGCGCGAGTACCGGCTGCGCCGGGCTATCGAGGGCCACATCCACGCCCTGCCCGAGGACCAGCGGCCGCACTACGTGCTCATCGACTGCCCGCCGTCGCTGGGGCTGCTCACGCTCAACGCGCTGGTGGCCGGCGACGAGGTGCTCATCCCGATCCAGTGCGAGTACTACGCGCTGGAGGGTCTGGGCCAGCTGCTCAACAACATCGAGCTGGTGCGCGCACACCTCAACCCGGGGATCGCCGTCCGCACCATCCTGCTGACGATGTACGACGGCAGGACGAAGCTCGCCGACCAGGTCGCCGAGGAGGTCCGCAGCCACTTCGGCGACCTGGTGCTGCGGACGGTCATCCCGCGCAACGTCCGGGTGTCGGAGGCGCCGGGGTACGGCCAGTCGGTGCTCACCTACGACCCGGGGTCGCGGGGCTCGACCAGCTACGTCGAGGCCGCCCGCGAGCTCGCCGAGCGGGGCGTGCACCTGGCGCCGGAGACCGATCCACGGCCGATGGGCCCGCCACCTCCCCCGCTGCCGCCGGCGACCGCTCCCATGCCGGCGATCCGTCCGCAGACGGGCCGGGCCACCGGCTCGCGCACGGACAGCTCCCTCGCGAGCGGGGCCTTCGCCGGTACCGACGCCGCCGTCCTGCCCGTTCCCACCCCCGTCGACGAGGAGACCCGATGAGCAAGCGTGGCGGCCTCGGCCGGGGGCTGGCGGCGCTGATCCCCACCAGCGCCCCGCCGGTCGAGCAGCCGATGCTGCCCGAGACCGACGGCGGCGGCCCGGCACACGCCGCTGAGACGCCCGTGGCCCCTGGGACGGCCGGGACGCCGTCGGCGTCCGTGACGCTGCTCCCACCGGCCGCCCAGGCCGCCGCCACGGTCGCCGCGCAGGCCGTGTCGTCGGCCGGTGGAGCAACCGTCGGCGTCCCCGGCGCCCAGCTGCGCGAGGTCTCCGTCACCGACGTCGTCCCCAACCCCCGCCAGCCGAGGCAGGTGTTCGACGACGAGGCGCTCGAGGAGCTCACCTACTCGGTGCGCGAGTTCGGCCTGCTGCAGCCGATCGTCGTCCGCGAGCGCGGCGAGGGCGGCTACGAGCTCATCATGGGCGAGCGCCGGCTCCGGGCCGCCCGCGCCGCCGAGCTCGAGACGGTGCCGGCGATCGTCCGGGACACCGAGGACGACGCCCTCCTGCGCGACGCGCTGCTGGAGAACATCCACCGCGTCCAGCTCAACCCGCTGGAGGAGGCGGCGGCCTACCAGCAGCTGCTCGAGGAGTTCGGCGCCACCCACGAGGAGTTGGCGCAGCGGATCGGGCGCAGCCGCTCGCAGGTCACCAACACCATCCGGCTGCTCAAGCTGCCGGTGAAGGTGCAGACGCGGGTCGCCGCCGGGGTCATCTCCGCCGGGCACGCGCGGGCGCTGCTGGGTCTCGACGACGCCGAGGCGCAGGAGGCCCTGGCCGCGCGCATCGTCGCCGAGGGGCTGTCGGTGCGAGCCACCGAGGAGGCCGTCGCGCTGGCCGCCGCCGAGCAGCCGGCCTCCCGCCGCCGCAGCCGCCGGTTCAACGCGCCCGGCGTCGAAAACCTCGCCGGCCGGCTGTCCGACGTCTTCGAGACCAAGGTGAAGATCCAGATCGGCCGGGCCAAGGGGCGCATCGTCGTCGAGTTCGGATCGGTGGACGACCTGCAGCGCATCATCGGCCAGATGGCGCCGGACATCACCGGTCGCCGGGACGAGCCGGACGACGTCTGACACCACAGAGCCCGGGTTCCGTCACGGACGGAACCCGGGCTCTGTGGAGGGGACCTCAGGCGGTGCGGGCCCGGCGGGTGAGCAGCCGGGCGAGGACCTCACCCAGGTCGTGACCGGCGGCCTCCACGGCCATGGGGAACATCGACGTCTCGGTCAGTCCCGGGGACACGTTCACCTCGAGGAAGTGCACCTCGCCGTCGGGCGTGACGATCGCGTCGGTGCGGGACAGGTCGGCCAGGCCCAGCACCTCGTGCACCCGCACCGCCACCTCCGCCGCACGGGCGGCGACGTCGTCGGCCAGACGGGCCGGCGCGTGGTACTCGGTCAGGCCCGGGGTGTAGCGGGCGGTGTAGTCGAAGACCCCGGACTCCGGCTCGATCTCCACCGCCGGCAGGGCCTCGGGTCCCTCCCCCAGGTCGACCACCGACAGGGCCACCTCGACGCCGTCGACGAACCGCTCGACCAGCACCGTGTCGCCGTAGGCGAAGCAGCTGACCATCGCGGCGGGCAGGTCCTCGACCCGGGTGACCTTCTGCGCGCCGAGCGCGGAGCCGCCGGAGGCGGGCTTGACCATCAGCGGCAGCCCGAGCCGGGCGACGATGAGGTCGAGCACCGCGCCGGCGCCGAGCTCGCGGAAGGTGCTGTGCGGCAGCGCCACCCAGTCCGGCGTGGTCACACCGGCGGTGCGCACGACCGACTTGGCGGCCGGCTTGTCCCAGGCCAGCCGGCAGGCGGCGGCCGGGGAGCCGACGTAGGGGACGCCGGCCAGGTCCAGGACCGCGCGCAGGGCGCCGTCCTCACCGGTGGCGCCGTGCAGGGCGACGAAGACCGCGTCGGCCGGCGCGGCGGCCAGGCCCGGCAACAGCTCCGCGTCGGCGTCGCGCAGCTCGGCGTCCACGCCGACGCGGGCGAGCTCCTCGACCACCTGGGTGCCCGAGGAGAGGCTGACCTCGCGCTCGAAGGTCAGGCCACCGGCCAGGACGACGGCGCGCAGGGGGTTCTCCTCGGTGGGCCGGTCGGCGACCGGGGAGGGGGCGGGCTCGGTCACGGGCGTCAGTCCTCGATCCGGTCGCTGTTGGCGGGGCCGACGACGGTCCCGGCAGCGGTGCCGTCGGATCGGCCGACCGCGCGGAAGGTGCCGGTGTCGACCGCGTCGAAGGTGGAGTGCAGGTCCAGCTCGGCCTCGATGACCCGGGCGAGGCGGCGCACGCCCTCGCGGATCTGGTCGGGCTCGGGGTAGCAGTAGGACAGCCGCATGTACTCGCGGCCCGACCCGTCGGCGTAGAAGCCGATGCCCGGCACGTAGGCGACGTGCGCGCCGACCGCGCGCGGCTGCATCAGCTTGCTGTCCAGGCCGGCGGGGAGCTTCAGCCAGACGTAGAAGCCGCCGTCGGGGCGGGTCCAGGTGGTGCCCGGGGGCATGAGCGCGTCGAGGGACTCCAGGGTGGCGTCCCGCCGCTCGCGGTAGAGCTCGGTGAAGAGCTTGATCTGCTCGCGCCAGGGCTGGGTGTCCAGGTACCGGGCGACGGCGTACTGGGTGAGCGACGGCGGGCAGAGCACCTGTGCCTCGGTGGCCAGCACGAGCTTCTCGCGCACGGCGAGCGGCGCGAGCACCCAGCCCACGCGCAGGCCCGGCGAGAAGGTCTTCGAGAACGAGCCGAGGTAGATGACCCGCTGGGCGTCCCGGGCACGCAGCGCGCGCATCGACTCGTGGTCGAAGCCGAGCAGGCCGTACGGGTTGTCCTCGATGACCAGCAGGTCGTACCGGTCGGCGATGTCGACGATCGCCTGGCGGCGCGGCTCCGACAGCGTCACGCCGGCCGGGTTGTGGAAGTTGGGCACCGTGTAGAGGAACTTCACACGGTCGCCGTTGGCCCGGCACTCCAGGAGCGCCTGCTCCAGCGCCTCGGGGACCAGGCCGTCGTCGTCCATGGCCACGTGCCGCACGCGGGCCTCGGCGGCCTGGAAGACCCCGAGCGCGCCCACGTAGGACGGTCCCTCGGCGAGGATGACGTCGCCCGGGTCGACGAAGACGCGGGTGACCAGGTCCAGGCCCTGCTGGGAGCCGACGGTCACCACGACCTCGCTGGGCGAGGCGTCGGTGATGCCCTCGAGCGCCATGACGTCGCAGATCCGCTCGCGCAGCCGGGGGTCGCCCTGACCCGAGCCGTACTGCAGCGTCTGCGCGCCCATCCCGCTGACCAGCTCGCCGATCATCGAGCCGACAGCGTCCAGCGGCAGCGCCGTGACGGCGGGCATGCCACCGGCCAGCGAGACGACCTCGGGCCGGCTGACGACGGAGAAGAGTGCCCGGATCTCCGAGGCCTTCATGCCGTGCGTGCGGGCTGCGTACCGGTCGGCCAGCGGGTCCAGCCGCGGATGGCGGGGCACCACGTGCCCGTGCTGCTGCGGCGGCGTGCGGTGCGGCTGGCCGTGCGACGGCGGGAGAGAGGCCACGGACCGAGTGTAGGGAGACGCCGCGGCGCGCCCGCCCGACACGTCCGGTGAGACGGACCCGTCACACCTGGGGCGCCAGGCGCCCCACGCGTCACACGCTCCGGTCACGCCCTCTGGGGCAGCACGAAGGTGCCGGTGGGCGGGTCGGCGTCGGCGGGCAGGAACAGCCGCTGGACGGCGGCCAGGACGGCCGAGGCCACCGTGCCGCGCAGGCGGGCGTCGAGCAGCAGCAGCCGGTCGACCGGGTGGGACAGGTAGCCGACGTCCAGGCGCACCGCGGGCATCCGGGTCATCCGCAGCAGGTCCCAGGTCTTGGGGTGCCCGCCCAGGTCGAGCATGCCGGTCCGCGCCACCACCTCGCGCCGCGCGAGGTCGGCGAAGCGCTCCCCCACCGTCGACGACGTCCCGGAGCCGGTGCCGTAGTAGTAGCTGGCGACCCCGCGGGCGTGCGGGGAGTCCTGGGCGTCCACGTGCAGCGAGATGAACAGGTCGGCGCGGGCGTCGTTGGCGAACGCGGTGCGCTCGGCCGGCGTCGGGTCCTGGTGGCGGCCGCGGGTCAGGTAGACCGTCGCGCCCGCGGCGGCCAGCCGGCCCTCGATGCGGCTGGCGAGGTCGAGCACGAGGTCGGCCTCGGTGGTCTCACCGGCGGCGAAGCCGGTGTCCGCGCCGCCGTGCCCGGGGTCGACGACGATGCGCCGGCCGATGAGGTGCGGGCCGCTCTCGACGAACGAGGCGCTCTGCCGCAGCAGCTGGGGACGTCCGCCGGTGACCTTGCGGCCGAGCTGGCGCAGCGCCCGCAGCGTCGCCGGGCCGCAGGTGCCGTCGGCGGTGAGCCCGTAGTCGCGCTGGAAGGCCTGCAGGCCGGTCTCGGTCTCCCGGCCGAAGATGCCGTCGGCGCGGCCTGCGTCGTAGCCGAGCTCGAGCAGCCGCTCCTGCAGGTTGGTGACGTCGTCGCCGCGCGCGGGCCGCACCGGGTCGTGGTGCAGCAGCCGGTCGCCCAGCGACCAACGCGCCTCCGACAGCGCCCGGTAGGTCTCCTCGCCGACCCGGCCGTCCACCGACAGGCCGCGCACCTGCTGGAAGTGGCGGACCGCGAGCTCGGTGGCCCGGTCGTAGACGCCGTCGGAACCCGGCTCGAGCAGGCCCAGGCTGCGCAGCGCCGCCTGGACGTCGGCGACGGCGGCTCCGTGGCTGCCCGGACCCAGAGGCTGCATGTCGCTCTCGCTACCCATCGTGCTCCCGATTGTCGCCTCTGCGACCGCTGTCGGCCCAGCCGGGTGTCCCGGACCGGCCCGGGAGGTGTCCCGGAACGGCGAGGGCCCGCTCGTCCGGGTGGACGAGCGGGCCCTCGCTGACCGTCTGCGGCCCGTCCCGGAGGACGAGGGCTCAGAGGTAGTCGGACAGGTCGGAGAGGATCGCGCCCTTCGGCTTGGCGCCGATGATGCTCTTGACCGGCTTGCCGCCCTGGAAGACGGTCATCGTCGGGATCGACATGACCTGGTAGTCGCGGGCGATCTGCGGGTTCTCGTCGATGTTGAGCTTGGCGATCGTCAGCTTCTCGCCGTGCTCCTTCGCGATCTCCTCGAGCACCGGGGCGACCATCTTGCACGGCCCGCACCACTCGGCCCAGAAGTCGACGAGGACGGGCTTGTCACTGCCCAGCACCTGGTCGGCGAAGGTCGCGTCGGTCACCGTCACGGTGTTGCCTGCCATGGTCGTTCTCCCTGTGTCGCGTTCGAGGTCTGGAAGTGGGCTTCCGGGGGTGACAACCCGCGGAGGGGGCGCGCTATGCCCGGGGCCGGTACCCCGGCCCGGTGGTCGACTCAGCGCTCGTCGAAGGTCTCGGCGAGCCAGCGCTCGGCGTCGATGGCGGCGGCGGCACCGGTGCCGGCCGAGGTGATCGCCTGGCGGTAGACGTGGTCCACCACGTCGCCGCAGGCGAAGACGCCGTCGATGTTGGTGCGGGTGCTGGGGTGCTCGACCTGCACGTAGCCCTCGTCGTCGAGCTTGAGCTGCCCGGCGAACATCTCGCTGCGCGGGTCGTGGCCGATGGCGACGAACAGGCCCGAGACCGGGAGCTCCTCGGTGATGCCGGTGGCGACGTCGGTCAGCTGCACGGCGGCGACGGTCTGGTCACCGATGACGTCGGTGACCTGCTTGCCGAGCGCCCAGCGGATCTTCTCGTTGTCCTGCGCGCGCTTCTGCATGATCTTCGAGGCGCGCAGCTCCTCGCGCCGGTGCACCACGGTCACCGTCTTGGCGAAGCGGGTGAGGAAGGTGGCCTCCTCCATCGCCGAGTCGCCGCCGCCGACCACGACGATGTCCTGGTCGCGGAAGAAGAAGCCGTCGCAGGTGGCGCAGGCGGAGACGCCGCGACCGAGCAGGCGCTGCTCGTTGTCCAGGCCGAGGTACCGGTACTTCGAGCCGGTGGCGACGATGACCGCGTGCGCGAGGGTCACCTCGTCACCGACCTTGACCACCTTGGGCGTGGCCGTGAGGTCGACCTCGGTGACGTCGCGGGCGACCAGCTCGGCGCCGAAGCGCTCGGCCTGCTGGCGCATGTCCATCATCAGCTGGGGGCCCTGGATGCCCTCGGCGAAGCCGGGGAAGTTCTCCACCTCGGTGGTGGTCATCAGGGCGCCGCCGAACTGGGAGCCCTCGAAGACCAGCGGGTGCAGGTTGGCCCGGGCGGCGTAGACGGCCGCGGTGTACCCGGCGGGACCCGATCCGATGATGACCAGGTCACGGACGCCGTCGTGCTCCGCGGGCGGGATCACGGGCGAGTGGACCTCGGTGGTCGTCGCGGGGCCGGGGGTGGGCTGGGGATCGGTCACGCGCGGCACAACGACGCATCGTAGGGCGGGATTCCCGCCGGCAGGCCGCTGACGTGCGGCTCACCCTCAGGTGGCAGGGGTGACGCCGACCTCGGCGAGGGTGGCGGCGAAGCCGTCCTCGGCGGGCACGAGGCCGGTGACCCACACCAGCACGTAGCGCGCGGTGACCGGCTCCTCGAAGGCGAGGTCGGTGGTCCCGTCGACGCTGCCCGAGGTGGCGACGGCGAAGGAGTCGAGGTCGCCGTCGGGGGCGCCGCCGGTGCGGACCTCGACCGCGATGCCGGGCGTGGTGGTCGTCAACGTGATGCCGCCGACCGCCTGGTCGGAGCCGAGGTCGTAGACGATCCCGACGCCGGGCTTGAGGTTGCCGAAGTCGGCCGAGCCCCGGTAGTTCAGCGTCGACCAGGTGCTGGCCGGGTCGCCGTCATAGGTCGCGGGGACCTCGTCGTCGTTCTCCGGCTCGCCGTCGCCGAAGGGGTCGAACACCGAGGCGCCGGTGATGCCGACCAGTGGGCCGGCGGCGGAGGAGGGCGCGGCGCCGTCCTCGGCGGGGGGAGCGCTGCTCGTCCCGGCGGGCGGCGCGGTGCCGGGCCGCTCGTCGACGTCGCCGGCGACCGACAGCAGGTTGGTGCCGACCCACCAGGCCAGCAGCACGACGAGGACGACCGCGGCCAGCAGCAGGCCGCCCACCATCAGCCGGCGGCGGCCGGGGCGGTCCACCTCGTCCTCGTCGTAGCCGTCGGCGGCGTCCCCGAACACGTCGTGGACGTCGGCGTCGTCGTACGCGGGCTCTGCCGACACGGGCGGGAGCCCGCGCGCGCGGCCGGGGGGCACCGGCGGCAGCGTGTGCGGGTCGAGCCGCTGCGGGTCGTCGTCGGGGACCTCGGCGACCGCGGCGGCCTGCCTGGCGTCCCGGTCGGTCTCGCGGTCGGCCTCCCGGTCGGCCTCGCGGTGGTCGCGCAGCCGGCGCAGCCAGCCGCTGTCGCTCTCGTCGCCGCTGCGGACCGGGACGGAGCCGTGCGACCGCGGGCGCTCGGCGAGCAGGGCGGCCATCGCGGCGGCACTGGCCAGCCGCGCACCGGGCTCGGAGGAGCGGGCGCGGCGGACGAGCGCGGCCAGGTCGGGCGCCCCGATGACCGGCGGGTGGCCGGGGACGCCGTCGGGACCGGGGACACCGGCCCGCCGGCCGGTGAGGCAGTACTCGAGCAGCGCGCCCAGTGCCGCGATGTCCTCCTGGACGGTGCCCGTGGCGGCGGGGACGGCGCGCAGGCCGACCAGCCCGTTGGGCCGCAGGACGACGGTCTCGGGGCTCAGCCCGCCGACGGCGAGGCCGACCCGGTGCGCCTCGGCGACGCCCTCGGCCAGCCGGCGCAGGACGGTGCGGGCCTCCCGCTCGCCCATCGGCCCGGAGTCCAGCCGCTCGGCGAGGGTCCGGCCCTCGATCCACTCGTTGACGACGTAGGCGACGCCGCTCTCGCCGCCGTTGCCCTCGGAGGCGTCGTAGACCATCGCCAGCGCGGGGGTCGCGAGCCCGCCGGCGGTCAGCGCGCGGGTGATCCAGCCGCGCGCCGCGGGGCCACCGGGCACGTGCACGCGGATGGCGACGTCACGGTTGAGGATCCGGTCCTTGGCGCGCCAGCAGTGGATGACGCCGGTGTCGGTGCGTTCCTCGGGGCCGACCTCGTCCAGCGGGCGGTACCGGTCGGGGAGGCCGGTGATCGTGGCCGTCATGGACGCGTCCGACCCCCTGTCCTCTCCCCCGGCGGCGCGCTGCCCCGAGGACGGCGCCCGTGCCCGCGAGCCCGCGGCTCACCCGCGGCCCAGCCGCGCGCGGACGGCGGCGAGGGGTCCCCGGAGCTCCGGGATGCGGGCGAGCACGAACCCGGCGAGGGCCGTGACGCCGACGACCACGGTACCGATCAACAGGGTCCCGAGCGAGCCCGCCACGGACGATCCCAGGGCGTCGTCGGTCACGCGGACGACGACCCAGCCCAGACCCGCGGCGACGGCGGCGGCCACCACCATGCGCAGCACCGGGCCGAGCGCGCCGCCGCCCCGCTCGCCGGTGAGGTGCCGCCGCAGGGCGAGGTGCCCGAGCACCCAGCCGGCGAGGTAGGTGAGGCTCGTGGCCAGCATGAGCCCGGCGACGACGTGGCGGGGCTCGACCAGCACCGGGACCAGCAGCAGCAGCGGGACGCGGACCACGACCATGCCGACCTGGATCAGCGTCGGCGTCCGGGCGTCCTTCATGGCGTAGAAGACCCGCAGCTGCAGGAGCGTGACCGCCATCGGCAGCAGGCCGAAGGCGCCGACGGCCAGTGCCTCGCCGATCCCCCGGGCGTCCTCGACGGAGGTGTTGCCGCGGGCGAAGGCCACGATCCCCAGTGCCGGGCCGACGACGGTCAGCGCGGCGGCCACCGGCAGCAGCCCGAGCGCGGACAGCCGGGTCCCGAGCGCGAGGTCCTGGACCACGCCGGGGACGTCGTGCCGGGCGGCGGCGCGGCTCATCCGCGGCATCAGGGCGGTGAGCAGCGCGACACCGATGATCCCGTAGGGCATCTGGAACAGCAGGCTGCCGTAGGCGAACGCGCTCGAGCCCAGGCCGCCCTCGCGGGTGGCCGCGTTGGCCACGCGGGTGGCCACGATGACGCCGATCTGGCTGACCGCCACGTAGAGGACCACCCACAGCCCCAGCCCGCCGGCCTCGCGCAGGCCGGTCCGGCGCAGGCTCCAGCGGGGCCGCAGCGGGACGCCGGCCCGGTGCAGCAGCGGCACGAGGACCAGCGCCTGGACGGCGATGCCGAGCAGCGTGCCGCCGCCGAGCAGCCAGACCTGACCGGGGGTGACGGCGGCCGGGACGAGGCTGCCGGGCCCGCTGGCCATCACGAACAGCACGCCGGTGGCGATGACCACGACGTTGTTGAGCACCGGCGCCCACGCCGGCGGGCCGAAGACGCCGCGGCTGTTGAGGATCGCCTGCGCCAGCGCACCGACGCCGTAGAAGACGATCTCCACCAGCAGGATCCGGGCCAGCCAGTTGGCCAGCCGCACCTGCTCGGGGTCGCCCTGGATGCCGTAGAGGGCCGTGAGCAGCGGAGCCACGGCGACGGCGACGGCGGTGACCACCACGAGCCCGGCGATGGCCACCGTGGACAGCCGCTGCGCGTAGCCGACGCCGCCGTCGCGGTCGCGCTCCTGGGCGTGCACGAGCAGCGGCACGATGACCGAGGTCAGGACGCCGCCGAGTAGCAGCTCGTAGACGATGTTGGGCAGCGTGTTCGCGGTGTTGTAGGCGTCGTTGACCAGCCCGACGCCCAGCGCCGCGGCCAGCACCATCGTGCGCAGCAGGCCGGTCACGCGGGAGACCAGCGTGGCCACCGCCATCGTCCCGGCGGCCCGCAGGATCCCGCGGCTGCCGCCCGGGGCGCCCTCGCGCTCCTGCGCCTCCTCCTCGGTCTCCCCCTCGGGCGCCTGCGGGACCGGCGGCAGCTGCAGGATCGGGATGACCTGCGTCTCGTCGGCCGGGATGAACCGGCGCCGGGCCGGCGGGGGGACCGGCGGCAGCGGCCGGGGCGCCGGCCGCGCGGCCGCGGCCGGGGGGGTGGCCGCGGCCGGGGGGGTGGCCGCGGACACCGCTGAGGGCGCTGCCGGGGGCACTGCTGGGGTCGCCGCGGGGGTGGCGGGCGGCCGCGGCCGGGCCGGGGGCGGTACCGGCGGCATGGGACGGCGGGGCGCGGCACCCGTGAGGTCCGAGCCGGGGGGCGGCGCCACCGGGTACGGGGCCGGGGGCAGCGGCCGCGAGCGCTCGCGGGCCGGCCGCGACGGTGAGTCCCCCGACGCGACCGCCGGGGGCACCGGCGGCAGCGGGCGCTGCCCCGGCTCGCGGGCGGGGGCGTCCTCGTCGCTGCGCTGGCGGCCGGTCACACCGGGCTCCGGCTGGGCGGCCACGCGGCTCCGGCGCCGTCGGGGAGCTCCTCCTCGGCCCGCCCGCGGCGGCGCAGGAAGAGGACCCCGCGGCGGAGGAAGAGCAGCCCGAGCAGGACGGCCGCGCCGATGGTGATCGACAGCGAGATCGTCCCGTAGGCGGTGCTGCGGACCTGGATGGCGACGTCGTCGCCGAGGGTCCCGCCGCCGGGGGTGGTCAGGCTGGCGGTGACGGCGAAGCGCCCCGACTGGCGGACCTGGGTGGGGACCTCCAGCGTCGTGCGCTGGCCGGGGGCCAGTTCCTGCGCGCTGAGGTCGCCGATGGTCAGCCCGACGTTGTCGCGGGTGCGCACCTGCGGCAGCACCCGGACGGCGAAGGGCAGGTCGTTCTGGACGGTGAGCACCAGCGGCGCGTCGCTGGAGGCCAGGCTGTAGGTGCCGTCGGCCGGCGCCACCAGGGTCACCCGGTGCCGCAACCCCCCGACGGTCTCCCGGACGTCCCGCGCGGCGGCCAGGAAGCCGGCCGGGTCGTCCCGCCAGGCCGCTGAGGCCACCCGGGCCAGCGCGGCGTCGACGGAGGCCAGCGCCGTCGCCGGGTCCTCGCCGACGACGGCGCCGGCCAGGTCGTCGCGCAGGCCGGCGGCGGTGGCGAGCTCGCCGAGGCCGGAGGGGTCGGGCAGCCCGGCCCCGGCCTGGTCCAGCGGCGTACCGGCGTCGGCGACCGGGCCCGAGGCCAGGTCGGTCAGCGAGGCCGGGCGCAGGCCGGGCAGCGCCGTGTCGGCGATCATCGCGGCGACCGCCTCGGGATCGGGGTCGACGTCGCGGCCGGGGGCGACCAGGACGCTCTGGCCAGCGGGGTCGGTCCCCGCCTGCTGCGAGACCAGCACCAGCTCGGCGAGGTAGCGCTGCTCGGCGACCCGCGGCCCGCCCTCGGCGGTGTCCGCCGTGTCGACGACGGAGGACAGCCCGGCGTCGACCACCAGCGCCTCGACCGGGCCGTCGCCGGCGGGCACGGTCGCCCGCGCGGCGGCGCCGCCGTCGGGGACGCCGAGCACGGCGTCCCCGACGCTCAGCGCCGTGGAGGCGACCACCACCTGCTCGACCCCACCGGCGCGCAGCGTGGTCAGCGTGTCGGGCCGCAGGGCCCCGCCGGGCGCCCAGGCGAGGTCGGTCCGCGGCGCGACCCCGAGGACGTCGGTGAGCAGCGCGGCGCCGGCCGGTCCCGGTGAGGCGTCGGTGGCGGCGGGCCGCACGTCCGTGGCGCCGGGGTCCCCGTCGGTGCCGTCCCCGCCGGTCGGGGCGTCGGGCAGCGAGCGGGTGAGCGCGTCCGTCAGCCCGGTGGCCTGCAGCGCGTCGGCGTCGACGTCGCCGTAGGGCAGGGCGACGACGGGGTGGTCGGCGGCCGCGGCCCGCAGCCGCTCCAGCCACGCGCCGGCGGCCTCGGTGCCGGTGCCCGCGCCCTCCTCGCCGGCCACGTCGTAGGGGCCCTCGGCCATGACCGAGAGCTCCTCGACCAGCGCCGGGTCGACGGCGAGGGTCACCGGGGCGACCGGGGTCGGCTCGGGGGCGCCGGGCGCCAGCACCGCCGGCAGCCGCTCGACCACGGCCAGCGCACGGTCGAGCCGGCCGCCCTCGGACACCGCACCGGCCAGCCCGTCGTCGGTGAAGTCGCCGGCGGCGTCGCGGTGGCTGCGCTCGGTCAGGGGCCACAGCCAGGCGACGGCCGTGGCCGTGGCCGGAGGCGCGGTCTGCTGCACCAGGTGTGTGCGGATCTCGCCCACCCGGCGCTGCCCGCCGTCGGCGCCGGTGCCGTTGAGGTTGAGCAGCAGCGGGTAGACGCCGTCGCCGCCCAGGGCCAGGTCGGCGGTGGTCGCGGTGACGGTGAACGGGAGGGTGTCCCCGGGCGCGAGCGCTCCCGGCAGCGGGGAGAAGGGCGTGCCGACCACGGTGGCGAGGTCGGCGTCGGCGTCGGTGGCGAGCAGGTCGGCCCGGGTGGTGACGACCCCGCTGCGCTGCAGGCGGATGCCGAGGTCGGTCAGCGTCTCGCTGCCGGTGTTGGTGAGGGTGCCGGCCAGGGTCACCGTGCCGCCGGGGGCGACCGTGCGCGGGTCGAAGCGGGTGAGGTCGACGGTGACCGGGCGCTCGGCGGCCGGTGCGGGCGCGGCCGGTGCCGCCGCCGCGGGGGACACGGGGGCCACGACCGACGCGAGGACGGGCGCGGCGGCCAGCGGGAGGGCCAGCAACGCCGCCGTCAGGACGCGGTTCACCGTCCTCCCGTGCCGGCCGGCCCCGGGGTGCGGGGGACTCTGCCTGGGACGGACCTCGGGGTCCGGGTCACGCACTGTCGGCGAGCAGTGCGGGCGCCCGCTCGACCAGCGCCCGCTCGTCGGCGTAGGCCAGCCGGCCGGCCAGCTCGTCGAGGGGGACCCAGGCGACCTCGGTCACCTCGACGTCGGCGTCGGACAGGGCGCCACCGATGGCGCGCAGCAGGAAGTGGTGCACCGTCTTGTGCACGCGACGGCCCTCGGCGACGAACCAGAAGTCGATGATCCCGAGCGGGGCCAGCACCTCACCGATGATCCCGGTCTCCTCGGCGACCTCCCGGACGGCGGTGTCCTCCGGGGTCTCGCCCTCCTCGATGTGGCCCTTGGGCAGGGACCACAGCAGCCGGCCGCGCCGGTCGGTGCGCCCGATGAGCGCGGCGCGAGGACCGGTGAGGGGGTCGTCGGCGACGACCAGGCCCCCCGCGGAGGTCTCGTCGACCCGGCGCAGACGGCGACCGGGACGCCCTCGTCCGCCCGTCCCTGCCATGCGAGGAGGGTAGCGCGAGCCGCGCCACTACCCTGGCTCGTCGTGTCCGGAGAGCCGCAGAGTCGCCCGGCCGTCGGGGCAGTCCCGCCGGCGGTACAGCAGACCGTGCGGGAGCTGGTGGACGTCTCCCCGGTGCTCGTGGAGCTGGGCGGGCGCTTCGCCGCCGCCGGGTTCGAGGCGCACCTGGTGGGCGGCTCGGTGCGCGACGCGCTGCTGGCCGCGGGCACCGAGGCGGCGGCGCCGGCCGGCGACCTCGACGTCACCACCGACGCCCGGCCGGAACAGGTGCTCGGGCTCCTGCGCGGCTGGGCGGGTTCCACGTGGAACCAGGGCATCGCCTTCGGCACCGTCGGCGCCGAGGTCCGCGGCACCCGGCTGGAGATCACCACCTTCCGCGCCGACCGCTACGACCGGGAGTCGCGCAACCCCGAGGTGGCGTGGGGCGACTCGCTCGTCGACGACCTGGCCCGCCGGGACTTCACGGTGAACGCCATGGCGGTGTCGCTGGGTCCCGACCGCACGGTCACCGACCCGTTCGGCGGTCTCGGCGACCTGCTCGCCCGCCGGCTGCGGACGCCCGGAGCGGCCGCGGACTCCTTCGCCGACGACCCGCTGCGGATGCTGCGGGCGGTCCGCTTCGTCGCCCAGCTCGGTCTCACGCCGGCCGACGAGGTGGTCGGGGCCATGACCGCGATGTCCGGCGAGCTGGCCCGCATCACGCCGGAGCGGGTGCAGGCTGAGCTGTCGAAGACGCTGCTGCAGGACTCCCCCCGGGCGGCGCTGGAGCTGTTCGTCTCCACCGGCCTGGCCGACGTCGTCCTGCCCGAGCTGCCGGCGCTGCGCATGGAGATCGACGAGCACCACCAGCACAAGGACGTCTACAGCCACTCGCTAACCGTGCTGGACCAGGCGATCGCGCTGGAGCGCGCCGACCCGGACGCCCCGTCGCCGGACCTGGTGCTGCGGCTGGCGGCGCTGCTGCACGACATCGGCAAGCCGGCCACCCGCCGGCACGAGCCCCGCGGCCGGGTCTCCTTCCACCACCACGAGGTGGTCGGCGCCAAGCTCGTGCGCAAGCGGCTGACGGCGCTGCGCTACCCGAAGGACGTCGTGGAGGCGGTCGCGCGACTGACCTTCCTGCACCTGCGGTTCCACGGGTACGGCCGCGGCGAGTGGACCGACTCGGCGGTGCGCCGCTACGTCACCGACGCGGGCGACCTGTTGTCCCGGCTGCACAAGCTGGTCCGCTCGGACTGCACCACGCGCAACCGGCGGCGGGCCGCGGCGCTGTCGGCCACCTACGACTCCCTCGAGCAGCGGATCGCGGAGCTGTCGGAGGCCGAGGACCTCGCGCGGGTCCGGCCCGACCTCGACGGCAACGCGATCATGGAGATCCTCGGCCTCCCGCCCGGCCGCGAGGTCGGCGAGGCCTGGCGGTTCCTCAAGGACCTCCGGCTCGAGCGCGGCCCCCTCGACCGCGACGAGGCCGAGGCCGAGCTGCGCGCCTGGTGGGCCGCGCGCGTCTGACTCCCCCGCGCGCCCGGCTCACCCGCGCCCGGCTCACCCGCGCGGGTGGCACCGCCCGCCCGGCCCCTGCCCCGGCTCCCCGTCCGCCGGTAGGACGGACGGCCGGACCACGGGACGGGGCGACGGGTGCACGGGGCGGGACAGCAGCAGCGCGGCGGACGGCCGCCGTGGCCGTCGGAGCTGCCGCCCGGGCAGTGGCGGCCCCCCGTGCCGCCGCCGCTCCCGCCGGCCCTCCCGGCCTCACCCACCGCTCCCGCCTCGCCCACCGGCCGGGTGCCGCGGTGGGTGCTCGACGAGGCCACCGGCCGCGCCGTGGACCCCGCGCCCCGGCGCGCGTGGGAGGGCGGTCCCCCGCAGCCGCCGCGCCTCTGGTCGCCCGCCGTCCGCGGGGTGCTGTCGGTCGCCCTGGTCCTGGTGCTCCCCCTCGGGGCGGCCGTCCTGGCCGGCCCGCGCCCGTGGCCCTGGGAGGCCGGCTCCGCGTCCACCTCCCCCGACGTTCCGGCCCCCGGGGTCGGCGCGACGGCGGACCGGCCCACGCCCGGCCACGAGGCGGCGGACGCACCGCTGGGCACGCCGGCGGCGGCCTCCGCCACCGGGACGTACGCCTTCGTCGAGCACCAGTCCACCGACGACGCCGTCCCGGTCGCCTACGACCCCTGCCGGCCGGTCCACTGGGTCATGCGGCCCGACGGCGCGCCACCGGGCGCGACCGGCCTGGCCGAGGAGGCGTTGTCCCGGCTGTCGGCGGCCACCGGACTCCGGTTCGTCTTCGACGGCACCACCGACGAGGCGTGGTCGCAGGACCGGGCGCCGTTCCAGCCCGGCCGGTACGGCGACCGCTGGGCGCCGGTGCTGCTCACCTGGGCGACGCCCGACGAGGTCCCGGCCCTGGAGGGCACCGTCGCCGGCGTCGGCGGGAGCCAGGCCGCAGCGGCCGGCGCGACGTGGGTCTACGTCACCGGGGCGGTCGCCGTCGACACCGGCTGGACCGACACCGTCGCGGGGTCGGCCGAGGGGCGGGCGGCGATCCGGGCGATCCTCATGCACGAGTTCGCCCACGTGCTCGGCCTCGACCACGTCGACGACCCCGCGGAGCTGATGCACCCGGAGTACCGGGGGCAGGAGGGCTTCGGCCCCGGCGACCTCGCCGGGCTCGCGGAGCTCGGCCGCGGCGCCTGCGCGCCGGGCCTCTAGACCTGCGCGGGCCGCCGGCTGCCGCGGAGGAACGCGGCGGCGGTCAGCGCGTACACGGCCGCGACGGCGACCAGCACCGGCACCGAGACGCCCGAGGCCGGCAGGACCAGCGCACCGGCCACCAGCGCCGCGACGTAGGTGACGTTGACGAGGGTGTCGTAGACGGAGAACACCCGGCCGCGGACGTCGTCGCCGAGGGACTCCTGCAGCGTGGTGTCGACGCAGACCTTCACCCCCTGCGCGACGAAGCCGAGCACGAACCCGGCCGCCACGACGCCCGGCGGCGAGAAGGTCAGCCCCAGGAGCAGTTGCAGCGCACCGCCCCCCGCCAGCAGCAGCGCCGTCCACCGCCGGCGACCCAGCCGGCGCACCGCGGCCGGGGTGACCAGCGCCGCCAGCAGCGTGCCCACCGCGCCCGCGCCGACGACCTGGCCCAGGCCGACCAGTCCGCCGGGGAACAGCGGCCCGGACCCCTCGAGCAGGGGACCGCGGTAGAGCAGCAGCGACACCAGCGTCAGCAGGCCGTAGCAGACCCGGTGCCCGGCGATCGCCAGCAGCGCGGCCCCGGCCGGCGGGTGCGCCGCCACGGACCGCACGCCCTCGGCCATCCCGGCGACGACCTGCCGCGCCGTCAGCCCGGCCGAGCGGGTGGCGGTGTCCGGGCCCAGGTCGGTCCGGCCGAAGCCGGCGGCGGTGGCGGCTGCCGCCAGGTAGGGCAGCGCGGCGCAGAGCGCCACGGCCGCGTAGCCGGCGTCCCCGGCCGGTGCCAGCTGCACCAGCCCCACCGCGACGCCGCCGCCGCCGACGGTGGCCACCGCGCCGGACGTCGTCGACAGGGCGTTGGCGGTCACCAGCGTGCCGGCGTCGGCGGTGTGCGGCAGCCCCGCCGACAGCGCCGACAGCACGAACCGGGTCACCGAGAAGACCGCGAGCCCCGCGACGGCCAGCGGCAGGCCGGCCGCTCCGCCGAGGACCAGGGCCGCGACGACGGCGACCAGCCCGGCGCGCAGCAGGTCGGCGTGTACGAGCACCTGCCGCCGGCTCCACCGGTCCAGCCAGACGCCGGCGAACGGGCCGAGGAGCGAGTAGGGCATCAGGAGGACGGCGAAACCGGCTGCGACGGCGAGCGGATCGGTCGCCCGCTGTGGGTTGAACAGCACGGTCCCGGCGAGGGAGGCCTGGAAGACCCCGTCCCCGACCTGCGCGGACAGCCGGGTGAGGAGCAGCCGCCGGAAGTCAGGGCGGGACAGCAGGTGCCGCACGGTCGGAGCGGCCCGCTGCACCGGGTCACCCTACGGCGCGGGCTCGACCTCCCCCGGGCCCCGGACTGTTGCACACTGGACGGGATGACTCCGGTGCCCTCGTCACCCGATCCCGAGTCCGGCCCGCCGATCCGGCCGGTCGCGGGCCGACGTCGCGCGGCGGTGCCCCGGCTGTCGACCGGCACCCTCGACGACGTCGGCCCGGGCTCGCTGCTGGTCGCGATGCCCGCGCTCACCGACCCGAACTTCGCCGGCACCGTCGTCTACGTGCTCGACCACAACGACACCGGCACGCTCGGCGTCGTCCTCGGCCGGCCCAGCCAGGTCGAGATCCGCGACGTGCTGCCCGGCTGGTGCGACCTCGCCGTCGAGCCGGGGGTCTTCCACGTCGGCGGCCCGTGCGAGACCGACACCGCGCTGTGCCTGGCCAGCTGCCCCGGCGCCGCGGCCGAGGGCGCGGGGCTGCGGCGGGTGGCCGGCGACGTCTACCTCGTCGACCTCGACGCCGACCCCGACGCCCTGGACGGCGGCCTGGCCGGGCTGCGGGTGTTCGCCGGGTACGCGGGCTGGTCCCCCGGCCAGCTGGCCGCCGAGGTCGCCGAGGGCGCCTGGGCGTGCGTGCCGGGCACCCCGGGTGACGTGCTCAGCGACCTGTCCGGGCCGGAGCTGTGGCGGGCGGTGCTCGCCCGGCAGACCGGCCGGCTGGCCGTGCTGTCGACGGCGCCCGCGGACCCGTCCGCCAACTGAGTGATCCGGACACGCCGCAGGAGGACTCCGGGCGCGCACACCGGCGCGATCTGGTAAGAAAGGGGCCGGAGGGGGCGGTCTGGGGAAGAGGCCGCCCCCTCCTCCCATGTCCTGGTCCCTGCATAGGGTCCTGCGTCAGACCCCGACGGCCGCCGACACCTCCGGGTGCGCCGCCGCGTCCACCGTCTGCCCGTCCTCCGGCAGCGCGATCGTCCGCGGGCCGTGGTCGGACAGGGTCACGGTGACGTCGGCGTCCTGGCCGGGCAGCGGGGTCACGTACTGCAGCAGCAGGTCGCTGGTGTCGTCCACGGCCACCGACCAGCCCGCCTCGCCGGCGTACACCGTGGCCAGCCGCCGGTCGATCGAGCGCTGGCCCTCCCAGGTGTGCTCCCCGCCGCGGAAGGCGGCGGCGTCGTCGGCCTCCGCGGCGCCGAGGTTGAGCAGCACGGTCACGAGCACGTCGGTCAGCGGCACCGCGTCCGGGCCGGTCGCCACCGGGCGGCGGACGAAGGGGGCGTCGGGCAGGCCCGCGGCGGCCAGGGCGTCGGACAGGCCCGGCACGTCGCCGAACCAGATCTGCTCGCGCGTGAAGAACAGCGTCCGGACGTCGTCGGGACGCTCGTCGCCGTAGTCGGTCACCGCCTGGGCGCGGCCGGCGGAGCCGGCGAAGTCGACCTCGCCGGTGAGCGTCAGCAGCCCGCCCTCGCCGAAGGGCGCGGTGACGACGACGTCCGCGCCGCCCTCCTCGGTGTCCCGGGCCAGCAGTCCGGCGAGCACGTCCGCCTCCTCGGCGGTCACCGGGTCACCCGGCTGCCGGTCGGCCTCGGGGTCGGAGCAGCCCGCGAGCAGCACGCCGAGCGTGACCAGCGCGGACGCGAGCAGGCGGCGCGGCATGGCGGTCAGCGTAGGCAGCCCCTCGGCGTCGGCGGCGTCCCGACAGGCCCGGGACGCGACAGGGCCCGCCCTCCCGGAGGAGGACGGGCCCTGTCGCGGAGGGGGTCCTGGCGTCAGCGCTCGACGTCGCCGCGGATGAAGGCCTCGACGGCGTCGCGGGCCTCGCTGTCGCTGTACTGCACCGGCGGGGACTTCATGAAGTACGACGACGCCGACAGGATCGGGCCGCCGATCCCGCGGTCCATGGCGATCTTCGCCGCGCGGACGGCGTCGATGATGATGCCGGCCGAGTTCGGGGAGTCCCAGACCTCGAGCTTGTACTCCAGGTTCAGCGGGACGTCGCCGAACGCGCGGCCCTCGAGGCGGACGTAGGCCCACTTGCGGTCCGACAGCCACGGCACGTGGTCCGACGGGCCGATGTGCACGTTGTCGGTGCCCATGTCGCGGTCGACCTGGCTGGTGACGGCCTGGGTCTTGGAGATCTTCTTGGACTCCAGGCGCTCGCGCTCGAGCATGTTCTTGAAGTCCATGTTGCCGCCGACGTTGAGCTGCATCGTGCGGTCGAGCTGCACGCCGCGGTCCTCGAACAGCTTGGCCAGCACCCGGTGGGTGATGGTCGCGCCGACCTGGCTCTTGATGTCGTCGCCGATGATCGGGACGCCGGCGGCGGTGAACTTGTCCGCCCACTCCTCGGTCCCGGCGATGAACACCGGCAGGGCGTTGACGAAGGCGACACCGGCGTCGAGGGCGGCCTGCGCGTAGAACTCGGCGGCCTGCTGCGAGCCGACCGGCAGGTAGCAGACGAGGACGTCGGCACCGGACTCGCGCAGGGCGGTGACGACGTCGACCGGCTCCTCGTCGGACTCCTCGATCGTGGCCCGGTAGTACTTGCCCAGGCCGTCGAGGGTGGTGCCGCGCTGCACCGTCACGCCGAGCGGCGGCACGTCAGTGATCTTGATGGTGTTGTTCTCGCTGGCGACGATGGCCTCGGAGAGGTCGCGGCCGACCTTCTTGGCGTCGACGTCGAACGCCGCGACGAACTGCACGTCGGAGACGTGGTAGTCGCCGAAGCGGACGTGCATGAGCCCGGGCACCGAGGTGTTCTCGTCGGCGTCGCGGTAGTAGTGCACACCCTGGACGAGCGAGGCGGCGCAGTTACCGACGCCGACGATGGCGACCTTGACAGCTCCCATTGCTTTCCCTTCTCCCTGGACCGGGTGGTCCGTGTCGCGGGACCGTTCCGGTCCTGGCGGTGGCTGCCGGCGGGCTCGACAGCCGTCGTGCCTGTGGTGCGGTGCTGCTCGGGGTGGTGCCGCGGAGGTGCGGCGTCACCCGTCGCCGGTCGGCGGGCGCTCGTCCCCCGGGCCCGGCTCGGGCCGGCGCCGCTCGCTGTCGATGAGCTCCGACAGCCAGCGCACCTCCCGGTCGACCGAGTCCAGGCCGTGGCGCTGCAGTTCCAGCGTGTAGCGGTCGAGCCGTTCGCGGGTCCGCGCCAGTGAGGACCGCAGGCCGTCCCGCTGCCGTTCGACCGTGCGGCGGCGCCCCTCGAGGATGCGCAGCCGCACGTCGGCGGCGGTGTGCCGGAAGAAGGCGAGGTGGACGCCGAAGAGCCTGCCGTCGTCGTACGCCTCGGGGCCGGCCTGGCTGACCAGCTCCGCGAAGCGTTCCTTGCCCTCCGCGGTGATCGTGTAGACCACCTTCCCGCGCCGGCCGGTGAGCGGCGGTGCGTCGGCCGGCAGCGGTGAGTGCCGGTCGGGCTCGTCGGTGGTGACGAGCCCGGCGGCGTACAACCGCTTGAGCGCGGGGTACAACGACCCGTAGGAGATGCTGCGCAGGCCCCCGAGCACCTCTGCGAGCTGTTTGCGCAGCTCGTAGCCGTGCATGGGGGACTGCTGCAGCAGTCCGAGGATGGCGAACTCGAGCATCTCGCCTCCCGCCGGATCCTGCCGTTCGATGTATCGAGACGATACATCGGCAGGTGAACGGGCCGACAACTCGGCGTCCGTCGCCCGATCGGGGCCCGCCCGCACCCGTCCTCGCGCGCGGGGACGGGGGACGCGGGACTGCGTACATTGGCGGCCGTGCCCGGACGTCGCTCCGTCGTCGACTACTCGCTGCAGCGGCGGGCCGTCCTGGCCGACGTCAGGTCCGGCCGCACCGGCCTGTTCGAGGTCTGCGACGCCAGCCCGTACCTGACCCGCGCGGCCCGCTACCACGGCCGGCAGACCGACGTGCCGTGCCCGGTCTGCCGCCGTGAACGGCTCACCCTGGTCGACTACGTCTACGGTGAGGGGCTGGGCCACGTGTCCGGGCAGGCGAAGACCGAGGCGGAGCTCGCCCGGATGGACGCCGCGCAGGAGGAGTTCTCCGTGTACACCGTCGAGGTGTGCCGCGGGTGCGGGTGGAACCACCTGGACTCCTCCTACGTCCTGGGAGTCGAGCCCGAGCCGGGGCGGCAGCCGCGCCGGCGCCGCCGCACCGCCACGGACTAGCGCCTCCACGGGCCGGACCGCGCCGGTCGGCGGAGCACACCGGCGGACCCGTCCGTCACACCCGTCCCGGGGGGACGGCGCGCCCGCGCGTCCTCCCCGGGCGCCACAGGTAACGACGCCACGCTGGGCCGGACCCGATCCGCCCACCGACACCCGAGGAGGGGCTCCCTGGTGCCTCCCCACGACGAGACCACGCCGGTCGGGCCGTCCGGCGGCCCGCCGCGGCGCCCACCGGCAGGCCGCGCGCCCGCTGCCGGCGGGGCCGGCGGCCGCGCCCGCACGAGCGCGTCGCGGTCCGGGGGCTCCGCCGGCTCCCGCCCCGGCGGTTCGCGCCCCACGGGCTCGCGTCCCGCGGGGGGCAAGCCCGGCGGCAAGAAGGCGCGCACCACGAAGCAGCGGCGCCGTCGCCGGCTGAAGGTCGCGCTGGGCACCCTGCTCGGCCTGTTCCTCCTGCTCGGCGTCTTCGTCGGCGTCGTCTACGCCACGACCGAGGTGCCCGACCCCGGCTCGGTGCAGAACTCGCAGACCACGGTCGTCTACTACGCCGACGGCACCACCGAGATGGCCCGCCTCGGCGACACCAACCGCACCAACGTCGGCCTGGACCAGGTGTCCGAGGCCGCGCGCGACGCGGTGCTCGCCGCGGAGAACCGGAACTTCTACTCCGACCCCGGCATCTCCTTCACCGGCATCGTCCGTGCGGCCTGGAACAACCTGACCGGCGGCTCGACGCAGGGTGGCTCGACGATCACCCAGCAGTACGTGAAGAACGCCTTCCTGACGGCGGACCAGACGTTCAGCCGCAAGTTCCAGGAGCTCTTCCTGGCGGTCAAGCTCGACAACGAGTACTCGAAGGACGAGATCCTCGAGAACTACCTCAACACCATCTACTTCGGCCGCGGCGCCTACGGCATCGAGGCGGCGGCCGACACCTTCTTCGGCGTCCCGGCCGCCCAGCTGACCCCGCAGCAGGGTGCGGTGCTCGCCGTCCAGATCCGCAGCCCCAGCTCCTACGACCCGGAGTCCAACCCGGAGGGCGCGCAGGACCGCTGGGGGCTGGTCCTCGACGCGATGGTCGAGGAGGGCTGGATGACCCAGGCCGACCGCGACGCGTCGGTCTACCCGCCGGTGTCGCCGCGGCCGGAGTCCTCCGCGCTGGGCATCCCGACCGGCTCCGAGGGCCTGGTCGTGTCGCAGGCGATCGACGAGCTCGAGGCCCGCGGTTACTCCGACGAGCAGATCCGGGCCGGTGGCCTGCGGATCACCACGACCGTCGACAAGCCCACCCAGGACGCCGCGCTCGCCACGGTCGCCGAGGTGATGGACGGCCAGCCGGACAACCTGCGGCAGGCGCTGGTCGCGGTCGACCCGCGCACCGGCGGGGTCCGCGCCTACTACGGCGGCGACATCGGCGCCGGTGACGGCGCGGTGGACTACGCGCAGAGCCGGCGTCAGCCGGGCTCGTCGATGAAGCCCTACGTGCTGGCCACCGCACTGGACCAGGGCATCAGCGTGACCTCGCGCCGGTACGGCAGCTCGCCGCAGACCTTCCCCGACCGCGACGCCCCGGTGCGCAACTCCGGCGGCGCCTCCTGCGGGGCCTGCACCCTGGTCGAGGCGATGACCCGCTCGCTGAACACCACGTTCTACGGGCTGGCCTACGAGGTGGGCCCGGAGAACGTCCGCGAGACGGCGCTGGCCGCCACCGGCATGCCCGACACCTGGCCGGCCAACGGCGGGCTGCTCGACGACAAGCCGACCCTGGCCGCCCCCGACTCCGGGGTCACCGGGTCCTCGATCGGCATCGGCGAGTACGAGATGCGCCCGATCGACCAGGCCGTCGGCTTCGCCACCTTCGCCAGCGGCGGCGTGCGGCACGACGCACACTTCGTCAGCCGCGTCACCGACACCGTCGGCACCGTCCTGCTGGACAACGGCGCCCCGGCCGGCGAGCAGGTGATGCGCGAGGAGGTCGCCAGCGACGTCACCTACGCGCTGGAGGGCGTGGCGCAGTACTCGCGCCGCGCACTCGACGACGGCCGCGAGGTGGCCGCGAAGACCGGTACGCAGGGCATCGACGCCGACGACAACTCCGACGCCTGGATGGTCGGCTACACGCCGTCGCTGTCGACCGCGGTCTGGATGGGGACCGACGGCTACCAGCCGATCCGCAACGCCGACGGCGCGATCGTCTACGGCGCGGGCCTGCCGGGCGCCATCTGGCAGCAGTTCATGGACACGGTGCTCGACGGGACGCCGGAGGAGGACCTGCCGGACCGGCCGGTCATCCGCGGTGACACGGGCGAGGGCGTGCCGGAGCCGGTGACCGAGCCGGCGACGCCGACGACCCGGTCGGCGCCCCCGACCCAGTCGGCGCCTCCGACCCAGTCGGCGCCGTCCACCCCGGCCACCCCGACCGAGACCGTGCCGCCGGACGACGGGACGGACGAGGAGCCGCCGAACGACCCGGTGGTGCCGTCGCCGCCCACGGACCCGACCCCGCCGCCCCCCGCGGGCACCACCGCCCCGGAGCCGCCCGTCCCGGGTGGCGGGAACGGCAACGGCAACGGTCAGACCCAGCCCGGCCAGCCGGCACCCACCACGCAGCAGCAGCCGCAGCTGACCGGCTGACCGGCCCGGCACACTGATCGGGTGAGCTCCTCCCCCACGGGCCCGTCCGCCCCGGCGCAACCCCCGGCGGACGGGCCCGCGGCGTTCCCGGCCCCGGTACCGGTGCCCGCGGGCCGGCCGGACCGCGTGGTGCCGACCTGGTCCGACCCGGTCGCGGCACAGGCCAGCGAGGCGGTCGGTGGGCCGTGGGGACGGCACGCGGTGACCGGCCGGGCGCTGTTCTGGACGCCGCTGCGGGTCTGCCTGCTCTACGCCACCGTCGTCCTGGCCGCGGCCTGGCTGAAGCAGGCACCCTGCTCGGACGGGAACTGGGCGGGCTCGGTGCAGTACACGCACCTCTGCTACTCCGACACCGTCCCGCTGTTCACCCTGCACGGCCTGGACGCCGGATCGGTCCCCTACCTCGACTCGCGGGTCGAGTACCCGGTCCTCACCGGCGCCTTCATGGCGCTGGCCGCGGTCCTCGGCCGCGTCTACGGCGACCTCGCGACGGCGTCCGGCCTGCTGCCGCAGGTCCCGCCCGTGCAGGCCTACTACGTGGCCACCTGCCTGCTGCTGAGCGTCTGCGCGTTCCTCGTCGTCCGCGGGGTGCTCGCGCTGGCCGGGCACCGGCCCTGGGACGCGGCGATGATCGGTCTGTCCCCGCTGCTGCTGGTGCACGCGTTCACCAACTGGGACCTCTTCGCCGTCGCGCTGGCCACCGGCGGGATGTGGGCCTGGGCGCGCCACCGGCCGGTGCTGGCCGGGGTGCTGATCGGCCTCGGCATCGCCGCGAAGTTCTACCCGCTGCTGCTGCTCGGCGCGCTGTTCCTGCTGTGCCTGCGGGCCGGCCGACTGCGCGAGTGGCTGCGCGCCGCCGTCGCCGCCGCGGCGGCCTGGCTGGCCGTCGACGTGCCGGTCGCGGTCCTGGCGCCGCAGAACTGGTCGCTGTTCTTCCGCCTCAACACCGCCCGCCCGGCCGACCCCGACAGCCTGTGGAACGTCCTGATCACCGCCTCCGACGGCCGGTTCCTCGACGGCCCGCTGCCCGAGGGCACGCCGCCGGTGCTGCTCAACACGGTCGTGGCGGTCTGCGTGCTGCTCGTCGTCGCCGGGCTCGGCTGGCTGGTGCTGCGGGCACCGGTGCGGCCGCGGGTGCCGCAGGTGGCCTTCCTCCTGGTCGCGGCGTTCCTGCTGGTGACCAAGGTCTGGAGCCCGCAGTACTCGCTGTGGCTGCTGCCGCTGGCGGTGCTCGCCCGGCCACGCTGGCGGGCGCTGCTGCTGTGGCAGGCCGGCGAGGTCGTGCTGTGGGTGCTGCGGATGCTCTGGTACCTCGGCACCGAGGACCGCGGCGTCGGCATCGAGTGGTTCTTCCTCGCCGTGGTCGCGCGCGACCTCGCCGTCGTCGTGCTCATGGGCCTGGTCGTGCGCGACGTCCTGCACCCCGACGAGGACGCCGTCCGCACCAGCTGGCCCGGCGTCGACGACCCCGCCGGCGGCCCGCTGGACGGCGCTCGAGACCGGGTGACGCTGCGACGCTCCGTCGAGGCATAGGAGGCTCTCCGCACGTCCTGGCGCCGGGGACGTGCGTACCGCTTCCTACGCCGCGCGCAGCGCCTCGCGGACGAGCTGGACCTCCTCGGCGTGCGACGCGGCGTCGCCGGGGGTCTCCAGCACCACGGGGCAGTCGGCGGCCCGCGCCACCTCGAGCAGCAGCTCCAGCGGGATCTCACCGCCGGTGAGGGGCGCGTGCCGGTCGCGGCCGGAGCCGTGCGGGTCGCGGCTGTTGTTCAGGTGCACGAGGTCGACGCGGCCGGTGAGCGCGCGGACGTCGTCGAGGGCGGTGGCGAGGTCCCAGCCGGCGGCCCAGGCGTGGCAGGTGTCGAGCACGAAGCCCGCGCCGAACTCCCCGACGGCGTCCCACAGGCGCGCCACCGCACCGAGCTCGCGGGCCATCGCGTTGTCGCCGCCGGCGGTGTTCTCGATGAGCACCGGCAGCGGGAAGCCGCCGTCCTCGGCCTGCCGGGCGAAGGTCTTGCGCCAGTTGTCGAAGCCGGCGGCCGGGTCGTCCTTGGCCAGCACGTGGCCGCCGTGCACGATCATCCCGCGGGCGCCGATCGCCGCCGAGGCCCGCGCGTGCACCGCGAGGTTCTTGCGGCTGGGGATGCGGATCCGGTTGTTGGTCGAGGCCACGTTGAGCACGTAGGGCGCGTGCACGAACACCGCGACGTCGGAGGCCAGCAGGTCCTCGGCGTCGGGGCGCGGCAGTGGCGCCTTCCAGCCCTGCGGGTCGCCGAGGAAGACCTGCACGCCGTCGGCGTCCATCTCCGCCGCGCGCGCCAGCGGACCGCCGGCGTCGAGCTCGTTGTCCGCCGTCAGGCCGGGGCCGACGTGTACGCCGATCGGGTGCTCTGCCACCCCGGCGACAGTAGTTCCGCCCGTGGCGGGGACCCACCCGTGTCGCCTGGGTCACGTCCTCGTCGAGACCCGTGACACCACGACCGGCCGGCAGCGACGCCGGCCACCGACGTCACGCTCGGGTTGCCCTCGGGCGGCACGTCGCTGGCCGAGGACGCGAGCGTGACCGAGCGGTTCGACGGCACCTGCCTCACCTGCACGATCACCTACACCCACCGGGTGGTCGTCCCGGGCACCTCGATCACCGGCAGCGTCCTCAGCACCGTCACCACCCGGGCGCTGAGCACGCTGCCGCAGGACCAGCCGGTCACCTACGACGGCCGGCAGACGACGGTGCAGATCGGCGTCCCGACGCCGTTCCTCGTCGACACGCCCGTGCCGCTGCCGAACCTGCCGTCGGTGGACCTGCCGTCGCTGTCCCCGGTCGACCTCCCGCTGCCCTCGCTGCCGGCGCCGGTCCCCACGCCGCCGGCGACGCCCGTCCCGCCCGTCCCGGACCAGGCGCCCGCGGCGCCCCAGGTCTCCGGCGTCGACGGGACGGGCTACGCCTACGACCTCGACGGCGGTGCCGCCGAGATGGCCCCGTCCGGTGACGGGGCCGCGGCCTTCGACCCGTCCGTGCTCCTGCCGGGTGCGGCCGCCGGCACGGGTACCGGTGCCGGTTCCGGTCCGGGCCCCGGCGGGGTCGCGGGTGGCCACGACGGCGCGGCCGTGCCGGTCTCCGGCGCGCTCGAGGCCCTCGGCGGCACCGCGCTGGACGAGGAGAGCAGCACGGTGAGCGCCGACGGCGCCGCGACCGGCCCGGGGCTGCCGCTGCCCGCGCTGCTCGCCGTCGTCGCCCTGGCCGGCGCCACCGCCGCGCTGGTCCGCAGGCTCCGGGCGGTCCGCGCCCGCTGACCCCGCGGCCGTCCTCCCTGGATGGGCACGGTGGCCGTGCTGGTACCCTCGACCTGCGCGCTCCGTGTGCCGTCCCGGCGCACAGGGCGCGCGACGCGTGTTCGACCCTCCTGCTGCAGACGTCCTGCAGCCGCCACAGACCAGAGGAGGTGGGGTTCTCCGTGCGTCGCTACGAACTGATGGTCATCCTCGACCCCGACCTGGAGGAGCGCACCATCGCTCCCTCCCTCGACCGGTTCCTGACCGTCGTCACCAACTCCGGTGGCACCGTCAAGACCGAGATCTGGGGCCGGCGTCGCCTGGCCTACGAGATCAAGAAGCACGTCGAGGGCATCTACGCCATCGTCGACATCCAGGCCGAGCCCGCTGCGGTCGCCGAGCTGGACCGCCAGCTCAACCTCAACGAGTCGGTCCTGCGCACCAAGCTGATGCGCCCCGAGGTCCACTGACCATGGCCGGCGAGACCGTCATCACCGTCATCGGCAACCTGACCTCCGACCCGGAGCTGCGCTTCACTCCGTCGGGGGCCGCGGTCGCCAACTTCACCGTCGCCTCGACGCCGCGCACCTTCGACCGGCAGTCGCAGGAGTGGAAGGACGGCGAGGCGCTCTTCCTGCGCTGCAACGTCTGGCGGCAGGCGGCGGAGAACGTCGCCGAGTCGCTCACCCGCGGCTCGCGGGTCATCGTCTCGGGGCGCCTCAAGCAGCGCTCGTTCGAGACGAAGGAAGGCGAGAAGCGCACCGTCATCGAGCTGGAGGTCGACGAGATCGGCCCCTCGCTGCGCTACGCCACCGCCAAGGTCACCCGGGCCTCCCGTGGTGAGGGCGGCGGCGGTGGCGGCGGCGGCTTCGGCGGCGGCGGCGGTGGTGGTTTCGGCGGCGGTGGCGGCGGAGCGAGCGACCCCTGGTCGACGCCGGCCGGCCCGTCCGACGAGCCGCCGTTCTGATCCCTCTTTCCCAGCTCTAGTCGTACCTGGAGAACCCAGTGCCCAAGCCCCCCGTGCGCAAGCCCAAGAAGAAGGTCTGCCAGTTCTGCAAGGACAAGGCGACCTACATCGACTACAAGGACACGACCCTGCTGCGGAAGTTCATCTCCGACCGCGGCAAGATCCGTGCCCGCCGCGTGAGCGGCAACTGCAGCCAGCACCAGCGGGACGTCGCCACGGCCGTCAAGAACAGCCGTGAGATGGCCCTGCTGCCCTACACCTCGACGGCGCGCTGACCATGAGCACCACGAAGCTGATCCTGACGGCGGAGGTCACCGGTCTCGGGTCCTCCGGTGACACGGTGGAGGTCAAGGGCGGGTACGCCCGCAACTACCTCCTGCCCCGCGGCCTGGCCATCGTGGCCACCCGCGGTGCCGAGAAGCAGGTCACCTCGCTGCGGCGCGCGCGTGCCGCGCGTGAGGTGCGGTCGCTCGAGGAGGCGCAGGGCCTGGCCGGTCGTCTCTCCGGCCTGACCGTGCGCGTCCCCGCCCGCGCCGGCGACGGCGGCCGGCTGTTCGGCCGCGTCACCACCGCCGACGTGGCCGCGGCCGTCACCGCCGCCGGCGGCCCGGAGCTCGACCGCCGCCGCATCGAGCTGCCGAGCAGCATCAAGACCACCGGCCAGCACCAGGTCACCGTGCGGGTGCACCCGGAGGTCACGGCGACCCTGCCCATCGAGGTCGTCGCGGGCTGAGCCCGAGCACTGCAGGACCGCCCGAGAGGGGCGCCGGACACCCGTCCGGCGCCCCTCTCGGCGTCTCTGGCCCCCGTACGGCGTCCCGCGGCTCTGAGGGCCCCGGCGCCGCCGTCACCTGCCGTCGGCGGGCGGTGTGACGGCTGTTCAGGGCGGGGCGACGCGACACGCCCGGCGTCTGCGCCACGCCGACTTTCTGCTGTCCACAGCCGGTGGGCGGCCGCCGCGCAGGTGACACCCGCAGGACCGCGGGATGGCCGGTCGGTGTCCCGCCCGTCTCCACATGTCGACTCGGTCTGTCCACCGACTTGTCCACAAGTTGTGCAGAACGCGGCCCACACGGGTGTTGGACGGGTCCGTCCCCGCTTCCTAACGTCGTCCCCGGCGCCGGGGCGCCGAGAAGTGTCGGTGGCTCCCGGTAGCAATGTCCTCGAACGCGTGTTCGAGTGGCACGTGAGGTGTCCTGGTGCTTCCCCCACCGGGCCCCGGCCGGGCGGCCGGGGTCTACACGCGCGTGCCGACGAGGAGAGGGAGGTACCCAGGTGGCGGTGGCCGACGACTTCAGCCGGCCCCAGGCGGCGGCGCCGGCGTACGACCGGCAGCCCCCGCAGGACGTCGCGGCGGAGCAGTCTGTGCTCGGCGGCATGCTGCTGAGCAAGGACGCGGTCGCCGACGTCGTCGAGGTGCTGCACGGCGCCGACTTCTACCGGCCGGCGCACCAGGTGATCTTCGACTGCATCCTCGACCTGTACGGCCGGGGTGAGCCGGCCGACGCGATCACCGTCGCCGCGGAGCTCAACCGCACCGACCAGCTGTCGAAGATGGGCGGCGCAGTTTACCTGCACACCCTGATCGCCTCGACACCGACGGCGGCCAACGCCGGCTACTACGCCGCCATCGTGGCCGAGCAGGCGGTGCTGCGGCGGCTGGTCGAGGCCGGCACCCGCGTGGTCCAGCTGGGCTACGGCGCGGCCGGCGGCAAGGGCGACGTCGACGACATCGTCGACCGCGCCCAGCAGGAGATCTACGACGTCACCGAGAAGCGCATGAGCGAGGACTACTCGCGCCTCGAGGACGTCCTGCAGCCGACGATGGACGAGCTCGACGCCATCGCCTCCCGGGGCGGTACCGCCCGCGGCGTGCCCACCGGGATCCGTGACCTCGACGAGCTGACCAACGGCCTGCAGGCCGGTCAGATGGTCGTCATCGCCGCCCGACCCGGTGTGGGCAAGGCCCTGGCGCTGGACACCCCGATCGCCACGCCCGCGGGCTGGACGACGATGGGTGAGATCCGGGTCGGTGACCGTGTCCTGGGCGTCGACGGACGCCCCACGACGGTCGTCGCCGCCACCGACGTGATGACCGACCGGCCCTGCTACGAGGTGCACTTCTCGGACGGCACGGTGATCGTGGCCGACGCGCAGCACCAGTGGGTCACCACCGACCGTGCCGCCCGCCGGCTCGGCGAGCGGGGTGAGGCCCGGGTCCGGACCACCGAGGAGCTGGCCCGCACGGTCCGCTGCGCCACGGCCGACCAGCGGCTCAACCACGCCGTGGCCAACGCAGCTCCGTTGGACCTGCCGGCCGCCGACCTCCCCGTCCCGCCGTACGCGCTGGGTGTGTGGCTGGGTGACGGGACGTCGGCCGCAGCCCAGTACACGAGCGCCGACCCCGAGATCGCGGCCTACATCGAGGGCGAGGGCCTGGTCGTCCTCCCGACGGGCGTTGACCGGCGCTACTCGCTGCGGCTGCCTGCCCGTCCCGCGCCGGCCGAGCGGCCGTGCCCGATGTGCGGCGAGCCGTTCGTCCCGCGGACCTCGCAGGTCCAGACGTGCGGCAAGACGTGCGGCGGCCGGCTGCGCGCCGGCGGCGGCGTGGGCCTGCAGGCCTCCTGCCCCGACTGCAGCGGCCCGTCGAGCGGCATGGCGCAGTGCCAGGCGTGCCGGGACGAACACGGCACCGTGAAGGGCCTCCTGCGCACCCTGGGCGTGCTCGACGACAAGCACATCCCGACGTCGTACCTCCGCGCGTCGGTGGCGCAGCGGCGGGCGCTGCTGGCCGGCCTGCTCGACACCGACGGCACCGTCACGCCGAGCGGGGCCGTCCAGTTCGCCGTCACCAACCGCCGGCTGGCCGAGGACGCCCGCGAGCTGATCGCCGGCCTGGGTCACCGGGTGAAGCTGAGCACCGAACGGGTGCGCGGCCGGTCCGAGGCGTCGTCCACCTGCTACACGCTGACGTTCAGCACCGACGACGAGGTCTTCCGCCTCGAGCGCAAGAAGCTGGTGCACAAGGAGCGGGGTGCCCGTACGTACACGGCCCGCGGCGTCCGATTCGTCACCGACGTGCGCCCGGTGGCCGGCGTCCCCGTGCGCTGCATCCAGGTCGACGCCGCCGACTCGCTGTTCCTCGCCGGCCGGAGCTTCGTCCCCACGCACAACTCCACGCTGGGGCTCGACATCGCGCGGTCGGCCACGGTGAAGCACAACATGCCGGCGGTCATCTTCTCGCTCGAGATGAGCAAGCACGAGATCACGATGCGTCTGCTCTCGGCCGAGGCGAAGGTGCCGCTGCACCACATGCGCGCCGGCACGCTGTCGGACGAGGACTGGTCGAAGCTGGCCCGCCGGATGGGCGAGGTCGCCGACGCGCCGCTCTACATCGACGACTCACCGAACATGACGATGATGGAGATCCGGGCCAAGGCGCGCCGGCTCAAGCAGCGTAACGACCTCAAGCTCGTGGTCATCGACTACCTCCAGCTGATGACCTCGGGCAAGCGCGTCGAGAGCCGCCAGCAGGAGGTCTCGGAGTTCTCCCGTGCGCTCAAGCTGCTGGCCAAGGAGCTCGAGGTCCCGGTCATCGCGATGTCGCAGCTCAACCGAGGATCCGAGCAGCGTCAGGACAAGAAGCCGATGCTGTCCGACCTCCGTGAGTCCGGCTCGATCGAGCAGGACGCCGACATGGTCATGATGATCCACCGCGAGGACATGTACGAGAAGGAGTCCCCGCGGGCCGGCGAGGCCGACATCATGCTGGTCAAGCACCGCAACGGCCCGACGGCCAACGTCACCGTCGCCTTCCAGGGCCACTACAGCCGCTTCGTCGACATGGCGAACTAGGTCGGCACCCCGCAGGACGGACGAGGGGTCCGGGACCGTGCTGGTCCGGACCCCTCGTGCGTCGCGACGGTGGTCAGGCCACCGCCACCCGGGCCAGGCTCTCCGCCCGCGCGCGGATCTGACCGCGGGCCATGTTGACCGCGCCGGTCATCCCGTAGACGGTGCGGTTGAGAGCGGCCAGCGAGGGGTCGGCGGTGCGCATCGTCGCCGCGCCGTGGACGGGCACGTCGACGTCCGGCCACTCGGTGTCCGGTGTGATCTGGTCCAGGGGCGGTAGCGGGAACGGCGGGTGCAGGTACCCCGTCACCGCCAGCGACACCGTGGCGCCGGCGGGCAGGCGCACCACCTCCCGCACGTCGAGCACCCCGATCCCGTCGGGCCGGACCAGTAGGTAGTCGGTGCCGGTGACCTGGCCGCCGGCCATGGGGCCCTCGGTGATGGTCCCCTCTACGCCGACGTCCATCCGCAGGCCCTCGGGCACGACCCCGATCGGCACCATGCCGCTGATCGTCGCCTCCAGGACGTATCCGTCCATGGTCCCCTCCTCCGGTCGACAGAACGGTGCGTCCATGGCAGCGCCGGCGGTGGCCGGGCAGAAGAGGTGCTGGTCCTGAGTGGTGAAGAGCCGTCGCGCCGCTCACTGAGCGCTCGGACGGCAGCACACCGTGTTCCACGTGGATCCGCAGCGGCCGGGCGCCGCGGTCCGTCCCGCGCGGCGGTCTGCGGCACCGGCGATGTGTGATGCGCCTCACCGGCGGCTAGGAAGGACCGGTCCTTCCCTTCCATCTGGAGATGCCTTGCAGCAACGACGCTGGCACCGCGCGACCTCCTCGCTCGTCGGTGCACTGGCCCTCACGGCCACCGTGGGGATCACCGCCACCCCGGCGGCCGCCACCCCACACAAGGCCGAGCCCCTCTCGGTCTTCCCGTCCGACACCCTCACCGTGCACGACCCCGCCCAGATCACCGGGCGGCGCGTCAACCTGCCGCTGGAGGGCTGCGGTCAGCCCATCGCCTGCGGCCTCGTCGCCGAGCTCAACGAGCTCGACGGCTTCGACCTCGACCCGCGCATCGCCGTCCGCTTCAGTGGGCCGGTCGACCCGGCTCAGGTCGCCGCCCGGATCACGGTGCAGGAGGCCCACGGCGGGTGGCGCACGGGCGTCGACCGCGTCGTGTGGGACCCGGCGACGAACACGCTCTACGCCCACCCGGCCGAGCAGCTCCGCCCGTCGACCACGTACAAGCTGCGCGTGCAGGGCGGGCCGGCGAACAAGGCCGTGCATGACACCTTCACGACGCTGAGCGCCACCGACGGCCTGCTCGACATCCGCGAGCAGATCGACACCGGCGCGGCGTTCGGCAGCACCGGCATCACCCCCGGCCTGCGGGTGGAGGGCGCCTTCCCCGTGGCCGGCACGACCGTCGCCTACCGGGCGGACAACGCCAACCCGCCGACTCCTCCGGCGACCAACCCCGCCCCCGTGCCCACGCAACAGTTGCCACCGGACAGCACGCTGGTGTTCGGCTCCTACCTGGCCCCGTCGTGGCTGCAGTCCGACGTCACCATCGCCCAGACCCCGACCGGCGACGACGGCCCGGCACCCGTCGGTGCCGTGCGTCTGCCGTTCGTCGCCGTCCTCCCGCCCGGCCCGGCGCCCGAGGGTGGCTGGCCGACGGCGATCTACGGCCACGGCTTCACCCAGTCGACGACCAACGTCTTCCTCGCCGCGACGACCAACGCCCGCGCCGGCCTCGCCACGATCGGCACGAACGTGGTCGGGCACGGGTTCGGACCCGGCAGCACCTACGTGGTGACCCGGGACGGCGTGACGACGGAGCTGGGCGCCTACGGGCGCGGGGTCGACCAGACCGACGCCGACAGCACCATCGGCAGCACCGAGGGCTCCTCGGCCACGGGTGCCGCCTCGGCGCAGTCCTCGCGGGACGCGCTGCGGCAGACCGCCGCGGACGTCATGACGCTGGCCCGCTCCCTCGGCGCCACGACCGCCGACAGCGTCGGCACGGCGGCGTTCTCGGGGGAGGACGTCACCTACTTCGGGCAGAGCTTCGGCGGCATCTACGGGACCCTGGTCACCGGTGCCGACGACGACATCACCCGGTCGGTGCTCAACGTGCCGGGGAGCCCGATCACCGAGATCGCCCGCCTGTCGCCGTCCTTCCGCCTGCTGACGACGCAGTCACTGCAGGCGGCCGGGCTGCTCAACCGCCCCGACCTGGCGCCGTACTACTTCCAGGAGCAGCTGCCGCTGCGCGGGGAGGGCCCGGTGACCCTGACGGTGCCGGGGGCGTCGGCCATCCAGGAGTTCCTGGCCCGGTCCACCTGGCTGTCCCGGCCGGGCAGCCCGGAGACCTTCTCGCCGCTCATCGAGCCGGAGCGGGTCGTCGTGCAGGTCGCCTTCGGTGACCAGACGGTGCCCAACCCGACGTCGTACACCCTCGTCGACGCGGGTGACCTGTGGTCGCGGACCAGCCTCTTCCGCAACGACATCTCGCCGACGCCGCTGCAGAACCCGCACTCCTTCCTGCTCACGCTCACCGACGAGTCGGCGTTGCAGGGGCAGGCGCAGGTGGCGGCGTTCCTGGGTGCGGGACAGGTCGTCGACCCGGACGGGCCGGCGCCGGTCTGGGAGGTGCCGATCGTGGACCCATCGGTGCTGCTGCCGCTGAACTACCCGTTCCCCGCGGTGGACGACCAGTTCTGACCGGTCGCTGAACGGCGAGGGGCCCGGGACGCGATCAGCGTCCCGGGCCCCTCTGCGTGCGCGGTGCTTTATGCGGCGGCGGCCATGGCGGCCTGCTCGCGGATCAGCGCGCGGCGGACCCTCGGCGCACCGGTGGTCATCTTCCACAGCTTGGCCACCTGCGAGGGCAGGTTGCGCCGGGTCGTGTTCTGCAGCCAGCCGTTGGGCAGCGACAGCCGGATGATCTTGTGCCAGGCCGAGCCGACCTGCTGCGGCAGCGGCGCCGTGTGGTAGTTCAGGCCGTAGCGGTCGAACAGGTCGCGGATCTTCGGCGCGATCTCGGCGTACCGGTTGCTCGGCAGGTCCGGGAACAGGTGGTGCTCGATCTGGTGGGACAGGTTCCCGGTCAGGATGTGCATCGCCTTCGAGCCGGAGATGTTGGCCGAGCCGAGCATCTGGCGCAGGTACCAGTCCCCGCGGGTCTCGCCCTCGATGGACTTCTTCTCGAAGGTCTCGACGCCCTCGGGGAAGTGCCCGCAGAGGATGACCGAGTTCGACCACAGGTTGCGCACGAGGTTGGCGGTGAAGTTCGCCGCCACGGTGGCGAGGAAGTTCGGGCCCGACAGCAGCGGGTGGATGACGTAGTCCTTGCGCACCTGCCGGCCGATCTTCACCAGCACGGCCTTGGCGCGCGCCCGGAACTCGGGGTCGCCGGTCTGCTTCTTGGCGACGACGGCGGCCAGCTCGAGGTCGTACGCGGCGATCCCGTACTCGAAGAAGCAGGCGTTGATGAAGCTCCACAGCGGCTGACCGAGGTGGAAGGGCGACCAGGGCTGGTCCTCGTCGACGCGCATGATGCCGTAGCCGAGGTCGTTGTCCTTGCCGACGACGTTCGTGTACGTGTGGTGCATCTCGTTGTGCGAGTGCTTCCACTGGTCGGCCGGGCTGGCCATGTCCCACTCCCACGTCGTGGAGTGGATCTTCGGGTCACGCATCCAGTCCCACTGACCGTGCAGGATGTTGTGCCCGATCTCCATGTTCTCGAGGATCTTGGCGATCGAGAGGCCGACCGTCCCGGCGATCCAGGCCGGCGGGAAGCCCGAGGCCAGCAGGACGGCGCGGCTGCCCAGCTCGATCTTGCGGTGGACGTCGATGACCTTGCGGATGTAGCGCGCGTCGGACTCGCCGCGGCTGTCGATCACGCCCTGGCGGATCTCGTCGAGCTCCTTGCCGATGAGCTCGATGTCCTCGGGGGTGAGGTGCTCGATGGGGTTGACGCTCTTCTTCTGCAGGACGGTCATGCGATGCGGCTCCTGGGGTGTCGCTGGGTCAGTGGTCGATGTCGCAGGCGCCGGCGGCGGCGCTGATGCAGGTCTGGACGAGGACGCCGTCGCCGGGCGCGGCGGTGGTGACCTCGCCGGTGCGCAGGTCGCGGACAGCGCCCTCGCGCAGCGGGAGGACGCAGCCGTAGCAGATGCCCATCCGGCAGCCGCTCGGCATGAGGACGCCCGCTTGCTCCGCGGCGTCGAGGATCGGGATGGCGCCGTCGGCCTCGAGCGACGTCCCGTTCTTCGTGAACGTGAACGTGACCGTGCCACCCTCGCCGGTGACGAGCACCTTCGGGCGGAACCGCTCGGTGTAGAGCCGGTCGGCGATGCCGGCCGCCGCCCAGTGCTCCTCCAGCGCCTCGAGCATGCCGACCGGGCCGCAGGCCCAGGTCGCGCGCTCCGCGAGGTCGGGGACGAGCGCGGCGAGCGCGGCGGCGTCGAGCATCCCGGCGGTGTCGGTGTGCTGCTCGACCAGCCGGATCCGGCCGTCGGCGGCCAGCTGCCGCAGCTCGGCGCCGAAGACGACGTCCTCGGGCGTGGGCGCGGAGTGCACCAGGACCGTGTCGGCCTGGCTGTCGGTGAGCTCGGGGTGGTTGCGCAGGATGCCCATCACGGGCGTGATGCCCGAGCCGGCGGTGACGAACAGCGCCTTGGCCGGCTGCTGCTCGGGCAGGCAGAACTCCCCGGTGGCCTGGTCGAGCTGCACGATCGTGCCCGGCCGCGTGCCGCGGACCAGGTGGTTGCTCACCTTGCCGCCGGGGATGGCCTTCACCGTGACGGTGAAGCAGCCGTCGGTGCGGCCGAGGTCGGAGGTGATCGAGTAGGCGCGCCACATGCGGACGCCGTCGACGTCGATGCCGATGCGCACGTACTGGCCCGGCCGGTGCGGCTGCCAGTCGGCGCCGGGGCGGATGACCACGGTGGCCGCGTCACGGGTCTCGGGCAGCACCGCCTCGATCCGGCCACGCAGGGCGGCACCGGAACGCAGCGGGTCGATGAGGTCGAGGTAGTCGGCCGGCAGCAGGGGCGTGGTGACGAGCTCGGCGACGCGCATGACGCGGTCGCGCAACACCCGGAGCGCCGGCTTGGCCGCGGTCGGGCGCGGAACGGTCGCGGTCATGTACTCACTGTTCCCTGCACGAGGCGCAATCACCTGTGCTCTGGACGTGAACGTCGCAGCAGTTACTGTTCGCAGAGGACAACCGCGGCCACGGGGAGGTCACGTGGTACCCCAGCAGGAGACCTTCTCGCCGGAGGTCGCCTCGGCGTTGCGCGGCGAGCTGACGCCGGTCGCCGAGCAGACGGTGGCGGCCATCGTCGTCGAGGTGCCCAGCTACGCCGAGGCCTTCCGCGGGCCGATGGGCCGCAAGATCGAGGGCGCCGTCGAGCTGGCCCTCGGCGGCTTCCTGGAGCTGGCGACCGGCGGCGCGGACGCCAGCCGGCCGGTGGACCCGGCCATCGAGGGCGCGTACGTGCTGGGCCGCGGCGAGGCGCGCACCGGGCGGTCGATGGACGCACTGCTGTCGGCGTACCGGGTGGGCGCCCGGGTGGCCTGGCGGCACCTGAGCGAGAGGGCGGTGGCGGCCGGGATGTCCGCGGCGACGCTGGCGCGGTTCGCCGAGCTCGTCTTCGCCTACATCGACCAGCTGTCGGCCGCCAGCGCCTCCGGGCACGCCGACCAGCTCGCCGCCAGCGGCCGGGTGCGGCGCCGGCACCTCGAGCGGCTGGCCGAGCTGCTGGTCACCGGTGCGCCGCCGTACGAGCTGCACGTCGCCGCGGAGCGGGCGGACTGGACGCCACCGCGCACGCTCACCGCCGTCCTGCTGCCCCCGTCCGGCGCCCGCGACGCGGTGGCGGTGATCGACGCGCGCACCCTGCAGGCCGGCGAGGACCTGCCCGGCGCGGAGCCCTCGACCGAACGGGCGGTGCTGCTGGTCCCCGACGCCGAGGGCTTCGCGCGCGCGGCGCTGCTGACGTCGCTGACCGGGCGCGGCGCCGTCGTCGGGCCGGCCCGGCCGTGGCAGGACGCGCGGTCGTCGTACTCGCGCGCGCTGCGGGCGCTGCAGCTGGGCCTCACCCCCGAGGGCGAGACGCCGGTGGACACCGAGGTCCGGCTGGCCGAGCTGGTGCTGCGGGCCGACGGCGAGGCGCTGACCGACCTGCGCGCCCAGGTGCTCGCCCCGCTCGACGACCTCGGTCCCGGCCCGCGGGAGAAGCTGCTGGAGACCCTGCGCTCGTGGCTGCTGCACCACGGCCGGCGCGAGCAGGTGGCCGCCGAGCTGTTCGTCCACCCGCAGACCGTGCGCTACCGGATGGGGCAGCTGCGCGACCTCTACGGCAAGCGCCTCGACGACCCGCAGACGGTGCTCGAGCTGACCCTCGCCCTCGGCGCCCGCTGAGGGGCCTCTCGGCGATCACGGTGCGCGGACCACGACACACCGGCACGGTCCGGCGTGTCGCTCGCCCGGCTCCGTGATCGTCGCGCGGGTGCCCGGGGGCGCGCACCGCACGGAGGTCAGCAGGGAACTGGCACGGCGTCCCCAGGTCGCTCCCAGCCGGGGGCCGGAGTCTCGGACCCGTCGCGGCACCGCACCGGCGCCGCGGGGAGCGAGGAGGTCCGCCGTGTACCGCAGCACCGAGACCGTCGGCCGGCACGCCTGGGTCCGCACGCCGCGCCGCCCGTTGCCGCCGGAGCTCACCGCCGACGTCGCCGCCGAGGTGGCCGCGGCCGCCCTCGCCGAGCACCCCGGCGCGACGATCGAGTGGCTCGAGGTCGGCGAGTCGGGCCTGTTCGAGGCGCACCTGCGCGGCGCCGACGGCCAGACGCTGGTCGTCCGCCTCGACGGCGACCTGCGTGTCGTCGGACGAAGGACCCCCGTGCCCCCCACCGCTCGCAGGCTCGCGGCGGGACCCTGCGCGGGGGCCGGGGACCTCTGCGAGGTCGGCTGACCCGGCTCACGAGGGACGCAACACCGCCACCAGGAAGTCCGACCCCGCGGTGAACGGGTGCAGGTGCCAGCTCGACAGGAGCAGGTCCGGCTCGAACCCGGCCGCGCGGGCGTCGGCGAGGAAGTCGTCGAAGGCGTAGTCCCGCCCGGCGCCGAACCCGACGACGGCCCGCCCGCCGTCGGCCAGGTGCGACCGGAACCGCCGCAGGACCTCGCCGCGGGTGCTCGGCGCGAGGAACGTGACCACGTTGCCCGCGCACACGATCGCGTCGAAGCGGTCGGGCAGGTCGAGCTCGGCGAGGTCGCCGACCAGCCAGCGCGGGCCCGGGTGGTCCTGCTGCGCCGCGTCGATCAGCACCGGGTCGACGTCGACCCCGACGACGTCGTGTCCCACGGACGCCAGGTGGCCGCCCACCCGGCCCGGACCGCAGCCGGCGTCGAGCACCCGCGAGCCGCGCGGCAGCATCGCGTCGACCAGCCGCGCCTCGCCCACGATGTCCGTGCCGCCGGCGGCCAGCGTCCGGAACCGCTGCACGTAGGCCGCCGAGTGGCCCGGGTCGGCCTGCGTGATCCGCACCCACGCGCTCGGTTCCGTCATGCCCCCATCGTCGCCGGACGCCAGTCCGGCGGGTCGCCCGGGTGCAGCGCGGGGTCGTCGGCGGCCAGCGTGCGCACCGGCCCGGGCGCGGTGAGCGGCCCCTCGAAGCGCACGGTCACCCGGCCGAGCCCGCGGCCCCACACCCAGCCGGGCCCGAGCTCGTCGTGGACGACGTCCTGCCCCGGCCACCACCGCCGGTCGGCCGGCGGCTCGGGCGCGGCCGGCTCCTCGACGACGGCGTCCTCCACCTGGGCCGGGGCGGGACCCTCGACGGCGAACAGGTCGCCCTGCGCGTACTGGGACAGCCCCGAGACGCCGACGCCGAGCAGCCGCAGCCCTCCGCCGGTGCCGGCCTCGGCCAGCAGCCGCCGGGCGATGGTGGCCACCTGCCGGTCGTCGTCGGTGGGCTGGGGCAGCGTCTGCGACCGGGTGATCGTCGTGAAGTCGTAGCGGCGCAGCTTGAGCGTCACCGTCCGCCCCGAGAGCGCCGAGGAGCGCAGCCGGGCGCCCACCCGCGTGGCCATCGAGTCGATCAGCCGGTTGAGCTCGGCGAGGTCGGTGAGGTCGCGCTCGAAGGTCTCCTCGTGCGACACCGACTTGGCCTCGCGCTCGGCCACCACCGGCCGGTCGTCGTCGGCCCGCGCCAGCTGGTACAGCCCCGTCCCGTGCGCGCGGCCGGCCAGCGCCACCAGGTCGGGCAGCGACTTGGCCGCCAGGTGGGCCACCGTGGCGACGCCGACCTGCCGCAGCCGCTCGGCCGTGGCCGGGCCCACGCCGCCGAGCCGGGTCACGGGGAGCGGGTGGAGCACGTCGAGCTCGGTGCCCGGGGCGACGACGACGAGGCCGTCGGGCTTGTCCAGGTCGGAGGCGATCTTGGCCATCAGCTTGGAGCTGCCGATCCCGATCGAGCCGGTCACCCCGCCGGTGGCCTCGGCGATGCGCGCCTTGAGGTCGCGGGCCAGTGCGGTGACGCCGTCGACGGACAGGTCGGAGCCCGCGCCGGCCGCCAGGTCGACGTAGGCCTCGTCGATCGACACCGGCTCCACCAGCGGGGAGACCTCGCGCAGCAGCCCCATGACCACGTCCGAGGTCCGCCGGTAGGCGCCGAACCGGCCGCCGAGGAACGCCGTCCCGGGCGGGCACCGGCGCCGGGCCTCCGCTGTCGACATGGCCGAGCGCGCCCCGTAGGCGCGCGCCTCGTAGGACGCCGTGGCGACGACGCCGCGCCCGCCGGTCCCGCCGACGACCACCGGCCGGCCTCGCAGCGAGGGCTTGTCGCGCTGCTCGACGGCGGCGAAGAACGCGTCCAGGTCCAGGTGCAGGACGCTCGCCTCCCGCCGCACGCCCCCGATTCTCCCTGTGCGCCGCCGGGCCGTTTGCCGGGACACCGCGGCCCCGGCAGGCTCCGGCCATGGGGGACCCCCGGGCGGCGTTCGACGCGGCCTACGACGCCGCCCTGGCCCGCTGGCCGGTGCCGGTGCGGTCACGGGAGGTCGACACGCGGTTCGGCCGCACGCACGTGCTGGTCAGCGGGGCGGCGTCGGCTCCCCCGCTGGTGCTCGTCCCCGGCGGCGGCGCCACGGCGCTGGCCTGGTCGGGCGCGATGCGGCTGCTGGCCGCCGTCCGCCGGGTGCACGTCGTCGACCCGGTCGGCGACGCCGGCCGGAGCCCCGCGACCACCCCGCTGGCCGGAACCGACGACGTCACCGAGTGGCTCGAGCAGGTCCTCGACGGGCTCGACCTGCGCGCCGTCGACCTCGCCGGGCACAGCTACGGCGGGTGGCAGGCGCTGACCTTCGCGCTCGACCGTCCCGGCCGGGTGCGGCGGCTGGCGCTGCTCGACCCGACCACCACCTTCACCGGCTTCTCCCCCGGCTACCTGCTGCACGCGGTCCCGGTGCTCACCCGGCCCACGGCCGGGCGGATGCGGGCGCTGGTGCGCTGGGAGACCGGCGGCCGGCCGGTCGACGACGCGTGGCTCGACGTCGCCGCCGCGGGCGCCGAGGTGCCGGCGCCGGTGCGCACCCGGCGACCCGACCCGGCCCGGCTGGCTGCGCTGACCGTGCCGACGCTGGTCGTCGTCCCCGCCGACGGCCGGGCCCAGGACCCGCGCCGGGTGGCCCGCGGCGCGGCGGAGGTCATGCCGAGGGCCGCGGTGGTGACCCTGCCCGGGGCCTCGCACCACACGCTCCCGGCGGCGCCGAGCGCGCGGTCACCGAGTTCCTGCGCTGAGCGCCGCGGTCAGCGCAGCGCGAGGACCAGGCAGACGACGGCCAGCGCGAGCGCGATCGGCGTCATGACCAGCCGCTCGGGCCGGCTGCGTGACGCCGCGTTGAGCGCGACCCCGAGCGGGAAGTACCCGGTCAGCACCCACATCCCGACGTCGACCACGCCGCGGGGCAGGACGCTGTGCGCCCCGCCCGCCTGCAGGAGGAACAGCGCGACGACGCCGTAGACCACGATCGACACCGCGCTGCCGACCCGCAGCCGTGCCGGCAGGACGACGTGCTGCCCGCCCCACGCGAACCGGCCGAGCGGTGCGCCGGCGATGAGCGCCAGCTGGAAGACGGCGAGGGCGGCGAGGACGGCGGTACCCGCGACCGCGACCGAGATCACGGGCGGCAGGTCAGCGGGGTGCGCACGCCGCGTTCGGCACCTCGGCGGCGCACCGTCCGGGTGAACCGGCACGGCCCCGTCCCCGAACCGGTTGATCACCGCGTCCGCGGCTGTGAGTCTGCAGGCTCCGACGAGGACTTCAGGGGAGGACCGTGAGCGCCGTCGCCACCGCGTTCCTGGTCGTGGGCGGGATCGGCGTCGCGCTGCTGGTGCTGTCCCTGGTCGTCGGCGAGATCGCGCACCTCGGTGCCGCGGACGCCGACGGGCCTGTCTCGCTGGAGGTGGTCGCCGCGCTGCTGGGCGGCGCGGGCTTCGGCGGGGCGGCGGCCACGGCCCTGGTGCCCGCGAGCCTGCCGACGTCTCTCACCGTGCTCGTCGCCCTGCTCGTGGGCGTCGTCGTCGCCGTCCCGCTGGCGTGGGGGGCCTACCGCCTGTCCCGCGCGCTGCGAGACATGCCCACCACCGAGACCCTGACCTGCCACCACCTGGCCGGCGCGCAGGGCGTCGTCGTGTCCGCGGTGCCGGCCGGCGGGTTCGGCGAGGTCCGGCTCGACCTCGCCGGCCAGGGGCTGAAGTACGCCGCCCGCAGCGACGCCCCGCTGCGGGCCGGCACCCCCGTCTACGTCGTCGAGGCGCTCAGCGAGACCGCCGTCCACGTCGTCTCGACCGCACCGGATCCCCTCCCAGACCCCGGAGACCCCGCATGACCCTCGTGATCGCCGTGGGCGGCATCGTCGTCCTCGTCATCGTGCTGGTGCTGTTCGTCCTCAGCCGGATCAAGGTGGCCGGGCCGAACCAGGCCTTCATCGTCACCGGCCGCCAGGGCCGGCAGGTCACCGACTCGACCGGGATCGTCTCGCGGGACAGCTCGGGCCAGAAGGTGGTCATGGGTGCCAGCGTCTTCGTGCTCCCGGTGGTCCAGAAGCTGCACACCATGGACCTGTCCAGCCGGCGGATCCCGGTCGGCATCCGGGGCGCGGTCTCCAAGCAGGGCGTCAAGTGCGACCTCGAGGGCGTCGCGATCGTCAAGGTCGGCGGCAGCGAGGGCGCCATCCGGGCCGCCGCCCAGCGGTTCCTCAACCAGCAGCAGGGCATCGACACCTTCACCTCGGAGGTGCTCGCCGGCGCGCTGCGCTCCATCGTGGGCCGGCTGACGATCGAGGAGATCATCCGCGACCGCGCCGCCTTCGCCTCCGCCGTCGCCGAGGAGGCCGAGTCCTCGCTGACCGGCCAGGGCCTGGTGCTCGACACCTTCCAGCTGCAGGACATCCAGGCCGAGGGCACCTACCTCGCCGACCTCGGCCGCCCCGAGGCCGCCCGGGTGTTGAAGGAGGCGTCGATCGCCGAGGCGCGCGCCCGCCAGGCCGCGCAGCAGGAGCAGCTGCTCGCCGACGAGGCGATCGCGGTGGCGCAGCGGCAGCTGGCCCTGCGGCAGGCCGAGATCAGCGCCGAGACCGACGCCGCCTCGGCCAGGGCCGCCGCGGCCGGACCGCTGGCGCAGGCCGCGCAGGACCAGGCCATCCTCAGTGAGCAGGAGAAGGTCGCCGTGCGCACCGCGGCCCTGACCGAGCGGCAGCTCGACACCCAGGTCCGCCGGCCCGCCGACGCCCAGCGGTACAAGGTCGAGCAGGAGGCCGAGGCCCGCAAGAACGCCGCCATCCTCACCGCGGAGGCCGACCGTCAGGCGACGATCGCCGCCGCGCAGGCCGCGGCCGAGCAGGCCAGGCTCTCCGGCGAGGGTGAGCGGGCGCGCCGGTCGGCACTCGCGGAGGCCGAGGCGATCGAGGGCGCCAAGCGGGGCGAGGCCGAGAAGCTGCGCCGCCAGGCCGTGGCCGACGCCGTGGAGCGCGAGGGTTCCGCCGAGGCCGCCGCGATCCTGGCCCGCGGTCAGGCGGAGGCGACCGCCATGGACGCCCGCGCCGAGGCCTTCGAGCGCTACGGCGAGGCGGCGATCCTGGACCTGCTGGTCAAGGTGCTGCCCGAGGTCGTCGGCGCGGCGTCGGCCCCGCTGTCGGCCGTGGACAAGATGACGGTGATCTCCGCCGACGGCGCGAGCGCGCTGAGCCGGTCGGTGGCGAGCAACGTGGCCCAGGGGCTGCAGCTGTCCGGGGACCTGACCGGTCTCGACGTCGCCGCGCTGCTGCGCCGCCTGTCGGGACCCCGGCCGGCGCCGAGGGCGTCACCCGGATCCCGGTGACCGCCGACGGGAACGGCGACGGCGCCACCGACGGCCGGACGCCGCGGGGCAGGTGAGGCTCAGCCGGTGTCGCTGAGGGCCGCGGGCGGCAGCCAGTCGGCATCGAGCAGCTCGGCGATCTCCTGCAGCGAGGAGGTGTCCGCGCCCGCCGTCGACCCGCTGACCGCCAGCCGCTCCACCATCACCCGGGCCACCTGCTCCTCGACCGTGCCCTCGGCGAAGGCGACCCGCCAGGGCGAGACCTGCCCGTCGCGGTGGGTGCGGCCGGTGACCTGGCGGGCCTGGATGCCGGAGAAGCGCGGCTGGTGGAACAGGCCCACCCGCGGCGTCGTCGAGGCGGTGGTGCCGCCGGGCAGCAGCTCGCCGGCGTGCAGGCTGATCGACGCGGTCACGGTGAACACGCACACCGGGGCGGCGCCGGTCTGGAAGCGCAGCCGCTCGGCCTCGACGTCGAACCGGTCGCGGCCGTAGATCGAGGCGACGGCGACGCCGGAGTCCAGCAGCGCCTCACGGATCGGGTCGGCCGCCGTCTCGACGAACTCGACCGACACCGCCACCTGGCGCTCGGCCTCGACCTGGGCGCGCGCCCAGTCCACGGTGGCCTGCGCGCGGATCAGCCCCGCCTTCTGCCGGAACCGCAGCAGCGCGGCCCGGCCGCGGGCGCTCTGCCGGGCCTTGCGGGCCAGCTGCATCTCGGCGCGGAACTCCTGCCACTCCGACGCGTAGGCGGACTGCTCGGCGGGGGTGAGCGCCACCGGCGTCCCGGTCACCGACACCGGGCCCCACGGCGCGGAGCGGTGCAGGGTCGCGGGCGGGTCGCCGCCGGCGAGCCAGCCCTGCAGCCGGGCGAGGTCGGTGCGGCGCTGGTCGGGGTCCTCGGTCCACGACCAGCCGTAGCGGCCGCGTTCCACGTGGAACCCGTGCTCGGCGAGCCGCGCCGGGAGGTCGGCCCAGGCGCGCAGCGGCTCGTCGTGCCGCTGGGCGAACTGCGGCGCGAGGTAGGGCAGCTCCAGCGGCGTGTGCGCGGGCGTCGCGGTGGCGGCGACGACGAACGGGACGTCCTTCGCCCGGGCACCCCCGGAGACGGCCTTCCAGTGCTTCCACCGCTGCGTCGTCGTGTGCCGGACCATGTGCGCCTCGTCGGCGATCACGACGTCGAACCGGAGCTCCGCGACCTTCGCCAGCCGGTCCCAGGTGGTCACGCACCAGCGCAGGCCGCCGTCGCCGAAGCCGGCGATCGAGCGGGTCCAGTGCGGGATGGTGATCGCCGCCGGGCGGTCGGCGACGACGAGCACGCGCTCGCCGCCGCGCAGCTGGCAGATCTCCCGCGCGGCCATCACGGCGGTGCCGGTCTTGCCGACGCCGGGGTCGTCGCCGAGGAGGAACACGCGGTGCCCGGCCGCGGCGGAGGCGACGACGGCCTCGGCGCCGGTGCACTGCTCCTCGCGCGGCACCATCGGCAGCGCCTCCGGCAGCGGGCGCGGGGTCTCGTTGAGCTCGTCCTCGAGGAAGCGCTCGAGGGTGTACGGCGGCGGGTCGTAGGGCGCCAGCGCCGGGGGCAGCTCCGCGCCGACCCACACGTGTGCCTGCAGGCCGGCGTGCCACACCGCGCCGGGCGCCGGGGCGCGGAACGGGACGGCGAGGACCCACACCCGCTCGCCGGGGCCTGCGGTGGGCAGGTCCGGGACGGCGGGCTTCCGGGCCGGCGAGCGGCGGCGGGTCGCCGTCCGTCGCTTCGGAGTGGTGCTGGCGGCGCGGCGCCGTCCGGGCATGGTGGGACCTCCCCCGTCGTCCCCGGCACGGTAGGTGGCCGGGGGCCGGGGATCTGGTGGAATCGCCGGGTGACCGCCGATGCGCCCTCCGACGAGCGGCTGGCCTCGCGGACCGTCGGCGAGACCGGACCCCGGGTCGTGTTCGTCCACGGCCTGTTCGGCCAGGGCAAGAACTGGACGACGGCGGCGAAGGGGCTGGCCGACGGGCACCGGGTGACGCTGCTCGACCTGCCCAACCACGGGCACTCGCCGTGGACCGAGCGGGTCGACTACGAGGACATGGCCGAGCTGGTCGCCGCGGAGCTCGAGTCCTTCGGCGAGCCGGCGACGCTGGTCGGGCACTCGATGGGCGGCAAGGTGGCGATGACGCTGGCGCTGCGCCGGCCCGAGCTGCTGCGTGCGCTGGTCGTCGTCGACATCGCCCCGGTCGAGTACCCCCTCACCGGCGGGCGCACCGACGACCCGCACGAGGAGGCCTCCCCCTTCGCGGCCTACATCGCCGCGATGCGGGCCGTGGACCTCGGCGCGCTGCGCACCCGGGAGGACGCCGACCGGGCGCTGCGCGAGGCGGTGCCCAGCACGATGGTGCGGTCGTTCCTGCTGCAGAGCCTGGTCCGCGAGGGCGTCGGGTCCGGGCGGTGGCGGTGGCGGCTGAACCTGGAGACGCTCGAGCGCGACCTCGGCGAGCTGCGCGGCTTCCCCGACCCGCCGCCGGGTGCCACGTTCGACGGCCCGGTGCTCTGGGTCGCGGGCGCGAACAGCCACTACGTGCTGCCCGAGGACCGCGCCCGGATGGACGAGCTGTTCCCCTCGACCCGGCTGGTGAAGGTCAAGCACGCCGGCCACTGGGTGCACTCCGAGCAGCCGGAGGTCTTCGTCGAGACGCTGCGCCGCTTCCTCGACGCAGTCGAGTGACGGTGCCGAGCCTCGACGCAGTCGACGCTCAGCCCCTCCGGACACGCGCGGAGCCGGCAGGCGCGAAGGCGTGACACTCCCGGTGGGACCGACCTCCCATGCTGGTACCCGACGACGTCCATCGCATGTGCCGAACATGCGCAGACATGTCCAATGCATGTACGGTGTCGGGGTGCCGAAGATGCTGCAGGTCCGGAACGTGCCGGACGATCTCCATGCGGTCCTCAGGAACCGGGCGCTGGAGAGTGGACTGAGCCTCTCCGAGTACGTGCTCCGTGAGCTCCAGGCCGTAGCGGCGCGGCCCAGCAAGGCCGAGGTGCTGGCGCGTGCGGCGCGGAGGGGTGGACGGTTGTCCTTCGACGAGGCGGTCGCGGCCGTGTCAGCGGAGCGGCCGGACACACCGTGATCGTCGCGGATGCCTCGGTACTGGCCCCCGCGCTGGTCGATGAGGGCGGATCCGGGGCTCTGGCTCGTGAGCGGCTCCTCGCCTCGGACGTGCACGTCCCGGCGCTCGCGGACGTCGAGGTGCTGTCCGTGGTCCGCCGTGGCGTCCTGGCCGGCCGCCTCACTGCCGAGCGGGGTGCCGTCGCCCTGCAGGACTGGAGCGAACTGGCGGTGGAGCGGTACCCCCACCTGCCGTTGCTGGCGCGGGCCTGGCAGCTCCGCGACTCGGTGACTGCCTACGACGCCCAGTACGTGGCGCTCGCCGAACTCCTCGACGTGCCCCTGGTCACCGCTGACCGACGGCTGTCACGAGCGCCCGGATTGCGGTGCACCGTCGACCTGCTGCGCTGACGTCCTCCCGGACGAGTCCCGCCGCTGCCATCCTGATCGGGTGACCAGCGAGTTCGTCGTGCACCGGCCGCACGCCGCGCTGCGCGGGCTGGTCGCCGACGCCGTGGGCTACCGGCAGGAGGGTCTCGCCCCGGGGACGCACCGCGGGCTGCCCTCCCCCACGCTCACGCTGGTCGTGACGCTCGGCGAGCCGCTCGACGTCACCGCCCACCCCGACCCCGCCCAGGCCCCCGGCCGCTACGACGCGCTCCTCGGCGGCCTGCACACCACCCCGGCGCTGATCCGGCACCCCGGCCGGCAGACCGGCATCCAGTTCTCGCTGTCCCCGCTCGGCGCCCGCCGGCTGCTCGGCGTGCCCGCCGGGGAGCTCGCCGGGCTCGACGTCGACCTCGTCGACGTGCTGGGCGCCGTCGGCACCGAGCTGGTCGACCGGGTCCGCGCCGCCGACGGCTGGCCGGCCCGCTTCGCCGCCGCCGAGGACGTCCTGCGACGGGCGGCCGGACCGGCCGGCGACCCCGCGCCCGAGGTCGCCGAGGCGTGGCGGCTGACCCTCGCCGGCGGCGGGCGGGTGCGGGTCGGCGAGATCGCCCGCCGCGTCGGCTGGTCCGAGCGGCACCTGACCAACCGGTTCCGCGCCGAGACCGGGCTGGCGCCCAAGGAGGCGGCCCGGGTGGCCCGCTTCGACCGCGCCCGCCGGGCACTGGCCGTGCGCTCCCGCCCCGACCTCGCCGGCCTCGCGGCGACCGGCGGCTACGCCGACCAGGCCCACCTGACCCGTGAGTGGCGCGCGTTCACCGGGCTCTCGCCACTGCGCTGGCTGGCGGCGGAGTTCGGATTCGTCCAAGACCGCGTCCCGGCGGTCGGGCCAGGCTCGGCGGCATGACTCCTCCCGCACCCACCGTCTGGCCCGCCTTCCCCGCCGCCGACGCCCCCGCCCTCATTCGCTGGCTGGTCGACGCCCTCGGCTTCGAGGAGACCCTCGTCGTCCCCGACGGCGACCTGGTCGTCCACGCCGAGCTCGCCTGGCCGCCCGGCGGCGGGGTCATGCTCGGCTCGGTCCGCGACGACGGCGGCTGGTCGGTCCGGCCCGGCGCCACCGGCGCCTACCTCGTCACCGACGACGTCGAGACCGTGTGGAAGCGCGTGCAGGCCGCCGGCGCCGACGTGCAGCGGCCGCTCGGCGAGCCGGGGCACGGCGGCCGGGAGTTCACCGTCCGCGACCCCGAGGGCAACAGCTGGAGCGTGGGCGACTACCGGGGGGCCCCGCGGACGTGACCGAGCTGGCGAGGTCACGCAGGGGTACGGCACCGCCGGGCACGATGCCGACGAGCGCCGGCGAGGAGGCAGCGTGACCGAGGAGCAGGTCCGCGCGCTCGCCCTCGCCCTCCCGGAGGTGACCGAGGCCGACCACCACGGCCGCCCGTCGTTCCGGCTCGGGACCACGGTGCTCGCCACGCTGTGGGCACCGGGCATCCTCAACGTCATGCTCGGGGAGTCGGAGGCGCGCGCGGCCGAGGGCGGCGCGGTCTCGCTGCTGTGGTGGGGCGAGCGCCTGTCCGGCGTCCGGGTGGACCTCGCGGCGGCCGACGAGGCGCTCGTCGGCGACCTGCTGGAGGAGGCGTGGACCCGGCGCGCGCCCGCCCGGCTGCGCCGGGACCGCCCGTGAGCTACCCGCGTCCCGTCCCGGTCATCGGCGACGCCACCTCGGCCGCCCAGCGCGCCGGCGACCCCGCCGCGTGGGCGATGCCGGAGGAGGCCGACGGCCTCTACGCCGTGGTCGCCGCGCGCCGCGACGTCCGCCGCTACCGCCCCGACCCGGTCCCCGACGACGTCCTGCGGCGGGTCCTCGCCGCCGGGCACGCCGCACCGTCGGTGGGGCACAGCCAGCCGTGGCGGTTCGTCGTCGTGCGGGACGCGGCCGTCCGCGACCGCGCCGCCGTCCTCACCGACCGGGAGCGGCTGCGCCAGGCCGCGCAGATGGAGCCCGACGCCGCCCGCCGGTTGCTGGACCTGCAGCTGGAGGGCGTGCGCGAGGCGCCGCTGGGGATCGTCGTCTGCTGCGACCGGCGCACGCCCGCGGCCGGGGTGCTCGGCCGGGCCACCTTCCCCGACGCCGACCTGTGGAGCTGTGCCGCGGCCATCCAGAACCTGTGGCTGGCCGCCCGCGCCGAGGGCCTGGGCATGGGCTGGGTGACGCTGTTCCGCCCCGAGGAGCTCGCCGGGCTGGTCGGGCTGCCCGACGGCGTGGCCACCCTCGGCTGGCTGTGCCTGGGCTGGCCCGACGAGCGCCCGCCCGCGCCCGGCCTGGAGCGGGCCGGCTGGTCGCGGCGGCTGCCGCTGGACGCCGTCGTCGTGGAGGACCGCTGGCCGGTCGACGACGGCGGCCCCGCGGCGCCCCCCTCGCACCTGCGCGCCCCCGGCCGGCAGGCGGTGGTGGGCGCCCGCGACGAGGCCGACCGGCTGCTCACCCCGCCCGGCTCGCTCGGCGTGCTCGACCGCGCCGTGGACCGCGTGGTGGCGCTCGGCCGCGGCGCGGTCACCGGCGGCACGCTCGTGCTCGCCGCCGCCGACCACCCGGTCGCGGCGCGCGGCGTCTCGGCCTACGGCGGGCACGTCACCCGCGACGTCGTCCGCGCGGCGCTGGCCGGCACCTCGGTCGGCGCCACGGCCGCCGCGGCGGCGGGGCTCGCGACCGTCGTCGTCGACGCCGGGGTGGCCGGCGACCCGCTCCCCGGCGCGGTCGACGCCCGCCCGGCCGGCCCCCGCGGCGACCTGACCTCCGCCCCCGCGCTCACCCCCGCCGACGTCGGGCGGCTGCTGGACGCCGGCCGGGCGCTCGGCGCCGCGCAGGACGGCCTGCTGGCCCTCGGCGAGGTGGGCGTGGGCAACACGACCGTCGCCGCCGCGCTCGCTGCCGGGCTGCTCGGTGCCGACCCCGCCGACGTCACCGGGCTGGGCTCGGGCGCCGACAGCGAGGTGCTGGAGCGCAAGCGGTCGGTGGTGGCCGCCGCCCTGGCCCGGGCCGGGACCGGCCTCGGTCCCGCGCGGGCGCTGGCCGAGCTCGGCGGGCCGGAGCTCGCCGTCCTCACCGGCGCGGTGCTGGGCGCCGCGGAGGCGCGCACGCCCGTCGTCCTGGACGGGTTCGCCGTCTCGGTGGCCGCACTGGCCGCCGTGCTGCTCGAGCCGGGCGCGCAGGCCTGCCTGGTGGCCGGCCAGCGCAGCCGCGAGCGCGGCCACGACCTCGTGCTGCAGGCCCTCGGACTCGAGCCGCTGCTGGACCTGCGGCTGCGCGCCGGGGAGGGCGCGGGCGCGGCGCTGGCCGCCGGGCTGCTGCTCGACGGCCTGCGGGTGCGCCGCACGACCGCCCGCACCGGGTGACCCCGGTCGCCGTCAGGGGGCCGGTCAGGCCAGGATCACGGGCGTGACCGATCCCCGCGCCGGCCAGCCGGCCTCCCCCGCCGACCTGGTCGACGTCGCCTCGCTGGTGACCGCGTACTACACCCTGGTGCCCGATCCGGCCGAGCCGGCGCAGCGGGTGTCCTTCGGGACCTCGGGTCACCGTGGGTCGTCGTTCGACACCGCGTTCAACGAGGCGCACATCCTGGCCACCACGCAGGCCATCTGCGAGTACCGGGCGGCCCAGGGGTACGACGGGCCGCTGTTCCTCGGCCGGGACACCCACGCGCTGTCGGAGCCGGCGTGGGCCAGCGCGCTGGAGGTGCTGGCCACCAACGACGTGACCGTGCTGGTCGACGCCGCCGGCCGGTACACGCCCACGCCGGCGGTCAGCCACGCGATCCTCGCCGCCAACCGGGGGCGCAGCAACGGCCTGGCCGACGGCATCGTCGTCACCCCGTCGCACAACCCGCCCCGCGACGGCGGCTTCAAGTACAACCCGCCGTCGGGCGGCCCGGCCGACACCGACGCGACCTCGGTCATCGCCGCCCGGGCCAACGAGCTGCTCGCCTCCGGGCTCGACGGCGTGCGCCGGATCCCCTTCCCCCGCGCGCACGCCGCCGCGCACCGCTACGACTTCGTGGGCACCTACGTCGACGACCTGCCGTCGGTGCTCGACCTCGACGCGATCCGGTCGGCCGGCGTGCGCATCGGCGCCGACCCGCTGGGCGGCGCGAGCGTCGACTACTGGGGCGCGATCGCCGAGCGGCACCGCCTCGACCTCACCGTGGTCAACCCGCTGGTCGATCCCACGTGGCGGTTCATGACGCTGGACTGGGACGGCAAGATCCGGATGGACTGCTCGTCGCCGTCGGCAATGGCCTCGCTGATCGGCAAGCGGGCCGACTTCGCGATCGCCACGGGCAACGACGCCGACGCCGACCGGCACGGGATCGTCACCCCCGACGCCGGGCTGATGAACCCCAACCACTTCCTCGCCGTCGCCATCTCCTATCTGTTCGCGCACCGCCCGGAGTGGGCCGCCGACGTCGCCGTCGGCAAGACGCTGGTGTCGTCCTCGCTCGTCGACCGGGTGGTCGAGGGCCTGGGGCGGCGGCTGGTGGAGGTGCCGGTCGGGTTCAAGTGGTTCGTGCCCGGGCTGCTCGACGGGTCGGTCGGCTTCGGCGGCGAGGAGTCGGCCGGGGCGTCGTTCCTGCGCCGCGACGGCGGGGTGTGGACGACGGACAAGGACGGCCTCCTGCTGGCGCTGCTGGCCAGCGAGATCCAGGCGGTCACCGGCAGCTCGCCGTCGCAGCTGCACGCGGACCTGGTCGCACGGTACGGCGAGTCGGCCTACGCGCGGGTGGACGCCCCCGCGACCCGCGAGCAGAAGGCCGCGCTGGGCAAGCTGTCGCCCTCCGACGTCACCGCCACCGAGCTGGCCGGCGAGCCGATCACCGCCAAGCTCACCGCGGCCCCGGGCAACGGCGCCGCGATCGGCGGCCTGAAGGTGGTCACCGAGAACGCCTGGTTCGCCGCCCGCCCGTCGGGGACCGAGGACGTCTACAAGGTCTACGCCGAGTCCTTCCAGGGCCCCGAGCACCTCGCCCGCGTGCAGCAGGAGGCCCGCGCCGTCGTCGGCGCCGCCCTCGGCGCCTGACCCGAGCGGCAGAGATGGCCATTCCTGCCGGTCTCACCAGGTGGCGAGCGCTGCGCGGACCCGCTGGACGACGGCGTCCGGGGCGCGGAGGTCGGCAGCACCCAGGCGGATGACCCGCCACCCGGCCGCCAGGAGCCGCGCGTGGCGCTCGCCGTCCCGCACGATCTGGACGCCGTCGACGTGGTGCTCGCGGCCGCGTCCCAGGCGGTCCGCGAAGCCGTGGTGACGGGGACGCCGTCCCGCCACTCGCCCTCGCCCGGCTCGAGGGTGCTCCGGTGCACGCGGACCCCGCGCGGTCCCCTCCACTCGACGTCCGGCGGTCGCAGGACGGTGACCGGGTCCCCCGGCGCGGGCCACGGGGCGCCGTGCCAGCCGGCCGCCGAGCTGCCACCCAGGACGGCGCCGGCTGGCAGGAGCAGCGCCACCGCCTCGCAGCGCAGCCGGTGGTGGAGGGGCAGGGCCGGATCGGCGTGGACACCCTGGACCACACGGCGGAACGACCGCAGCTGCCGTGGGGTGAGGTCGCCGGCGGACACCGCGTGGCTGCCGATGAAGACGCCGGTCACCAGGTGAGCGGGGCTGGGCATCGACGGAGACTGCCCCGGGCTGCACGGATCCCGCCGGCGTCGTCCACGGGTGCGGCAGGAATGGCCATCTCTGCCGCTTCCGGGTGGGGACACGCGGGCCGCGCACCGGGGAGCAGGCGCGGCGTCGGCAGACTGGGGGCATGACCGGCCAGCCGTACGAGCAGGAGTGGGACGCCGTCCCGCCCGGGTCCGTCCCGCAGCCCCCGCCGTACGGCGCGCCGTCCCCCTACGGCCTGCCCCCCGCCCAGGCCCGGCCCTCGGCCTACGGACAGCCCGCCCCCTACGGTGCGGTGCCCCCGTACGGCGCCGTGCCGCCCTACGGCGCGGTGCCGCCGTACGGCCAGCCGGGTCCCTACGGCCCGGGCTGGGCGGCGGTCCCGCCGGCGCCGCCGGCCTGGTCGGACGGCCCGGGGCGGCCGGGGTCGGCGACGACCGCGGCCGTGCTCGGTTTCGTCACCGGCGGGCTGACCGCGCTGGTCTCGCTGGCACTCCTCGTCGCGGTGCTCACCGGTGAGGAGGACGACCCGATCACCATCACGCTGCTGCTGGGCATCCCCTGCGCCGCGGGGCTGATCACCGGGGCCGCGTGGCTGCTGGGCCGGCGCTCCCCCGTGGTCCTCTTCGCCTCGGCGCTGGCCTCGGTCGTCGTGCTGTTCCTCGCCCTCGTGGTGGGGGCCGCGAGCCAGGATGCCGACGACATCGTCGGGTTCACCGTCTTCCTCGTCCTGGCGGTCCCGCTGCCGGTGATCACGGCGGTCTTCGCGCGGCTGCCACGGACGCTGGGCTGGGCGGGCTCCCGCCCCTGACGGCGGAGTCAGCGGCGGCTGGCCTTGTCGGCGTACATCGCCGCGTCGGCCTCGCGGACCACCGCCTCCTGCGCCACCTCGGGGTCGACCCCGCCGTCGACCGAGCCGATGCCGATGCTCAGGCCCACGGGCACGGTGCTCGGGCCGAGGGTCAGGGTCCCGGGGAGCGCCTCGCGCAGCCGGGTGGCCAGCACCTCCGCGTCGCCCCGCTCGGTGTTCTCGCAGACGACGGCGAACTCGTCGCCGCCCAGCCGTGCCGCCGTGTCGCTGGCGCGCAGCACCGACGTCAGGTGACCCGCGACCGCCACGAGGACGGCGTCGCCGGTGGGGTGGCCGAACTCGTCGTTGACCGCCTTGAACCCGTCCAGGTCGAGGACGAGCACGCAGGTCGGCGTGTGCTCGCGGTGCCCCCGGTCGAGGGCGTGCCGCAGCCGGTCGTGGAACAGCAGCCGGTTGGGCAGCCCGGTGAGCGGGTCGTGCGCGGACAGGTGCAGCAGCCGGGCCTCCATCGCCTTCCGGTCGGTGACGTCCTCCACGACCAGCACGAGGTGCGGCGGTGCGCCGCCCGGCGAGCCGTCGACCCAGGACGCCGTCACCTGCACCGGCACGATGACGCCGTCGGACCGCACCAGCCGGCACTCGTGCCGGGTGCGCGCGCGGGTCGGGCCCAGGTCGTTGCAGACGGCGACCGCGCCGGGCAGGTCCTCGGGATGGGTGACGGCGAACAGCGTCGAGCCGCGCATCGCCGCGGAGTCCAGGCCGAGCAGCTCGCCGAGCGCGGTGTTGGCCTCGATCAGCACTCCCTCGGGAGTGGCCAGCGCGACGCCCATCGGGGAGTTGGTGAACGCACTGCCCAGGTCCGGGGGCGGCAGGGTGCCCATGGCCTCGCCGACGTCCACGGTCACCGCCTCCCACTCAACCCGGTCGTACCCACCCCACTCTTTACCGGATGGGTTCCACGTGGAACCTGTACGACAGGCAGGATGGTCAGGGTTCCCCCGTCCAGGCGAGCAGACAGGAGGGCAGCCGGTGCCGTCTGACTTCGACCTGGTGCTGCCGACGGCCGTCGACGTCCGCGAGGTCGGCATGCGCGACGGCCTGCAGCTGGAGGCCCCCGTCCCCCTCGAGGGCAAGCTGGCGATGCTCGAGGCGCTGGTGGCCACGGGCGTGCGCCGCATCGAGGTGACGTCGTTCGTCTCCCCGAAGGCCGTGCCGGCGCTGGCCGACGCGGACCGGGTGGCCGCCGAGCTGTCCCGCTGGCCGGGCGTGCACTGGTCGGCCCTGGTGGCCAACCCCCGGGGTGCCGTCCGCGCGGTCGACGCCGGGATCGCCGACCTCGAGCTGGTCGTGTCGGCCTCCGACGGGCACAGCCGCGCCAACGCCGGCCGCTCGACCGCGGAGGCGCTCGCGGGCGTCGGCGAGGTGGCCGCCCTGGCGCACGGGGCGGGCGGCTCGCTCGAGGTCGTCGTCGCCACCGCCTGGGACTGCCCCTTCGACGGGCCCACCCCCATCGCCCGCACCGTCGACGTCTGCCGCGCCGCGGTCACCGCCGGCGCCGACGCGCTGTGCCTCGGCGACACGATCGGGACGACGACGCCGGCCCGCGTGGTCCGCCTGCTGCACGCCGTCCGCCGCGCCTGTCCCGGGACGACGGTCGCCGTCCACTTCCACGACACGCGGGGCACCGGCCAGGCCAACGCGCTGGCCGCCGTCCAGGCCGGGGTGACCCAGCTCGACGCCTCGATCGGCGGGCTCGGCGGCTGCCCGTTCGCGCCGGGCGCCAGCGGCAACATCGCCACCGAGGAGCTCGTCTACTGGCTCGAGGACGGCGACGTCGCCACCGGGATCGACCTGGACGCGCTGCTGGCCGCGGCGCGGGTCACCGAGTCCGCGGTGGGCCACGAGCTGCCCAGCTCCCTCCACCGGGCAGGGGGCCGTTCCGTGCCGCGGTCGGCCGTGGGGGACCCGGCGTGACCGGTCCCGTGGACGTCGTCGACCCCCGGGTCATGCGCGACGTGCTCGGGCACTTCGCCTCAGGCGTCACCGTGGTCACCGCCGACACCGACGACGGCCCGATCGGCTTCACCTGCCAGTCCTTCAGCTCGCTGTCGCTGGACCCGCCGCTCGTGGCGCTGGCGCCGGCCCGCACGTCGAGCACCTGGCCGCGGCTGCGCGACATCGGCCGCTTCTGCGTGAACGTCCTCGCCGAGGACCAGTCGGGACTGTCGGCCGCGTTCGCGCGGTCGGGCACGGACAAGTTCGCCGGGGTCTCCTGGCGGCCCAGCAGGCACGGCTCGCCCGTGCTCGAGGGCGTCGTGGCGTGGATCGACTGCGCGCTGTGGGCCGAGTACGACGGCGGCGACCACACGATCGTCGCCGCCCGGGTGCTCGACCTCGGTGCCGAGCCCGGGCGCCGGCCGCTGCTGTTCCACCGCGGCGGCTACGGCCTGGCGGACTAGCGCCGGCCTACAGGAAGCGGACGGCGATGAGCGCGACGTCGTCGCGGCCGTCCAGGGTGCCGCTGACCGCTGCGTCGCACAGGTCGCGCGGAGAGGCGTCGGCCGGGGTGGCCGCCAGCCGCTCCACCAGCGCGGCGATGCCCTGGTCGAGGTCCGACCCGGGCGACTCCACCAGCCCGTCGGTGTAGGCGAGGACGGTCGAGCCGGGCTGCAGCTCCATCGTGCGGGTGGCCCGCTCGGCGTCGACGTCGACGCCCACGAGCAGGCCGGTGACGCCGTCGACCGGCCGCACCTGCCCGTCGGGCGAGCGCAGGACCACCGGTGGGTGCCCGGCGTTGGCCATCTGCACGGTCCAGTTGCCACCGGGCTCGGCCGGCGGGACGGCGCGCAGGTAGGCCATCGTCGCCAGCGAGGCGACCCGCAGGCCCTGCACGAGCCGGTCGACGCGGGTGAGCACCGTGCTGGGGTACGGGTCCGGGGCGTCCCACAGGCACGCGCGGATCAGGCCGCGCAGGTGCCCCATGGCGGCCGCTGCGGCGACGTCGTGGCCGGCGACGTCGCCGATCACCATCCCCACCGAGCCGTCGGGCAGCTGCAGCAGGTCGTAGAAGTCCCCGCCGACGTCGGCGGCGGTGGACGCGCTCACGTAGTGCGCGGCCGCCTCCAGGCCCGCGACGTCCGGCAGGTCGGGCAGCAGCGACCGCTGCAGGGTGTCGGCGACGGCGTGCTCCTGCTGGTACAGGCGCACGTTGTCCATGACGAGGGCGGCCCGCCGGGCGAGGTCCTCGACCAGGCTGACGTCGTCGGACGTGAAGGGGCGCTCCGGTGAGCTGCGCACCAGGGTGATCGCCCCCCGGGTCCGCCGCCGGGCCACCATCGGCGCGCTCAGCGACGCCACCGCCCCCAGCCGCCCGGCGATCTCCTGGGCCACCGGGGAGGCCATCGCGCCGTCCAGCCGGCCGGGCAGGTGCTCGACGAGCACCGCGCGGGAGGTGGTGATGCTGCGCTGGCTCGGTGAGTCGGGCGGCAGCCGCATCGCGTGGCCGGCGTCGAACTGGCGCAGGTCGGTCCGCTGCCGCTCGCGGTCGCGGGAGGCCAGCTCGCGGACCTCACCGGCCTCGTCGACGAGCGTGACGACCACCCAGTCGGCCAGCTGCGGCACGCACAGGGTGACCAGCCGGTCGAGCAGGTCGGCGACGTCGAGGGTGGCGATCAGCGTGCTGGTGGCCTCGGCCATGAGCGCGAGCCGGGCCTGGGCGCCCTCGGCCTCGCGCTGCGACCGCTCGGCGTCGGACCGGGCCTGCTCGGCCACCGCGCGGGCCAGCTCGGCCTCCTGGCGGGCGGCCTGCTCGGCGGCGAACGCGGCCTCGCGCTCACCTTCGACCCGCACCCGCTCGGTGACGTCGGTCTGCACGCCGACGAAGCTCACGAGCTCGCCCTCGCCGTCGAAGACCGGGCTGACGGCGAGCTGGTTCCAGAACGCCGTGCCGTCGCGCCGGTGGTTGAGCAGCGTGACGGTGACCGCCTCCTGCGCGGCCAGGGCGGTGCGGACCTGGTCGACGGTGGCCGGGTCGGTGTTCGAGCCCTGCAGGAAGCGGCAGTTGCGGCCGACCGACTCCTCGTAGGAGTACCCGGTGATCCGGGTGAACGAGGGGTTGACCCACACCAGCGGGTTGTCCGGCTGGCGGGGGTCGGTGATCGTGAAGGCGATGTCGGTGGCCACCACGGCCCGCTCGCGCAGTGCCTGCAGCTCGGCGTCGGCGTCGGCGGTGCCGGCCACGCTCTCGACCTCGAGCAGCACGACCAGCGACAGTGCCTGGGTGCTGCCGGGCTGGGACAGCGGGAAGCCGGTCACCCACAGCAGCCGGCTCTCGGTGTGCTCGCCGCTCGAGGCCCGCTCCTCGTCGGTGCTGCGCCCGGGCGAGAGCCGCACCGCCTCGCCGGTGACCGGCAGCCCCTGCGCGACGAGGGACAGCGGCCCGCTGGTGCGGGCCAGGGGGGCGCCGCCGAGGTCGGTGAGGCCGGCCGAGGCGCCCCAGGTGTCGACGTCGACCGGGAGACGGACGTTGCCGGCCATCTCGACCGCCGCGGTGTTGGCGTAGGTGACCGCGCCGGACTTCTGGTCGATGAGCAGCACCGCGACCGGGACGTCGGACAGGACCGCGGGCAGGGCGGTGGAGGCGGACTGGGTCTCGCCGTGCTCGGAGACGACGGTGGTGGCGGCGCTGACGATGCCGGCCTGCCGTCCGCCGGCCCGGTCCCCGGCAGGGGTCGTGGCATCGGCCATCGCGGCGCGGGTGCGCGGGGGGATGCCGTCGCTCGACGGAGCGTCCGTGGGAGCGGTCACGCCGGGGAACACGCCTGGTGGGGGTGCCTTCCCCGCTCGCGGTCGGTCGTCCGGTCGCACGCAACGAATCTACCGGTTGTACCGGGCGGGCTGTCCTCGACCGTGAGGGTGACCTCCCCCTGACAGGTGTGCCCGGCTCCCAGGAGGGCACCTCAGACGCCGACCACCTCGGGAGGGAGACGACATGGGACTGCTCGACCGGCTCCTGGGCCGACGCCGCGCTCCGGAGCCCTCGGCGTACGGGGGGTACGACGGCTACAGCTCGCCGCAGCCCCCGCCTGCCCGGCCGGCGGCCGGGCACCGCGCGCCGCTGACCGACCAGCAGGCGGTCGAGCGCTACCGCTACCTGTTGCGCACCGCGCCGCCGGACCAGATCGAGCAGGCGCACGCCGAGGCCTTCGGCCAGCTCACCCCGCAGCAGCGGCAGGAGGTGCTCACCCAGCTCGCGGCCGGGGTGCCGGCGTCCGAGCGCCCGCGCAGCGACGACGCGCAGACCCTCGCCCGGGTCGCCACCCGCGCCGAGCTGCGCCAGCCCGGGTTCCTCGAGCGGACCTTCGGCGGCTACGGCGGCGGACCCGGCTACGGCCCGGGCTACGGCGGCGGCGGGTACGGACCCGGTCACGGCGGCGGCGGATACGGCGGCGGCTACGGACCCGGGTACGGCGGTGGGTACGGCGGTGGCTTCGGGCCGCGGATGGGCGGCATGGGCGGGCTGGGCGGCTCGATCGGCGGCAGCCTGCTCGGCACCATCGGCGGCCTCGTCGTCGGGACCGCCGTGGCCGACGCGCTGTTCGACACCGGTCTCGGTGACGGCGGCCTGTTCGGCGGCGGCGACGAGGAGGCCTACGCCGAGGGCTACCAGGACGGCGCCGGGGCCGACGGCGGCGGCGACGGCGGCGATGGCGGCGGGGACGGCGGTGGTGGCGACTACGCGGCCGGCGACGGCGGCTACGGCGGGGAGCCGGGCGCCGACTTCGCCGGTGGGGCCGACAACGGCTACGACGGCGGGGACTACGGCGGCGGCGGCGACTTCGGGGGCGGGGACTTCGGCGGCGACTTCGGGGGCGGCGACTTCTGACCGCTCAGGCCCGGCCGGGACCGTCCTCCGGGGCGGTCCCGGCGGCCTCCTGCTCGGCCGCCACCTCGGACTGGTGGCGCAGCCACAGCAGGCCCAGCACCGGCAGCACCAGCGGCACGAACCCGTAGCCGCGGCCGAACGCCGACCACACCGTCTCGTCGGGGAAGGCCGCCCGGTCCAGCAGCGACAGGGTGCCCACCACCAGCACGCCGGCCAGCTCGACGGAGCAGGCGACGACGGCCGTCCGCCGTCCACCCCGCCCGCCGCGGGCGAGCCCGACGGTGGCCACCACGTAGACCGCCGCCGCCAGCGCCGACAGCAGGTAGGCCACCGGCGCCTCGGCGAACCTCGTCGCCACCTGCACCGCGGCCCGCGCCCCGGCCGCCAGCGCGAACACGGCGTAGACCGCCACCAGCACCCGCCCGGGCCCGGCGGCCGTGCCGCCGGGCTCGCTTCCGACCGGCTCAGGCACCCGGGGCCTCCCACAGCTGGACCAGCCGCCAGATCATCACGGCGGTGACCAGCGAGGCCACGGCCAGCACCGTCCCGGCCCACCGGCTCGGCTCGGTCCGCGACCACAGCACGCCGGCCACCGGCAGCAGGACGACGCCGGCGAGGTAGCCCGTGAAGGTCGCCGTCTCCGGGGGCCGCTGCCCGCCGGCCAGCGCCGCCCCCGCCACCACCGCCTGGACGACGAGCAGCACCTCGAGCACCGCGGCACCGGCCAGGTGGAGCAGGCCGATCCGCCGGCGGGCGAGCGTGGAGGCCAGGCCGGCGAGCGCCACGAGGACGGCGACCGCCGTGGCCGACCAGACGAGGAAGGGGGTCATCGCCCCCATGATCGCGCGTTCCCCGTGCGAGCCGGTTGCGGGCAGGGGGTAGTGATGGGGGCATGACCGTCCGCGACCTCGTGGTGGACCTCTGCACCGAGCACCTGGACGCCCTCGGCGGCGACCCGGTGTCCCTGCAGACGCTGGTCCGGCTGCTGGCCGCGTGCGGTGTCGCCGAGCCCAGCGCCCGGGTGGCCGCGGCGGCGCTGCGGCGCGCGGGGTGGCTGAGCGCCACACGCCGCGGACGGGAGACGCTGGTCCTCCCGACGGCGCTGCTGCGCGAGTCGGTGACCGCCCGCGGCGAGCGCATCCAGCGGCGGCTGGACCCGTGGGACGGGCAGTGGCGGATGGTCGTCTACAGCGTCCCGGAGACCGACCGGGCGGCTCGCGAGCGGGTGCGCCGCGGCCTCGCGCGCGCCGGGTTCGGCCCGCTCGCGCCGGCCACCTGGGTGTCGCCGCACCCCTCGGCGCTCGACGAGGTGCACGCCGAGCTGGCCGGCGAGCGCACGTCCCGGCTGGACCTGCTCACCGCGCACGTGGCCGACCCGCGGCTGTCCGACGTCGACCTGGCCGCGCGCTGCTGGGACCTCCCCCTGCTGGCCGCCGGGTGGTCGCGGGTGCTCGACCGGCTGCGCACCGTCGCCGGGACGGTGCCCCAGGGCCCGGCCGCGCTCGCCCTGCACCTGCGGCTGCGCGCGGACCTCCGGGCGGTGCTCGCCGCGGACCCGCTGCTGCCCGCTCCCCTGCAGCCGGCGGGCTGGCCCGCGCGCGACGTCCGCGACGCGTGGGCCGACAGCGGCGCCCGGCTGGCCGCCGCGGCCCGGGCGCACGTCGCCGACGTCCTCGGCGCCGTCGCCCCGCGGGCCGCCGTCGCCTAGTCGCTACTGGTGGACGCCGGACATGTCGGGGTAGCGGTCGCCCACCGCGGCGCCGACCGGAGCGGCCTCGTCGAGGCGGCGCAGGTCGTCGTCGCCGAGCTCGACGTCGGCGGCCGCCGCGTTCTCCTCCAGGTAGTGCACCCGCTTGGTGCCCGGGATCGGGACGACGGCCGGGTTGCCCCCGCGGTCGCTCTGCGCCATGACCCACGCGAGCGCCAGCTGCGAGGCGGTGACGCCCTTCTCGTCGGCGATCTCGCGGACCCGGTCGACCAGCCGCAGGTTCTGCTCGAACGCCTCGCCCTGGAAGCGCGGGTTGCGCCGGCGGAAGTCGTCGGGCGCGAGGTCGTCGACGCTGCGGATCTGCCCCGACAGGAAGCCGCGGCCGATCGGCGAGTAGGCGACGAAGCCGATGCCGAGCTCGGCGCAGGTGGGCAGGACGCCGTTCTCCTCGGGGTCGCGGCTCCACAGCGAGTACTCGGTCTGCACCGCGGTCACCGGCTGGACGGCGTGCGCGCGGCGGATCGTCGCCGGCGCGGCCTCGGAGATGCCGGCGGCGCGGACCTTGCCCGCCTCGACCAGCTCGCGGATCGCGCCCCAGGTCTCCTCGACGGGGACCGTGGTGTCCACCCGGTGCTGGTAGTAGAGGTCGATGACGTCGACGCCGAGCCGCTGCAGCGACGCGTCGCACGCCCGTCGCACGTACTCGGGCCGGCCGTTGATGCCGCGGAAGGAGCCGTCCTCGCCGCGCTCGTTGCCGAACTTGGTGGCCAGCACGACCTCGTCGCGGCGGCCGGCGATCGCGCGGCCGACGAGCCGCTCGTTGGTGAAGGGCCCGTACATGTCCGCGGTGTCGAGGAAGGTGACGCCGAGGTCGAGGGCCCGCTGGACGGTGCGCTCGGCCTCGGCCTGGTCACCCGTCCCGTAGAACTCGCTCATCCCCATGCAGCCGAGCCCCATGGCGGGCACGGACAGGGACCCGAGGGTGCGTGTCTGCATGGCGCCGCTCCTGCCCAGCGCCGGTCGTGCCGAACCGGTCAGCGCGTCCCGACCCGCCGCACCGGGCAGACCACCGGCGTCCCCGACGTCGGGTCGCGCAGCACCACCGACTCCACGCCGTAGAGCTCGCGCACCAGGCCGGGGGTGACGACGTCGGCCGGCGGGCCCTCGGCCACCACCCGGCCCTCGCACATGGCCACCAGGTGGTCGGCGTGCCGGCAGGCGGTGGACAGGTCGTGCAGCACCAGGACGACGGTGCGGCCCTGCGCCGCCAGGTCGTGCACCAGGTCGAGCACCTCGAGCTGGTGACCGAGGTCGAGCGCCGAGGTCGGCTCGTCGAGCAGCACGACGGCGGTCTCCTGGGCGACGACCATGGCGATCCAGGCCCGCTGCCGCTGGCCGCCGGAGAGGGTGTCCAGCGGCCGGTCGGCGAGCTCGAGCAGGTCGGCGGCGGTCAGCGCGCGGTGCACGGCGGCGGCGTCCTCGGGCGACCACTGCCGCAGCAGCCCCTGGTGCGGGTGGCGGCCGTAGCGGACCAGGTCGCGGATGGTCAGCCCGTCGGGGGCGTCGGCCTGCTGCGGGAGCAGGCCGATCCGGCGGGCGGCGTCGCGGGGGCGCAGGGTCGCCAGGTCGCGGCCGTCGAGCAGCACCGCTCCGCCCTGCGGGCCGTGCACCCGGGCCAGCGCGCCGAGCAGCGTGGACTTGCCGCAGCCGTTGGGCCCGACGATCGCCGTCACCCGGCCCGGCGGGAGCCGCAGGTCGAGGGCGTGGACGACGCGGGTGCCGTCGTAGCCCAGGTCCAGCGCCTCGGTCGCCAGGTCGGCGGCCTCGACCGCGGGCTGCGTGCCCGGCGCCTCCAGCAGGCTCACGGCATCCTCCTCGTGCGGGTGGTCAGCAGCAGCCACAGCAGGTAGGGCCCTCCGACGACGGCGGTGACCAGTCCGGCGGGCAGCTCCAGGGGCGCGGCCACCGTGCGCCCGAGCAGGTCGGCCAGGAGCACCACCAGCGCCCCGGCGAGGGCCGCGCCGACCACCGGCACCACGCGCGGCCCGGCGGCCTTGCGGGCGATCTCCGGTGCCAGCAGCGCGACCAGGCCCAGCGGACCCGCCGTCGCCACCGCCAGGCCCGCCGTGACGACGGCGGTGCCGATGACGGCCAGCCGGACCCGGGCCACCCGCGAGCCGAGGCCGGTCACCACGGCGTCGGCCAGCCGCAGCAGCCGCAGCCGGCGGCCGAGGACCACGGCCACCGGCAGGGCGACGGCGAGGCCCACGGCGAGCACCGTCACCGACGTCGCCGAGCGGCTGTTGAGGCTGCCGACGCTCCAGGGGAACGCCTGGTTGGCCTCGTCGATCGGGGCGCGGGCGAGCATCAGCTGGGTGACCGCGCCGAGCGCGGCGCCGACGCCGAGACCCACCACCAGGAAGCGGTAGCCGCGGCGGCCTGCACCGCCGGCGAGCCCGAGCGCCAGCGCCGCGGCCGTCGCCGACCCCACGAGCGCGAAGGCCGACGGCGTGATGCTCGTGGACACCGCCACCACCGACGCGGTCGCGAACGCGGTCGCGCCGTCGTTGAGGCCGACGGTGTCGGGGGTGGCGAGCCGGTTGCGGGCCAGCGTCTGCAGCAGCACGCCGGAGACGCCGAGCGCGGCCCCGACGGCCAGCCCCGCGGCGATCCGCGGCAGCCGCAGCTGCTGGACCAGCAGCACGTCCCGGGCCTCCCCGACGCCGAACGCCGCGGGCAGCGTCCGGTTCAGCGGCACCGACGCCGTGCCGAGGGCCAGGCCCACCGCGACCGTGGCGGCGACCAGCACGGCCAGGACCGCTGCGGCGGTGGCCGCCCGGCGGTCGACGAGCAGCGAGCGGTCCCGGTGGGCCAGCCGCCAGGTGCCGGGCGGGGCCGGGGGGGCCGCCGGCCGGGGAGGTGCGGGCCGGGCAGCTGCCGCGGTCACAGGGAGGGCATCCGGGTCGAGCGGACGACGGCCACCAGCACCGGCGCGCCGATCAGCGCCGTGACCACGCCCAGCGGCATCTCGTAGGGCCGGACCAGCAGCCGGGAGGCGACGTCGGCGGCCAGCACGACCGCGGGCCCGAGCAGGACCGCCACGGCGAGGACCCGCCGGAGGTCGGGGCCGACCAGCGCGCGGGCGAGGAACGGCACGACCAGGCCGACGAACGCGATCGGCCCTGCGGCGGCGACCGACCCGCCGACGAGCAGGGCCACGGCGGCCATGGCCAGGCCGCGCGCCCGGGCCGGGCGGTGCCCGAGCCCCTGCGCCACCGTGTCGCCGAGGGCCAGGGCCGAGAGGGGGCGGGCCGCCAGCAGCGCGATCGCCAGGCCGGCCGCCAGCACCGGGCCGACCTGCGACAGCGTGCCGAGGTCGCGGCCGGCCACCGAGCCGACCGTCCAGAACCGCACCTCGTCGGCGGTGCGCTGGTCGAGCAGCAGGACGATCGAGGTCGCGGCGCCCAGCAGCGCGGACAGGGCCGCGCCGGCGAGGACCAGCCGCACCGGGTCGTCGCCGGTGCCGCGCAGCCGGGCCGCGCCCAGGGCGAGCAGGCACCCCGCCCCGGCGCCGAGGACGGCGACCCACGGGCCGAGGGCGGCCGCGCCGGCGCCGGAGGCGATGACCAGGACGACGGCGAAGGAGGCGCCGGCGCTCACGCCCAGCAGCCCGGGCTCGGCCAGCGGGTTGCGCGCCGCGGTCTGCAGCACCGCGCCGGCGACGCCGAGCGCCGTCCCGACGGCCACCGCGACGACGGTGCGCGGCACCCGCAGCTGCAGGACGGCGAAGCGCGCGTCGTCGTCGCCGACCCCGGCCAGGACGGCCAGCGCCCGCCCGGGCCCCACCTCGCCGGCGCCGAACAGGAGGCTGGCCAGGACCGTGGCGGCCAGCGCCGCGGTGCCCCAGGCCAGGCCGCGGGCGAGCCGGCGGGGCGGGGCCGGGGTGCCCTGCGCGGTCTCACGGCGGCTGCGGGCACGCAGCGCGAGCCGGTCGTCCACGTCGGTCCTCCCCCCGGACCGCCCGGTGCGGAGCCGTTGTTAGGCCAGGCTAACCTACGGCCCGGCGTCGACGGACGGCGCCGTCCGATCTGAGGAGCACCACCCGTGACCCACCTTCCCGGAGGCCGCCGCCGCGCGGTCCTGCCGACCGCGACGCTCGCCACCGCCCTGCTGCTCACCGCGTGCGGCGGCGGGTCGTCCGAGGCGACGGACACGTCGGAGGCCGCCGCGGAGGAGAGCACGGTCGGCACCGCCTTCGGCGACGTCACCGTCCCGGCCGACCCCGAGCGGGTCGTCACCCTCGCGGAGTCCGCCCTCGACGTCTCCCTCGCCGTGGGCGTCACCCCGGTGGGCACCACGGCCAGCCGGGGCGGGGACACCGCGCCGGCCTACCTCGGCGAGGACGCCGCGGACATCCCGATCGTCGCGACGGTCTCCGAGCCCAACCTGGAGGCGATCCTCGAGGCGCAACCCGACGTCATCCTCGCCTCGGCGGGCCTGGCGCAGGACCAGTACGACGCCCTGACGGCGATCGCGCCCACCGTGGTGCCCGACACGGCCACCGGCGGGGACTGGCAGGAGCCGCTGCACACCTACGCCGAGGCCCTCGGCGCCGACGACGAGCTCACCGCGGCTCTCGACGACGTGACCTCGCGCGCCGAGGCGATCGCCGAGGAGGGCTCGCTCGACGGCACCGCCACCGTGCTGCGCTGGATGGCCAACGGGCCGGTCCTGATGAACGCCGCGCTGATGCCCGGCTCGCTGCTGCAGTCCGCCGGCGCCGGCCCGGTGGAGGCCGCCCAGCTCGGCGACCGGCCGCACAGCGACCCGCTGTCGCTGGAGAACCTCGCCCAGGTCGACGCCGACCGGCTGTTCCTCGCCGCCTTCGGCGCCGACGGCACCGGCGCCCTCGAGGCCGCCCGCTCGCAGCCGGCGTTCACCCAACTGGAGGCGGTCCAGGAGGGGGCGACGACGGAGGTGAACGGCTCGGTGTGGAGCAGCGCCTCGGGCCCCATCGCCGCCGACCTCGTGATGGACGACATCGAGGCCGCCGTCTCCTGACGCGTCCGGGGTCCTGGGGAGCGCATCCCCGGGACGCCGCTCGTCTGACCTGCGGAAACTGTCGTACCCCTCCGTAGGTTCGGGGTCGTGCAGGAGGTCGCCGGTCCCGGGTCGCTCATCGAGCGGGCCCTCGCAGGGTGGCTGGTCGAGCGGCCAGCGCCTTTCCGGCGGCTTCCCGTGGCTCTCCTCTCCCGTGAGCAGAAGGCCGCCGAGCTGCAGCGGGTGCAGGCGATCAAGGCCAGGACCGCCGCCTATGAGGCCGAGCTCGTGCTCGGGCTCGCTGATGACAGTCCCGATGACGACGACCCTGCTCCCGGGACACCGGGTGCCGGCACGCGGTCGTGGAAGCCCGATCCCGAGCTGCCCGGGGTGTCGGAGTTCTTCCCCGCCGAGCTGGCGATGGTGCTCAACTGCGGGCGGCTGGCGGCGAGCCAGTTGGCGCACCGGGCCTGGACCTACCGCACCCACCTACCGGCCACCTGGGCGGCGATGGCCGCCGGGGAGCTGGACGAGTACCGCGCCCGGACGCTGGTCGAGGTGCTGGAGCACACCGACCCCGCGATCGCCCGCCAGGTCGAGGCCCGGCTGCTGCCCGAGGCCGCCCAGCTGACCGTCGGCAAGCTGAAGAAGCGCGCCCTGGCGCTGCTGCTCGAGCTGGACGCCGAGGCCGCCGACCGGCGGCGGGCGCAGGCAAAGCGGCGGTCCGACGTCCGGGTCCACCCGTCCCCGCAGGAGGGCATGGCCACCCTCGCCGCTGATCTGCCCGCCGGCGTCGCCGCCGCCTGCCACGCGCTGGTCGACCAGCTGGCGCGGATGCTCGAGGCCGACGGCGACGAGCGGCCCATCGGTGAACTGCGCACCCTGGTGTTCGCCGACCTGCTGCAGCGCCCCTGGGACGACACCCGCCCGCCGGTGACCGCGCACCTGCAGATCATCGCCACCCTCGCCGCACTGGCCGGCCGCAGTGACCAGCCCGGCGAGGTCGACGGCCTGCCGATCACCGCCGCCCAGCTGCGCGACCTGCTCGCCCAGCTCGACGCGCTCGGGGTGCGCGCCCCGGCGGGCGGATCGGTCACCCTCGCCCTCACCGACGAGGACGGCGCCCTGCGGGCCACCAGCACGCTGGACCAGCTGCGCCGCCTCG
>NZ_FPBA01000007.1 GCF_900116515.1 Geodermatophilus amargosae
GCAGGAGGCAGCGTCGGTGACCGCGTGCACCGAGACGCCGATCTGGCAGTTGGCGACCTTGCCCAGGGTGCCTGAGTACTGCCGGGCCACCCCGGGCGAGGCGGTGCCGAACTTGGGGAAGCCGGTGTCATCGACCACCCACGCGTCCGGGCTGATCACCTCCACTGCGCGCTCGGCCAGCCGCTTGCGGACCTCGGCCACCGGCCAGGTGGAGGAGGAGACGAACTGCTGCAGCCCCTGGTGATCCACCCCGAGGCGCTCGGCCATCGGCTGCATCGACTTGCGCCGCCCATCCAGCAGCAGCCCGCGCAGATACGTCACACCCTTGTCCCGCTGATCCACCCGGGCCAGCGGCGCGAACACCTCCGCGGCGAACTCCTCCAGCCGCCCGCGGACCGCGGCCAACTCCGCCGGAGTCATCCACCCATCGCAGCGCCGGCCGTCGAATCAGACAAGACCTAACGAAGCACTACTAGGAGATGGTCACCTGCGCGCCGGTGCTCCTGCTCCACGTAGTGCGGAAACCCACGCGGTCAAATGTCGAGGGGATGGTCGAGTTCCTCAGGCTCCGCCATCCCACCCGACCGAAGGAAAGTTTGAGTCAGGTGAGTAGCGTGATCGTTCGTGCATTGCCTGCACCCTGCGAGGTGTCGCGGGCAGGCCTTCCGACGGGTGGCCATCCTGCCGGCCCGGAGTCTTCTTCCGATCCCTCTGGTTCCCCCTCAAGACCACTCCGTTAGGTCAGTTGAGGAAGTTGTCCCGGATGGCGGCGCGTGCAGTTCCGGGCATCTGGAGTCGCTCTCCCTCAACCGCACTCGTGGGTAGGGGGTGGAGCGGTCGTGGAAGAGACTGCGAAGGTCTTCGACGACCCCACGCTCTTACACACCCGTTGTGGTGCAGACGAAAAAGGTAGGTGTACGTATCCACCGCATACGTCTTTGTTGGCGTCATAACCCACCGACGTGTTGGCCGGGAACGACACGCTCGGGACTGCTGCGCGTAGTCCAGGTTGACCCTGGACAACGAGCGAGCACAGACCCCGTAACGGGACACCGTCGTGGAGTCACTCGACTTCACCGATTCGTGCACCGCGACACTGCCACCACTGACCGTGGCACTCAACGGCACCAGGGTGAACAGGAGTCGCGAGAGCCGGAGCAGCCCGTGTCACGTTCAGCTGTGAGCAGGTCAGTCCAGTCAAGAGGGGCCATCCCGAACTGCCCGGAAACGACCCCCTCCTGGGTAGTGGATCAGCGCGCCCAATACCTCACGTAGTCGGCCTCGACAACTGCCGGGTCGGTCGTGTTCAGCGAGCCGCCAATATTCGTCTCCGACTGAAGAACCCAACGCATCGGGACCTTCGGGATGAAGTTCGGGTCAGTCACCGTCGCCACCAGCGTGGAGTCCTGCCAGAACCTGATGCTGGTCGGCGTCCACTCGGTGCGGTACGTGTGCCACTGACCGTCAGCGACAGCGGCCGGGGCGTACTGCGTGGTCGCCGGGTGGAACACCGAGTTGTAGTTTCCCAGCTGCTTGGACGCCGGGCGGGGCCGGGTACCGGTGGCCAGGTTGTCGGCTTCGGGCCAGTCGATCTCGCCGTGCGCCCAATCGTCGGTGTTCGGCCACAGCAGCCACGCGAGCTTGTAGTTGGCCGACGGGTCGGTTACCCGCATCCGGGTCTCGAAGGTGCCGTAGAGCTGGCCGGACCACGCATCGGTGCCGCCGGCGATGGGCGGTAGCACAGCTGACACGTAGTGCGCACCGTTGTAGTGCAGCCGCTGTGAGAGCACACCGTTGGCCACCGAGGTGGTCCGGTTGGTGTCGTAGATGCCGCGCTTGGAGGTGTCCCCGGGGGCGGTCCCGTCGTAGTGGCCCCAAGTCGAGTAGACCGAGCGGAAGGAGCCGAGCGCAGCGGCTCGGTCGAAGTTCTCCTGGAACGTCGGCGGGGGAGCTGGCGCCGGAGTCGGCTCGGTGGGCGTGGTCGGGGTGGTGACGCTGCCGAACGTGCCATTCGACAGGTAGGCGCCCGTGATACTGACGATCGTCCCCGATGACTGCAACGGCTTGGTGCCCAGCACCCGGACCTTGATGGTGTGCGTACCGGCAGCCAGGGTCACTGACCACCGAACACCGTCGTTACGGGTGCCGTAGTAGTTGAGCCGGGTCTCGGGACCGCCGTCCACACTCACACCGGCGTAGCCGTGGTTGAGGGCCCGGAAGCCGCGCAGGTCGAAGCGGGAGCCACCGGTACCGGCCGTGACCGCCACTGTGGCCGTCGAACCGGTGACGTTGGACCACTTCTCCGTGCCGGTCGTCGACCAGCCACTGCTGTAGGAGAACACGGTGCTCGAGCCCGTTGCCGGGGCAGCTTGGGCAGCGGCGGTCATGCCCACGGTCATGGCGAGGGCGGAGACGGTAGTCACAGCCCATCGGGATAGTTTCACAGCGACTCCAGTTGCGAGGGTGGGGGTGATTCCTGGCATTTCCCCGTACCGCTACCTGTGAGATAGCTGTGAACTAGGAGATCACGCTAGGAGATGACCACGAGGGTCGGATTTGCACCTAAATTTTGCCTGGTCGCGCACCTGAATAGTGTGGAAGCCGCAGTCGGCGCAGGTGTAGACGACGCCGTTCCCGAGGTTGCCTTGACGGAGCTGGAGATTCTCGGGCCTGTTGTCATCCCGCACCCCATTGATGTGATGCACGGAATCGTCGGGACGCACGGGGCCGCGTTGCTGTACCGGTTGCTGTATCGCTCCCCCGCGCCCAGACGTGTTGATCGGGCCAGCCTCTTGGCCGGACTCTCGCGACGACCGACTCGAGCGGACGCCCGGCAACTGGGCGTGGCCCCACCTCGCGTCCTTACTCCAGGTGCCTCATCGGGTTTGTGGACACAAACGGTGAACCATGTGCGTCAACGGTGACGAGGAACGGCAGACGTCCGCCGCGGGGCGGCGGATTGTCGCCGGGTGACCCGAGTATCGCCCGGTGACGCTCTCCTGCGGTGTAGAGGAGCCGCGCACTCACCTCCTGTCGTCGAGTGGGACAACCTGGAAGAGCACACCGAGCGCTTCGTCGAATCTCCCGAGTTCCGGCAGTGGCAAGCCCTCGGCGGCCCGATTCCGGGAAGGCTCCCGTCGTCCGGCACGACACCTCAGCGCGTGGATCATGGCCCGATGCTGATCACCGAGGATCGGGATGGTGTTCCGGTTCTGCGCATCGAGCACGGCCGGGTCAGCGCTGGTGTCGCTTGGTGGCGTACATGGCGGCGTCGGCTTCCCGAACTACCCGTTGGTGGGCATGGGCGGGATCGGCGCCGCTTTCTACATGGCCGATCCCGATGCTCATGTGCACAGGGATCGTGGTCTCCTCGACGACCAACGGATCCTGAAAGGCGTCGCGCAGCCGCCCGACCAGGAGCTCGGCGTGGGCTCGGTCGGTGTGCTCACACACGACGCCGAACTCGTCGCCGCCCAGTCGTGCTGCGGTGTCGCTGCTCCGTAGCACCGTCTGCAGGCGCTCGGCGAAGGCGACGAGCACGAGGTCACCGGTGTGGTGGCCGAGCGTGTCGTTGATGGTCTTGAAGTCGTCGAGGTCGATGATCAGCACGGATGTCGGGGTGTCTGCGCGCGATCCGCGCTCCAAGGCGTGCTGCAGCCGGTCGTGAAACAACAACCTGTTGGGTAGTCCGGTCAGTGGGTCGTGCAGCGAGCGGTGCAGCAGCTGCGCCTCGAGGGCTTTTCGGTCGGTGATGTCCTCGACGATCATGACCAGATGAGGCGGGTCGCCCGCAGAGCTGCCGTCCACCCAGGAGGCGGTCACCTGCACGGGGAACTCATCCCCGTCGGCGTGCATCAGCCTGGTCTCGAGGCGCATTGGCTGGCGGTGTTCGGCCAGCAGCGTCGCATGCGCCTGGCTGGCGCCTGCTTGGCCGGCGGGGTGCACCAGGTCCAGCACTGATTGGCCGTGCAAGACCTCGGCGGCCATGCCGAGCATCCGGCACAGCGCGGGGTTGGCGTCGACCAGAACCCCGGCGGGCGTGGTGAGGGCGATTCCCATCGGCGCGTTGGTGAACGCGCTGCGCCGGTCCGCCGGAGGGAACACGCGCGTCGCCTCGTTCAGGGCCCACCTCCAGGCGTGAGGCACTACTTGCCCGATAGTCGCCGGGACCGGCGCCCGGGACTGCACGGACTGTTCCGACCGAGCCCTGCAAGCGAGATGCCCAACGCGCACGGGAGGTGGCGGCCTGGTCGTCGCGGGCGCCCGACGGGCGGACGCTGTGGACCGGTAGTGGCCTGCACCCAGGCCGTGCACCCCACCGCGGGCGCGATGAGCGGGATGCCGCCGCACAGACAGGTGCGCGAGCACGAAACGCTTGTCATGGCCCTCGCAGCAGGCTCGGCAGATCCCGACAGCCGGTGTGTTGAGCCGTCGTGCGTCAGCGCCCGCGTGTTGAACCACGGCCTCGACGTGCTCGAGGGGGTGACAAGTGGCTCGGTGTTGGTTTCGATCGAGCAGGCGACAGGCGGTTGGTTCTCCGCCACCGGGCGCGCTGCGACTCTCCGAGTCGGCACGCCGAAGAGCGTTGTCGACCATGCGGTCCTCATCCTGCTGGCAGTTGGAGAGGGCTCTGCCGACGAGGAGGGCAGACAACGGCGCGAGGAGCAGCCAGCTGGCCAGGATCAACCAGAGCACCGAATCTCCACCCTCCGGCCGAGATACTCGGTTCACCCGTAATGGTCAACGGCTGCCATCGGGTTACCGACGTATGTGGTGGACCTGCGGTCGTGCGGTGCCGCGGGTGGACCCCAGGCCAGGCGCGGCGCCGGAAAGTGGGGTGTCGACGACCTTTCGAGGGTGGTGAGCGGACCCGGGCACCGCGGGACGTCGCGGTGCGGCGCGACCCCTGATCATTCGTGACCCTTCACGTGAGTGGTGGGTCGACGAGCGAATCCGACGAGGAACTGTCTCGCAGACTTAGCCAATTGTCAACTACAGAGGACGGCCAACGGATTCTGTGGACGGTGGACCGATCTACCGGTCATCCGTCGCACATCGGAGGACGGCTGCCCTCAGTGCATCGACAGCTGCTACCGGTAGCTCACGCTCAGTACATGAAGTGCCGCCTGAGGTTGGGCGAACTTGCTGGTCAGGGCAGAGTCGGCTAGAGATCCCGGGAGACAGGGTTTACAGTCTGTTACTGATGGACGCCTTCCAGCAGGCCGTGGACCAAGCGCGCCGGCAGCTCATCCGCGAGGAGGGGCAGAACGTGTCGGTGCGGGAGCTGATCCGCCGCGCGGGGTTTGACAACTCCCGTCGGGCCTCCGTCGCCCGTCACCTGAATCCGAACCAGCCGTGGCCAAAGGGGCACAGGGTGCCGCCGGAGACCGTGCGGGCGCTGGCGGCGGTCCTGCCGATCAGTGAGTCGGACCTGATGCAGGCCGCGCAGGTGGCAGCCGGCTACCGGGTGCGCGACGAGGAGCCGCGGGACCTGGGTTTCGAAGTGGCCCGGTATCTGAGCGACGAGGAGGTGTCGGAGGAGAAAAAGGCGCGGTTGCGGGCACAGCTACTACAACTCGTCGCCGAGGACCTCCAGCGATCCTCCCGGGCGTGAGCCCAACCTCGCCGTCCCGTTGATCGACTGCGGATGCGCCCACCGGCGGAACGCGTCGCTGCTGGCCTGCGGAGCCCCCAGTTCAGCTCGAGCGGTAGACGTCCCGGCGACGGTCGACCCTGAAGACGACGATCTCACGCGGTTTCTCCAGGACCCGGTACAGCACGCGGTAGGTCCCGCGTCGAGCCGACCAGATTCCGGCCAGCTCGCCGCGGAGCGGCTTGCCGGCCCCGCGAATTCATGACGAGCGTCGTGGTACCGAAGTCGACGACCGCTGCGGCAACCGCCTCCGGCAGCTCTCGGCGAGCGCCCGTCCCGGCGGTGGCGTGAGGATCAGCTCATGGGGCTGCCCATCGCTCACGGCCGCAGCCGACCAACCGCCTCCACACCGCTCGTCGCGTCTCCCCGCGCGTAGGCGGCACCCGCTTCACGGATGTCGGTGAGCGCCTCTGCATCAGTGAGGACCGGCAGCGTCTCCTCGAGGGCATCCAGGTCGTCGGGACTGATCAGGACTGCTGCCGCGCGCCCGTTCCGCGTGATCACGACGCGCTCGTGCTGGTGCTCCACCCGGTCGATGACCTCAGACGGTGGTCGCGGACCACCCGCAGGGACTCGGTGCTCATGGCCACGATCGGGCGCTTCAGAGCCCGCAGCGTCCAGACCTGCTGGCTCGCAGAAGAGCCCCCCGAGACCTCCGCCGGGTGCCGTCCTCGGCGAGTGAGGTGGCCTCACGGTCAAACACCCCAGGAAGCAGTCGGGGCCGTTAGAGATCTCTCCAGAAACGGCCCCTGAGCTGCGATTTCCCACTGTCGAACTGACAGGATGTGAACTTGCGACCCCTTGACCCCCAGTCACGTGCGAGGCGTTCGCCATGGATCGCGAAGGTCCTATCTGTCCAGCTCAGACGCCTATGGCGTCGTCGCCGTCCAATCCGACTCGCTGCCGTTCGGAGCGCGTTGCTGTACCGGCTGCTATCGCCTCCCCCGCGCCCGGGCGTGTCGATCCAGCCAGCTCCTGGCCTGAGTCGCGCGACGCCTCGACCCGGCGGACGCCCGGCGCAAGACCGCGTGCCACGGTCTGATCGACGCAGTCGTCCCTTCGGGGTGCGGCAGTAGGTGCGGGGTCGCCATGGCCAGGTGTGCCCGGTGACCGCGGGCAGGCCCAGAGACGTCGACGAGGTCCCGTCAAGCGCGCTGGTCGCGGGCTCGTGAAAGCGCTCGGGAGTCCCGCATATCCTGTTGATGACGCCGAGCGAGGATGGCCGCTGCTTCCGCCCGAGAATCCGAAGACGTACGACGACCCCGCCGGTGCTGCCGACGCACGCGTCCTCGCCGTCATTCCCAGTCCACTCGAGGGTCGGACCCCTCGTGATGCCCAGTCGGTGTCGGGCCGGGGCTTCTCGCGGGCTCGTGGTGGATGAGCTGGTCGAGGAGGAAGTCGACGTCCCGCTCGTGAGAAACGGCGGCCGGCACGTGGACAGCTCGGCCCAGGGGCGGACGTGCGCCGTACGTGGTGCACTGCGCCGTGGCCCTCGCCGACACGCTCGACCGTCTGCAGCGCCGTCATCCCGCCGCCGGCTTCCCGATCGCCGTCGTCTACAAGTACGTCGACGACTCAGGCCCGTACCTGGCCGCGCTGATCACCTACTACGCGTTCGTCTCGATGTTCCCGCTGCTGCTGCTCTCCTCGACGATCCTGGGTCACGTCCTGGCCGGGAATCCGGAGTTGCAGCAGCGCCTGATCGAGTCGGCACTCAGCCAGTTCCCCGTCGTGGGCGACCAATTGGGCCAGCCCCGCGGACTCAGCGGCGGCACACTCGGCGTCGTCATCGGCGTGCTGGGCGCGCTGTACGGCGGGCTCGGGGTGGCCCAGGCGGTACAGCACGCCATGAACACCGCGTGGGCGGTGCCGCGCAACAACCGGCCGAACCCGTTCCTGGCCCGCGGCCGCAGCCTGCTGCTGCTGGCCACCGCTGGGCTGGCGGTGATCGGCACGACGACCCTGTCCACGCTCGGCGCGAACGACGTCGGCTCCCTCGGCGTGGTCGTCCGGGCCCTGGCCCTCACCGCCTCGGTCCTGGTCAACGCCCTGGTCTTCGTCTTCGCCTTCCGGCTGGGCACCGCCCGGCACCTCACCGTGCGCCAAGTGCTCCCCGGGGCGGTCACCGCCGCCGTCCTGTGGCAGCTGCTGCAGACCTTCGGGGTGACCTACGTCGGTCACGTGGTCGGTACCGCCAGCGCCGTCAACGGGGTGTTCGCCCTCGTCCTCGGGATGCTCGCGTTCCTCTACCTCGCCGCGGTCGTCGCCGTCCTGTGCGTGGAGGTCAACGTGGTCCGGGTCGACCGGCTCTACCCCCGCGCGCTGCTCACCCCCTTCACCGACGCGGTCGACCTCACCCCCGGCGACCGGCGCAGCTACACCGGCCAGGCGAAGGCCGAGCGCCAGAAGGGATTCGAGACCGTCCACGTCACCTTCGACCCACCCGACGGCGATGGCGAGGATCCCGACCGCCCGGCCGGGTGACCCGCAGACCCCGCCGGGGAGCCACGCCGCCACGGATCCCGGCCCGTTCGACGCGAGCCGATCCAGCCCGGTGTTCCTGCAGCCGCCTGCGGAGACACCTGTTTCGCGTCTGCTCGGCGCCGACGGCCGTAGGTGGACGAGGGTCGTCGTCCACCGTCGGACCCGTGTCCGCCTGCGGGTGGCGTTCCTCGGGTGTTCCTCGGCAGGTCCGTCGACGCCGGTCGACGCCCAGCAGCCGCCAACGGTGGACGCGCCGGTCAGTCACCCGATGCGACCGCGGTGGTGTCAGTTGCCGGCGGCTCGGTACTGCTCGACGACATCGGCCCTGATCCGGCCGTGCGGGGACACCGTGATGCCCCGCCCAGCCGCCCACGCGCGCACAGCAGCCGGGTCGACACCCTCGTAAGCCGGCTTCGCCGGCGCAGCGGCGCGACGACCTCCGCTCGACGACACCTTCCGGGCGACCGCCACGGAGCGGCAGACCGCCTCACACATCGCCGCGGCGTTCTCGCCGCTCAGGTCGAGCTCGTACTCGGTCTGGTCGAGGGCGAACCTCACGGTCGTGCTGGCCGGCGTCTCGCCGTCCAGGTCATCAACCAGTACGACCTCGGTCCTGGTAGCCACGAGCCCGAGAGGCCAGCGGTGATCAGGAAGTCAAGATCGAAGCGCCATGGCGAGTGAGACATCGGGCCGGCACGAGTAGGAGCGATGGGCCGCATGTGTCGAGCCTGCCCAGCGAGTGGGACGCGGGGTCAGGACGACCTGCATCCAATGAAGTCACGTCGGGGATCAGTCCTCAGCCCGCCACGTTGGCCATGCCGGTTCGATCCCGGTCACCCGCTCCACCGTTCACGCCGGTCAACCGGCCTGTCAGGTCTCCTGGAGAAGATCCCGAGAACCCCCAGACAGCCCGTTTGAACCCCTTCATCACCTCTGTGTTTCGTTGCGTGGGTCATGAATGAGTCACGCCGCTCAGCTCGAGCTGGCCTGGTGGGCCGCCCTGCCGGGCCGTCGGTTGGAACCCCGTGACCCAGTTGGGTCACGGGACACCCCTCTCGGCCTGGCACCCCGGCGGCACCTCCCAGCAGGCGCAGGGCGACCGCGAGCCCAGCACCGAGCAGCAGCGCGAGAGGTGACGTCCCGCCCGGTGGTCGAGGTCCGGCCGCCCAAGTACGGCAGCGAGCGAGTCGCGTTCTTGGCACCCGGACTCGTCGAGATGCTGGCAGCACACGTCGCTGCGCACGGCGCAGACGGCGCGCACGGCGCAGACGGCGCAGACGGCGCAGACGGCGGCTGGATGTTCACCGGAGAAGGCGATCAACCGCCGCACCAGAACACCGTCGGCCACCGCTGGCGCACCGCCACCGCAGCCGCCGGGATCTCCGGGCTGCGTCTGCACGACCTCCGGCACTTCTACGCCTCGGGGCTGATCGCCTCCGGCTGCGACGTCGTCACGGTCCAACGCGCCCTCGGGCACGCCTCGGCGACGACCACGCTGTCGACCTACTCGCACCTGTGGCCGAGCGCTGAGGACCGCACACGTGCCGCCGCGCAGACGCTGCTCGCCGAGTCCTGCCGACCGGAGTAACACTGGATACCGCTGACGAGTCCAGCGCTCGACCTCCGGTACTCCTCCGCCGCGGCCCTGACCGCCTTCCGGCTGCGACGCCGCAGCCGTCTACCGATACCTCGACGGGCACGTGCGACGAGCGCTTCCCGTCATGGCTCCGGCCCGTCATCAAGGCCGCCCGGGACAGCGCGATGTGGCCGCGGCGCAGACCTGGAGCGTGAAATCCCGTTGACTGGGTGTTGACTGGAGGCGCACTGCAGGCCGCTGAGCTGCGGAAACAGGCCGGATCACACGTTGAAACGGAACTCCACGACGTCGCCGTCGGCCATGACGTAGTCCTTGCCCTCGATCCGCACCCAGCCGCGGGACTTGGCCTCGGTCATCGAGCCGGCCTGCATGAGGTGGTCGTAGGACACGACCTCGGCCTTGATGAAGCCGCGCTGGAAGTCGGTGTGGATGACGCCGGCGGCCTGGGGCGCGGTAGCGCCGACCGGGATGGTCCAGGCGCGCGCCTCCTTCGGGCCCGCGGTGAGGTAGGTCTGCAGCCCGAGGGTGCGGAAGCCGACCTTCGCCAGTTGGTCGAGACCCGGCTCGTTCTGTCCGATCGACTCGAGCAGCTCGGCGGCCTCCTCGGCGGGCAGCTCGGCGAGCTCGGACTCGGTCTTGGCGTCGAGCAGGATCGCCTCGGCCGGCGCCACCAGCGCCCGCAGCTCGGAGATCAGCTCCTCGTTGGCCAGCTCGTCGGCGTCGACGTTGAAGACGTAGAGGAACGGCTTGGTCGTCAGCAGCGTCAGCTCGCGCAGCGGCGCGGGGTCAACGCCCGCGGCGAACAGCGTCTTGCCGGTGTCCAGCACGTCCCGGGCGGCTACAGCGGCGGCCAGCAGCGCCGCCCGCTCCTTGTCCTTGCGCGACTCCTTCTCCAGCCGCGGGATGGCCTTCTCCAGCGTCTGCAGGTCGGCGAGGACGAGCTCGGTGTTGATCGTCTCGATGTCGTCGCCCGGGTCGACCTTGCCCTCGACGTGCACCACGTCGGGGTCGCTGAACACCCGGATCACCTGGCAGATCGCGTCGCTCTCGCGGATGTTGGCGAGGAACTTGTTGCCCAGCCCCTGCCCCTCGCTGGCGCCGCGGACGATGCCGGCGATGTCGACGAACGACACCGTCGCGGGCACCACCTTCTGCGACGAGAACAGCCCGGCCAGCTTCCCCAGCCGCTCGTCGGGCACCCCGACGACGCCGACGTTCGGCTCGATCGTGGCGAAGGGGTAGTTGGCCGCCAGGACGTCGTTCTTGGTCAGCGCGTTGAACAGCGTCGACTTGCCGACGTTGGGCAGCCCGACGATCCCGATGGTGAGACTCACGGGGGTCCAGCCTACGGGGGTCCCGGCGGCTCCGGACCACGTGCGCAGGGCGCCTGCGGATGGGCGTGGAACACGTGCGACGCTCGTCACACCCCGCGCACCCTGGAGGCTCCCCCATGGTCCTGTCCCCGACGACGACGTCGCGGCACGCCACCGCTGCCGGTCCGCTCCCCGCGCACACCCGCGTGGCGATCGTCGGCAGCGGCTTCTCCGGCATCGGCACCGCGGTCGCCCTGCAGGAGGCCGGCATCGACGACTTCGTCGTCCTCGAGCGGGCCGACAGCCTCGGTGGGACCTGGCGGGACAACAGCTACCCGGGCGCGGCCGTCGACGTGCCCAGCCACCTCTACTCGTTCTCCTTCGCGCCCAAGAAGGACTGGTCGCACGTCTACTCCCGGCAGCCGGAGCTCCGCGAGTACCTGGAGCAGGTCGCCACCGACCACGGCGTCCTCCCCCGCCTGTACTGCGGCACGGACGTCGTCGCCGGCCGGTGGGACGACGACGCGCTGGTCTGGCAGCTGGAGACCTCGCGCGGCAGCCTCACCGCCGACGTCGTGGTGAGCGGCGCCGGCGGGCTGGTCGAGCCGCACCTGCCCGAGGTGCCCGGCATCGAGACGTTCCAGGGCCCGTCGTTCCACTCCGCCCGCTGGGACCACTCGGTCGACCTCACCGGCAAGCGCGTCGCCGTCGTGGGCACCGGCGCCTCGGCCGCGCAGTTCGTGCCGGAGCTGCAGAAGGTGGCGGCGGAGGTCGTGGTCTTCCAGCGCACGCCGCCGTGGGTGATCCCGCGCCAGGACCGCGTCTACACCGAGCGCGAGCACCGGGTGCACGCGAGCGTGCCGGGCTTCCTGCGGCTGGCCCGCGGCGGCCAGTACGTCGTCCGCGAGGCCCGGCTCGGCGTGTGGACCGGCGCCGGGCGGCTGCGGAAGCTCTTCGAGAGCCAGGCGCTGAAGTTCCTCGAGCAGCAGGTGCCCGACCCGGAGCTGCGCGCGAAGCTCACGCCGGACTACGGCCTCGGCTGCAAGCGGGTGATCGTCAGCGACGACTACCTGCCGGCGCTGGGCCGGCCGAACGTGGAGGTGGTCGCCTCGCCGGTCACCGCAGTCCGCCCGCACGCGGTGGTCGACGCCGACGGGACCGAGCACGAGGTCGACGTCATCGTCTACGGCACCGGGTTCCGGGTCATGGACATCCCGCTGGGGCACCGGCTGGTCGGCCGCGAGGGGACCACGCTCCGGGAGGAGTGGGACCGCTCCGGCGTCCAGGCGCACCGCGGCACCACCGTCGCGGGCTTCCCGAACCTGTTCCTGCTGCTCGGGCCGAACACCGCGCTCGGGCACACCTCCGTCGTCCTCATGATCGAGGCGCAGATCGGCTACGTCGTCGAGGCGCTGCGGCGGATGCAGGAGACCGGAGCCGGCGCGCTGGAGGTCCGCCGGTCGGCGCAGGAGGCCTACAACGCCCGGCTGCAGTCCGAGCTCAGCGGCACCGTGTGGAACGCCGGCGGCTGCCGGTCCTGGTACCGCGACGAGCAGGGCCGCAACTTCACCCTCTGGCCGACCCGCACGTCGGCGTTCATGCGGCTGATGCGGCGCTTCGACGCCGACTCCTACGAGCTGCGCAGCGCGCGCCGCGTCCCCGTCCCCGCCTGACCCCGTCCGACCGATCCCTGGAGCCCCCTCCCCCATGCGCACCCGTTCCCTCGCCGCCGCCGGTGCCGTCGCCGTCGCGGCCGGTGCCGTCGTCGCCCGCCGCCGGGCCGCCGGCCGCAGCGCCACCGGCCGCAGCGCCACCGGCCGCGACGCCACGCCGCCCGCCTCGACTCCTCCGCTGCCGCAGGGCCGCGTCCGCACGGTGACCACCGAGGACGGCATCGACCTGCACGTCGAGGAGTTCGGCGCGGAGCGGCCCGTCGCGACCGTCGTCCTCGCCCACGGGTACGTGCAGTCCTCGCGGCTGTGGGCCGGGCAGGTCCGCGACCTGCTCGAGGCCCGGCCCGACCTGAAGGTGGTCACCTACGACCACCGCGGGCACGGTTCCTCCGGCCGGACGCCGCGGGACAAGGCCACCATCGAGCAGCTCGGCCGCGACCTGGCCGGGGTGCTCGACGCGGTGGCACCCGACGGGCCGGTCGTCCTCGGCGGCCACTCGATGGGCGGCATGACGCTCATGGCGCTGGCCGAGCAACGCCCCGAGCTGTTCGGCGACCGGGTGGTCGGCGTCGCCTTCGTCGGCACCAGCTCCGGCGGGCTCGACGCCGTCACCTACGGCATGCCGGCGCCGCTGGCCCGCGTGGTGAAGAAGCTGCTGCCGGTGCTCAACGAGCAGGCGGTCAAGGCCGAGCTGGCCGGGAAGAAGCGCGCGGTCGGCGCCATGGACATGTGGCTGATCTTCAGCGGCGACGCCGACCCGGCGGACGTGCAGGCGGCGATGGAGGTGCACCGCACCACCCCGGCCGAGACGGTGGCCGCCTTCCTGCCCACCTTCTCCGACCACGACCGCCGCCAGGCCCTCGAGTCGCTCACCGAGGTGCCGGTGCTGATCACCGTCGGGGACGCCGACCGGCTCTGCCCCGTCGAGCACAGCCGCGCGCTCGCCGACGCGCTGCCCACGGCCGAGCTCGCCGTCTACCCCGGCGCCGGGCACATGGTGCAGCTGGAGCGCCGTCCCGAGGTCAGCCGGCGGCTGCTCGCGCTGGTCGACCGGGCGCTCGCCCCGGCACCCGAGGTCCAGGCCCGCACCGCCTGACGGTCGGGCCGACCGGGCCGGGTCTCCGGCCCGGTCGGCCGGCTCAGCGCGCCCGGTCGTAGCCGAAGAAGCCGCGCTTCTTGATCACCGCGGACACCTCGGGCGGCACCATCGACTCCCAGCTCGTGTCCTCGGTCGGGATCCGCTGGAGCACGTCCCGGCTGAGGATCGGCAGGTACTCGGGCCGGTGGTCGAGCCCGACGAAGCTGCCGCGCCGGTTCAGGTAGTCGTAGAGCGGCTGCAACTCCTCCCCGACGGCGACGCTGTCGACGGTCACGACCCCGCCGTCGCGCAGCATGGGGTAGACGAAGAGCCGGAGGTCGTTCTTCAGCAGCCGGCCGAAGCTCTCGAGGATCCCGCCGGGCAGGGCGGCGTGGGAGTCCTCGTCGAAGAGGTCGATGAGGCTCGGGACGCCCATGACCATCCCGATCCGGCCGTCGGTGCGCCAGGCGAGATAGGCGGCCAGCCGGTGGTGGGCGACGTAGTCGGAGATCAGCACCGTCAGGCCGCAGGCGGCCAGCAGGTCGGCGCGGGCGAGGAAGTCGCGCCGGTCGACGACGTCCCCACCGGCCCGCAGGTTGGCCATGGTCAGCTCGCCGAGCAGGAGGATCTCCCGGCCGGCGACCGCCGGGTCGGCCTCGAACTGCGCGCGGGCGGCCTCGAGCATGGCGATGTTGACCACCGTCGGCGGCCGGAAGCTGCCGCGCTCGACCAGGATCGCCTTCTTGCGCAGCACCTCGCTGGGCTGCAGCACGTTGCGGTCGGGCCCGAACATGGCCGCGCCGCTCAGACCGAGCTGGACCAGCTTGAGCGCCATCACGCGGTTGTCGACGGCGCGGAACTCGATGCCGGACAGCTCGATCAGGTCGACCTCGATGCGGCCGGTGGTCAGCCGGTCGAGCAGGCTCTCCACCAGCCTCTCCGGCTGGTGGTGCTGGAAGAAGGCCGCGTGCAGCAGGTTGACGCCGGCGACGCCGAGCGCCTCCTGCTGCAGCGCCGCCTCGTCGTCGAGCATCCGGACGTGCAGGACGACCTGGCTGGGTTCGTCGCGCGGGTGTGCCTGGAACTTCACGCCCATCCAGCCGTGGCACTCGTTGCCGCCGCGGTAGCTGCGGGCGACGACGGTGTCGGCGAACGCGAAGAACGACGTCTCGTCGCCGCGGTCGTCGCCGAGCCGGTCGACGTCGAGCTGGAACTCGTGGTCGAGCATCGCCTGCAGCCGGCCCTTGGAGACGTAGCGGTCGGACTTGCCGTAGACGGCGTCGCTGACGGCCATGTCGTAGGCCGACATCGTCTTGGCCACGGTGCCCGCCGCCCCGCCCGCGCGGAAGAACCAGCGGGCGACCTCCTGGCCGGCCCCGATCTCGGCGATGGTCCCGTACCAGCGCGGGTCCAGGTTGATCTGCAGTGCCTTCTGCAGCGTGTCCACGCCGGCGTCCATGCGGCTCCCCTCCCGGTGCGGCCCGGGTGCAGGGCGAGCGTAGCCAGGAGGAACCTGCACCACCGCTCGATCGGCTTCACCGGGTCCGGACCGGCTCCGTCGCCCGGTCGGCCGCCCGCCGCAGCCCGGGCGCCAGCGATAGGGACACGAGCAGCGATGCCACCGCCAGCACCGTCACCGCCGACCCGGGTGTCAGCGCGTCGCCCAGCGCCCCGGCCAGCACCGCGCAGAGCCCCTGTCCCGTCATCCGCGCCGCCGACTCGAACCCGAGCACCTGCCCCCGCAGCTCGACCGGCGTCAGCGCGACCAGCCACTCCTGCTGCGCCAGCCCCGCCGCGTACCCCGCCGACGCGACCGCCACGAGGACGGCGGCCACCGGCACGGACGGCCCGAGCGCGAACGGCACGAACGGCGCGGCCAGCAGCAGCCGCAGCGCGGCGTTCGACCGCCGTCGCTGCACCGGCGTCAAGAACCGCCCGACCACCAGGTCGCCGGCCATCATCCCGGCCGCCCCGGCCGCCAGCAGCCAGCCGCCCCGCTCCCCCGCGTACGGCACGAACAGCGCCTCGCACCCGACCACCAGCCCGTTCGGGACGCACAGCGCCACCAGCAGCGTGCGCGACTCCCGCCGCGACAGCAGCAGCCGGTTGCCGCGCAGCGTCTCGGCCACCCCGGCCCGCCCGCTGCGGCGCGGCGGACGCTCGGCCAGCCCGAACCGCAGCACGGCCACCGCGACGGCGGACACCGCGGCGGCCAGCGCGAACACCTGCGTCGTCGTCAGCACGGTGAGCAGCAGGCCGCCGGTGGCGAAGCCGACCACCTGGCAGGCACCCACCGCCACGTTCATCGTCGACCGGGCCAGCGGGTAGGCGGCGGGCGGCACCAGTTCCGACAGCAGCCCCCACCGCGCCCCGGACCCGACCGAGACGACGTACGCGGCGCCGACGACGAGCAGCAGCCGCACCGCGGGGGTCAGACCGGGCAGCACCTGGAGGCACAGCGCCGCCGTGGACACCGCGCCGACGAGCACGAGCGTGCGCCGCGGGGGGCTGGCGTCGGCGGCCGACATGAGCGTTCCCGCGCCGAGGGCCTGCGCGAGCGACGGGCCGGACATCGCCACCGCCGTCAGCAGCGCCGAGCCGGTCTGCCGGTGCACGAGCGTCGCCAGGGCCAGCGACGACGTCGTCGAGGCGACCGTGGTGAGCGCGCTGCCGGTCCACAGCGCGCGGAAGGCGGGGAGCGCGAACAGCGCCCGGTAGGTGAGCACGACCCGACCGTCCGGCGCGGAGTGTCCGGGGCCCACCGTTTCGGCTACCGTCGAAAGGTGGGTGAGTTCATCGTCGACGCCGACGTCATGGCGCGCGCCCGATTCGGCACCTCGCAGCTCACCGAGACGCTGGCCGGGCTCCGGCTGCTCCTGTCGGCGCAGGTCCCGCCGTGGCACCGCCCGTGGCACGACGCCCACGCCGCCGCGCTGCGCCACCGCCTCGACGACGACCCGGTCGGGGCCGCCCTGCTGCGCGCCGCCTTCGGCCGCACCTGGACCGCCGACTTCCTCACCGTCCCGCCCACGGCGCCGGACCTCTCGCTCGACGAGGAGCTCACGTTCCTCGAGTCCCTCGACGACGACGCCGTCCGCGCCGACCTCGAGGTGGCCACCGGCCCAGTCCCGCCCGAGCTGTCGGGCACCGGCCTGGCGCGCACGGCCGCCGCCCTGCTGCGCTGGACCTGGGAGTCCACCATCCGCGACGAGTGGCCGCGCCGGCGGCGGGTGCTGCGCGCCGACGTCGTCGCCCGGACCGCCCGGCTGAGCAGCGAGGGCTGGTCCGGCGCCATCGACGGCATCGCGCCCGGGGTCCGCTGGCTCGCCAACGGCCGGCTGCAGGTCAACGCGCACCCGCACCCGCCGCGCGACATCCGGGGCCGCAACCTGCTGTTCATCGCCGCGCACAGCCGCGGCAGCTGGGTGAGCTGGCGGCTGCCGGACACCTACGCGGTCGTCTACCCGGTCACCGGCGCGCTCGCGTCGGGCCCCGCTCCCCTGCCCGAGCCGCTGGTCCGGCTGCTCGGCCGCGCCCGGGCCCGCGTGCTCGCCGCGCTCGACGCGCCGCGCAGCACCAGCGCGCTGGTGGCCGGCACCGGCCTGCCGCTGGGCAGCGTCGGCGGGCACCTGCGGGTGCTGCTCGACGCCGGCCTGCTCGAGCGCCGCCGGTCGGGACGCGAGGTCCTCTACTGGCGCAGCGACGCCGGCCAGGCGCTGGTGGAGGCGTCGGCCTGACCTGCGGCGAGCACCCGCTCCATCCGCACGCGGGGGAGCACCTCGCCGTCCACGGTCACCGACTCCACCTCGACCTGCCGGAACCCCGCGCGCTCGAACACCGGCGCCGCCCGCCAGGAGGCGTGCGTGACCAGCGCGGTCAGCCCGGCCCCGCGGGCCCGCTCCTCGACCGTCGCCAGCAGCGCCCGCGCCACCCCGCGCCCGCCGGCGGACGGGTGCACGAACAGCTGGTCCACCTCCCCGGGCACCAGCCCGTCGACGGGTCGCAGCGCCAGCGACGCGAACCCGGCCACCGCGCCGTCGACCTCGGCGACGACGACGGCGGTGACCTCGACGTAGCGCCGGTGCGCCTCGACCGTCCGCCGCGCCGCCCACGCCCTCCGTTGCGCGTCGCCGTAGTGCCCGGCGGCCGACACCTCGATCGCGGCCCGGCTGAGCGCGGCCAGCGCCGGCGCGTCGGCGACGACGGCGGGGCGGAGGACGAGGCTCACCGCGCACCCGGGCCGGGCAGCAGGCCGCGCTCGACGGCGACCATCACCGCGCGGGTGCGGTCGTCGACGCCGAGCTTGGCGAACACCCGCAGCAGGTGGGTCTTCACGGTGGCCTCGCCGATGAACAGCTCCCGGCCGATCTCGGCGTTGGTCAGCCCGCGCGCCACGCCGCCCAGCACCTCCAGCTCCCGCGCGGTCGGCTCCTCGGCCGCCGGCGCCCGCATGCGCGAGACCAGCCGGGCGGCCACCGGCGGCGCCAGCACCGTCTCCCCGCGGGCGGCCGCGCGGACGGCGTCGGCCAACTGCGGCAGCGGCGCGTCCTTGAGCAGGTAGCCGGTCGCCCCGGCCGCGACGGCGCGCACGATGTCGGCGTCGGTGTCGTAGGTGGTCAGCACCAGCACCCGGACGGCGGGGTGCGAGACGGCCAGCCGCTCGATCGCCGTCACGCCGTCCATCCGCGGCATCCGCAGGTCCATGAGCACGACGTCGGGCGACAGCGCCGCCACCATCGCCAGCGCCTCCTGCCCGTCGCCGGCCTCCCCGACGACGTCCAGGTCCTCCTGCGCGGCCAGCCAGCCGACCAGCCCGCCGCGCACCACGGGGTGGTCGTCGACCACCAGCACGCGCGTCACGGGCCCGGCACCCGCACCGTCACCCGGGTGCCCGAGCCCGGCGCCGAGGCGACGTCGACCTCGCCCCCGACCTGCGCCACCCGCCCGCGCAGACCCTCCAGGCCCGAGACGGTGACCGTCGCCGGGTCGAAGCCCACGCCGTCGTCCTCCACGTGCACCGACACCTGCCCGCCCACCCGCGCCAGCCGCAGCACCACCGCGGAGGCGCCCGCGTGCCGGCGGACGTTGGTCAGCGCCTCCTGCGCCCCCCGCAGCAGCACGACCTCCTCGTCGGTGCGCAGCCCGGGTGCGCCGTCGAGCGCCGAGGTGTCCACCCGCACCTCCAGCCCGGTCTCGCGGGCGAACCGCCCGGCCAGCTGCCGCAGCGCCTCCACCAGCGTCGAGCCGTCCAGCGCCACCGGCCGGAACGCCGCGACCACCGCCCGCGCCTCGGCGAGGTTGTCGCGGGCGACCTCCTCGATCACCGCCAGCTTCTCGCGCGCGGCGCCGGGGTCGGCGGAGACGAGCGTGGCGGCGGTCTGGGACAGCACCACGATGGAGGTGTAGCCCTGCGCCAGGGTGTCGTGCACCTCCTGCGCCAGCCGCTCGCGCTCGGCCAGCACGCCGCGCTCGTGCTCGGCGGCGGCCAGCTCGGCACGGGTCGCCTGCAGTTCCTCGATCAGCGAGGCCCGCTGGGCGCTCTGGTGCAGGACCCGGCTGACCCACATGCCCATCGCCAGGCTGAACACGATGCCGATGCCGGTCTCGAGCAGGACGTCCCCGGCGGGCCGCCCGGACGCCGCCGACAGCACCGGCCCGGCCGCGCTGCCGACCCCGAGCAGCAGGGTCCACGCGATGCCGGTGAGGGTCCCCTGGACGGCGAACCAGACGTGCGGGTAGGCGAGGAAGAGCAGGAACAGCAGTTCGGGGGCGAGCCAGCCGAGCAGCGTGAAGCCGACGACCAGCACGGACAGGTAGAGCACCGCCCGCCCGCGCGCCCCGCGGCCGATGGCGGGCAGGCCCGCGACGAGGTAGGCGACGGCCAGCCCGCCCAGCACCGACAGGGCCGGTCCGCGGCGGTCGGGCTCGATGGCGTCGCCGACCGTGGCCGACAGCACCGCCAGGCTCCAGACGACGGCGGTGATGACGTGGATGCCGGCGATGGTCGCCCGCCACCCGCGTTCGGACAGCGGCTCGCCGCCGTCGTCCTCGGGAGGGACGACGGCGGCCAGGCGGCGGGTCAGGCTCACGCCGCCCGGCGCCAGCGGAAGGTACGGGCGCACACCACGGTCCCGATGATCACCCATGCGGCAAGCACCAGGGCAGTGGTCCCGTGCTCCCAGCTGCCGGCCTGCTCGGCCACGGCGGCCGAGTCGGGCAGGAACACCGACCGCATGCCCTGCACCATCCACTTGAGCGGGAACAGCGCGGCGATCTGGTCCATCCACGCCGGCAGGTCCGAGTCGATGAAGAACACGCCGGAGAGGAACTGCAGGACGACGGCGAACGCGGGGATCCCGGCGGAGGCCGAGCGGGCGCTGCCGATCACCGACGCCACCGCGAGGCCGAGGACCGTGCCGGCCAGGATGCCCAGGACGACGACCCAGGCGAAGGTCAGCCAGCGCGAGGCCTCGGTGGGCAGCGGCACGTCGTAGGCGAAGACCGCCACGGCCAGCAGCACGGCGAGCTGGGCGATCGTCGTGACCACCACCTGGCCGGCCTTGCCGATCCCGTAGGACAGGGCGGGGGTGCCGAGCGTCTGCAGCCGGGCGAGGTCGCCGCGGTCGCGCTCCTCGGTGACCGCGGTGCCCACCGCCTGGAAGCTGGTGAGCATGACGCCGGTGGCGGCGATCCCGGCGAGGAAGTACTGCCGGAAGCCGACGCCGGGCAGCACGACCTCGTCGCCGAAGACCGAGCCGAAGATCACCAGCATGATCACCGGGTAGGCGAAGGAGAACGCCACCTGGCCGGGGTCGCGGACGAACAGCCGCAGCTCCAGGCCGATGCGGGCCAGCCCGATGGCGGCGGCCGACGGCGGCGCGGGGAGCGTCACGGCAGGGGCGGGGACGGTGGCGGGAACGGTGGCGGTCATCGGGTCTCCTCCGGGAGCGCGACCAGGCGGAGGTAGACGTCCTCCAGGCCGGGGCGGGTGACGGTCAGGCCGGGGACCTCCCCGGCGGGGTGCGCGGCGAGCAGGTCGCGCAGGACGGCGGCCGGCTCGGCGGTGACCACCGACCGCAGCGCGCCGTCCTCGGTCCAGCGCACGGTGGCCTCGGAGCGGAGGGCGCCGCCCAGCTCGGCCGGCGGGGCCACGTCGACCAGCCGGCCGGCGCTGATGACGCCGACCCGGTCGGCCAGGTGGGCGGCCTCGTCGAGGTAGTGGGTGGTGAGCAGCACGGTCGTGCCGCGGTCGCGCAGCCCCTCGACCAGCGTCCAGAACTGCCGGCGGGCCACCGGGTCCATGCCGGTGGTCGGCTCGTCGAGGAAGAGCAGCTCGGGCCGGCCCTGGACGCCGAGCGCCACCTCCAGCCGCCGGCGCTGCCCGCCGGAGAGCGCGGTCACCCGCTGCCGCGCGGCCTCCGCCAGCCCGACGTCGGCCAGCAGCTCGCCGGTCGGCACCGGTGTCGCGTGGTAGCGGGCGAAGTGGTCGAGGGTCTCCCGCACGGTGAGCGCGTTGCCGGCGCCGGTGGACTGGCCGACGACGCCGATGCGGTCGCGCCAGGCCCGCCCCGCGTGCGCCGGGTCCGCGCCGAGGACGGCGACGTCACCGCCGTCGCGGCGGCGCACACCCTCCAGGATCTCGACCGTCGTCGTCTTCCCGGCGCCGTTGGGCCCGAGGAGGGCGAAGACCTCGCCGCGGCGGACGTCGAGGTCGATGCCGTCGACGACGGCCCGGCCGCCGTACCGCTTGACCAGCCCGCGCACGCGGACCGCGTCGTCGTGCTGGAGCACCGGGGGGACCGGCGCCGTCTGGGTCGCTGTCATGCTCCGAGCCTGTCGGCGCGCGGCCCCGGCCGGGACGGTCTCGCGGTGGGTGCGCCGTCCACCGGTCGGTGGACGGCGGCCGTCCGCCGGTCAGGCCGCCCGGGCTCCGGAGTAGGCGGCCAGGTGCTGCCCCGTCAGCGTCCCGGAGGCGGCCAGGGCGGCCGGCGGCCCCTCGAAGACGACGCGCCCGCCGTCGTGACCGGCGCCGGGGCCGAGGTCGATGACCCAGTCGGCCGAGGCGACGACGTCGAGGTCGTGCTCGACGACGACCACCGTGCGGCCGGCGTCGACCAGCCGGTGCAGCAGCCCGACGAGCCGGTCGACGTCGTCCATGTGCAGGCCGGTGGTGGGCTCGTCGAGGACGTAGACGGTCGCCTCGCCGGTCATCTCGACGGCGAGCTTGAGCCGCTGCCGCTCGCCGCCGGACAGCGTGGACAGCGGCTGGCCGAGGGTGAGGTAGGGCAGCCCGACGTCGGCCAACGCGGCCAGCACCGGCTGCACCTGCTTCTCGGTGAGGAAGCCGCGCGCCTCGTCGACGGTCATCGCCAGCACCTCGCTGACGTCCTTCCCGCGCAGCCGGTAGGACAGCACCTCGTCGGTGAACCGGCGGCCCTCGCACCGCTCGCAGACGCTCACCGCGGTGTCGAGGTGCACCAGGTCGGTGTAGATCAGCCCCAGGCCCTTGCACTCCGGGCAGGCGCCCTCGGAGTTGGCGCTGAACAGCGCGGGCTTGACGCCGTTGGCCTTGGCGAACGCCTTGCGGACCGGCTCGAGGATCCCCGTCCACGTGGCGGTGTTCGACCGGCTCGACCCGCAGGAGAGCTTCTGGTCGACCACCACGACGTCGGGGTGCTGCCGCGGCAGGCAGCCGAGGACCAGCGAGCTCTTGCCCGACCCCGCCACCCCGGTGACGCCGGTGAGGACGCCGGTGGGGACGTCGACGGTGACGTCGCGCAGGTTGTGCAGCCGGGCCGAGTCGATCCGCAGGGCCCCGGTGGCGGTGCGCGGCGTGCGGTCGAGCGGGCGCCCGCGGTCGAGGTGCCGGCCGGTGAGCGTGCCCGAGCGGCGCAGCCCCGCGACGTCGCCCTCGTAGACCACGTGCCCGCCGTGCGTGCCGGCACCCGGGCCCATGTCGACGACGTGGTCGGCGATCGCGATCGTCGCCGGCTCGTGTTCGACGACGATCACCGTGTTGCCCTTGTCGCGCAGCCGCAGCAGCAGCTCGTCGAGCCGCTGGACGTCGTGGGCGTGCAGCCCGACGGTCGGCTCGTCGAAGACGTAGGTGATGTCCGTGAGGCTCGAGCCCAGGTGGCGGACCATGCGGACCCGCTGCGACTCCCCGCCCGACAGCGACGCGCTGGACCGGTCGAGGCTGAGGTGGCCCAGGCCGATGTGCACCAGGTCGCCGAGCAGCGCGGCGAGGCCGTCGAGGACCTGCTGCACCGCCGGCAGCCGCACCCGGCGGACGAACACCAGCAGGTCGTCGATCTGCATCCCGCCGCAGTCGGCGATCGAGACGCCGTCGATGCGGCACTCGCGCGCGGCCTGGTCGAGCCGGCTGCCCCCGCAGGCGGTGCACGGCCCGGACGTGGTGGTCCGCTCGACGGCCTTCCGGACGTGCGGCTGCAGCTCGGCCGGGTCCTTGGTGAGGAACGACCGGGTCATGCGCACCAGCAGGCCCTGGTAGGTGAGGTTCATCTTCCCGTAGCGGAGCTTGACCTCCTCGCCCCACAGCAGCTGCCGCCACTCGTCGTCGGTGTAGTCGCGCAGCGCCTTCCCCCGGTCGAAGAACCCCGAGTCGGCGATGATCGTCCAGGGCCAGGAGTCCTTCCCGTGGCCGGGGAACCGGATCGGGTCCTCGTCCAGGCTCCTGCTCGTGTCGAACAGCGCGTCGAGGTCCCACTGCGTCGAGCGGCCCAGCCCCTCGCACTCCGGGCACATGCCGGCGGGGTCGTTGAACGACAGCGCGCTGGCCGGCCAGACCCGCGGCTCCCCGGCACGGGAGTAGAGGATGCGCAGCAGTGCGGCCGCGTCGGTCGCCGTCCCCACGGTGGACCGGGCGTTGGCCCCCATGCGCGCCTGGTCGACGACGATCGCCGCCGACAGGTTGGCCATCGAGTCGACGTCGGGCCGGCCGTGGTGGGGCAGGAAGTTCTGCGCGAACGCCGAGTACGTCTCGTTGATCAGCCGCTGCGACTCGGCCGCGACCGTGTCGAAGACCAGCGAGGACTTGCCCGACCCCGACACCCCGGTGACCACCGTGAGCGCCCGCTTGGGGATGTCCAGCGACACGTCGCGCAGGTTGTTCTCCCGCGCGCCGCGCACCTCGATCGCGCCGTACCCGTCCACCGACCCGCTCCCTCCGACGCCGTCCTCCCTCCGACCGTCCCGGCCGCCGGAACTGAGCGGCGTCACCGGGACAGCCCCTGCCACCGGCGCACGCTGAGCGCGGCGAACACCGCCGTCAGCACGACCGGCCAGGCGACGGCGAGCAGCGTCGCGTGCTCGGTCGCCCACCCGTCGTCGGAGACCGGGACGCCGGTCAGCTCCCGGACGGCGGTCACCGTCGCCGCCACCGGGTTCCACGCCGCCAGGGTCCCGAGCCAGCCCGGCATCGAGGAGACCGGGACGAAGACGTTGGAGAGGAAGGCGAACGGCCAGATGAGGATCTGCACGGCGGCGACCAGCGAGGGGTCCCGGGCCAGCAGCCCCAGCCAGATGCCGACCCACAGGAACCCGACGCGCAGGAGCAGCAGCAGGCCGACCGCGGTCACGACGCCGGGACCGGGGTCCGGGCGCCAGCCCATCGCGAGCCCGGCGAGGGCGACGAGCGCGAGGCCGGCGACCGAGGCCGCGAGGTCGGCCAGGCAGCGGCCGGTCACCACGGCCGACTGCGCCATCGGCAGCGCCCGGAACCGGTCGGTCACCCCGCGCTGGGTGTCGGTGACGACGGCGGTCATCGTGCCCTCGAGCCCGAAGAGCATGACCAGGGCGAGCATCCCCGGGACCATGAAGTCGCGGTAGCTGCCGCCGGGGACGGCGATGCCGCCGCCGAGCAGGTACACGAAGACCACCATCAGCAGCACCGGGAACAGCAGCCCGACCACCAGCCCGGCCGGTTGCCGCCGCCAGTGGGCGACGTCCCGCCCGGCGACGGTGAGTGCGTCGGTGACGGCCCAGCGCAGCCGCCCGCCGGGCTCCCGCGCGACCGTCGTCATGCCGGCACCTCCTCGGCCACGCGGTCCCGGCCGGTGATGCGCAGGTACGCCTCGTCGAGCGTGGTGGGCCGCAGCACCAGGTCGGCGACGCCGATGCCGGCCTCGTCGAGCGCGCGGACCACGTTCCCGACCACGCCGGCCCGCCGGGAGACCGGCACGGTCAGGCGCGCCCCCTCGCCCCTCCGGTCCGGGACCGGTGGCCCGGCCGCCACCCGCTCGGCCAGGGCCGCGGCCTCCGCCGCGCGGGCCGGGTCGGTGACGACCAGTTCCAGCCGGTCGCCGCCGATGGCCGCCGTCAGCTCCCGCGGGGCGCCCGACGCGACCACCCGGCCGCCGTCGAGCACGGACACCTGGTCGGCCAGCCGCTCGGCCTCCTCCAGGTACTGGGTCGTGAGCAGCACCGTCGTCCCGCCCGCGACGAGGTCGCGGACCGCGGCCCACACGTCACGACGCCCGGCCGGGTCCAGCCCGGTGGTCGGCTCGTCGAGGAAGAGGACCTGCGGGGCGAGCACCAGCGCCGCGGCGATGTCCAGCCGGCGGCGCATGCCACCGGAGAACTCCCGGACCGGCTGAGCGCCGGTGTCGGGCAGGCCCACCTGCGCCAGGAGCTCCCCGGCGCGCCGCCGGGCGGTGGCGCGGTCGAGGTGGTGCAGCCGCCCGAAGAGCACGAGGTTCTGCCGGGCTCCGAGCACCTCGTCGACCGTCGCCTGCTGGCCCACCGTGCCGATCCGGCGGCGCACCTCGCGTGGCCGGGCGACGACGTCGACGCCGGCGACCTCCACCCGCCCCCCGTCGGGCCGCAGCAGCGTGGTCGCGATCCGCACCGCCGTGGTCTTGCCGGCACCGTTGGGGCCCAGCAGCGCGCAGACCGAACCGGGCGCGACGTCGAGGTCCACCCCGTCGAGGACCGCCCTCCCGCCGTACCACTTGACCAGACCGCGGATCTCCACCGATGCTCCCACCGCTACCTCCGTACACCGTACGACGTTGCCGGGACGCCGACACCGTACGCCGTACGGAGACGGTCGTGCAAGCGCCTGGAGGAGGCTGGGGTCATGGCGACGGAGTCCGCGACGGGCGGGAGCCCGGCCCGCACCATGGACCTGCTCTGGCGGACCGGCGGCGACGTCGAGCGGCGGCCCGGCCCGCGCGCCGGGCTGGACGTCGACCGGATCGTGGCCGCCGCGGTCGACCTGGCCGACCGCGAGGGCCTGCCCGCCGTCACGATGCGGCGGCTGGCCGGCGAGCTCGGCGTCGGCGCGATGACGCTCTACACGCACGTCCCGGGCAAGGGCGAGCTGGTCGACCTGATGCACGACGCCGTGCTGGGCGAGGTCTACCCGGAGCCACCGGCCGGTGAGTGGCGCGACCGGCTGACCAGCGTCGCCCGGGCCAACTGGGACCTCTACGTGCGGCACCCCTGGGCCGCCTCCGTGGGCGCCGGCCGGCCGATCCTGGGGCCCAACCTGATGCGCAAGTACGAGCTGGAGCTGACCGCCGTCGACGGCCTGGGCCTGTCCGAGGTGGAGATGGAGCTGGTGCTCACGCTGGTCGGCGGCTTCGTCCGCGGCACCGTCGGCGGCCTGCACGAGAAGGCCGCGGCCGAGCGGGACTCCGGGCTCACCGAGGACGAGTGGTGGGCGGCCACCGAGCCGCACGTCGACAAGGTCTTCGACCCCGAGCGGTTCCCCACCGCGGCGCGGGTCGGCCCCGTCGCCGGCCCGGAGCTGGGCGGCTACTCCCCCGAGCGGTCGTTCGAGTTCGGGCTGGCGCGGCTGCTCGACGGGATCGCGGTGCTCGTCGAGCGCTGAGCCCCGGCGCCCGCGACCTCAGACCTCCGCGTCCAGGACCGGCCGGCCGGCCAGCGCGCCGACCACCTCGACGGCGGCGTCCCAGTAGCGCTCGTAGTGGTAGGGGTCGGCGTTGCGCTGCGTGCGGTGCGCGGCGATCGTCGGCGGCAGCGCCTGCCAGTCGGGGACCTCCTGCAGCGCCAGGAAGAAGTTGGTGGCGCTGGTGGTCGGGTCCATCCGGTCGGCGTAGCTGCCCCAGGCGCCGTTGTCCCGCTGCTGGAACAGCCCGCGGGAGTCCGGGCCGACGGCGTCGCCGCGGTCGAGGACGAGCAGCGAGGACTCCCCCATCGCGGTCATGACGCCGACCACCTGCGCGCAGGTGTCCAGCCCGAGCGCCTCGGCCGCGTTGACGATCGCCGCGGCGTTGGCCAGCTGCTCACCTCCGTAGCCGGCGACCGGGCCCTCCGGCACGGTGGCCGGGTCGATCCGCACACCGGGTCCCGCGGCCGCGCACTCCGCGGAGCGCGGTGGGTCCGCGGTCACCTGGCGCACCACCAGGAACGCCGCGAGCAGCACGAGGAGGACGGCTCCGAGCGCGACGAGCTGCCGGCGGTGCGAGGCGAGCCCGGGTGTGTGCACACCCGGTCCAACGGACGGCGCACCCCAGGGGTCCCCGCTACTGGACGGACGCGTCCGGCGGGGGGAGCTGGACGCGCAGCTGCTCGTCGACCGACGTGACACCCGGGACGGCCAGCAGCGACGGGCGCGCGTCGGCGGGGGCCTGGCCGGTGATGACGCCGAGCGTGCCGAGGACCCGCTCGACCTCCATGCCGGAGTCGCGCAGGGCGGAGGCGACCGAGTCCAGCTCGGAGAGGTGGCCGTCGTCGACGGTCACGCTGAACCGCGCCAGCGGGGACACCATGGCGGGAGGCTACGCCCTCCGGGACCGCCCGGAGACCGTCCCGGCGCCCTCCTGCGGCGCGAGCACCAGGCCGCTGCCCACGTCGACCGACGGCTCGGTCAGCCGCCGGCCGGCCTGGGTGAGCGTGGCCCAGAGCTCGAAGCCGCGGCGGCCGGTGGCCTCGGCCCAGAGCGCGGCCAGCCCGGCGACGTGCGGCGTGGCCATGCTGGTACCGCTGATCGTGTTGTACCGGTCGGGCATCGGCCAGGTCGACAGCACGTCCACGCCCGGCGCGGCCACGTCCACCTCCCCGCCGGGTACCGGCAGGCTGCGCGCGGAGAACCAGGCGGTGGTCAGCCGGGGGTCCAGTGCCCCCACGGCCAGGATCTCCACGCTGTTGGCCGGCGCGCCGACGAAGCCGAACTCCCCGTTCTCCCGGTCGGCGTTGTTGCCGGCCGCGGCCACGATCAGCGACCCCTGCTCCAGCGCCCGCCGGCCGGCCGCGGAGTAGGGCGGGTGCGCCTCGGCGACGTCGGCGCCCAGCGACATCGAGATCACCGCGCAGCCGTTGGCGACCGCCCAGTCGATGCCGGCCAGGATGCCGCCGTCGTCGCCGCTGCCCTCGTCGCTGAGCACCTTGCCGACGAAGACCTCCGCGTCCGACGCGACGCCGTAGCGCGGCCCGGCCGGGGGCACCCGCGGGCCGCAGGCGGTGCCGGTGCAGTGGGTGCCGTGGCCGTGGCCGTCCTGTGCGCTGTCCACCCCGGTCACGAACGACTCCGCGGTCACCGTCCGGCCGGCGAAGTCGGGGTGCTGCAGGTCCAGCCCGGTGTCGAGGACGGCGACCCGGATGCCCTGCCCGGTGAACGGCGACGTCGTCGCCTGCACCGCCTGGATGCCCCAGGTGGCCGCCGCGGTGTCCTCGAACGGGGGCGGCAGCGGGGGCTCCTCACCTGGCACCGGCGCGCCGGCCAGCCGGGCGGCGAGGTCGGCGACGCCGTCGCGGTAGCCCCGGACGTAGGCCGACGGGTCCTCGGGCAGGACGTGGTGGACCAGCTCGGGCGACACCGACAGCACCGGCCGTCGCGCACCGCGCAGGGCGGCCACCTGGTCGGGGCCCGCGGCGACGACCGCGATGCCCAGCCGGGCGAACACCGTGGCACCGGCGTCGCGCATCGCCTGGGCGGGGACCCGGCCGGAGGCGAAGTCGCGGGAGTCGGCGACGTCGGAGATCCCGGCCGCCGACCAGTCCACCGGCTCGTCGGCCGCGTCGGCGAAGACGACGACCTGCCGGCCGGTGGTCTGCGCCCCCGGCACGCGGGGCGGGCGGGCGGCAGTAGGCGGATCGATCACGGCTCCCCCTCGACGACGGCGCGGGTGGGGAGCCCGGCGGTCTCCCCGCCGTCCCCCCAGCCGCCGGGGACGGGTCCCGGCGGTGGCAGCAGTCTGTAGCGCGGGGGTGACAGATGCGAACCGGACGGCGCCACGGTGGCGTCCGGAAACCGCCAGTCAGGCCTCCCGTGCGGTGCCATGCTCGGTGCGTGCTCTCCTCGATCGACGCCGAACGCTGCTACCGCGCGGTCGCCAGCCGCGACGCCCGCTTCGACGGCTGGTTCTTCACCGCGGTGCGCACCACCGGCATCTACTGCCGCCCCTCGTGCCCGGCCCGCACGCCGGCCGCCGTCAACGTCTCCTTCTTCGGCAGCGCCGCCGGCGCCCAGGCAGCGGGCTACCGGGCCTGCCGCCGCTGCCGGCCCGACGCCGTCCCGGGGTCACCCGAGTGGGACGTGCGCGCCGACGTCGTCGCCCGTGCCATGCGGCTGATCGCCGACGGCGAGGTCGAGCGCTCCGGCGTCCCCGGGCTGGCCGCGCGGCTGGGCTACTCCGAGCGGCAGGTGCACCGCCTGCTGGTCGGTGAGCTCGGCGTCGGCCCGCTCGCCGTGGCCCGCGCCCAGCGCGCGCAGACCGCCCGGGTGCTCGTCGAGACCACGGACCTGCCGATGGCCGACGTCGCCTTCGCGGCCGGGTTCGCCAGCATCCGGCAGTTCAACGACACCGTCCGCGAGGTCTTCGCCTGCACGCCGTCAGAGCTGCGCCACTGCCGGCCCGGCAGCGACGGCGGGACACCGGGCTGGCTGACCCTGCGGCTGGCCGCCCGCGCCCCGTTCGACGCCGCCGAGGTGCTGCACTTCCTCGGCGCGCACGCCGTCCCGGGCCTCGAGGAGTGGGACGGGACGACGTTCTCGCGGGTGCTCGACCTGCCCGCCGGGCCCGGCGTCGTCCGCCTCTCCCCCGCGCCCGACGGCGGCCCCGCGGTGACCGCCCGGCTGCTGCTCACCGACCTGCGCGACCTGCGAGCCGCCGTCCCCCGCTGCCGGCGGCTGCTCGACCTCGACGCCGACCCCACCGCCGTCGACGAGGTCCTCGGGGTCGACCCCGCGCTGGCGCCCCTGGTGGCCGGCGCGCCGGGCCGGCGGGTGCCCGCCTCGCCCGACGGCCCGGAGTCGGCGGTGCGCGCGGTGCTCGGCCAGCAGGTCTCGGTGGCCGGTGCCCGCACGCTGACCGCGCGGGTCCTGACGCTGGCCGGGACGCCGCTCGCCGAGCCGGTCGGCACCCTCACCCACGCCTTCCCGAGACCAGAGGCGCTGGCCGACGCCGACCTGTCCGCCGTCGGCCTCACGGGCGCCCGACGCCGCACGCTGGGCGGCCTGGCCGCCGCCATGGCCGAGGGCCGCGTCGTCCTGGACCCGGGGTGCGACCGCGAGGCGGTCGCCCGCGACCTGCTGGCGCTGCCCGGCATCGGCCCGTGGACGGCGTCGCTGGTGGTCATGCGCGGCCTCGGCGACCCCGACGTGTGGCTGCCCGGTGACCTCGCGCTGCGCCGCGCGCTGGCCTCCCTCGGCAGCTCCGACGCCGAGGCCGCCACCCGCTGGCGGCCGTGGCGCTCGTACGCCGCGATGCACCTCTGGGCGCTCGCCGCCCCCACACTGTTCACCCGCTCCCCCGCTGATCGGAGTGCGTCATGACCCCGTCCGCCCGCTTCGCCACGGTGGCCACCCCACCGGGCCCCTTCACCGTCGTCGTCACTCCCGGACCCGACGGCGGCGACGTCGTCCTGGCCGCGGGGTGGACCGACGACGTCACCGAGCTGCTGCCCGTCGTCCACCGGGCGCTGCGGCCCACCTGGGTCGAGCGGGCCGAGCACCTGCCCGTCCTGGACGCGGTCGAGGCGCACGCCGCCGGCGACCTCGGCGCGATCGACGACATCCCGGTGCGGCAGCGCTCCGGGCCGTTCCTCGAGGACGCCTGGGAGGTGCTGCGGACCGTGCCGCCCGGGCAGCCGGACACCTACGCCGCGTTCGCCGCACGGTGCGGGCGCCCCTCGGCCGTGCGGGCGGCGGCCAACGCTTGCGCCCGCAACGCCGCCGCGCTGTTCGTCCCGTGCCACCGGGTGCTCGGCTCCGACGGCGGCCTGGGCGGGTTCCGCTGGGGCACGCCGGTCAAGCGCTGGCTGCTCGACCACGAGGCCGAGCACGCCCCCGTCCCCGTCTGAGGCATAGGAAGCGATCCGCACGTCCCGCGCCCCGGGACGTGCGGATCGCTTCCTATGCCTGCGCCTCCCGGGAGTTGTCGGTGCCGTCCTGCACCCTGATCCGGTGGACGCCGCCTCGCTCCTGCTCGGCCTGCTCCTCGGGGTACTGCTCGGAACGGCCGTGGCGCTCGGGGTGGTGGCACTGCTGGCCCGGCGCCGGCCGACCGACGACGGCCTCGAGCCGCTGCACGAGTCGCTGGACCACCTGCACCGGCTGCTGGCCGGCATCGAGCGCGACCGCGCCACCGCGCACGGCGAGCTGCGCGAGCAGATGGGCACCGTCGGGCAGACCAGCGCGCTGCTGCGCCAGGAGACCGCGGCGCTGGTCACCGCGCTGCGCACGCCGCACGTCCGCGGCCGCTGGGGCGAGGTCCAGCTGCGCCGGGTGGTCGAGGTGGCCGGCCTGCTCGAGCACTGCGACTTCGTCGAGCAGCCGTCCTCCACCAACGACGAGGGCGCCGGCGTGCGGCCCGACCTCGTGGTCACCCTCTCCGACGGCCGGCAGGTCGTCGTCGACGCGAAGGTCCCCTTCACCGGCTACATCGAGGCGGTGCAGGCCACCGACCAGGCCGTCCGGGACCAGCGGATCGCCGCCCACGCCCGGCAGCTGCGCACCCACGTCGACCAGCTGGCCGCCCGCCGCTACCCCACCGCCTTCCGGCCCGCGGCGCCGTTCACCGTCCTGTTCGTCCCCTCCGACGGCTTCCTCACCACCGCGCTGGAGGCCGAGCCGACCCTTCTCGAGTACGGCTTCGGCCGCGACGTCGTCATCGCCACGCCCAGCACGCTGCTCGCCCTGCTGCGCACCGTGGCGCACTCCTGGCGGCAGGAGCGGCTGGCCCGCGACGCCGACCAGGTCATCGAGGTGGGCCGCCGGCTGCACGCGCGGCTGACCACGCTGTCGGGCCACCTGACCCGGCTCGGCTCCGCGCTGGGCTCCACGCTGACCCGCTACAACGAGACGGTCGGCTCCTACGAGCGCTCGGTGCTCGCCGCCGCCCGCCGCTTCGACGACCTCGGGGTCGGCGAGGCGCCGGTGCCCACGCCGCAGCCGGTCGAGGCGGTCGTGCGGCAACTACGGCCGGCCGGCGAGGACGCGCCGCAGCTCCCCCAGGCCGACGACGACGCGCCGCGGCGCTGGCGGCTCACCGACGGCGGCTGAGCGCGTCCGGACGGCGCTCCCGCTGGGCTCGGGAGGCACCGTCCGCCACACCAGCCCCGGGGCTCACCGAGAGTTGCCAAATCGACACGGCGACCTGTCGCGAGTCGGGACCTCCACGTTCCCCGCAGCAGACCCCTCCGTCGCTACCGTGAGGACCGACAGCGGCCCGTGGCGGGCCGGAGCGTCCGGACGGGGAGGTACGCCATGGCCTCGGCGAGCACAGCCGACACCTGGCGGGACAGCGGAGTGGGCGGCCAGCGCCCCTACGCCGTCCCGCGGGCCGCGCATCCCGACGCGACCGGCCCGGACCGCTCGATGCGCATGGGCCTCCCGCCCGTGCCGCCGCCCCCGCCGCGCAGCCGTCCCGGCGGAGGCGGCACCGGCCGCGGCTCCGGGTCCAGCAGCAGCGGCTACGGCCGCCCCGCCGCCGAGGCCCGCCCCCCGGCGCGTCCCGCCCAGCAGCGCGCCCCCCACCCCGGCGTCCACCCGCTCGGCGACCGCGCGGGGGCCGCTGCGCCCTCTCGCCCCCGTGGTGCGCGGCCGGCCGGCCGCGCGGCCGAGCGGGCCGCCGCCGAGCCCGCCGCCGGCAGCCGGCTGCGCGGGGTGCTCGCCGTCCTCGGCGTCTTCGTCATCACGCTCGCCGGCGGCGCCATCGACTCGTTCCTCGGCGTGGGCCTGGGCACGCTGACCCTCGTCACGCTGGTCGCGGCCACCGCCGTCGCCACGCTCCTGGTCCGCCGCCGCGACCTGCTCACGGTCGTCGTCGCCCCGCCGCTGGTCTTCGTCGCGGTCGCCCTGGTCAACATCGGCCTCGCGCCGTCGGCCTCGTTCACCCTGCCGACGCTCGCGACCGTCCTCATCCGCGGCTTCCCCACGATGGCCGTCGCCACCGGCGTCGCCCTGGTGCTGGCGATCGTCCGCTGGGCCGCCCGGCGCTGACCCCCACGACGGACAGCGAGCCCCCCTCCCGGCCGGGAGGGGGGCTCGCGTCGTCTCGCGGCGCCGCTACCGGGCGGTGCGGCCGGGGCGCAGCTCGTGCGGGAGCGCGAAGACCAGGCGCTCCTCGGCGGCCTTCACCGTCTCGACGTCGGGGTAGTCGCGGGCGGCGAGCCAGTCGAGCACCTCGCTGACCAGCACCTCGGGCACCGACGCGCCGCTCGTGACGCCGACCGTGCCCACGCCCTCGAGCCACGCCGGGTCGATCTCGGCGGCGTAGTCGACCAGGTGCGCGGCGCGGGCGCCGGCCTCGAGGGCCACCTCCACCAGCCGCACCGAGTTCGACGAGTTGGTCGAGCCGACGACGATCACCAGGTCGCACTCGGCGGCCATCTGCTTCACCGCCTGCTGACGGTTCTGCGTGGCGTAGCAGATGTCGTCACTGGGCGGGGACTGCAGGCCGGGGAAGCGGTTCTTCAGCTGGTCCACCGTGGCCAGGGTCTCGTCGACCGAGAGCGTGGTCTGCGACAGCCACACGACCTTCTCGGGGTCGCGCACCTGGACGGTGGCGACGTCGTCGGCGCCGTCGACGAGCTGGATGTGCGACGGCGCCTCACCGGCGGTGCCCTCGACCTCCTCGTGGCCGCGGTGGCCGATCAGCAGGATGTCGTAGTCGTCGCGGGCGAACCGCTTGGCCTCCTGGTGCACCTTGGTCACCAGCGGGCAGGTGGCGTCGATGGTGCGCAGCTGCCGCGCGGCGGCCTCCTGGTGCACCGCCGGGGAGACGCCGTGGGCGCTGAAGACGACGACCGAGCCCTCGGGCACCTCGTCGGTCTCGTCGACGAACACCGCGCCGCGCCGCTCGAGGGTGGCCACCACGTGCTTGTTGTGGACGATCTGCTTGCGGACGTAGACCGGTGCGCCGTGGATCTCCAGCGCCCGCTCGACGGCCACCACCGCCCGGTCGACACCGGCGCAGTAGCCCCGGGGATCGGCCAGCAGGACCCGTCCGCGCTGATCAGCCATGCACCCATCGTAGGTGGCGCGCCGTCGGCTGCCGGGCTCCCGACGAGACCCTCGACACGCCGTCAGCGTGCAGCGCCGCCCGACCGGGTGTCTGCCTCCGGGGCCACGCTGCCGTTCCGCGCGCCCTGCGGCAGGCTGGGGTCATGTCCCGTGAGATCCCCGAGCCGATCCGTGCCGCCGCCGGTCTGGCCGCCACCGTCCTGGACGAGGCCCTCCGGCTGCCCTCGACGTTGCCGGGACTGCCGGTGCGCCTCATCGGCCTGGCCCTGCAGACGGCGATGAAGTTCCAGCAGCAGTGGTCGGGACTGGTCGCCCGCGGCGACGAGGTCCTCACCGGGCTGCGCGGTTACCGCGAGCCCGGCCTGGCCACCTTCGACGACGAGGAGGACGCGGCCGCCGGCGGCGCCCCCCTCGTGGCGCAGCCGATCGACGTGCTGCACAACTCCGCGTTCGACCGCGCTCCCGACGTCGACACCGTCGGTGACGGCCTGTCCGACGACGTCTCCGACGCCGGGGTCGCGACCCTCACCGACGACCCGGCCGCCGACGCGGTCGTGGCCGCCGTCGAGGACACCGCCGCCGCGCTGGACGAGACCGACGCCGTCGCACAGCTCACCGGTGTCGACGTCATGGAGATCGACGTCGACACCGACGCCGCCGGCCTGGTCGACGACGAGCTCGCCGGGCTGCCGCAGGACCCGTCGCCGGCCTCGGTCGTCGCCGCGGTCGAGGACGTCACCGACCTGGTCCAGGGCGCCGAGGAGGCCGAGTCCGCGCTGGACGCCGCCGACTCCGCGCTGACCGCCGAGGACGCCCTGGAGAGCGCGCTGCTCGAGGCCCAGGGCACCGACGCCCCCGCGGGCACCGACACCCTCGACGACACCCCGGCCGCGAGCGACCCCGGCGGCTCCCCCGTCGGCGAGCTCGCCGGCGCGCCCGACGTCGGCAGCGACGACACGACGATCCCCGACGCCGCCGACTCCGGCGTCGCCGACACCGACATCGGCCTGGCCGACAGCGCCCCGGCCGACAGCCCGGCCGACGCCGGCACCGGGACCGCCCCGGACGCGGGCGTGCTGGGTGAGGACGCGGAGTCCGGCGCAACCGAGGACGCCGCCACGGAGGTCGACGTCCTCACGCCGGACGGCGGGATCGCCACGGTCGAGGGCACCGTCACCGACGAGGGCGTCGCCGCCCCCGAGGACGGCGGCGCGGAGTCCACCGGCGCCGCCGAGAGCACCGCTGAGGACGCCGGCACTGCCGAGGGCTCCGGCACTGCCGAGGGCTCCGGCACTGCCGAGGGCTCCGGCACTGCCGAGGACACCGGCACTGCCGAGGACTCCGGCACTGCCGAGGGCTCCGGCACTGCCGAGGGCTCCGGCACTGCCGAGGGCTCTGCGACCGGCGGGGGCAGCGACGTCGTCACCGACGAGCACGCGCGCGTCGACGAGGAGATGGGCGCCGGGCCCGGCCCCGGCGAGGACAGCGGCGCGGCGACCGACGTGGTCGAGCCGGAGCCCGCCACGGACACCGCCACGGACACCGCCACGGACACCGCTGCCGAGGCCACCGACGAGGGCGGCACGCCCGTCGCGGCTGCCACCGGTGTGCGCACTGACGTCGGCGGGACCGACACCGCCGAGGAGGACGCGGCGATCGCCGAGGGTGCCGCCGTGGACGCCGTCGGCGAGACGTCGGCCGCGCCCACCGACGACCCCGAGGGCGGCAGCGAGCTGTCCGGCTCGCAGGCCGCCGGCGCCGCGCCGATCGACGGCTACGACGCCTTCACGATCGCCCAGCTGCGCGGCCGGCTGCGCGGCTACCAGCTGGCCACGGTGTCCGACCTGCTGGCCTACGAGGAGGCCACCCGGGCCCGCGCGCCGTTCCTCACCATGCTGCGCAACCGGCTGGAGAAGCTCGAGCAGCAGGCCGCCGACAACAGCCCGCTCCAGCCTCGCGGCTGACGAAGGACCACCCCCTCCCCACGCCTCGCAGGTTCGGCGCGGGTCCCTGGAGGGCGGCCGTTCCGGCAGTGCTGTGGCCCGGGTCCCCGTTCGGGGGCCCGGGCCGCTGTCGTCGGTGCCTGCTGGCAGGCTCGGGCGCATGACCGCCCCCTCCTCCCCCGAGGCGCCCTGGCCGGTGCGCACGGTGGCCCGCAAGGTCGCCGAGTGGATCGGCCGGCTCGGCGAGGTCTGGGTCGAGGGGCAGGTCGCCCAGCTCTCCCGGCGGGGCGCCGCCACGGTGTTCCTCACCCTGCGCGACCCGGCCGCCGACCTGTCGGTGCCGGTCACCTGCGCCCGCGACGTCGCCGACCGGCCCGGCCTCGAGCTCACCGAGGGCGCCCGCGTGATCGTGCGGGCGCGGCCGGACTACTACATCGCCCGCGGGTCCTTCTCGCTGCGCGCCACCGAGATCCGCGCCGTCGGCCTCGGTGAGCTGCTCGCCCGCATCGAGCGGATCCGGAAGCTCCTGGCCGCCGAGGGCCTCTTCGACGCCGCCCGCAAGCGGCCGTTGCCGTTCGCCCCCGCCGTCGTCGGCGTGGTCACCGGCAAGGACTCCGCCGCCGAGCGCGACGTGCTGGTCACCGCCCGGCGGCGCTGGCCGGCGGTGCGCTTCGCCGTCCACCACAGCCTGGTGCAGGGCGTCAACGCCGCCGCGTCGGTCATCGACGGGCTGCAGCGGCTGGACCGCGACCCCGAGGTCGAGGTGATCGTCCTCGCCCGCGGCGGCGGCTCGGTCGAGGACCTGCTGCCCTTCTCCGACGAGGGCCTGGTGCGCGCCATCGCCGCCTGCCGCACCCCGGTGGTCACCGCCGTCGGCCACGAGACCGACACCACGCTGGTCGACCACGTCGCCGACGTCCGCGCGGCCACCCCCACCGACGCCGCCCACCGCGTGGTGCCCGAGATCGGCGAGCAGCGGCGACTGGTCGACGGGCTGCGCGCCCGCGCCCGGCACCTGGTCACCATGCGCGTCGAGCAGTCCGAGCGGTGGCTGGAGGGGGTCCGCAGCCGGCCGGTGCTCGCCGACCCCGAGCGGCTGCTGCACGGCCGGGCCGAGGACGTCGTCGCGCTGCGCGACCGGGCCCGCCGCACGCTCACCCACCGCGTCGAGACCGCCGAGCGCGACCTCGACCACGCCCGCGCACGGGTCACCGCCCTCTCCCCGCAGGCGACGCTGCAGCGCGGCTACGCGCTGGTGCAGCGGGCCGACGGCGCGCTGGTCCGCGACCCCGGGGAGGTGGGCGACGACGAGCGGCTGTCGGTGCGGGTCGCGGGCGGCCGGCTGCCGGTGCGCGTCGACAGGCAGGATGGGACCCCGTGAGCGATGCACCCGAGCAGCCGACGCAGACCTACGAGCAGGCCCGCGAGGAGCTGGCCGACGTGGTCCGCCGGCTGGAGGCCGGGGGGCTCACGCTCGAGGAGTCACTCGGTCTCTGGGAGCGCGGCGAGCAGCTCGCCGAGCTGTGCCGGCACTGGCTCGACCGCGCCCGCGAACGGCTGGCCGCGGCGGCGCCGGGCGACCAGGAGAAGTGAGCGACCGGCAGGACTGAGGCTCAGCTCGGCTGGGACACCGGCGCGACGGCCGCGGCGACCGTCTGCAGCTCGTCGTCGTCGGCCGAGCCGGTGACCAGGGTCGTGACGTCGCCGTCCTCCCGGGTGAGCACCGTCTCGCCGCGCTCGCTGGTGAGCCGGGTCCAGGTGCGGCCGCCCAGGTCGACGCTGCCGTCGTCCTGCGCGCCGTCGAGGACGGAGGTCAGCGGCTCGGCGTCGGCGTCGTCGGTGATCAGGAAGCCCGCGTACTCGTCCGACGGTGTCACGTAACCGATCTCGAGGGTGACCGGCGCCCCCTCGGCGGCATCGGGAGCGTCGGTGCGGGCGCTGGTGGGCCGGTAGCCGTCGGGCAGCCCCGACGGCACCTCGACCGGGTAGGACGCCCGCTCGGTGGCCAGCCGGACGCTGTTCGTGGGGTCGATCGGGCGCACCGGGTCGGTGCCGCTCTGCCGGAAGGTGACCCAGCCGACGGCGAGCAGGCAGATGACCACCAGCGGCAGCAGCGAGCGGATCATGTTCGCCGCGCTCATCCGGTTGGCCCGCTCGACCGCGGTCGGGGCGGGCGGGGGCAGCTTCTCGGGGGCCTGCTGGCCCGACGGGCCGGAAGTGGTCATGCCCCTAGGATCACACCACCGATCCAGAACCCTGCCGCCCCGCACACGCGACCCCGCGCGCCCGACCGGCACCGCGGACCGGTGCAGCGGACGGCGGGCACCGGCAACGGTGCCGATGTTGGAGGTCCCGTGACGCTTCCCGTGCCCGACGGCCCCGTGCCCCCGATCCCCCGCGCCAGCACCTTCCGCACCGACCGCCCGGCACCCGACCGCAACCTGGCCCTCGAGCTGGTCCGGGTCACCGAGGCCGCCGCGATGGCCGCCGGCCGCTGGGTCGGCCGCGGGGACAAGAACGGCGGCGACGGCGCCGCGGTCGACGCGATGCGGGCCCTGATCGGCACGGTGAGCATGCGCGGCGTCGTCGTGATCGGCGAGGGCGAGAAGGACCAGGCGCCGATGCTCTACAACGGCGAGCAGGTCGGCGACGGCTACGGCCCCGAGTGCGACGTCGCCGTCGACCCGATCGACGGCACGACGCTGATGGCCAAGGGCATGCCCAACGCCATCGCGGTCATGGCCGTGGCCGACCGCGGTGCCATGTACGACCCGTCGGCCGTGTTCTACATGGAGAAGATCGCCACCGGCCCGGCCGCCGCCGACGTCGTCGACATCACCGTCCCGGTCGCCGAGAACATCCGCCGGGTCGCCAAGGCCAAGCACGGCCGGGTCGAGGACGTCACCGTCTGCATCCTCGACCGGCCACGCCACGAGCAGCTGGTGCACGAGGTCCGCGAGGCCGGGGCGCGCATCCGGTTCATCTCCGACGGCGACGTCGCCGGCGCGATCGCCGCCGCCCGCGAGGGCACCGGCGTCGACCTGCTCCTGGGCATCGGCGGCACGCCGGAGGGGATCATCGCCGCCTGCGCGCTCAAGTGCATGGGCGGTGCGCTGCAGGGCCGGCTGTGGCCCAAGGACGACGAGGAGCGGCAGAAGGCGGTCGACGCTGGCCACGACCTCGACCGGGTGCTCTCCATCGACGACCTCGTCCGCGGCGACGTCTTCTTCGTCGCCACCGGCATCACCGACGGCGAGCTGCTGCGCGGCGTGCAGTACCGCGCCGGCGGCTGCACGACGCAGTCGCTGGTCATGCGCTCGCGGTCGGGCACGATCCGCTCGATCGACAGCCTGCACTCGCTGGAGAAGCTGCGCGCCTACTCCGCGGTCCCCTTCGACCGCTCCGACGACGAGGACTGAGCGGGTCCCCGGACGCCGGACGGCCCCGGGGCGAGCGCCCCGGGGCCGTCGTGCGTGCGGTGCCGGCGTCAGCCGAGCCGAGTCTCGCAGTTGGCCACCTCGTAGCTGACCCGGCCGGCGCAGGTACCGGCGTACTGCTCCCACTGCGAGTCCGAGGGCGAGGTGCCCCACAGGTCGTCGCAGGCGGCGAAGTCGCCGGCGAAGCAGGAGTCGGCCAGCGGCTGGTACCGCCCGTCCGGGTCCTCACCCAGGTCCTGCGGCGGCACCGGCTCGGCGGCCGGCGTGGGGGTCCCCTCACCCAGCCGCGCCACGCACGAGCCGGCCTGGTAGTCCAGCCGCCCGGCGCAGGTCCCGGCGTACTGCTCGTAGTCCGACCCGGACGGCGTCACCGGCCACAGGTCGTCGCAGGCGGAGAAGTCGCCGTTGAAGCAGTTCTCGGCCAGCGGCTGGAACTCGCCGTCGGGGTCCTCGCCGAGGCCCTGCGGCGGCAGCGGCGCCGAGGTCGAGCCCGCGCCGCCGCCGCCACCGGCCGTCGTCGAGGACGAGGACGACGAGCTGCTCGACGAGCTCGACGAGGACGACGGGCTCGAGGACGACGACGAGCTCGCCGACGACGAGGAGCTGGTGCGCGTCGGGTCGGCGATCGTCGAGCCACCGTCGTCGCGGAGCAGGAAGAACAGGCCGACGCCCGCGGCGGCGAGCAGGAGCACGCCGGCGATCACCGAGGCGATCACGACGTTCTTCTTGTTGCCCTTCTGCGGCGGCTGGCCGTAGCCGGCCTGCCCGTGGGGCTGGCCGTACTGCTGCCCGTACTGCTGGTCCGGGGCATAGCCGGGCTGCCCGTACGCCTGCTGCCCGTACGCCTGCTGCCCGTACGCCTGCTGCCCGTACGCCTGCTGCCCGTACGCCTGCTGTCCGTAGGGCTGGCCGTACTGCTGTCCGTACTGCTGACCGGGGTCGTAGCCGGGCTGGCCGTAGGGCTGCTGCGGGAACTGCTGCGTCGGGTCGTAGCCCGGCTGGCCCTACTGCTGGTCGGGGCCGTGACCGGGCTGGGCGATCGGCGAGGTCTGGTCACGCTCGCCCGGCTGGCCGTACTGGCCCGGCTGGAACTGCGAGGTCGGGGGCGCCGGCTGGCCGAGCTGCTGCGTCGGGTCGTCGGACTGCCCCCAGCCCTGCTGCCCGGGCTGCTCGCCCTGGGGATCGTTGCCACCCTGCGGCGGATACGGCGGCTGGGACATGGTGCGGACTCCTCGGTTCACGTAGATGCGCTGGTCAGGCTAGGTCGGGCGGGAGAGGGCGACCAGCACCGGCTGGTCACGGGACGGCTCCTCACCGGTCGCTCCGCGTGGTCGGATGCGCCCACCGTGCCCGGGCCACTGCACCCCGGCTCGGGCGCGACCGGTACGCGGGCGCGAGGTCCCGCGGGTGCTCAGTCGAGCTCGGTGCAGTAGGGCACCGTCCACGCCTTGACGCGGCCGCCGCAGGTGGTGGCGTACTCCTCGTACTGCGACAGCGGCGGGGACTCCACGAACAGGTCGTCGCAGGACTGCAGGTCGCCGTCGAAGCAGCCCTGCGCGTAGGCGTCGAGGACGGGGTCGGGCCCGAGCTCGCCCGGCGGCACCGGCTCGGACTGCTCGACGGGCCCCGGCACCCCTCCGCCGCCGTAGTACCCGGACGGAACGCTGCCGCCGTAGAGGGCCTCGCCCATCGCCTCGCCCATCGCCTCACCGGCCGCGCGGCCGACGTCGTCGGCGGCACCGCGGAGCACCAGCGCGCCGATGACGGCGGCGAGCAGCAGGCCGAGGACGATCCCGCCCGCGAGGAGCGCCGCGGGCAGCACCCGCGACGGCGCGGCGGCCGGCGCGGGCGGGGCGGGGACGGCGACCGGACGGCCGGCGGCGGGGTCCCAGGTCCCCCACGGCGTCCAGCCGCCGACGGGCACGGTGCCCGGCGTCGTGCCGGGCGTGTCCGGGGCGTAGGGGTGGGTCACGGGGCCTCCTCGGGCCGGGAGTGTCGGCGCACGCTAACGACCCGACCGGCCCCGTCCCGGGTCCCACCCCGGGCCTGGGAGGGGTGGGACGGACGGGGTCCTCCTAAGGTCACGCGTGCAGCACCGATCCCACCGACACCACACGGGAGCCAGCGTGGCCGCCGAGCAGGACCACCGCATCGAACGAGACTCCATGGGGGAGGTCCGCGTCCCCGCCTGGGCCAAGTGGCGGGCCCAGACCCAGCGCGCCGTCGAGAACTTCCCCATCTCCGGCACCCCCATCGAGCGCGAGCTCATCGCCGCCCTGGCCGCCATCAAGGGCGCCGCGGCCCGCGTCAACGCCGACCTCGGCGTCCTCGACGGCGACGTCGCGCAGGCGATCACCGACGCCGCCGCCGAGGTGGCCTCCGGCACGTGGGACGACCACTTCCCCATCGACGTCTTCCAGACCGGCTCGGGGACGTCGAGCAACATGAACACCAACGAGGTCATCGCCACCCTCGCCACCGAGGCGACGGGCACCGCGGTGCACCCGAACGACCACGTCAACGCCTCGCAGTCGTCCAACGACGTCTTCCCCTCGGCGATCCACGTGGCCGCCACCCGCGCGATCGTGCGCGACCTGGTGCCGGCGCTGCAGCACCTGGAGGCCTCGCTGTCGCGCAAGGCCACCGAGTTCGCCGAGGTCGTCAAGAGCGGCCGCACGCACCTCATGGACGCCACCCCGGTGACGCTCGGCCAGGAGTTCGGCGGGTACGCGGCCGCGGTCCGGTACGGCGTCGAGCGGCTGCAGGCGTCCCTGCCGCGGATCGGCGAGCTGCCGCTGGGCGGCACCGCCGTCGGGACCGGCATCAACACCCCGCCCGGCTTCGCCGCCGCGATCATCGAGAAGCTCGCCGCCGAGCTGGAGCTGCCGCTCAGCGAGGCGCGCGACCACTTCGAGGCGCAGAGCTCGCGTGACGGCCTGGTCGAGGCCTCCGGGCAGCTGAAGACGATCGCCGTCGGCCTCGTGAAGATCGCCAACGACCTGCGCTGGATGGGCTCGGGCCCGCGCACGGGCCTCGGCGAGATCCAGCTCCCCGACCTGCAGCCGGGCAGCTCGATCATGCCCGGCAAGGTGAACCCGGTGATCCCCGAGGCGACCATCCAGGTCGCCGCCCAGGTCATCGGCAACGACGCCGCGGTCACCTACGCCGGCACCACCGGCGTCTTCGAGCTCAACGTGACCCTGCCGCTCATGGCCCGCAACGTGCTCGAGTCGATCCGGCTGCTGGCCAACGTCAGCCGGATCCTGGCCGACCGCTGCGTCGACGGGATCGTGGCCAACGTCGAGCAGTGCCGGACCTACGCGGAGTCCTCGCCGTCCATCGTGACGCCGCTGAACAAGTACATCGGCTACGAGGAGGCCGCGAAGGTCGCCAAGCAGTCGCTGGCCGAGCAGAAGACGATCCGCCAGGTCGTGCTCGAGCGCGGCTACGTCGACCAGGGCAAGCTCACCGAGGCCCAGCTCGACGAGGCGCTCGACGTCCTTTCGATGACCCACCCCTGAAGGACCCCGTCCTCCCCACCCTTCGCGAGCTCAGGGCGGGGCCCTGGACGGGGCCACAGGGCGTGGCGGGGTGGGCCGGGACCCCGGCCCACCCAGTCGCGGGACGCTCCCTGTCGTCGTGATCGCCCGACGGCGATAGCGTCGGCACACCATGACCGAGACAGCCAGCACCCCCGAGGTATCCCTCCGACACCCGGGGGGTGAGCTCCCGCTGCGCACGGTCCCGGCGACGGAGGGATCCCCCGGGCTCGACGTCTCCAAGCTCCTCGCGACGACGGGGCAGGTCGCCCTCGACGTCGGTTTCGTGAACACCGCGTCGTGCGCCTCGACGATCACCTACATCGACGGCGACGCCGGCATCCTGCGCTATCGCGGCTACCCGATCGACCAGCTCGCCGGGAAGGCCAGCTTCCTCGAGGTCACCTACCTGCTCGTCTACGGCGAGCTCCCCACCGCCGACCAGCTGGCCGCCTTCGACGAGAGGCTGCGCCGGCACACCCTGCTGCACGAGGACCTCAAGCAGTTCTTCCAGGGCTTCCCGCGCGACGCGCACCCGATGCCCGTGCTGTCCTCCGCGGTCAGCGCGCTGTCGACCTTCTACCAGGACTCGCTCGACCCCTTCGACCCGGAGCAGGTGGAGATCTCCACCGTCCGGCTGCTGGCCAAGCTGCCCACGATCGCGGCGTACGCGTACAAGAAGTCGGTCGGGCAACCCTTCCTGTACCCGGACAACTCCTTCGGCCTGGTCGAGAACTTCCTGCGGATGACCTTCGGCCTGCCCGCCGAGCCCTACGACCTCGACCCCGACCTCGCCTCCGCGCTCGACATGCTCTTCGTCCTGCACGCCGACCACGAGCAGAACTGCTCGACGTCGACGGTGCGGCTGGTCGGCTCCTCGCACGCCAACCTGTTCGCGTCGGTCTCGGCCGGCATCAACGCGCTGTTCGGCCCGCTGCACGGCGGGGCCAACCAGGCCGTGCTGGAGATGCTCGAGGCGATCCAGCGGGACGGCGGCGACATCGGCCGGTTCGTCGAGCGGGTCAAGAACAAGGAGCCCGGCGTCAAGCTCATGGGCTTCGGCCACCGGGTCTACAAGAACTACGACCCGCGTGCGGCGATCGTGAAGCAGACGGCCGACTCGGTGCTCGACAAGCTCGGCGGGGACAACGAGCTGCTCGACCTCGCCCGCCAACTGGAGGAGATCGCTCTCTCCGACGACTACTTCGTCGAGCGCAAGCTGTACCCGAACGTCGACTTCTACACCGGGCTCATCTACCGGGCGATGGGCTTCCCGGTCCGGATGTTCACCGTGCTCTTCGCGCTGGGCCGGCTCCCCGGGTGGATCGCCCAGTGGCGCGAGATGATCGCCGACCCCACGACCAAGATCGGCCGCCCGCGGCAGGTCTACACCGGCGAGACCGAGCGGGCCTTCGTCCCGCTCGCCGAGCGCTGACCCGGGCCACCATGGGCAGCGAGCCGCCCGGTGAGGACCTGCTGGTCCTGCCCCCGATCCCGCTGGCCACCGGGCGGCTGCTGCGCGACGACGACGACCGGCCGGTGCCGATCACCGCCGTCGAACTGGTGGTGTCGACCGAGGACGGCGTCGAGCACCGCATCCCGCTCGTGGCGCGGCACGGCGCCTGGTGGCCACCCGACCGCTGACCCCTGGCGGCCGGTCCCGGCCGCCGGCCCCTGCGGTGTCCCCCGGGTGGGCGCACCTCCTCCCCCGCAGGGGTGAGACCCGTTCCCCCGTCCCTCCTCCGGGTCCCCCGGACGGTCGATCTGACGGCGAGCGCTCCACCACGGAGCGCGGCCACGCCGATCGAGACCGCCCGGGGGACCCACCGTGCCAGCACCACGCACGTCCGCATCCCCCCGGCGTGAGCTCACCGCCCGCGAGGCCGAGGCGCTGCGCGCGCTGCTGGCCGCCCGCGCCGCGGCCGGCGCCCCGGGTGCCCCCCGCCCGTCCGCCGCGCGTCCCGCGCCGCGGAGGAAGAGCTCGGCCAGGAAGCGGAAGCAGGCCGCCCGTCGCCGGCCGGCCGTCCGGACGCCCCGCGAGCGCGGCCCCTGGCGGGCCCGGCTGCTGCTCGTCGGCCTGGCCACGCTGCTCGTGCCCGTCCTGACCGTCCTGCTGGCGCCGGCCACCTCCGCCCCCGGTTCGGCCGGCGTGGCCGCCGACCCGGCGGGACTGGCCCTGGCCGCGCGCAGCACGCTGCTGCAGGACGCCGACGCCTACCGCCGGCTGCAGGCGGAGGTCACCGCGCGGCAGGCCGAGCTGCAGGCGGCGGTCGAGGCCGAGCGGAGCGCGCGGGCCGCCGTCGCCACCGAGCAGGTCACCGTCGGCTCCGCCGCGGCCGACCTCTACCGCGCCTCCGCCGAGACCCGCATGCCGGTGCTCGGCCTGTCCGCCGACGCCCCGGACACCACCCCCGACGTCCTCTACCGCCAGGCGCTGGCCGACCGGGCCGCCGGGGACCGGGAGGCCGCCGTGGTCCGCGCCGAGCGCGCCGAGGCCGCCGTACAGGACGCCGCCGCTCGGGTGGCCGCCGCGCAGGACGCCGTCGACGCCGCGACCGCGCAGGCCCGCACCGTGCTGGCCGGCGTCCGCGACACCGTGGACGGGCTCGGTCCCGCCGTCGCCGCGCAGCTGGCCGCGCTGGACACCGTCCCCGCCGCCGGCGCGCAGCAGGAGCGCAACACCGCCGCGCTGCTGCGCTGGCAGTCCTACCTCGCCGAGCTCGCCGCCGCCGGGATCGCGCCGCCGCCGGCCGCCGCGCTGGCCGACCCCGCGTCGTTGCCCGACGGCTTCTCCCCCGCGCTCGACGACGCCGGCCAGGCCGTGCCCGGCGTCGCGTGGGCCGTCGTCGGCAACCGGCCGGTCACCGTCCTGCCCGCGGAGACCGTCGCCGCGGTGAGCAGCGCGCTGTCGCGGCTGGGCCGCCCGTACGCCGCCGGCGCCGCCGGCCCGGACGCCTTCGACTGCGGCGGGCTGACCGCCTCGGCCTGGCTGCTCGCCGGCTACGACCTGCCCGCCACCGCGGCGGGCCAGTGGGCCGCGGCCGCCGTCGTGCCCGCCTCGCAGCTGCAGGTCGGTGACCTGGTCGTGTCCGACGGCGGCGCCGACGTCGCCGTCCACCTCGGCGAGGGCGAGGTCGTGGGCGCCTCGGCGGCGACCTACCAGGTCGGCGTCCGCCCGCTGCCCGGCGACGCCCGTGCGGTGCGGGTGACCCTGCCCGCCCCGGCGACGCCGAACGCGCCGCTGCCGGCGTCGGCGTCCGGTCTCGGCGCCTGCGGTGCCCTGCCGGCGCCGGCCGGCCCGGTCAGCCCCGCGTGGGGTGGGTGGTCCAACGGCCGCATCCCGGCCGAGGCGCTGTGCCCGGTCGCCCGCGGCCACGCGCTGCGCTGCGACGCCGCGGCCGGGTACGCCGCGATGGGCCGAGCCTACGAGGCGGCCTTCGGCAGCCCGCTGTGCATCACCGACTCCTACCGGTCCCTGGCCGCGCAGGTCGACGCCTTCCGCCGTAAGCCGGCGCTGGCCGCGGTGCCGGGGACGTCCAACCACGGCTGGGCGCTGGCGGTGGACCTCTGCGGCGGGATCGACGTCGCGGGCACGCCGCAGTGGACCTGGATGACCGAGCACGCCGGCCGGTTCGGCTTCGTCAACCCCGACTGGGCGCAGCCCGGCGGCGAGAAGCCCGAGCCCTGGCACTGGGAGTTCGGCGCACTCCTCTAGCGAGCCCGTGCCGCTACAGCCAGCGGAGGCCGGGCAGGGCGGCCAACGGCAGGCGGACGCAGGCCTCCCCGGCCTCACCGAGCCGGGCGGACACGGCGGCCGAGGCGCACGCCAGCGGCCGCAGCGGCGTGACGACGACGTGCGGCTCGGCCAGCCGCAGCCCCGACTCGGCGATCCGGCCGAGCAGCTGCTGCGGCGCGGCCAGCGCGGCGGAGGCCAGCATCGGCGCGCCGGGGTGCGACCACAGCGCCACGGGTCCCTCGACCCGCAGCACTCCCCCGGCCTCGGCGGCGCGAGCGGTGGCGGCGGTGCGGGTCCGGGTCACGACGGCGACGTCGGTCGGGTCCGAGGGCGTCCACGCGACCGTGCGGTCCCCGCGCCGGACGACGACCCGCCAGCCGACGGCGGTCTGCGCCCGGCAGGTCCAGTCCAGGACGGCGACGCCGCTGCCGGCCGCCGCGGCGTCGCTGACCGGGCGGGCGGCGACGAAGGCGGTGAGCGCGGCGGCCACGCCGTCCTCGGTCGGGGCCACGCCGGCATCGCTCATGTCCTCGGCGAGGTCGTGCAGGGTCACCCGCACACGGCGCTCGTCCTCGGCGAGGACAAGCACCGGCCCGCGGGCGGGGTCGGCGAGCACGGCGGCGCGCAGGCGGCCGGTGACCAGGCCCGGCAGCACCGCGTCGGCGGCGGCGCGGACGTCGTCGACGGCGACCGGCGCCGGCCGGAGCCGGTGCAGGAGGCCCGACGAGGGGCGGCCGAGCGTCACGGGCGGCGCCCGCCCAGGGTGGCGCGCAGGGTGGGCGGCAGGTCGGCGAGGTCGAGGACGCTGTCGAGCTCCGCGGCCGACAGCCGCACCGGCAGGACGTCGTCGGCCCAGCCGGTCACCCGGCGCACGCGGGCGGCCGGACCGGGCCACACCGCGTCGCGGGCGGCGGCCACGTGCAGCTCGGTGAGGACGTCGGCGAGGTGGACGGCGGCGACCGGGTGCACGCCGGGCTCCTCCACGGCGGCGCGGACGACGCCGGCCAGCAGCCCGCGGTCCCCCTCGGACAACCAGTGCGGGAGCAGGACGGCGGCGTCCGGACCTCCGGTCGGCGCGATGCTCACCGCACACCTCCCCCCGTCGGCGCGGCCGGTCCCGGGTGCCCGGCGCCGGGAGCGGCGGGGCGGCGGGGACTCGCGGTCACGTCCTCGATATCGGCAGTCCTGCGCCCGGATGGACCCGTCGGCGGCGGACTGCTGCGTTCCGTTTACCGGGACGTCACTCGGACAACTCGGCGAGCCGGTCCTTGAGGACCCGCTCGACGCGGTCGGCGTGCACGTTCATGTTGCGCACCGACGTCGCGAGGTCGGCCGAGACCTGCGTCTTGGTCTGCCCGCCCCAGGTGGTCAGGTACCAGGTGGCCCAGCCCAGGACGTTGGGCTGCGCGGCCCGCTGGCCGCGCGCGGCGGTCGGGTCCGGGGCGCAGGCGGCGGTCAGCGCGTGCGACAGCAGCGTCTGGTCGGCCTCGTCCATGATCTGGTCGGGCGCCTCGTGCGAGTCGGGCAGCAGCACCTCGGTCGCGTCCGGGCCGCCGTCGAGCGACTGCAGGTTGCGCAGCCCGTTGAGGGTGGCGACGGTCTGCGAGTTGCGCCGCAGCGTGGCCACGCTCTGGCCCATGTAAGCGGCGAGCTCGCGCTCGGTGGGCCGGCGCTGGTGCTCGGCCTGGAAGGCGGCGACGGCCTTCTGCTGCCGGTTCTCGGTGTCGGCGGCGGTGCGGCCGTGGGCGTTGCGGCCCAGGTCGTGCACCCACTTGGACAGCTGGGTGGCGAGGAAGGCGCCGAACGGGACGCCCTTGGTCTCGTCGTACTGGCCGACCGCCTTGAGGATCCACTCGGCGACCTGCTGGCTGAGGTCGTCGGGGTCGGGCAGGTGCAGCCGGATCGTGCTCATGTTGCGCTGCAGCCGCTTGAGGCTCAGCGGCTGGTAGTGCCGGCACAGGTCCTCGAGGAAGGCCGGCGGCAGGTCGCGCGGTGCGCGCCGGCGGACCCCGGCCTCGGCGCGCAGGCCCACGGTGGTGCAGTCGCGGCCGGCGCACCAGGCGCGGATCCAGTCGGCGAGCACCTGGCCCTGGCCGCACGGGCCGTCGACCCGGTAGAGCCCCTCGCCCTCGTCGTGGCTGACCGTCACGCCGTCGGGCAGCTCGGCCCGGAACTCGGCCAGCGGGAGGTCGCGGTCGACGCGGAAGTGCACCCGGTCGCGCGCGGTGATCGGGACCTTCGCGAAGCCCTCGGCCTCGGGGACGCCGCCGAAGACGAGCGGCGCGCGGGTGCCTGCGTCGGCCGGCTGGTCGGGGGTGTTCTGCACTGCGGAGGTCACCGGGTACTCCAGGTCGATCGCGGGGGAGGCGACGGCGAGGTGAAGCGCTGGAACGGCCCTCCTGCAGGGGCCCGCCCCGAGCGTCAGCGAGGGGTGGGGGGCAGGAGGGTCCTTCGTCTAGGCGAGAGCGAGCAGGCCCGAGGGGACGACGACGTCCTCGCCGGCCTGGAGCAGGACCTCCGCGGCGGCGCGCTCGGCCGCGGCGGGCTCGGCGGCGTAGACCGGCATGTGGTCGTACAGGACCGTGAACAGGTCACTGACGAAGGTGTAGGCGGCCTGCGCCTGCGGCGAGAACCGCGCGATCGCCTCGCGGGGACCCAGCTCGACGCCGACGGTCACGCGGACGACGCGCTCGTCCTTGCCCAGGCCGGTGACCGAGAAGGCGACCGCCGGGTGCGCGGCGGCCAGCGCGGCCAGCTCGGCCAGGCAACGCCGGGTCGACCCGCGCCGCGGCCGCAGCTGGACGTGGACGACGACCGTCTCGTCGGCCTGCTGGGTCTGTGCCATCACGCTGTGCTGCATCCTCATCGCCCCCTGTGTCGTGCTCGAGGGCAACTCTGGCGCATGAGCGGACGGTGATGAGCACACAACTCGCCGTGCCCTGCGCAATCTGCGGGGTCGCCTTCGTCAGGTCTTGCCCACAGGAGGGGCCGCCCAGGTCCGGCGGGTCCACGCATCGGCGAGTGTTGCCGAGCCGCGGACCCGCCGTCGGTGGCGTGTCGTCAGCGCGCCGGCACCTCCGGCGAGGCGGACCGCTCGCCGGCCGGCGGGACCCGGGGGGTGGGGGCATCCGGGGCGGGGGCGTCAGGAGCCTGCGGGGCGAACGCGGCGAGGGCGCCGAGCGTGTCGGCGGTGACCTGGGCGGCGAGCAGGTTGGCCTCGGCGATCTGCCGGTAGACCTCCTCGCGGTGGATGGTCACCTCACGGGGGGCCTTGAAGCCGAGGCGGACGGTGCCGCCGCGGACCTCGACGACGTGCACCTCGATGTCGTCGCCGATGCGGATGGTCTCGCCGACGCTGCGGGTCAGTGTGAGCACGGGTACCCCTCCATGGGTGTCAGTACGGCCTCCGTGGCGTGCCCGCCGGGAGCGGGCCCGGACGGCGGGTGCCGTCCCCTCCTCTTATCGGCGCAGTGGACGCCGGATGGGATGACGGCTGTCGGGGAGCACGACCTGGGTGGCCCGCCAGGTGGCCGGGTCCACCACGATCGGCGCGCGCAGGTTCGCCGTCGCGGCGGCCGGCCCCTCGGCCGGCACCGTCACCAGGCAGAACAGCTGGGCGCGGGCCGGGTCGATGCCGAGCTCGGCGAGCGCGGGCTGCGGCAGGACCGGGTCGTAGTCCGGGAAGTACCGGGCCGGGGCGATGGCCAGGAACCGCGGACCGCCGGCGTCGAGGGACTGCAGCCAGAACAGCAGGCCGTCGCCGTCGGCCGTGACGAGCACGTAGTCACGGAACTCGGGGAAGCCGGGCAGCGGGGACACCATGCCCAGCAGCGGCAGGGTGACGACGGGGGCGAGCGTCACCGCAGGAAGTCCACGAGCGAGGGCCGGATGACCTGCGCGGTCGCCTGCAGCGCCGCCTGGTAGCCGGTCTGCTGGAACTGCAGCTGCATGATCGTCTTCGGCAGGTCGACGTCCTCGACGTTGGCCAGCTGCTTGGTCAGCGCCAGCTGCCGGTCGGTGTTGACCTGCGCGGCGTTGTCGATGCGGGCGGCCCGGGCGCCGACGGTGGACGCGGCGGTGAGCAGCCGGTCGATGGCGGCGTCGAGGTCGGCGAGGTCGTCCTGCACCGAGACGCCGGCGCCGACGTCGGTGGCGATCTTCCCGACGACGGTGAACAGGTCGCCGCCGGGTGGGCCGAAGGCCTCGAGGCCGGTGGTGTCGATGCGGACCTGCTCGTCGTTGGAGATCCGCCGCTTGATGGGGACGACGCCGGTGCCGTCGGCGCTGCCGACGCCGACCCAGGTGCCGTCGGCCTCGTAGGCCTTGTTGCCGCTGGTCGCACCGCCGAAGACCGGGCGGCCGTCGACGTTCTCGTTGGCCAGGCCGAGCAGGCTGTCGCGCAGCGCGGAGACCTCGGCGGCGATCGCGGTGCGGCCGGCGTCGGTCATGCTGCCGTCGTTGGCGGCCTGCACCGTCAGGTCCCGCACGCGGCGGACCTGCGCGACCATCGAGGTCAGTGCGGTGTCGGTCGTCTCCATCCAGCTCTGCGCGTCGGAGATGTTGCGCGCGTGCTGGGTCGTGGCGGCCTGGTCCTTGCGGATCTGCAGGGACCGGTTGACGGCGGTCGGCGAGTCCGACGGGCGGCTGACCACCTTGCCGGAGGTGAGCTGCTCCTGGAGCTTGCCCAGGTCGCCGAGGTTGCGGTTGAGCCCCTGCAGGGCGGTCTGCGCGATCGCCCGCTGCGTGATGCGCATGCCGGTCACCGACCCACGAGGCCGGTGCGGCTGATCAGGGTGTCCAGGGCCTGGTCGATCGCGCTCACCATGCGGGCGGCGGCGCTGTACGCGTGCTGGAACGACATCATGGTGGTCATCTCCTCGTCGAGGCTGACACCGGAGACCGACTCGCGGGCGGCGTCGACCTGCGCGGACACCACCGACTGGACCTCGGCGTTGCGCGTGGCGACCGAGGACTCGACGCCGAGGGCCACCACCAGCCTGCGGTAGCTCGCGTCCAGGCCGGCGGGGTCCAGGCTGAGCTGGAAGAAGGCGTCGGCGTTGTCGCCGTCGGCGGACGGCCTGCCGCCGGTCCCGGCCGGTGCGGTGCGCGCCGCGGCGACCTGCTCGGGGGTGAGCGGGCGCACGGTCAGGTTGGCCGCGGTGATCGCGGTGCCGCCGGCCCCGTCGTCGAACAGCGCCTGGCCCTGCACTCCGGTGAGGTCGTACCCGGCGGTGTGCGCCGTGTTGAAGGCCGTCGCGACCGAGCGGGCGAACTCGTCGAGCTGGGTGCGGTAGCCCGGGACCGTCCGGGTGAGGGCGGTGAGCTGGCCCGCGGCGGCGCCGCCGGTCCGCAGCGTCGAGCCGCCGGGCTGGGTGACCAGGCGGGGCGCGTCCGTGCCGATGCCGTCGGCGTCGTCGCTGCCGGCCAGCCGGACGGCGGTGACGGTGGCGCCCGCCACCAGGCTGGTGCCGCCGACGGTCACGTCGACGACGCCGTCGGCCCGCGGCGCCGCGGTGGCGCCGATGCTCTGGGACAGCTGCAGCACGAGCGCGTCGCGCCGGTCGGAGAGCTCGTTGACCGGCAGGCCGGAGAGCGTGGCCTGGCGGATCGCCCCGTTGAGGTCGGCCACCGAGGCGGCGGCGGTGTTGACGTCGGAGACCAGCGCCTGCAGGCCGTCACGGGTCTGTCCCCACTGCTGGTCCAGCGCCGCGCGGGTGGTGCGGATGCCGTCGGCGAGGACGTCGAGCCGCTCGAGGACCTGGCTGCGCGAGGCAGGCGTCAGCGGGCTGTCCGACAGGTCGGAGAAGCCGGACCAGACGTCGGAGAGCATGCTCTGCAGGCCCTTGTCGCCGGGCTCGCGGAACGCGTCCTCGATCTGGGAGAGCGCGTCGGCCTCGGCGGTCAGCCGCGAGGTGGCCGAGCTCTCCAGCTGGGCGCGCGCCTCGAGGAAGGCGTCGCGCACGCGCTGCACCTTGTCCGCGCTGACGCCCCCGCCGACCTCGGTGCTGACCGAGTGGATCGCCGGGACGGCGGTGCCGCCCATGGCGGCCTGGTCGACGCGCTGGCGGGAGTAGCCGGCGGTGTTGACGTTGGCGATGTTCTGGCCGGTGACGTCGAGGCCGCGCCGCGCGGCCCACAGCGCCGTCGACGCGGTGTTGAGACCGGAGAAGGTACTCACAGGGCTCCGTCCAGGGTGACGGCACGGGAGGACCCGTACTCGGAACGGCCGGTGGAGCCGTAGGTGCCGGCCGAGGGCTGGCGCACCGACAGCAGCGCGTCCCCGATCGCGGCGAGGCCGCCCTCGATGAGCTCCCGGTTGGCGTCGGACAGGCTGCGCAGGTCGGTGACGAGGACCAGCAGCGCCTCGTGGTGCTTGGCGAGCAGGTCGTTCCACGGGGCCGGCGCGGCGTCGGCGAGCTGCCGCAGCGACGGGTTGACCCCCGTGCCCAGCCGGACGGCGAGCGCCTCGGTCGCGGCGGCCCGCTCGACCTCGAGGACGCGCAGCTGGTCGAGGACCACCTCGATCTCGTGCGCGATCCGGGCCAGCCAGCGGGTCTTGCCCGACAGGATCAGGTACTGCTTCTCCTCTGCCTTGAACAGCAGCAGGTCGAGCAGCTCCTGCTCGCGCCACAGCAGCGTCGACAGGTGCTGGAAGTCCACGTCCGCCACCGCCTCCCTCGTCTCCCGGCGGGGCATCCCGCCGTCCGCGCCATCGCGGTCAGACGGTCGGCACCGGGCAAGCGGCCCTCAAGCCGAGTTCCCAGGATTGGCAGGAGTTGTGCGTCCCGGTCGCCGGGGCCCCTGCCGAGGTAGGGACCGTGCCAGCAGCCCGCTCCCCGGTGACCGACCGCCCGGTCGCCGCGCGCCCCGCTCCCCCGCAGCCGTCCGCCACCGGGCGGAAGGACGCCGTGCGGTCGGAGGCCACGCGCCCCGAGGCCGTGCGCCCCGAGGCCGTGCGCCCAGAGGCCAGGCGCTCCGAGGCCGAGGTCGAGGTGATCGTGACCGAGCACCTCCCGCTGTGCTCGTTCGCGGTCAACGCGGTGGCCTCGCGGATCTCCCTGCCCGGCCACGTCAGCCGGGAGGACCTCCTCTCCTGCGCCAAGGTGGCCCTGGTCGAGGTGGCCCGCCGGTTCGACCCGTCGGCCGGTGCCACCTTCGCCACCTACGCCCTCCCCCGCCTGCAGGGCGCCGTCCTCGACGAGCTGCGCTCGGGCGACTGGGCCAGCCGCTCGGTGCGGGCGGCCGCCCGCCGCACCGACGCCGCGGCCGACGCGCTCACCATCCGGCTGGGCCGCCCGCCCACGCGCGAGGAGCTCGCCGAGAGCCTGGGCGTGCGCCGCGAGGAACTCGAGGCGCTGCAGGTCGACGTCCACCGCGCCGTCATGGTCAGCATCGACGCCGAGGCCGGCGGCGACGGCGGCACCCTCGACCTGCCCGACCCCGGCGAGTCCCCGGAGCGGGCGGTACTGCGCGGTGAGCGGGCGCGGTACCTGCAGGACGCCATCCGCGCGCTGCCCGACCGGCTCGACGAGGTCGTGGAGCGCAACTTCTTCGGCGGGGAGTCGCTCACCGACATCGCCGCCGACCTCGGCGTCACGCTCTCCCGCGTCTCGCAGATGCGCGCCCGCGCGCTGACCCTGCTGCACGCGGCGATGAGCGAGGTCTGGGAGGGCCGATCGGTGCCCGCCGACGGCGGCGTGCGCGCCCGCAACCAGCAGCGGCTCTACGTCGAGCGGGTCACGGGGCGCGTGCCCGCCGACCGCGCGGTGCCGCCCATCCCCGCGCCGCGGCCGGCCCCCGCCCGGGCTGTCACCCAGGCCGTCACCCAGGCCACCGCCCTGCGGTACGGCGTCGCCCGCCCCGCCTGAGCCCACCCGCAACCGGCACGACAGGAGCGCCCGGGTCCCCCTCACGGGACCCGGGCGCTCCTGTGTCCGTGCCCCTCGGGAGGACAGCACGACGAGAACGGGCGCGGACCCCGGCAGGGTCCCGCGCCCGTTCGTCGTCGCGGGGAGTTGCGGTCAGGCGCCGAGGCGGTCGGCCCGACTGCGGTTGTCGCGCGCGCGTCGCCAGGCGGCGGCCCAGAGCTCGGCGGTGTGCTCGGTCAGGTGCCGGGCCAGGACCTGCTCCCGCGCCGCGGCGGCCTGCTCGTGACGCCAGTCCGGGTCCTCGACCGCCCGGCTGATTGCGGTGGCCCAGTCCCGCGGGCGCTTGGCGCGGTAGCCCAGGCCGAGCCGCTCGTACTCCGCGCTCGGCGACCGCACGCAGAAGACCCCGCGTGCGGAGTACTCGAGCACCTTGAGCCAGCTCTTGCAGTTGTTGAAGGTGTCGATGCGCAGCGGAGCGACACCGACGTCGAACCGCTCCCCGATGGCTGCGGAATAGCCGTCGACGTCCATGATCCACGGGATCTCGAGCGGCTCGTCCGTCAGTCGCAGCAGCTCACGTGCGTTGCCCACCTGACCCAAGACGCAGAAGCGGCTGCGACCGGCGGTCCGGTCCAGCGCCTGCTGCAGGCCGGACTCCATCTCCTGCAGGTCGTAGGGGTGGGTCCCCACGGAGCCGGTCCAGCCGATGGTGACCACGTCGGGCTGCCGCTCGTAGGCCGGCGGGAGCTCGGCGACACGTCGCGGGATCGCGTTGGGGACCACCGTTCCGTGCTCGCGCCGCCCGTACTCCTGCAGCAACCTCGGTGTTGACACCGTCACGAGGTCGGCCTCCCGAGCGCAGGTCTCCGCGATCCGCCCCACACCCCTCCGGACGAGCAGGTCGTGCCCCCGGTGTCCCGGTGGGACGGCGGTGAGGTGGTCGTCGAGCTCGACGACCACGGCGACCCCTTGCGCCTGGAGCAACCGCAGGCAGTCGAGCATCTCCCGGGTCTTGGGGAGCTGGAGGACGACGACGTCGGCGCCCTGGGCGTCGACCTCACGGACCACCAGTGGGCCGTCCGGGTCGGCGGGGTCGGAGGCCATGACCGTCCTCAGGCCGTGCTGGAGGGCGACCTCGACACCGAGGCCGGCCTCCAGGACGGCCCGGGCCGGCTCCGCCATGCGGTGGAAGAGGGAGCCCGTGAACACGGTGTGGGCCAAGAGCACGTTCATGATCAGGAGACGTCCTCACTGCGCTCTCCTGGAGCGCTCGGTCGCGGCGGCCGCGGCAGGGTGGAGCCGGGCTGGGGACAGATCACGCGAGGGGTCCGACACGGACGTCCCCGGGCCGGTCCACGATCTCCGCGGCGTCCGGTCACCGCCGTCCGCCCGTCCGTGACACGCCGCCGGACGCCCCGTCCGTCACTCGCGCCCGTCGGACCTTGCAGACCGCCCACCCCGACCGGGGGAAGCAAACTCAAAAACGTGGCGGGTTCGCCTCAAGGTCGGTGCCGGTCCGGCCGTAGACCCGTGTGCACGACCGCAGCACGGATGCAGCGGAAACCGAACGGCCCGATTCCAAGGAGGAACACCATGGGTCTGCGCGTCAACAACAACATCGCCGCGTTCAACGCCTACCGGAACCTGAACGTGACCGATGGCGCGATGAGCAAGTCGCTGGAGAAGCTCTCCAGCGGTCTGCGCATCAACCGGGCCGCCGACGACGCGGCCGGCCTGGCGATCTCCGAGGGCCTGCGCTCGCAGATCGGCGGTCTGAAGGTCGCCGTCCGCAACGCCCAGGACGGCATCTCGGTCGTCCAGACCGCTGAGGGCGCTCTCACCGAGACGCACTCGATCCTGCAGCGCATGCGCGACCTCGCGGTGCAGGCGGCCAACGACGGCGCCGTGGGGGGCACGGACAAGGCCAAGGCGAACGCCGAGTACCAGGAGCTCGCCAAGGAGCTCGACGACATCGCCACCAAGACCAAGTTCAACGGCACGGCCCTGCTGGACGGCACCTACACCACCAAGGCCTTCCAGGTCGGCGCCAACGCGAGCGAGACGCTCTCCGTCAGCATCGCCGACATGAGCGCTTCGGGTACCGCGGGGCTCTTCGCCGGCGCGGTCGGCGACATCACCTCGGCTGCGAACGCCACCACGGCGATCACGGCCGTGACCGCCGCCGTCGAGAAGGTCTCCACCGCGCGGGCGAACCTCGGCGCGTCCCAGAACCGGCTCGAGCACAAGATCAACAACCTGAACGCCACCGTTGAGAACCTGACCGCGTCGGAGAGCCGCATCCGCGACACCGACATGGCGGCCGAGATGGTGTCCTTCACCCGGTCGCAGATCCTGTCGCAGGCCGGCACGGCGATGCTGGCCCAGGCCAACCAGAGCTCGCAGGGCGTCCTGCAGCTCCTCCGCTGACGCGGGGCCTGAGCGGCTGACCAGCTCGAACAGCACCACCCGGTGAGGGGGGAGGCCACGGCCTCCCCCCTCACTGCACACCGAGCCGGGTCACACCCGCCCCATCCGCACCACCCGACCCTGGAGGACGCAGCGATGGTGAGCCTGAGCGTCGACGGCCTGATCTCGGGCATGGACACGACGAACCTCATCACCCAGCTCGTCGCCGCCGAGGGCACCGTCCAGAACCAGCTCAAGACCCGGCTGAGCGAGACGCAGCAGGCGGCCGACGCCTACCGCTCGATCAACACGAAGATGGACGCGCTCCGCTCGGCCGCGGAGACCCTGGGCAAGGACGCCACCTGGACCGCCGCCAAGGCGACCAGCTCGAGCACCGCCGTCGCCGTCGCCGTGACCGGCACGCCGCAGACCGGCTCGATCACCTTCACGGTCAACTCCGTCGCGGCCGCGCATACCGTCGTGGGCGCGACGCAGACCTCGGCCACCACCGCCGGCGCCTACACGAGCCTCACCGTGCGCACGGCCGCCGGCGACAAGCCCGTCACGGGCCTCGGCACCGGCTCCCTGAACGACACCGCGGCCGCCATCAACAAGGGCGACTACGGCCTCAACGCCACGGTCCTGCAGGTCAGGCCCGGCGAGTACGCACTCCAGGTCTCCTCCAGGACGACCGGCACGAACGGCAGCTTCTCCCTCGGCACCGGCTTCAGCACCCTCCGCCAGGGCGCGAACGCGAAGATCACCCTGGGCGAGACCACCGCCACGACCACCGGTCTGGCGATCGAGTCGGCCACCAACACCTTCACCGGCGTCATCCCCGGCGGGACGCTCACCATCAGCGCCGCGAGCAGCGCCTCGGTCACCGTCGACGTCTCCGCCGACCCCGACGCGGTGGCTGCGAAGGTCCAGGCCTTCGTCGAGGCCGCCAACGTCGCGCTCACCGAGATCGCCAAGCAGTCGGCCAACGGGAGCGGCTCCATCGCGGCCCTGCGCGGCGACAGCGACCTGCGCCGGCTCACCGACCAGATCCTCACCGCGGTGTCCGACGTCGTCGGCTCGATGGGCTCTCCCGGCACCTCCGGCGTCCAGCTCACCCGCGACGGGAAGGTGTCGTTCACCAAGGACACGTTCCTGACCAGGCTGCAGGCCGACCCCGCCAAGGTCCGGGAGCTGTTCACCGGCGTCGCCGCCGACGGCGGACCCGACGGCGTGGCCACCCGCGTGCAGGCACTGGCCAAGCAGACGACGAACGCGACCACCGGCACGCTGACCCTGCTGGCCAAGGGCCGCGAGGCGCTCGTGACCGACCTCAAGGGCCGCATCGCCGACTGGGACCTGCGTCTGGCCGCCCGCAAGGAAGCCCTGACCAAGCAGTTCACCGCCATGGAGACCGCACTCAGCTCGCTGAAGTCGCAGTCCACCTGGCTGGCCGGCCAGCTCTCCTCCCTGGCCTGATCCCGACCCTCCTGATCCCCGCTCCCCCGTCCCCGATCCAGGAGCTCTCCGATGAGTGCCGCCTCCCTCCGCTCCCGCTACCTCGACGACGCCGTGAGCACCGCCTCGCCGCAGCAGGTGCTGGTGATGCTCTACGACCGCCTGGCCCTCGACCTGGAGCGCGCGCAGACCGCACTGGCCGCGGGCCGGCGCAGCGACGCCCGCGAGCAGGTCCGCCACGCCCAGGAGATCGTCTTCGAGCTGCTCGGCAGCCTGCGGGTCGACGCCTGGGAGGGCGGCCCCCGCCTCGCCGCGCTCTACAACTGGTTGATCGCCGAGCTCAACCAGGCGATGGTCAAGCAGGACAGCGGCCGGATCGCCTCCTGCCTCAAGGTCGTCGAGCCCCTGCGCGACGCCTGGCGGCAGGCCGCCCTGAGCCTGGCGGCCGGCACCGCAGCGGGCACCGCATGACCGCGGCGCACTCCGCGGACGAGCAGCGCCGCGCGGAGTGGACCACCGTCCTCGAGGAGATGGAGGTCGAGGTCCTCGACGCCGAGCGCTCCATCCGCGGCAACCGCGCCGAGGAGATCGCCGCATGGGGCCGGCGCATGGCCGACTGGACCCCGCCGTCGGCGCTGGGCCCGGTGCCCGTGGACCTGCGCGAGCGGGCCGCCCACCTGCTGCAGCACCAGCTCGCCGTGGCCGAGGAGCTCGTCGAGCGGATCACCCAGTCCCAGCGCCAGCGCGACGTCGCCGCGCGCATGGCCTACCGGCCCCGCCCGGTGGCCGCCTTCATCGACCGGGCCCTCTAGCCGCCCCACGCCACCTGGCACATCTCGACAGCACGCGACCCGGCCGGGTCCGCCTCACGGCGGGCCCGGCCGTCGTCGTCCCCGCGCCAGGAGGGCCGCTCGCGCGCTGCAGGCGGCTCGTGTGGCGGCAGGGTCTCCACCCGCCCCCTCCGGCCCGTCCGCGCCGCCCGTCACACCCGCCACCGCAGTCCCGGGGAGTGGTCAAGGTCTGACGGGGCGCTGCCGATGTCGCCTCTGCACGGACAGCACAACCCTCGCCACGGATCGGCGGCCCCTCCCCTGCGCTCGCGCGCGGGGATCCCCGACGTACCCGGAGGCCAGTCGTGCCCTGCCGTCCTGCCCGCCGGCGGTCCGCCCGATGCTGATCAGCGACACCACGATGACGACGCTGCACGCGGCGCTGACCGGCCTGGCCCAGCGCCAGCGGGTGACCGCGGACAACATCGCCAACGTCCAGACCCCGGGCTTCCTGGCCGGCCGCACCGACTTCGAGTCCTCGCTGCGCACCGAGCTGCGGCAGGGCCGGACGCCGACGGTCTCCGGTGGCTCGATCGCCCGCTCGCTCGAGCCCACCCGGGAGGACGGCAACAACGTGAACCTCGACAGCGAGACGGTCATCGCCACCGAGACCGGCCTGCGCTACCAGTTCGCCCTCACCGCGCTCGACGGCAAGTACAGCGGTCTGCGCACGGCCCTCAGGACGTCCTGACGTGTTCGACAGCCTCGACATCTCCGGGTCCGGGGTCTCCGTCCACCGCCGGTGGATGGACGCCGTCTCGGACAACATCGCCAACATCAACACGGTCAGCTCGACCGACGGCGAGGCGTTCAAGGAGCGCATGGTCGTCGCGCAGGCCGTGGAATACGGCTCCGGCGAGGGCGGCGTCCGCGTCGCCCGCGCCGAGTTCGGCAGCGGCGAGGGCCGGCTCGTGTACGAGCCCGACCACCCGCTGGCCGACTCCGAGGGCTACGTCCGCTACCCGGACATCGACCTCGGCGACCAGATGACGCAGCTGATCATGGCCCAGCGCGGCTACCAGGCGAACCTGGCGTCCCTGGAGCGGGCGACCACCGCCTACCAGGCCGCCCTCCAGCTCGGGAAGGGCTGACCGTGACCTCCCCCATCGGCGGCATCTCGCTGCCCACCATCCCCGGCGTCGGCGCGCTCGGCGGCACCTCCGGCGTCAGCGCGGTCGTCCCCGCGGCGACCCCGGGCAGCGCCGACGGCTTCGCCGCGGCGCTCACCGGCGCGCTCGACGAGCTGGGCAGCCTGCAGGCCTCGAAGGACCAGATGGCCGTGCAGGCCGCCACCGGTGACCTGCGCGACGTGCACGACTACATGATCGCCGCCCAGGAGGCCTCCGTGGCGACGGAGATGGTCGTGACCATCAAGAACAAGGCCGTCGAGGCCTTCACCGAGATCATGAGGATGCCCGTCTGATGCCCGCCGCACTGGCTGGGCCGCTGGCGAAGCTGCGCAGCACGCTCGCCACCATCAGCCTGGGCCAGAAGGTCGTCATCGGCCTGCTGGTCCTCGGGCTGGCGCTCGGCGGCTTCTTCTTCTACCGGTGGATCACGACGCCGACCATGGCGCCGCTGTTCTCCAACCTCGCCTCGGCCGACGCCTCCGCGATCGTCGACGAGCTCAACGCCGCCGGCGTCTCCTACGAGCTCTCCGACGGCGGCCAGACGATCCTCGTGGCCAACGAGCAGGTGTACGACCTGCGGCTGCAGATGAGCGGCAAGGGGCTGCCGGCCGGCTCCGACACCGGCTACGCGCTGCTCGACGAGCAGGGCATCACCACCAGCGAGTTCCAGCAGCAGGTCCAGTACCAGCGCGCCATCGAGGGCGAGCTGTCGAACACCCTCGAGGCGCTCGACGGCGTGCAGACCGCCGTCGTGCACGTCGCGCTGCCCGAGGACGAGGTGTTCGCCAGCGACGAGGGGGAGCCGACCGCGTCGGTGCTGCTGGACCTGACGCCGGGCACGCAGCTCTCCGGCGAGCAGATCCAGTCGATCACCAACCTGGTCTCCTCGAGCATCGAGGGGATGGACCCCGAGCAGGTCACCGTCTCCGACTCCAGCGGCCAGCTGCTCTCGGCCGCCGGGCAGGGCGTGACCTCCGCCTCCGGGGACGCGCGCTCGCAGATGGAGACCGACTACGAGACCCGGCTGGCGTCCAACGCGCAGGCCATCCTCGACACCGTCCTCGGCCCCGGCCACGCCCGCGTCGCGGTGCGCGCCGACCTGGACATGTCGCAGCGCGACAGCACCGCCACGACCTACGGCTACACCGAGGGCACGCCGCCGGTGTCCGAGCAGACCTCGAACGAGCAGTACACCGGCAACGGCACCGCCGTCGGCGGCGTGCTCGGCCCGGAGAACACCGCGGACGCCGCGGACGGCGCTGCCGGCGGCACCTCGGACTACTCGACCGAGTCGACGACGGCCAACAACGCCGTGGACCAGACGGTGACCAACACCGTCACCGCGCCCGGCGAGGTCAACCGGCTCACCGTCGCCGTCGTCCTGGACGACACCGTGGCCGGCGGCCTCAACCAGGGGCAGGTGCAGGCCCTCATCGGCAACGCCGTCGGCCTGGACCCGGCGCGCGGCGACGGCATCAGCGTCGCCTCGCTGGCCTTCGACACCACGGCCGCCGACCAGGCCGCCGCGGAGATGACCGCGGCCCGCGAGGCCGAGCAGCAGGCCCAGATGTGGTCGCTGATCAGGAACGGCGCCATCGGCCTGGGCATCGCCCTGCTCGTGCTCGTCGTCTGGCTGCGCTCGCGCCGCCGCGACGACGACGAGGACGAGGACGACGACGACGAGCCGCTGGCCCTCGACGAGGGCCTGATCGCCGAGCTCGAGCGGCTGCGGGTGTCCAGCTCGCGGGACGACACCGCCGTCCTGGACAACCGGGCGCTGGAACTGGAGGCCGCGGAGCGGCAGCGGGTGCGGGGGGAGATCGCCACGATGGTCAGCGAACGTCCGGACGAGGTGGCGCAGATGCTGCGCGGCTGGCTGAGTGATGTGAAGTGACGCTCGCATCGGTCGAGCAGTTGGTGGGCGCGGGCGGGACCAACCTGCCCGCCCTGCCGCCGGCTCCGCCCCGCCCCGAGATGCCGGGCCTGCGCAAGGCCGCCGTCTTCCTCGCCCAGATGAACAAGGAGAAGGCGGGGCTGCTGCTGTCCAAGCTGCGCCCGCGCGAGGTCGAGGCGCTCACCCGCGAGATCATGAAGCTCGGCTCGGTCGAGCCGACCGACGTCGACGGCGTGCTCGCGGAGTTCCACGAGCTCATGGCCGCGCAGCGCTTCGTCGGCCGCGGGGGCGTCGACTTCGCCCGCGAGATACTGGCCGCGGGTCTCGGCGAGGACAAGGCCGAGGGCATCCTCGCCCGGCTCAACGTCGTCTACACCGAGGTCCCGTTCGCCTCGCTGCGCAACGCCGACGTCCGCCAGCTGGTCACCTTCCTCAAGGACGAGCACCCGCAGGTCATCGCCCTGGTGCTGGCCCACCTCTCGGCCGCGCAGTCGGCCGAGGTGCTCTCCGGCTTCTCCCCCGAGCAGCAGGCGGAGGTGGCCCACCGGATCGCCACGATGGACCGCACCTCGCCGGAGATGGTCCGCCTGGTGGAGGAGGAGCTCGGCCGCCGGATGGGGTCGCTGCTCGCCCACCAGGACATGTCCACCGTCGGCGGCGTCGAGACCCTCGTCGAGATCATCAACCGCTCCCCGCGGCCGACCGAGCGCTCGATCCTCGAGTGGCTCGACACCTCCGACCCGGAGCTGGCCGAGCAGGTGCGGGCGCAGATGTTCGTCTTCGAGGACATCACCACGATCGACGACCGCTCGATGCAGCTGGTGCTGCGCGAGGTGGAGGCCAACGACCTGGCCACCGCGCTCAAGGGCGTGCGCCCCGACGTCCGCGACAAGGTGGTGCGGAACCTCTCCGAGCGCGCCGCCGAGAACCTCGCCGAGGAGATCGAGCTGCTCGGCCCGGTCCGTGCCCGCACGGTCGAGGAGGCCCAGGGCAAGATCGTCGCGGTCATCCGCACGCTCGAGGAGCAGGGCGTCGTGACCATCTCGCGGGGCGGGGACGATGAGTTCGTCGCGTGACACGGGGCGGGAGTCGGTGCTGCTGCGCGGGGCCTCGGCCGTCGCCGCGGCCCCCTACCGCTCGGTCCCCGGGACGACGGTGCCGCCGCGCCCGCGGCCGGCGCCGCAGCCGGCCGGGCCCTCCTCCGTCGTCGCCTCCGCGCCCGAGGTCGTCGTCGAGCGGCGCAGCACCGTCCGCCGCGCCGCCGACGTCCCGGTGCCCAACGGCCGGGGTGCGCTGCGGCTCGGCGACGTCTACGCCGAGGAGCTCGCCCGGCTGCGCGAGTTCGCGCGGGCCGAGGGGCACAGCGCCGGCTACGCCGAGGGCCTGGCCGAGGCGGGCCGGGTCGTCGCCGAGGCCGAGGCAGAGGCGGCCGCCCGGCTGGCCGACGTGCAGGCCCGCTGGGAGCGCCGGATGGCCTCGGCCACCGCGGCCCTCGGCGCCGCCGTCACCGCGCTCGACGCCGCCGCGGTGCCCACCGCCGACGACGTCCGCGACACCCTCCTCGACGGCGTGCTCACGCTGGTGGAGGAGCTGCTCGGCCGGGAGGTGACGGTGCCGACCACCGCCGGGCTCGACGCCATCCGCCGCGCGCTGACCCTGCTGCCCTCCGACGCCCCGGCCGTCGTCCGGCTGCACCCCGGCGACCTCGCCGAGGTCCCGCCGTCCGCGCTGGCCGCGCTGCCGCCGTCGGTCACCGTCGTCGGCGACGAGGGCGTCGAGCGCGCCGGCGCGGTCGCCGACTGCGGTCCCCGCCGCGTCGACGCCCAGCTGTCGACGGCGCTGGCGCGGGTGCGGGCGGTGCTGTCGGCATGAGCACGTCCGCACTGATCGAGCGCGCCCGCCGCGCCGCCCGCCCCCAGCTCACCGGCTCCGTCGTCGGCGCCATGGGACTCACGCTCACCGTCGAGGGCGTCGTCGCCGCCGTCGGCGACCTGGTCGAGGTCGACCCCGGCCCGCGCGGCCTGATGGCCGAGGTGGTCGCCGTCTCCCGCGACCGGCTCACCTGCATGCCGCTGGGCGAGCTCGGCGGCGTCCACGCCGGCGCCCCCGTCCGCAACACCGGCATGCCGCTGCAGGTGCCGGTCGGCGAGGCGCTGCTGGGCCGGGTGCTCGACGGCCTGGGCCGGCCGGTCGACGGGCACGGCCCGCTCGGCGCCGGGGTCGACTGGGTGGACCTGGCCAGCGAGACCCCGCACGCGCTCTCCCGCCGCCGGGTGGAGGAGCCGCTGCCGGTCGGCGTCCGCGCGCTGGACACCCTCGTGCCGGTCGGCAAGGGGCAGCGGCTGGGCATCTTCGCCGGCTCCGGCGTCGGCAAGTCCACGCTGCTGGCGCAGATCACCCGGGGCACCGAGGCCGACGTCCGCGTCATCGGGCTGATCGGCGAGCGCGGCCGCGAGGTCAAGGAGTTCCTCGAGGAGAACCTCGGCCCGGAGGGCATGGCGCGCACCGTCGTCGTCGTCGCCACCTCCGACGAGCCGCCGCTGGTGCGGCTCAAGGCCGCGTTCGTGGCCACCCGCATCGCGGAGGGCTTCCGCGACCAGGGCCGCGACGTCCTGCTGCTCATGGACTCGATCACCCGCACCGCCATGGCCCAGCGCGAGGTCGGCCTGTCGGCCGGGGAGCCGCCGGCCACCCGCGGGTACCCGCCGAGCGTCTTCGCGATGATGCCGCGGCTGCTGGAGAAGGCCGGTCCCGGCGCGACCGGCTCGATCACCGGCCTCTACACCGTGCTCGTCGAGGGCGACGACCACAACGAGCCGATCGCCGACACCGCCCGCTCGATCCTCGACGGCCACGTCGTGCTCACCCGCAAGCTCGCCACCACCGGCCACTTCCCCGCGATCGACGTCCTGGAGTCGATCTCCCGGGTCGCCGGCGCGGTCGTGTCACCGGCCCGCATGGCCGACGCCCGCGAGGCGCGGCGGCTGCTCGGCGCGCTGCGCGACGTCAAGGAGCTCGTCGAGATCGGCGCCTACCAGGCCGGCAGCGACCCGCTGGTCGACCGCGCGCGGGCGCTGTCCCCCGTCCTCGACGCCTTCCTGCGCCAGCCACTGGAGGACTGCACCGCCCCCGACGACGCGTGGACGATGCTGCACCGGCTCGTGACGGCCGGCTGACGTGGCGAAGCGGGCCGGCTTCCGCCTCGAGCCGGTGCTGCGGGTGCGCCGCGCCGCCGAGCAGGCCGCCGAGCGGGCCGCCGCCGACGCCGCCGCCGCGGCGCGGGAGGCCGAGCGCCGCGCCGAGGAGCAGGCCGCCGCCCTGGCCACCCGAGTGCCGCCGCACTCGGCACCGGCACACGTCTTCCTCGCCGCGATGGTCGCATCGGCCGCCGCGGCTGCCGATGTGACAGCTGCACGGGCGACGGCGCAGGCCTCGGCCGAGCAGGCCGGCCTGCTGCGCGCGCGGTGGACCGCCGCCGCCCAGCAGACCAAGGCGCTGGAGAAGCTGCGCGAGCGGCACCTCCTCGCCCGGCACCACGCCGAGCTCTCCGCCGAGGAGCGCGCGGTCGACGACCTGGTCACCGCCCGGCACGCCGGGGCCGACCACGCAGATCGAGAGCACGCAGATTGAGAGCACGCGGACCGAGAGCACGAGGAACGGGAGGAGGAGCCGTGGAGGGACTGACCGCGGTGCAGGGCCGCATCGCCGCGATCCAGAACCGGATCCTCGGCCTCGCCTCGACGTCGTCGACGTCGACGTCGGCCGCGTGGGCGACCGCGGCCTCCGCCGCCGGGCTGACCGGGACCGCCGCGACCGGCGCCACGACGGCCGTCCCGACGGCGGCCAGCGGCACGGAGGGGCAGGTCGTCGCCGCCGCGCAGCGCTACCTCGGCGTCCCCTACGCCTGGGGCGGCACCGACCCGTCGGTCGGCCTGGACTGCTCCGGGCTGGTCCAGCGCGTCTTCGGCGACCTCGGCATCGACCTGCCGCGCACCAGCTCCCAGCAGGCCACCGCCGGCACCCCCGTCGCCGGCCTGGCCGAGGCCCGCCCCGGCGACCTCGTCTTCTTCGACAACTCCTCGTCCCGCCCCGGCATCGACCACGTCGGCATCTACGTCGGCGACGGCAAGATGATCGCCGCCCCGCAGGAGGGCGAGGTCGTCAAGGTCCAGGACGTCGGCGAGCCCACCCTCATCCGCCGGGTCCTGCCCCAGTCGGCCGCGGCGCCGGTGTCGTCCCCGTCCGCCGGGTCCGGCCTGGCCGGCGTCCCCTACGCCGACCTGTTCACCGCCGCCGGCGCCCGGCACGGCGTCGACCCCGCGCTGCTCGCCGGCGTGGCGAAGGTGGAGTCCGGCTTCGACTCCTCCGCCGTGTCGTCGGCGGGTGCCACCGGCCTCATGCAGTTCATGCCGGCGACCGCCCGCGGCCTCGGCGTCGACGCCACCGACCCGGCGTCGGCCGTCGACGGCGCCGCCCGCTACCTGCGCCAGCTCACCGACCGGTTCAGCTCGACCGACCTGGCGCTGGCCGCCTACAACGCCGGTCCCGGCACGGTCGCCCGCCACGGCGGCATCCCGCCCTACGCCGAGACCCAGTCCTACGTCCGCAAGGTCACCAGCGCCGCGGAGGCCTACTCGTGACAGCTCCCGTCCTGACCGCCGCCACCGCGGCCGCACCCGCCCCGGCCTCCCCGGCCGGCGGCCCGGACCCCGCCTCGGCCGCCGGCTTCGCGTCCGCGCTCGACGACGCCGTCGCCGAGCGCCCGGCCGCGGACCGCCCGTCCGGCGACCGCGGGGTCGGCCGCCGCGACGGCGACCGCCCCGGCCGCGCCGTGGGCCGCGACGGTGACCGGCCCGGTCGCGCCCTCGGCCGCGACGGGGACCCTGGCCGCCCCGAGGCCGCCAGCGACGACGCCGCTCCCCTCGACGGCTCCGTGCCGGCTGAGGGCGCCGTGCCCGCCGACGGCGCCGCCGTGCCCGGTGCGCTCCCCGCCGGCTGGGCGCTGGCCCTCGCGCTGGGCACCGCCGTCCCCGGCGCCACTCCCCCCGGCGCGACTCCCCCGGGCACTGCGGCCGGCGCCACGGCACCGGGCGAGACCGCCGCGCAGGGTGCCGTCGCCGACGGGACCGCCGCGGTGCCGGGCGGCGCGGCCGGGCTGCCGCAGGCCCTCCCCACCCCTGCCGGCGGCGCTGCCTCCGCCCCGCTGCCCCAGGGCGCCGTCCCCGCCCTGCCGACGTCGGCCGCTCCCGCGACCGCGCCCCGGACTCCCGGCGCGCCCGCCCTCCCCGAGGGCCTCGTCGTCGTCGCGGCCGCCGACCCGGCTCCGGCGACGAGCACGACGACCGCCGTCCCGGTCCTCGCCGAGCCACTGCCCCCGGTCCCGGTCGCCCCGTCCTCCGGCGGCACCGCCGACGGCGGCGCGCGGGAGCAGGACCGCGGCACCGCGGACGTCCCCGTGCCCACCGCCGCGACCGCCGCGCCGGCGCCCGCCCCGGCCCCGGCGGTGGCGGCACCGTCCGTCCCCGCCGCCCGGGCCGACGTCCCCCAGCAGCCGGTGGCCGCCCAGGTCGCCCCGACCGTCGCCACGCTGGCCTCCGGGCCCGACGGCACGCACACGATGACGCTGGTGCTCACGCCGGAGACGCTCGGGCCGGTCGAGGTGCGGGTGACCGTGCACGACGGCCGGATCGACCTCAGCCTGCGCGGCGCCTCCGACGCCGGCCGCGCCGCGCTGCTCGACGCGCTCCCCGACCTGCGCCGCGACCTGGAGTCCTCGGGCCTGACCTGCTCGAAGCTGCAGGTCGACCGCGACCCCGCCGGCTCGGGTCAGTCGCAGGCGCAGGCCGGGTGGCAGCAGGCCCAGCAGCAGGCGGGCGGGCAGGGCCGCGGCACCGCCCACGGCCTCGCCGACGACCGCGGCCGCCCGTGGCTGCGCGGCACCGACCCCGACGGCGGCCGCCCGGCCGCCGCCACCGTTCACCCCGCGTCGAGCGGCCTCGACGTCCGGGCCTGAGAGGAGCCGACGATGACCGACCCGGTGGGCGGCGTGGGCAACAGCCCGGCCACGTACACGGCCAGCACGTCCGTGGACCGCTCCGACCAGATGGGCAAGGACACGTTCCTGCAGCTCCTGGTCGCGCAGATGAAGTACCAGGACCCCAACAGCCCGACGAGCACGACCGAGTTCATGTCGCAGACGGCGACGTTCACCCAGGTCGAGAAGCTCGAGGAGATCGCCTCGCAGAACGCCGAGCTGCTCGCCCTGCAGCGCTCGCTCTCGGCCGGTGCCCTGGTCGGCCACACCGTGAGCTGGACCGCCGAGGACGGCACCACGCAGTCCGGCACGGTGTCCTCCGTCCGCTTCGGCTCCGACGGCGCGAACGCCGTCGTCGGCGGCACCGAGGTGCCCGTCGGCCGCCTCACCGAGGTCTCCCTGCCCGCCTGAGCAAGGCTCCCCGCTCCCCCTCCTGAGAGGACCTCCCCCGTGCTCCGTTCGATGTTCTCGGCCATCTCCGGCCTGCGTGCCCACCAGACCAAGCTCGACGTGACCGGCAACAACATCGCCAACGTCAACACCGTCGGCTACAAGAGCAGCCAGACCGTCTTCGAGGACACCCTGTCCCAGGTGATCCGCAACGGCTCGGCCCCCACCGCCGAGACCGGCGGCACCAACCCGGCGCAGGTCGGCCTCGGCGTCAAGGTCGCCGGCATCACCACCAACTTCGGCCAGGGCTCCACCCAGAACACCGGCCGGGCCACCGACTTCATGATCAGCGGCGACGGCTTCTTCGTCACCAAGGCCGGCAACGAGAACCTGTACACCCGCGCCGGCTCCTTCGACTCCGACGGCGCCGGCAACCTGGTGACCCCCGACGGCGCGCAGCTGCAGGGCTGGACCGCCACCGCCGGCGGCGAGGTCGACTCCAACGGCCCGATCGGCCCGCTGCGGATCCCCTTCGGCCAGGTCATGGCCCCCACGGCCACCACCGAGGGCGCGCTCGTGGGCAACCTGTCCACCGCGACCGCCGTCGACGACGTCGTGCAGACGCAGGTCACCGCCTACGACTCGGTGGGCACGGCGCACGAGATCTCGCTGACCTTCACCAAGGGCGCCGCCAACAGCTGGACGGTCGCCGCGCAGGAGGGCACCACGCCGCTCGGCTCGCAGGCGCTCACCTTCGACGCCGCGACGGGCCGGCCGAACGCGGGCACGACCTTCTCCTTCACCGTGGCGGGGCAGGCCGTGGGCATCGACCTGACCGGGATGACCGAGTTCGGCGGGAAGACGGCGGTGACCCCCAGCGGCGTCGACGGCAACGCCATGGGCACGCTGCAGTCGATCTCGCTGAGCAACGACGGCACGATCATGGGCGTCTTCTCCAACAGCCTGCGCGAGCCGATCGGCAAGCTCGCGATGGCCACCTTCGCCAACCCCGGCGGCCTGTCGAAGGCCGGCAACACCAGCTACCGCGTGGGCGACAACTCCGGCCAGGCCGTCGTCGGCGAGGCCGGCACCGGCGGCCGCGGCACCCTGACCGCCGGCGCGCTGGAGATGTCCAACGTCGACCTCGCCGAGGAGTTCACCGGCCTGATCGTCGCCCAGCGGGGCTTCCAGGCGAACAGCCGCGTGATCACCAGCTCCGACGAGATCCTGCAGGACCTGGTCAACCTCAAGCGGTAAGGACCTCCCTCCACCCCGCCACTCGCGAGCTCGCGGCGGGCCCTGGAGGGAGGCCGTCACGCGGCCCGGCACCCGTTCCCCGGGGTGCCGGGCAGCGCCGCGTCGGGGCCCGGTTCCCGCCGCCGGTACGCGTGTGACGTGCGGGAACGCGGTGCCGGGCTCACCCCCGGGGGTGATGCGGCGGGCCGGGTTCGGCTCAAGCAGCCCCCGCGCGGGACCGATGGTCCCTGTAGCCGGCGCCGCACCGTCGCGGCTGCCTCTCCCCCTTCCCGATCGAGCCAGAGGACCCACCCGTGATCCGAGTGACGCGCCTGAACGGGGAGCACTTCGCACTGAACCCCGACCTGATCGAGCGGGTCGAGGGTCATCCCGACACCGTCGTCTTCCTCGTCGACGGCACCAAGTACATCGTCCGCGAGGGCGTCGACGAGGTACTCGACGAGATCCGGGAGTACCGGGCCAGCATCCTCGCGACCGCCTACGCCATGGACCGCGGCACCTACCGCACCTCTCCCGGCGCCTCCCCGACCGAGCCGGGGGGCGGGACCCGCCACGCGTCGGTCGTCCCCTTCCCGGCCCGCGAGGAGCGCTGACCCGTGGATCCCGCCACCCTCATCGGGTTCGTCATCTCCCTCGTCGCCCTGCTGGCCTTCATGGTGATGGAGGGTGCCGACCCGACGTCGCTGATCTTCCTGCCGGCCATCATCCTGGTCATCGTCGCCACCTTCGGCGCGGCCATGTCCGGCCAGACGATGGACGACCTCAAGAAGATGCCCGGCTGGTTCAAGATGGGCGTGATGCCGGCCAAGGTGCCGCCGGCCAGCGACCAGATCCAGACCCTGGTCAGCCTCGCCGAGAAGGCCCGCAAGGAGGGCCTGCTCGCGCTGGAGGCGCAGGTCAAGGCCATCGAGGACCCCTTCCTCAAGCGCGGCCTGCAGATGGGCATCGACGGCACCGACCCCGAGGAGCTGCGCGCCGTCCTCGAGTCGGAGATCGCGGCGAAGAAGGCGGAGGACAAGGTCGCCGCCAAGTTCATGACCACGATGGGCGGCTACGCACCGACCATCGGCATCGTCGGCTGCATCGTCGGCCTGATGAACGTCATGGGCAGCCTGAGCAACCCCGAGGCGCTGGGCCCGATGATCGCCGCGGCGTTCGTCGCCACCCTCTGGGGCGTCATGGCCGCCAACTTCTGGTTCCTGCCGATGGGCGCCAAGATCATGCGGGTCAGCGAGCTGCAGGCCGCCCAGATGGAGCTGCTCGTGGAGGGCATCGCCGAGATCCAGGCCGGCACCAGCCCGCGCGCCGTCCGGCTCAAGCTCAACTCCCTCATCCCGCCCAGTGAGGTCGCCAAGGAGGCCGCATGAGCAGCGGCGGCCACGGCGGCCGCCGCCGCGCCAAGAAGCACGTCGAGGAGGAGCACGAGAACCACGAGCGGTGGCTGGTGTCCTACGCGGACATGATGACGCTGCTGCTCGTCCTCTTCGTGGTGCTCTTCGCGATGAGCCAGGTCGACAAGGACAAGTTCGCGGCCCTGGCCAGCGGGCTCTCCGAGGCCTTCGGCGCCCCGGTCACCGCCGTGCAGGGATCGGCGGGCAACCCCGAGGCGTCGGTCCTCGACTCCCTCGACGCCGCCGTCGACGTCCAGATCCCGCCGGCGCCGGCGGCCCAGGAGTCGGTCGACGCCGCGGCCGCCGAGGCCGCCGCCCAGGAGGCCGCGCGGGTCGCCGCGGAGGCGCGGGCGGAGTACGACCACCTCGCCGCCGCCCGCGACGCGATCGACGCCGCGCTGGCCGCCGCCGGGCACGCCGGCACGGCCCGCTACGAGATCGACGAGCGCGGCCTGGTCGTGCACATCGTCTCCGACCCCGTGCTCTTCGGCCCGGAGGAGGCGACGCTGCGCCCGCAGGGCCGCGAGATCCTCGACGCCGTCGGCCCCACGCTGGCCGCCCTGCCCAACCGGCTGGCCGTCGAGGGCCACGCCAACTCCCTCCCGGTCACCCGGGGCGGGCCGTGGCCCTCGAACTGGGAGCTGTCGGCCTTCCGGGCCACCACGGTGGTCCGCTACCTCGCCGCCGGGGGCGTCGCGCAGGACCGTCTCTCGGGCACCGGCCTGTCCGACACGATGCCGATGGTGCCCGCGAGCGACCCCGACGCCCTGTCCCTGAACCGTCGCGTCGACATCGTCGTGCTGTCCGACGCCTCCGCCGAGGCCAACGAGCTGCTGCCCGGCCTCGATGCCCCCGCACAGGCCCCCGCACCGGCCGCTCCCGCACCGGCCGCCCCCGCACAGGAAGGCACCCACGAGTGAGCACCAAGACCAAGGCCAAGGAGAAGGACGCGCCCGCCGACGGCGAGGAGGCGGAGGGCGGCAAGAAGAAGCTCTTCCTCGTGCTGGCCGTCCTCCTGGTCGTGGCCGGCGCGGCCGCGTACTTCTTCCTCTTCACCGGGGAGGCCGAGGCCGAGGAGCCGGTGGCCGGTGAGGTCGTGGCCCTCGAGCCGGTGACGGTCAACCTGGCCGGCGGCGGGTACCTCAAGATCGGGATCAGCCTGCAGACGACCGAGGACGCCGCCTCCGGTGGTCACGGCGGCGGCGGCGTCGACGGGTCCAAGGCCCTCGACCTGGTCATCTCCACCTACTCGCAGGCCCAGCCGGCCGACGTCACCGGCGCCCGCGAGGCGCTGAAGGAGTCGCTGGAGCACCAGATCGTCGAGGCCTACACCGACGAGGAGGGTGTCGAGATGGTCATGGGCATCTACTTCACGGAGTACGTGACCCAGTAGCCGACGCCGCGAGCTGCACCGGCCGGGGGCCCCCGACCCGGGACCGACGGTGTGCGCTGAGGCCGCGACCCGGCCCCCTGGATCCCGCGTCAGCGCACCCGCTCGGCCGCCCGGGCGCGCACCACCCCTGCTCCACCACCACACGAGGCGGGACCGCCCCGCCGGTTCCACCCCAGTGACCTCGGGACGCACCACCAGTCCCACCCTCCCCGGCTGACCGGCGGCGCCCCGCGCCGCCGGTCAGTTCGCGTTCCGGCCCCGCCGATGAGGGGACCGTGACCCGCCCCGACACCGCGACCGCGCCCACCGGGCCCGGGCCGCAGGCGCCGGCCGGTGGCCGCAGCCGGCGCGGTGCGCCCCGCACCTACGATTTCCGCCGCCCCACCAAGCTCGGCCGCGAGCACGTCCGCGTGCTGCAGATCGCCCAGGAGGCCTTCGCCCGCCAGGCGACGACCGTCCTCACCACGATGCTGCGCACCGGCGCCCGGCTGGAGCTGCTGGGCATCGAGCAGCACTCCTACGACGACTACGTCGCCACGCTGCCCGACCCGTGCTTCCTGACGACGTTCACCATCGAGCCGCTGGCCGGCAAGGGCCTGCTGGCCTACCCGCTCGACATCGCGATGGCGACCGTCGACCACATGCTCGGCGGGTCCGGCGCCGCCCACCAGCCCGAGCGGCCGATGACGGCGATGGAGACCACCATCACCGGGCAGCTGATGACCCGGCTGCTGCAGGAGTTCGCCGCCGCCTTCGCGCACGTCGCCGTGATGCAGCCGGTGGCCGACGACATCGAGTACAACCCCGCGCTGGCCCAGGCCGCGGCCGGCTCGGACACCGTCATGGTCGCCCGCTTCACGATGACGATCGGCAGCCGCGAGGGCAGCGCCTCGCTGGTCCTGCCCTTCTCCTCGTTCGCGCCGGCGCTGTCCAACGCCGCCTCGCCGCAGCTGTCGGAGTCCGCGCAGCGCAAGCGTCAGCGCGCCGCGCAGCTGCTGGCCGAGCGCCTCGAGCTCGTCCCGGTCGACGTGAGCGTCCGGTTCAGCCCGCTCGAGGTGTCCTCCGACGACCTGCTGTCCCTCACCGTCGGCGACGTCCTGCTGCTGCGCCACCCGCGGGACGCCCCGCTCGAGGTGACCACCAACGACACCGTGTTCGCCCATGCCATCGCCAGCAACCACCGCCGCCGGCTGGCGGCCGCCATCGTCCCTGCCCCGTCCGCCGCCGCGAAGGACTCCGCATGACCGCCACGCTCGACCCCACCCAGGCCGCCTCGGAGACCATCACCGCCGTCGTGGTGGCCGCCGCCCGCGCCGCCGCCGCGCTCGTCCCGGCCGGTGCCGAGCTGCACCCCGGGCCCGCGGTCACCGACCCCGACGCCGTCCCGGTCCCGCCGGCCGCGGCCGCCGCGGTCAGCGCCCGGCTCTCCGGCGAGATCACCGGCGACGTCGTCCTGGTGCTGTCCGCGGAGGTCGTCGAGGCGCTCGACAACTCCCCCGTGGGCCCGATGGACGTCGCGACGGCGCTGCGCCCGGCGCTGGAGGCGGCCGCGGCCACCCTCGGCCGGGTCCGCGTGGACGCCGAGCGCACCGAGGACCCGGTGACCGCGCTCGACGGGCTGCGGGACAAGGGCATGTTCGTGGCCGTCCCGCTGTCGGCCGGGACCGACCACCAGGCCACCCTGGCGCTGCAGGTGACGCTGCCGACCGCGGCCCGCGCGCCGCGCAACAGCCTGGACCTGCTGCGGCACGTGGCCATGGAGGTCACCGTCGAGATCGGCCGCACCCGCATGACCGTGGGCGAGCTCCTCTCGCTGCACCCGGGCGAGGTGGTCGAGCTCGACCGCGCCGCCAGCGCCCCGGCCGACCTGCTGGTCAACGGCACGCTCATCGCCCGCGGCGAGGTCGTCGTCGTCGACGAGGACTTCGGGCTGCGGATCAGCGAGATCGTCAGCGACGCCGCCGCCGAGCTGGGGGCCGCGCAGGCATGACCTGGATGCTGATCCGGCTGATCCTGTCGCTGGCGTTCGTCGGCGGCGTGCTCTGGTTCGCCGCGCGCCTGGCCAAGAAGCGCGGCCTGGGCTCCACCGGCGGGCTGGTCGAGGTCGTGGCCCGCCAGCGGATGGGCCGCGCCAGCACGGTCAACGTGCTGCGCATCGGCGACCGCGTGCTCGTCGTCGGCGCGACCGAGGAGCAGGTCACCCTGCTCGCCGAGCTCGACGGCGACGCCGTGGAGGCCACGCTCGCCGAGCGGGCCGCCGCCGGTCCGGCCCCGGCCGGGGACGGCGCGCAGCGCTCCGCCGTCGCCGCGCGGCCGGGCGGGGTCCGGGTGGGCGGCGCGCTGGCCGGCTCGGTGTTCGACCGGCAGGGCTGGCAGGGCTTCCTCACCACGCTCCGCGAGCGGACGGTCCGCCGCTGATGACCTCCACCCCGCTCGCGCGGTCGCTGCCGCGCCGGGCCGCCACCGTGCTGCTGGCGCTGCTGGGCTGCGCCGTCGCCGGCGTCCTGCTCGCCGGGCCGGCCGCCGCGGCACCGGCCGCACCGACGGCGCCCACGGCACCGGCCGTGCCCGCCGTCGACGGCGGGGTCGACATCTCGGTCGGCAACGGCAGCCCGAGCACCTCGATCACGCTGATCCTCGCGATCACCGTGCTGTCGGTGGCGCCCGCCGTGCTGCTGCTGTGCACCTCGTTCACCAAGATCATCGTGGTCCTGTCGCTCACCCGGAACGCGCTGGGCCTGCAGTCCTCGCCGCCGAACACCGTGCTCACCGGCATCGCGCTGTTCCTCACGCTGTTCGTGATGGGCCCGGTCCTGTCCGACGTCAACGAGATCGCCGTCCAGCCCTACATGGACGGCACCATGACGGTCTCCCAGGCCTACGACGCCGGCGTCGTGCCGCTCAAGGAGTTCCTGCTCGACAACACCCGCGACGACGAGCTGCAGCTCATGGTCGGCCTGTCGGGCGAGGAGCAGCCCGAGGACCGCGCCGCGGTGAGCATGACGACGCTGGTCCCGGCGTTCGTCCTCTCCGAGCTCAAGAGCGCCTTCATCATCGGGCTGGTCGTGTTCATCCCGTTCCTGGTGCTGGACATGCTGGTCAGCGCCTCGCTCATGGCGATGGGCATGATGATGGTGCCGCCGTCCATCGTGTCGCTGCCGTTCAAGCTGCTGTTCTTCGTGGTCGTCGACGGCTGGGCGATGATCACCACGTCACTCGTGGGGTCGTACACGTGAGCGACGCAGACGTCACCGGCATCGCCATCCAGACCATGATGGTGGCCGCCAAGGTGGCCGCCCCGGTCCTGCTGACCGCCCTGCTTGTCGGCTTCCTGATCTCGCTGTTCCAGGCGGCGACCCAGATCCAGGAACCCACGCTGTCCTTCGTCCCCAAGATGATCGCGGTGAGCATCGCGCTGCTGGTCACGGGCAACTGGGTGCTCGCCGAGCTGGTCGACTTCACCCACACCCTGTTCGCCCAGCTGCCGCACCTGCTCGGGCGGACCTGACCGCCATGGACCTCGAGGTCCCGGCGGTCACGCTCGCGGCCCTGCTGCTGGCCACCGCCCGGGCGGCCGGCTTCGTCCTGCTCGCCCCGCCGTTCACCACGCGCACCATCCCGGCGCCGGTCAAGGGCGCGCTGGCGCTGGCACTGGCGGTCGCGCTGCTGGATCGCGTGGCGCCCGGGCTGCCCGAGCCGACCACCGGGTTCCTCGTCGTCACGGCGGTCAGCGAGGTGGCCATCGGCGCGGCGCTGGGCTTCGTCGTCCAGCTGTTCTTCACCGCGGTGCAGTTCGCCGGGGAGCTCATCGACGTCACCGGCGGCTTCTCCCTGCAGCCGGCCTACGACCCGCTGGCCATGACCACCAACTCCGTCATCGGCAAGCTGCACTACCTGCTGGCCACGACGCTGCTGTTCACCAGCGGCGGGCACCTGCTCATCGTGCGCGGGTTCGCCACCTCCTACGAGGGGCTGCCGGTGTCCGGCGGTTACCCGGCCGAGGACGTCGCCCACGTCGTGCTGACGGCGTTCTCGACGATGTTCCTCGCCGCCCTGCAGATCGCCGGCCCGATGGTGGCCGTGCTGCTGCTGGCCGACGTCGCCCTGGCCCTGCTGTCCCGGGCCGCCCCGGCGCTCAACATCTTCGCCATCGGCTTCCCCGTGAAGATCATGCTGACCCTCGCGCTGCTCGGGCTGACCTTCCCCCTGCTGCCGCCGGCGCTCGACGCGCTGCTGGAGCAGGCCACCCGCGCGGTCGTCGGCTTCCGGAGCGGGTGAGCCGGGATGGCCAAGGACGGTCAGGGGGGTGAGAAGACCGAGAAGCCCACTCCCAAGCGTCTCAAGGAGGCGCGCAAGGAGGGGCAGATCCCGCGGACCCAGGAGCTGGGCACCTGGGCGGGCGTGTCGGCGGCCAGCGTCTTCCTGCCGATGCTGGTGGGGAACACCTTCGACGCCATCGGCCGGCTGTTCGTGCAGTTCGGGACGGTGGTCGACGAGCCGGAGGCCGAAGCGGTCGGCGCGCTGCTCGGGCAGGCGCTGACGGTCTTCCTCGAGACGCTGCTGCCGATGGCGCTGTCGCTGATGCTGGTCGGGGTGCTGGCGTCCGCCGCGCAGGGCGGGGTCTCCTTCGCCACGAAGGGCATGAAGCCGACGCTGAAGAAGCTCAACCCGTTCCCCGGGATGAAGCGGATGTTCGGCACGCACGGGCTCTGGGAGGCGCTCAAGGCCGTCATCAAGACCGCCGCGCTCGGCACCGTCGTCGTCGTGACCAGCGACCGGGCGCAGGCGCTGGTGTCGGCGTCGGGCGCGCTGCCTCTGTCGGCGGTGGTGGCGACCTTCGCCTCCTCCGCCGTCCTCATGCTGCGCGTCGTGGCGGTCACCGGCCTGGTCATCGCGATCGCCGACTACGTCGTGGTGCGCAAGCAGACGATGAGCAAGCTCAAGATGACCAAGTACGAGATCCAGCAGGAGCACAAGCAGTCCGAGGGCGACCCGCACGTGAAGGGCCAGCGCCGCTCGATGCAGCTGGCCATGTCGCGCAACCGGATGATGGCCGAGGTCGCCACCGCCGACGTCCTTCTGGTCAACCCGACGCACGTCGCCGTCGCGCTGAAGTACGAGCCGGAGCGGGGCGCGCCGCGGGTGGTGGCCAAGGGCGCCGACGAGATGGCCGCCCGGCTGCGCGAGCGGGCCGCCGAGGCGCGGGTGCCGATGGTCCAGGACGTGCCGCTCGCGCGGGCCCTGCACGCCTCCTGCGAGCTGGGCCAGGAGGTGCCGCCGCAACTGTTCACCGCCGTCGCCCGGGTGCTGGCCTTCGTCATGCAGCTCGGTACCCGCGGTGTGCGCGGCGGGTTCCACCGCCCGGGCTTCCAGGCACCCGACGTCGCGGACCTGCCGAGGGCCGGCCGCCGGAGGGCCCCGATCGCCTCCTGACTCCGCGAGGCATTGGAGGCGATGCGCACGTCCCACCTGCCGATACGTGCGGAGAGCCTCCTGTGCCTGCACGAGGTGTGGGGCAGCTGTGACTGGTGCACCGTCCGCGGTCGGCCGGGCACCCCCGGCTGCCGATGGGGTGCCCGTGCGAGGGATGAGCAAGGCGGCCGTGCCCATCGGCGTGGTGGCCATCGTCCTGATGCTGGTCGTGCCGCTGCCGGCGGCCGTGCTGGACCTGCTGCTGGGCCTGAACATCACCGCGTCGCTGCTGATCCTGCTGGTCTCCATGCAGATCAAGCGGCCGCTGGACTTCGCGGTCTTCCCGTCGCTGATCCTCATCGCGACGCTGTTCCGCCTCGCGCTCAACGTCTCCTCGACGCGGCTGGTGCTCACCGACGGCTACGCCGGCAAGGTCATCGAGGCCTTCGGGCACTTCGTGATCGGCGGCTCGCTGGTCGTCGGCCTGGTGATCTTCGTGATCCTCACGATCATCCAGTTCGTCGTCATCACCAACGGGGCCGGCCGCGTGGCCGAGGTCGGCGCCCGCTTCACCCTCGACGCGATGCCCGGCAAGCAGATGGCCATCGACGCCGACCTCAACGCCGGGCTGATCAACGAGAAGCAGGCGCGCAAGCGGCGCACCGAGGTCACCGCCGAGGCGGACTTCTACGGCTCGATGGACGGTGCCTCGAAGTTCGTGAAGGGCGACGCCATCGCGGCGATCATCATCACGCTGATCAACCTCGTCGGCGGGTTCGCCGTCGGGGTCATGCAGCGGGGGATGGCACCTGGCGAGGCCGTCTCCACCTTCTCGCTGCTGACGGTCGGCGACGGCCTGGTCTCGCAGATCCCCGCCCTGCTGCTGTCCACCGCGACCGGCATCATCGTGACCCGCTCGGCCAGCCAGGCCGACATGGGCACCGACCTGCTCGCCCAGCTCGGCCGGTTCAAGCAGCCGGTGCGCATCGCCGGCGGCGCGGCCCTCGCGCTGTGCCTGATCCCGGGGCTGCCGAAACTGCCGTTCCTCCTGATCGGCGGGGTGTTCCTGTTCATGGCCTCCCGCATGCAGGAGCTCCCGGAGGACGACGACGAGACGCCGGCGATCACCGCCGCCGAGGCCCCGGCCCCCGACTCCCCCGAGGCGATCGCCGAGCGCATGCGGGTCGACCCGCTCGAGCTCGAGGTGGCCTTCGACCTCGTCGACCTCGTCGACTCCTCCCGCGGCGGCGACCTGCTCGACCGGGTCAAGGCGCTGCGCCGGAAGGTCGCGATGGAGACCGGCCTGGTAATCCCGCTGGTCCGCACCCGCGACAACCTCGACCTCCCGGCGTCCCAGTACGTCATCTGGCTCAACGGCGTCCCGGCGGCCAAGGGCATCTCGCCCGCCGGCACCGTGCTGGCGATCGGCGACGCACTCGACGGGCTGCCCGGCCGGCCCACCCGCGAGCCGGTGTTCGGCCTGCCGGCCAAGTGGGTGCCGATCGAGCTGCAGCGGCAGGCGGAGATGGCCGGCGCCACCGTCGTCGACCGCTCCTCGGTCATCACCACCCACCTGGCCGAGGTGGTCCGCCAGAACGCCTCCGAGCTGCTCGGCCGCGAGGACGTGCGGCTGCTGGTCGAGATGGTCAAGCGGACCCACCCGGTCGTCGTCGAGGAGCTCACCCCGGCGCTGCTCACCCTCGGCGAGGTGCAGCGGGTGCTGCACGCGCTGCTCGAGGAGAACGTCTCCATCCGCGACCTGGTGCGCATCTTCGAGGCGCTGTCGCTGCGGGCGAGGACCTCGACCGACCTCGACGGGCTGGTCGAGGCCGTGCGCGGCGCGCTCGGCTCGGCGATCAGCCACCCCTACGTCACGCCCGACGAGCGGCTGCACGTGCTCACCCTCGAGCCGGGCTTCGAGCAGCGGCTGCTGGAGGCGGTCCGGCACAGCGACGGCGGCCAGGTGCTGGCCCTCGACGCCGGCTCGGTCGATGCGCTGGTGACCGGCTGCAGCGGGCTGCTCGAGGACGCCGAGCAGCACGGCCTGTCCCCCGTCCTCGTGTGCTCCCCCCAGGTGCGGGCCGCGCTGTCCCGCCTGATGCGTCAGGTCCTCCCCCGCCTGCCGGTGATCTCGTACTCCGAGGTCTCCCGCACGGCCCAGATCGAGTCACTGGGAGTGGTGAACGGTGCCGTTGCCATCCGTTGAGGCGCCCACGCCCGAGGCCGCCGTCGCGGCGGCACGGGAGCGGTACGGGCACGCGGTGCGGATCGTCGGCGTGCGCCGCATCCGCTCCGGCGGCCTGCTGGGCTTCTTCGCCACCGAGCGCTTCGTGGCCGAGGTGGAGGAGGTCGAGCCGGCCCGCCGCGCACCAGCGCCGAAGTCGGAGTCCGCGCGCCGGATCGAGGCCGCGCTCAGCCGCGACCCCCGCCCGCTGCAGGACACCGGCGCGTTCCTGCGGGCGGCCGACATGCACCGCAGCCGTCCCGCGGCCGCGCGTCCCACCGGCCGCCCGGCCGCTCCCCGTGAGCTGCCCGACCCGGTCGCGGAGCTGGCCGGCCTGCTCGGCTCCGGCGACGGCGACCCCGACGTCGACCTGTACTCCCGGGCCTCGGTGGGCGCGCCCCGCCGTCCGGCTCCCGGCACCGCCGCGTTCCGGCCGGCCACCGCTCCCCGCGCTGCCGCGCCGGCTCCCGCTGCCCGTGCCGTTGCGCCGACTCCTGCTGCTCCTGCGGCCGCCCGCCGGACCGGGCGCGCCCCGGTGCGTCCCCCGGCGACGCCGGCCGAGCCCACCGGCCCGTCGCTGTTCACCGCCGCGCTGGCGCAGGTCGTCGCCGGTGACCGCGAGGTGAGCGAGGCCGTCGACGACGCCGTCCGCTCCGCCGCCGCGCTCTCGGCGGCCGAGGCCCTGCGCGCGGTCCAGGAGGTCGCCGCGGCCACCGCGGCCGCGAGCGCGATGGAGGAGGAGCCCGAGCCGTCCTCGGTGCTGCGGACGCCGGAGCCGGCGCCCGTCACGCCGTCGATGCCGCTGGCCGCCGCCCTCGCCGCGGCGATGGCCGCTCCTGCCCCCGTTGCCGCTCCCGCTCCCGTGGCTGCTCCTGCTCCCGTGGCTGCTGCCGCTCCGGTCGCGCCGGTGGTCGAGGCCCCCGTCGTGGCGGAGCCGGTCGTGGCGGAGCCGGTCGTCGAGCTCCCCGTGGCCGAGGAGCCCGTGGTCGAGGTCGCCGTCGAGGAGCCCGGGGCCGAGGAGGCCGAGGTCGCCGACGACGAGGTGGCCGACGAGCCGTCCGCGCTCGGCGTGGACATGTGGGCCGACCCCGTGCCCGTCTCCCGTCCCGCCGTCTCCCCTCAGCCCGCCGAGGACGTCGTTCCCGAGGTCATCGCCGCCGAGGACATCGCCGCCGAGGACATCGCCGCCGAGGACATCGCCGCCGAGGACATCGCCGCCGAGGACATCGCCGCCGAGGACATCGCCGCCGAGGACATCGCCGCCGAGGACATCGCCGCCGAGGAGCCCGTCCCGGCCGAGCTCCCGGCCGAGCTCCCGGACGACGAGGACTCCTTGCTGACCGAGCTGCTCGGCCCGGCCGACGAGCCCGTCGCCGAGGAGCCCGCCGCCGAGGAGCCCGTCCTCGAGGTGCCCGTCGTCGAGACCGCCGCGGTGGCCCTCGTGCTCGACGACGAGCCGGCCACCGACGTGCTGCCGGCGGTCGTCGTCGAGCCTATCGAGGTGCCGACGCCCCAGCCGGTGGCCGAATGGGCCGCCGAGCCCGACCTGACCGGTCCGGTGACCGGGCGCGAGGAGGCGATCGCCGAGGTGCTGCGTGCCGCGCTGGCGCACGACACCCCCGACGACGCCCTCACCGACATCCTCCGCGGCGTGCTCGCCAGCGCCTCCACCCAGGGCGGCGTGCACCGCGGCCGCCCGCCGGTCCCGGCACCCTCGCAGCGTGCCGACCAGGAGCCGGCGTGGGTCGACGCCTCGGCGGAGTCCGACGAGTGGGAGGTCGAGGAGGCGGTGCTCGCGCCGACCGCCAGCGACCCCGCGCCGCTCGCCCTCGACTCCACCGCCGTGCTGCCCCCGCTGTCGCTGCTCCCGCCGCCGACCCCCGGCGCGGAGCTGGCCGTGCCGCGGCTGCTCGGGCGCCCGCCCGTGCCGCCGGCGCGCCGCCTCCCGCCGGTGCCCGGCCAGGCCGTCGCCCGCGTGGCCCCGGCTCCGGGCCTGGCGACCGTCACCCGCCTGCCGGTCGACGCCCGCGCCGCCCGCGGGTGGACGCCGGGTCGCGTCGTCGTCTCGTCGGTCCGCGAGGCCGGCAGCACGCCCGTGAACCGCGGCTGGGTCGACCCCCGCATGGTCGAGGCCGCCGGCACCGTCGCCCGGTTGCGCGCCCTCGGGGTGCCGGAGGACCTGCTCGGCGGCGGCTTCCCGGCCGAGGTCGCCGACGCCGGCACCTACGCGGCGCTCACCCGTGCGCTGGGCGCGGCGCTGCCCGTGGCGCCGTCGGCCCCGTCCGGTGCCGGCGAGGTGCTGCTGGTGGTCGGCCCGGGCGTCGAGACGCTGGCCGCCGCCCGCTCGTTGGCGGCCACGATGCGCCTGGACGCCGACCGGCTGCAGTGGGCCACCCGCGGTGACCTCGCCGCGCTCGCGTCCGAGTCCAGCCGGATCACCTCGGTCGACACCGCGATCGCCCGCAAGCAGGAAGCCACCGCCGCGGGGACGCCGACCGTCGTCGCGGTGGACGCCCCGATGCGTGCCGGTGCGCGGACGTGGCTCGAGCAGGTCATGGCGATCTTCTCGCCGGTGGGCGTGTGGGCCGTCGTCGAGGCGACCCGCAAGCCCGAGGACGTCGGCCCGTGGCTGGACGCGCTCCCCCGCGTCGACGCCCTCGTCGTCCAGGACACCGACCTGACCGCCGACCCCGCCGCCGTGCTGGGCCGGACGACGGTGCCGGTGGCCCTCATCGACGGAGCGCGGGCGACGGCGCACCGCTGGGCCTCGCTGCTGTGCGAGCGGCTGGAGAGCGCTGAGGCATGAGCCCGCTGCGCTGGGACGTCCTCACGGTGGGGCTCGTGCTGGCCCTCCCGGTGCTCGCGCTGTACCTGCGCGGCGACTTCACGATCGACGAGGTGGTCGCCCGGCTGCCCTGGTGTCTGCTCGCCGGCTGGGGCGCGGTGGCGCTGCTGCGCTGGGCCGCGACGCCGCAGGCCCGGCCGGCCGACCACCAGCGCACCCGCCCGACGAGGCCGGTCCCCGACGAGGACCCCACCCCCGTCGCCTGACCCGCTCCCGTGGTGGCCTCCGTGCTCCTGCGGTGCTGCACGACCGCAGGAGGGCGAGGGACACCGCAGGGGCACAGGACGGGGCGCCGTCCACAGATCTCCCCGAGCGGCGTCATGCCGCAGTGCGGACGGCGACGGTCGCTGCATGACCGACTGGATGCCCCCGGCGCGCGTCCTGCGGCGGTCCGAGGCCCTCGCCGCCGACGTCACCGACGGCGAGCTGGCTCGTACCGTGCGCCGAGGCGAGCTCGTCCGGGTCCGGCGAGGCGCCTACCTCGACCCGACGGCCGGGCTCTCGCGGCACCGTGCGCTCGTCCTGGCGACCGCGCCGGCGCTCCGGGACGGCAGCGTGGTCAGCCACGGCTCGGCCGCCGTGCTCCACGGGCTGCCGCTGTGGCGGGTCGACGGCGCACGCGTGCACGTGACGAGGCGACCGCCCGCAGCCGGCAGCGGCAGTGCCCGCGTCCACCTGCACGTGGCACGCCTGCCCGACAGCGACGTGACTCTCGTCGACGGTGTCCCGGCCACGACCATGGCGCGCACGGTGGTGGACCTGGCCCGGTCGGCGTCCTTCGAGTCCGCGGTCGTCGCCGCCGATGCGGCGCTGGCCACCGGCAGCCTCTCGCGAGAGGACCTGACCGGCTGCCTCGAGCGGATGGGCGCCGTGCCCGGGTCCCGCCGTGCCGCTCGTGTCACCGCATTCGCCGACGCACACAGCGAGAGCGTCGGCGAGAGCCGGAGCCGGGTTCTCCTCCACCGGCTCGGGATCCCGGCGCCCGACCTACAGGTGCGGCTCCTGCGGCCGGACCGGTCGGTGATCGGCCGCTGCGACTTCGGCTGGCGGGCGCGCCGGACCGTCGGGGAGTTCGACGGGCGGGTGAAGTACCGCGCCGACGAGGGACGGGACCCCGGCGACGTCGTCTTCCGCGAGAAGCTCCGCGAGGACGAGATCCGCGACGCGGGCTGGGAGGTCGCCCGCTGGACCTGGGCCGACCTCGACACCCCGTCCGTGATCGAGCGTCGCATCCGCGGCGCCTTCACCCGCGCCGGACGTCTGCTGTGACCGGGCTCTTGCGGTGTCGTCGCCGCTCTCGCGGTCCTGCAGGACCGCGAGAGCGGGTGGAACACCGCAAGAGCCCGCCCGGCCGCCCGACGCGGGTCAGCGCGGGAAGTCCTCCAGCATCTCGGTGACCAGGGCGGCGATCGGCGAGCGCTCCGAGCGGGTCAGCGTCACGTGCGCGAACAGCGGGTGACCCTTGAGCTGCTCGACCACCGCGGCGACGCCGTCGTGCCGGCCGACCCGCAGGTTGTCCCGCTGCGCGACGTCGTGCGTGAGCACCACCCGCGACCCGCTGCCCAGCCGCGACAGCACGGTCAGCAGCACGCCGCGCTCCAGCGACTGCGCCTCGTCGACGATCACGAACGAGTCGTGCAGCGAGCGGCCGCGGATGTGGGTCAGCGGCAGCACCTCGATGAGGTCGCGCGCCGCGATCTCCTCGAGGACCTCCTTGGACACCAGCGCGCCGAGGGTGTCGTAGACCGCCTGCGCCCAGGGCGACATCTTCTCGCCCTCGCCGCCCGGCAGGTACCCGAGCTCCTGCCCGCCGACGGCGTACAGCGGCCGGAAGATGACGACCTTCTTGTGCGCCCGCCGCTCCATGACCGACTCGAGCCCCGCGCAAATCGCCAGCGCCGACTTGCCGGTGCCCGCCCGCCCGCCGAGCGAGACGATCCCCACCTCGGGGTCCAGCAGCAGGTCCAGCGCCACCCGCTGCTCGGCCGAGCGCCCGTGCAGCCCGAACGCCTCGCGGTCGCCGCGGACCAGCCGCACCTTCTTGTCCGGCGTGACCCGACCCAGCGCCGACCCGCGCGAGCTCAGGAGCACCAGCCCGGTGTGCGCGGGCAGCTCCGCGGCCGCCGGCACGTAGACCTCACCGGTGTCGTACAGGGCCGACAGCTCGGCGTCCTCGAGCGACAGCTCGGCCATGCCGGTCCAGCCCGCGTCGACGGCGTCCAGCACGCGGTACTCGTCGGTGTCCAGGCCGACCGCCGCCGCCTTGACCCGCAGCGGCACGTCCTTGGTGATCAGGCAGACGTCGCGGCCCTCGGCGCGCAGGTTGAGCGCGACCACCATGATCCGGCTGTCGTTGCTGTCGTTGCGGAAGCCGGCCGGGAGCACCGCGGCGTCGCTGTGGTTGAGCTCGACGTGCAGCGTGCCGCCGTCCTCCCCCACCGGCACCGGCGCGTCCAGCCGGCCGTGGGTGACCCGGAGGTCGTCGAGCAGCCGCAGCGCCTGGCGGGCGAACCAGCCGAGCTCGGGGTGGTGCCGCTTGTCCTCGAGTTCCCCGATGACGACCAGCGGGAGCACCACGTCGGCGTCGCCGAAGCGCAGCAGCGCGCGGGGGTCGGAGAGCAGGACGGAGGTGTCGAGGACGTACGTGCGGCGAGTGGTCACGGTCGACTCCCGACGGGGCGCGGACCGCGCCCCGGCTCGAAGGTGGCCGGGCCCCGGCGCAGGGGCCGGGGACCGGCCCCTCTGGTCGACGAGAACGTCAGAACCAACCGGGCCTCCCGTGGACGGCGGGACGGGCCCGTCGTCCACCCCGGACGCTAGAGCCGTGAGGTGACAGTCACATGACGAGGAGGCGGCGTGTCCCCCCTCGGAGGGACCCAGCTGCCCCAGACGCACCACCTGCGGCGCCCACCCTGCCCGTCCGCGGCGGGACCGCGGCGGGACAGGGAACTCACTCCTGCCGGCGGTCCCGGGGCACGTCGGGGAGCCAGGGCAGCTCCCGGGTGGGCGGCATCCGCGGGGGGACGTCGTCCGGCGGCGGCCAGCCGGCGAGGTCGTCGTCGGGCGGCCACTCGTCGTCCCGCCGCCGGCCGTGCGAGCGCCCGCCGCGTGGGCGCAGCGCCACCAGCGCCCACACCAGCGGGACCGTCAGCACCGGCCACTGCACCGCGAGGTCGCCGATCCACACCAGGCCCGCGAGCAGCAGCGCGAACAGCCAGCCCGCCGTCCACAGACCGAGCGCGCGGGCCTCCCGGGGGTCACGGCGGGGCACCGGTCAGGCGGCCGACAGCTCGGCGGTGACGACGGCGGGGGTCAGCGGCTCGTCGAGCAGGCGGACGAAGCGGCCGGCGACGTCCTGGTCCTCCGGCCGGGCCGCCAGCCACCGCTGCAGCAGGTCGTAGCCCTCGACGTAGGTGGTGATGTAGGCCCGCCACAGGGGGTGGGTGAGGAAGCGCAGCTGCTGGCGGGCCCGGTCGGGGCTGACCAACGACCAGCGCTGGATGTAGGCGGCCACCTCGTCGGCGTCGGCTCCGCGGTCGTGCAGCATCACGGCGGCGTCCTGCCGGACGCGGTTGAGCGGCGCGGCGGCCGCGGCGATCCGCTCGGCGAGGTGCCCGTCGAAGCGCAGCCCCAGGTCGCCGAGCACCTCGGCCGCCCACGGCCCCCAGCCCCGGCCGACGGCGGCGTCGACGCCGAGGTCGGCCAGGCCCTCGGCCATGAGGCACTCGGGGGTGTTGACCAGGAAGACCGTGTGCTCGAGGTGCCCGTCGCGCTCGACCAGGCCGCGCTCCTTGCGGCAGTGCTCGGTGTGGTGGCCGGGGTAGGACTCGTGCGCCACCAGGTGGGCGAGCTGGCTGAGCCGGTGCGGCAGGTCGGCGTTGATCGCCACCCGCGAGCGGAAGTCGCCCTCGTAGTAGTTGAAGCCCGACCACGGCTTGTCGGTGACCACCTCGTAGCGGACCGTCTCGACCTCGGGCAGGCCGTAGCGGCCGCGCACCCGGTCGCGCAGCGCGCTGGACAGCGCGTGCACCGCCGCCTCCAGCCGCTGCGGCGGGCACTCCTCGCGACGGCGGTGCGCGGCGTAGCGCTCGGCGAGCGTGCCGTCGCCGGGCAGCAGCACGTCGAGCTCGGCGTGCGCGGCGGCGTAGTGGGCCGCGTCGCCGAGGACGAGGTCGACCTGGAAGTAGCTGCGCACCTCGTCGAGGAAGCCGACCGGCTCCTCGCTCATCTTCCGGGCGCTGCACTCCAGGCCGGTCAGCTGGCCGCGGAGGAACGCGGTACGGCCCTCCGGCAGCCCGGCGGCGTCGAGCTCACCGAGCAGGGCGCGGGCCTGGTCGCGCAGGCCCTGAGGGGTGGGCGCCGGCTCGCTCTCCACCTCGGCGCGGATCCGCTTCTCGCCGGTGTAGGCGTCGACGAAGCCGGGCTCCAGCCGGTCGAAGCGCAGTCCCAGCCGCACGTACTCGAGGGGGACGTCGACGGTGCCGGGAGCCATGCGCCCGAGTCTGTCACCCACCGAAACGGCGGTGCCGCGCCGCGTAGGCGCGCAGCGCCCGCAGGAAGTCCACCCGCCGGAAGTCGGGCCAGTAGACGTCGGTGAAGTAGAACTCCGAGTGCGCCGTCTGCCAGAGCAGGAAGCCCGACAGCCGCTGCTCGCCGCTCGTGCGGATGACGAGGTCCGGATCGGGCTGGCCGCGGGTGTAGAGGTGCTCGGCGATGTGCTCGACGTCGAGCAGCTCGACCAGCTCGTCGAGCGACGTCCCCCGGCTGGCGTGGTCGGCCAGCAGCGAGCGGACGGCGTCGGCGATCTCCCTGCGCCCGCCGTAGCCGACGGCGAGGTTGACCGTCGCGCCCGGCCGGTCGCGGGTGCCCTCCTCGGCCTCCTTGAGGACGGTGACCGTCTCCGCCGGGAGCAGGCCCAGCGCGCCGACCGGGTGCAGCTGCCAGCGCCGGTCGGGGGCGGAGAGGTCCTCGACGACGCCCTCGATGATCCGCAGCAGGGGCGTCAGCTCCGGCTCGGGCCGGGACAGGTTGTCGGTGGAGAGCAGGAAGAGGGTGACCACCTCGACACCGGCCTCGTCGCACCAGCCGAGGAAGGAGGCGATCCGGTCGGCGCCGCGGCGGTGCCCGGCGTTCGGGTCGAGCAGCCCGGTGGCCCGCGCCCAGCGCCGGTTGCCGTCGATGATCGCGCCCACGTGGCGGGGGACGTCGGCCCCGACCAGTTGCCGGGCCAGCCGGCGCTCGTAGAGCTGGGTCAGCGCGTCGCGGACCCACTGGCGCGCCCCCACGGCGCACACCCTAGGCGCACGGGGACGCCGCCGTTCCGCTGCCACCCGGGCGATCGTCCGGCCTCTGTCGGACTGATGGCGAACTCACAGGTCGCTGCCGGTGCGGGCCTCCCTACGGGTCCGTAACCTCGGTTCATGAGCACTGCTCCCGACGATCTCGAGCACGTCCGGGTGCAGGCCGACGGGGCCGAGATCGAGGCTCCGCGCGGCCCGGCCGTCGCCACCGTCCACGACGAGGGCCAGCAGGTCGAGCGGACCTGGACCGCCGAGGACTTCGACGACGACGACTGGGACCACCCCGACACCCGGCCGCGGATGCGCGGCTGGCTGCACCTGTTCGCGTTCTTCGGTGCGATCGTCGCCGGCGCCGTGCTCATCCCGCTGGGCGCCGTGCTCGGCGCCCGCTCCGGCTTCTCCGTCGCCGTCTACTGCCTCACCATCTGCGGACTGTTCGGCATCAGCGCGCTCTACCACCGCCGGCGCTGGTCACCCCGCGGCTGGAAGATCATGAAACGGCTCGACCACTCGATGATCTTCCTGTTCATCGCGGGCACGTACACGCCGTTCTCGCTGCTCGCCGTCGATCAGCCCCTGGGCTACTGGGTCCTCGGCGGCGTCTGGGCCGGGGCCCTGGCCGGCGTCTGCCTCAAGCTGACCTGGCCGACAGCGCCGCGCTGGGTGGGCGTACCGCTCTACATCGGCCTGGGCTGGGTGGCCGTCTTCATCCTCACCGACATCCTGCACATCGCCGGCGTCGCGTCGCTGGTGCTGCTCGCGGCCGGCGGGGTGCTCTACACGGTCGGCGGCGTGGCCTACGCGATCAAGAAGCCGAACCCGTGGCCGGGCGTGTTCGGGTACCACGAGGTCTTCCACGCGATGACCATCGTGGCCGCGATCTGCCACTACATCGCCGTCTACTTCGCGATGTACAACTCGCCGTTCGTCTGAGCAGGGCTCAGGCACAGGAGGCGATCCGCACGTCCTCACGGCTCAGACGTGCGGAGAGCTTCCCATGCCTCGGGGCTCAGGCGAACAGGGGGCGCTCGTCGAAGTGGCGGGAGGTGCGGCCGGCGAGTCGCCAGGCGCGGGCCACGGCGTCGCGGTCGGCGTCGGTGACCAGGTTGCCCATCACCCGCAGTGCCACCGTCATCAGCACGCGTGAGCGCATGCCGACCGGCCCCGCCGCCGGCAGCAGGCGCGGCAGGGTGAGCAGGCCGGCCAGCCGGCGGGCGATGGAGAACGCCTCGCCGTAGTGGCCGCGCAGGCTGGCCGGCCAGGCCGCGGACCAGTCGTCCTCCTCCAGCATCCCGGCCAGCGTGCGCCCGGTCTCCAGGCCGTAGTCGATGCCCTCGCCGTTGAGCGGGTTGACGCACCCGGCGGCGTCGCCGACCAGCGCCCAGTTGCGCCCGGCAACGCCGGACACCGCCCCGCCCATCGGCAGCAGCGCGGACGCCGGTGCCTGCACCGGGCCCGACAGCTCCCAGTCCTCGCGGCGGGCGGTCGCGTAGGTCTCCAGCAGCGCCTTGAGCTGCACCCCGGCCGGACGGCGCGCGGTGGCCAGCGTGCCGACGCCGATGTTCACCTGGCCGGCCGCCGCCCCGAGCGGGAAGACCCAGCCGTACCCCGACAGCAGCTCGCCCTCGGCGTCGCGCAGCTCCAGGTGCGAGGAGATCCACTCGTCGTCGCTGCGCCCGGAGGCGACGTAGCCGCGGGCGGCGACGCCGTAGGCGGTGTCGCGGTGCCACTCCCGGCCCAGCACGCGGCCCAGGGGCGAGCGGACGCCGTCGGCGACGACCAGCTGCTCGCAGCGCACGGTGGACCGCTCCCCACCGACGTCGAACACCACGCCTCGCACCCGGTCGCCGTCGCGCTCGACGTCGACGGCCCGCGCGCCCTCCAGCGGCGTCGCTCCCGACTGCAGCGCGCAGGCGCGGATGCGGGCGTCGAGCTCGGTGCGCGGCACCGCGCTGCCGTGGTCGGGGAACGCCCCGCCGGGCCAGGGCAGCTCCCAGACCCGGCCGAAGCCGGCGGCGCGCAGCCCGCGGTTGCGGGCCTTGCCGCGCGCCCAGTCGCCGAGGCCGAGCCGGTCGAGCTCGGCGACCGCGCGCGGGGTCAGCCCGTCGCCGCAGGCCTTGTCGCGGGGGAAGACGGCGGCGTCGGCGAGCAGGACGTCGGCACCCGCGCGCGCCGCCCACGCGGCAGCGGCCGAACCGGCCGGCCCGGCTCCCACCACCAGGACGTCGGTGGCGGCGGGGACGACAGCGGGAGCGGGCACGACACCCAGTGTCCCCGGTGAGCGACGGTCGGCCGCCCTGCAGGGGCCCGCTCCGAGCCCGCGAGGGGTGGGGGCAGGGTGGTCCTTCAACCGAACAGGGGGAACCGGCCGGCGGCCTCCGCCAGCGCCGCGCGGTCGGCGTCGGTCAGCGGCTCGCGGCCGGTGCCGCGGCGGGCGGCTGTGGCGTCGTCCCACCCGTCCGGCAGCGGGCCGCCGACGAGCTCCTCGAGCACCCGCCGGACCTCGGCCAGACCGTCGGCCGGGGGCCCGGGGCGGTCCAGGTGCGCCACCAGGTCGAGGTGGTGGACGACGGCCTCGACGGCGAGCGTGGACAGCAGGTCGCCGGCGCGGACCACCCAGCCCTGCGTCGCCACGAGCTCGCCGGGGTCGGCCCGCCCCGCCGCCACGCACACGGCGGCCGCCGTCTCCGCGTACAGCGGCGCCAGGTGCGGCAACCCGCCCGTGACGCTGGCCCGCACGCGGGTGCGCCACGCGGTGGAGTCGTCGTCCTCGGGCGAGGGCTGCCAGGAGCGCCAATAGGCGACCGCGTCGGTGGTGGCCGGCCCGCCCGCCGGGGTGGCCAGGGCGACCAGTCCCCGGCGGGCGTCGTCGAGCAGGTGCTGGGTGAGGTCGAGGACGCTCCAGCCGGCGCACCCGCTGGGCTGCCACCCCTCCTCCGGCGTCAGGCCGCCCACCAGGGCGGACAGGTCGCCGTAGGCCGACCGCAGCAGCTCGAGGCTCACCTGGGCAGCCTCGCAGAGGTCAGAGCTGCGGGCCGCGCGCCCGGACCTCCTCGACCGAGGACATGGCGTCGCGCAGCTCGGTCAGCCACGCGTCGGCGTGCTGCCCCACCAGCCGCACCGCCCAGACCAGCGCCTCCGAGCGGGAGCGGGCGACGCCGGCGTCGACGAGGGTGTCGAGCACCAGCCGCTCGGACTGCCGCAGCCGGGTCATCACCGGCACCGAGGCGTTGGTGAAGACCTCGCGGACGTCGCCGCACGAGGCGCCCCAGGCCACCGAGCGGCCGTAGCGCTCCTGCGCGGCGTCGGCGATGGCCATCCGCTGCTCGCGGGTGTCCTCGCGGAAGCGGGCGATGCGCCCGGCGCGGGCGGCGGCCGGGTCGCCCTCACCGGCGTCGGGCTCGGCGAGCGGACCGACGACGGTGATCTCGTCACGGTCGACGACGAGGTCCACGGGGCCGGTGAACCAGCCGTCGGGCAGCCGCCCGGCGAACCAGCCGGCGACCTCGGCGCGGTCGACCGGCGGCGGGGCGTCGCCCCCGCGGCCACCCGGCCCGCGGCGGCGGAAGCCCGGGGCGCCCATCCGGGCGAAGGGTGAGTCGGCGAATCGGGAGTGGTGTCCGTGCACAGCAGCCTCCTCGGCAGCAGTTGATTACACGCTTACACGGTAAGACGCCCGGACGCCGCGGGGAAGGCGGACCGCTCCGCCCAGAGCGGACACGGCACCCACCGTTACCCCGGGGCGACGGACGACGACATGCCACCTCGTGTCGCACCGGGAGGCCGATCTCCTGTCACTTGTCCACACACCGGAGCCCCGCAGCTCGACGTCCGTGGGCGATCCCGGCCATGGTGCCCGGCGGCGTGTCGGCGGATCCTCGCCACCGTCAGCACGTCCCCCTGACCCCTGGGAGCCGACATGAGCACCATCCGCACCCGCGCCGCCGTCGTCCTGACCGCCGCCACGGCCGCCCTCGGCGCCACCCTCTCCCCCGCCTCCGCCGCCGGCTGCAGTACGGCGTGGGGCTCGCTGCCGGAGGCCCTCGCCGATCGCGGCGGGGGCACCCTCGACGACGTCCGCGCCGGCCGGCACGACTGCTACGACCGGCTGGTCCTCGACCTCGACGGGATCGACGCCGCCGACGTCTCCTACGACGTCCGCTACGTGGGCGGGTCGCGCAGGACGGCTCGGGCCGGCCGGTGCCGCTGCGCGGGGCCGCCGACCTCCAGGTGGTCGTGCACTCCCCCGCGTACGCCGACGGGACGGCCACCTACGACCCGCGCGACGACGCCGAGGCGGTCGCGGTCGGCGGCTACCGCACCTTCCGCCAGGTCGCCTGGGCGCAGTCGTTCGAGGGCACCAGCACCGTGGGCCTCGGCGTCCGCGCCCGGCTGCCGTTCCGCGTGGTGGTCCTCGACGGCCCGGGCGACGGCGCCCGGCTCGTCGTCGACGTCGCGCACACCTGGTGAGCACCGCGGCCGGACCGGGGACGCCCGGTCCGGCCGCCCGCCAGGATGGCGCCGTGGACGAGCGGACCCCCCTCGACGTCGTCGCCGACCTGCTGCGCACCGTGCGCTCGGGGGTCGACCCCGACCGCGCCGCCGACCTGATGGCGGCCGAGGTCCTGGCACACCAGGGCGACTCGGGCGTCGTCGTCCGCCGGACGCCGGCCGGCTACGCCGACCACGTGCGCGAGATGCTCGCCGAGCACGGCCCGTGGGAGTTCACCGTCACCCGGCTGGCACCCGACGGCGACGCCGTGGCCGCCGAGTGGCGCCAGGTCGGCCGCCCCGACCCCGGCACCGGACAGCGCGTGGTCGAGCACGGCCGCGCCCGGTACACCGTCCGGGACGGCCGGGTCACCGGGTACGTCGTCGCCTTCGAGCACACCGTCGAGGACTGATCCCCTCGACAGGTCTGGGTCCAGGGTCGCACCGTCCTGTCCGACCGGCTGCGCCGGCTGGTGACCGCGGGCGTGCTCGAGCCGCGGGAGTACGTCCTGCCCGGCGCCCGGCCGCGGCAGGAGTACGTGCTCACCGACGCCGGACGCGACCTGCTGCCGGTCCTCGCCGCCTTCTCCGGCTGGGCGGCCCGGCACCTGGCCGACGACCGCCCGGCCGACGTGACCTACCGGCACGCCGGCTGCGGTGGCCACGTGGGCGCACACCTGGTGTGCGACTGCGGGGCCGAGATCACCCACGGCGACCGGCTGGTCGCCTCCGTCCTGAGAGAGGGGACCCGTGAGCAGCACGCTGCCCCGCACCACCCTGCCCCGCACCACCCTGCCCCGCACCACGGACGCCACCTTCGCTTCCGACGTCCTCGGCAGCGACGTGCCCGTCCTCGTCGACTTCACCGCGTCCTGGTGCCCGCCGTGCCGCATGGTGACGCCGGTGCTCGAGCAGCTCGCCGCCGAGGAGGGCGACCGGCTGCGGGTCGTCCAGCTCGACGTCGACGCCGACCCCGAGACCGCACGGACACACCGGGTCATGGGCCTGCCGACGATGAGCCTGTTCCGCGACGGCGAGGTCGTGGCCACCGTCGTCGGCGCCGGCCGCGGGCGGCGATCGCCCGCGAGATCGAGCCGTTCCTCGCCCCCCGCGGAGTCCCGGGCCCGCCGGCGTCAGCGCGCCGGCGGGTCCGTCCGGTCGTCACGGGGCTCGGGCCGCGGGCCCTCGATGGCACGCGGCGCGCGGCGCAGGTCGTCGAGCAGGTCCTGGCCGGGCCGGCGCGGCTCGTCGACCAGCTCGGCCGGGGTGTCGGGGACGACGACCCGGGGACCCTCGCCGGCGTCGTCGAAGCTGCGGGGCACGCGCTTGATGTGCCGGTTCATCGACCGGACCAGGAAGCCGACGGCGACCAGCAGCACGAGGATGAGGAACAGCCCCAGCGGGCCGGACTTGCCGACGTCCTCGGGCAGCTGCTCCTCGGCGGCCAGCACGGCCTCGACCAGGACGCCGGGGATGGACGCGGCGTTCACGGGACCGGCACCTCGCTGCGGATGCCGGCGAACAGGTCGTCCTCGGGCAGGGGCGAGTCGACCAGCGAGCGGGCCAGCTCGTAGTCCTCGGTGGGCCAGACCCGCTGCTGCACGTCCATCGGGCAGGCGAACCAGCGGCCGGCGGGGTCGATCTGGGTCGCGTGCGCGATGAGGGCGGCGTCGCGGACCGGGAAGTACTCGGCGCAGGGCACCCGGGTGGTCACCCGGGAGGACATGTCCCGCTCGGGGTCCCAGGTGGCCAGCCACTCCGCGTAGGGGGACTCCGCCCCGGCCTCGACCATGGCCTCGTGCAGCGCCCGCACCCGGGTCAGGGTGAAGGTCATGTGGTAGTAGAGCTTGCTCGGCTGCCAGGGCTCGCCCAGGTCGGGGTACCGCTCGGGGTCACCGGCCGCCTCGAAGGCGTGCACCGAGATCTCGTGGGTCTTGATGTGGTCGGGGTGCGGGTAGCCGCCGTTCTCGTCGTAGGTCAGCACGACGTGCGGCCGGAACCGGCGGATCAGCTCGACCAGCGGGGCGGCGGCCTCCTCCGTGGGGACCAGCGCGAAGCAGCCCTCGGGCAGCGGCGGCAGCGGGTCACCCTCGGGCAGACCGGAGTCGACGAAGCCGAGGAACTCCTGCTGGACGCCGAGGATCTCGCGGGCGCGCGACATCTCCTCGACGCGCAGCTGCGGCAGGCGCTCCCAGATCTCGGGGCGGTCGAGCGCCGGGTTGAGCACGGAACCGCGCTCGCCGCCGGTGCAGGTCGCCACCATCACCTCGACGCCCTCGGCCACGTACCGGGCCATGGTCGCGGCGCCCTTGCTCGACTCGTCGTCGGGATGGGCGTGAACGGCGAGCAGGCGCAACGGGTGGGCGTCGGTCACCGCCACAGTGTCCCCGAGGCGACGACGGGACGCCGCGAACCCCGTCGTCCGGACGGGTGGATGTGGTGCTCGTCACGCGGACGTCGGATACGGTCCGCTCCCCCGCGGGGTCGTCCGCGTCCCTGCAACGGCCTCTCGGCCGGTGTTAGTTTGGCCGGATCGACGTCGACCGCCTCCCGACCGGGAGGTGGCCCCCGAGCTGCAGGAGTACCCCGCGTGACCACCCCCACTGAGAACGAGCAGGGCATCTGGCTGACCCAGGAGGCCCACGACCGGCTGAAGGCCGAGCTCGACCAGTTGGTGGCCGGCCGGCCCGCCATGGCCGCCGAGATCAACGCCCGCCGCGAGGAGGGCGACCTCAAGGAGAACGGCGGCTACCACGCGGCCAAGGAGGAGCAGGGCAAGCAGGAGGGCCGGATCCGGCAGCTGACCGACCTGCTCCGCAAGGCCCGCGTCGGCGAGCCGCCCACCACGGCCACCAGCGCCGAGCTGGGCACGGTCATCACCATCCGCTTCCAGGGCGACGACGAGACCGAGAAGTTCCTGCTCGGCTCGCGCGAGATCGCCGGCACGACCGACCTCGCCGTCTACTCGCCGGAGTCGGCGATGGGCTCGGCGATCCTCGGTGCGAAGCCGGGCACGACGGTCACCTACCAGGCGCCCAACGGCCGCGACATCACCGTCGAGGTCGTCGGCGTCGAGCCGTTCGTCCCCTGACCCGGACCCCGCCGATGCGCGTGGCCCGCTCCCGGCGGGTGGAGAACACCGGCTTCGTCTGCGTCCACTGCGCCGCCGACGTCCCCGCGAACAGCGACGGGCACTACCGCAACCACTGCCCGGTCTGCCTGTGGTCGCTGCACGTCGACGAGCTGCCCGGTGACCGCGCGAGTGGGTGCCGGCAGCCGATGGAGCCGATCGGGCTGGTCGAGAAGTCCGGCAAGGGCTGGCAGGTGGTCCACCGCTGCACGGCGTGCGGCCACCGCCAGCCCAACCGGCTCGTCCGCGACGGCGAGGCCCCCGACGACCTCGACCTGGTGCTCTCGCTGCCCTGGCTGTAGGCCGGTTGCCGGCGTTCCTCGTGCGCTGCCGGTCCTGCGGGACCCGCACCGCACGAGGAACGCCGGTACTGCCGACCGTCAGGCCGGGGCGAGGCCGCGGCGGCGCAGCAGCGGGCCGGGGTCGGCGTCGCGGCCGCGGACGGCGCGGAAGGCCTCCAGCGGGTCCACCGACCCACCGCGGGAGAGCAGCCGCTCGCGGAAGACGTCGCCGTTCTCGCGCCGCAGCCCGCCGTTCTCGCGGAACCACTCCACGGTGTCGGCGTCGAGGACCTCCGACCAGATGTAGGAGTAGTAGCCCGCCGCGTAGCCGCCGGCGAAGACGTGCTGGAAGTACGTCGTCCGGTAGCGCGGCGGCACCAGGTCGTTGGCGACACCCGCCTGCTCCAGCGCCCGCCGCTCGAACTCCGCGGGGTCGCCGACCTCGGTCTCGGGGGTGATGCGGTGCCAGGCCTGGTCGAGCAGCGTGGCGGCGAGGTACTCCAGCGTCGCGAAGCCCTCGCCCCACAGCCGCGCGCCGTCCAGCGCCTCGACGACGGCGGCCGGCAGCGGCTCTCCGGTCTCGACGTGCCGCGCGTAGGTGGACAGCACCTCCGGCCACAGCGCCCACATCTCGTTGACCTGGCTCGGGAACTCCACGAAGTCGCGGGGCACCGCGGTCCCGGCGAAGCGCGGGTAGGTCACCGCCGAGCTCAGCCCGTGCAGCGCGTGGCCGAACTCGTGGAACAGCGTGTCGACCTCGCTGAGCGTGAGCAGCGTCGGCCGGCCCTCGGGCGCGCGGGCCACGTTGAGGTTGTTGACGACGACCGGCCGGGTGCCGAGCAGCCGCGACTGGGTGACGAACGAGCTCATCCACGCCCCGCCGCGCTTGCCCTCGCGGGCGGTGAAGTCGCCGAGGTAGAGGCCGACCGCCTCGCCGTCGGGGCCGCTGACCTCCCAGACGCGGACGTCGGGGTGGTAGCCGGCGAGGTCCGGACGCGGGGCGAAGCGGAATCCGTAGAGCATCTCGGCGGCCCGGAAGACGCCGTCGACCAGGACCCGGTCCAGCTCGAACCACGACCGCAGAGCGGCGGTGTCCACCGAGTAGCGCTCGGCGCGCACCCGCTCGCTGTAGAAGGCCCAGTCCCACGCCGCCAGCTCGGTCACGCCGTCGCGGACGGCGACCTCGGCCAGCACCTCACCCTCGGCCAGCGCGTTCGCCGTCGACGGGCCGACCATCGACGACAGCATCGCGTCGACGGCGTCGGTGCTGCTGGCGGTCTGGTCGGCGAGCACCAGGTCGGCGTGGGTGGCGAAGCCCAGCAGCCGCGCCCGCTCGGCACGCACCCGGGCGATCCGCGCGGCCACCGGGCCGTTGTCGTGCTCGCCCGAGGACGCACGGGTCACCGACGCCTCGAAGACGCGGCGGCGCAGCTCCCGGTCGCGCAGCTTGGCCAGCACCGGCTGACCGGTGGGCAGCAGCAGCGGCAGCACGTACCCGTCGAGGCCGCGGTCGGCGGCGGCACCGGCCGCGGCGGCGACCTCCTCCTCGCTCAGCCCGTCGAGCTCGGCGGCGTCGGCCACCCGGACGGCGGCAGCCTCGGTGGCCAGCTGCAGGTTCTGCCCGAACTGTGTGGACAGCTCGGAGAGCTCGCGGTTCCTGTCCGAGAGCCGGGCGCGGCCCTCGTCGTCGAGTCGGGCGCCGGCCAGTACGCGGTCGAGGTGGTGGCGCTCGACCAGCCGGACCGCCTCGGGGTCCAGCCCGGAGTCGTGGCGCGCCTCGTGGACGACGTCGACGCGGGCGAACAGCGCGGGGTCCAGCCGCAGCGCGTCCGAGTGCGCGGCCTCCAGCGGTGCGAGCTCCCGCTCGATCTCGCGCAGCCGCGGCGAGGACAGCGAGGAGGAGAGGTTGCCGAACACCGCCTCGGCGCGGCGCAGCAGCGCGCCGGAGCGCTCCAGCGCCTCGACCGTGTTCGCGAACGTGGGCGGCTCGGCCGACCCGGTGATCGCGTCGAGCTCGGCGCGCTGCTCGGCCATCCCGGCCAGCACCGCCTCGCGGCAGTGCTCGAGGGTGATGTCGGCGAAGGGCGGCAGCCCGTACGGCAGCGGCGACTCGGACAGCAGCGGGTTGGACACGGCGGGGGCGGGATCGGCGCTCATCGCGGACGAGTCTCCGCTACGACTCCGCGGTCCTCCCGGACCGCACCGCGGCCGGGTGCCGTCCCGGGCGGCGCCGAGCCCAGCCCGCCACTCCTCGCGGAGGCCCCCACCCGTCCCGGCGACGGCGCCTCCGGCGCCGGGACGAGTGCGTCAGCGGCTGGCGGTCCGCCGGTAGATGCGGACCGACAGCGGCACGAAGACCGCCAGCAACAGGGCCGACCAGATCAGCGTGTACAGGACCGGGTTCTGCAGCGGCCACGTGTCCGGAGCTGCCAGGCCCGGTGCGGTGTTGCCGAACAGCTCCCGGGCGGCCTGCACGACCGCCGACACCGGGTTCCAGTCCGCGATCACCTTCAGCACCGTGGGGAAGTTGTCCGTCGGGACGAAGGTGTTGGCGATGAAGGTCAGCGGGAAGATGACGATGAAGCTGGCCTGCTGCACCACCTCCGGCGCCCGCACGAGCAGTCCCACCGTGGCCATCAGCCAGCTCATCGCGTAGGCGAACAGGAGCAGCAGCGCGAAGCCGGCCAGCGCCTCGGGGAGCGAGGACCGGATCCGCCAGCCCACGACCAGCCCGGTGACCCCCATGACGACGATGGACAGCGCGTTGAGCGCGAGGTCCGCGACCGTCCGGCCGACCAGCACGGCCGACGACGCCATCGGCAGGGACCGGAACCGGTCGATCAGCCCCTTCTGCAGGTCCTCGGCCAGGCTGGCCCCGGTGATCGTGCTCCCGAAGACGATCGTCTGGGCGAAGATCCCCGGCAGCAGGAACTCGGCGTAGCTGATGCCCTGGATGGGGATGGCGCTGCCGAACACGTACCGGAACATCAGCACGAACATGATCGGCGACAGCGTCGCGAAGACGATGAGCTCCGGGACCCGCTTGACCTTGACCAGGTTGCGACGGGTGATCGTCAGGCCGTCCTCGACGGCGACGGACAGCGAGCTCATCGGACACTCCCAGCGGTCTCGGCCGGCACGCGGGCGGTGTCCGCGGGACCGGCGCCGTCGTCGTCGGTCTCGTCGGCCGAGTGGCCGGTGAGGGTGAGGAACACGTCGTCGAGGTCGGGCCGGCGCAGCCCGATGTCGAGCACCTCGACGCCGGTGCCGTCCAGCAGCCGCAGCGCCTCGGCCAGCGAGTCGGTGCCGCCGCGCACCGGCAGGCTCAGCCGCCGGGTCTGCTCGTCGGGGTGGGCGCCTCCCGCCGAGAGGGGCGTGAGCAGCCGGGCGGCCTCGCCGAGGTCTGCGGCGCGGCGCACGGTCAGCTCCAGCCGCTGCCCGCCGACCTGGGCCTTCAGCTCGTCGCCGGTGCCGCGGGCGATCACCCGGCCGCGGTCGATGACCACCATCCGTTCGGCCAGGCGGTCGGCCTCCTCGAGGTACTGGGTGGTCAGCAGGATCGTCGTCCCGCCGCCGGCGAGGTCGGCGATGAACTCCCACATGCCCAGCCGGCTGCGCGGGTCCAGGCCGGTGGTCGGCTCGTCGAGGAAGAGCACCCGCGGGCGGGCGATGAGGGAGGCGGCGATGTCCAGCCGTCGCCGCATGCCGCCGGAGTAGGTCTTCGCCGGCCGCCCGGCGGCGTCGGTGAGCTCGAAGCGCTCGAGCAGTTCCTCCGCCCGCGTCCGCGACTCCCGCTTCCCGAGCCGGTAGAGCCGCCCCACCATCTCCAGGTTCTCGAAGCCGGTGAGGTACTCGTCGACGGCGGCGTACTGGCCGGTCAGCCCGATCATCGACCGCACCCGGCCCGGCTCCCGCAGGACGTCGACGCCGGCCACCTCGGCGCGGCCGCCGTCGGGCTGCAGCAACGTGGTGAGGATGCGGACGACGGTGGTCTTGCCCGCCCCGTTGGGCCCGAGCAGGCCGAGCACGCTGCCCTCGGGCACGGCCAGGTCCACCCCGGCCAGTGCGGTGTTGGACCCGAAGCGCTTCCGGAGTCCCTCGACGAGGATCGCGTTGCTCATGCCGGCGAAACTAAGTGTGAGCACCGACACTTCCCGAACGGATTTCGCCCACAGCGAACCATGTCCATGCCCTACCGACCGCGGCGGCGGCCAGGACTCATCGCCGGCCGCCCGGCGGCCCCCTGGAGGGGGCTCCCTCACCCCTCCGAGACGGGGAAGCCGGCGCTCGCCAGCGCCGTGATCACGGTCCGCGCGTGGTCGGGACCGCGGGTCTCGAGGACGACGAAGACCTCGACCTGCCCGAGGTCCAGGCGGGTCGACGTCCGCTCGTGCTCGACCTCGAGGACGTTGGCGCCGCCCTCGGCCAGGACCGCGAGCACCGCCGCGAGCGACCCCGGCCGGTCGGGCACGGCCAGGCGCAGCCGCAGGTACCGCCCCGCCGCGGCCATGCCGTGCTGGACCACCTTGAGCAGCAGCACCGGGTCGACGTTGCCGCCCGAGACGACGGCGACCACCGGCGGCGGGAAGGCCCCCGGCTCGGCCAGCACCGCGGCCACGGCGGCCACACCGGCCGGCTCGACGACGAGCTTGGCCCGCTCCAGGCAGAACAGCAGCGCGCGGGAGAGGTCCTCCTCCCCCACCGTGCGCACCTCGTCGACCAGGTCGCGGACGTGCGCGAGCGTCAGGTCGCTGGGGGCTCCGACGGCGATCCCGTCGGCCATCGTCGTCAGGCCGGACAGCGCCACGGGGTGCCCGGCCGCCAGCGACCCGGGGAAGGAGGCGGCACCCTCGGCCTGCACCGCCACGATGCGGACCCCCGGCCGGCGGGCCCGGACGGCGGCGGCGACGCCGGACACCAGACCGCCGCCCCCGGTGCAGACCACGACGGTGGCGACGTCGGGGCACTGCTCGAGCACCTCGGCGCCCACGGTCCCCTGCCCGGCGATGACGTCGGGGTGGTCGAACGGGTGGATGAACACCGCGCCGGTCGCCTCCGCGTGCGCGACCGCCGCGGCCAGCGCCGCGGTGAGGTCGACGCCGACGAGGCGGGCCTCGGCGCCGTAGCTGCGCGTGGCGGCCACCTTGGGCAGCGGAGCGGACTCGGGCATGAAGACGGTCGCCGAGATCCCGAGCATGCGGGCGGCCAGGGCGACACCCTGCGCGTGGTTGCCGGCGCTGGCCGCGACGACCCCCCGCGCCCGCTCCTCCGGCGTCAGCCGCGACAGCCGCACGTAGGCGCCGCGGAACTTGAACGAGCCGGTGTGCTGCAGGTTCTCGCACTTGAGGTGCACCGGGCCGCCCACCCGCTCGGCCAGCGCCCGCGAGTGCTCCAGCGGCGTGCGGCGCGCGATGCCCTCCAGCAGGTCGGCCGCGGCGGCGACGTCGGCACCGGTGACCAGGTCGGCTCCCATGCCCCGATCCTCCCAGGGCCGCCCGAGGCGCTCCCGCATCGTCGCTGGTCGTCGTACCGTGGCTGAGGTGACGGACGTCGCCCCAGCGCAGGCCCCACCCGCACCCACGACCCTCGGCGAGCTCCGTGCCACCGGAGCCGCCTTCCGGCCGGTCAAGGCCGAGATCCGCGCCAACCTCCTCGCCCGCCTCGGCGCCGGCGAGCCCAGCCTGCCCGGCATCGTCGGCTTCGAGGACACCGTCGTCCCCGAGGTCGAGCGGGCCCTCATCGCCGGCCACGACCTCGTCCTGCTGGGGGAGCGTGGCCAGGGCAAGACCCGCCTGATCCGCACCCTCGTCGGCCTGCTCGACGAGTGGACGCCGGTCCTGGCCGGCAGCGAGCTCAACGAGCACCCCCTGCACCCGATCAGCGTGTGGGCACACCGCCAGATCACCGAGCACGGCGACGACACCCCGGTCGGCTGGCTGCACCGGAGCGAGCGCTTCGGCGAGAAGCTGGCCACCCCCGACACCAGCGTCGGCGACCTCATCGGCGACGTCGACCCGATCAAGGTCGCCGAGGGCCGCACCCTGGGCGACCCGGAGACGGTGCACTACGGCCTGGTCCCCCGCACCAACCGCGGCATCTTCAGCGTCAACGAGCTGCCCGACCTCGCCGAGCGCATCCAGGTCGCGCTGCTCAACGTGCTCGAGGAGCGCGACATCCAGATCCGCGGCTACCGCGTGCGGCTGCCGCTGGACCTGCTGCTCGTGGCCAGCGCCAACCCCGAGGACTACACCAACCGCGGGCGGATCATCACGCCGCTGAAGGACCGCTTCGGCGCCGAGGTCCGCACGCACTACCCGCTGGAGCTGGCCGACGAGATCCGGCTGCTTCACCAGGAGGCGCAGACCAGCGGACTCGGTGCGCCGAGCGGGCACGACGGCTTCGACGCCCCCGTCGTCCCCCAGCACCTGGCCGAGATCGTCGCCCGGTTCACCCGGCTGGTGCGCGAGTCCAGCCACGTGGACCAGCGCTCGGGCGTCAGCGCCCGGTTCGCCATCGCGGGGCTGGAGACCGTCGCCGCCTCCGCCGTCCGCCGGGCCGCGATCGCCGGGGAGACCCGGCCCGTGGCGCGTGTCGTCGACCTGCCCGGCATCGTCCCGGCCAGCCGCGGCAAGGTCGAGTTCGCCGACTCGGGCAGCGACCCCGACGACGACCGGGAGATGGAGGTGCTCGAGCACCTGCTGCGGCAGGCGACCGCGCAGACCTTCCGCGCCCGGTGCGGCGGGCTGGACCTGACCGGCCTGCAGGAGCACTTCACCGGCGGGGAGACCGTCGAGTCCGGGGAACTGGTGCCGGGCGCGGCGCTGCTGGGCCAGCTGGGCACCATCCCGAGGCTGGCCGAGCTGCTCGGCCGCCTGGGCGTGCCGGAGGGCGAGGAGTCCGCCGAGCAGGCCGCCGCCGCCGTCGAGTTCGCCCTCGAGGGCCTCTACCTCACCCGCCGGCTGGCCAAGGACACCGACGGCACGCGGACGGTCTACGGAGCATGAGGGGCGAGCTCGCGAGCCCCTCCGTCGACGGAGCCCGGCCCCGGCTCGGGGCGCCGACGAGCGCCAGCGAGGAGGAGTCATGAGCCGGCCCCGCCCCGGCAGGGGGTACCGGTACGGCCGCTGGCGGGGTGGGCCCGACCCGCTGGCCCCGCCCTACGACCTGGGCAGCGCCGTCGACGAGATCGGCGACTCGGTGCTCGGCGGCAGCGGCGTCCGCGAGGCGCTGCGCGAGCTGCTGCGCCGCGGCATGGACGGCCGGCGCGGACTGGACGAGCTGCGCCGCTCGGTCCGCGAGCGGCTGCGGCAGGCGCGGACCGCCGGCCGGATGGACGGCACGCTGCAGGAGGTCCGCGAGCTGCTCGACCGGGCGCTCGAGGCCGAGCGCCGGGCGCTGTTCCCCGACCCGGACGACGCCGCCCGGCTGGCCGAGGCCGAGCTCGACGCACTCCCGCAGGACACCGCGGGTGCGGTGCGGGCGCTGAAGGACTACCCGTTCCGCTCGCCGGAGGCGCGGGAGGCCTACGACCGCATCCAGGACCTGCTGCGGCGGGAGGTGCTCGACAGCTCCTTCGCCAACATGAAGCAGGCGCTGGAGAACGCCACCGAGCAGGACATGCAGGCGGTCAAGGACATGGTCGCGGACCTGTCCCGGCTGGTGGACGCGCACAACCGCGGCGAGGACACCGACGAGCAGTTCCGCGAGTTCATGGACGAGCACGGGCAGTTCTTCCCCGACGACCCGCAGTCGGTGGAGGAGCTGATCGACTCCCTCGCCCGCCGGGCGGCCGCCCAGGAACGCATGATGGCCGGCCTGTCGCCGGAGCAGCGGGCCGAGCTGGCCGACCTGATGGCCCAGACCATGTCGGACATGGGGCTGGCCAGCGAGATGGCGCACCTGCAGGACGCGCTGCGGCAGGCCCGCCCCGATCTCCCCTGGGGTCAGCGCGGACAGGTCCCCGACGGCGAGCAGTCCCTCGGCCTCGGCGACGCCACCAGCGCCGTCGCGGAGCTGGCCGACCTCGAGGCGCTGTCCAACCAGCTCTCGCAGGGCTACGCCGGCGCCTCGCTGGCCGACGTCGACGAGGAGCTGCTCGAGCAGGCGCTGGGCCGCGAGGCCGTCGACGACCTCGCGGCGCTGCGGCAGATGGAGCGCGAGCTGGAGCGGCAGGGCTACCTCAACCGCTCCGACGGCAAGCTGGAGCTCTCGCCCAAGGCCGTGCGCCGCCTGGGTGCCACCGCGCTGCGGCGGGTGTTCGCCAAGCTCGACGCCGCCGGCCGGGGCGAGCACGACGTCGCCGACGCCGGTGCTGCCGGAGAGCTCACCGGGAGCTCGCGGGAGTGGCAGTTCGGCGACGAGCAGCCGCTCGACGTCGTCCGGACGGTCCGCAACGCGGTGCTGCGCACCGCCGGCGCACCCCACGCGGACCGTGACCGGAAGGTCAGCATCGCCGTCGAGGACTTCGAGGTCGTGGAGACCGAGCGGCGCACCGGGGCCGCCGTCGCCCTGCTGGTCGACCTGTCCTACTCGATGGCGCTGCGCGGCACGTGGGGCGCGGCCAAGTCGACGGCGATGGCGCTGCACTCGCTGGTGACGACGCGCTTCCCGCAGGACGCGATCCAGATCATCGGCTTCTCGTCCACCGCCCAGGTGCTCAAGCCCGAGACCCTCGCCGAGCTGTCCGTGGACACGCTGCAGGGCACCAACCTGCAGCACGGGCTGATGCTGGCCCGCCGGTTCCTCGCCCGGCACCGCGACGCCGAGCCGGTGGTCCTGGTGGTCACCGACGGCGAGCCGACGGCGCACCTGGAGGAGGACGGCACGCCGTACTTCTGCTGGCCGCCGATGCCCGAGACGATCGCCAAGACCGTCGCGGAGGTGGAGCGGGTGGCGCGGTCGGGAGCGACGCTCAACGTGTTCGCGCTCGACCCGGAGCCGAGCCTGGTGCACTTCGTCCACGACATCACCGCGCGGGCCGGCGGCCGGGTGTTCACCCCGGACAGCGACCGACTCGGCGAGTACGTCGTCGCGGACTACCTCCGCACCCGCCGGGGCCGCAGGGCACGGTGACCAGCGAGCCCGCGGCCGTCTCGGTCGAGGAGGTCGGCGTCGACGTCGTCCTCCCCCTGCGCAGCGCCGTCCTGCGCGACGGCGGCCCGGCGGGGCTCCCCGGCGACGGCGACCCCGCGACCGTGCACCTGGCCGCGCGGACGCCCGACGGCCGGGTGGTGGGCGTCGTCCGGCTCGGCCCCGCGCCGTGCCCGTGGCAGCCGGCGCGCGCACCGTGGCAGCTGCGCAGCATGGCCACCGGCCCGGAGGTGCGCGGCGCCGGGGCCGGCCGCGCGCTCCTCGAGGCGGGGCTGGCGGTGGTGGCCGCGCGGGGCGGGGACCTGCTGTGGTGCAACGCGCGGGAGGCCGCGGCCGGCTTCTACGCGCGTGCGGGCTTCCGCGTGGTGACCGGGCCGTTCGACGTCGAGCCTATCGGCCCGCACGTCGGCATGGTCATCTCCGTGCCCGACCGATGGGTCCTGCCGCCCGGAGGGGTCACCACCGCATGACCGAGTACGTGCAGACCGCGGAGGGCACCCGCATCGCCTACGACCGCGAGGGCGCCGGTCAGCCGCTGGTGCTCGTGGGCGGGGCCGGCCAGTTCCGCGCGGTCGACCCGGACACCGCGGAACTGGCGACCGAACTGGCCGCGCGCGGCTTCGACGTCGTCGTCCACGACCGGCCCGGCCGCGGGGACAGCGGCGGCGAGCCGCCGTTCGGGCTGGCCGGCGAGGTCGCGGCGATCCGAGCGCTCGTCGACCTCCTCGGCGGGCGCGCGTGGCTGTACGGCAGCTCCTCCGGGGGCGCCATCGCCCTCGCCGCGGCCGCAGAGCTGCCCGGCGTCGAGCGGCTGTTCCTCTGGGAGGTCCCGCTCGACGAGGAGCAGGGCACCGCGGGTGCGGAGGCCCTGGCCGCCGTCCGTGCGCTCGTGGCCGACGGGGACCGCGAGGGCATCTGGCGGCTCTGGACCGACGGCATGCCCCCGGAGTGGTTCGAGCAGATGCGCTCCGGCCCGTCCTGGCCGCTGTTCGAGCGGATGGCACCCACCCTGGAGGCCGACGCCGAGGCGCTCGCCTGGACGCAGTCGGCACCGCGGGCGAGGCTGTGGGCGCCGGTGACCGCGCACGCGGTGGTCCTGCTCGGGTCGGAGACCTTCCCGTTCATGGCCGACGCCGCCGACTCGATCGTCGGCTCGCTCGCCTCGGCGGAGCGCGCGGAGGTGCCCGGCAGGGACCACCGCTGGGAGGCGGCCGGCCTCGCCGACGTGCTGGCCGCCTCCCTGCCGGTCAGCGACGGACCGGGTACGAGCCGCTCGAGCTGATGCCCGGGATGCGCCCGGCGCGGAACGCGTCGACGAACAGCCGGTGGTCCTCCTGCGCCTGCCGGGCGTAGGTGTGGGCGAAGTCGACGAGGTCGGCGACGAACTCCTCGCGCCGGTCGCCGATCATCGCCGCGACCGCGTCCTCGGTCTGGAAGTCGACCAGCGTGTGGTCGCTGTCGGCGTCGCCGACGCAGTGCATCTTCGCCGTCGCCCGGCCCAGCTGGGCCACGACCGGCGCGATCTCCTCCGGCTCGGTCAGGTCCTCCCAGTCCAGGTCGACCTCGTAGGGCGAGAGCTCCTGGACGACGAACCCGACGCCGTCGATCTCGGTGTGGCCGAGGAACTGCGAGGCGTTGGCCTGCAGCGCCCGCTGGCTCACCGCCGTCCGGTGCCCGTGGTGCTCGAAGTACGCGCCGATCCGCTCGTCGCGGACGATGCGGCTGGGCGCGGCCACGTTGCCCTGCTTCAGCGACAGGACGACGTCGTTCTCCAGCGCCTGGTCGTACCCCTCGAGCAGCACGTTGTAGGCGGGCAGGCCGGCGCTGCCGATGCCGAAGCCCCCGGTGCCGATGACGTCCTTGACGTCGTAGGCGACGTCGCGGCGGCGCACCGGCGGGTGGACGGTCCCCCGCCACCGGTCCAGCGCGGCGAGCACCCGGTCGCGCTCGTCGTCGTCGAGCCGGCGGGTCCGGCCGCCGTCGGTGAAGCGCCGCTGGTACCCCTCGACGACGGTCATCCGGTCCAGCAGCGAGGCGCGCGTGCGGGTCGTCGTCTCGAGGATGGCCTCGCGGACGGCGCCCTCGGTGTTGGCCAGGGTCAGTGCGAAGGTGCGGTCGTCGTCGGAGCGGCGGAACGCCTCGACCTGGTCGAGGTAGGCGCGCAGGTAGGTGCCCAGCAGGTCGGCGATGACGTCGTCGCCGAGCGCCTTGCTCCAGGACAGCAGCGCGAAGCTGGCGGCGAAGCGGCGCAGGTCCCAGGTGACCGACCCGACGTAGGCCTCGTCGAAGTCGTTGACGTCGAAGACGATCCGCCCGGCACCGTCCATGTAGGTGCCGAAGTTCTCGGCGTGCAGGTCGCCCTGGATCCACACCCGGCTGGTCCGCTCGTCGCACCAGGGGTCCTCGAGGGCGGCCATGTCGGCGTAGAAGAGGCAGGCGCTGCCGCGGTAGAAGGCGAAGGGGTCGGCGGCCATCTTGCGGAACTTGGTGCGGAAGGCGTCGGCGTCGGCGGCCATCAGCTCGGAGAACGCCTCGACCAGGACGTCGACGATCAGTTCCGAGCGGTCGCCGGACGTTCTCCCGGAGGCCACCCGTCGGGGGGATTCGAGCACGGGGAGGACCGTAGAGGGCGGCTAGCCTGCAGGACAGGCGGTTGCGCGGGGGGACGATCGGAGTGGCGGTGACGAGAGCGGGCAGGGCACGACGGCTGGCAGCCGCCGCCGCGTACGGCGGCGGGGGTGTCGGCCTCGCCGGCGCGGGCCTCCTCGGGTGGCTGCGCCTCGAGGCCCGCGCCGCCCGCCGGAGGGTCGAGGCCCGGACGTCGAAGCAGGACCCGCCCTCCGGCGACGGCCTCTACGGCCGCGGCCGCGCCAAGCCGCTGGTGTTCACCGTGCTCGGCGACTCCAGCGCCGTGGGCCTGGGCGTCGAGCGCGCCACCGAGACTCCCGGGGTGCTGCTGGCCGCCGCGCTCACCGAGCTCGCCGAGCGCCCGGTGCGGCTGGTCCGGCTGGCCGTCTCCGGCGCGGAGTCCTGCGAGCTGGACCCCCAGGTCGAGCGCGCGCTGGCCGAGAAGCCGGACGTCGTCCTGATCATGATCGGCGCGAACGACGTCACCACCCGCACCCGGCCGGCGGTCTCGGTCCGCCACCTCGCCGACGCGGTGCGGCGGCTGCGCGAGTCCGGCGCGCAGGTCGTCGTCGGCACCTGCCCCGACCTGGGGACGATCCGGCCGATCGGGCAGCCCCTGCGGCTGCTCGCCCGGCGGTGGAGCCGGCAGATGGCGGCGGCGCAGACGATCGCCGTCGTCGAGGCCGGCGGCCGGACGGTGTCGCTGGGCTCGGTCCTCGGACCGAGCTTCGCGCAGGACCGCTCGCTGTTCAGCGTCGACGAATTCCACCCCAGCGCCGCCGGCTACGCGCAGGCCGCGGCCGTGATCCTCCCGGCGCTGGCCGACGCCCTCGGCGTCTGGCCGGCCCCGACCGGCCGCCGCCGGGAGCGCCGCGGCACGGTGCGTCCCGTCGCGCGGGCCGCGGCCCGGGCGGCCGGCCGACCGGGCACCGAGGTCCGGGCCACCGAGGTCCGCGGCTCGGGCACCGGGCCGCTGGGCACCTGGGCACGGCTGCTGCGCCGGCGGCCCACCGAGCTGCCCACGCCCGAGGAGGCCGGTGAGGCCGCCGAGGCCGTGGAGGTGCCGGTCGGCTGACCGGGAGCCCGTAACACCTTCGGCGCGTGTAACAGGCGTGGCCGCGAGGGGCCCGGGGCCCGGGGGTAGTTTCGGGGGTGACCGTTCCCCGGCGCGCCCGGCCCGGGGAGACCCTCATCGCGGAGGACTCCATGCCCGAAGCCGTCATCGTCGCGACCGCGCGCTCCCCCATCGGCCGCGCGTTCAAGGGGTCCCTCAAGGACCTGCGCCCCGACGACCTCGCCGCCACCATCGTCCGTGCAGCGCTGGACAAGGTCCCGGCGCTGGACCCGACCGACATCGACGACCTGATCCTGGGCTGCGGCCTCCCCGGCGGGGAGCAGGGCCACAACATGGGCCGCGTCGTCAGCGTCCTGCTCGGCATGGACCACCTGCCGGGCACCACGATCACCCGCTACTGCTCGTCGTCGCTGCAGTCGACTCGCATGGCCATGCACGCCATCAAGGCCGGCGAGGGCGACGTCTTCGTCTCCGCCGGTGTCGAGATGGTCTCGCGGTTCGTGAAGGGCAACAGCGACTCGCTGCCCGACACCCACAACCCGGTGTTCGCCGAGGCCTCAGCCCGGGTCGCCAAGACCGCTGAGAGCGGCGCCGACTCCTGGACCGACCCGCGCCAGAACGGCGACGTCCCGGACATCTACATCGCCATGGGCCAGACCGCCGAGAACCTGGCGCTGCTCAAGGACGTCTCCCGCCAGGAGATGGACGAGTTCGCCGTCCGCAGCCAGAACCTGGCGGAGGAGGCGATCGAGAACGGCTTCTGGGAGCGGGAGATCACCCCGGTCACCACGCCCGACGGCACGGTCGTCAGCAAGGACGACGGCCCGCGCGCGGGCACCACGCTCGAGGGCATCTCGCAGCTCAAGCCGGTCTTCCGCCCCGACGGCCGGGTCACCGCGGGCAACGCCTGCCCGCTCAACGACGGCGCCGCCGCGGTCGTGGTCATGAGCGACACCAAGGCCCGTCACCTCGGCCTGACCCCGCTGGCCCGCATCGTCTCGACCGCGGTCACCGGCCTGTCGCCGGAGATCATGGGCTACGGCCCGGTCGACGCCTCCAAGCTCGCCCTGCAGCGTGCCGGCATGACCATCGACGACATCGACCTGGTCGAGATCAACGAGGCCTTCGCCGCGCAGGTCATCCCGAGCTACCGCGACCTGGGCATCGACATCGACAAGCTCAACGTGCACGGCGGGGCGATCGCCGTCGGCCACCCGTTCGGCATGACCGGCGCGCGCATCACCGGCACCCTGCTCAACGGGCTGCAGACCAAGGACGGCACCTTCGGCCTGGAGACCATGTGCGTCGGCGGCGGCATGGGCATGGCGATGGTGCTCGAGCGCCTGTCCTGACCCCCTGACACGCCAGTGGCCCGGCCCCGCGAGGGGACCGGGCCACTGTCGTGCTGGCCCCGCTGCAGAGCAGCGGGGCCCGTGCTCAGTTGTCCTGGAAGTAGGACAGCAGTCGCAGGATCTCCAGGTACAGCCAGACGACCGTGACGAGCAGGCCGAAGGCGACGTACCAGGCGAACTTGGCCGGGGCGCCGCGGCGGATCGCCTGGTCGGCCATGTCGAAGTCGAGCAGCAGCGTGAAGGCCGCCACACCGATCACGACGATGCTGAAGATGATCGCCAGCGGGCCGCCGTCACGCAGGCCCAGGCCGCCCGGGGTGAAGAAGCTCGCCACGAGGTTGACCAGGACCAGCGCCAGGACACCGAACAGTGCGCCGACGATCCAGCGGGTCAGCTTGGGGGTGACCCGGATGGCGCCGGTCTTGTAGACGACCAGCATGCCGGCGAAGACACCGAAGGTGCCGATGAGCGCCTGGACGACGATCCCGGGGTAGATCGTGTTGAAGGCCTCGCTGATGGCGCCGAGGGCGACACCGTAGAGCGCGCCGTAGGCCAGGGTCGCCGCCGGGTTGGCGATCTGCTTGAAGCTGATCACCAGGCCCAGGACGAAGGCCACGAGGACCGCGGGCAGCGCGAGGCCCCACGCGGCCTGCCCGGGCAGCGCCCAGACGACGGCCGCGGCGAGGACCGTGACGAGGAAGGACAGGCCCGTCTTCTGGACGACGTCGTCCATCGTCATGTAGCGGGTGGCCGGCGGGCCGTACGGGCCGGCGGGAGCCGGGGCACCGTAGCCCTCGGGCGCGCCGTACGGCTGCCCGTAGGGCTGCGCGGCGGGCTGGCCGTAGCCGGGGGCACCGTAGCCCTGCTGGCCGTACGGCTGGCCGTACTGCTGGCCGTAGCCAGGAGCACCGTAGCTCTGCTGGCCGGAGCCCTGGCCGTACTGCTGGCCACCACCGGACGCGGCGTTGGCGAAGCCCCGGCCGAAGACCGGGTTGGAGCTCGGCATCGTCATCTCCTCGAGGTGACTGGTCGGTCGGTGGGCTGCTACCTCGCACCCCACTCGGTCCTTACAACGCCACAGGTGGCCCGGACGTTCCTGAGATCCGCCCTACCCCCGACCGGGTGAGGAACGCGCCGGGGGCGCGGCACCGTGCGGTGCCGCGCCCCCGGGTCGTGCCGTCAGACGGTCAGATCTCCTCACCGCCGTGGCCGTGGTCGTGGTCGTGGTCCGGCGAGAGCCCGCCGCCGCCGGCCTTCTGCTCCGGGGTCACCCGGAACTGGCGGTCGGTCGGGTCCTCCTGGAAGGTGCCGCCCGGCACCGGCCGGCCCTGGACGCCGTTGACCCGCGAGGTGTCGTAGGACAGCGTCAGCACGGCGTACGCGATGGCGTCGGAGTTCGTCTCGAGCGCCTTCGGGTCGACGTTGCCGATCGTGTCCCCGGCCTGGTGGTAGTTCGGGTCGTAGGCGACGCCGGCGGTACCGCCGTACAGCGGCACCTGGTACGGCTGCTTGAGCACCTCGGCGCCGGTGAACAGGCCACCGGAGGGGATGTCGGCCTCGATGAACGCCTGGTAGTCGCTGCGGCCGCTGAACTCGCTGCCCTCGTACCACAGGCCCTGCGCCTCGAAGTAGTCCTCGAGGACGTACTCGATCTGGTCGGACCCGTCGGGCACCGCGACGGGGGCGGTGAAGTCCGACTGGTCGCCGTCGTAGATGAACCGCGCGAAGTTCGGCGAGCCGACCATGTCGAAGTTCAGGTACAGCCCGATCCGGTCCCGCTCCGACTGGGGCAGGTCGGCGACGTAGTGCTCGGAGCCGAGCAGTCCGAGCTCCTCGGCACCCCACCAGGCGAACCGGACGGTGTTGGCCGGCTTCACCTCGGCGATGTTCTCGGCGACCTCGAGGATCGCGGCACTGCCCGAGCCGTTGTCGTTGATGCCCGGTCCCGCGAGGACGGAGTCGAGGTGCGCGCCTGCCATGACCACGTTGCCGGACGTCCGGCCCGGCAGTTCGGCGATGACGTTGTAGGTGGTGCGTGTCTCGCTGGTCGAGTCGACGGCGAGGTCGACGGTGGTGCCGGCCGCCGCCAGTTCCTGTCCGAGGGCCGTCGGGACGCCGATGACCGGGATGCGGGTGCCGGGGGCACCCAGGGTGCCGTTGAGCGGCCCTGCGGTGTTGTTGGAGACGATGACCGCGCCGGCGCCGGCGGTCTGGGCGTTCTGCGCCTTCACGGCGAAGGCGCAGCCGCCCCGCTGCACCAGGGCCACCGATCCGGCCGGGAAGCCGGCGAAGTCGGAGGTCTCGCAGCCGCTGCCGAGGCCGGTGGCGGCGAGGTCGACTGCGGTGACGGCGCCGTTGTCGACCGTCCCGGGGCCGGTGTAGGTCATGGGGGTGAAGTCGGCAGGCGTGTAGGTCGTCGCCGTGGGCGTGACGCGGCTGAACGAGCTGCTGCGCAGCTGGAAGAACGGGAACTGGAAGGCCTGCCTGGTCACCTGGTAGCCGGCTGCCTCGAGCCGCTGCTCCACGTAGGCGACCGAGGCGTCGTACCCCGGCGTGCCCGAGGCGCGGTTGCCCCCGTTGGCGTCGGCGATGCCCTGGAGGGCCTCCAGGTGGTCGGTGACGCCTCGAGCGTCACGCACTCGGTCAGCTTCGCCACGGTGTTGTTGGTGCGCTGGTCGCAGCCGTTGCCGCCGGCGGCCCCGGCGGGCAGCGCGGCGACCACGCTCCCGGCGAGCGCCAGCACGCCGGCGGTGCCGGCCACCGCGATGCGTGATCGCCGGAACGGGTGGGTCTGGGTCATGGACGTCTTCCCCTCGAACGTCAGCCGTGGGCTCCGTTGCTCACGAGGGGTAACCCTGTCAATACAGTCAGGGGGGACGTCAAGCCCTGTATTCTTTCGGCCCATGGTGTAACGGGCCGGAAGAAGTCGTGAGCCGGGCGTAGGGTCGTGGTCGTGCCCCCGGTGGGGTTCGAACCCACACTGTGACCCTTTTAAGGGGCCTGCCTCTGCCGGTTGGGCCACGGGGGCGGTCCACGCCGTCCGTCCGGACGGACGGCGTGGCGGTCAGCGCGCCTGCGCGCGGTCGGCCGGCGAGGGCGCCGGCATCTGACCGGTCCCGCCGGAGGTCGCCGCGGTGACGAACTCCCGGCGCGGGTCCTGAAGCTGGCCGAGCGCGACGACCTCCCGCCGGAACAGCGAGGCCAGCGTCCAGTCGGCGACCACCCGGGCCTTGCGGTTGAACGTCGGCACCCGGCTGACGTGGTAGCTGCGGTGCATGAACCAGGCCGGCCAGCCCTTGAGCTTGACCCCGTAGACCTGCGCGACGCCCTCGTGCAGGCCGAGGCTGGCCACCGACCCGGCATAGGCGTGCCGGTAGGGCCGCGGCTGCTCGCCGTGCAGCGTCGCCGCCACGTTGTCGGCCAGCCGCTTGGCCTGCCGGACGGCGTGCTGGGCGTTGGGCGCGGTGGTGGCCCCCGGCTCGCTCTTGGTGAGGTCGGGGACGGCGGCGAGGTCGCCGGCGGCCCAGGCGTCCTCGAGCCCGCTGACCTGCAGCGTCGGCTCGCAGCGCACCCGGCCCCGCTCGTCCAGGGGCAGGTCGGTCGAGGCCAGCAGCGGGTTGGGCTTGGTGCCGGCGGTCCACACGAGGGTGTCGCTGGCGAACTCCCCGCCGTCGGAGAGGCGGACGACGCCGTCGGCGACCGACTCCAGGCGCGTGTTGAGCCGCACGTCCATGCCGCGCGCGGTGAGCTGCTTGACCGTCCAGGCGGCCATGTCCAGGTCGACCTCGGGCAGGATCCGGCCGGTGGCCTCGACCAGCACCCAGCGCATGTCGCTGGGCGACAGCCGCGGGTAGTAGTGGGTGACGGCGTAGCGGGCCATGTCCTCGAGCTCGGCGAAGGCCTCGATGCCGGCGTAGCCGCCGCCGACGAAGGTGAAGGTCAGGGCACGCTGCCGGACGAGGGGGTCGTCGGTGGAGGCGGCGGCGTCGAGCCGGGCGAGGACGTGGTTGCGCAGGTAGATGGCCTCCCCCACGGTCTTGAAGCCGATGCCGTGCTCGGCCAGGCCCGGGATGGGCAGCGTGCGGGCCACCGACCCCGCCGCCATCACCAGCACGTCGTAGGACAGCTCGTACGGGTCGCCCTCGGCCGGCAGCACCCGCGCCCGCCGGTCGGCGTGCGACAGCCCGACGACGGCGCCCGTGACCACCCGGCAGCGGGGCAGCGTGCGGCGCAGCGGGACGACGACGTGCCGCGGCTCCACCGAGCCGGCCGCGGCCTCGGGCAGGAACGGCTGGTAGGTCATGTGCGGCTGCGGGTCGACGACGACGATCTCGGCGCGCCCCCGGGACAGCTTCCGCTGCAGCCGCAGCGCGGTGTAGAGGCCGACGTACCCGCCGCCGACGACCAGCACCACCGGACGGGACCCCAGATCCGGACGAGACGACATGGGCCCACCCTAGGGGCGCCCGCCCCGGCCGCGACCCGGCCGCGACCCGGCTCAGCCGGGGCCGGCGAGCTCCGTGGCCCGGGACAGCACGGCGTCGAGCATCGGCTCGGTCAGCCGGCCGGTGAAGGTGTTCTGCTGGCTCACGTGGTAGCTGCCCAGCAGGGTCAGCGGCCCGCGCGGGCCCTCCAGCGTCACCTCCACGCCGTGCCCGAAGGCCGGCCGCGGCCGGGGCAACGGGTACCCGGCCCCGGCGAGCACGGGCCACAGCGCCGTCCAGCCGAACCCGCCGAGGACGACGACCACCCGCAGGTCCGGCAGCAGCGCCAGCTCGCGGGCCAGCCAGGGCGAGCAGGTGTCGCGCTCGGCCGGCGTGGGCGCGTTGTCGGGAGGCGCGCACCGGACCGCGGCGGCCACCCGCACGCCGGTCGGCTCGAGGCCGTCCCCGACGTGCGTCGACGTCGGCTGGTTGGTCAGGCCCGCCCGCCACAGCGCCGCGAAGATCCAGTCCCCGCTCCGGTCGCCGGTGAAGACCCGGCCGGTGCGGTTGCCGCCGTGCGCGGCCGGCGCCAGCCCGACGACGGCGATCCGCGCGGAGGCGGGACCGAGGCCCGGCACCGGGCGGCCCCAGTAGTCCTCGTCGCGGAAGGACGCGCGCTTGACCCGGGCGACCTCCTCGCGCCAGGTGACCAGCCGCGGGCAGGCACGGCAGCCGGAGATCCGGGCATCGAGGACGGCGAGGTCGCGGGCCCCGCGGGCGGAGCGGGCGACCCCCGCCGGCGTCCGCGTGACCGGGAACCCCTGCGCGTCGACCGCCACCGGCCCAGTGGACCACCCCGCGCCGGCGCGGCTCCCGGGTGGGGTGCGCCCGGTCATCTCCCCCTTCGGAGGGTCGGCGCCGGCTGATCCGGTCCCTACGCTCGCTGTCGTCAGCGACCCGGCCGGACGGCGGGAGGCGCCGGGCGGAGAAGGGGTGGAGACCGGTGAGTGCAGCGGTGGGAGCGTCCAGGAGCGGGCCCGGCCTCGCGGCCGGACGCGGGACCCCGCCCGCGCCGGTGCCGCCGCCCCCGGGCCGGCCGCGCACGGCGGTGGTCTCCGGGCACGCCGACCTCGACGCCCTGGCCGGGGCCTGGGACCACCTGTGGCGCCGCGTCCCGGGCGCGACCGCCTTCCAGACCCACGCGTGGAGCAGCGCCTGGGCCCGCGCGTACGTGCCGGCCGCGCGGCTCGCCGTCGTCACCGTGTGGGACGGCGACACGCTCGTCGCGGCAGCGCCGCTGCACCGGGTGCGCCGCGGTCCCGTCACGGCCCTGGTACCCCTCGGTGGCCCGCTGAGCGACTCGACCGACGTCCTGGTCGACCCGCAGGTGCCCGACGCCGGGGCGCGGCTCACCGACGCGCTGCTGCAGGTCCCCGGGTGGCGGGTCCTCGACCTGCCCGAGGTGCTGCCCGGCTCCGCCGCGGAGACCTGGGCGCCGGGGTGGCCGGGCCGGGTCCGCCGCACACCCTCCTCGCTGAACCTGCAGCTGCCGGTGCTGCCGCAGGCCGAGGTCCTCGCGCGGGTCCCCGCCCGGACGGCGGGGACGCTGCGCCGCAAGCTCAGGAAGGTCGACAAGGCCGGCATCGAGCGCACCGAGCTGACCCCCGACGCCGTGCCGGACGCCGTCCCCGCACTCATCCGGCTGCACGAGGCCCAGTGGGCGGGCCGGCGGGGCAACCCCGAGCACCTCACCGCGCGGTTCCGCACCTTCCTGACCGAGTCCCTGGTGCCGATGGTCGAGCGCGGCCAGGCGGTCGTGGTGGAGTACCGGCTCGACGGCCGGCTGGTGGCCAGCGAGGTCGACCTCGTCGGTCACCGGCAGCTGGCCTACTACCTCGCCGGGATCGACCCCTCGCTGCGCTCGCACATCGACACCTCGGTGCTGCTGGTGAGCGGCGCCCTCGACCTGGCCCGCCGGCTCGGGCTGGTGGAGTACTCCTTCCTGCGGGGGGACGAGGACTACAAGCTGCGCTGGCGTCCGGACCACGTGACCGCCGAGCGGGTGCTGCTCGCGCGGCCCGGCCTACTGGGGTCGGGCGGCCACCTCCCCGTGACCGCCGCCGCCTCCGCCGTCATGTCCCTCGCCCGGCGGCTGCTGGCCGGCCGCGCGCGGGAGGTGGCCCGGGCCGTCATGCACCGCGTCCGGCAGGCGCGGGCGAGCGGGTAGCCACCCCGACCATGCGGGTCCACCGCCGGGGACGCGCGGCCCGCGCGAGCGCCAGGCATGATCACCCCATGGCCCGCACGCAGAAGCCGCCGCTGACCTGGAAGCTGCTGGGGACCGGCTCCGCCACCCTGTCCGGCATCGCCGCCCGCAAGCTCACCGACGCGGCCTGGTACGCGGCCCGCGGCAAGACCCCGCCGAAGAACCCCGCCGCACCGGGCGTCTCCTGGCCCGAGGCGCTGGCCTGGGCCGCGTTCTCCGGGCTCACGGTCGCCGGTGGCCGGCTGCTCGCCGCCCGCGGGGCGGCGGCGGCCTACCAGTCGTTGACCGGCAAGCTCCCGCCCGGGATCAACGAGGCCAGCTGAGACGGCGGAGCACGAACGGCCCCTCGGCCCCCTTCCGGGTCCCGCCCCGAGCTCGCGAGGGGTGAGGAGGAAGGGGGTCCTTCACCCGCGGGCGAGACGCAGTGCGATGCCGTCGAGGATGTCGTGCTCGCTGACGACGACCTCGTCGAGCGCGAACGCGTCCATGACCACCCGCAGCACCAGCGCGCCGGCGCCGATGACGTCGACCCGGCCGGGGTGCATCACCGGGAGGGCGGCCCGCCGCGCGCGGGTGGCCGTGAGCAGCCCCGCGGTGACCGAGCGGACGGCACCCACCGGGATGCGCGAGCCGTGGATGGCCTCGGCGTCGTAGCCCGGCAGCCGCAGCGCGAGGGCGGCCACGGTGGTCACCGAGCCGGCCAGGCCCACCAGCGTGGCCGTCTCGCCCACCGGCACCGCCTCGGCCACCTCGGCCAGCGCGACCCGGATGTCGGCCTCGCTGGACCCGATCTGGTCCGGTGTCGGCGGGTCGCCGTGCAGGTGGCGCTCGGTGAGCCGCACACACCCGACGTCCACCGAGCGGGCGGCGTGCACACCGCCGGCGTCGCCGAGGACGAACTCGGTGGACCCGCCGCCGATGTCGACGACGAGGTACGGCGGGCGCGGTGGCGGGCCGCCGTGGGCGGCGGCCGCGGCGTCGAGGGACGCGGTGGCGCCGAGGAAGGACAGCCGCGCCTCCTCGTCACCCGGGACGACGTCGGGCGGCTGGCCCAGCGTGGCCTGCACCATCGCCTCGAAGTCGGCGCGGTTGGCGGCGTCGCGGGTGGCACTGGTGGCCACCATCCGCACGGCGGTGGCGCCGAGGTCACGGGCCTGGGCGGCGTACTCGGCGAGCACGACGCGGGTGCGCTCGATCGCCTCCGGCGCCAGCCGGCCGGTGGCGTCGACGCCCTGCCCGAGCCGCACGACCTCCATCCGGCGCAGCAGGTCGGTGTGCGCGCCCTCGGGCGGCACGTCGGCGACCAGCAGGCGGATCGAGTTGGTGCCGCAGTCGACGGCGGCCACCCGCGTCACGACGGCTCCTCCGGCCGCACGCAGGGGCCGGCGGCCCACCACTCCCCCATCTCGGCCACCGCGCGGTCGCCGACCGGGTTGACGCCCGGCCCCGCGGCCAGCGCGTGGCCGGCGAGGGCGTGCAGGCACTTGACCCGGTCGGGCATGCCGCCGGCGGTGGCGCGGGTGGGCAGCTCGCCGAGGGCGTCGCGCTCGGCGAGGTAGGCCTCGTGCGCCGCCCCGTAGGCCGCGGCGAGGTCGGCGTCGGTGGCGAGGTCGGCCTGCCACTCGCGCATGCGGCCGGCCGACTCCAGCCGGCTGGCGGCCGCCGACGCCCGCGGGCAGGTCAGGTAGTACAGCGTCGGGAACGGCGTGCCGTCCTCCAGCCGCGGCGAGGTCTGGACGACGTCGGGCTGGCCGCACGGGCACCGGTGCGCCACCGCCCGGACCGCGCGCGGCGGCCGGCCCAGCTGCCGGCCGACGACCTCGCGCTCCTCCGGCGTGATCGGGATGTCCACCCGGTGAGTCTGCGGCAACGGGCCGGCGGACCGCGCGGCCCCCTCCCGAGCCCGAGGGGTGAGGAGGGACCCGTCAGCCGTCGGCGTCGGCCACCGAGCCGAGCAGCTCCTCGTACCAGGGCCGCGGGGTGGCGTCGACGGCGTCGGGCAACGTGCCGGCGTCGCCCTCGGCCGCCTCCCCGTCGACCACGACGACGAGCCGGTCGCCGGGCAGCACGTAGGCCAGTCGCTCGCGGGCCTCGCGGGCGGTCCAGGCCGGGTCGGACTGGCGCTCGAGCTGCTCCTGCAGGTCGGCGATGCGCTCGTCGTAGGCGGTGCTCTCGGCCGCCAGGCGGGCGATCTCGGCACGGCCCTCCAGCCACTGCCGGACCGGACCGGCGAGGGTCAGCGACAGCAGCAGGAGCAGCCCGACGAACACGACGGCACGGCCGGTGAACAGCGGCCGGCGGGCCGTCGCGGGACGGGAGGGCGTCCGCGGCGTGCGCCGGCCGGGGCGCCGGGCGTCGGGACGGCTGCCGGCACCCGAGCGCGTCCCGGCCGGGATCGGCCGGGACGCGGCGTGCGACAGCGGGCGGCCGGTCGAGCGCCGCCGCCCCGTACCGGCGCTCACCGGGTCAGGAGGTGCGCAGGCGCGGGAAGGCCGCCGCGCCGGCGTAGCGCGCGGCGTCGTCGAGCTCCTCCTCGAGGCGCAGCAGCTGGTTGTACTTGGCCACCCGCTCGCTGCGCGCCGGGGCGCCGGTCTTGATCTGCCCGCAGTCGGTGGCGACGGCGAGGTCGGCGATCGTGGTGTCCTCGGTCTCGCCGGAGCGGTGGCTCATCATGCAGCGGTAGCCGCTGCGGTGCGCCAGGTTCACGGCGTCGAGGGTCTCGGTGAGCGTGCCGATCTGGTTGACCTTGACCAGCAGGGCGTTGGCGGCCCCGCGCTCGATGCCGTCGGCGAGCCGGACGGGGTTGGTGACGAACAGGTCGTCGCCGACGATCTGCACGCGGTCGCCCAGGGCGGAGGTGAGGGCGATCCAGCCGTTCCAGTCCTCCTCCGACAGCGGGTCCTCGATCGAGACGATCGGGTAGTTCGCGACGAGGTCGGTGTAGTACTCGGTGAGATCGGCGGCCGAGAGCGTCTTGCCCTCGAAGGTGTAGCCGGCCTCACCGTGGAACTCCGTCGCCGCGACGTCGAGGGCGAAGGCGACGTCGGTGCCCAGGGAGTAGCCGGCCTGGTCCACGGCCCGGACGATGAGGTCGAGGGCCGCGCGGTTGCTGGACAGGTTCGGGGCGAAGCCGCCCTCGTCGCCGAGCCCGGTGGCCAGGCCGTCCTTCTTCAGCACCGACTTCAGCGCGTGGTAGGTCTCGGTGCCCATGGCCAGCGCCTCGGCGAAGGTCGCCGCGCCGATCGGGGCGATCATGAACTCCTGCACGTCGACGTTGCTGTCGGCGTGGGCGCCGCCGTTGAGGATGTTCATCATCGGCACCGGCAGCAGGTGCGCGGAGGGCCCGCCGACGTAGCGGAACAGCGGCAGGCCGGTGGACTCGGCGGCCGCACGGGCGACGGCGAGGCTGACGCCGAGGATGGCGTTGGCGCCCAGGCGGGACTTGTCGGGGGTGCCGTCGAGGTCGAGCAGCCGCTGGTCGACCAGGCGCTGCTCGGTGGCCTCGTAGCCCACGAGCTCGGGGCCGATGACGTCGAGGACGCCGTCGACGGCCTTGGTCACGCCCTTGCCGCCGTAGCGCTCGCCGCCGTCGCGCAGCTCCACCGCCTCGAAGGCGCCGGTGGAGGCGCCGCTCGGGACCGCCGCCCGGGCGATCGTCCCGTCGTCGAGGGCGACCTCGACCTCCACGGTGGGGTTTCCGCGCGAGTCCAGGATCTCCCGCGCGCCTACGGCGTCGATGCTCGGCACGGGGGGCAGCCTAACCAGCCCGCGCGGCGACGACGGGACGCCGCTCCCGCGGGCCGGGGTCGCTCTGCGTCACCGGCGCCGCGACCACCCCACCCGAGACGGGTGGCACACGACCCGATGGGAGGAGGCCGACCTCCGTTCCGGGTGCAACGCGTCCGCACCGCCGCAGACTCGGGCGGCACCCGCCGATCCCCCGGCGGCCCGAGGAGGAGGTCCGGCCGTGACCGCGAGTCCGACGCTGGAGCGCCTCGACGCGGCCGACGTCCGCGCGGGCGAGCCGCAGGTCCACGTCGTCGCGCTGGAGGCGCTGGGCGCCGCCGACGCCGGCGTCGCACTCCCCCGCGAGCCCTACGTCACCGTGCTGGTGCCCGCGCATGACGAGGGCGACCAGATCGCCGCCACCCTCGAGGGTCTGCGCCGCCAGACGCTGCGCCCGACCCGGGTCGTCGTCGTCGCCGACAACTGCTCCGACGACACCGTCGCCATCGCCCGCGCCGCCGGCGCCGAGGTGTTCGAGACCGTGGGCAACACCGCCAAGAAGGCCGGCGCCCTGAACCAGGCGTGGTCGCTGCGCTTCCGCCGGGTCGCCGAGGGCGACCGCCGGGACGGCGAGCGGCGCGCGGCCGACCGCCGCACGGTCAGCGGCACCGTCCGGGGCCCGGAGCGCCGCGCGCAGGACCGGCGGGCCGACGACGACCGCCGTGGGCCCGACGGGGACCGGCGCAGCGACAGCACCGGCCGGCCCGACGCGGCCGACGACGACCTGGTCCTCGTCCAGGACGCGGACTCCTCGCTCGACGAGGGCTTCCTCGAGGGTGCGGCCACCCACGTGCGGGCCGACGACCGGCTGGGCGCCGTCGGCGGCACGTTCCGCGGCGATCCCGGCGGTGGCCTCGTCGGGCACCTGCAGCGCAACGAGTACGCCCGCTACGCCCGCGACGTGCGGCGCCTGAAGGGCAAGTGCCTGGTCGTCACCGGTACCGCGGCGATGTTCCGCGCGGCCACCCTCCGCCGCATCTCCGAGGCCCGGCTCGACGGCCGGGTGCCGCGCGGTGACGGCGCCGGCGGCATCTACGACACCACCGTCCTCACCGAGGACAACGAGCTGACCTTCGCGATCCTGCACCTGGGCTACCAGGTGCTCAGCCCGAAGGAGTGCACGCTCACCACCGAGGTCATGCCGACCTGGCGGGCGCTGTGGAACCAGCGGCTGCGGTGGAAGCGCGGCGCGATCGAGAACTGCGTCCAGTACGGCGTCACGCGCGTCACCTGGCGCTACTGGGGCCGGCAGCTGCTCACCTTCGCCGGTGTCGTGGTCACGTTCCTCTACCTCGGGTCCCTGGCCGCGTCGCTGCTGAGCAGTGGTCACGTCAAGGTGCAGCCGTTCTGGCTCGCGGTGACGGGGGTCTTCGTCGTCGAGCGGGTGGTCACCGTCCGCGACCGCGGCTGGCGGCACATGGTCGCCGCGGCGACGATGTACGAGCTCCTCTACGACGTCTTCCTCCAGCTCGTCCACGCCAAGGCGTACCCGGACGCGGCCCTCCGTCGTGAGAGGAGGTGGTAGAGATCTACGACAACCCCGCGGCTCCGCTGGCGGCGGGCGGCACCGGCTCGGTGCTCGCCTACACCGGCTTCGGCAGCATCTGGCTGGCCCTCGCGGCCTTCGCGCTCATCGCGGTGGGCACCGCGCTGTTGCGCATCGTGCCCCGCGAGCAGGGATGACCCCCGGGACCCGGTGGCGACGGCGCCACCGGGTCCCCGTGCGTCCGGTCCGGCGCACGGCTCGGTCCGGTGTGCGGCTCAGTCCACGGACCGGCGGTACGCCTCGGCGTCGAGCTCGCCGGCGTAGCGGCGGACCGCCTCGCGCAACGCGTCCTCGGCATCCCACCCGCGCTGCGCGGCCGCGGCGACGACCGCCAGCAGCCGCTCCCCCAGCTCCTCCGGCGACGACGAGCCCAGCTCGGCCGGCTCCGGCGTCGGGAACCCGGCCCGCGCGGCCCGGCGCACCAGCGCGGTCCCCCAGGCGGTGGCCGGCTGCGAGCGCGAGACGCCCTCGGTGGGCGAGCGCCGCTGCTTCTCCGCCTTCTTGATCTCCTCCCAGCCTGCCTCGACGCCGGCGACGTCGCGGGGGCCGGCGTCGCCGAAGACGTGCGGGTGCCGGCGGACCAGCTTCTCGACCAGCTCGCCGGCCACGTCGTCGACGTCGAAGCGCCGGTCCGGACCGGCCTCGGCGGCGACGCGGGCGTGGAAGACGACCTGCAGCAGCACGTCGCCGAGCTCCTCGCGCATGGCGACCGGGTCGTCGTCGACGATCGCGTCGTAGGCCTCGTGCGCCTCCTCGAGCAGGTAGCCGCGCAGCGAGGAGTGGGTCTGCTCGGCGTCCCACGGGCAGCCGCCGGGCGAGCGCAGCCGGTCCATCACGGTGACGACGTCGAGCAGGCCGGCGCCGGGCGGCTCGGGGGTGCCCTCGACGACCGGCGCGCCGGGCACCGCCTCCCCCGGCCCGGCCAGCACGGCGACCGCGCCGGGCAGCGCGGCGGCGGCGTCGGCGTCGAGCACGTCGGCGACCTCACGGCCGGCGGCCCGCAGGACGTCCGCGGTGGCCGCCGCGCCGGGCAGCGCGGCGAGCGGGCGGTCGGCGAGCGCAGCCCAGCCGGCAGGGCCGAGGAGACCGGGCAGACGGGGGCTGACCGGGACCACGACGGCGACCGGCACCGCCTCAGCCCCCGGTGCCGGACGCGGGAGCGGCTCCGGTGCCGTCGTCGAGCAGGTCGACCACGCCGCCCTGGGCCTCCTGCACGACGTCGTCGCCGGAGAACTCGCCGTAGCTCGGGTTGACGGTGACGCCCACGTCGTCGCGGACCCCGTCGACGACGGTGGCCCCCGCCTCCTCCGCGCCCGTCGCTGCCTCGCTCTCCAGCTGCGGGCGGACCTCCTCGAACGACGGCGTGATCCGCTGCCCGACGAAGGCGACGACCACGCCCTGCAGGTCGGGGACGGTGACGCTGAAGCCGGTGTTCGGCGCCGCGGCGGTGACGCCCTCGGCCAGCGGCGCCGGCACCTCGGCGACGCCGGTGGGCTGCAGCGCCGGCAGGGCGACCTCCCCCGGGTAGCGCGCCGCGACGGCCGGGTAGGACGCCGGGGCGGCGGCCAGCTCGGCGACGGCGGCGTCGGCGGTGGGCTGGTCGGGGACGACGAAGTAGCCGAGCTCGATCTGCTCGAGGCTGCCGCGCACCTCTTCGTACCGGGCGCGCAGCGCGGCCTCGTCGGTGCCGGCGTCCTCCCCGGAGGCGGCGCCGAGCTCACGGCGCACCAGCTGCTGGCGGGCGCTCTCCCGGACGTCCTCGGGTGAGTAGCCCTGCGCGGCGGCCTGGGCGTAGAGCTCGTCCTCGTCCCGGCCGGCGAGGGCCGCGTCGACGAAGGCGGTGACGTCGGAGTCGGTCACCTCGACGTCGTTGCGCCGCGCCGCCTCGGCGTAGAGCTCCTCCCGCACCAGCAGGGTGAGCACCTGGCGGGTGAAGCCGGTGCCGGCGCCGCCCACCGCCTCGGCGATCGCCGGGTCGGCGAGCCGCTCGTCGACGGCGGACTGCAGCTCGGCCACCGTGACCTGTTCGTCCCCGATGTAGGCGGCGACGTTGGGCGAGGTCCGGCAGCCGGTCAGGACGACGGCCGCCAGCAGCCCGAGGGCGACGACGGGACGGCGGGTACGCACGGACGCAGGCTGCCACACCCGGTGTGGTGCACGACGCAGGCGGCGGGCCACCCGGGAGGGTGGTGTCCCCACGAGGAGGGATGGCCACGCTCCCCGCCGCTGCCAGCATCGCGGGCATGCCGCCGTCCGTCCCCGCGCCCGCGCGCACGGGAGCGCCCGGCGTGACCGTCATCCTCGTGCCCCTGGTGGCCGACGACGACGCGCTGGCCCGCGCCGAGGCCGTGCTCGCGCCTGCCGAGCTGGCCCGCGCCCGGCGCGGCACGCCCGCCGTCCACCGGCGCCGGGTCCTGCTGCGCGCCGCCCTGCGGACCGCGCTGGCCACCGAGCTGGGGACCGACCCCCGGCACGTGCCGCTCACCACGGGCCCCACGGGTCGCCCGGAGCTGCCGGCGCACACCGGCCTGGACGCCGGCTGCTCGGCCGGCGGTGCGCTGGGCGTGGTCGCGGTGGGCCGCGGCCGCCGGATCGGCGTCGACCTGGAGCCGGTGGCTCCCTGGACGCCGGACGTCGCCGACGAGGGCTGGCTGCACCCGGCCGAGCTGCGGGCGATCGCCCTCCTGCCGCCCGCCGCCCGCCCGGTCGCGGTGACCCGCGCCTGGACCCGCAAGGAGGCCGTCCTCAAGGCCCGCGGGACCGGCCTCCGGGACGACCCGTCCGCCGTGGTCACCCCCGTCGGGCGGACCGGCGGGACGGTGGCCGGCTGGACCCTGCACGACGTGCCCGTGCCCGACGGGTGGGTGGCCAGCCTCGCGGTCGCCCCTGACGAGGGGAACCCCCGATGACGCTCGCCCCCGCCGCTCCCCAGCTCGCCTCCTTCCGGGCCCGCTGCGAGGAGGTGGCCGGCACCGCCCTGGACGCGCCCGGCGCCCTGCACGCCTTCTCGGTGCAGCGGCCCGAGGAGTTCTGGCGCACCCTGCTCGACTGGTCGGGGGTGCCGTGGTCCGGGTCCGCGGACGTCGTCCTCACCGGCACCGACGTCGAGACCGCCCGCTTCTTCCCCGGCCTGCGGCTGAACTACGCCGAGGCGCTGCTGCGCCCGCTGGACGACGCCGGGGACGACGCGCCCGCGCTCACCGCCGTGCACGCCGACCGTCCCGCCGACCGCTGGACCCGGGGCGAGCTGCGCGACGCCGTCGCGCGGACGGTGACCGCGGTGCAGCGGCTCGGGCTCGCGGCGGGCGACCGGGTCGTGCTGATCGCCGGCAACACCGGCGAGACCGCCGTCGCCGCCCTCGCCGCCGCCGCGATCGGTGCGGCGGTCTCCACCGCGGCGCCCGACATGGGCGCGGCGTCCCTGCTCGGCCGCTTCGGCCAGGTGGACCCGGCCGTGCTCGTCCTCGACCGCCGGGCGGTTGCCGACGACGTCGTGGCCGAGGTCGTCGCCGGCCTGCCGACCCTTCGCCGGGTGCTGCTGCTCGACGACGGGCCCCTGCCCGACCTCGGCCTGCCGGTGGACCGGCTGGCCGACTGCACCGCGGACGCCCAGCCCATGCACGACTGGCCGCGGCACGCCTTCGACACGCCGCTGTTCGTGATGTTCTCCTCGGGCACCACCGGCCCGCCGAAGGCGATGGTGCACGGGGCCGGCGGCACGCTGCTGGAGCACGTCAAGGAGCACCGGCTGCACGTCGACCTCGGCCCCGGCGACACCCTGTACTTCCACACCACCACCGCCTGGATGATGTGGAACTGGCAGCTGTCGGCGCTGGCCACCGGCGCCCACGTCGTCGTCTACGACGGCCCCGTCGCGGGCCCGGGGACGCTGTGGCAGCTGGCGGCCGACCACGGCGTCACCGTCTTCGGCACCAGCCCGGCCTACCTGCAGCTCGGTCAGGACGCCGGCTCCCGCCCCGCCGAGGCCGCCGACCTGTCGCGGCTGCGGGCGGTGCTCTCCACGGGCGCCGTCCTGCACGACTGGCAGTTCGACTGGGTGACCGAGGCCGTCGGCCCGGTGCCGCTGCAGTCGATCTCCGGCGGCACGGACATCATCGGCTGCTTCGTCCTCGGCGCTCCCGACCTGCCGGTCCGGCGCGGCCGCAGCCAGACCCGCAGCCTCGGCCTCGACGTCGCGGCGGTCGACGAGGACGGCCGGGAGGTCGTCGGGGCGGTCGGCGAGCTGGTCTGCCGGCGCCCCTTCCCGAGCCGCCCCGTCGGCTTCCTCCGCGACCCCGACGGCAGCCGCTTCCACGACGCCTACTTCGCCGACCATCCCGGGATGTGGACCCACGGCGACCTGATCGAGTTCGACGCCGACGGGTCCTCCCGGCTGCACGGCCGCTCGGACGGCGTCCTCAACATCGACGGCCTGCGCATCGGGCCCAGCGAGATCTACACCGTGCTCCGGCAGCTGCCCGAGATCGCCGACGCGATGGCCGTCGAGCAGCGCGACGAGAGCCGGCCCGGGGGCTCGCGCATGGTGCTGCTCGTCGTCCTGCGGCCCGGCACCCGGCTCGACGGCGGCCTGGACCGCACGATCCGGCGCACGCTGCGCCGGGAGGCGTCGGCCGCGCACGTGCCCTCGCTGGTCGTCGCGGTCGGCGACCTGCCGCTGACCCACAACGGCAAGCGCTCGGAGCGCGCCGCCCGCGACGCCGTCAACGGCGACCCGATCGCCAACGCCGTCGCGCTGAGGAACCCCGGCTGCCTGGAGGAGATCCGCCGGGCGGTCGCCGCGGCCGCCGAGGCGCCGTCCGCGCCGGAGGAGGACGACGGCCTGCTCGGCCGGGTCTCCCGCATCTGGTGCGAGGTGCTGGGCCTGCGCTCCGCCGATCCCGACGACGACTGGTCCGACCTCGGCGGCACCTCCCGCCAGGTGCTCAGCCTGCTCCGGCGGGTCCGGCTGGAGCTCGACGCCGACGTCCCGGTGCAGCGCTTCGCCGAGGACCCGACGCCGGCCGGCCTCGCCCGGGCCGCGGAGGCGGCGGCCTCCGCCACTCCGGCAGGCGTCGCCGTCCTGCGGGCCGGGGAGGGCCGCCCGGTCGTCCTCGTGCCCGACGCCTGGGGCCAGCTGAACCTCTACGCGGGGCTGGTCGACCGCCTCGCCACCCCGCGGCCGGTCGTGGGCCTGCGGCTGCCGCTGCGGGACGGCGACGGGCGGCACGGCACGGTCGAGGAGGTCGCCGCCGACGCCTTGGCGCAGGTGCGCGAGGCGCAGCCGGAGGGGCCCTACACGCTGCTCGGCTACTCCTTCGGCGGCCTGGTCGCCTACGAGGTCGCGACCCGGCTGCGGGCCGCGGGCGAGGAGGTCGGCTGCCTCGGCCTGCTCGACGCCCGCCCGCCGCAGGCGGCGCTCAGCCGCTGGGAGACCGAGCGGGTCCGCTGGGCCGGCCGCTGGGCGACGGTGCGCTCCGGTGCCGCTCTGCGGAGGGTCGTGCGCCGCCGGGAGCGGCCGTCAGCGCCCGCGCCCGTTCCCGCCGCGCCCGATGCCGAGTTGGCGTTCTTCCTCGGGACGCAGGAGGTGTCGGAGGCCTACCGGCCCGGCCGCTTCGACGGGCCGGTCGACTACTTCCTCGCCGAGGGCTCCCGGGCCGCGGCGTCCCGGACCCTGGGCGCCTGGCGGCGCAGGGTCCGGGAGCTGCGGGTGGTCGACGTCCCCGGCTACCACGGCGACCTCGACGACGAGCGGATCGGGATGCTCAGCGACCGGCACGTCGGCACGCTGGCCGCCTCCGTCTCCGCCGCCCTGGACCGGCCCTAGGAGGCCGCTGCCACCGGCTGCTCGAGCACCGCCTTCAACAGCGAGTGCAGGTGCTCGAGCAGCGCGACGTCGCGCAGCGGCGTGCGCCGGTCGGGGCCGACCGGGACCTTGAGCGACACCGTCTCGACGGCGGACTTGTACGTGGCGCCGTCGGCCATCCGGGCCAGCCGCATCTGCTGCGACTCCCGCAGCGGCACCGGCGAGACCCGGATGACCCGGCCCTGCAGCGACACCTCCGTGATGCCCAGGTGCCGCATCGCGACGCGGAAGCGCGCCACCGCCATGAGGTTGAGCACCGGCGCCGGCGGGGTGCCGTAGCGGTCGGTGAGCTCGTCGAGGACGGCCTGCGCCTGCTCGTCGTCCTGGACCGAGGCGACCTTGCGGTAGGCCTCCATCCGCAGCCGCTCGCCGGGGACGTAGTCGTGCGGGAGGTGCGCGTCGACCGGCAGGTCGACCCGGACCTCCACCGGCTCGGCGGGCGCCGTCTCGCCGCTGACCTGCGCCCGGTAGTCGGCCACCGCCTCGCCGACCAGCCGCACGTAGAGGTCGAAGCCCACGCCGGCGATGTGCCCGGACTGCTCGCCGCCGAGCAGGTTGCCCGCGCCGCGGATCTCGAGGTCCTTCATGGCCACGGCCATGCCGGCGCCGAGGTCGGTGTTGTGCGCGATCGTCGTCAGCCGGTCGACCGAGGTCTCGGTCAGCGGCCGCGACGGGTCGTAGGTGAAGTAGGCGTAGGCGCGCTCGCGGCCGCGGCCCACGCGGCCGCGGATCTGGTGCAGCTGCGAGAGGCCGAAGGTGTCGGCGCGGTCGACGATCAGGGTGTTGGCGTTGGGGATGTCCAGCCCGGACTCGACGATCGTCGTCGCGACCAGGACGTCGTACTCCTTCTCCCAGAAGCCGACCATGATCCGCTCGAGCTCGTGCTCCTTCATCTGGCCGTGGCCGACGGCGACGCGGGCCTCGGGCACCAGGCTGCGGATCTTCGCGGCGGCCTTGTCGATCGACTGCACCCGGTTGTGGATGACGAAGACCTGGCCGTCGCGCAGCAGCTCCCGGCGGATCGCGGCGGCCATCTGCTTGTCGTCCCAGGCGCCCACGTAGGTGAGCACCGGGTGCCGCTCCTCGGGCGGGGTGAGGATCGTCGACATCTCGCGGATGCCGGTGAGGCTCATCTCCAGGGTGCGCGGGATCGGGGTGGCCGACATCGACAGGACGTCGACCGCCGTCCGCATCGTCTTCAGGTACTCCTTGTGCTCGACGCCGAAGCGCTGCTCCTCGTCGACGATGACCAGCCCCAGGTCCTTGAACCGGGTGGTCGGCTGCAGCAGCCGGTGGGTGCCCACCAGGATGTCGACCTCGCCGGCGGCCAGCTCGCGCAGGATCTGCGTGGTCTCGGCGTCGGACTGGAAGCGGGAGAGCACCCGCACCTTCACCGGGAACTGGGCGACCCGCTCGGAGAAGGTCTTGACGTGCTGGTTGGCCAGCAGCGTCGTCGGCACCAGGACGGCGACCTGCTTGCCGTCCTGCACCGCCTTGAACGCCGCGCGGACGGCGATCTCGGTCTTCCCGTAGCCGACGTCGCCGCAGATGATCCGGTCCATCGGGACCGGGTTCTGCATGTCCCCCTTGACCTCGTCGATGGCGGCGAGCTGGTCGGGGGTCTCCTGGAAGGGGAAGGCGTCCTCGAGCTCGCGCTGCCAGACGGTGTCCGGACCGAAGGCGTACCCCTTGGTCGCCATGCGCGCGGAGTACAGGCGGATGAGCTCCGCGGCGATCTGCTTGACCGCCCGGCGCGCTTGGCCCTTGGTCTTCGCCCAGTCGGCGCCGCCGAGCTTGGACAGCGCCGGCTGCTCGCCGCCGACGTAGCGGGTCAGCTGGTCGAGGGCGTCGGTGGGCACGAACAGCCGGTCCGGCGGCTGGTTCCGCTTGCCCGGCGCGTACTCGACGATCAGGTAGTCGCGTTGGCCGCCGTGCACGGTGCGGCTGACCATCTCGACGTAGCGGCCGATGCCGTGCTGCTCGTGGACGACGATGTCGCCGGGCTGCAGCTGCACCAGGTCGACGGCGTTGCGGCGGCGCGCGGGCATCTTCACCGCGTCGCGCATCGTGGTGCCGCGCTGGCCGGTGAGGTCGTGCTCGGTGAGGAGCACGAGGCCCACGCCGGGCAGCGCGAAGCCGGACTCCAGGTTGCCCTGGGTGATCGAGGTGAGGCCCTCCTCGGGCGCGGACTCCACGCCGGGCACCAGCCGGACGCCGAGGTCGGCGGCGCCCAGCTGCTCGGCCGCACGCTGCGCCGGGCCGGGGCCGGCGAAGGTCAGCACGACCCGCCACCCCTCGCGGGTCCAGCCGCGCAGCGACTCGACGGCGCGGTCGACGTCGCCGGAGAAGCGCTCGACCGTGGTCGCATCGAGGGTGACGTGCGTGTCGTCGTCCTCGGTGGCCAGCGTGAAGGCGCCGGTGGTCCACCACGGCAGGCCGCGGCCGCGGGCGGCGGCCTCGACGACCTCGAGGTCCCGGAACGACGACGCCCCGAGGTCCAGCGGCGCCTCCCCCGCCTCGTCGTCAGGGGCGCTGGCGGCGGTGGCCCAGGACGCGGCGAGGAACTCGTCGGCGGTGCGGACCAGGTCCGCGGCGCGGGTGCGGACCCGCTCGGGGTCGGCGACGAGCACGTGGGTGCCGGCCGGCAGCAGGTCGGTCAGCAACTGCATGTGCTCGTCCCCGATGAGGGCCGGCGTCAGCGACTCCATGCCCTCGACGGCGATGCCCTCGGCCAGCTTGCCGAGGACCTCGATCAGGGCGGGGTGCTCGACGGCGAGCGCGGCCGCCCGCTGGCGCACCACGTCGGTGAGCAGCAGCTCGCGGCACGGCGGCGCCCACAGCCGCTCGGGGCGGTCGTCGAGGGAGCGCTGGTCGGCGGCGGAGAAGTAGCGCAGCTCGTCGACCTCGTCGCCCCAGAACTCCACGCGAACCGGGTGCGGCTCGGTGGGCGGGAAGACGTCGAGCAGGCCACCGCGGACGGCGAACTCGCCGCGCTTCTCGACCAGCTCCACGCGGGTGTACGCGGCGTCGGACAGGGCGCGGGCGACGTCGTCGAGCTCGGCGGTGTCCCCGGGCTTCAGCTCCACCGGCACCAGGTCGCCGAGGCCGGGGGCCAGGGGCTGCAGCACGCTGCGGACCGGGGCGACCAGCACGTCGATCGTGCCGTTCTGGCCGGGGTGGGTGAGGTCGCGCAGCACGGCCAGCCGGCGACCGACGGTGTCCGCCCGCGGGGAGAGCCGCTCGTGCGGCAGCGTCTCCCACGCCGGGAAGGTCTCCACGCGGCGCTCGGGCAGGAAGCACCGCAGCAGGCCCGCGGCGACGTCGGCGTCGCGTTCGCCGGCGGTGACCAGCAGGACCGGCACGCCGGCGCCCGGCGCCCGCGCCGCCAGCGCGGCGGCCACCAGCGGCTGCACCGGCGGTGGTGCGGTCACGGCGAGCTCGGCGGACCCGGCAGCGGACACCACACGGGTCACGCCGGGATCGGTGAGGACGACGTCGAGCACGCCGCGCAGACTCACGAGGGACTTCCTCCGGGATGTGTCGGCCCGCAGAGGCGCCGCCGAGTGCGGCGCCGGGCCGCATCGAGGTTAGTCCGCGGCAGGGACACTCGCCGCCGACGTCAGGGTGGCCGCCCGCCCCGCCCTCGTGGCGTGCCCGCCCGGGACGTCAGTAGGCCCCGTCGGCCCGGATGACGGCTCTGAAGGTCTTCCACAGGATCAGGAGGTCCAGCGCCAGCGACCAGTTCTCCACGTACCGGAGGTCGAGTCGCACGGCCTCCTCCCAGGTCAGGTCGCTGCGTCCGGAGACCTGCCACAGGCCGGTCAACCCCGGCTTCACCAGCAGCCGACGCCGCATCGAGCTGTCGTAGCGGGCGACCTCCTCGGGCAGCGGCGGCCGGGGCCCGACGAGGGACATGTGGCCGCGGAGGACGTTGAACAGCTGGGGCAGCTCGTCGAGCGAGTGACGCCGGAGCACCTGACCCACCCGGGTGATCCGCGGGTCGCCGGGGATCTTGAAGAGCAGACCGTCATCGTTGTGGTTCCGATCGGTCAGCTCGGCCCGTCGAGCCTCCGCGTCGGTGATCATCGTCCGGAACTTCAGCATCGTGAACGGGCGGCCCGCCTGACCGATGCGCTGCTGACGGAACAGGACGGGTCCTGCGCTGTCGAGGTGGACCGCGACGGCCAGGGCCGCGAGGACCGGGAGCGCGAGGACGACGAGCAGCCCGGCTCCGAGCCGGTCCAGCGATGCCTTGACCAGCCGCGCGGGACCGGTGAAGTGCGGTTCCTCCACGTGCACGAGCGGGAGCCCGATGAACGGCCGCACGTGCATGCGGGGGCCGGCGACCTCCATGAGACCCGGCGCGACGAGGAGCTCCACGCCCGTGCCCTCCAGATCCCAGGAGAGCTGACGCAGGTAGGCCGCGGCGGCCTCGCTGCAACTGGTGACCGCGACGACGTCGACCGCCCATGCCGAGGCTACGTCGGGGACGCGCGTGAGGTCGCCCACGACCTCCACCCCCTCGGCCCGCAGCAGTGCGGCGTGGTCCGGGTTCGGCACACAGGCCGCGACGACGGTCATCCCGCAGTGCCGCTCGCGACGCAGTTGGCGGACGAGGTCCAGTACCGCCCGCTCCCTCCCCACGGCCAGGACCGTGCGCAGGCACAGCCCTCGAGCCCGCAGGTGGTGCACGTACCGGCGGAGCAGGTGCCGGCCGACCGCGCTGACCACCACGGTCGTGGGGACGGCGAGGACCACGAGGGCCCGTGACAGCTGCCAGCCCGTCGCGTAGGAGGCGAACCCGATGGCGGCCATGCTGACCAGGCCGCCCTGCAGGATGCTGCGGAACTCCTCGTTGCCGCTGCCGATCGTCGACGCGTCGTAACCACCCTGGAGCGCCACCACCGCCACCCACACGAGGGGGAAGATCGCCACCGCGAGCTGGGTCGCCGAGCCGACGTCGGTGCCGAAGCGGATCAGGTGGGCGCACACCCCGCACAGCGCGGCGGCCAGCAGGTCTGCGGCGACGGCGGCCGCCACGTACCGGCGCACCCAGCGCAGCGGGCGGCGGCCGGCCGGCAGCGCCGAGGTGCCCGGCGGGAGTGGCTCGAGGGCTGCACTGCGGAGCGGGACCCGTTGGCCGGGTCCCGCCGGCTCTCGGACCTCGGGCATCTCCAACGCCACGTGCGCCGCCCCCCTCCTGCCAGTGATGACAGGCGCGAGCAGCGCACCAGGACGCCCCCGCGTATCCCTCGGCGGTCCGGAGCTCCCCAGGAGGGGACGGTCCACCGTGGCTGGGTCAAGCAACCAGAACGGGTGACGCAGCGCAACCCCTTCCGGCGCCGGACTCCCTGATCAGGGCCCTAAGACCCCGACCGGGGGTGAGAACGCGGTGACGGAAGGTGACGAGCTTCGATGCCCAGGCCGGAGGCCGATCACCTCGAGGGACGGTCTCCGGCCACCGGACACCCGCCCGGGCCACGTCGAGGGAGTCGCTCGGCCCGGGACGCCGAGCAGGAGGTGGCGCACCTCGACGACCCGCGCCACGACACCGCGGGGTCCGTCGAGGCCGCGTACGCGATCCGCGGGTGTCTCCGAGGGCCGCTCGGGTGGGACGGGGACGCGCGGCCGTCGGCGCGCTGGTCAAGAGGTGTGCAGATCCGCCACGCGCTGACCGCCCGCGTGGGCGTCGAGGACGGCGAGCGCGCGGCGCAGCGCGGTGCTCGAGGTGTGCATCGTGTACGGGAAGTAGTGGACCGTGACGCCGACCGTGGCCATGTCCCGCTCGAGCCGATCGCCCTTGGGCGTCCCGCGCCAGTCGTCGCCCTTGAACAGGACGTCGAAGCCGACCGCGCGCCACGCCTCGAGCTTGTCCGGCACGACCTCGGCGTGGACGTCGTCGACGAAGCGCAGGTTGCGGACGATCTCCATGCGCTCGGCCAGCGGCACGACCGGCAGCCGGCCCTTGGTCTCCAGCAGCACCTCGTCGGCGACCACGCCGGCCACCAGCCGGTCGCAGTGCGCGGCGGCGTGCCGGAGCACGTTCAGGTGCCCGATGTGGAGCAGGTCGTACGCGCCCGGCGCGTACCCGATCACCGTCATGACTCCCCCAGGACCTCGTCCGACGTCCTGGCCAGTCGACCAGCCGCGGTCACTCTGCGTCATCCCCCGGACGGGTTGACCCTGGTCGGTGACACCCGGTCGGGCGACACCGTGACGGGCGGTGAGCGTCTCCGCCGGCGGTCAGCCCCCGGCGGCGGCCGCGAAGAAGGCCAGCACGCCAGCGAGGTCGTAGTGCGACGGGTCGCCGTGCTCGCCGCGGGCGGCCACGACCTCGGCGGTGCCGCCGCCGGCGCGGACCTGCCCGGCGCACACGTCGGCGTTGCGGTCGCGGGCCACCACGGTGTCCTCGCCGGACGCCCACAGCCGCACGGGCACCCGGGGCTCGAGCCGCACCGGGGACAGCCGGCCGAGCGCCTCGTCGACGTCCGCGCCGTACGCCGCCTCGACGGACTCCGGGAAGTCGCCGTACACCGAGCCGAGGTCGCACAGCGGCGCGATGCCGGCGTAGGCGCGCAGCCCCTCGATCCGGTCCCCGGTGACCAGCTGCGCCGCGGCCAGCCCGCCCATGGACTCGGCCACGAGGAACGTCTCGCCCGTGCCGGTCAGCTGCCGGGCCGTGGCGGCCAGCGCGGCGTGGGCCTCGACGCTGGCGGCGCTGCCCCAGGCGTCCCCCTCGGCGTCTGCGGCCGCGACCGCGTAGCCGGCGGCCACGAGGCCCTGCGCCACGCCGCCGATCGCCTCGTCGTCGAGGAGTGCGGCGAGGTCGGCGCCGTACCCGTGCGCGTAGAGGACCAGCCGGCCGTTCGGGCGCTCCGGGACCAGGACGACCGCGGGCCCGCCGGCGACCTCCAGGGAGTGCACCCCCGGGTCGAGCAGCTCGCCGGGTGCAGTCCCGGCGACCGGCGCCGGTGCCGCCGGGCCAGACCCGGTCGCCACGGCGCCCGGCTCGCCACCGGACGGTGCACACGCGCCGAGGACCAGCGTCAGTGCGACGAGGACGCCTGCGCCAGGGAAGCGGCTCACCGACCGCGCCCGGTCGCCCTCACGCCGCGCATGCGCCAGGAGTGCCGGGCCAGCTTGGCGAGCAGCTGGGGCGTGCCGTCCCCGGGAGCCACGAAGAACCGCGGGATCGTGAAGCGGTCCCCCGGCAGGTAGTCCCCGGTGACGCAGGCGTGGTCGTGCCCGGCGGCGCGCACCGCGTCGGCCGCGGCCGCGTCGAAGTGGCCCCACGGGTAGGCGAACCCGGGCACGGGCGCCTGCAGGACCTCCTCGAGCACCCGCCGGCTGTCGCCGATCTGCTCGGCGAGCACGGCCGGGTCGGCTCCGCGGAGGGAGACGTGGTGCAGCGTGTGGCTGCCGACCTCGTGCCCCGCGGCGGCGATGACGCGCACGCCGTCGGCGTCCACCAGGTCCAGCCGGGGGCCGTCGTCCCACTCGTTCCGGCCGGCCAGCCGGCCGGCCACCACGTAGACGGTGCCGGTCATGCCGTGGCGGGCGAGCACCGGCGCCGCGTGCTCGAGGAAGTCGGTGTAGCCGTCGTCGAAGGTCAGCCCCACCAGGCCGGCGGCCGTGCCGCGGTCGTGGGCCTCGACCAGCTCGGCGAGGGGGACGCCGCGCAGGCCGAGCCGGCGCAGCAGCCGCAGGTGCCGGTCGAACCGGTCGGGGTGGACCCGCACGCGGTGCGGGTCCGGCTGCCCCGACGGGCTGATCGAGTGGTACATGAGCACCGGGGGGATCCGCAGCCGCACCCCGGCCGGCGGCGCATGCGGCTCGGTCGTGCTCACGCGGTCCCCAGCCGGGACATCTCGCGCCGCCAGCGCGGCAGGGCGGCCAGCACGAACCCGGCGGTGCAGACCGCGAGGAAGCCGTAGCCGGCGAGGAACGCCGGTGCCGAGCCGAGGAGCACGAACACCAGGCACAGCACGCCGTAGTCCGTCGGCAGGACGACCAGCGAGCGGACGACGCTGGCCCGGCCCGCCCGGGGCTGGGCGCGGGTCGGGACGCCATGGGCGGTCCGCAGCGCCTCGTTGAGGAGCATGGCGGAGAAGTAGACGACGTCGGCGACCACGAACGCGACGGGCACCAGCAGCCAGCCGGAGCCGACCTCGCCCTGGCGGAAGAGCCCCACGAGGACGGCGAGGTGGATCGAGACGGTCTTCGCCGCGTCCACCATGTGGTCCAGCCACTCCCCCGCCGGTGTGCCCCCGCCGCGCAGCCGGGCCAGTTGCCCGTCGGCGGAGTCCAGCGCGTAGCCGAGGGCGAGGCCGAGGGCGACGAGCACCCCGACCCACCAGGTGTGCGGCGCGAGGGCGACAGTGGCGATCGCGGAGAAGGAGAAGACGGCGCTCGTGGCGGTCACGGCGTCGGGCGTCATCCCGCGGTGGAAGGCCAGCGCCGCCAGGACGCGGCCGGCCGGGCGGTTGACGAAGCGGCTGTAGGCCGGGGCCCCGTGGGCGCCCTTCTGCGCCGCGGCCAGCCGGCGCACCGTGTGGCGCAGCGTCTCGGCGGGAGCCGGCCGCGACGGGGGCCGGGTCGGGGTCGCGGGCGGCGCGGGTGCGTCCGCGACCGCCACGTCGTCCTGCAGCACGGGTCCTCCGGGGGTGTCGGTGCGGCCCACTCGGGCGGACCGGCCCGTCGAGTGTCGCCGCCGGCGCGCCCACCGACGGGGGTCCCGGGTGCCGGTCTCACCCCGACGGGTGGAGCGTCCGCACCCGTGCGCGGCGAGCCTCCCCCGAAGGGGTCAGAGGGCGTGGTCGCTGCCCCCGGGCCGGACCTAGCGTCCGCTCGCAGCCACCGATCCGGCTGTGACGCCGCGGTCACCGAGCGCGGCCGCCACCGGCCGCAGAACACCTGGAGCCTCCGTGGGAAGACCGCGCACCGGCCGCGTCGTGGCCGTGCACCCGCATGCCGACCTGTACGGCAGCGACCGGATGTTCCTCGAGAGCCTCGGCCCGCTGGGACCCGACGTCCTGGCCGTGCTGTCCACCTCCGGTCCGCTGGTGGAGGCCGTCCGCGCCCGGGGGGTCGAGGTCCTGGTGAAGGACTTCCCCGTCCTGCGCAAGGTGGAGCTCCGGGACCCCCGCAAGGCCGTCGTCTTCCTCCGGCGCTTCCTCTCCTCGGTGGGGACGCTCGCGGCCTGGCTGCGGGAGCAGGACGCCTCCGTGCTCTACGTCAGCACCGTCACCGCACCCGAGTGGCTGCTGGCCGGCCGGCTCGCAGGAGTCCGCGTCGTGTGCCACGTCCACGAGAGCATGCCGATGTCGCGGCCGGCCAGTGCGCTGCTGTTGTCCCCTCTGCTCGCCGCCGACCTGGTGGTCGCCAACAGCGGCGACACCCAGGCCTGGATCCGGGCCTCCCTCGGAGAACGCGTCGCCCGGCGCACCTGCGTCGTCCACAACGGCGTGCGCGAGCCGGCGTCCCCCGCCGCCGCCCCGTCCCCCGGCCGCCCGCGCAGCCTCGTCGTGGTCGGCCGACTGTCCGTCATCAAGGGCCAGGACACGGCCGTCCGCGCGACCGCGCTGGTCCGGCAGGCCGGTCACGACGTCACCCTCACGCTCGTCGGGGACTGCTACCCCGGCTACGAGGCCGTCGAGGACGGGTTGCGCGACCTCGCCGTCCGGGAGCGGGTCGACGACGTCACCGTGTTCACCGGGTTCCGGGACCCCGCGCCGATCGTGGCCGGCGCCGACGTGGTGCTCGTGCCCTCGCGCGTCGAGTCCTTCGGGCTGGTGGCGGTCGAGGCCCTGCTGCTGGGCCGGCCGGTGGTCGCCACGCGGATCGGCGGGCTCCCCGAGGTGCTCCGCGACGGCGAGACCGGGCTGCTCGTCCCCGTCGACGACCCGCGGGCCCTGGCCGACGCGGTGATGCGGCTGCTGCAGGACCCGCAGCTGGCCGCGGCCCTGGGCGCGGCCGGCCGCGCCGACGCCCGCGCCCGCTTCTCCATGACGGCGTTCACGGCGGCCCTGGCCGACGCCGTCCTGCCGGGCCCGGCCGGGGGCCTGCCCACCGCCGCCTGACGAACGACCACCCTTCCCCCCCACCCCTCGCACGCTCGGCGCGGGCCCCTGGAGGGTGGCCGCCCTCAGCTGACCGCGCGCACCAGCCGGTCGACGGCGTCCCCGAGCATCGCGAAGCACCGGCGGTACTCCTCGAGGGGACGGCGGTGCGGGTCGGGCACCTCGGCAGGCGCCGCACCGGGCACGCGGTGGCGGCCGGCCAACCCGGGCAGCGCCGCCAGCCGTGCTGCGGCAGAGGGGGCCACGTCGGCCGGCCAGCCCGCGGCGGCCGCGGCCTCGGCGATCTGCACCGCGTCGGTGAGCAGGAAGGTGCGGCGCAGCGCCGCCGGCGCGAGCTGCACCACCGCCGCCCGGTGCTCCCTGGTCATCGCCAGGACGAGCCCGGCCTGCCGGAGGTCGGCGGGGCTCAGCTCCCGGGACCCCGAGGGCCCGGCCGGGACGCCCGCGGCCTCCAGCAGCGCCGCCATCGGCGGGTCGACCGGCATCCCGGCGCGGGCGCGGGTACCGGCGCTGGCCACCGTCACACCGGAGCCGGCCAGGCGCCGGGCCAGGAGCCGCTCGGCCACGGGCGAGCGGCAGACGTTCGCGGTGCAGACGACGAGGACGGTGACCCCGGCGGGGTCACCGTCCTCGTCGTGCGGTCGGGACGACGGCATCGCTACCCGCGGCCCACCGGCGTCGCGTCCCGCGGGCTCCGGGCCAGCGGAGCCCGCCAGGACGTGGCCGGGACCTGCTCGGCCGGCTCCTGCGTCGACTCGTAGCCGTAGGTGTCGCTCGACCGCTGGCGGACGTGGGTGAGGACGACGCCGACCACGCGGGCGTCCAGCCGGCGCAGCAGAGCCAGGGACGAGGTGAGCGCCGGGCGCCGGATGCGGCTGGTGTCGGCGACCACCATCGTCCCGGAGACGATCCGGGCCAGGACGGCGGAGTCGGTGACCGGCAGCAGGGGCGCGCCGTCGATCAGCACGACGTCGTGGGTCTCCTGGAGCCGGGCGAGGACGTCGGCCATCGCCGGCGAGGCCAGCAGCTCGCTGGGGTTGGGCGGCAGCGGGCCCGTCGTCAGCACGTGCAGGCCGGCGCTGCCCCACTCCTGCAGGACGTCGTCGAGCCCGGCCTGGCCGATGAGCACGGTGGTGAGGCCCGCGGCGCCCTCGAGACCGAAGGTGTCGGCCACGGAGGGACGGCGGAGGTCGGCGTCGACCAGCGCGACCCGCAGGCCGGCGTCGGCGAGGGCGAGGGCGAGGTTGGCCGCGACGGTGGACTTGCCCTCGCCGGAGTGCGACGAGGTCACCAGCAGGGACAGCGGCCGGCCCGGCTGGGCGGAGAACTGGACGGCGGTGCGCAGCGAGCGGACGGCCTCGGCCGCGGGGCTGCGCGGCGCGGTGAGGACGACGAGGTCGCGGCTCCGGCCCCGCCCCGGCGGGGTGTCCAGCGCGGCCAGCAGCGGGAGGTCCGTCACGCGGGGGAGGTCCTCGGCAGTGCGGACGCGGGTGTCGGTGAGGTCGCGGGCCAGCCCGGCGGCGATGCCCAGCACCAGCCCGGCGAGCAGGCCGATGGCGAGGTTCAGCGTGGTCCGCGGCGCACTCGGCGCGGTCGGGGCCACGGCCGGCGACACCGTCGTGCCCCGGACGGTCGGCTGGCCCTCGGCGGTGGCCGGTGCGAGGTCGGCCACCGTCTCCACGAGCTGCCCGGTGACGGCGTTGGTCAGCACCGCGGCACGCTCCGGGGAGGCGTCGGAGACGCGGACCTGCAGGACCACGGTCCCGGCCATGACCTCGGTGGAGACGCTGCCGGCCAGGCGGCGGGCGGTCGTGTCCAGCCCGAGCTCGTCGATGACCGGGTCGAGCACGGTCGGCGTGGTGGCCAGCATCGCGTAGGAGGCGACCTGGTTCTGCGCGAACGCCGAGCCCTGGACGAGGTCGTCGGCGGAGTCGCCGAAGCTCAGCGAGAAGAAGACGCTGCTGCTGGCCTCGTAGGACTTCGGGGTGGTCAGCGAGACGGCACCGGCCACGGCCAGGCCGGTCAGCGCGAGCGCGACCACCCACCGCCAGCGGCGTCGCAGCATCTGCAGGAACTCGTGCAGGTCCATCAGCTCTCCCCGTGCGTGCGCACACCGATCGGCCGGGCCCCGCGGGTCGTCGGCGGCGCCGGTGCGGTGACCAACGGCCACCTCCGGCGCAAGTTACCGAGACGGGACCGTCCCGGGACCCCGTCCGGACCGGGGCTGACCCGAACGGGGTGTCCCGGCCCTCCGGCCGCCGTACCCGAGCGGGCCGGCGGGCGGCCTGCCACTTCCGGGTGGGGGCGTCCCGCGCTCCGGCTGCGCAGCGCCGCGGCGGCCGCACACTCCGTCCGTGAGCACAGGGGACGGCGACGCGCGCCGGGCTGGGTCCGACGGCGACGTCCGGAGCCCGCTGCTGACGCGGCCGGGGACGGTGCTGCTCGCCGTGGTGGCGGTCTGGAGCGCGGTCCCCTCGGTCGTGGCGCCGCCCAAGCTCACCTGGGGACTGCTGACGCTGCTCCTGGGCGCCGTGGCCGTGGTGCTGGTCCGGCACGCGCGCCGGCTGCGCTGGACGACCCCGGTGACGCTGCTGACGGTGGTGCTGCTCTGCGCCACCGTGTCCGCCGTCCGCTCCGCCACCCTCGACGAGCTGGTCACCGGGACGCTGACGGCGGCGCTGCTCGTCGGCTGCGCCCTGCTGGCGGGCAACTGCGACCCCGCCGACGTCCGGCTGCTCGCCCGCGGCCTGGTGCTGCTGGCGCTGGCCGAGCTCGCGGTGGCCCTCGCCGGCGTCCTGCTCGGGGTGCCCGCCCCGTTCGGGTACCTCGGCATCCCGGGGACGACGTTCGGCGTGAACGACCTGGTCCCGGCCCTCGGCGGCAGGTCCACGGGCTCGATGGCCCACCCCATCCCGTTCGGGACGCTGATGGCCCTGGCGGTCGCCCTGTGCCTCACCTCGCTCACCCGCTGGCCGCTGCTCGTCCGCGCGGTCGCGGGGGCGGCGGCCTGCTACGGCCTGGCCCTGTCGGGGAGCCGGAGCGCCGCGCTCGTCCTGTGCGTCGCCACCGTGGTCGCCGTCCTCACCCCGCGGGCGCTGCGGATCGGCGCGGCCGCCCGCGTGGCGGTGGTGCTCGTCCTCGCCGCGGCGGTGCTCGCCCTGCAGGACACCCGGCTGTCGGTGGTGACCAGCCTGGAGGGCACCGGCTCGCTGACGCACCGGCTGGGCGCCCTGGACGCCCTCGGCCGGCTGTTCGACCGTCCCGTGGCGGAGACCCTCCTCGGCAGCGGCACCGGGTCGCTGGACGACCTGTTCGCCGCCGGCCTGCTGCAGCACGACGGCTTCCTCACCGTCGACAACCAGCTCGTGACCACCTTCGCCCTCTCCGGGCTGGTCGGCCTCGCCGCGCTGCTGGCGCTGGTCGCCGTCGGCCTGCTGCGCGGCGTCCCCGAGGTGCGCCCGGCGGCCCTCCTCCTCGTCGGCATGGTGATGTCGTTCGACCTGCTGGAGTGGAACGCCACGGCGGTGCTCTTCGTCGCGCTCGTCCTGCTCGGCTCGGCCCGCCGCCCGGCCGACGCACCGCCGCCGGGCGAGGCCGCCCCGCTCGGCGTGCCGGCCGCGGCGGCCCGGCCGTGACCGCGACCGAGGCCCCGCGGCCGCCCGGGGCGCAGCCGCGCGCCGCGCGGGCCGCCGGGGTGACGCTGGTGGGTCAGGCGCTGCGCATCGTCGTGCAGTTCGGCTCGATCCTGCTGCTGGCGCGGCTCCTGCTGCCGGAGGACTACGGCCTGCTGGCCATCGTGCTCGTCGTCGTCGGCATCGGGGAGATCATCCGCGACTTCGGCCTGAGCACCGCCGCGATCCGCGCGCCGGAGCTGTCGGAGGACACCCGCGACGCGCTGTTCTGGATCAACACGGCCATCGGCGCGCTCCTCTGCCTCGTCGTCGTCGCCTGCTCCGGGCTGCTGGCCGACCTGTTCGACCGCCCGCCGCTGACCGCGATCGCCTGCGCCCTCGCCGGCACGTTCGTGCTCAACGGGATGGCGACCCAGTACCGGGTCACCCTGACCCGCGAGATGCGGTTCCGGCCCCTGGTGACCGCCGACGTCGTCGCCCAGACCGGCGCGGCGGCCGTCGCGATCGCCCTGGCCGCGCTGGGTGCCGGGTACTGGGCTCTGGTCGCCCAGCAGCTGGTGCAGTCCGTGCTCGTACTCGTCCTCGTCGCCGTCCCGGCGCGGTGGCTGCCGGGGCGCCCGCGCCGTACGCCCGGCCTGCGCCCGTTCCTGACGCTGGGCCTGAACCTGGTGGGCACCCAGCTGGTCAACTACGCCGGCAACAACGTCGACACCGTCACCATCGGCCTGCGCTTCGACGCGGCCGCACTCGGGCTCTACAACCGCGGCTTCCAGCTGCTGATGACCCCGCTGAACCAGCTGCGGTCCCCCGCCACGACCGTCGCCCTGCCGGTGCTGTCCCGGCTGCAGGACGACCGCGAGCGCTTCGACGAGTACCTGCGGCGCGGGCAGCTGGCCCTCGGCTTCCCCATCGTCGTCTCGCTCGGCGTCGTGGCGGGTGCGGCCGAGCCGCTGGTCGAGCTGCTGCTGGGGCCGCGCTGGTCGGGCGTGACGCCCGTCCTCGCGCTGCTGGCCGTGGCCGCGGCGTCGCAGACGCTGGCCTTCGTCGGCCTGTGGACCTACCTCTCGCGCGGCCTGGGCGCCGAGCTGTTCCGCTACACGGTGGGCACCTCGGTGCTGCGCCTGGCCTGCGTCCTGACCGGCAGCGACTGGGGCGTCGTCGGGGTGGCCGCCGGCTACGCGCTGGCGGCCTGCCTCGAGTGGCCGCTGTCGCTGTGGTGGCTCTCGCGCATCACCGACTTCCCCGGGCGGACGCTCCTGGCCGGCGCGCTGCGGGTCCTCGCCTGCGCGGTCCCGGCCGGGCTCGCCGCCTGGCTGGTCCCGCTGGCCGCCGGCGCGCTGCCCACCGCGGTCGCCCTCCTGCTGGCCGTGCTCGCCGGTGCCGCGGTCGTGGCCCTGGCGGCCACCGTCTCGCGCACGATCCGGGCCGACCTCGCCGGCGTGCTCGCCTTCGGCCGCTCGATGGTGCGGCGGTGACCGCCCGCCCGGCGGCGGTGACCGTCCCCGTCCCGACCGACTCCACACCGACCGAGGAGGACCCCGCGGCCATGAGCGCCGACGTCCCGGCGGCCGCGCCCCGGCCGTTCACCGTCCTGCAGTCCTTCCCCGAGCCGCGGGAGACCACCAACCCCTACGTCGTGATGCTGCGGGACGCGCTGGACGCCGTCCCCGGCACGCGGGTGCTGACCTTCTCCTGGCGTCGGGCGCTGACCGCGCACTACGACGCCTTCCACGCCCACTGGCCGGAGATCCTCGTCGACGGCAACGGCCCGCTGAAGAAGGCCGTCCGCCAGGGCCTGTTCGTGCTCTTCCTGCTCCGGCTGCGAGCGACCCGCACGCCGCTGGTGCGCACGGTGCACAACCTCGAGCTGCCCGAGGGCATCTCACGCCGCGAGCGGGTGCTGCTGCGGTGGGCCGAGCGCGCGACGGCGTCGCGGATCCGGATCAACGAGAGCACCGAGCTCGACGCCGGCACGCCCGTCGAGACGATCGTGCACGGCCACTACCGCGACTGGTACGCGCCGCACCCCCGCCGGGAGCGCCGTCCCGGCCGCCTGGCCTTCGTCGGCCAGGTGCGCCGCTACAAGGGCGTCGACGCGCTGGTGGAGGCCTTCGGTGAGACCACCGACGACGGGCTCAGCCTGCGGATCGCCGGCCGGCCGACGTCGGAGGAGCTGGCCGCGCACCTGCGGGACGCCGCCGCGGCCGACCCCCGGATCAGCCTGTCCCTGGGCTTCGTCCCGGACGCCGACCTGGTCGGTGAGGTGTCCGAGGCCGAGCTCGTGGTGCTGCCCTACCGGGAGATGCACAACTCCGGCGGGGCGCTGGCCGCGCTCTCCCTCGGCACCCCGGTCCTCGTGCCGGACAACGCGGCGAACCGCCGGCTGGCCGAGGAGGTCGGCGACGGCTGGGTGCACACGTACACGCCGCCGCTCACCGGCGCCGACCTGACCGGCACGCTGGCCCGGCTGCGCGCCGCTCCCCCGGCGGCCGCGCCGGACCTGTCCCGGCGAGAGTGGGCCGACGCCGGGCGCGCGCACGTGGCCGCCTACCGCAGGGCGCGGGCGGCGCTGCGCCGCTGACCGCGGCGCCCGCCCCCGGGAGCACCGCACCCCGGTGGTGCCGGACCCCGGGAGCGCCGGACCCAGCGGACCGGCGCCCGGACCTCAGCGGACGAAGCGGGCCTCGCGGACGGCGGTGCCCTCGGCCAGGACCTCGCCCAGCGAGCGGGCCCGCAGCCCGTCGGCGGCGTATCCGGCCAGGACCTCGCGGACCAGCCGGCCCTTGTCCAGGACGGGGGCCGGCCCGTCGGCGGCGCCGTCCTCGGGCCCGGCGAAGCCGTCGTGCGCCAGCACGATCGCCCCGCGGTGCACGCCCTCCCGGGCCTTGGCGAGGCGCCGCTCGTGCGGCACGTCCCGCCAGTCCCAGGTGGTCGGGCCCCACAGCACCGGGGTCAGCCCGGCGCCGGTGACGGCCCGCCAGGTGCGCGGCGTCTGGCGGCCGTTGGGCGGGCGGTGCCAGCGGACCGTGCGGCCCAGGACGTCCTCGAGCTCGGCGCGGCCGCCCCGGACGACGGGACCGACGTCGTGCGGCGGCAGCGTGGGCAGCGGGCGGTGGTCGACGCCGTGCAGGGCCACCTCGTGGCCGGCGGCGACGACCTCCTCGAACAGCGCGCGGTGGCGGCGCACCCGGGTCATCAGGACGAAGAAGGTGGCGGTGGCGCCGGCGTCGGCCAGCGCGGCGAGCACGCGGTCGGTGCCGCCGGGTTCCGGGCCGTCGTCGAAGGTCAGGACCACCGACGGCGCCGTCGTGCGCACCGACACCACCGAGCCGGCCACGGACCCGGCGGCCCGGCGCGCGGCCGTCAGCGCGGCGCGGCGACCGGCGCGGTAGGCCCGCACGGCCGGTGACGGAGCGCTCATCGGGGCGCGACCCGGCCCAGCCGCCAGCGGCGCCCGTCGCGGGCGTACTCCTCGTAGACGACGCCGAGCGCGCCGCCGACCATGCCGAGGCCGCGGAAGACCGCACGGGCGCCACGGGCCTGGTGCCGCGCCGACCCGCTGACCCGGCCCAGCGCCCAGCGGGCGCTCCCGCCGCCCAGGCGGAGCAGCCCGCGCAGCACGCCCCGGGCCCGGACCCGCAGCCGGGCGGCGGTGCCGGCGGTCAGCCGCAGCTCGGTCAGCACGGTGGCGTTGCCGTGGCTCCAGGCGCGGATGAGGACCCAGCGGCGGGTCGTCCGCTCGGCCGGCACGCGGTCGACCGCGGCCGACTCGTCGCACCAGACCATGCGCGCACCCGCGTGCGCCAGCGAGCGGCTGAACAGGGTGTCCTCGCCGCCGGCCAGCCCCAGGGCCGACTCGAACCGGGTGCCCGCGGCACGGACCTGGTCGAGGTCGAGGAGCAGGTTGCCGGTGGCGGCGACGTCGATCTCGGTGCCGGTCGGCATCCGGCGGCGGACGAAGAAGCGGCCGGCGAGGATCCAGGGGTCGACCGGGCCGGGGTACTCGGCCAGGATCCGCCCCGAGACCGCGGCGGCGCCGGAGTCCTCCCAGGTGGCCAGCAGTGCGCCGAGCCAGTTCTCGCAGGGCCGCTCGTCGTCGTCGATGAAGGCGAGCAGCCGGGAGCCGGCGGCCTCGTCGAGGGCACGGTTGCGCACCGCGGCGATCCCCGGCCGGGACTCGACGACGTACCGGACGCCGGGGACGGCCGCCGCGACCGCGGAGCCGGAGCCGGCGGGGTCGTTGTCGACGACCAACACCTGAGCGGTGAACCGGCCGCCGGCGGCCACCTCGGCGACCTGCTCGAGCAGCCGCGGCAGCAGGTCGCGCAGGTCGTCGGGGCGGCGGAACGTCGGGACGGCGACGGTGACCCGCACGCCGCCCGGGTCGGGCCGGCGACGGGCCGACGGCAGGGTGGTCGACTGCATCGGGGGCGTGGCGGTCACGCCTCATCCCATCACCGGGGCTGCGGCGTGCGCTTCCCCCGGAAGGGCTGGGAGGAGGGCCCGCGGACCAGCGCGGCGACGGCGATCCCGGCCCCCTCGAGACTGCCGCGGACCGCCGTGACGAGCGGCCGGGGCGAGTGGAGCAGCTGGCGGCGGCCACCGCGCAGCAGGATCTCCCAGCTGACCCGCGGCGTCCGCACCAGCCACCCGAGCAGCTGCCGGCGGGGCAGGTTGCGCGCCGCGAAGACGAGACGGTTGCGGCAGTTGTAGCGGTAGTAGAGGTCGGACTTCGCGTCGCCCTCCCGCTCCCCCTGCGTGCCGCCCTCGTCGTGGACGGCCACCAGGTCGGAGCGGACGACGAGGGAGCCGCCGGCGGCCAGCGCGCGGTGGCTGAGGTCGACGTCCTCCCAGTAGAGGAAGTAGCCCTCGTCGTACCCGCCCAGCCGGTCGGCCATCTCCGCCGAGACCACCAGGCAGGCCCCCGTCAGCCAGTCCTCGACCGGCCCCCGGGACCGGGTGGGGCTGTGCCGGGCGCCGGTGCGGCCGTCGCGCAGCCCCAGCGTGGAGCCGGCGAACACCGTGGCGCCCGTCGAGTCCACGATCCGCGGGGCGAGGACCGCGAGCGGGTCGGTCAGGCTGGCCAGTCTCAGCTCCTCGAGCACCTCGGGTGTCGCCGAGGCGTCGGGGTTGAGGCAGCAGAATGTGGCGCAGCCGAGCTCGCGGGCCCGGGCGAACCCGGCGTTGGTCGCCGCGCCGAACCCGCGGTTGTCCGGGAGGGCCACCAGGTCCCACCCGCGCTCGGCGGCCAGCGCGGTGACCGCCGCGCGCTCCTCGTCGGTGCTGTGGTTGTCCACCACCACGACGCGGACGTGCGGGCCGAGCGCGCCGGCGGCTGCCAGGTTCCGGCGCAGCAGCGCGCTGGAGCCGTAGTTGACGACGACCAGGCCCAGCCCCTCCGGGCCGCCGCGGTCAGCGACGGCCCGGAGGGAGGGAGGGCTCTCCAGCGACACGCGAGCAGTGTCGGTCACGGAGCGGCCGGCGCCGTGCCCGCCTCGCCGACCCACAGCTGGTCGAACCGGACCGCGGTGGCCGCGGTGGCGGTGCCCGACACGTACGCGTCGAGCAGGACCGTGCCGGCACGCTGCAGCACCGCGGCGTCGTCGGTCCGGACCAGCGCCCAGGCCGCCGGCTCGGCCGTGCCGGTGGCCCACGCCTTGACCCGCAGGGTCGTGGTGCCGGTGCCGGCCGTCTCGAACCGGACGGTCAGCGACGTGCCGGGCCGGTGGCCGCCGGGGAGCAGGTAGCCGCCGAGGATGGTGTCCTGGTCGTTCACCGTCCGGACGAGCATGACCTCGACCTGGCCGTCGGCGCGGAACCGCAGCTTCACCCGGTAGTCGGTCAGCCCGACGCTGCGGGTGGCCAGGCCGACGTACACGCCGCCCCCGGTGGGGGCCTGCGGGAGCGTCAGCGCGACCTGCATCGCGACGTCCTGCCGGGAGAACTGGGACAGGCCGGCGCCGGTGGTCTGCCCGGCCGGGCTGCGCAGCTGGCCGGCGCCGTCGACCACCGAGGCGTTGGCCACGGGGCCGGCGATCGCCCAGGGGCCGCCGGTGTCGGCCGTGCCCCACCCGCCGGTGACCTGACGCTCGAAGGCGTCGGCGGCCAGCGGCGGAGTGCCCGGCTGCGGCTGCGGCTGCGGCTGGGGGGCCGTGACGGTCACCGACCGGGTGGTGGTCCCGGTGGCGCCGGCGGCGTCGGTCACGGTCAGCCGCACCGTGTAGGTGCCGGCCGCGGCGTAGGTGTGCGTCGCGGTGGCACCGGTGGCGGTGGCGCTGTTCCCGAAGTCCCAGGCGTACCCGGTCACCCCGGTGTCGTCGGTCGAGCCGGAGCCGTCCACCGCCACGGTCAGCTGCGACGGCGTCGCGGTGAACGAGGCCACCGGGGCCTGGTTCGGGACCGTCACCACCGTGCCGGACGGCTCGACCCGCAGGTCGTCGACGCGCAGCGTGGAGATCGCCGTCGCGCTGGCGGAGACGTAGGTCTCCAGCGCGACCGCACCCGGGCGCTGCAGGGCCGCGGTGGCGTCGGTCCGGGTCAGGCCCCAGGTCGCGGGCTCGGCCGTGCCGGCGCGCCACACCTTGACCTTGAGGGTCGTGGGCGCACCGCCGCTGGTCTCGAACCGCACGGTCAGCGCCGTGCCCGCGGCGTAACCGCCGGGCATCTGGTAGCCGTCGAGGATGGTCTCCACGCCGTCCACGGTGCGGGCGAGCATGACCTCGACCTGGCCGTCGGCGCGGTACCGGAGCTTCACCCGGTAGTCGCTGAGCCCGACGCTCTGGGCGACGAGGCCGACGTACGTGCCGCCGCCGGTGGCGAGCTGGGGCAGGGTCAGCGTCGCCTGCAGGGCGACGTCGGTCCGGTTCACGCCGGACAGCCGCGCCGAGGCGCTCTGCCCGGCCGCACCGGCCAGCCGGCCGGTGCCGGCGCTGACCGAGGTCGAGCCGGCGGTGGTCCAGACACCGCCGCGCTCGGCGGTGCCCCAGCCGGAGGCGACCTCCCGGCCGAACGAGTCGGCCGCGATCGAGCCGGCGCCGGTCGGGGCCGCGGTGACGGTGACCGACCGCGTGGTGGTGGCGGTCAGGTCGCCACCGTCGGTCACGGTCAGCCGGACCGTGTAGGTGCCCGGGGCCGCGTAGGTGCGCGAGGCGGTGACGCCGGTGGCGGTGGAGCCGTCACCGAAGTCCCAGGCGTAGGAGCGGATCACGCCCTCGGGGTCGCTGGACGCGCCCGCGTCGACCCGGGCGGTCAGGTCGGCCACCTGGGTGCTGAAGGCCGCGGTCGGGGCGAGGTTCTGGCCCCGGCCGAGGGCGGCGTGGGTCGACACCTGCTGCGCGGACAGCGCGGCCGGGTAGACGGCGACCTCGTCGATGCGCCCGGTGAACCAGGCGCTGCCGCCGCCGGTCCACGCGGAGTCGCCGCCGATCCGCCAGTAGCCGTTGTACGGCTGGGCGCGGAAGGCGCCGGCCTTCGAGCCGACGAGGGTCCCGTCGACGTACAGGGCGAGGCCGGAGCGGTTCATCGTGGCCACGACGTGGTGCCAGCGGCCGTCGTTGTAGGCGGTGGGGCCGGTGATCGTCTGGGTGGCGCCGGTGTAGATGCCGAAGGACACCCTGCCGCTCGGGTCCATCCACACGTGCCGGTCCCAGTTGGCGCTCAGGCCGGTGTTGCGGTCGCCGAAGCCGATGATCTTGCCACCGGCCGACGAGGTCGTCTGGAACCACGCCTCGACGCTGAACGTCTGCGGGCCGGCGATGGCCGTGCCGGTGGACGCCATCCCGCTCGAGGTGCCGTTGAAGGCCGACGCGGTGTTCGGGTCGCCCGCGATGGCGCCGGCCACCTGCCGGGTCACGCCGCCGCCGACCGTGAGGTCGCGGGCACCGGCGTAGTCGTAGGCGATGCCGCCGGAGGCCTCACCGAGGTACCAGTGGTCCAGGGCGCCGTCGGCGGCGACCGCACGGGCGTAGGGCCGCGACGCGCCGCTGCTGGCGGCGGGCACCGTGCCGGTGACCCACGCGGAGCTCAGCCGGTTGCCCGCGGGGTCGCTGACCGTCACCAGCCAGCGGTGCGAGCCCGCCGAGGCGCTCGTGTCGACGCAGCCGAAGGTCGGCAGGTCCCACCAGCGGGTCGGCCGGGTCGCCTCGCAGACCGGCGCGGCGGTGTCGCTGTCCCGGTAGACGCGGTAGGTCAGGTTCTCGTTGTCGCGGTCGGTGACCGACGGCCAGGTCAGCCGGACGGCGCCGGGGACCATGGTGGTGGTCAGCGTGAAGGGGTTCCTCGTCGCCGGGCCGACCCGGTTGGGGGCCAGCGCCGGGACGGCGAACCGGACGAGGCCCTGCTGGCCGACGCCGTTGACGGTCGGGAACTCCCCGCCGTAGACGACGTAGTCGCCGTTGCCGGTGACCGACCAGCCGGCCTGGAACTGGCCGGTGTAGGTGCCGGCGATGAAGTCCGGGTCCCAGGGGAGGTACGAGGGAGCCGCCTGCCCGACCAGCCGGGTGTTGGAGCGCAGCTCGCTGATCCGCTGGACGGTGCCGGTCACGGCCACGGACAGTGCGTTGCCGAACATGTGCACCCGGGGCTGCTGCTCGGGGAAGCTGCCGATGTTGGCGCAGTCGTGGGCGTGCGACGCCGTGTAGACGACGCTGCTGGTCGCGTGGACGGCGTAGTGGTCACCCCGGCAGTCGGCGAACCACACCGCCTGACCGCCGTCGGCGCGCGCGGCGAAGGTGCCCTCGAGGTTGCCCGGGCCGCCGAAGTCGTAGCCGGTGCCGTAGACGACCCCGTTGCTGGTGGTGAGGCTGTAGACCGCGGCGTTGGGGCCCTGGTTGGTGATCAGCTGACCGACCGCGAAGGGCTTCGTGGCCCCGGAGGTGGCGTCCACGGCACCGACGCCGGACGTCGCCGTGCCGTTCAGGGTGCCGAACCGGCCGGCGACGACCACCTGGTTGGAGCCGGCCAGCGTGATCGCCATGATCTGGTTGGCGGTCCCGCCGGGCTGCGGCGCCCAGGCCGCGAGGGCACCGTTGGCGGCGCTCACGGCGGCCAGCCGGGTGCGGGCCACGGAGCCGACGGCGGTCACGGTGCCGCCGAAGTAGACGGTCGAGTCGGTGGCCGCGATGGCCGACACCTGGCCGGAGACGGCCGGCCGGAAGTCGGCCACCAGCTCGCCGGTGGTGGCGCTGAAGGCGGCGATGCGGGTGCGCACCTGCCCGTTGACCCGGCCGAAGTCACCGCCGACGTAGAGGCGGGAGCCGTCCGGGGAGGCGGCGAGGGCCAGGACCTGGCCGTCGAGCGTCGGCGCGAAGGAGGTGATCAGCTCGCCGGTGCGGATGTCGTAGGCGAGCAGGTTGCTCCGCGGGGTCTCCGCGACGCCGGGCGCGGCGCCGGCCGGACGGGCGGTGGTGAAGTCCCCGCCCACGAAGACGGTGTTGCCGACCACCACCTGGGCCCAGGCGACCCCGTTGATCTGCACGGTGGGCAGTGCGTCCGCCGTCACCGTGGCCGGGGTGGCGGGGTCGGCCGGGTTCACCGGCGCCCAGTCCGCCGAGGCGATCCCCGGGGCCACCCCGCCGAGGACCCCGGCGAGGAGCAGGGTCGCGAGGAGGCCTGCCAGGAGTGCCCTGGGCGAGGCGGCCGTGCGTGCTGACGTCACTTGATCCCCCGTGTGTCGCGTCGAGCGCATGACCGTCCTCCGGCCAGGCGGATGAACACTAAGCGTGACGACCAGGGGGCCCCATCCCCCGTTCCGGCGACATGTCCGCAGGTCGTGCGGAGATCTTGCGGATCGGTCATCACTCTGGGTGATGTCGGCGGAACGGCAGCAGGGCCCCGGCCGGAGCCGGGGCCCTGCTGTCCTGCGGGATGGAGCGGGTCAGCCGGCGGAGCCGGTGAAGACCATGAAGGGCGCCCCCGCGCGGTGACCGACGGAGACCGTGACGGTGTCGCGGTCGTCCCGGGGCACGCTGAAGACGTAGACGCCCTCGGCCGAGTCCCCCGGCTCGAGCGAGCCGGAGAACGGTGCCTGCGACGGGTCGTCCAGGGGTGAGGCCGGCACGGCGTCGCTGCCGTGGGTCAGGTCCACGGCCACTCCCCCGAGGTCGGCGGTGTCGTCGGTGCCGTTGGTGATCCGCACCGTCACCCGCAGCGCCGGCCCGGACACGTTGCCGCGGCCCTGGCCGGTGCCGTCGATCGCCTCGACCGAGGCGACCGAGGCCGTGATCCCGTCGCCGGCCGCGGCCGGCTGGTCGAGGGGGACGGCAGGCTGGCTGGGCGGCAGCTCGTCGACGACGGGCTGCGGGTCCTCCGCCGGTGGGGTCGCCTGCGCCCCGGGGTCGGTGGAGCCCAGCGACGGCTCGGTCTCGGTCGCCGGCGTCGAGGACTGCGTCGCAGCGGCGGCGGACCCGCCCGGCTCCTCGTCGTCCCCGCGCACGAGGACGGACACGGCGACGAGGGCGACGAGCACGACCGCCGCGAGCGCCAGGAGCAGTCGCCGCCTGGATGACGGCGCGGCCGGTGACGGACGTTCCTCCACGGCGGTTCCCCCTCGCTCCTCGATGTCGCTCACTGCTGGGCCGCCGGGAGGTACTCGTCCGCCCACGGCCGCGGCTGCGCCGGGGTGGGCAGGGGGACGACGTCACCGGCCGGCGCGCCCGCCCGGCCGGCCGGCAGGTCCGCGCCGGTGGGACGGCGGCGGCCACCGGGCCGGGTCCGGGGGAAGCGGCGGGCGGCCAGCGTCTCCGCGAGGGCCTCGTATCCGGCGGCGACCTGGTCCCAGTCGTAGCCGCGGGCGAGCTCCCGGGACCGGCGACGGTCCCGCTCGACGCGGTCGGGGTCGGCCTCGACGGCGGCCAGCTGGTGGGCGACGTCCTGCCACGTGCGGAAGAAGCGGCCCGCGTCGCGCACGACCTCGCGGTTGAAGTCGACGTCGAAGGCGGTCACCGCCGCGCCGGCGCCGATGGCGCGCAGCAGCGAGGGGTTGGTGCCGCCGACCGAGTGGCCGTGCAGGTAGGTCGCGCAGTTGGCGTAGAGCTGGTCGAGCAGCCGCTGGTCCCACACCCCGCCGAGGAAGCGCACCCGCTCGTCGGCGAGGGCGTGCACCCGGCGGGTGTAGCCGTCGCTGTAGGGAGCCGAGCCGACGACGACCAGCGGCTTGGTGGCCTCGCCGGCGGAGTAGCCGCGGACGATGACGTCGACGTGGTTCTCCGGCTCGAACCGGGCCACCACCAGGTGGTACCCGCCGGGCTCGAGGCCGATCCCGGCGAGCAGGTCCGAGCCCGGGTCCACCAGCGGCGCGCCGTAGGTGAGCAGCGTGGTGGGGGCGTCGAAGGTGTCGCGGTAGTAGTCGGCGATGCCCTGCGCGTCGGCGATGAGGACGTCGGACCATCGGACGGCCAGCGACTCGGCCGCCCGGTAGTAGTGGCGGCCGGCCGGGCCCCACTTGGCGCGCTTCCACTCCAGCCCGTCGACGTGCGTGGCGACCGGGATGCGCGCGGCGCGCAGCACCGGCAGGAGCGGGGCGTTGGCCGCGTTGAAGACGATGGCGGCGTCGGTGCGGTGGGCCAGCAGGTGCCCGACCGACAGCGCGGTGTGGCTCAGGGTCTCCAGCGACCGGCGGCGGGCGGCGGGCAGGTGCACCAGCTCCATGCCGAGGTGCTCGGCCGGCGGGGGCTCCTGCGCGCCCGGGGTGGTGCGGCAGTAGACGACCACCCGGTGCCCGCGGTCGGCGAGCCGGCGGCCCACCTCCTCGACCGCCGTCTCGAAGCCGCCGTAGCGGGCGGGGACGCCTCGGGTCCCCACCATGGCGATGCTCAAGCGGGCCATCGGCCGGTCCTCCGGGAGGTGTGTGCGGTGCCGCGCGGCGCGCGAGCGGGACGTGGGGGAGCTCCGGGAGGAGCCCTCCGTCGACGCTAGGGAGGGGACGGGAGGGCACTCGTCCCCCCGCGGGGTGGGACGCGGGTGAGACGGGGGTGAGCCGGTCAGTACGCGCCGGAGCTGCTGACCACGGCGCGGACGGTCTTGACGAGGATCAGCGCGTCGAGGGCGAGCGACCAGTTCTCCACGTAGCGGAGGTCCAGCCGCACGGCCTCCTCCCACGACAGGTCGCTGCGGCCGGAGATCTGCCACAGCCCCGTGAGGCCGGGCTTGACTAGCAGGCGACGGCTCACCGAGGAGTCGTAGCGCTCGACCTCGGCCGGCAGCGGCGGGCGCGGGCCGACCAGCGACATGGAGCCGCCGAGCACGTTGAACAGCTGCGGCAGCTCGTCGAGGGAGAAGCGGCGCAGCCAGCGGCCGACGCGGGTGACCCGCGGGTCCCAGCGCATCTTGAACAGCAGCCCGCCGCCCTCGTTGCGGTCGAGCAGCTCGGCCAGCCGGCGGTCGGCGTCGACGGACATGCTGCGGAACTTGAGGATGGTGAAGCCCCGGCCGTTCACCCCGATCCGCTCCTGGCGGTAGAGGACCGGCCCCGGGCTGTCCAGCCGGACGGCGAGGGCGATGAGGAGCAGGACCGGCATCAGGGACAGCAGGGCCAGCGCGGCCGCGGCGCGGTCGACGCCGCCCTTGACCACCCGGCGCCAGCCCTCGAAGCGCGGCTGCTCGACCGACAGCAGCGGCAGGCCCTCGAAGGGCCGGATGTGCAGCCGCGGTCCGGCGACCTCGATGAGGCCCGGGGCGACGAGCAGCTCGGTGCCGGTGCCCTCCAGCTGCCAGGACAGCCGGCGCAGGTACTCCGCCGCGGTCTCGCTCGCCGAGGTCACCGCGACGGTGTCGGCGCCGTGCCGGGCGACCGCGGCGGCGACGTCGTCCAGTCCCGAGACGGGGACGCGCAGGGCCTCGGCGACGCTGCTGCGGCTGTCGGGCGTCACGCAGGCGGCGACGACCTCCAGGCCCGCGAAGTCACCGCGGCGCAGCCGGGCGGCCAGCTCGGTGACCGCGCCGCCACGGCCGACGACCACCACCCGCTTGGTGCACGAGCCGCGGGCGCGCAGCCGGCGCAGCCGGCACCGGGCGGCGTACCGGCCGGCGAGGGTGAGCACGGTGAGCGCGGGGACGGCGAGGACGACGAGGGCGCGGCTGAGGTCGAGCTGCGCGATGTAGGAGACGAAGCTGGTCAGCGCGAGCAGCAGGAAGCCGGCTCGGCCGACGCCGCGGAACTCGTCGCTGCCGGTGCCGAAGACCCGCTCGTCGTGCGCGCCGGTGCCGGCGAGCAGCACCGGCCACGAGAGCACCATGACGACGGCCGGCAGCAGCAGGTCCGCGCGCACGTCGGCCGTCGAAGCGAGGAGCACGGTGCCGGTCGCGGCGACGGCGGCGGTCACGTCGAGGGCGTACAGGGCGGCCGAGTAACGGCCCTCCCAGCGGCGCGACGGTGGGCGGGACACCGCGCGGAGGCGGCCGGGGACGCTGCCCGGAGGAGTCCGGCGCGCCGTCGTCCGCGCAGCCGTCCCCGGTCCTGCGCCGTGGTGGTCCAGCAGCACGTCTCCCCCTCGACCGCGTCACTCTCAGTACGCGGAGGAGGTGCCGATCACGGTGTGTATCAGTTCACCGGACGCCGTGCCCGTGCATCTCCCCCTGAGCACATTCGACACTCACAGAGCGTCATCAAAGGGTCAATGCGGAGAGTGACCGTGTCACCCGAAGGGGAGACCCTGCGGTCACGTTCGGGGGTGCACCACGTTCTGCGCCGCCTCCAGGCCGAGGGCGAGCAGTTCCTCGGCGGCGTCGGCGGCCTCCGCGACGAGCAGGTCGAGCTCCTTGCGCTCGGTCGCGGAGAAGTCCCTCAGCACGAAGTCGGCCGGGTCCTGCCGGCCGGGCGGACGGCCGATGCCGACCCGCACGCGCAGGTAGTCCTTCGTCCCGGCCGCGCGGCTGACCGAGCGCAGGCCGTTGTGGCCGCCCTCCCCGCCCCCGCGCTTGAGGCGCACGGCCGCGAAGGGGATGTCGAGCTCGTCGTGCACGACGACGAGGTCGGTGACCGGCAGCTTGTGGTAGTCGAGCAGGCCGCGGACGGGGCCGCCGGACTCGTTCATGTACGTCGTCGGGCGGGCGAGGACGACGCGGCGGCCGGCCAGGCGCCCCTCGCCGGCCAGTGCGCGGGCGCGGGCGCCCTTGCCGGCGGTCAGCCTCACGCCGGCGCGGGCGGCGAGCTCGTCGAGCACCATCGCCCCGACGTTGTGCCGGTTGCCCGCGTAGCCCGGCCCGGGGTTGCCCAGGCCCACCACGAGGAAGGGGCCCTCCGAGGGAGGGGACGCCGCAGGGGCGCCGGCGGTGCCGGCGCCCCTGCGGGGAGTGCTCTCGCTCAGCGGGGACCTCAGCTGTTCTCGGTCGACTCGATCGACTCGCCGCTGCCCTGGTCCTGCGGCTCGGGGACGACGTCGCCCTCGCCGACGCCCTCGGCGGCGGGCGCGGACTCCTCGCGCTCGATGCCGGCCTCGGCCTCGGCCTCGGCGAGCTCGGCCTCGAGGGCCTCGGCGGTCGGGGCGCCCAGGAAGCCGATGACCAGCGCCTCGGGGTCGGTGATCAGCGTCGCGCCGCGCGGCAGGACGAGGTCGGCGGCCGTGATGTTCTGGCCCGCGGTGCGGCCGGTGACGTCGACCTCGATCGTGTCGGGCAGCGCGGTCGCGTCGGCCTCGATCGCGACGGTGTTGAGCTGGTGGTTGGTGATCGCGTCCACGCCGGGCTCGCCGACGACGACGAGCGGCACCTCGACGGTCGTCTTCTCGCCGCGGCGGACGGCCAGCAGGTCGACGTGCTCGTGCTGGCGGGTCAGCGGGTCGCGCTGCACCGACTTGGTGAGCGCGAGGTGCTCGGTGCCGTCGAGGACGACGGTGATCAGGGCGTTGGTGCCGCCGTTGCGCAGGACCGCGGCGAGCTCGCGGGCCGGCAGCGACAGGTGGACGACGTCCTGGCCGTGCCCGTAGAGGACGGCGGGGACGCGGCCCGCGCGGCGGGTCCGGCGGGCGCTGCCCTTGCCGAACTCGGTGCGGGCCTCGGCGGCGAGGCGGTAGTCAGCCACGGTGGTGTGCTCCTCAGGAGGTGGGTCTGGCGGCGGCCGGCACACGGCGCGGCACACCCCTCGGGGCACACGCACGTCGATCACGGAGTACGGACGGGCCGTCTCCCTCGCCGGGCAACCTCGTCAGGGTACCCGACCGTCCGACCGCGCCGTCCCGGCGGGAGGCGACACCCGGTCACACGGCCGGGAAGGCCCAGCTCACCGGAGTGCGGCGCCCGCCCGCTAGCTCGCTCCGTCGAAGAGGCTGGTGACCGAGCCGTCCTCGAAGACCTCCTTGATCGCCCGGGCGAGCAGCGGGGCGATCGAGAGGACGGTGAGCTTGTCGAACTGGCGGGCCGGCTCGATCGGCAGCGTGTTGGTCACGATGACCTCGCTGACGCGGCTGTTCTTCAGCCGGTCGACCGCCGCGCCCGAGAGGACGCCGTGGGTCGCGCAGACGATGACCTCGGCGGCGCCGGCCTCGAACAGCGTCTCGGCGGCCTTCACGATCGTGCCGCCGGTGTCGATCATGTCGTCGACCAGGATGCAGACCCGGCCCTCGACCTCGCCGACGACGCGGTTGGCGACGACCTCGTTGGGCCGCATGGGGTCGCGGGTCTTGTGGATGAAGGCCAGCGGGACGCCGCCGAGCTTGTCGCTCCACCGCTCGGAGACGCGCACCCGCCCGGAGTCCGGCGACACGACGGTGATCTCCCGGTCGCCCCAGCGCCCCTTGACGTGCTCGACCAGCAGGTCGAGGGCGAAGAGGTGGTCGACCGGCCCGTCGAAGAAGCCCTGGATCTGCGCGGTGTGCAGGTCGACGGTCATCAGCCGGTCGGCGCCGGCGGTCTTGAACATGTCGGCGACCAGGCGGGCGGAGATGGGCTCGCGGCCGCGGTGCTTCTTGTCCTGCCGGGCGTAGGGGAAGAACGGCGCGACGACGGTGATCCGCTTGGCCGACGCGCGCTTGGCGGCGTCGACCATGAGCAGCTGCTCCATGAGCCAGGTGTTGATCGGTGCGGAGTGGCTCTGCACGATGAAGGCGTCGCAGCCGCGGACGGACTCCTCGAAGCGGACGAACAGCTCGCCGTTGGCGAACTCGTAGGCGGCCGTGGGCGTCGGCGTGACGCCCAGGTGCCCGGCGATCTCGGCTGCCAGCTCGGGGTAGGCCCGACCGGAGAAGAGCATCAGGCTCTTGCTGGTGGTCTGCCGGATCGCACTCATCGGCTCACTGCCTCACTGCTCGTGGTGGGCCCCGGGCTCCGCCGGCCGGTCCGCCCCGTCGCTCGCGGGCCGGCTCCCGGCCGTGCCCTCGGCCGCTGCTCCTGTGGCTGCCGCCGCGGCCTGCGCGGCGGCGGTGCCCGGGCGGCGGCGTGCGACCCAGCCTGCCACATTGCGCTGGCGGGCCCGCGCCACACCCATGGCCCCCGGCGGGACGTCCTGGGTGATGACCGAGCCCGCGGCGGTGTAGGCACCGTCCCCGACGGTGACCGGCGCGACCAGCATGGTGTCCGATCCCACCCGCACCGCGTCGCCGATGGTCGTGTGGCTCTTGGTCACGCCGTCGTAGTTCACGAAGACCGTCGCCGCGCCGATGTTCGACCCGCGGCCGATCGTCGCGTCGCCGACGTAGGACAGGTGCGGCACCTTCGACCCCTCGCCGACCACGGCGTTCTTGGTCTCCACGAAGGCGCCGACCTTGGCGCCTTCGGCCAGCCGGGTGCCCGGCCGCAGGTGGCTGAACGGGCCGACGACGGCCCGTGGCCCGACCTCGGACTGGCTGCAGTGCGAGCGGAGCACGGTGGCGTCCTCCCCCACCGTGCAGTCGGTCAGCGTGGTGTCCGGGCCGACGACGGCACCGGCGGCCACCGTCGTCGTCCCGTGCAGCTGGACGCCGGGCAGCAGCCGGGCCCCCGGGAGGACGGCGGCGGTGACGTCGACCCAGGTGGTCGCCGGGTCGACGACGGTGACGCCCGCGACCATGAGCGCGTCGAGGACCCGGTCGTTGAGCGTGCGCCGGCGCGCGGCGAGCTCGCGCTGGTCGTTGCAGCCGAGGACGTCGACCGGGTCCTCGGCCCGGACGGCGGCCACGGGGGCGCCGCCCTCGACCAGCGGCGCGAGCGCGTCGGTCAGGTACTGCTCGCCCTGGGCGTTCGCGGTGGACAGCCCGGCCAGCACCCGGCGCAGCGTGGCGGCGTTGGCGACGTACACGCCGGCGTTCACCTCGCGGATCGCGCGCTGCTCGTCGGTCGCGTCCTTCTCCTCGACGATCGCCCGCGGCGCGCCGCCGGCGTCCCGGACGATGCGGCCGAGCCCGGTCGGGTCGCCGACCTCGGCGGTGAGCACGGTGAAGACGCTGCCGGCGGCGTGGTGGGCGGCCACCAGCGCACCGAGGGTGGCGGGGGTGAGCAGCGGGGAGTCGCCGTTGACCACGAGCACCGGGCCCTCGAGGTCGGGGACGGCGTCCATCGCGACCCGGGCGGCGTGCCCGGACCCGCGCTGCTCCTCCTGCACCACCGCGCGGGCTCCCGGCGCGACCGCGGCCAGGTGCGCCTCGACCGACTCCCGGCCGGAGCCGACGACGACCAGCGTGGCGCCGGCCTCCAGCGGCGCGGTGGCGGCGAGGACGTGGCCGAGCATGCTGCGCCCGCCGAGCTCGTGCAGGACCTTCGGGGTGGCCGACCGCATCCGGGTGCCCTGGCCGGCGGCCAGGACGACGACGGCGGCGACTGCCTGCTGCAGGCTCACGGAACTCCTCGGGACGGTGGGGTGGCTGCTGCCGGTCGGACGCCGCTGGTGGGACGCCGCTGGTGGGACGCCGCTGGGGGACTCGGACTCGAACCGAGACTTCCCGGCTCCAAAGGCCGGCGGGCTGCCGATTACCCCATCCCCCACCGCGCGCCGTGCCCGCACGGCGCCGCGTGGGTCGAGCCTAGGACGCGCGACCGGCGGGGGCACGGGAGCGGGGCACCGGAGCAGGGCGCCCGAGCGGGAGAGGGACCGGACCCTCCGGGGAGCGGCCGGTCCTACGGTGACGTAGGTTACGGCCTCGTAGCCGCCGGTCCTCGTCCGTGCGGCCCGCGACGGACGACCCCTGGAGGCCATGTGTCCGCCCCTTCCCTCACCCGGCCGACGGCCTTCACCCCCGCGGACCCCGACAAGGGGCTGCCGGCCACCGCGTACGGGAAGGAGAAGGGTCACCTCGAGCAGCTGGTCCTCTACGTCTTCGTCGTCATCCCGTTCCTCGCCCTCGCCGCGATCGTCCCGGTCGTGTGGGGCTGGGGGATGACCTGGCTCGACGTCGCGCTCTTCACCGCCTTCTACTTCGTGCCCCTCCTCGGGGTCACCGTCGGCTACCACCGCTACTTCACGCACGGGTCGTTCAAGGCGTCGCGGCCGCTGCGGATCGCGCTGGCGATCGTCGGCTGCATGGCGATCCAGGGCCCGGTCGTGCAGTGGGTGGCCGACCACCGGCGGCACCACGCCTTCTCCGACCGTGAGGGTGACCCGCACTCGCCGTGGCGCTACGGCACCGACACCCGGGCGCTGCTCAAGGGCATGTTCCACGCCCACCTGGGCTGGCTGTTCGACCGCCGCCAGACCAACGCCGCCCGCTACGCCCCCGACCTGCTCAAGGACCGCGGCCTCACGATCACCAGCCGGCTGTTCAGCCTGTGGGCGTTCCTGAGCCTGGCCCTGCCCGCCGCGATCGGCGGCCTGGTGACCGGCAGCTGGGCCGGCGCGTGGAGCGCGTTCTTCTGGGCCGGGCTGGTCCGCACCGGGCTGCTGCACCACGTCACCTGGTCGATCAACTCGATCTGCCACGTGGTGGGCAACCGCCCGTTCGCCTCGCGTGACCGCGCCACCAACTTCTGGCCGCTGGCGATCCTCAGCGCCGGCGAGTCCTGGCACAACCTGCACCACGCCGACCCGACCTGCGCCCGCCACGGCGTCCTGCGCGGCCAGATCGACATCAGCGCCCGCACGATCTGGGTGTTCGAGAAGCTCGGCTGGGCGCACTCGGTGAAGTGGCCCGACCCGGTCCGCCTGGCCGCCAAGCGCGTCCCTGCCGCGAGCGCCGCCTCCTGAGCGTCGCCGGGGCGCCCCGGCCCCGGCCCCGCCGCCGGATGACCGCCGCGCAGCGGCGCGAGCAGCTCGTCGCCGTCGGCCGGGAGGTGTTCGCCCAGCGCGGGTACGAGGCCACCTCCATCGAGGAGCTGGCCGCCCGTGCCGACGTCAGCAAGCCGGTCGTCTACGAGCACTTCGGCGGCAAGGAGGGGCTCTACTCCGTCGTCGTCGACCGCGAGATGGAACGGGTGCTCGACCGGTTCACCTCGGCGCTGGCCGCGGGCGGCAGCCCGCGGGCGCTGCTCGAGCGGGCGGCACTGGCACTGCTGGACTACGTCGAGGAGGACACCGACGGCTTCCGGGTGCTCTCCCGTGACTCCCCCGGCTCGTACTCCTCGTTGATCGGCGAGCTCGCCCGGCGGGTCGAGCACCTGCTCGGCGAGCGGTTCGGCGAGCGCGGCTACGACCCGCTGCTGGCCGCGCTCTACAGCCAGGCGCTGGTGGGGATGGTCGCGCAGGTGGGTCAGTGGTGGCTGGAGACCCGCTCGCCGGGCAAGGCCGAGGTGGCCGCCCGGCTGGTCGACCTCGCCTTCGCGGGGCTCTCCCGCCTCGACCCCGACCCGGCGCTGCGGCACGAGCGCTGCTGAGCCCCTCCCTCAGCCCACCAGGCGGGCGCCGGGCACCGGGCCGTGCACGACGCGGACGGTGCGGAACAGGCCCTCCCCCGCGAGGACGGCGGCCAGGCGCACCGCGGCGTCCTCGTCCGCGGCCAGCGCCGCCACCGTCGGGCCCGACCCGCTGACCACCGCGGCGGCGGCACCGGCGCCGGTGGCGCCCCGGAGGGCACGGCGCAGCGCGGGACGCAGCGAGACGGCCGGCGCCTGCAGGTCGTTGGTCAGCGCCGCCGCCAGGGCCTCCACCGGGCCGCTGCGCAGCGCCGCGACCACCGGCTCGGGCGAGGGGAACGCGGTGCCGTCGGGCAGGCGCCCCTCGGCCCGCAGCCGGTCCAGCTCGGCGTAGACCGCCGGGGTCGACAGCCCGCCGTCGGCGATGCCGAGCACCCAGTACCAGGGCCGTCGGGCCAGGACGGGCGTGAGCCGCTCCCCGCGGCCGCTGCCGAGCGCGACGCCGCCGGCCAGGCAGAACGGCACGTCGCTGCCCAGCTGCGCGGCCAGCCCGGTGAGGTCGCCCCGGGTGGCGTGGGTGCCCCACAGCGCGTCGAGGGCGACCAGGGCGGCCGCGGCGTCGGCGCTGCCCCCGGCCAGCCCCGCGGCGGCCGGGATGGCCTTGTCCACGGCGATCGCGGCGTCGGGGGCGACCCCGGCGTGCTCGGCGAGCAGCTCGGCGGCCCGCCAGACCAGGTTGCGCCGGTCGGTGGGGACCGGGTCGGGCCCGCCGGCGCCCTCGCCGGTCACCGTGACCGACAGCCCCTCGCCGCGGCGCACGGTCACCGTGTCCAGCAGCGAGACGGCGAGGTAGACCGTCTGCAGGTCGTGGAAGCCGTCCTCGCGCAGCGGGCCGACGGCCAGCGAGACGTTGACCTTGGCCGGGGCGTGCGCGGACACCGCGCCGTCCCCGCGGGTGTGCCCGGGACCGCCCGGGGACGACCAGCTCACGGGGCGGTCGCCGCCAGGCGCGCGAAGTCGGCCACCGACAGCTGCTCGCCGCGGGTGGTGGGGTCGATGCCGGCCGCCCGCAGCCGCTCCTCGGCCGCGGCGGGGCTCCCCGCCCAGCGGGCGAGGGCCGCGCGCAGGCCCTTGCGGCGCATGGCGAACGCGGCGTCCACGACGGCGAAGGTGGCGGCCCGGTCGCCGGGCGGCGGGTCGTGCCGGTCGAGGGAGACCAGCCCGGAGTCGACGTTGGGCTCGGGCCAGAACACCCGGCGGCCGACGTTGCCTGCCCTGCGTGCGGTGCCGTACCAGGCGGCCTTGACCGACGGCACGCCGTAGGCGGCGCTGCCCGGTGGGGCGGCCAGCCGCTCGGCGACCTCGGCCTGGACGAGCACCAGGGCACGCCGGAGTGAGGGCAGCAGTTCGAGCAGGTGCAGGAGGACGGGCACGGCCACGTTGTACGGCAGGTTGGCCACGAGCGCCGTGGGAGCGGGTCCGGGGATGTCGGTCACCCGCAGCGCGTCGGCCTCGACGACGGTCAGCCGGCCGGCCAGGTCCGGCCGGCGCGCGGCCACGGTCTCCGGCAGCAGGGCGGCCAGCCGGGGGTCGATCTCGACGGCGGTGACGGCCGCGGCGGCGGGCAGCAGGCCGAGGGTCAGCGAGCCGAGGCCCGGGCCGACCTCGAGGACGACGTCGTCGGGACGCAGCTCGGCGGTGCGCACGATCCGCCGGATGGTGTTGGCGTCGTGCAGGAAGTTCTGCCCGAGTGACTTGGTGGGACGCAGGTCGAGCCGCTGGGCCAGCTCGCGGATCGCGGCCGGGCCCAGCAGCCCGTCGGCCTGCTCGGAGGTGCTCAGCGGCTCACGCTCAGGAGAACAGCCGCGGGCCGCAGTGCGGCCACTGGCCGGCGCCGGAGCGCGCGTAGAGCATCTGGGCGCGCATGGTCTGCTCCGCGGGCGAGGCCTGGGACGGCAGGCCGCTGCCGCCGACCGACTGCCACGTACCGACCGAGAACTGGTAGAGGCCGTGGTACTTGCCGGTGGAGCTGACCGCGTTCGCGCGGCCGCCGGACTCGCACTGCGCCAGCGCCGCCCAGTTCAGCCCGTCGGCGGAGGGGGCGTTGCCGCTGCTGGCGGCCGGGGCCGGGCGCTCCTTGGTGCCGATGCTGACGAGCTCGTCGACCGCGGGGCGGGTCACGGCGGTGTTCAGCTGCTCGCGGGTGCTCTGCACGCCGTCGACGTAGGTGACCCGGAAGGTGGTGGCCTGCTCGCCCTCCACACCCTCCTGGGTGACGGTCTCGGTCCCCTCGAAGGCGTTCGGGTCGTCGGTCTCGACGGTCTGGAAGTCGACGGCGGTGGTGACGACCTCCTCGACGACCTGCACGCGGTAGACCTGCAGCCGCATGGCGTTGAGCAGCGGCTGGGTGGCGAGCAGGCTCAGGCGGTCGTCCGGTCCCAGCACCACGCCCTGCTCGGCCAGCAGGTCGCTCGCGGTGGGGGCCGTGGTGGTGACCACCCGGGTGCCGCCGTCGACGACGAGCGTGACGTCCTTCGGGGTGGTGATCGACAGCGCCATGCCGTCGAGCGGGAGGCGCTCGCTGCGGCTGGCCGACAGCACCATGTCCTCGGCGCGGTAGCCGAGCTGGTCGAGGGCCTCGTCCACCGACAGCGCGGTCACGTAGACCTCGCGGGAGACGCCGTCGACGGTGAGCTGCAGCGGGCGGGCGCGGTTGACCACGACCGTGTCGCCGTCACCGACCGCGGCCTCGGGCGCCGGGAGGACGACGTCGTGCGACTGCGTCTGCAGCCCCTCCTCCTCGAGGACCTCCCCGACGGTGTCGGCGTAGGTGCTGACCTCGCGGGCCTGGCCGTCCACGGTGAGGGTGAGCGACTTCTGCGCGGCGAACCAGGCCACGGACCCGTCCACCAGTCCGAGCAGGACGAGGGCGCAAAGGGCGAGCTTCAGCGTTCGGGGCACGACACTTCCACGGGGTCGGAGGACCGGGCAGGGGGTCGTGCGCGCGAACGACAGCCCCGGGGATCGGAGGACCGTCGGACGCCGCCCGGGTCGATCCCACTCCGGCTGTCAGTCACGACACGATAACGAGCCCGGTGCGTGTGGCAACTGTGCGCACGGAGTGAAGCAGAGGGCCGACACGTCGACATGCAGCCGCGCCGACACGTTCAGTGAGGAACTCGCCGCGTGTGACGGGTGGGGCGGATGCGCAGCGTGAGATCAGCCGGTGACCGAGGTCACGGTGTGGCCGGTGCTGCGACGGGGCAGGCGGGGCCGCTCAGCCGGCGAGCGCCCGCTCGTCCGCCCGCACGGGGCGCAGCCAGGTCACCAGGAAGGCCGCGACGGCGAGTCCCGCGGCCAGGCTCGCGAAGCCGCCCGCCACGAGCGCCACCGGGAGCAGGTCGACGTTCTCGGTCACGCGGTCGCCGAGGTCGATGCCGGCCGCCAGCAGCAAGGTGCCCAGGGGCAGCAGGGCGAGGACGCTGGTGGCAGCCGTGACCAGGTGCGCGGTCCAGGTGCGCAGCGCCTCGTCGACCGGCACGTCGGCGCCCTCGGCCGGCAGTGGGCGGACGAGCACGCGCAGCAGGGCCGTCTCGGCCAGCAGCCAGGCCACCAGCGGGACGAGCACGGCGACCCAGCCGACGGTGTCGGCGAGGTCCCCCCGCCGCCACATCACGACCGCCACGACGAGCTCGGCGACGACGACGGCGCGGGTGGTCCAGAGCAGCCACAGCGAGACCTGCTCGCTGCGGCGGGGCCGCCGGGCGGGGTCCGACAGCCGCCAGCGCGGCCGCGGCCGGGTGGCCTCGGCGAGGACGACGCCGGCGAGCAGGCCGACGACCAGGGCCGGGAGCCAGAGGAAGACCGACGCCTCGGCGAACATCACGACGCTGGCGACGACCCCCACGAGGCCCAGCAGCAGCCCGAGCCGCCGGACCCGGCGGCCGTGCTGCGCCTGGCGCTGCAGCGTGGCCACGCCCTCGGCCGTGGGGGTCGCGAACTCCACGCCCGCCGACGCGACGGCGCGGCGGCCGGCCGCCAGGGCCCAGGCGCGGGCGAGCAGCACGCCGGGCACCAGGACGGCGATGAACAGCACGACGGCGATGAGGCGGCCCACGGTGTCCAGTGTGCAACGCCGTGGCGACTAACCGGTGGGGTCGGTCCCCCAGGGGCCGAAGACGCGCTCGGCGTTCCGGGTCAGGGCGTCGCAGAGCTCCGCGAGTCCCACGCCGGTGACCTCGGCCAGCGCCCGGACGGTGTGCGGCAGCAGGCGCGAGGCGTTGGGCCGGCCGCGGTACGGGACCGGGGTGAGGAAGGGCGAGTCGGTCTCGACCAGCAGCTGGTCCAGCGGCGTGCGCGCCGCCGCCTCGCGCAGGTACCCGGCGTTGCCGAAGGTCAGCGTGCCCGCGAAGGAGAGCACGTGCCCCCTCTCGACGCAGGCCGTGGCGAAGGCGGCGTCGCCGGAGAAGCAGTGGAACACCGTGTGCTCCGGCGCCCCCTCGTCGTCGAGGACCCGCAGGATCTCCTCGTGCGCGTCGCGGTCGTGGATGACCAGCGCGACGCCGCGCTCCTCGGCGATCCGGATGTGCGCCCGGAACGACGCCTCCTGCGCCGCCCAGCCCTCGGGGCCGGTCCGGTAGCGGTCCAGCCCGGTCTCCCCCACCGCGCGGACCCGCGGCAGCGCCGCCAGCCGGTCGATCTCGGCCAGCGCGTCGTCGTCGGCCGCGCCCTCGCCCGCCTCGTTGGGGTGGACGGCGACGGCGGCCAGCACGTTCGGGTGCCGGGCCGCCAGGTCCGCCGCCCAGCGCGAGGAGGGCACGTCGACGCCGACCTGCACCAGCCGCGGGATCCCCACGGCGGCCGCGGCCGCGATCTCGGCGTCCACCGCCTCGTCGTCCGCGGGCTCGTCGGTGCGGAAGCCGTTCAGGACGATGTCGAGGTGGGTGTGGCTGTCGACCGCCGGCGCCGGGAGCGGCTCCGGGGACGGCGGCGGATCGCCCCGCCGGTTCGCCCGCGATGCGGCCGACCGACTCACTCCTCGCCCTCGAGCCGGCGCAGCTCCTCCTCGACGACGGAGTCGTCGAGCTTCCTGAACACCGGGGTGGGCGGGGACAGCGGCGTGCCCGCCTGCAGCCGACGGGACGCCCACACCGCCTGCGCGGCGTCGTAGTCGCCGGTGATGACCGGGTAGGGCGAGCCGTCGTCGAGGTCGGTGACCTCCCGGATCTCCGGCGTCGGCGACCACACGCCCGTGCCGCCGAGCAGCTCGTGCACCTTCTGCGCGGAGTGCGGGAGGAACGGCGTCAGAAGCGCGTTGCAGTCGCTGATCGCCTGCAGCGCGGTGTGCAGCACGGTGTCCCGGCGGGCCGGGTCCTCCTTGAGCTTCCAGGGCGCCTGGTCGGACAGGTACTTGTTCGCCTCGCCGACCACCCGCATCGCCTCGGTGGCCGCGGCCTTCTGCCGGTTGCGGGCGAGCAGGTCGCCGATCGGGCCGAACGCCGACGACGTCGCCTCCAGCAGCGCGCGGTCGGCGTCGGTCCGCTCCCCCGGCGTCGGGACGGCGCCGACGTTCTTGGCCGCCATCGACACCGTGCGGTTGACCAGGTTGCCCCAGCCGGCGACGAGCTCGTCGTTGTTGCGCCGGAGGAACTCCGCCCAGGTGAAGTCGGTGTCCTGCGACTCGGGGCCGGCGACGGCGACGAAGTAGCGCAGCGCGTCGGGGTCGTAGCGGGCCAGGAAGTCGCGGACGTAGATGACCACCTGGCGCGACGAGGAGAACTTGCGCCCCTCCATCGTGAGGAACTCGCTGGAGACCACCTCGGTGGGCAGGTTCAGCCGGCCGAGCGAGCCCGGGGAGCCGCCGCGGTCGCCCTCGCCGTCGTACCCGAGCAGCTGGGCCGGCCAGATCTCGGCGTGGAAGACGATGTTGTCCTTGCCCATGAAGTAGTAGGCGTCGGAGTCCGGCGTCTGCCACCACTGCCGCCAGGCCTCGGGGTCACCGGACCGGCGGGCCCACTCGATCGAGGCCGACAGGTAACCGACGACGGCGTCGAACCACACGTAGATGCGCTTGTCGGGCCGGTCGCGCCAGCCGTCGAGCGGCACGGGCACGCCCCAGTCGATGTCACGGGTGTAGCTGCGCGGCTTGAGGTCCTCGAGCAGGTTCCGGCTGAAGTTGAGGACGTTGGGCCGCCAGCTCTTCCGGGTGGCCAGCCAGTCGCCCAGCGCGCGGGTGAACGCCGGCAGGTCGAGGAAGTAGTGCTCGCTCTCGACGAAGCGCGGCGTCTCGCCGTTGATCCGGCTGACCGGGTTGATCAGGTCGGTGGGGTCGAGCTGGTTGCCGCAGTTGTCGCACTGGTCGCCGCGGGCGCCGTCGTAGCCGCAGATCGGGCAGGTGCCCTCGATGTAGCGGTCGGGCAGCGTGCGGCCGGTCGACGGGCTGATGGCGCCGAGCGTCGTCTGCGGGAAGACGTACCCGTTCTTGAGCAGGCCGAGGAAGATCTCCTGGCTCACCTGCGCGTGGTTGGCCGTGGTGGTGCGGGTGAACAGGTCGTAGCTCAGGCCCAGGGCCTGCAGGTCGCCGACGATCAGCCGGTTGTTCCGGTCGGCGATCTCCCGCGGGCTCACCCCCTCGGCGTCGGCGGCGACGGTGATCGGGGTCCCGTGCTCGTCCGTGCCGCTGACCATGAGGACGCGGTCCCCGGCCATGCGGTGGTAGCGGCTGAAGACGTCGGAGGGGACGCCGAAGCCGGAGACGTGGCCGATGTGCCGCGGGCCGTTGGCGTAGGGCCAGGCCACGGCGGTCAGGATGTGCCGATCACTCACGGGACGAGAGTAGTGAGCCCCGCCCACCCGCCGGGTCAGTGACCGGCCACGGTGCTCGCCGGCGGCAGCTCACCGGCGACCGGCGTGGTGACCGCGAGGGCGCCGAGGGCGACGCCGATGAGCGCCACGGTGGCCAGCCGCAGTCGCGGGTGCCGCGTCGGGGCGGCGGTGCGCACGCGCGGCGGGGCGGCCTCGGCCCAGGCGAGGGTGGTCGGCGCCGAGGTCAGCAGCAGCTTGCCCACCGGCACGGCCAGCGCGAGCAGTGCGACGGCCGGCAGGGGCAGCGTGGTGGGCAGGTCACCGACCAGCGGGGTGAACTGGGTGACGACGAACAGCGCCGCGACGGCGGCGACCTCGGCGCAGGCGAGGCCGTCGACCAGCCGCCGTGCGCCCTCGAGGGCCGCCAGTGCGCTGCCCGCGCAGAGCACGACCCAACCGGCCAGCCCGCCGAGCACCGCCACCACCAGCAGCGCCGAGGGGCGCGGTACGGCGGTGAACAGCCCGTCGAGGCCGGTCAAGCCGCCGGCGAGCAGCGCGAGGGCCTCCAGTCCGCACACCGCGGCGAGCGCGAGCACGGGGGCCGGCCGCCGCACGGGCGCGGCGAGGACGGGGAGGGGGGCGTCGAGGACGCTGGTCGCCACGGGTCTGCTCCTGGCCGGGGACGTCGGTCACCGGTCAGGTCGTCGCCCGCGCGGGGGCGCTGGAGACGGGGCGGAGGGGGCCTCACCCCTCCGGAGGGTCAGCGGGTGCTGCCGCGGGCCTCCCGGTCCGCGACGAGGCGCTCGGCCGCGGCCTCGCCCTCGGCGCCGGCCAGACGGCTGCGCTTGCGGCCGTAGAGGAAGTAGATGGCGACGCCGATCGCCATCCAGACCGCGAACCGCACCCAGGTGTCGGCCGGGAGGTTGAGCATCAGGTAGAAGCAGGCCAGCGCCGAGACGATCGGCAGGAACGGCACCAGCGGCACCTTGAAGGAGCGGTGCAGGTCCGGCCGGGTGCGCCGCAGCACGATGACGGCGATCGAGACGAGCACGAAGGCGAACAGCGTGCCGATGTTCACCAGCTCGGCCAGCGTCCCCAGCGGCAGGAACCCGGCCAGCAGGGCCACCGCGATGCCCGTGCCGATCGTGATCTTGTACGGGGTGCCGTACTTCGGGTGGACGGCCGCCATCCCGGGGGGCAGCAGGTGGTCGCGGCTCATGGCGAACAGCACCCGCGACTGGCCGAGCATCAGGATCATGACGACCGACGTCAGGCCGGCCAGCGCGCCCACGGAGATGACGCTGGAGACGAACGACAGCCCGACGCTGCTGAACGCCTCGGCCAGCGGGGCCTCGGTGGACAGCTCCGAGTAGGGCTGCATGCCGACGACGACCAGCGAGACGGCGACGTAGAGCAGCGTGCAGATCACCAGCGAGCCGATGATGCCGCGCGGGAGGTCCCTGCGCGGGTCCTTGGTCTCCTCGGCCGCCGTCGCCACGATGTCGAAGCCGATGAAGGCGAAGAAGACGATCGAGGCGCCGGCGATCACGCCGCCCCAGCCGAAGCTGCCCTGGGTGAAGCCGAGGAGCTGGATGAGCGGGGCGTGCCAGCCGCCCTCCCCCTCGGCCGCGGGCTCGGCGGGCGGCACGAAGGGCGTGTAGTTGTCCGCGGTCAGGTAGAAGAGTCCGAGCACGATGACCAGCAGGACGATGGCCACCTTGATCGCCACGATCACACTGGTCACCCGCGAGGACAGCTTGATGCCGAGGACCAGGACGGCGGTCATCAGCAGCGCGATGGCGATGGCCGGGATGTTGACCGTCGCGGCCTCCCCGGCGATCGAGGTGGGCAGCGGGATGCCGAGGTCGCCGAGCAGCTGGTTGAGGTAGCCCGACCAGCCCACCGAGACCGTCGCCGCCCCGAGGGCCAGCTCGAGCACCAGGTCCCAGCCGATGATCCACGCGACCATCTCGCCCATGGTGGCGTAGGAGAACGTGTAGGCCGACCCCGCGACCGGCACCGTGGAGGCGAACTCGGCGTAGCAGACCGCCGCCAGCCCGCAGACGACGCCGGCGATCACGAACGAGATCGCCACCGCCGGCCCGGCCGTCGTCCTCGCGACCTCGCCGGTGAGCACGAAGATGCCCGTCCCGATGATCACCCCGACGCCGAAGACGGCGAGGTCGAGGCCGGAGAGGTTCTTCTTGAGCCGGTGCTCGGGTTCCTCCGTGTCACGGATGGAGTCCTCGACCGACTTCACCCGGCGCGTGCCTGCGGTCACAGCGTCCTCCTCGGCGGGGGTACTCCGGGCAGCGTGGCACGGGGGCCGGAGTCCCGCACGCCTACGCTTCTGCTGCCCGCCGTCGCGGGCGGATCAGAGGAGGTGCGCCCGTGACCGACACCCGCCCAGGGACGCCACCAGGGCCGCCGCTGCCCGCCACGCGACCCGCCGGGGTCCCACGCCGCACCGCCACGCGAGCCGCTGGCGCCGACGCGATCGTCGACTGCGCCGTCTACGTCGACGGCCGCCGCGAGCCGCCGATCGACCCGGGCGAGGCACTGGCCGCCGCCTCCGAGCGCGGTGGCTTCGTGTGGCTGGGCCTGTTCGAGCCGACGGAGGCCGAGCTCGGCGCGATCGCCGAGCACTACGGGCTGCACCCGCTCGCGGTGGAGGACGCCGTCTACGCCCACCAGCGACCGAAGCTCGAGCGCTACGACGACGACCTGTTCATGGTGCTCAAGACGGCGCGCTACGTGGAGCACGAGCAGCTGACCGCGACCAGCGAGGTGGTGGACACCGGTGAGGTGATGGTGTTCCTCGGCTCGAACTACGTGATCACCGTGCGGCACGGCGAGCACGGGGACCTCGCCGACCTGCGGCACCGGATGGAGGAGGAGCAGCGCGACCTGCTCTGCCTGGGCCCGGCCGCGGTCCTCTACGCGGTGGCCGACCTCGTCGTCGACACCTTCGTCGAGGTCGTGGCCGCGGTGCAGGACGACGTCGACGAGCTCGAGGCGTCGGTCTTCAGCCCGGAGCGCACCGACGACATCGGCCGGCTCTACCAGCTCAAGCGCGAGCTGATGTCGCTGCGGCGGGCGGTCGCGCCGCTGGAGGTGCCGCTGCAGAAACTGGCCGAGCGCCAGGTCGACGCCGTCCCCGACCCGATGCGCTCGTACTTCCGCGACGTACAGGACCACGCCATCCGGGTGCGCGACCAGCTCGGCGGACTCGACGAGCTGCTGTCCTCGATCCTGCAGGCCTCGCTGGCGCGCACGACGATGGCCGACAACGAGGACATGCGGAAGATCTCCGCATGGGCCGGGATCATCGCGGTCCCGACCGCGATCGCCGGGATCTACGGGATGAACTTCGAGTTCATGCCCGAGCTCGAGTGGCGCTACGGCTATCCGCTGGTGCTGTTGATCATCGTCACCGCCTGCGTCCTGCTCTACCGCGGCTTCAAGCGCAACGGCTGGCTGTAGCGCGCCTCGGGGGCTGGCATAGGAAGCAATCCGCACGTATCGGTTGCCCGAACATGCGCATAGCGTCCTTTGCCTCAGCGGTTCCAGCTCCGGTGTGGACTCGTCCGCGGCATCCACAGGTGCGCTGACGCCGGCCCGCGACAGCTGGGGAGCCGTCACGGTCGGCGGATGCAGTGGCGTGAGCACATCACCGAGGTCATCAGCCAGCACGGCGGCATCGCCAGCCGCCAGGAGTTGCTGGTCCAGGTGCCGGCAACGGTGCTGGACGGGTTCGTGGGCCGCAGGTCGCTCACGCGCTTGTTCCCGCACGTGTACTGCCTCAGGAACCAGCGGTTGGACGACCATCTGCTGCTGCGTGCGGCCCTTCGCCACGCCGGACCTGGCGCCGCCCTCAGCCACACGTCCGCGCTCGCGGTCTGGGGCGTCATCGACCTCCGTCGTCCGGTGCACCTGACCGTCGACCAGTCCGTCCGTCGCGCTGGGAGCCCTGAGCTCGTGGTCCACCGCCGTCTTCGTTTCCACGCCGAGACGCCGCAGTGCGTCGTCCGGCACGGGCTGCTCGTCACCGAGCCAGCGCGCTCAGTGGTCGACTCGTGGCCGCTGCTGCCGATCGGCGACCGCCGGCCCCTCCTGTTGGACGCGGCACGACGTCGGCTCGTGACCGCACCCGAGCTGAGCCACGCGCTCGCCGAGCGTCCGAACGTCGCAGGTCACCGCACCTTGGCGCAGGCGATCGATCTCGTGCACGACGGCTGCGAGAGCGAGCTCGAGGCGCTGGGTGTGCTCGGGGTCTTCCGCCACAGGTCGATGCCGCCGAGCATCGGCCAGTACCGACTGCGGCTGCCGGACGGTGGGATCCGGCTGGACCGAGCATGGCCCGAGGTCAAGCTGGCGGTCGAACTGGACGGCGCACGCCACCACACGTCTCCCGAGGACCGGCGCAGGGACCTGGCGCGGGACACCGCACTGGCGGCACACGGCTGGGTCGTCCTCCGCTTCACGTACGCCGACGTCCGGCGGGACCCTGATGGTGTGCGCAGGCGGGTCCTGGAGGTCTACCGGATGCGCGCCGCCCAACTGCACGTCAGCTGACCCTCGACGGCGAGGCAGAGGAAGCTATCCGCACGTCTCGGGACTCAATACGTGCGGATAGCTTCCTATGCCTCAGGGCTTGGCGGCTACGACGGCGTCGTAGACGGTGCGGCGGGACAGGCCGGTGCGGGTGACGACGGCGCGGATCGCGTCCTTGCGGGTGGCGCCCGCCGCCTCCTCCCCCGCCACGAGCGCGGCCAGCTCGGCCGGCGAGAGCTCCACCGGCTCCGGCGAGGCGCCCGCGACGACGAGGGTGATCTCCCCGCGCACGCCGTCGGCGGCCCACTCCGCGAGGTCCGACAGCGGCCCCCGCCGGACCTCCTCGTGCGTCTTGGTCAGCTCCCGGCACACGGCGGCCTCCCGCGCGGACCCGAACGCGGCCGCGGCGTCGGCGAGCGCGTCGGCCAGCCGGTGCGGCGACTCGAAGAAGACCATCGTGCGGCGCTCGTCGGCCAGCGCGGTCAGGCGGGACCGCCGCTCCCCGCCCTTGCGCGGCAGGAAGCCCTCGAAGCAGAACCGGTCCACCGGCAGTCCCGAGACCGCGAGCGCGGTGACCACCGCCGACGGCCCGGGCACCGAGGTGACGTCGACGCCGGCGTCGATCGCCGCCCGCACCAGCGTGTACCCGGGGTCGGAGACCGACGGCATGCCGGCGTCGGTGAGCAGCAGGACGGTCGCCCCGTCGGCGAGGGCGGCCATCAGCCCGGGCAGCCGCGCGCGCTCCACCGACTCGTGGAAGGTGACCACCCGCCCGGTCAGCGTGACCTCGAGGTCGCCGGCCAGCCGGTGCAGGCGGCGGGTGTCCTCGACGGCCAGGACGTCGGCCGTCGCCATCGCCTGCCGCAGCCGCGGGCCGACGTCGCCGGGCTGGCCGAGGGGTGCGCCACCGAGCACGAGCCGTCCCGTCACGGCGACGAGCCTGTCACGCCGGGGTGCGCGGCCTGCCCACATACCCTGAGGCGTATGGCGGTCCTGGCTCCCGAGCGCACGGAGGCCGGGCCGCCGCGGGAGGACCTCACGCCCCGCCCGCCGCGCCGCTGGCCCGCGCCGCGGCCGCGGGTGGACCGCGCTCCCCCGCTGCCGGCCGACCGGCTGCTGTCGTGGGTGCTGGCCGCGGTGCTCGGCGTCGCGGCGCTGGTCGGCCGGCTGGTCGGCATCACCTATCCCGACACGCTGCTGTTCGACGAGGCCTACTACCCGCCCGAGGCGCACGACCTGCTCGTCTGGGGCCACGAGTACAACCGCGGCTACACGTTCATCGTCCACCCGCCGCTGGGCAAGTGGCTGATCGCCGCCGGTGAGCAGGTGTTCGGCTACACCAGCCTCGGCTGGCGCTTCCCGTCCGCGGTGGCCGGCGCGCTGGCCGTCGTGCTGCTCGCCCGGCTGGGCCGGCGGCTGACCGGCTCGACGTGGCTCGGCCTGGTGGCCGGGCTGCTGCTGGCCCTCGACGGGTTCGCCTTCACCGTCTCCCGGATCGGCCTGCTCGACGTCTTCCTGCAGGTCTTCGTGCTCGGCGCGGTCGCCTGCCTCGTCGTCGACCGCGACCGGGTGCGCGCCCGGATCTCCGGCTCGCAGCCGGTGCCGGCCGGCGGGTTCCGCCTCGGTCCCCGGGGCTGGCGCATCGCCGCCGGCCTCCTCTTCGGCTGCGCCTGCTCGGTCAAGTGGAGCGGCGTCTACTTCCTGGCCTTCTGCGCGGTCCTGTCATTGTTCTGGGAGCGCTCGGCCTGGCGGGCGGCCGGCGTCGCCGACCCGACGGTGACCACCCTGCGCCGCGGACTGCCCGGCGCCACCTGGGCGCTGGCCGCCGTCCCGGTGCTCACCTACGTCGCGAGCTTCGCCGGGTGGTTCCTCGGCGAGACGGCGCAGGGCCGCTGGTGGGCGCAGCGCAACCCGGAGACCGCCTTCCCGTGGATCCCCGACGCGCTGCGGTCGTGGTGGCACATGCACGTCGAGTGGTGGACGTTCCACAACGGCCTGTCGACGCCGCACCCGTGGGAGTCCGGGCCGTGGACGTGGCTGGTGAACGGCCGGCCGATCCTGCTGTGGAACCCGCAGGGCCTCACCGACTCCGCGGGCGACCAGGTCATCCGCTACATCCTCATGGTCGGGACGCCGACCCTCTGGCTGGCGTTCGCGCCCGCGCTGGCCTGGGTCCTGTGGCGGATCGTCGCCCGCCGCGACCCCGCCGCCGTCCTGGTCGCCGTCCTCGTGACCGCGGGCTGGGGCACCTGGTTCCTCAACCCCGAGCGCACGATGTTCGTCTTCTACATGGCGCCGGTGCTGCCGTTCTTCGTGCTCGGCGTGACCCTCGTGCTGCAGGACGTCCTCGGTCACCCGGACGCGCCGGCCTGGCGGCGGACCGCCGGGCTGGCCGCGGTCAGCGCCTACGTCGCCGTCGTGGCCGGCACCTTCGCGTTCTTCTACCCGGTGCTCGCCGGCCGTCCGCTGTCGCACGCCGAGTGGCTGCTGCGGATGTGGTTCCCGTCGTGGTTCTGAGGTCGCCGGTCCCCCGGTAGGGGGTCGGGACGTGCGCCGCGGACGGACCGCACGAGCAGCGGGTCGGGGGTCCCGACGACGTCGTCGCGGCGGCCGTCGTAGGCGGGCCCCCACAGGAGGGACCGCACCGCCTCCAGCCGCGCGCGCGGCTCGTCGTTGGCGCCCACCACCGTCCAGGGTGCCGACGGCGCCGACGTCGCGGCGAGCACCGCCTCCTCGGCGGCCGTATCGGCGTCCCAGCGGTCGAGGACGGCGAGGTCGGCGGGCGTGAGCGACCAGCCGCTGCGGCGCAGGGCCAGCCGCGTGCGCTGCTCGCCGCGCGTCACGGAGAGCCACAGCTTGACCAGGCGCAGGCCGCCGGCCACGAGCAGCTGCTCGGACGCGGCGACCGCGCGCAGGTCGTCGCCGGGGCCGGTCTCGACCGCCGGCCGGCCGTACCAGGACCGGTCGAACAGCACGACCTCGCCGGCGCCCGGCAGGGCGGACAGGGACAGCCGCACGGGCGCGGACGGGCTCGCCGGCGCCACCACCCGGGTGCAGCGCGGGTCCAGGTGCTCGGTGACCGTCCGGACCAGCCCGTCGGTGCCCGCGGCCTCGCGGCCCTCGAGGACGACCGCCACCCGCTGCCGGGTCGCCCCCGCCCACCGCTGCAGCTTGAGCAGCTCGACCTGCAGCCGCAGCTCCTGCAGTTGGTACTCCGCGTCGTCCAGCAGCTCGGCGTGCGGGTGGTCCTCGCGCCACGTCTCCGGCCGCCGTCCCGGCACGGCCGACCGGCCCGGGGACCACCGGCCGGCGCCCGCGTCCGCACCGGGGCGCGGCCGCGGGACGGGCGCCGCGGAGCGGTGCACCCCGGGCACCGGCGGGACGTCGGGCACCGGCAGCCGCAGCAGCTCCAGCGGCGCCCACACCACCCGCGGCGCCCCGGCCAGGTCGACCCGGACCCGGGCCCGGCAGCGGCCCGCGCCGTCGTGGCGCCAGCCGAGCAGCCCGGCGGGGTGCCAGGCGCCGTCGAGGTACAGCTCCGCGGGCTGCGGCTGGACCAGGGAGGCGACCCGGTGCTCCTCCCCTGCCATGCCCGGGACGCTAGGAGGCGCGACGGCGCGTCCCGGTCAGGCGGGATGACGAAGTCGCGCCGCCGTCGCTGTCGATCCCCGCCGTGTCGGACCCAGCCCCGGTCGCCCCCGGCCTCGCGAACGACGGACGCCGCCGGGGCGGGTGCCCCGACGGCGTCGGTCGTGCGGTCTGGGTGGAGCTGAGGGGATTCGAACCCCTGACCCCCTCGATGCGAACGAGGTGCGCTACCGGACTGCGCCACAGCCCCTGACTGCGGGGACGAGACTACCGCCCGCGACCCGGGTGCCACCGGCGGGGTGGCACCCGGGGGTGGCCTCCCTGCAGGGGCCCACCGCGAGCCTGCGAGCGGAGGGGGCAGGGAGGTCCTCACTCAGCCGTTGACCACCCGCGGCTGGTAGAGGTCGATGTCGGCGAACCCGATGTCGTCGTCGTCCAGGGCGACGACGGCGCTGTCCTGCCAGCCGGCCGGCACCGGGCGGGCGGCGACGACACGGGCCGGGCGCAGCGGGTGGACCGGCGCCAGCGGCAGGCTCGGGTGCGGCAGGCCGACGGTGTGGTGCACCGGCTCCTCGGCGGCCTCCTCGGCGGCGACCGGCTCCACGACGACCGACCGGGCCACCAGCGGCTCGGCCACACGGGGCGCGGGTCGCGGCGTCAGGCGGGCGGCGGCACGGGCGGCGCGACGGGCGGCGGCGCGCTCTCGGCGGGCCGCGGCGCGCAGCACCACCAGGTAGCCGACCAGCGCGACGTCGAGCAGCCCCTGGGCCACCCACAGCCACGGCGTGAGGGTCAGCGCACCGGCCAGCGCCAGCAGCGTCAGCGCCACCAGCCCGGCCAGCGTGCGCCGCCGGACGGCGTGCACGTCGATCCGCAGCTCACCGCTCTGGCGGAGGAACTCGCGGTCCACCGACACCCGCTCCGTCTCGGCCGAGCGGACCGGGTCACTCCCCCGCCGGCGCTGCAGCGTACGGCCCGGAGTGACCTCCGCACGGGTCGTCGAGGAGTCGCCGCGCGTCACCACCATCGGCACCAGCACGACGAACCACAGCACGACCAGCGCGGCCAGCAGGACGCCCGACCCCATCGAGAACACCACCCGTCACACGAGTCACTTGCCGCGGGAGGTTATGCAGGTCGGGGACCCGATCGAGGGAGGCGCGCGGCGTGTCGCGCGAGTGTCGTGTGACTGGAGTGACCGGGGCGGCAGCGTGTCGACATGGCGCCGGACGGACCCCCGGCGGCAGCGTGCTAGACGCGGGGCGAGCGGGAGGCCCAGACGGCGAGCACGCCCCGCGGGGAGTCCTCGGCCAGCAGCGCGTAGGACAGGTGGTCGCGCCAGTCGCCGTCGATGTCCAGGTAGCGGCGCAGCAGCCCCTCGCGGGAGAAGCCGAGCCGCTCGACGAGGCGCTGGCTGGGCCCGTTCTCCGGGCGGATGTCGGCCTGCAGCCGGTGCAGCCCGCCGGGGCCGAAGGCGTGGTCGCACACCAGCGCCACCGCCAGTGACGCCATCCCCCGCCCGGCCACCGAGCGGTCGACCCAGTAGCCCAGCGACCCCGACCGCAGGGCGCCGCGGACGATGTTGTCCACGGTCACCTGCCCGGCCAGCCGGCCCTCGACCCGCACGGCGAAGGGCATCGACGTACCCGCCCGCGCCCGCCGGGCGACCGAGCGGCGCATGAGGCGGTAGGCGGCCGGGGTGTGCCGCACCGACCAGGCCACTCCCGCCGTGGGCTCCCACGGCCGCAGCCAGGACTCGTTGGCCAGCCGCAGCCGGCTCCACTCGGCGGCGTCGCCCCGCCGCAGCGGGGCGAGCTCGACGGGTCCGTACGCCAGCCGGGCCGGCCAGCCCGGGTGCTGCACCGGGTCCAGGTCAGCCGCCCAGCAGCAGGGGCATGACCGTCACGAGCCCGCCCTCGGCGACCTCGGTGACGTCCTCGTCCACGACGATCAGGCAGTTCGCCCGCGCCATCCGTGCCAGCATCGCCTCGTCGCCGTCGCCGAGCGGCTCGACGACGTAGCCGCCGTCGGGGTGGCGCATGACCTGGCCGTGCAGGTATTGCCGGTAGCCCAGCGGCGAGAGCAGCCGCTCGGCGCTGATCGCCTGCACGGTGCGGCGGAACAGCTGGCGCTTGCCCAGCATCGAGCGGATCGCCGGGCGGACGAAGACCTCGAAGGACACCAGCGCGGCCACCGGCTCGCCAGGCACGCAGATGACCGGGACCCTGTCGCGGCCCAGCCGGCCGAAGCCCTGGACCGGACCGGGGTGCATCGTCACCTGACGGAAGCGCATCGGCCCGAGCTCGGCGAGCACCTCCTGCACCATGTCGCCCTCGGTGGCGAACGTGCCGGCGATGAGCACCAGGTCGCTGCGCAGCAGCTGGCTCTCCAGCACCTCGCCCAGCCGGCGGCGCTCGGTGGGCAGGATCCCCCACCGGTAGGCGGCCGCACCGGCGTCGCGGGCGGCGGCGGCCAGCGCGTAGGTGTTGACGTCGACGACCTGGCCGGGCGTGGGCTGCGCGGTGATGTCGACCAGCTCGCTGCCCGCGGAGAGGACGGCGACCCGCGGCCGCGGCCGGACCTGCACCCGGTCGCGTCCGACGGCGGCCAGCAGGCTGATCTGCGCCGGCCCGATGGGGGTGCCCAGGCGGACGGCGACGGTGCCGGGCGACACGTCGTCACCGGTCCGGCGCACGTAGCCGCCGGCCTCGGGCGCACCGTGGACCTGCACCCGGACCTCGCCGCGGTCGGTCCACACGGCCGGGACGACGACGTCGGCGCCGGTCGGCAGCATCGCCCCCGCGCCCACCTTCTGCGCGAGACCGGGCGCCAGCGCGGTCGGGCCGGCCGCCCCGGCGACGGACTCCCCCACCACGGCCAGCTCCACCGGCGCGTCGGGCGTGGCCGCGGCGACGTCCTCGGCCCGGGCGGCGTAGCCGTCCAGCGCGGCCTGGTCGAAGGCCGGCAGCGCGCGGGCGCTGACCACCTCCTCGGCGCACAGCAGGCCCTGGGCGTCGAGGACGGCGAGCTCGATCGGCTCCGGCTGCGGGACCGCGGCGAGGATCTCGTCGAGGTGCGTCTCGACCGTGCGCAGCACCGGCGTCTCGGGTTCGGGGGCCGGCGGGGGCGGGAGGACCGCGGCGCGGTCGATGGCGGCGGTGGCGTGCACCGGCAGCCGCGGGGACGTCGGGGGGTCCACGGTGGCCCCGCTGCGGAGGTCCAGCGCCATGGTCTCCCGAGCCATGGTGTCCCGAGCTGTGGCCTCCCGTGCCGTGGTGTCCCGCGCGCCGTGCGTGCCGTTCTCGCTCATCGCTGCGATCGTCCCCCCTGCGGGGAGCCGGTCAGGCCTGCGACGCGCCCTCGGCGGGCAGGTCGGCGACGAACTCGGTCAGCCAGGACCGCAGCGCGGGCCCGAGGTCCTCCCGCTCGCTGGCCAGCCGGATGACCGCCTTGAGGTAGTCGAGCTTGTCGCCGGTGTCGTAGCGGCGGCCGTCGAAGACCACGCCGTGCAGCGGGTGGCCGCGCTCGACCAGCGTGGCCAGCGCGTCGGTCAGCTGGATCTCCCCGCCGCGGCCGGGCGCGGTCTCGCGCAGCACCGCGAAGACCTCGGGGGCGAGCACGTAGCGGCCGATGATCGCCAGGCTGCTCGGCGCCTCGTCGACCGGCGGCTTCTCCACCAGGCCGGTGACCGTCACGACGCCCTGCTGGGAGTCCTCCTCGATCGCGACCGCGCCGTACTTGTCGATGTTCTCCCGGCCGACGTCGAGCAGCGCGATGACCGACCCGCCGTGCTCGGCCTGGACGGCGAGCATCTGCTCGAGCAGGTGGTCGCGGGCGTCGATCAGGTCGTCACCGAGCAGGACGGCGAAGGGCTCGTCGCCGACGAAGGCGGCCGCCTGCAGCACCGCGTGGCCGAGGCCGCGGGCCTCGCCCTGCCGGACGAAGTGGACCTGCGCGACGTCGGTGGACTGCTGGACGGCGGCCAGCCGGCCGGCGTCGCCCTTCTTCTCCAAAGCCGTCTCGAGCTCGGGGGTGCGGTCGAAGAAGTCCTCGATCGCGGCCTTGTTGCGGCCGGTGACCATGAGCACCTCGGCCAGGCCGGCGCGGGCGGCCTCCTCGACGATGTACTGCAGCGCCGGGCGGTCCACGACCGGCAGGAGCTCCTTGGGCACCGCCTTGGTGGCGGGGAGGAACCTCGTCCCCATCCCCGCGACGGGGATGACGGCCTTGCGCGCCGCACGCGGCGTCGGGGTCGACATGGGCGGGAGCCTAGCCAGAGCCCGCGGGGCGCCTCGCCGGCACCGGGCCCGGAGGATGCCTGCGGCACCGGCCCCGGGACGGGTCTCCGGCACTAATCTCCGGGGGTGACCTCCGCGCAGGGCGCCGAGCCCGCCAAGGCCGCGCTGCGCGAGGCACTCACCGCCCGGCGCGGGGCGCGGTCCCCCGCCGAGCGGGCCGCCGTCGCCGCCGCGGTGACCTCCGCGCTGCTGCAGCGCCTGGCCCGGGTCCGCGTGCTGGCCGCCTTCGCCCCCGACGAGACCGAGCCCGGGCACGGCCGGCTGCCGGCCGCCTACACCCAGCTCGGTGCGCGGGTGCTGCTGCCGGTCGTGCCCGAGGCCGGCGCCGAGCTGCGCTGGGCGGTCGACACCGGCCGGCTGGCGCCGGGCCGCTTCGGGCTCCCGGAGCCGGTCGGCCCGCGGCTGGGCCCGACCGCGCTCGGGACGGCCGACGTCGTCGTCGTGCCGGCGCTGGCCGTCGACCACCAGGGCATCCGGCTGGGCCGCGGCGGCGGCTACTACGACCGCGCGCTGGTGCACGCCCGGCCGGGCGCCGTCGTCGTGGCGCTGGTCTTCGACGACGAGTTCGTCGACCGGCTCCCGGCCCTCGAGCACGACCGCCCGGTGACCGCCGTCGTGACCCCGGCCGGCGGCTGGCAGGACCTACCCGCCGGTAGGTGACACGGTGGGCGGGCCGTCGACGCCGACGAGAGGAGCCGCTCGTGTCCCCGGAGATCGTCACGATCCTGGCGCTGGTCGCCATCTTCGCCATCGCCACGTTCCTGCCGATCAACATGGGCGCGCTGGCCTTCGTGGCCGCGTTCCTCGTCGGCACGCTGTCGGTGGGCCTGTCCACCGACGACATCCTCGGCGGCTTCCCCGCCGAGCTCGTGCTGACCCTGATCGGGGTCACCTACCTGTTCGCGATCGCGCAGAACAACGGCACGGTCGACCTGCTCGTCCGGGGCGCGGTGCGACTGGTCGGCGGCCACGTCGCCGCCATCCCCTGGGTGATGTTCTCCGTCACCGCCCTCCTGACGGCGATCGGCGCCCTCTCCCCCGCGGCGGTGGCGATCATCGCGCCGATCGCCCTCGGCTTCGCCGCCCGGCACGGGATCAACCCGCTGCTCATGGGCATGATGGTCATCCACGGCGCCCAGGGCGGCGGCTTCTCCCCGATCAGCGTCTACGGCGTCACGGTCAACGAGATCGTGGAGACCGAGGGCCTGCCGAACAGCGCCCTGGCGGTGTTCCTCGGCGCCCTGTTCTTCAACCTGGCGATCGCGGTGGTCCTCTTCGTCCTCCTCGGCGGACGCCAGCTCATCGGCCGCAAGGTCTCGACTGCCCCGACGGAGGCCGATCTGCACGCCGAGCACGGGCACGGACGCGGGCCCACGGTCCGCGGTCACGGCGCGGCGCCCGGTCCCGCCGTCGGCGGGGACGACGACCACGAGGACCACCCCGACCGCCCCCAGCCGGTCACCGTCGAGCAGGTCCTCACGCTGATCGGTCTGGCCGCGCTGGCGGTCCTGGCGCTGGTCTTCAAGCTGGACATCGGCTTCGTCGCGATCACCGTCGCCGTCGTCCTCGCGCTGTTCTCCGCCCAGCGGCACAAGGGCGCGGTCAGCCAGATCAGCTGGTCCACCGTCCTGCTCATCGCCGGCGTGCTCACCTTCGTCTTCGTGCTCCAGGAGGCGGGGACCATCGACTACGTCGGCGAGGCGGTCACCGGGCTCGGCGTCCCCCTGGTCGTGGCGCTGCTGCTGGCCTACATCGGCGGGGTGGTGTCGGCCTTCGCGTCGTCGACGGCGATCATCGGCGTGGCCGTGTCGCTCGCGGTGCCGTTCCTCCTCGCGGGCGAGATCGGCGCGGTGGGCGTGATCGTGGCACTCTCCGTCGCCTCGACGATCGTCGACGTCAGCCCGTTCTCCACCAACGGCGCGCTGGTCCTCGCGGCCGCGCAGGACGTCGACAAGGACCGCTTCTACAAGCAGATCCTGGGTTACGCGACGATCGTCGTCGTCGTGGGACCCCTGCTCGCCTGGCTCGTGTTCGTCGTGCCCGGCTGGCTCTAGAGCTGATCGGAGCACCTCGTGACCGGACCACTCGACGGCGTCCTCGTCGTCGACCTGACCCGCGCCCTCGCCGGGCCGCACGCCGCGATGATGCTGGGCGACCTCGGCGCCCGGGTGATCAAGGTCGAGAACCCCGGCGGCGGGGACGACACCCGCGGCTGGGGCCCGCCGTTCGTGCAGCCGGACTCCGGCGACCGGGAGTCGACGTACTTCCTGTCGGCCAACCGCAACAAGGAGTCGGTCACCCTCGACCTGAAGGACGACGGCGACAAGGAACTGCTCCGCGAGCTGGTCCGGCGCGCCGACGTGCTCCTGGAGAACTTCCGCCCCGGGACGCTGGAGCGCCTCGGCTTCGGCACCGCCGTGCTGGCCGACCTCAACCCGCGGCTGGTCACGCTGTCGATCAGCGGCTTCGGTCACGACGGCCCCGAGGGCGGGCGGGCCGGCTACGACCAGATCGCCCAGGGCGAGGCCGGGCTCATGTCGCTGACCGGCCCGGGCCCGGACGACCCGCAGCGGGTCGGCGTCCCGATCGGCGACCTGCTCGCCGGCATGTACGGCGCCTACGGCGTGCTCGCCGCGCTGATGGAGCGCGAGCGGACCGGCCGCGGCCAGGTGGTGCGCACGTCGCTGCTGGCCGCCGTCGTGGGCGTGCACGCCTTCCAGGGGACGGCGTGGACGGTGGGCGGCCAGGTCGGCCGGGCGCAGGGCAACCACCACCCCTCGATCGCGCCGTACGGCCTGTTCCACTGCAAGGGCGGCAGCGTGCAGCTGTCCTGCGGGTCGGAGGGGCTGTGGCGGCGGCTGTGCGCCGAGTTCGGCCTCGACGCCGAAGCGCCGGGCCTGGCCACCAACGGCGAGCGCGTGGGCAACCGGCAGCAGGTGATCGAGCTGCTCGAGCGCACCTTCGCCGACGTCGAGCCCGAGACGCTCCTCGCCCGGCTGGCCGCCGCGGGCGTCCCGGCGGGCAAGGTCCGCACGATCGACGAGGTCTACGGCTGGGACCAGACGCTGTCGCAGGGGCTGCTGGTCGACGTCGAGCACGCCACGCTGGGCCGGCTGCAGCTGCCCGGCCCGCCGCTGCGCTTCTTCACCGCCGGTCCCGACGGCGAGACCGAGACCACGCGCCGCGAGCACGCGGCTCCCCCGGTGCTGGGCGGCTCGGACGCCGAGATCCGCGCCTGGCTAGGGCGGTGAGTCCCCGGCTCGACGCCCGGACGCTGCGCGACCTCGTCCTCGACCCCGGCTCCTGGACCAGCTGGGACGCGCCGGTCGGCCCGCGCGACGTCGATCCCGCCTACGCCGCCGAGCTGCGCGCCGCCGCTGAGCGCAGCCGGCAGGACGAGGCCGTCGTCACCGGCGAGGGCCTGCTGCGCGGCCGGCGGGTGGCCGTCATCGCCGGGGAGTTCGGCTTCCTCGCCGGCTCCATCGGGGTGGCGACGGCGGAACGGCTGGTGTCGGCCGTCGAGCGGGCCACCGACGAGGGGCTGCCGCTGCTGGCCGCGCCGGTGTCGGGCGGCACCCGCATGCAGGAGGGCACGGTCGCCTTCCTGCAGATGATCGGCATCACCGCGGCGATCGCCCGGCACAAGGCCGCCGGCCTGCCCTACCTCGTCTACCTGCGCGACCCGACCTTCGGCGGCGTGCTGGCCTCGTGGGGGTCGACCGGGCACGTGACGATCGCCGAGCCCGGCGCCGCGGTCGGCTTCCTCGGCCCGCGGGTGTACGAGGCGCTCTACGGGGAGCCGTTCCCCGCCGGCGTGCAGACCTCCGACCACCTCGCCGAGCTCGGGCTGATTGACGCCGTCGTGCCGCACGAGGACGTCGCCGACCTCGCCGACCGGGCGCTGAGCGTGCTCTCGGCCCGGCGCACGTGGCACGTCGACGTCCGTGACGCCGATCGGCCCCGCCCCGAGGACGGCACCGAGGCCGACGACCCCGAGGACGGCCGCGAGGCGTGGGACGTCGTCACCTCGTCGCGGCGGCGGGACCGGCCGGGCGTGCGGCGGCTGCTGCGGACGGCGGCCACCGACGTCGTCGGGCTGTCGGGCACCGGTGCCGGCGAGAAGGATCCCGGCCTGCTGCTGGCGCTGGCCCGCTTCGGCGGCGCGCCGTGCGTCGTCCTCGGGCAGGACCGGCGGGGGCAGGTGCTGTCGGCGCCGCTGGGTCCGGCCGCGCTGCGCGAGGCCCGGCGGGGCATGCGGCTGGCCGCCGAGCTGCACCTGCCGCTGGTCACGCTGATCGACACCCCGGGGGCGGCGCTGTCGGTGGAGGCCGAGGAGGGCGGGCTGGCCGCGGAGATCGCCCGCTGCCTGGAGGACCTGGTGACGCTCAAGGCGCCGACGCTGGCGGTGCTGCTCGGCCAGGGCACCGGCGGTGGCGCGCTGGCGCTCGTCCCGGCCGACCGGGTGCTCGCCGCGGCCAACGGCTGGCTCGGCCCGCTGCCGCCGGAGGGCGCCTCGGCGATCGTGCACCGCACCGTCGACCGGGCGCCGGAGATGGCGGCCGCGCAGGGCGTGCGAGCGACCGACCTGTGGCGGGCCGGGATCGTCGACCGCGTCGTCCCCGAGCGGCCCGACGCCGCCGACGAGCCGGTCGAGTTCTGCCGCCGGCTGGGGCGGGTGCTGGGCGAGGAGCTGGCCGGGCTGCTGGGCCGCGACGACGCCGAGCGGCACCGCAGCCGCCTGCACCGCTACCGCCGCCTGGGCCGGTAGCCGAGGAGTTCGAGCGATCGGCACCTCACGGCCCCGTCCGGAGGCTCGCCCCGAGCGTGCGAGGGGTGAGTGGGACGGGGTCCTTCAGCAGGCCGCGGCGGCCGCCGGCGCGAGGCCCCACGCGGCGGCGACGAGCTCCAGGCTGCGCACCCGCTCGCCGACACCGTGGGTGGACGCCGACAGCATCAGCTCGTCGGCCCCGGTGGCGGCGGCCAGCTCACGCAGCTCCGCGGCCACCTGCACCGGGTCCCCGACGACGGCGTTGCTCGGCATCCCCTCGGCGGCCGCGCGCTCGGGGTCGACCTGGGCCTCCTCCAGGCTCGGCACCGGGCGCAGCCGGTTGGTGCGGATGGCCAGGCGCATGAGCCGGCCGGGCAGCGCGAGCCGGCGGGCCTCGTCCTCGGTGTCGGCGGCGAGCACGTTCGCCGTCACCACGGTGTGGGGCCGCTCGAGCACCGGCGAGGGGCGGAAGGACTCCCGGTACAGCTCGACGGCGGCCTGCACGTTCGGCCCGCCGAAGTGGTGCGCGAAGGCGAACGGCAGACCGAGCGCCCCGGCCAGCTGGGCGGAGAAGCCGCTCGAGCCCAGCAGCACGACCTCCGGCGCGGACGTCGGGGCGGGCGTCGCGGCGAAGTGCTCGGCCAGCCCGCCCTCGACCCGCCGGTCACCGAGCAGCCCCAGCAGGTCGAGCAGGTGCTGCGGGAAGTCGTCGGCGCTCAGGGCCGCCGGGTCGCGACGCAGCGCGATGGCGGTGTGCGCGTCGGTGCCCGGTGCGCGGCCGATGCCGAGGTCGATGCGGCCCGGGTGCAGCGCCTCGAGCAGGGCGAACTGCTCGGCGACGACGAGCGGCGCGTGGTTGGGCAGCATGACCCCGCCCGAGCCGACGCGGATCCGGTCGGTCACCGCGGCCAGGTGCGCGATGAGCACCGGCGGGCTGGTGCTGGCCACCGCAGGCGTGTTGTGGTGCTCGGCCACCCAGATGCGGGTGTAGCCGAGCCGGTCGGCGGCCTGCGCCACGCCGGTGGTGGCGGCCAGGGCGTCAGCGGTCGACTGCCCCGTGCCGACGGTGGCCAGCTCGAGGACGGACAGCGGCAGGGGCGCGGACTCGGACATCATCAGCGGCAACACCGCCGGGACCTCCCCGGCTTCCCGGAGGGGGCCCTGTGCGTGATCCCGGCGTCGACGCCCTGCTCGCCGCCTCGGAGCACCCGATGGCCGATCCCGTCCAGCGGCTGCGCGCGGCCCTGCTCGGCGGCGTCGACGGGCTCACCGAGCACGTCACGTGGCGCTCCCCGACGTTCGTGCACGGCGGCGTGGACCGGATGACGGTGGACCGGATGACGGTGGACCTGTCGCGGGCCGACCGGGCGGTGCTGGTGTTCCACCGCGGCGCCCGGGTGCGCTCGGACGCCTTCGCCTCCGCCGACCCCACCGGCCTGCTGGAGTGGAGGGGACCCGACCGCGCCCTGGTCACCCACACCGACGCCGCGGCGCTCGGCGCCGCCGTCCCGGTGCTGACCGGGCTGGTCCGGGACCGGGTGCGCGCCTAGCAGGGAGCCCTGGCGTCGCCCCCGTGGGCGACCCGGCGGCTGCTGTCGGGGTCCAGCACCTCGACGACGGTCTCGAGCACCTCGCGCAGCGACTCGGTCTGCTCGGGGGTCAGCGGGTCGAACAGCGCGGCGCGGACGGCGTCGACGTGCCCGGGCGCCACGCTGCGGACGAGGTCCCAGCCGGCGTCGGTGAGCACGGCGACGTTGCCGCGGCCGTCCTCGGCCGACCGCTCCCGGCGGACCCAGCCACGGTCCTCGAGCCGGGCGACGGTGTGCGAGAGCCGGCTCTGCGACTGGTTGGCCCTCCGCGCGAGGTCGCTCATCCGGCGGCTGCGACCGGGCGCCTCGGACAGCATCGCCAGGACGACGTAGGCGGCGTGGGAGAGGCCGGCGTCGCGCTGGAGCTGGGCGTCGAGCTCGCGCGGGAGCAGCTCGGCCAGGGTCAGCCAGGCCCGCCAGGTCCGTTGCTGCGTGTCGTCGAGCCAGCGCGCTGTCACGGCGGCGACGGTACCGGCGCGTCGTCACCCGGATGCGCTGTCCGCCACCTGACCAGGTGGTACGCACTGTGAGCGGTCGACCACCGCATGACACCTGTCGGGGGGATGGGTGACACCCGCAGGGACTGTGAGCTGATCAACCGTTGACGCTCCGTCACCGGAACCTGAGGGTGTCCTGCGGCCGGATCGACCGGCTGACCACTGAACGGAGACCTCGTGCCCCACGGCCAGACGCCCGCACCCAGCCCCGCCGGCGGCCGACGCGACGCCTTCGCCCCCCTGCTCGACAACCCCCTCGCCGCGGTCTTCCGGGAGCACGACCGCGCGGGTGTGGCCACGCACGGCGTCCCCACCGGCGGCGCCCCCGAGCCGGTCACCGTCTACGACGACGGCGTCCCGCGGGTGAACCTGGGCAGCAACAACTACCTCGGCCTGGCCGGCGACCCCCGCGTGGTCGAGGCCGCCGTCGACGCCGTCCGCCGCTTCGGCACCAGCACCTCGGGCAGCCGCGTGCTCAACGGCACCACCCGGCTGCACCTGCAGCTGGAGGAGGAGCTGGCCGACCACTACGGCGTCGAGGCGGCCGTGCTCACCTCGTCGGGCGTCAACGCCAACGTCGCGCTGCTCTCCACCGCCGGCGGCCCCGGCGACGCCCTGCTCGTCGACGCGCACGCCCACGCCAGCGTGCACGCCGGGGCGGCCGCCAGCCGCGGCACCGTCGTCCGCTTCCGGCACAACAGCCTGGAGTCGCTGGCGCAGCGGCTGGACCGGCTCGACCCTCGGGCCGGCGCGGTCGTCGTCGTCGACGGCGTCTACTCGATGACCGGCGAGACCGCCCCGCTGGCCGGGCTCGCCGAGCTGTGTGCCGCGTACGGCGCCCGCCTGGTGATCGACGAGGCGCACGGCCTCGGCGTCCTCGGCGAGCGGGGCCGGGGCGCGGCCGAGCACTGCGGCGTCCTCGACCGGGTCGACGCCGTGACGCTCGCCTTCAGCAAGTCCCTGGCCAGCGTCGGCGGTGCGGTGCTGACGTCGAGGGCCGTGGCCGACGGCATCCGCGCCAGCGCCATGCCCTACGTCTTCAGCGCCGCGAACGAGCCGGCCGGCGTCGGGGCGGCCCTCGCGGCGTTGCGCGTCCTCCGCGCGGAGCCCGAGCGCCGCGACCGGCTGCGGGAGAACGGCGCCCGGCTGCGCGTCGAGCTCTCGGTGGCCGGCGCCCCGCCGCTGCCCGGCAGCGGTGCGGTGGTCGCCGTCCCGACCGGCAGCGACGAGGCGACCGCCGCGGCGTGGCGCGCCGCCTACGAGGCCGGCGTCTACTGCAACGCCGTCGCCTACCCGGCCGTGCCGCGTGGCCAGGGCGTGCTGCGGCTGTCGGTGATGGCCACGCACACCGCCGAGCAGTTGCAGGCCGCCGCGGGCACGGTGGCCGCGGCCGTCCGGTCGACGCGGGACGTGCAGGCTCCCGAGCGGCGGCTCGGCGGGCGGCTCGCCGTCGCCTGACCGCTCAGGCCGTCAGGGGCGCGGCGACCAGGCCGGGGCCGCGGTCACGCGGGCACGCCCGCGGCGACCCGGCCGAGCCGCTCGAGGTCGGCCCGCAGCCCCGCCGTCCGGTCGCGGTGCGCGGGCAGCAGGAGCGCCGCGACCCGCTCGATCGCCGCCGGCATGCCGGTGAGGTCGTAGCGCTGCTCGACGCGGGTGCCCGTGGCGGTGGGCGTGAGCGTGACCCGCCACTGCGTGCGGTCGCGGTACGGCCCGCCCGGGACCGTGCACCAGGCCAGCAGCCGTCCCGGGTCGACCTCGGTGACCTCGCAGGTGCGCGCCCACCGCGACCACCCGGAGCGGTTCCAGCCGCGGAAGCGGGCGCCGGGCGCGACCTGCGAGGAGCCGGGGAGCCAGGCCGCCCGGACGCACTCGCCGCTCCACTCCCCCACCCGGGTCGGGTCGGCGAGCACCGCCCACACCGCCCCGGGCGGCGCCTCGACGTCCACCGACACCGCCACCGACGGCGGGATGCGCAGGCTCACGGGCGGGATCCTGGCACCGACCGGCCCTCGCCGGGAGGACCCGCGGCGCCGGTCAGCGCGGGGTCGCGGCTCCCGGGCGGAACGGCGCGCCGTGCCCCGGGACGACCAGCGTGGCGAGGTCGAGCACCCGCTCGCGCTGCTGCCGCAGCTGCTCGCGGTCGGGGGCGTAGGGGTCGTCGGCGGGACCCTCGCCGGTCCACCACAGGTGGGTCAGCGCGACGACGTCGTCGGGGGTGCCCACCAGCGTCGTCACGTCCTGTGGGGTGTGCCCGGGCGTGGCCAGCAGCCGCACCGACGGCGTCAGCTCCACCCCCTCGGCCGGGCGGCGGGTGAAGACGTCGCCCTCGATGACCGACTGGAAGTCGTGCACCGGGACCACCGGGAACAGCGCGATGTTCACGGTGTGGTCGAGGTGGTGGTGGCTGACCACGACGTCGGTGACGTCGCCGGGCGCCACGCCCAGGTCGTGCAGCGGGCGCAGCAGCAGGTCCCGGTCGGCCACCATCCCGGGGTCGACGACGACCACCCGTCCGGCGTCGCGGACCAGGCTGACCGTGCCCGCGACGTGCGGCAGGCGGGCGTAGCCCTCGAGGAGGACGTCGACGCGGGCGGTGCGGGCGAGGTCGGCCATGCGCTGGACCGTAGGGCGGCCACGGGCCCCCCGCAGGAGGGCGACGCCACGCGGATCACGTGGACGGCGGGCCGGAGCCTGGCGCATGATTGGCAGTCGAGGGTCCTGAGTGCCAGCCGCCGCCGGCGCCGGACCCACCCGACCCCGCTCGACCAGGAGTGCCACGCCGTGCCCACGTACCAGTACGTCTGCACCAACCCCGAGGGCAAGCACCAGTTCGAGGTGGTGCAGTCCTTCACCGACGCGGCCGTGGCCGAGTGTTCGACCTGCGGCGCCCCGGTGCGCAAGGTCTACGGCTCGGTCGGCGTGGTCTTCAAGGGCTCGGGCTTCTACCGCACCGACAGCCGGTCCGGCTCCTCGGCCGGCGAGACGGCGAAGATCCCCGCGTCGTCGGACTCGTCGTCGTCCTCGAGCTCCGCCTCGTCGCCGTCGCCGTCGCCGTCGAAGGCCAAGGAGTCCACCGGCAGCACGTCGTCCTCCTCCAGCGGCGGCAGCAAGGCCGCCGGCAGCTGAGCCCCGGCCGTCCACAGCCGGACGGCCGCTCCACAGCTGCTCCGCTCCGCACCCCCCGGTGCCGCCCGGCGGCGAGGCTGGGCCGGTGGTCCGCCTCCGCCGTCCCCGCTCTCCCGCCACCCTGCTGCGCCGGTGCCTCGCGGCGGCGCTCGCCGTCGGCGCCCTCGTGCTCGCCCTGCGCCCGCCGCCGGTGCCGGCCGCGGCGCTCCCCACCGGCACCCCGGTGGTCACCGCCGCCGCCGACCTGCCGGCGGGCACCGTGCTCACCGCGGACCTGCTGACGGCGGCGGAACTGCCGGCCGCGGCGGTCCCCGCCGGGACGGCCACCGAGCCCGCGGCGCTGGACGGCCGCGTGCTCGCGGCGCCGCTGCGGGCCGGCGAGCCGGTCACCGACGTCCGCCTGCTCGGGCCGGGCCTGACGGCCCTGCTGCCGCCGGGTCAGGTCGCCGCGCCCGTCCGGCTGGCCGACCTCGCCGTCGCCGGGCTGGCCGCGGCCGGGGACCGGGTCGACGTGCTCGCCACCGCCCCGGGTGCGGCCCGGGCCGAGGTGGTCGCCTCCGGCGCGCTGGTCCTGGCCGCACCCGGCGGCGAGGGCGACGGCGGCGTCGACGGCGACGACCCGGGCGGTGGCGGGCTGCTCGTGCTGGCCGTGGACGAGGCCACGGCCGCCACTCTGGCCGCTGCGGCCACCACCGCCACGCTGACGTTGAGCCTGCCGGGCGCCGCGTGAGGGGATGGCCGCGAGCTCAGGGGATCCGAGGACTTCGTGCTGCGCGGCAACGTCGGGGAACTGACGGTCGCGGTCGTCGTCGGCGCGGCGTTCACCGCGGTCGTCGCCGCGTTCACCGACTCGTTCCTCACCCCGCTGATCGGCCTGGTGACCGGCGGCGGCGGGGTGGGCGGCGCGTTCGTGGTCGGCGGCGAGACGTTCACCTACGGGGCGTTCGTCAGCCAGGTGATCACGTTCCTGCTGCCCGCGGCGGTCGTCTACTCCCTCGTGGTGCTGCCGATGACGCGGCCCGCCGAAGGCCGTCGGCGGGGCGCGGAGGCCGGGCCTGCGGCGCCCACCGAGGTCGAGCTGCTGGCCGAGGTCCGCGACCTGCTGCGTGCCCAGCAGGCCGGCGTCCCCGGCGGTCCGCCGACCCGCTAGTCGCTGCCCCAGTGCGGCGGGCGGTCCTCGAGATAGCGCCGGTCGGGGTCGTCGGGCCGCTCGCCCCAGCCGACGTCGCGGTCGTCGGGCGCCCGCTCCGCCGGGCCCGCCGGTGCCGGGTCGGGAGCGGGGACCTCGGCCACCGGCACGCCGAGCCCCTCGATCACCTCGGCGGTCGGCAGCCCGGCCAGGACGGCCCCGGGCACCGCGATCTTGGCCCCGCGGGTCCCCGAGCCGACGACGACGAGGTCGGCGGCGGCCACCGCGGCGTCGACCAGCACCGGCCAGGACGCCGGCAGGCCGATCGGCGTGATCCCGCCGTAGGCCATCCCGGTCTCGGCGACGGCGACGTCCTGCGGTGCGAACGACGCCTTGCGGGCCCCCAGGTGCCGGCGGACCAGCCCGTTGACGTCGGCGCGCGTGGTGGCGAGGACGAGGCAGGCGACGAGGGTGGTCTGCCCGGCCCGCCGGGCGGCCACGACGACGCAGTTGGCCGACGCCTCGGGCGGCACGCCGTAGGCCTCGGTGAACGCCGCGGTGTCGGCCAGCGCGTCGTCCACCGGCGCCACCCACGCCGGGCCGGACAGGCCGTGCAGGGCGGCCGCGACCGGGTCGCCGAGCAGGTCCGGCCGCGCGGCGGCGGGCTCCCAGGTCAGCGAGCCGAGGACGGGAGGCTGGTCGAGGGGGTCCGGCACGCCTGCGATCCTGCCCGGTGGCCGGATCCGCGCGATCGTCGGCCTGATCCCCGGCGGTGCCGACGGCCGGTCCCGGTCAGGATGGGGACCATGATCGGTCAGTTGCACTCCGTCGTGATCGACGCGCCGGACGCACACGCGCTCGCCACCTTCTACGCCGAGCTGCTGGGGCTGGAGGTGAGCAGGGGCGGCCCCGGCGACGACTGGGTCGTGGTCAGCGGCCAGGGACACCGGCTGGCGTTCCAGCAGGCGCCGGATCTCGTGCCGCCGGACTGGCCCGATCCGCAGCGCCCGCAGCAGTTCCACCTCGACGTCTACGTGCCCGACGTCGACGAGGCCGAGCCGAAGGTGCTGGCGCTCGGTGCGCGGAAGCTGCCCGGCGGTGGAGGCGACTTCCGCGTCTACGCCGACCCCGTCGGCCACCCCTTCTGCCTGGTGTGGGACGCGTGAGCGCCGAGCTGCCCGGCGTCGACCGGTCCTCGAGCAGCGCCTTCGTCGCCGCCACCGGCTTCGACGTCGGCGAGATCAGCGGCACCCGGGTCACCGGCACCGTCGAGCTCGGCCCCGACCAGCACACCCCGTGGGGCGTCGTGCACGGCGGCGTCTACTGCGCGGTGATCGAGTCGGCGGCCTCGATCGGCGCCAGCGCGGCCGTGGCCGACCGCGGCCAGTTCGCCGTCGGGGTGAACAACAGCACCGACTTCCTGCGGCCGGTCACCGCCGGGCGGGTCGACGTCGTCGCGGAACCGGTGCAGCAGGGCCGCACCCTGCAGCTGTGGCTGGTGCAGCTGACCCGCGAGGACGGCAAGCTCGTCGCCCGCGGCCAGGTGCGCCTGCAGAACGTGCCGCTGCCCGGGGCGTGAGCGGGCGCGCCGCACGGGCGGCGGTCGCCGCGGTCGCGGTGGCCGCCGCCCACGGCATCCGGTGTGACGCCCCGCGGGTGCTGCACGACGGGGTGAACGCCGTCGTGCACCTGACTCCGGCACCGGTGGTGGCCCGGGTCGCCACCCTGACGCCGCTGCTGCGCCCCGACCCGGCCCGCCCCTTCGGGCGGGAGGTCGCTCTGGCCGCGGCCCTGGCGGGCGCCGGTGCCGCCGTCGTCCCGCCGAGCGACCTGCTGCCGCCGGGACCGCACGTGCACGACGGGCTGACGCTCACCTACTGGACGCACGCCGAGGTCCTGCCGCGGACGCCGACGCCGGCCGAGGTGGCCGCTGAGCTCGCCGCGCTGCACGAGGTCCTGGCCGCTCTGCCGGTGTCCGGGACCCCGCTGGACACCCCGCTCGACGACCTGGCCGTGTTCGCCGAGCGCGCCGGCGACTGGGGCGTCGGGCCCGCCGTCCGCGCGCGGGTGGCCGAGCGGCTCGACGCCCTCCGTCCCCGGCTCGGCGGACCCGCGCAGGCGCTGCACGGCGACGCGCACCCCGGCAACCTCCTGGCCACGCCCGGCGGCTGGCGCTGGACCGACCTCGAGGACACCTGCACCGGTCCCGCCGCGTGGGACCTCGCCTGCCTGAGGCTCACCTCCCGGCTCGACGGCCGGGCGGCGCTCGACGCGACGGACGGTCCCTCCGACGCGGAGCTCGCGCCCTGGCTGGAGCTGCGCCGGCTGCACGCGCAGGCCTGGACGACCGTGGTGAGGACAGCTGTCTTCGAGCCCTGAACGGCCCCCTGCAGGGTCCCGCCGCGAGCCTGCGAGCGGTGGGGAGCAGGGGGTCCTCTGATCACACCAGGGGCAGCGCGGGCTCCCGGTAGGTGGTGCCGGCCAGCGACGGCGGCAGCACGTCGGGGTCGATCACCACGGAGAACAGCGCCCGCGGGTCCTGCAGCGTGGCCGGGGGGCGGGCCGCCGCGCGGGGCACCACGCGGTCCCAGCGGGCCGGGCGGCGGTGCGGCAGGAGCTCACGGCCGTCGAAGTGGTAGTCGCCCATCACCTCGCCCACGAGCAGGCCGGCGCCGTGCTCGATGGGCAGCGCCACCGGGTCACCGGGGCGGATCTCGTCGAGGAACGCCGACAGCTGGCGCAGGTCCTTGCTCGGCCGCCGTCCTGAGATCTCCTTGGCCAGCGCCCGCAGCTCGGCCGGTGACAGGCCGGTGGCGTCGACGTCGATCCCCGACTGGGTGCCCAGGCCGACGACACCCGCGGCCAGGCACGCGCCGAGCTCGTTGTGCGCCCGCGGCCGCGCCACCCACACCCGTGTCCCCTCGGGCTCGGGAGCCGGCGGGACGTCGTCGGAGCCGGGCCACAGGTAGGGCAGGTCGTCGGGCTCGCTGCCGAACAGGGGCTGGAAGAGCGGCCGGTAGAAGTCCGGGTCCTTGGCCAGCAGGTTGGACCGGTGGGACAGGTGCAGCGCGTCGTCGCCCACCCAGGAGGGCAGCAGGCCCGCGCGGGCCATCTCCTCCTGGGAGGCGCCCTCGACGTCGGGGGCGAACTCGGCGATCAGCGTGTGCGTGCTGTCGGCGAACCCGCGCTCGCGCCAGACCCGCACCATGGCCAGGCCGTAGACCACCAGCGCCGCCGTCCGCCCGCGCCACATGTGCACGACCGGGTGCGAGGCCCACCCGTAGTCGGGCAGCTCGAGCGCGCGCAGCACCTGCAGGGTCTCCACGCGCTGCTTGCCCAGCCGCGGCGAGTCCAGCAGCCGCGCGCTCTCCACGAAGTCGGTCACCGGCAGGAAGGTCTGCATCGCAGGCCTACCTGCCCGTGCCGGGAGGCGGTCAACCGCCCGGCGACTCCAGTGCGGCCAGCGCCGCCTCCCACCGGGCGCGACGGGCGTCGTCGTCCTGGTCCCACCAGGCCGGGCCGCGCTCCCCCAGGCCGGTCTTGGCCAGCTGCACCCGGTCGCGGGCGGCCCGCACGGCCGCGGGGTCGGTCGCCGTGCGCACCGCCGAGCGGGCTGTGCCCAGGTGCGAGAGCAGCCGGGCACGGACGTCGTCGGGCAGCGCTGGATCGGCCTTCCGCCAGCGCCGCCCGTCGACGACGATCCAGCGGCCGTCGTCGGTGTGCGAGACCTCCCGGCGGGTCACGCGCCGCAGCGGCGGGCGAGCTCGGGCAGCACCGCGCCCAGCGGCGCGTCGACCTTCACGTCGACCTTCGCGTCGCCGCGGGTGGGCCCGAGGTTCACCACGCCCACCGGGATCCCGAGCTCCGCGGCGCGCAGCACGAACCGGTAGCCGCTCATGACCGTCAGCGAGGAGCCGAGGACGAGCAGGCTGCCGGAGTCCTCGAGCATCCGGAAGCAGGTGTCCACGCGGTCGCGCGGCACGGTCTCGCCGAAGAAGACGACGTCGGGCTTGAGCGGGCCGCCGCCGCACGCGGTGCAGTCCACCATCACGAAGCCGTCGAGCACCTCGTCGGGCAGCTCGGCGTCGCCGTCGGGGTTGACCTCGCCGGCGCGCGGGCCGAACGCCGGGTTGGCCTCGCGCAGCCGGCGGTGCAGCTCCGCGCGGCTCGCGACGTCGTCGCAGGCCAGGCAGACGGTGCGGTCCAGCCCGCCGTGCAGCTCGACGACGTCGCGCGCGCCGGCCGCCTGGTGCAGGCCGTCGACGTTCTGCGTGACGACGCCGCCGAGCAGGCCGGCGCGCTGCAGCCGGGCGACGGCGGAGTGCCCGGCGTTGGGACGGGCGGCGGCCATCTGCGGCCAGCCGACGTAGCTGCGCGCCCAGTAGCGGTGCCGCCCGCGCGGGTCGCGCCGGAAGGTCTGCCAGGTCATCGGGGTGTGCCGGCGCAGCGAGCCGGTGGCGCCCCGGTAGTCGGGGATGCCGGAGTCGGTGGACAGGCCGGCGCCGGAGAGGACGAGGACGTCGCCGTCGGCGACCAGGTCGGCCAGCTCGTCGAGGGCCGGAGGGCTCTCGACGGCGGGGAGGGCGGCGGTCACCGGCACATCGTCCTCCGCGACGGCGCGCCGTGCCGCCGGCGTCAGGTGAGCCGGCGCTCCAGCCGGCCGAGCAGGTCGCCGTAGACGCGGCGCAGGCCCCGGGGCGCGAAGGTGCGCTCGAAGAAGCCGCCGACGCCGCCCGCGCCGTCCCAGGTGGTGCGCACCCGCACGGTGCTGCTGCCGGCGTCGGCAGGGGTGACCGTCCACGTGGTGACCATCGACGAGCGGGTGTCGCGCTCGACGAGGCTGCCCTCGGGCTCGGTGACCTCGACGTCCTGCTCGCGGACCCGCTTCGACGTCGCGGCGAACCGCCAGTGCACGCGGGTGCCCGAGCCCTGGCCGCCCGCGTCGACGCGGTAGTCGCTGAACTGCTCCGGCAGCACCTCCCGCCGGGTGCCGGAGTAGTCGGCGAGCGCCGCGCGGACCCGCTCGGCGGGTGCGCGGACGGTCCGTTCGGCGGTGGCGACGACCTGTCCCATGCCGGACATCGTCCCCGGTCCCCGGCGCTCCCGCCGCCAGGGCCGGTGACGTGACCGGGCTCACCGGTCGACCCGATTCCCCCGGGGTAACGCTGAGGAATGCGCGAACTGCTTGCCGTCACCCGCGCGGGCTCGGGCGAACCCCTGGTGCTGCTGCACGGCATGGGGAGCTCGCGGCGCGACTTCGCCGCCGTCCTCCCCCTGCTGACCGGCCGCTTCGACGTCATCGACGCCGACCTCCCCGGAGTTGGCGGGTCGCCGGCCCTCGAGGAGCGGCCCACGGTCGCCGCGATCACCGACGCCGTCGAGCGGACGCTGGACGCGGAGGGTGTCGGCCGGGTGCACGTGCTCGGCAACTCGCTGGGCGCCCGCGTCGCGCTTGAGCTGGCCCGCCGGGGCCGCGCGCGGTCGGTGGTGGCAATCGGGCCGTCGGGCCTCAACGTGCCGCCGGAGCGGATCCTGCAGGGGAGCGGCATGGCCCTGGCGCGGGTCGTGATGCGGATCGGCGCGCCGCTGGTGGCACCGCTGTCGCGCTCGGCCCTCGGTCGGGCCGCGATGCTGGCACCGCTCAAGGTCCGCCCCTGGGACACCTCCCCCGACGAGGCGATCGGCGCGCGCGAGGGGTTCGCCGACTCCCGCGACTATTGGCGCACACTGCTGTGGGGACTCCTGCTCGACGTCCCGCGGGGCCTGGACCGCATCGACTGCCCGGTCACCCTCGCGCAGGGCGTGGCCGACTGGATCGCCTCGGGACAAACCATCCGCTACTTGCCGCTCGTCCCCGGCTCCCGGTTCCTGCCGCTGCTGTGGGCCGGCCACGCGCCGCAGTCCGACCGCCCGCGGACGATCGTGCGCCTGGTCGAGGAGACTGCCGGCCGCGCCGCCGCCGAGCAGGCGCCCGCCGTCAGCGCTCCTCCTCGGCGTTCAGGTACGAGCACCGGTACCGGGCGGCGGCCATCGCTTCGGTGAACCGCGCCTCCCACGCCGGGTCGGTGGCCGGAAAGGTGTCGAAGGCCCGCTCCTCAAGCACGGCGGGGCGTCCGTCGAGACCGACGTAGCCGCGGCGGACCAGGATCCGCGTCGTCCCCTCGACCTCGTCGTGGCTGGCGCTCCAGCGGGCCCGGGCGATCTGGCCGGCCAGCCAGGCGCGGTCCCGCTCCGGCAGGCGGGCGGCCTCCGCGGGACCGGTGGGGCCGCGGTCCAGCACCCTCCAGGCCGTCCAGGCGCCGAAGACCAGCCCGCCGACCACCAGCAGGACCAGCACCAGTTCGACGAGCGCGACGAACACGCCCCGACGCTAGTCCGCACGGCGGCGCTCCGGGGCCGGTGCGCGCGGGAGCCCGCACGCGCACCGGTAATCTCTGGTCACACCCCGCCGGGCCGCGCCCGCCGACGAGCCCCCGTAGCTCAGGGGATAGAGCATCGGTTTCCTAAACCGTGTGTCGCAGGTTCGAATCCTGCCGGGGGCACCATAGAGGTCCTGGTCAGCGGCTAGTCCGCGGACCCGATCCGGGCCACAGGGGCGTCAGGTCGGGATTCGGTCAGCACCTGGTCAGCGCGAGCGGCGTCCCAGCGGTCGGCGACCGGTCCAGCTCATCGGGAAACAGGTGGCCGTACCGGTCCAGCGTCATCTGCGCCGACGCGTGGCCCAGCATCGATTGCACCCCCTTCACCGACGCACCGGAGGCGATCGCGAGGGATGCGGCGGTGTGCCGGAGCTCGTGCGGGGTGAACCCGGGGAGTCCGACGGCGTCGGCCGCGCGGTCGAACCAGTCACGGCGGAAGTTCTGGACACGCAGCGGCGTGCGGGCCCGGGAGGAGAACACCAGGTCGGCCGGCGACTTGCCTGCAAGCTGGCGGCCGAGGTCCTTGCGGATGAAGCGGGGCACCACGACCGACCGGTGCTGGTGGGTCTTCGGCGGACCGAACACCATCTCGCCGTCGACCTCGGTGACCGCCTCGACGACGTCGATGCGCCCCTGAGCGGGTCCACGCGGCGCGCACGCGGGCCGGTCAGTTCTCCCCAGCGGAGACCGGTCTAACCGGCCACCAGGACCATCAGGCGATGCGGACCGCAGCCGTCAGCGAGGTCGGCCAGCTGCTGGTGGGTCAGGTAGCGGCGATGCCACAGGGAGGTCTTGCTCCAATAGCGCAGCGGTGTCCCAGAAGGCGGCATCAGGGACACCCGTGTCGTCGGGACCGACCTCTCCGGGGTAGTGCTCACAGGATGCAGGAATGGAGGACCTGCTGCGGGACCTGTCCCGGATTGTGCTGGTCGACCGGCCCGGTGGGCGACGTGCTCACCGAGGTCGTCCAGCCGCGCACCGTGGGATCTTCGGCGCGGAGGCGCTCCGCCTCACGACACGCTGGGTATGGACCGGGCGCCGACGGCTGCGTTGGTGGCCGCTGCGTCTGGGACGGTCTAGCGTCCGGGTGGGTCGAGAACGCGGCCCGTCCCCGCACCAGTGCGGGTGCCGGTCGTTCCCTTCCCGCCGCCGGCGACCCCTCCTCGTCGTCGAGGTGACCGTGGTGGCTCTGCCGTCCGCTTCTCCGACCGACCCGCACCACGACGACGTTCCAGGGCTCCTCGCGCGCCTGAACCTCGTCACCGGCCACCTGGAGCTCGTCGGACGACTCGACCGCGCAACCGCCCACCTGCTTCATGACGCCGTCTCCGCGCTGCTGCTCACCTCCTGCGCGCAGTGGACCCTCGATCTCAGCGAGGCGACGGTGGGCGACCACCACGGCCTGCGCGCCATCGCCACCGCCTACCGCCGGGCCACCCGGCATGACCGGCAGTTGACCCTGCGGGGAGCGTCGCCCACCTTGCAGCGGGCCGCACTGCAGCTCAGCGGCGGCGGGCACCTCGCGGGTGCCGGCGCGGTCGTCCCGAACTGATCGCCGGTCCGCGCAAGGGCGTGGCCCCACACACCCGAAGGGAGCCAGGCTCCGCCCTGCCGCGAGTAGGTTCCGCTCATGACGGCCTCCCCGGACGGCGCCGAGCGCGCCACAGGCTCCACCTCCGACTTGAGCGAGGTGATGAGTCACGCGGCCCGGCGACTCCAGGAGGAGCACGACACGTCGAGGGCACGCTGCAGGCCATCACCGCGACGGCGGTCCGGGTGGTGCCCAACGCGGAGGAGTGCAGTATCAGCTACGTGATCGGCCGGTCGAAGATCGAGCCCCGGGCGTCGACCAGCGAGCTGCCCCGGGAGGTCGACGCCCTGCAGGAGCGGATCGAGGAAGGCCCGTGCCTGGACGCGGTCTGGGAGCAGGAGGTCGTCCGGGTCGACGAGGTGGGCGCCGACGACCGCTGGCCGCAGTTCGCGCAGCAGGCCTCGGAGCTCGGCGTGGGCAGCATGATGTGTTTTCAGCTGTTCGTGCAGGGCGATCAGCTCGGAGCGAGGAATCTGTACGCGCACACGCCGGGAGCCTTCGACGACGAGTGCCAGGAAATCGGCCTGATGTTCGCCGCCCACGCCACGGTGGCCGTGGCCGGCGCGGAGCACGAGGAGCATCTGCGCGCCGGGATGACCAACCGGGATGTCATCGGGCAGGCGAAGGGCATCCTGATGGAGCGGCACAAGCTCACCGCCGACCAGGCCTTCGGGGTCCTCGCCCGCGTCTCCCAGGAGCTCAACCGCAAACTGGTCGACATCGCCCGCGAGGTCACCGAGACCGGAGCCGTCCCCGGCGCCAGCCGCCGCCGGAACTGACGACCCGTCCCGGCCACTGCAGCCGCTAGTCGCGGACGACCCACACCTCGGTGGGTCCCTCAGCGGTGTTCTGCACCTGCCCGGGCTCCAACCGCTGGTAGCCACCGGGCCCCTCGTAGGCCAGCACCGAGGACGCCATCAACGCGGCGGGGACGACCTCGCCGTGACGTGGGCCGCCCCCGTGAAAGACCAGTAACACGAGTCGACGGTGATCGGGGCCGCGACGGCATCCCCCCCAGACGCCCAGTGTGACGATGGGGCGGCCCCGCCGCCCGGGTCTGGAGCGGCGGGGCCTGACCGCCGGCATTCCCCCGGGGGACGCCGGCGGCTGCTCAGGAGTGTCGCGGCGCGTCCGACCCCGGGCGACCGGACGCCGGCCCCGGCCGGCACCGCCCGCCCTCGCCGCGTGGCACGACGACGGGCAGCTCGCCGGTGTGCACCAGCTCGTCGGCGATGTCGCGCACCTTCCGGTTGGCGTGCATGGATGCCTGGGCGAGAAGCTGGAACGCCTGGTCGGGGGTGATCTTGTAGCGCTCGATCAGCACACCCTTGGCCTGGTCGATCACCGCGCGGTACTCGAGCGCGGCCTGCAGGTTGTCGGCCATGTCGCGGGCGCTCCGGTAGGCGTGCAGGTTGCCGGCTGCCACCGCGGCGTACGGGCCGAACCGGGTGGCCGCAGCCCTGGCGTCCTCGTCGAAGGCGTCGGCCCGGCGGGCGTAGATGTTCAGCGCGCCGGAGACCTGCTCGTCGACGTCGATGTCCAGCGGGACCGACAGCGAGCTGAGGGCCCCGCGCTCGGCTGCCCGGGGCGTGTAGTCCGGCCACCGGTCGTCGGTGCGGGCGTCGGCGATCATCGTCAGCTCACCGGTGCGGGCGGCGTGCAAGCAGGGTCCGTGACCGCGCTCGTACTGCCGCTCGTCGAGGTCGACGGCGAGCTGGCCGGTGGAGGCCACGGTGGTGGGGCTGCCCCTGACCAGCAGGGACACCGATGCCTCGAGGTCGCCGGGCAGCACCGTCGTGGCCAGGTCGGCCACGGTCTGCAGCAGGCTCTCCATCGACAGCTCCCGCAGGGACAACCGGCCGAGGCGCTCGAGCACTTCGGCGGCACCGGCGGGTCGCCGGTCCTGGGGGTCGGCCATGACGCGGCCTCCGGTCTGGGATGCACCGGGCGCGGGTGACCTCGGCCGCGGACCCCCGGTCT
>NZ_FPBA01000011.1:0-142252 GCF_900116515.1 Geodermatophilus amargosae
CGCGGTGGACAACAACCAGGACGGGGACAACAACCAGGACGGGGGCACTAACCAGGGCGGGGGCCAGCGCCCCGGTGACCACCACAGCGGCGACCGGCCCAGCGGCGACTGAAGTGACCTCGTCAGGCTGACTGGTACCGCCGACTGTCAGTCCACCCGGACCTGGGCCAGCATCAACGGCGTGCCTCTGCGGGGCCCGGCGCCAGCCCCGGCCCTAGGCTGGCGCGGCCAACCGTCGGCCAGCGGAACCCGCCCAGCAAGCCTGCCCGACCCGATCGACGAGATCCCGGCCCGGTGGTGGTCCAATGGGCCACGGTTGCCGTGTAAACGGAGAGATGCGATGACGAATCACCAGCCGGTCGAGCCCAGCGCCATCCTCGACAGGGATGGGGCTAGCGTCCCCTACCGGCGCGCAGCGGCCGGGATTGCTCCGCGTCTGCGGCCCCCGCTGCTCCCGACGCTGGCGCTGGTCGCCACCGCCGGGCCAGTCCTCACCGCGTCGGCATTTGCGCTCACCGCGGTCGCGGCCGCCAAGGCGGTGGAGATGGCTGGCCGGATGGCGTGGCAGGTTCCTCGCAGTCTGGTCGGCGGACACAACGGGCCACAGGTCGTCCCCGGCGGTCTCGAGGTCACATGGATTCGCGTCGAGCTCCGGTGGCCGTCCTGAGCTTGGGGCACGCTGGTCAACCGCCTGAGCGTCCAGAGTCCCCGGTACGAGGCGCTTTCGGGCCAGCTGCAAGTTGCCGGCGGGAGCGGCGGATAAGAAGGCGTTGCATAGTTCATCGATAGGTGTCGAGCGCAAATCAGGGTGACGGCGAGCCGGGTCAGGGCCGGCCGCGGCGGGCCACGAACACCCGGCCGGGTTCGTTGACCCAGAACTGACCCGGGATGCACGGCTGCGTGCGGTGATCGATGGAACCTGGATTTGGCCTGCGGCTTTATGGTTGGGCGCTGTTGGCCGACAACGACCGATGCCGGCTGAGTTGCGGACTTTCTGCGGACTCTGCGGACTGTGTGCGGACTGAGACGGCGTGATCCGCGGGCCGGTAGCCGACACCCCGCAGCAGTAGGCGGAGCAGCGATGGGTTGGATAGGCCCGGTCGTAGACGACCAGGAGCACGAGGGCTGGGTGGTGCCAGTCTTCGCCGACGGCGCGCGCCACCGGCGCCAGCAGCGCCAGCAGCGTGTCCGTCACCGGTCAGGTGGTGGCGGCGACCACTATGCGCGTGGCCTCGTAGGTCATCATGATCACCGCGTGCCAGAAGGGTGTCGCCGCCGGCCCGGCGTCCGAGAGACGTGCTGATCCCGCTTTAGAGATCGTTTCAAGATCAGTTCGGCGTGCCTCCCGCGGCGATCCGGTCGGCCTGCCGAGGCTGTGGTGGGTGATCGAGGAGCTCGTGCCTGACGGGCTGTGGAGGCGGATCGCTCCGCTGCTCCCGCCGCCCAAGCCGCGCCGTCACCGCTACCCGGGCCGCCGGCCGATCGATGACCGGGCTGCACTGGCCGGCATCGTGTTCGTGCTCAAGACCGGGATCACCTGGAATCAGCTGCTCGCCTCCCTGGTCGGCTGATCACGTTTATCGTGCGCCGGACAATCAAGTTATAAGCCTCTCATGCCGTACAATAGTTTCTATACGGCGTCGCGCTAGCCTCAAAGGCTCTAAAAGGTAACGCAATTGAGCATCCAAGCGGCCTATAACTGGCTGATATTGCTGTTATGCGGATGCATCCCCACAGAAAAGGCCTCAAATTTGAGTGCAGGCGGCGTGAGCGAGTGGCGATGTGCTTACCAGCATCGTAAATGCGCGCGGCGACGTGGGTGATTGGGAGGTCGTCACCGATCATGAGGCCGCTGCTGACGGTCCGCATCAGGTGATGTTGGCGGCTGTTAGGTACAGCGTGATCGGGTGCTCTGGGTCGAGCACCCGGCGGCTGCGCTGCAGGGTGTCCTGGCCCAGGGTGCGGGCCGGCTCGGCCTCGCCCAGCCGGGCCAAGGCGACGGTGAGGGCGGCCGCCGCCATCAGGGAGGTTGGGTGGTCCGGGCCGAACACACGGCGGCAGCGCTGCAGGGTGTCCTCGCCCAACGCGCGGGCCGGCTCCGCCTCCCCCCGCTGGACCAAGGCGCCGGTGAGGGCGGCCGCCGCCATCAGGGAGGTTGGGTGGTCCGGGCCCAGCGCCCGGCGGCTGCGCTGCAGGGTGTCCTCGCCCAAGGTGCGGGCCGGCTTCGCCTCGCCCAGCTGATTCAGGGCAAGGGTGAGCCTGCTGGCGGCGGTCAGGGTGTCGGGATGGTCGGGGTCGAGGATCGACCGCCAGCGGTCGAGCAGCTGCGCGCAGAGGGCTCGGCTGCCGGAGCTGTCTCCGTGAGCTTGCAGGTAGCGGATGGTGTCCAGGACGGATTGCCGGCCGGTGGGCGAGGAGTCACCCAGGGGGGCGGTGGCGAGCACGTGCGGAGCCAGTTCGGCGTAGCCAGGCCAGCTGACCGGATCGTTCGGATCGCCGGGGCAGGCGGCGGCCAGCAGCGCCACCACGAGTTGGGCGGTGGCCTGCTGTCGGTCGGGGCCAAGCTGGTGGCGGATCACCGCCTGCACGAGCCGGTGCACCTGGAAGCCGTCGGTGGAGCGGCGGGCCAGGGAGTAGCCGACCAGTGCCCCGACGGTGTCGGAAAGCGCGTCGGGGTCGGCGGCGGTGGCGCGCAGCGGCTCACCGAGCAGGTCGACGTGCTCCCTGAACAGGGACAGCGGGATGGGGTCGGGGGCGAGGAAGGCGGCCAGCTCCAGCAGCGCCACAGCGGCCGGGTCCTCGCCGCGCAGCCGCTCCAGCGACAGCGCCCAGGCAGTAGCGAGCCGCCCGGCATAGCCGACCACCTCGCCGCGGGCCAGCAGGGTCGCCCGGTGGGCGCGGAAGCGGCGCAGGTAGTCGATCGCCGGTAGGTCGGTCTGCTCTAGGTAGCCGGCGGCCTGGGCGGCGGCCAGCGGCAGGTCACCCAGCTCCGCGGCCAGCTGATCGGCCAGCTCCTCGTCCAGTGCCGGGATCCGGGCCTGTAGCAGCGCCGCCGTCTCCGCGCGGGCCAGCACGTCGACCTCCAGCCGCCCGCCCAGCGCTCCCCAGCCGGGGTAGCGGGAGGTGATCAGCACATGCCCGGCCCCGCCGGGCCGGTAGCCGGCGATGTCGGCCGGCCGCTCGGCGTTGTCGAAGATCAGCAGCCAGCCGGTCCGGCCGCGCAGCTCGGCCAGCAGCCGCTCTACGGTGTCGTTCACCGTGGCTCCGGCTGGCAGGTCCAGCCGGGCGGCGAGCCGGGCGAGCTGGTCGGGGATGAGCACCGGCTGTTCGGCGTGGATCCACCACACCAGCTCGTAGTCGGCGGCGTACCGGTGCGCGTATTCGATCGCCAGCTGGGTCTTGCCCACTCCGCCCAGCCCGTGCAGCGCCTGCACCACCAGCGTCCCCTCCCCGGCGCCCAGCCGCCGCCGCAGCTCGGCCAACATCCCGTCCCGGCCGATAAACCACGGATTGCGGGTCGGCGCGTTCCACACCTGCGGCAGTCGGGAGGCCGGCGGCGGGCTGAGCGCCGGGTCCTGGGCCAAGATCGCGGTCTCCAGCCGGCGCAGCTCGCTACTCGGGTCCAGGCCGAGTTCCTCGGCGAGGGTGATGCGCAGCTCCTGGCAGGCGGCCAGCGCGTCGGCCTGCCGGCCGCACCGGTACAGCGCCAGCATCCGCTGGGCCCACAGCCGCTCCCGCAGCCGATACGCCCGGCACAGCTCCTCCAGCTCGCCGACCAGCTCGGCGTGCCGACCGCAGGCCAGGTCGGCGTCGACGCGCGCCTCCACCGCGGCCAGCCGCGCCTCAGTCAACCGGGCCGCTTCCCCTTCCAGCCGCGCCTCCGACGATTCAGCCAGCCACTCACCGCGCCACAGCGCCAACGCGGTCCGCAGGGTCGCTGCCGCGGCCCGGGCCGATCCGGCCGCCAGCTGCGCACCACCGCGGGCGGCCAGCGCCTCGAAGCGGTCCACGTCGACGTCCAGCGCGTTACTGGCCAGCACATATCCGGGAGGTTGGGCGTGGATCGCGTGATCGCAGCCGGCGGCGGCCAAGCTCTTGCGCAGCCGGGAGATCAGCACCCGCAGCGACACGCCCGCCGATTCCGGAGGTGCTTCGCCCCACAGCGCGTCGATCAGCCGCTCTGTGGAGACCACCCGCGGGGCGTTCAGGGCGAGCACCACCAGGATCAGCCGTTCCTTCGCCGCCCCGATCCTCACCGGCCGGTCTCCGCACTCCACCTCCAGCGGGCCCAGCAGGCGAATCACCAACCGCACCCACTCAGGCTAGTCCCGTCGGCCCACAACCTCGATAAGCCGCGCAACGCTCCCGCTACCCGCGCGCTACAGCCGAGCCCCAGCGTTAAGACAGCACCAAGCCCGGTGCGTCTGTACCAGAGACCGTCTACCGAAGGAGAAGCAAGTGACCGCGCTCGTTGAATTTCAGAGGATCACATGCCAGGACACGAACGACTCCGCCAGTGATGAGCCTTACCTGCTTTACAATGGGCAACTCCTTATGCCCGAACAGGGTGACGTGGACCCGGGGGATAATAGGACCATCGACGTTATCAAGACCCTCCAGGGAGAGGCGCGCGTAGACCTGTGGGATGCCGATGGCGGGTTTCCCTTCGACGACCACGACTTCCTGGCCAGCGTTACGATCTCTGAGAGCGAGGTGGGCCAGGGGCAGAGAATCCGGCAGATGAAGGGTAATGGCGCTGCCTACACTCTGTTCTACAAGGTCCACCCGTTCCCCTCTGCCTGACCGAGCGTGCGGGTAAAGGACGACTAACTCGGCGCAACGAGCCCAAGTGCGGTAGCCACGGTTGTGCTACGAGCGCAAGTCTGGAACACCCCGCGTTCGAGGTGGTGGTGGCCATCTGGACGAGGGCCGAGGGCTAGTCGCTGTCGGGGTCGTTGATCCGGGGGTTCGAGGGCGGGGACGAGTCGTATGGTCGATTGCGGTTGTCTATACCGTCGACAGCCAGCGAGAAGGCTCGTGCCCGTCCTCATCTCCTCTATCTGTCGTCCTTTTCGCCCACAGGCTTGATCAGGCGGCGGAGACCGTCCGGCCAAGGTGGGGACTCGGTGCCTTAACACAATGGCGGGGCCCAATCCCGATATCACCCAACTGTGAGGTTCGTGGTGAAGTCATGGCTCGGCGACACAACATGCAGTCAAGTCATTCAATACATGAGGAGGCAATGGTGAATGTTTACGATCCTACGGATAGGATTCTTTATGTCCATATGGCTCGAGTGATGGACCCCTACCCAACTCCCTTAGAGGGCGGCCGCACATACCGCAGACTACCTGCCGGATACGCTAATCGATCTTCGCGCACCTGCTTGAAAGGAACAAGGAGCCATTCCCAGTAACGGCTCACCCTGATTGCTGATCATGCGGTCCGACCGTGCTCGTGATGGAGCAGGACAAGGGCCGCGGCGGTGATCGCGCCGATGCGCCAGGGGCAGGGACTGACCTGGCGCAGCGCCCTCCCTGTGCACCTTGCCGAAACCCCAATTGAGCTACTCATCGAAGGTCAGGGTCATTAACATTATCAGTTGCAGCCTACCGCGGTGACCCGCGCGGTCCGCCAAGCGATCGCCCGGATCGCTGAACACCAGCCCCGGCTCGGCGCGCATCTCGGCCGCACCATCCGCACCGGTACCTACTGCGCCTACCTCCCCGACCCGCGCGCACAGACCCGTTGGGAACTCTGACAACGATCGGCGCTGACTCAGGCATGAGGTTGTCCCGAATCCCGTAGAACGTCGGTGTCGGCCCGTTGTGCATCAGGCTGCGACGACCTATGGAGGGAACCGCTGAACCAACAGATCCCGCAGGGCCGACGAGAGCGTAGGTCGCCCCGGATCTCTGGCGGCGACCACGAGGATCACGCCGCCAGCGGCCCGCTACTTCAGGAGAGACTGCTCTTCGTCGACGCGATGTTGAACGGTTCGCGGTCACCCGCTCGTCGTCATCCCGGACATCATCGCGGCATGATCCGCTGACCTGCGAGGACGACGCCGAAACCAAGCCTGACCTGCGTTTATAGGTGTCGGGAGCGATGGGCTGACGATGCCTCGTTACGGGCGTCCTGCGGACTATCCGCGGACTCTGTGCGGACTGACCCGTCTGCTCCTCACCCGCGAGGAATGGCCGGACGGCTCTCGGGCGCCGCTTCCCACTCGCCCAGCGTGCCAGTTGCCTTGGTCGCCGGAAGGGCGCTTCGCGTCCCTACGGGAGCGGCCTACGGCCGACCCTTCCCCCAACCGGCAGCAGCTGGATGGGGCGGGTTATCGGAAAGCGCCGGGGAGTGTGGACGGCGCTACGCGTCAGCATGGTCATCACCGAAAGGCCGACCTCACCGTCAGCGGAGCGCAGGTCGCGGCCAGAGCAGAGCGGGATAGCCGGGCCCTAACCGGCTCAGTGCAAATGCGGGGGGAGGCGGGGCCTTGCTGCTGCTACGTCTACGAGAGGCTCACCGGGTCCCGGTGGCCCTCTACGCGGACGATGTGGACGAGCTCCGGCCAGCGCCGGACCGGTGGTCGGCGGTGCGGTGGCCGGCGGCCACCGTAGTGCGGGGGTGCTGGTGAGTAGCGCTCGAGTTCGTCACGAAGCGACCCGTGAGGGCGCTGCGGCCACGAACGGCCGTCACACGGAAGGTCCCCGGACTGATCTCCCGGACCGAGGTCTTCTTGGTCGACTTCATCACTGCCTCCCGTCAGTAACGCTCACCGTAGCCCTCCTCGCTGTCATCAGCAGTCAACGACGGGCGGCTATGCCCCTTCCAGAGCAGACAGGCGGTTGGACCACTCCTCGGACAGCTCGACCAGCGTGGCGCTCCAGGCGTCGAGATCCTGCTCCTCCAGGGTTCCGGGAGCTGCTGAGCTGAGCACCGCGGTGGGCAGGTCGGGGCCCTCAGGCAAAGCGGCCACGATCGGAGCCGCCACCACCGAACGCCACCGGCGAGTGGCAGTCTCGCCGGGCAGGTTGCGGGCCAGCACGTCGGCGACGCCGAGGCACTGACCGGCGATCCACGGGCTGTCGTGGCCCACGGCGACCCGGCGCAGCTGCTCGGGGCTGCGATAGAGGCGATCATGGGATGCCCATCGCACGAGCTGGCCCCGCCCGTCGGCGAGCCACAACGTCATATTGGCGTCATCGCCCAAGTGGCGACGCAGAATCTCCACGTCCTCGCCCAGCTGGTCGGCATGCTCGACCTGGAGACGCCGAAAGTCCCGCTCGTGCCGCTGCCACAGACTGGCCGCGCGGAGCTGTGGGGCGCGGTAGTCGAGCCGGCTAAGCTCGGTCATCTCCCGGATGGCCTGGGCAGCGTCACTGTGGTCGTGCACGAGGACGGCCTGGACGCCGATGGCCGCCCACTGGGCAACTAGAGCGTCCTTCACCCGGTCGAACTGCCGCCGATCGAGCCCCAACCCCTCCCGGGCCAGTAGCACGAAGCCCTGATGCCGTCGCGACGCCAGCTTCAGGTCGTGCAGCCACTGCCGGACGTCGGGGTCGCGGTAGGAGGTGCCCGCCAAGAGGAGCGGCCCGTGCGACAGCGCGTTTTGCAGTTCGGCGACCTGCCAGGGACGAGGCTCGGCGCTCAACGCGGTGAAGTCGGACAGGGTCAGCACGATCGAGCCGGCCTCCTCGGGGGCGCGGCCGAGGTAGCCGTGCAAGTGATGCACCTCGTAACTGTGCCGTGGCGCGCGGTCCTCCTCGGTGTCTCGCGGATGAATCCCGGCCGCGCTGCCCACCTCCTCCAGGGCGTCTTCCAGCGCACGCTCGAGCAGGAGGTCGAAGTTCAACGTGAACAGGCCCACCTCGCCGACCGGACGTTGAGCGGCGAGAGCCGCGACCGCGAAGTGGAGCGCGGCCGGCTCAGGCTCACCAAGAGCTTCCGGATACAGCGCGCGGCGGACAAGATCCAGCCAGTCGCCCGAAGCCGCTCGCGCCGCCTCGGCGGCCAGCGCAGGGTCCTGTCGGGCGAGAAACGCCCGTGCCGTCTCCTCGTCGTCGATGGTGCCGCTCAGCTGCAAGAGCTGGGTGGCCAGGCTGTCCCAGTCGGGCAGCCCCGCAGCCGCCGAGGCACCCGCCCCGAGCAGGACGCTCACCTGGCCGACTTCGGTGACAGGAGCAAGGCGTCGCAGCGTGCCCAAATCCAGCTCGGCGGCGCTCACCCGGTCACCCTCCCAGCCATACTGCAGTCCCCGGCGGCCCGCCTCCGCTCGCCGTCGCCAGGGGAGGCCTGGAGCAAAATCCGTCGATGCCCTTATCCCTAGCCTATTTCAAGCCTGATAACGGGGCTCTCCGAACCAACGCCGATCAATCGTTTTCGCAGGTCAAGGCCGGAGTTGTTCAGACCGCTGGTTACCCCTAATGGCCCCTACGTGCCCGTACTACGGGCACGCAGCGGGCACGGCCGTTGGTCCCGGGCGCCAGGATGCTGCTCCCTTCTAATGAGGCCGGCCGGCACTACTTAAACAACCGGGACTGAGCACCGGCCGCGCCGCCAGGTGGGCGGTCGGAGCTGCCGGAACCCAAGGCCGGTGACTCGCCGGCACTTCGTCGACGCCTGCTCCGCACTTGAGGCGGCCGACAGTGGCCGCAGCCTGCGGCACGGCAATCAGCTTGACCTGAACAACGGCGTTGCAGTCGCTCGATGGGCGTCCTCCGGTGACGCCGGGCAGCGGGCGCTCTCCCGCAAGGACCCGGCCGTCTTGCCGCTCGTCGCGGTCGCACTACACGCCTCGCGCGGCCCGTGAGGTACGCCCGCGTCGAATCGTCGGCATTTGACAACCTGAGACCCCGCCAGCGTGGGTGACCAGCGGGGCTCAATGCCGCTTAACAAGCCGGGAGTCCCGCGCCCCCGCGGTAGCCCGCTTGGACCCACACCTCGGACAAGTAGCCGAACCGACCGTCGGGCCACCGGACGCCGTACCACCGAGTGGATTCATAGCGTTGGGGGTTCGAATCGTCCGAAGAGTCCGAGTCGTTGCCGTTCGTAACCCGTGTGCCCTGCGTCTGGCACGTGGCGGTTACGACATGCCCCGAGGCCATGTCCGTTGAGGGAAGGGCGCAGCCATCTCGCTTGCAGAAGTTCTGTGTCACGGTCGACAGATAGGCGGGAGTGTCCTCCCGCATTTCCATCCCGCTCGTCACCCGGTTATTTACGACGATCGTGGCCTCTGAGGGCGGTGACGGCGGCGGGGCTGGGGCGGGCTGAGGGGCAGGCGCCGGGGCTGGGCCCGGCGCAGGGGCTGGGGCGGGCTGAGGGGCAGGTGCCGGGGCTGGGCCCGGCGCAGGAGCTGGGGCGGGCGCAGGAGCTGGGGCCGGCGCTGGGGCGGGCTCAGGTGCTGGTTCAGGCGCTGGTCTCGGAGAGGACTCGGACTCTGGAGCTGGCGCAGCTTCCGGCACTGGAGCAGGCTGGGAAGGAGGCGGGCTCGAGCAGTTGCTCGGGTGGGACGCGCCGTTCTTCCAGTCCCAAGTCCAGCAAGAAGCCCCCAGGACGCCGAAGTCTCCGCTCGCGCCGATCAGGGTGTCGCGGCCTCGATCCTCGGCTGGGTTTAGCCCGACACACCAAGGGCCAGGCCTGTTGCAGTCGCGGTTCAACACCTCCCACTCAAGCGTGAGCGGGTGCCGACCATCCGGAGGATTGTCCGGCAGGAACAGCTCCATTGAGTAGTGGTAGTCCACTCCAGCTTGCAGCTTGTCTGGCCGGAAGATGCCGAAGCCCAGACTCGTAATGCCGCTTGAATCAGAGACCGTGGTGTCGATGTAGGCCCCTGCTTCCGCGGGGAAGGCAGAGAAGTCCTCATTCCAGATCTTGCGGTCAAAGTGCTGGCCGTACGTCAAGTCATGCTCATATGACCAATCCCGAGTGCCCGCCGCAAAGCACGCTAGTACCTCAGCCGAATCCCAGCGGATCGTGCCTTCCAGTCGGTAGTCATTGCGGTCGGGATTCTCCGTGCTCTCGCGGAGGAAAGTCAGCTTCATACTCCCGGCGCTGGGAGCTGAGGTGTCCTTGGAGCAGGCGGCGCTGAACGCTCCGGCGGCCGTGGCGACGATGAACCCGACCCCGATGAGAAGGAACAGGACAAGAGCAGCTAGAAGTCGCCGTGCCACAGAGCCTCCAGGAGGGCGGTGGGTCAGCCTCCCAGCCAGCCGGACCCAAGGCAATGGCGTTCCAGCGGTGTTGCAGCATGACAGTGAGCCGTAACACTTGGTAGCCTTGCCGTGGCCTGCCGCGGCGCGCAGCCGGTCCGCCGCTGTTGGCCTGAGTGTCGGAGCAACGGTCGGTGGTGCGGCTCCAACGGGCGTCCCGACCCAACTTGCTCCAGCGGAGGCCTGAAGCAGGATGTACAAGTTTGGCTCTTGATGGCCGTCGACCCAGAAGACCGTCAGTTCGGTGGGAACGACGGATCCACGGACCAAGCCGACATCTTCTGTAGCTGGGACAGACAGGTGCCGCGCGCCCGGGATGTCCGCGTAGGTGACCGCGTCGCCTGGACCGCCTCAAGTTCGGTAAAGACTGAGGGTCCTCAGCAAGTGGCAGCGAATATCGGCTTCAGGTCGGGTCCAAAGCGACGAACCCTCAACAGGCACGCGCCCCTCACCGCTGGTTGCGGCGAGGGGCGCATGGTCGTGGCGATCAGTAGGTGGAGGACGCAGCCGACCACCTAAGCAACGGGCCGCCACTTGAGCAGTTGCTCGTGCAGGGACCGGAACCTCGCCGACCTATCAATGACGTCTTGGCGGTCGTCTGGCGCAACCCGTTGAGGATCAAAGTCCACTGCTCGCATGGACTCGGTAGCTTCAAGGGAGAAGGCGTAGGCAACGAACGCCTCAGAGTCGCTAAGCTCGTACCGAGCCTTGAGTTCCTGAAGATGCCGGGCGACCATCTTTATGGCGAAGCTGTTGTCGTCGACTAGTTGACGCCGCGCCTCATCCACTGAGATCCCGGCGTAACCGGCGGCGAGTTGCGGTTCCATCTGCCCAATTCCCACCGTGTCCCTTCCGAGACGTGACCTTTCGACCGTGCGCCCGAGACTGCCGAATGTCGATATGAACGATTCACGTCCAGTGCCCTCGTGGGCAATCACAGCACCGAGGAGGTACGGGCTTATGCCGTGTCGGTCAGCTTCTAGCCTAATGGCGTCCCAGTTTTCCATGACAATCCCCCGTGCCGCCGCCATCGGGTCAGGCGGCGGCCCTGGTTGTGGCGACGGTGTTGGCTGGGGTTGGGGCGCATTTGGCTGGCCGGTTGGCGCAGGCGCTGGCTGATAACCTGCCCCCGGGGTTTCGCCAGCCCCGGCGTTGCCGGTGCATGGTGAAGCGACGCGATGGTCGCTGCCGGTGTAAACGTAGGCGTCCGAAACATAGCCGCCAGAGGAAAGCTTATCCCACCAGGCACTGACGCCGTAGGTGCCGGCGACTTCGCTGCCTTGCGTCTGGCAAACAATCGTGACGAGGGTGCCGTCGGCCAGCTGGCGGCCAGCTGTTGGGTAGTCGGTTCCCGGGCCGGTGCGCACGGTCAGCGAAGGCCCGGCCGTCTCCACACGACCGACATGGCCTTCGTCTGCGGTGGCGGGGCCTGCGGACGCGACGGCCGTCAGGAGCAGACATGCGGCTGACGCTCCCGCCGCTCCGGCCCACCGGCTTGCCCGGCTCGTTCCCTTAAAGGACCTCATCGCCTGCTCCCCTCGAGTACCCCTGCCATGTGCGGGGCTGCCTGAAGCGTGGACAGCAGGCGTCCCTCATCTCCACCCGTTCTTCGAGGTCGGGGCAGGATCGGGTCGAGATCGGAGGGCCTCCCCGCGCTCTAGATGTACCCGGCCATCAGGTTGGTGCCAGGCGGCTGATCGGAGGACGGCCTCCGAGTGCTGAGTGGCGGCGTTGAGTGTTGTAGTGCTCGATCCAGGGGGCGAGGGCAGCGGCGCGTTCGTCGTTGCTGGTGAAGACCTGCCGGTAGGCCCACTCGGTGACCAGGGTGCGATTGAGGCGTTCGGCCTTGCCGTTCTGCCAGGGGCAGTGCGGCTTGATGAACTTCTGTCGGGCTCCGATCGAGGCACACACGCCCTTGATCGAGTGCTGGTAGGCCCAGGCGTTGTCGGTCATCACCCGCTCGATCCGGGCAATGCCGTGGCCGGTGAAGTAGGCCGCGGCGCGGGCGAAGAAGGCCGCGCAGGTGGCGCCCTTCTCGTCGGCCAGGACCTCGGAGTAGGCGAGCCGGGAATGGTCATCGACCAGGGAGTGCACGTAGTCGTAGCCGATCCGGGTGGCCCGGTCGCGGCTGGTGCTGCCGGCGGCGCGGCCGTGGGCGCGCCAGCCACCACCGTCGGGAATGCGGGCCAGCTTCTTGACGTCCATGTGCACCAGCTCGCCGGGCCGGGATCGCTCGTAGCGGACCGCGGTCACCTTCGACGCCCGGATCACCGCACCGGTCATCGGGTCCAGCACACACAGCCGGGGCTGCCCGCGGCGCACCAGGACCCGAGACACCGTGCGCGCCGGCACCCCCAGCTCGGCGCCGATCCAGTCCGGGCCCCGGCGCTGTCGGCTGCGCAGCTCGACGATGCGGTCCTCCACCTCAGCGGCCGTTCGCCGCGGGCTGGTGTGCGGGCGGCTGGACCGGTCGACCAGCCCGGCCTCGCCCTCGGCCTCGAAGCGGGTGATCCACGTCCGCACACACTTGCGAGAGATCCCCATCGCCGCGGCGATGTGCGCCTGCTTCCAGCCGGCCCGGTACCGGTCGACGATCAGCTTGCGGCCGTGGACGGTGGTGCGGGCATTACCGTGGGACACGAGAACCTCCGAGCGGTGCGGGCCTTCGACAAGCCACACCCCACTCGGAGGTTCTCCTTCGTTCAAGCCGGACCCGTCACCAACGTCCTGGCTAGGTACATCTAGAGCGTGTTGAAGGCTGTGCCTGCACGGTGGGAGCCAGGACGGTGCCACTCCGGGCCCTTATCAGCTCGTTGACGTCGGACCCACTAAGTCAATTAATCATTGCCTACGAAGCTACCGAGCTCAACGCGGATATGATGAGTGGCTTGTGAATCGTCCGGTATGCTCTTGAACCGGGCAGAGAACTGATCGGCCGGCTTGTTCACTAGCGCCTGGTCGACCATGCCGCCATTCGGTGCGACCAGTGCGAACAAGTCGTATTCTTCACCTTCGTCTTCCGGCCCTCGGCCGAGTGTCAAGCGGGAAGCCCACTCGCCGTCATGGTTCACTACAACAGGTACCTTGTCAGTCAAGTAATAGGTAGTGTCGCCGACAGGCCTGACCAGAAGCCACAGCGAGAAACCCGGCTGCAACTCCGCTGTCCCGTTCGCGGTGAGCGGGCTCTCCACATCCTGCCCGCTGAACGGTGACAGTATGGTGGCCTCGCTCGCTTGAGGCATGACAAGTCTTGCGCCCAAGAGAGCGGCGCCAACCAAAAAAACAACCGTGCCGACGGCCAAGAGGATCCTCGCCCGCCTGGAGACGTTCGACAGACGTCTAGGGAGCGCGCTCCGCGTCGGCGTCTCCGCTGCACTAGTAGATGCAGCGAAACCAGGAGGCTGGGTGTCCGCATCCGTTCCCTCATCGCGCGCCACCACGGCACGAACTGCGCCGGCCCTCTCGCGTCGTCCAGCAGCGGCTACCAGCTCCGCGCGCTGCTCAGGACTCAGCTCCAGCGCCTCACAGATCGACTTAAGCGTTTTAGGATAGGGCACTCGGGTCTGATTCTTCTCCAGATCCTGGATTGTGGAAGTCCGCATCCCAATTTGGTTTGCCAGCGCCTCCTGCGAATACTTGCCCTTCCGGTACTCACGCAAAAGCTCCCCAAATTCCCGATCGCCTGACCCACCATCCCCCATGACAGCCTCCTATGTTCGGCGTCGGCAGGAGCCTCATTCACCCACGCTCGAGGAGTTTGCGCGAGCACGCGGATCCTCCTCGCATCGGGACGCGGGCGGCATGCCACCTGTCGCGAAGGACGTCGTCCGTCAGCGACGTCGATCGGTAATCGAGAAGTTGTAAGCCGCCGAGGCGCGCGGTCCGTGCGTTGAGGCTTGGCAACTGGCGAACCCGGTTCCCGTTTCCAGGTTCGTCGGCAACCTCTCGCTGCAGCAGGAGCTGGGGCCTGATCGGCGAGGTCAACGCATGGCCTGATCGTCTCGGGGACCCGTATCGGCGCATCGAGATCCGGGGAGCTCACGCTCGATCTCGGCGTCGACCTCGACCGGGCAACAAGCTGAACCGCCGGCCGGCGTTCATCCGCCAGCTGTTCGACGCGGGGCGCAAGCAGGCGGAGGGGTCCCTGGCCGGACTGCCCGGCTGATGGTCGAGGCCAGCGCCCCTGTGGTCGTGCAAAGGCCGCTTGTCCTCTCCGTTCACGAGGATCTTCAGCAGTGCCGATAGAGCGGGGTGAGAAGCGTCTCGTCTCCGAGGCAACCCACATGCGAGCAGCAAGAGATGCGCCTGGCGACTGTCGGCACCTTGGCGGCCGGGGCCCTACTGCTGTCGGTCGAGTCCCCGGACGTGGTGTGTGGCGGCCTCCGCGTGATCTTTAGTTGGGTCAGGCGGTGAGCGCCGGAATGGTCACCTCCTCGTTGTCGGAGGTCGCGGTCTGGGTGACCGACCGGATGTGGCAGCGGACGAGGACATCTAGGCCGAGGTAGCGGCGAGCTCCGGTCCATTCGTCATACTGCTCGGCCAGCACGGCGCCGACCAGGCGGATCAGCGCGGCGGGGTCGGGAAGATGCTGACCACGTCGGTGCGCCGGCGGATCTCCCGGTTGAGCCGCTCGCTGTGGTTGTCGCTCCGGATTGGCCGCCAGACCTACTTCGGGAAGGCGGTGAAGGCCAGCACGTCGGCCCAGGCGACCTTCAGGGGCTCAGCGACCCGCGGCAGCTTGTCGGCCAGCGCGTTGAGCACCCGGTCGAACGGGGCGTGCACGAAGTGGCGTCGGGCTGATCGTGGACCGAGTGCAACAGCGCCCGCACCTACGGCCAGCTGCTCGTGGGGCAGACTGCCATCGAGTTGGCGGCGTAGTGGGTGCGGCATCTGTGCCAGGCCGCGCCGGGCACCGTGGCCCCGACCGCCTCGACTCCGCTCAGGCCGCGGGCGACCAGGTCCCGGAGGAAGGCCGGCATGTGCCCCGCGGCCGTCGTCCCGCATGACCCGCCCGGTGAACCGTCCCGCGAGAGGAGGACAACCGGGACACCCTTCCGGCTGACGGAGCCGCCTCCCACTGGCTGCTCGACACTCACGCCACCGTGGCGCAGGACGCCGCCGCATGACCGCGAGCCGGTGCCACCGCGAAGCCAAAGTCATCAGCATGAGCAACTGTGCAGTCGGCTCCTGCGCGCGAGCGACAACCACCGCAAGAGACCAACAAATTGACACCTACGACGACTCTCGCGCTATAGCGCCCAACCCTCACCGTTAATACTCAAGCCTTCACTGAGGAACGGGACGCATGCTACCAATAGCGGTAGTTCGGGCCCCGCTTCGCGGGGCCCACTGCCGTTTCTAGGGGTGGCGTGTTTGTCATTATTGGGTGGCGTTGAGAATGCACGGCGGAATGAAGATCTACGCCGGTGCTCCAACGGCGGCCCGCCACTACGTGGAGGCCAGCCGGGGCCGGGCCGATGACTACTACCTGACCGAAGGAGCCGGCATCGCGCGCCGCTACACCGCCGGCGACGGCCGGGTAACCGAGCTGGACGCCCTGGCCGGGGACGGCTACGAGGCGTGGGTGGGCGGCCTGGACCCGGACAACGGGATGGCGCGGGGTCGGCTGCGGACCGATGAGCGGGCGGTGCGGTTCGTCGAGGTGGTGGTCAACGGGCCGAAGTCCTGGTCGCTGGCCGCCGCCCTGCATCCGGACATCGCCGTCGCGTACGACGCCGCCCAGGACCGCGCCGCGACCCAGATCATCGGCTGGCTGTCCCGGCACGCCACCACCCGCGTCGGCCCCCGTTGTGGCCAGGTGCAGGTGCCGGTCGAGCGCCTGGAGGCGGTGACGGTGCGGCACTACACCTCCCGGGCCGGGGATCCGCACCGGCACCTGCACCTGCAGATCAATGCCCGGGTGTTCGCCGCCGGCCAGTGGCGGGGGCTGCACACCGTCGGGGTGCGTGACTTTCTCTCAGCGGTCAACGGGATCGGGCACGCCGCGGTGGCGTGCGACCCGCAGTTCCGGGCCGCGCTGGCCGCGCACGGCTACACGATGGATGTAACCGGAGACCTACCGGAGCTCGCCGCCCACGCTGCTGCGTTCAGCGCCCGGGCGGCGCAGATCGCCCGCAACCTCGACCGTTACGAACGACAGTGGACCACCGAGCACCCCGGCCAGACGCCCGGGCCGGGACTGCGGCGGGCCTGGGACAGGCGAGCGTGGGCCGAGGGCCGCCCGGACAAGGTCACCCCCCAGCCGGGTGCCGACCTGACCGCCCGCTGGGTCGGCGAGCTGGCCGCCCTCGGTTACCGCGACCACGACCGCCGGGTGGAACTGTCGCCGACACTGGGGGCACCCTCGACCGGGAAGCCGCGGTGAGCGCCGTGCTCACCCGGCTGGCCGCCGGTCGCTCGGCATGGAACGCCGCCGATGTCCGCGGCGAGGTCGAGCAGCTGATCGCCGCCGCGGGCATCGTCGCCGACACCGCCGTGCGGACCGAATTGGCCGAGGACCTCACCATCCGCGCCATGGCGCGGTGCGTGTCGCTACTCGTCCAGGCCGGAGCTCCCGAGCACATCCGGGCCTGGACCTCTCAGCCGGTGCTCGACGTCGAGGCCGAGCTGACCGACCGGCTCGCCGCCCGCGGCGGGACCGCCGGCGTCGATGAGCCGGTGCTGCCCCATGCCGTGCGCGGGCGGCTGGATGCAGGGCAGGCCGCGGCGGTGACCGCGCTGGCCGGTGACCGGCCGCTGGTCGTCGTCGAGGGTGCGGCCGGGGCGGGCAAGACCACCATGTTGGCCGCCACCCGCGCCCTACTTGGGGCGCGGGGCCGCCGTCTGACCGTGGTCACCCCCACGCTGAAGGCGGCCAAGGTCGCCGCTGCCGAGGTCGGCACCGCCGCCGGGTCGGCGGCGTGGCTGGCCTTCCAGCACGGCTGGCGGTGGAGCGGTGACGGTGTCTGGAGCCGGCTGGCCGCCGGTGACACCGACCCGCGCACCGGAGCCGTCTACACCGGGCCGGAGCCGGGGGCGAGCCTCACCTCCGGGGATCTGCTGGTGGTCGACGAGGCCGGGATGCTCGACCAGGACACCGCCCGCGCGCTGCTGACCGTCGCTGACGAGGCCGGCGCCCGGCTGGCGCTGCTGGGTGACCGGCACCAGCTGGCCGCGGTCGGCCGTGGCGGCGTGCTGGACCTTGCCGTGCGTCAGGTCGACCCGACGGCGCACTTGACCCTGGACGCGGTGCACCGCTTCACCCGCACCGACGACACCGGCCAGACGAACCCCGACACCGAGTACGCCGAGCTGACCCTGACCATGCGCACCGGGGACGACCCGGGCGCGGTGTTCGACGCGCTCATGGCCCGCGGTCACATCCGGCTGCACGCCGACCCCGCCGAGGCGCAGACGGCGCTGGCCGAGCTGACCGCCGCTCATCGCCGCGACGGTGAGCGGGTGGCCGTGGTGGTCGACACCCGCGAGCAGGCCGCCGAGCTGGGCGCCGCCATCCGGGAGCGGCTGGTCGCCGACGGCCGCGTCGACGACACCCGGGTTGCGGTCACCAGCACCGGGCAGCGCATCGGCGTCGGGGACCGGATCACCACCCGCCGCAACGACCGCGACCTCGGCGTGGCCAACCGCGACACCTGGACCGTCACCGCCGTGCACCGCGACGGGGGGCTGGCCGTCGTCCCGGCCGATGTCACCCCACCAGGGGCTGTCCTGTCCGGTGTCACCCCAGCGGACACCGGGGAGCGGGTGCTGCCCGCCGGCTACGTCACCTCACACGTCGAGCTGGCCTACGCCTCCACCGCACACGGCGCACAGGGTGACACAGTCACCGCAGCGCACCTGCTGGTCGGTGAGCACACCGGGGCAGCGGCGGCCTACGTCGGGATGACCCGCGGCCGCAGCGCCAACACCGCCCACCTGGTCGCCGCCGATTTGGGCGAGGCGCGCGAGCAGTGGATCGCCGCGTTCGCCCGGGACCGGGCAGACCTCGGCCCCGGCCACGCCGCCGCGCAGGCTGCCGCCGAGGCGGCCCGCTACGCCACCCACCGCCCGGTGGAGCAGGTGCTGGCCGACCTGCAGCAGGCGTGGACGGTCGAGCAGCGCAGCCTCGACCGGCTGGCCGTCCTGCAGCCCTGGTGCGACGTCCTGCGCCAGGCCGTGGCCCTGGAATCCCCCCACGCCGGCGAACTGGCGCGGCTGGAGGCCGATTCCCGGCAGGCGGCCCTGGCCGCCCAGCGTGCGACGCAGCTGGCCGAGGCCGCCGACGCTGCCCTCGCCTGGGATGCCGGCCGGATCCGAGAGGCCCTGCTCGCCACCTGGGACGACGAGCGCGGCGCCGCCCGCACGGCGGCCCGGGTGGTGCTCGACGGACCCGGCTGGTGGGGGCTCAAGCGCGCCCCGGTCGCCCGCGCCAGGGACCAGCTGGCCGGGTGGGCAGACCGGTGGCGCGCGCACCTGCCCGACCTGCCCACGGATCCCGAGCAGCTGGCGCGGGTGGCCGACCGGTTCGACGACCGGCCTGCGCTGTGGCGGTCCTTCGACGCCATCGCTCACCGGGCGGCCGAGCAGCATCCCGCGCACGCGGGGGTCCACGCCGCCGCCGACGCCGCCCGCCGGGCCGCCGGGCAGGCGCAGGCCACCCTGGTCGAGGCGCAGCGCCGGCGCGCCGAACGGCTCGACCCACTCGGGCCGATCGCCTGGGCACCCGACCCGGCCGGGCAGCTGATCGTCCTCGAGCGCTCCGTCGCCACCGCCCGGCACGAGCTGGCCGCCGCCCGGGCCTGCGTCGCCGACCTGCAGGCCGAGCCGGCCCTGCTGGGCCAACCGGCCGACCGGCTCACCGCAGCCCGCGACGCCTGGCGTGACCGTTACGACGCCGCCCGCCGGCAGCGCCAAGCCGCCACGCTGGGGGCGGCCGCCTTCCCGGCGGGTGTGCCGCGGCCGGAGCACGAGCGCTACGGGCCACGGGCGGCACGGGATGTCAGCCCAAGCCTGGGGTGGTGAGCCGGACTGGTCATCACCAGGGCCGCTGTCGACCCTATGAGCGGAATTGCAGGAGAACTGAAGGACAACTGAAGAATCCGCCGACCTCCGGTGGGTCACCGCCGCAATCAGCCTTCCGGCGTCGTGATCCGGCGCCCATCCCGGGCGCAAGGCGAAGGGCCCAGGCGCTCCCACCCCCAGGCCGGGCGCCGCGAGGAGAGGAACAGGAGGAAGACAGGAGGTCGACAGAAGAAGTCGGTTGTGGGTTGTCAGCAACGGCCACGAAACGGCGCCTTCTAGGGGTGGACAGCCGCCCGAACCCGTCGAGCCTCGGAGACAGCCATGACCGACCACACCCCCGGCCCCGCTCACACCGCCGAGCCGACGCCGCAGCTGCTCACCATCGCCGAAGCCGCCCTACTGCTGCGCACCCCCGTCGCCACGCTGCGGTACTGGCGACACCTGGGCACCGGCCCGCGCAGCTTCCGGCTCGGCCGCCGAGTCGTCTACCGCCGCGACGACCTCCAATCCTGGATCGACGCCTGCCGCCACCATGGCGCGTCTACCGGGACGTGATGCCCGGCGTGCAATCGCCCGTGTACGGGCGACCCGTTCAGCCCAGTTGCTCGAGGACCTGCGCTGCTCCGGTGGCCCGCCTCCTGCGGCCGTAGTAGACGTCCTGCGTGACGGACGGCTTGGCATGCCCGAGCTGGTCGGCCGCGCTCCTGGCCGACAGCCCCGCTTCGTCCATGAGCGTGGCGACGGTCTTGCGGAAGGCGTGGGAGGTGACGCCCGGCATCCCCATCGCCTGAAAGGCCTCGCGAAGGGCCCGGCGGGTGTTGTTCGGGTCGCGCAGCTTGCGGCTGCGCGGCGCAGGGAAGACCGGTCCGCTCGACGGCCCGCGCTGCCGTAGGAGCGCGACACACCAGCTCGGGAGCTCCAGCACCCGCTCCCCCGCCACCGACTTCGGCCGGCTGACCGCCAGGCCCTGACCCTTGACCCGCAGCACCGTCCCCGTGACCGTGACCGTGCCGGCGTCGAGGTCCACGTCCGCCCAGCTGGCTGCACAGGCCTCGCCGATGCGGAGACCGGTGGCGACCATGAACGCCACGAGGTCCGGCAGATCCCGCTCGCGAGCCGTCGCGTCCTCGTTCAGCCACGCCCGCACCGACCTGACCTCGGCCGCGGTCAGCGACCGCGGCGCCCGCCGGGTCTGGCTGGGGATGCGCGCCACGTCCCGGCAGGGGTTGGCCTTCAGGGCGTCATGGCGGCAGGCCAGGCCACACATGCCGCTGATCACCGACTTGGTCATCTTCGCCAGCGCCGGGCCGTGCGACGCCCGCACGGCCGCCAGGTGACGATCGAGCAACCCGACGCTGAGCTCACGCACCCGCACGCTGCCCAGGGCCGGGAGGACCTGCCGATCGAGCCGGTCACGGTAGGCCTGCATCGTCGACGGGCTCTTGCCCTCGAGCTGGCTGAACCACTTCGCCGCGAGGTCGGCGACCTTGGTGTCCGGAGTGATCTCGTGGCCCGTCCCCGGACGTCCCCGGTCTCGCAGCGCCACGGCGAGGGCCCGCTCCGCGGCCCCCTTGGTCCTGGCCTGCCGCTGCACCTGGCGGGTGGCCCCGTCCCAGTCCCGGTACAGGCACACCGCTCGGTATCCCGCCGGGTCCGGGTAGACGCGGACCCGGCCGTGGGTGCCGAGCTCCAGGTGGGGTCTGGCCATGATGCCCCCGCTCGCACTCGTGATCGCGCCAGAGCGGCCCCCGGCGAGGCCACAGTTTACTGGCCGGGGCCATGCTTTACTCATCGTTTACTCGCCAGAATTGGCCAGCTGCGACCAACGAGCCTCAACCCCAGGTGACCACGGATACCGACACTGAGCTGCAGGTTTGCGACGGAGATCGTCAACAGCCAACGGTGATCAACTTGTTCGACTCTTAATCAGCGGGTTCGGGGTTCGAGTCCCTGATGGCGCACAGCACCCGAGAGCGGTCCCTCCCCCGGCGGGAGAGGCCGCTCTCGTCGTACGTGGGTCAGCCGAGGCGGAGTCCGTGCTCGGCCAGCGCCTCGTCCAGGATGCGCAGCGCCTCGGGACCCACGCCGTGCAGCGCGGCCAGCGTCGCGCGCGGGACGCCGGCCAGCTGCCCGAGTCCGGTGTAGCCGGCCAGCTGCAGGGCCTGGGTGGCCGGCCGGCCGATCCGGGGCAGCTCGTCGAGCGGGGTCACGGCCGTCGACCATGGTGCCGACGGTGTGCGCGGAGGCCGGGTTCCGCAGCCCGGTTCGCGGCGTGAGCGCACACGCTCACGGCAGGACCGCCGCCCTCAGCCGCGGACGGCGCGGACCAGCTTCCGGACGCCGAGCACCGCGCCGCCGACCCCGGCGACCCACGGCCCCAGGACGATGACCGGGTCGAGGAGCTGGTGGCGGACGTCGGAACGCCCGCGCCGCGAGCGCACTGCACCCCGGGTGAACTCCGTCCTCAGCCCGGTGGCCGGCACGTCCGGCCGCAGGGTGGCGAAGGACCGCAGGTGGTGCTCCCACGCGTCGACGCGGTCGCCGACCACCAGCAGCATCCAGTGCGCCAGCCGGCCCTCGCTGAACCGGGCGTAGGCGAACCGCCGGATCACCCCGGACAGGCCCGCGAGCGGCTGGGCGGTGCCGAACACCGGCGTGACGAAGGCGTGCTCGATCGAGCGCTCCCGGCCCTCGCTCCCCGACTGCCGCTCCGGGAAGTCCCAGCGGGCGCCGGTGTCGGCCGGGTACTGCAGCCTCGGGTACGACGGCCGGTCGGCGGGGTCGAGGTCGGCTCCCCAGCCGGGGATGCGGGCGCGCAGCTCCTCCCGGCTCGGCGGGGGCGTGCGCTTGTCCCGGACGTAGGCGCTGGGGATGTCGCCCGGGACGTCGGTGCTGGTCACGATCGCTCTCCCTCAGGCCGCGTCGGGCAGGATCAGCGGCTTGATGCAGCCGTCGAGCTTGCTGGAGAACACGTGGTAGGCCTCCGCGATGTCCTCGAGCGGGAAGCGGTGCGTCACCACCTCGCGCGGGGTCAGGTGGCCGTTGCGCACGTGCTCGAACATCCGCGGCCACTGGCGCTTCACCGGCGTCTGGTTCATCCGCAGGGTGAGGCCCTTGTTCAGGGCGTCGCCGAACTTCACCGCGTTGGGGATCGGGCCGTAGGCGCCCACCACCGAGACGGTGCCGCCCTTGCGGACCCCGTCGATGGCCCAGTTGAGCGCGACCGGTGAGCCGCCCTGCAGCTTCAGCTTGGTGCCGGTGACCTGCTGCAGGAAGTTGCCGTCGGCCTCCGCGCCCACCGCCTCGATGACGACGTCGGCGCCCAGGTAGTCGGTCTGCTTCTTCATCTCGACGACGACGTCGTCGTACTCGTCGTAGTCCAGCGTCTCGGCGTGGGCCATGGTCCGCGCCTTCTCCAACCGCTCCTGCAGGTGGTCGACCACGATCACCCGGCCCGCGCCCATCAACCACGAGGACTGCGCCGCGACCAGTCCGACCGGCCCGGCGCCGAGCACGACGACGGTGTCCCCCTCGGCGATCTCCCCGAGCTGGGCGCCGAAGTAGCCGGTCGCGGCGGCGTCGGTGAGGCAGACGGCGTCCTCGTCGTGCATCCAGTCCGGGATCCTGGCGGGGCCGACGTCGGCGAACGGGACGCGCACGTACTGCGACTGGCCGCCGTCGTAGCCGCCCGTGGTGTGCGAGTAGCCGTAGATGCCGCCGACCGCCGTCGCGTTGGGGTTGACGTTGTGGCAGTTGGAGTACAGGCCGCGCGCGCAGAACCAGCACGACCCGCAGAAGACGTTGAACGGCACCATCACCCGATCGCCGACCTGCAGGTTCTCCACCGAGGAGCCGACCCGCTCGACGACGCCGATGAACTCGTGGCCGAACGTGTGGCCGATCCGGGTGTCCGGCATGAGCCCGTGGTAGAGGTGCAGGTCGGAGCCGCAGATGGCGGCCAGCGTCACCCGGACGATCGCGTCGTTCGGGTGCTCGATCGCCGGCACGTCCTTGTCCTCGACCCGGATCTTGTACGGGCCTCGGTAGACCATCGCGCGCACGGGGCGCCCCTCTCCCTCGTCGTGCCGGACCCTGGGGCCCGGCGTCACCGCAGCCGTGCCCGCCGCCCGGAGCCCGGAAACCGCTCGACCCCGTCCGTAGCGTCGGGCGCATGACCACGACCCCCGTGCTCGAGCCGGTGCACCGTCCGGAGGACGGCGAACTCGTCGGACACCTGACCGCTGCCGCCGACCGCGACGGGTGGACCGCGCACGCCGTGTTCGGCGCGCCGCTGCGGACCCTCCCCACCCACGAGGAGGCGGTGTCCTTCCTGCGCACCCGCGGGCTGGCGCTGCTCGCCGAGCGCTGGACCTACACGCCCGCCGACGGCGAGCCGCGCACCGCGTGGCTGGTCGAGGCCCGGCCGGGCGCCGTGGTGGTCCGGTTCGGGTACGACCCGGCGTCGGTGCCCCTGACCGGCGGCGAGCTCGACCGGCTCACGCTCGGCTGACGCGCGGAAGCCCGGCGAGCCCGGTGGCGTTCGCGCGGGTGTGAGCAGCCCGCGGGACGTCGACGTCGTGGTGATCGGCGCGGGCCAGGCCGGCCTGTCCGCCGGGTACCACCTGGCCCGGCAGGGGTTCGCGCCTGGCAGCGGCTTCGTCGTCCTCGACGGCGACGCCGCGCCGGGCGGGGCCTGGAAGCACCGCTGGCCCTCGCTGACCCTGGCGACGACGCACCGGGTGCACGAGCTGCCCGGCCTGCCGTTCGCGCCGGCCTCGGAGGACCTGCCGGCCGCCGAGGCGGTGCCGGCCTACTTCGCCGAGTACGAGCGGCGCTTCGCCCTCCCGGTGCAGCGGCCGGTGCGGGTGTCCGCGGTCCGCCGCACCGGCGACGGGCGCTTCCTCGTCGAGGCGGACGAGGGGACCTGGCGGGCGCGCGGCGTCGTCAACGCCACCGGCACCTGGACCCGGCCGTTCGTGCCGCGCTACCCGGGCCAGGAGACCTTCCGCGGACGTCAGCTGCACACCGTCGGCTATCGCGGCGCGGCGGAGTTCGCCGGGCTGTCGGTGGTGGTCGTCGGTGGCGGCGCCTCGGCGGTGCAGCTGCTCGGCGAGATCGTCCAGGTCGCCCGCACCACCTGGGTGACCCGCCGCCCGCCGGTCTGGCGCGAGGGCCCCTTCGGCGAGCAGCAGGGCCGGGAGGCGGTGGCGCGGGTCGAGGCCGCCGTCCGTGCCGGCCGGATGCCCGGCAGCGTCGTCGGTGTGACCGGCCTGGTGGTCACCCCCTGGGTGCGCCGGGCCCTCGACGACGGCGTCCTCACCCGGCTGCCGGTGTTCGACCGGATCACCCCCGACGGCGTGGCCTGGGACGACGGGCGGAGCGTGCGGGCCGACGTGATCCTGTGGGCCACCGGCTTCCGCGCGGCGGTCGGCCACCTCGCCCCGCTGCGGCTGCGCACCCGCGACGGCGTCATCCCGGTCGACGGCACCACCGCCGTCGACGAGCCGCGGCTGCAGCTGGTCGGCTACGGGCCCAGCGCGAGCACCATCGGCGCCAACCGGGCCGGGCGCAGCGCGGCGGTGGCGCTGCGCCGGCTGCTCGACGCCGACCTCGCCCGGAGCGCCTGACCCGGGCGATCCCCCGGGTGGGGTGGGGGTCGGTCCAGGGTCGGGTCGGGGGTCCTCCCGGATGTGCTGAGGACCCCGGTGCCGGGAGCCTCCTCGGCCATGACCTCCTCGGCACGGACCTCCTCCCCCACCCCGGCGGTGACCCGGTGATCGTCGCGAGCGGACTCACCAAGCGCTACGGCGACCGGGTCGCCGTCGACCGCGTCTCCTTCACCGTCCGGCCCGGCCGGGTGACCGGCTTCCTCGGGCCCAACGGCGCGGGCAAGTCGACGACGATGCGCATGGTCATCGGCCTGGACCGGCCCACCGAGGGCTCGGTCACCGTCGACGGCATCCGCTACCTCGACTGCCCGGCCCCGCTGCGCGCGGTCGGGGCGCTGCTCGAGGCCCGCGCCCTGCACCCTGGCCGCACCGCCTGGGCCCACCTGCGCTGGATGGCCGCGTCCAACGGCATCCCCGCGTCCCGGGTGGACGAGGTGCTCGGGATGGTCGGCCTCGAGGCGGTGGCCGGCCAGCGGGTCGGCCGGTTCTCCCTCGGCATGGGCCAGCGGCTGGGCATCGCGGCCGCGCTGCTCGGCGACCCGCCGGTCGTCGTCCTCGACGAGCCGGTCAACGGCCTGGACCCCGAGGGCATCCGCTGGGTGCGCACCCTGGCCCGCGACCTCGCCGCCGAGGGCCGCACGGTGCTGGTGTCCAGCCACCTCATGGCCGAGATGGCGCTGACCGCCGACCACCTGATCGTCATCGGTCGCGGCCGCGTGCTCGCCGACCTCCCGACCGCGGACTTCATCGCCGAGCACGCCGCCTCCTACGTCCGCGTGCGCACCCCGCAGCCCGCGGAGCTCGCCGCGCTGCTGCAGCGTTCCGGCGCCGACGTCACCCGCGACGGCGACGAGCTGCGCGTGCAGGGCGTCGACACCGCCGCCACCGGCGAGCTCGCCGCCGGCGCCGGCCTCGTGCTGCACGAGCTCGGTCTCGTCCGCTCCTCCCTCGAGGACGCCTTCATGACCCTGACCGCCGGCAGCGTGGAGTTCGCCGCCGCCCGTCCCGCCGAGGTGACCCGGTGACCGCTCCCGCGCTGACCGCCCCCCGCACCGCGCCCGCACCCGCAGGGGGCGCCGGCCTGCCGCGGGCCCTGCACGCCGAGTGGATCAAGCTCTGGACGGTGCGCTCGACCGGCTGGTCGGTGGCCGCGATGGTCGCTCTCGGCGCCGGGCTGACCACCCTGGTGTGCGCGCTGGTGGCCCCGGACCTGGCGGCCGGGGCCACCGGTGAGCCGGTCGGGGCGTTCATCACCTGGGGGCTGCTGTTCGCCCAGGTGACCGCCGTCGTGCTCGGCGCGCTCACCGTCACCGCCGAGTACGGCACCGGGATGATCCGCGCGACCCTCGCCGCCACGCCGCGCCGTGGCACGGTGCTCGCCGCCAAGGCACTGGTGCTGAGCGGCACGCTGTTCGTCGCCGGCGTCGTCACCGCCGTCCTCGGCTGGCTGGGCGGCAACGCCTTCCTGTCCGCGGAGGGCATCGGCCTCTCCCTGGGCGACGACGGCATGCTGCGCTCGCTGCTCGGCAGCGGCCTGTACATGGCCGGGCTGGGGCTGCTGGCGATGGCCGTCGGGCTGCTGCTGCGCTCCACCGCGGCCGCGGTGTCCGTGGTGCTCGCGCTGGTGTTCCTCGTCGGCAACCTGGTGATGCTGCTCCCCGGCTCGCTCGGCGAGTGGCTGACCAAGCTCATGCCGGGCAACGCCGGGTCGCGGATCGCCACGCCGGAGTCGTTCAACCCGATGCTGCTCGACCCGTGGCCCGGGTTCGCCGTCTTCGCCGCCGAGGTCGCCGTCGTCCTCGCCGTCGCGGCAGTGGCGTTCGGCCGTCGCGACGCCTGACTGCTGCGAGGCATCGGAAGCTCTCCCCACGTCCCGGGCCCCGGGACGTGGGGAGAGCTTCCGATGCCTCCCCGGTCGGCCACCGCGGCGGGCAGGCACAGTGGAGGGGTGACCCCCGCCGACCCGGCCTCCGCCGACGCGACCTCCCCCGACCCCACCGCCCTCGGCCGCGACCGCGCCGACCAGCTCCTGGCCCGGCTCGAGGCCGGCGACGGCCCCGGTGCCGAGGCCGTCCTCGCCGGCGTCGACGAGGTGCGCGACCTCGTCTACGTCGGTGCCGCACTCACCTCGCGGGCACGCAGCGAGTCGCGCGCGCTGCCGCCGGCCCAGCGGGCGCAGGCCAACACCCGGCAGACGAACCTGGGCGCCGTCCGCGACGCCGCCCGCAACGACCCCGCCGCGCTGCGCGTCTGGCTGCGCCGCTCGGCCGAGGAGCTGCTCCTGCTGCGCTCGCTGCAGGCGGTCGCCGACCGCATCCCCGGCTGAGCCGGACCGGTCAGGACGGGATCGGCGACAGCGCGGAGACCATGCCGAAGAGGTCCTTGGGGTCGTCGGGCTCGGCCACGAGGTCGATGTCGTCGACCCACGACGTGCCGCGCACCGAGTCGCGCACGTAGCGCAGCGCGGAGAGGTCCTCGATCGCGAAGCCGACCGAGTCGAAGACGGTGACCTGCGACGACGAGGTGCGGCCGGGCGTGCGGCCGGCGACGACCTGCCAGAGCTCGGTGACCGGGAAGTCCGCGGGCATCGCCTGGATCTCGCCCTCGATGCGGGTCTGCGGCGGGAACTCGACGAAGACCTCGACGTCCTCGCGCAGCAGGATCGTGGGGTCGAGCTCGGTCTTGCCCGGGCAGTCCCCGCCGATCGCGTTGACGTGCACCCCCGGCTCGATCCAGTCGGCCGACAGCACGGTCGCGCGGGCCTTGTCGGCCGTGCACGTGGTGACGACGTCGGCGCCGCGCACCGCCTCGCGGCCGGACGCGGCCACGTGCACGTCGAAGCCCAGCGGCTCGAGGTTGCGGACCAGCTTGGTCATGGCCGCCGGGTCGGTGTCCCAGACCGACACCTCGCTGATGCCCAGGACCGCCCGCATGCCCAGCGCCTGGAACTCCGACTGGCTGCCGGCACCGATGAGGGCCAGGCGCCGGGAGTCCGGCCGGGCGAGGTGGCGGGCGACCATCGCCGAGGTCGCCGCCGTGCGCAGCGCGGTCAGCAGCGTCATCTCGGCGAGGAAGACCGGATAGCCGTTGGAGACGTCGGCCAGCGCACCGAAGGCGCTCACCGTCTGGAAGCCGCGGGCCGGGTTGCTGGGGTGCCCGTTGACGTACTTGAAGGCGTAGGTCTCGCCGTCGCTGGTGGGCATCAGCTCGATGACGCCGAACGGGGTGTGGCTGCCGATGCGCGCGATCTTGTCGAAGGACTCCCACCGCCGGAAGTCGTCCTCGATGTACCCGGACATCCCGGCGATGATCCGCTCCGGCCCGGTCTCGGCGGTCCAGCGGACCATGTTGCGCACGTCGACGAACAGCGTCATGGGGAAACGCTAGTGATGGGCGATCTGCACACACAATGAGCGAAAAGCGCGCGTTGTGTGCAGGGACCGACCAGATTGCAGTGATCAGCTGTACCGTTCGTACATGGCTGACCTCAGCGACCTGGACCGCCGGCTGCTCTCGGCACTGCGCGAGGACGGCCGCGCCCCGGTGGCCGGGCTGGCCCGCCGGCTGGGGGTCACGCGGGCCACCGTGACCAGCCACCTCGACCGGCTCGTGGCCGAGGACGTCATCGTCGGGTTCACCGCGCGGGTGCGGGACGAGTCCGCGGCCGGCGGCGTGCGGGCGGTCTCGTTGATCGAGGTCGAGGGCCGGTCCACCGACGACGTCATCCGCCGGCTGCGCGGCTTCCCGGAGATCGAGTCGATGCACTCCACCAACGGCGCCTGGGACCTCGTCGCCGAGCACCGCACGACCGACCTCGTGGAGTTCGACCGGCTGCTCAACCGGATCCGGTCCGTGCCCGGGGTGATCAACAGCCAGACGAGCCTGCTGCTGACCTCGGTGCTGCGCTGAGCGCTCAGGCCGGCCGGGTCGCCGCCCGCGCCAGCGGCAGCCCGACGAGCAGGAGGCCCGCCACGAGCACGTAGGTCCACGGCAGGCCGACGCCGGCCGCGACCAGCCCGAGGGCGAGCGCGCCGATCGCGGTGCCGGTGTCGAACGAGGCGTTCCACATCGCGCTGGCCGCCGTCGACCCGCCCTCCCCGGCGCGGGCGAAGGCGGTGACCAGCGTCAGGTTCTGCACCGCCCCGTAACCGGCGCCGAACACGGCCGCGCCGGCCAGCACGACGGCGTCGGCGGTGCCGAGCCCCAGCGCGACGGCGGCCAGCCCGACCGCCCCCACGGCCAGCGCGGCCGGCAGCAGCCGCCGGGTGCCGAGCCGGTCGGCCAGCAGCCCGGCCCGCCAGCGGGTGAGCGCGCCGGTGACGCCGAACAGGAGCAGCGCGGCCGTCGCGAGGACGCCGTCGGGGCGCTCGATCGGCAGGAAGGTCATGACGCCGCCGCCGGCGAGGGTGACCAGCAGCAGGACCCCCGACGGTGCCAGCGCGGCGCGCACCGCCTCGCGGGAGGACCCGCCGGCCGCCCCCTCCCAGTGCACGGTGCGCGCCAGCTGCGGCACCAGGGGCACGGCGAGCACCGGCGCGGCGGACAGCCACGCGAGCCACCCGGCGTGCCCGTCGAGCACCAGGGCCACGCCGGCGGGCACGGCGAGCAGGTTGGGGACGGCGATGGCCAGCCCGTAGAGGCCGATCGACTCCCCGCGGCGCTCCGGCGGCGCCACCTGCGCGGCGAGCACCGCACCGAGCACGGTCAGCACCGCGAACCCGGCGCCGCGCACGGCCGAGACCCCCGACAGCCACAGCACGCCGTCGCCGAGGACGTACAGCGGGGACGGCGCCCCGAGGGCGAGCAGGCCGGCGGCGAGGACCGGGCCCAGGCCGAACCGCGCGGTCAGCGCGGGGACGACCGACTGGCCGGCCACGGTGACCAGCAGGAAGACGGCGGTGATGACGCCCGCGGTGTCGGCCGACGCGCCGTTCGCGACCGCGTACGCCGGGAGCGAGGCCAGCGTCAGGCAGTAGCCGACGAAGCCCAGCCCCGTCGCGCCCACCAGCGAGCGCATCGCCGGCAGCCGCCACAGCGAGTCCCGCGGCGTCGTCGTCCCCCTGGTCACACCGCTCCCCTCCGCGGGCGTCGTCGCCCGGCCGTCCAGCATGGCCGCCGCGCCGCCGGGGAGCGGAGGCGGGTGGGGCCCGGGAGTCAGGGCCGGCCGATGCCCGCGTCGCGGGCGCGGGCGACCGCGGCGGCCCGGTCGGGCACCTGCAGCTTGGTCAGGACGGCGGAGACGTGGTTGCGGACCGTCTTGTCCGAGAGCGCGAGCCGGCGGGCGATCTGTCCGGTGGGCAGGCCGGCGGCGAGCAGTTCGAGCACCTCCCGCTCCCGGCCGGTCAGCTCGGGGAAGGCCGGCGCCCGGGGAGCCGGCCGCGTCAGCGCGTCCACGACCCTCCGGGCCACCGCCCCGCCGTAGACGGCGTCGCCGCCGGCGATCGCGAGCACGGCCCGGACGATCTCCTCGTGGTCGGCGCCCTTGAGCAGGTAGCCGCGCGCACCGGCGCGGAGTGCGCCGAAGAGGGAGACGTCGTCCTCGTGCATGGTGAGCACCAGGACCCCCAGCCCCGGCCGGCGGCGGGTCAGCTCGTCGATGGCGGCGATCCCCGGCAGCTGCGGCATCGACAGGTCGGTGAGGACGACGTCCGGCGCGGTCCGGGCGACGAGGGCGAGCAGCTCGGCGCCGTTCTCCGCCTCCCCCACGACCTCGACCTCCGGCGAGGCGTCGAGCACCGACCGCAGGCCGTACCGGTACATCGGGTGGTCGTCGGCGATGACCACGCGGACGGTCACCCGTCGGCCTCCAGCGGCAGGCCGGCGACGACGCGGGTGCCCCCGGGGCCGCTGGTCACGGTGAGCTCGCCGCCCACCGCCCGGGCGCGCGTCCGCATCGAGGCCAGCCCGACGCCGGCGGGACGGGGGTCGGCGTCCACCGCGGGGAAGCCGGCGCCGTCGTCGACGACCGCCACCTCGAGCCGGCCGTCCCGTGCGCGCAGGCCCACCTCGGCGCAGCGGGCACCGGAGTGCCGGGCGACGTTGGTCAGCGCCTCCTGGGCGATCCGGTAGGCCGCCGTCTCGACGTCGGGCGGCAGGGGCGGCAGCGGCTCGGCGGTGACCCGCACGGGCACCGACGGGGCCAGCGCCTTGGCGTGCCGCTGCACCGCGGCCACGAACCCCACGTCGTCCAGCGGGGCCGGCCGCAGCCCGTCGAGGATCCGGCGGACCTCACCGACCGCGCCGTCGACCTCCTCCCGCACCCGCGCCAGCAGCGCTCCCGTCGCCGGGTCGGCCCCTGTCCCGAGCCGGGCCTGCACCGCCTGCACGCCCAGCCCGATGCCGGCCAGCGACGGCCCCAGCCCGTCGTGCAGGTCGCGCCGGATGCGGTCCCGTTCGACGTGCGTGGCGGTGAGGACGTGGTCGCGCTCGCCCTCCAGGGTCCGGGTCAGCTCCAGTGCCCGGACGACGGCGGCGACCTGCGGCGCCAGCACCCCGAGCAGCCGCCGGTCCCCCGCCGTGAAGGGCTCGCCGGGGGCGCGCTCGGCCACGTACAGTTCCCCGAGGTACCGGCCGCCGACCCGCAGCGGAACGGCGGCTCCCCCGCCCGAGGGCTCGCTTCCCGGCGGCTCGATGCGGGCGGCCGGTGCGCGCAGCGCCGCCGCGACCGTCCCGAGGACGGCGGGCAGCAGGTCGGCCTCGTCCGCGGAGGCCACGCGGTCCCCGAGCTCGGTCACCGCCGTGACCGGGTCGCGGCGCCGTCCGTAGACCAGGCGGTCGGCCGCCGCCTGCAGGCGGGACCGGGCCGGGCCGAGGGCCGTCGCCAGCAGCGCCGCCGTCACGGCGCCGGTCACCGGCGACAGCGTCCGGCCGAGCGCGGCCGCGGCGACCGCCGCGACGAGCAGGTACGACCCGACGACGGCGGCGGTCAGCACCGCGTACACCAGCGCCCGGCTGACCACGATGCCCAGCAGCCGGTAGCGCACGACCCCGACGAGGACGGCGCCCGGGACCATCAGCGCCAGGGGGACGACCACCCAGTCCTGGACCGAGTCCTCGAGCAGGAACACTCCCACCATGAGCGGCAGCACGACGCACAGCAGCCAGGCCAGCTGCTGGCGCTCCGGCGACCGGGCGCGGACCAGCCGCACACCCGTGGCGGTCCAGATGGTCAGGGCCCCGGAGAGGGTGACGACACCGGCGGCGACGAGGACAGCCGTCCACCCGGGACCCGAGAGGTCCACCGGCGCGGGTCCCGGGGCGATGTCGTCGTACGCCTCCTGGGTCAGGCCGGACACGACCGTGACGACGGCGACGCCCCCGGACACCGCGGCGACCGGCCACCGCCACCAGCGCGCCGGCAGCCGGCCGGTCGGGTAGAGCGCCACCAGCACCGTGCCCGGCAGGACGAGGGACGCGATGTAGACCATCGCCGTCGCCTGGCCGACCTCCGCGGCCAGCGGCCAGGACGGGTCGGCGACGCCCACCCCGTACGCGCCGTAGGCGTTGCCGCCGACGCTGAGCGCCTGCAGCAGGCCGGTGAGGACCAGCAGCCAGCCGATCGCGTTGCGCGGGCGGAGGTGGACCAGCACGGCGCCGGTGCCCGCGTAGACGACGGCGTAGACGCCGCCGATCGTCGAGGCCGCCGAGCCGGGGACGCGGCCGGTGGCCCACGCCGCCAGACCCGCCGCCGCCACGCACGACAGCGTCGCCACGACGGCGGCACCGGTCGTCAGGGAGCGCCTGCCCACCGCGTCAGTGTGGCGCCGGCGGCGTCCCGGGTGGGGACTCCGGCGTCCCGGTGACCCGGGAGGACCTCCCGGGTCACCGGGTCCCGCGGCCCATCCGGCAGGTCGCCGGGGACGGCCACGGTCGTCCCGTCCGGCCGCCACGGCCGGCCCGACCGAGGAGGACCCGCCATGACCACCACGTCGAGGACATCCGCTCCCGCCACCCGCCCGACCCGCGCCCCGGACGCCCCGACCCTCGCCGGGGCGGGGATCGCGCTGGCCTGCACGCTCGTCGGCCAGTACGTCGCGACGCCGTGGGAGTCGGATCCGGGCGAGTGGGGCGTGGACTTCGACGGCAACGGCGGCTGGGCCGCCCTCGGACTGCTCGTCGCCTTCATCGCGGTGGGGGTCGTCGTCGTCGGGTTCGTGGCCGCCCACGCCCGTGCCGCCGCACCCGGGTGCACCGCCGCGCGGGCGCTGGTCCTCGCCGTGCTCGGCGCCGTGACGATCCTCGTCTTCTGGACGGGGCTGCCCGCCGTCCTCGCCGGCGGGGCCACGGGGCTCGCCCTCGACGCCCGGCGCCGGCTCGGGCGGGTCCCCGCGCCCGCCGCCGCGGCCCTCGTCGTCGCCGTCCTCACCGTCGCCGCCGCCGTGTGGCTCGCCCTCGCCGGCTGATCCCCCGTCCCCGGAAGGAGTTCCCCGTGTCCCGCACCCGCCGTACCGCCCTCGCCGCCGCCGTCCTGCTCGCCGGCGCCGGCACCGCCCTAGCCGTGGTCCCGACCGCGGCCGCCGATCCCACGCTGCACCTGACGAGCGTCGCCGTCCCCGACCGCAACACCGACCTCGACCTCGGCACCCCCGGGCCCAGCACGGGCGACACCCAGGTCTTCGCCGACGACCTCCGGCGCGACGGCCGGACGGTCGGCACGAGCACCGGCAGCTGCACCGTCGCCGCCCTGTCGGAGAGCCGACTGGTCGTCGCCTGCACGGCCACGCTGGCCCTGCCGAGCGGCCAGATCACCACCCAGGGCGTCGCCGACGAGGACCCCGCTGCGGGACCCACCGGCGTCACCTGGGCGGTCACCGGCGGGACCGGCCGCTACGCCGGAGCCGGCGGGGAGGTGGTCGGCACCTTCCGCCCCGACAGCGACGTCGTGGACCTCGAGGTCCGGCTGCGCTGACCTGCGCCCGCGCCGGGACCGCCCGCACCCCGCGGGCGGTCCCGGTGCCGCGTGCCGGGTAGGAGGTGCCCCGTGCTGCTCACCGTGGGCCACGGCCCCGAGGACCGCACCGCGCTGGCCGCCCGACTGCGCGGTGCCGCGGTGGAGCTGGTGGTCGACGTCCGCCGCTTCCCGGGCAGCCGCGCCAACCCCGACGTCCGGCGCGAGGCGCTCGCCGACTGGCTGCCGGACGCCGGCGTCGGCTACCGGTGGGAGGAGCGGCTCGGCGGGCGCCGGCGCCTGCCCCCGGGCGAGCCGGTGGCCGACGGCTGGTGGACCGTCGTGCAGTTCGCCGCCTACGCCGCGCACACCCGCACCGCGGAGTTCGCGGCCGCGCTCGACGAGGTGGTCGGCGACGCCGCGTCTGCCACGCTCGCCGTCATGTGCAGCGAGAGCGTGTGGTGGCGCTGCCACCGGCGGATCGTCGCCGACGTCGCAGTCCTCGCGCGGGGCGTCCCGGTCGACCACCTGATGCCCGACGGCCGGCGCGCCCCGCACCGCCCGTCGGAGGGCGCCGTCCTGGCCGACGACGGCCTGGTGCACTGGCCGGCGTCGGGCAGTGTGGGGCCATGACGGTGCACGTGGCCGCGATGGAGCCGCCGAGCGTCACCTCCCCCGGGGTGACGTCCGCCCCGGCGGCGCACGGGGCCCTGGGCGCCGCGCTGCACCGGGACCGCCGGTGACCCAGCTCCCGCCGTTGAGACCCGTACACCTCCTGGTGCTGCACGGGCTCGGCCGGACGCCGGCCCGTGACCTGCTGCGGGCCACCGTCCGGCAGCTGGTCGACGACGGCGTCCTGACCCTGGCCGAGGAGCACGCGCCCGGTGCCGGCCGGCCGCGTCTGGTGCTGCGCAGGGGGCCCCGCTGGGAGCCCTACGGGCGGGCCGAGCCGGTCGCCCAGGCGATCGCGCGGATGCCGGCCGAGGTCGCCGGAGACGTCGACGGCTGGGAACTCGGACGGGTCGCTCGACGCCTGGCGCGGAAGCGGCGGCTGGTCACCGAGGTGCGGATCGGCGCCCTCAGCGTGCCCTTCGGCCACCGGCTCGTCGTCCCGTCCTTCAACCGGTGGCTCTCCCAGTTCCGCCCACGGCACCGGCGCACGTGGGCGGGCGAGGAGGTCCTCCGGCGGCGGCACGACCGGTCCGGCGGTGCTCCCGACGCCGTCGTGGGCGGTGGCGCGGGCATCCACCCGGCCTTCGACGCCACGTTCGACTCCGGCTTCGGCGGTGGCGGGAACGGCGGTGGCCGCGGGGACTGACCGCGGCCGGGGCGACTCACCCCATGTGCGGGTAGCGGTGGTCGGTCGGCGGGTCGAACGTCTCCTTGATCGAGCGGGTCGACGTCCAGCGCTGCAGGTTCTGCGCCGCGCCGGCCTTGTCGTTGGTGCCCGAGGCGCGCCCGCCGCCGAAGGGCTGCTGGCCGACCACGGCGCCGGTGGGCTTGTCGTTGACGTAGAAGTTGCCCGCCGCGAACCGCAGGAAGCGCTGCGCGTGCGCGATGGCCGCACGGTCCTGGGCGATGACCGCGCCGGTCAGCGCGTACGGCGCCGACGACTCCATCTGGGTGAGCACCGTGTCGTAGTCGGCGTCGTCGTAGACGTGCACCGCCAGCACCGGCCCGAAGTACTCGGTGGTGAACACCTCGTGCTCGGGGTCGGTGCCCTCGATGACCGTCGGGCGCACGAAGAAGCCCTCGGAGTCGTCGGCCCGGCCGCCGGCGACGATCGACAGCGCCGGGTCGTCGTCCACCCGGTCGATCACGCCGGAGAGCTTGGAGAAGGACTTCCGGTCGATCACCGCGCCCATGAAGTTCGAGAAGTCGGTGACGTCGCCCATCGTCAGCGACTCGGTGACGCCGACCAGGTCGTCGCGCAGCCGTGTCCACAGCGACCGGGGCACGTAGGCGCGCGAGGCCGCCGAGCACTTCTGGCCCTGGTACTCGAAGGCGCCGCGGACCAGCGCGGTGCGCAGCACGTCGACGTCGGCCGAGGGGTGGGCGACGACGAAGTCCTTGCCGCCGGTCTCGCCGACGATCCGCGGGTAGCCGCGGTAGGAGGAGATGTTCTCCCCCACCGTGCGCCACAGGTGCTGGAACACCGCCGTCGACCCGGTGAAGTGGATGCCGGCGAGGTCGCGGTCGGCCAGCGCGACGTCGGAGACGGCGATGCCGTCGCCGGTCACCATGTTGACCACGCCCGGGGGCAGCCCGGCCTCCTCGAGCAGCCGCATGAGGAAGTGCGCGGCGAACTGCTGGGTGGGCGCGGGCTTCCAGACGACGGTGTTGCCCATGAGCGCCGGCGCGGTGGGCAGGTTGCCGGCGATCGCGGTGAAGTTGAACGGCGTGACGGCGTAGACGAAGCCCTCGAGCGGGCGGTGGTCGCTGCGGTTCCACACGCCCGGCGAGGAGACCGGCTGGGCGGAGACGATCTCGCGGGCGAAGTGCACGTTCCAGCGCCAGAAGTCGACGAGCTCGCAGGCGCTGTCGATCTCGGCCTGGTGGGCGGTCTTGGACTGGCCCAGCATGGTGGCGGCGTTGAGCGTCTGCCGCCACGGCCCGGCCAGCAGCTCGGCCGCGCGCAGGAACACCGCGGCACGGTCGTCGAAGGACAGGTCCTGCCACGCCGGCGCGGCGGCCTTGGCGGCGGCCACGGCCTCCTCGGCGTCGGCGTGCGTGGCGTTCGCGGCGGTCCCGAGGACGGCGGCGTGCCGGTGCGGCTGGACGACGTCGAACCGCTCGCCGCCGGCCATGCGCTGCTTGTCGCCGATGGTCACGGTCAGCTCGAGCGGGTCGGCGGCCAGCTCGGTGAGCCGCTGCTGCAGGGCCGCGCGCTCCGGCGAACCGGGTGCGTAGGTGAACACCGGCTCGTTGCGCGGCGGGGGGACGGTGGTGACGGCGTCCATGGGGGTCCTCCAGGGAGAGGCGGCAGAAACGGCCGTTTCCGCCGGTGGGGGTCAGCGGGAGACGAGGGCGCGGAGGAAGAAGCGGAGGTTGGCCGGCCGCTCGGCCAGCCGGCGGACGAAGTAGCCGTACCAGTCGGCGCCGTAGGGCACGTAGGCCCGCACGCGGGTGCCGGCGGCGGCCAGCCGGCGCTGCTCGTCGACGCGGATGCCGTGCAGCATCTGCACCTCCCACGAGTCGGCGGCGCGCCCGTACTCGGCGGCCAGCCGCTGGGCCAGCGCCAGCATCGCCGGGTCGTGGCTGCCCACCATGGGGTAACCGGGCCCGCGCATGAGGACGCCGAGGCAGCGGGCGTAGGCGGCGTCGACGTCGGAACGGCCCTGGTGGGCCACCGACGGCGGCTCGTCGTAGGCGCCCTTGACCAGCCGCACCCGCGAGCCGGGCGTGGCGAGCGCGGCGGCGTCGTCCTCGGTGCGGCGCAGCGCGGACTGCAGCACCGCGCCGGTCTGCGGGTGCTCGCGGCGCAGCTCGGCGAGGACGGCGAGGGTGGCGTCGACGGTCGAGGAGTCCTCCATGTCGAGGGTGACCGTGGTGCCGATCCGCGCGGCGCACTCGACCACCGGCCGGACCAGCTCCAGCGACAGGTCCTCCCCGCCCGGCAGCGCCTGCCCGAAGGCGGACAGCTTGACCGACACCTCGGCGCGCGGGCCGAGGTCCATCGGCTCCAGCGCCTCGAGCAGGGCCAGGTAGGCGTCCCGGGAGGCGCGCGCCTCGCCGGGGTCGGTGACGTCCTCGCCGAGGTGGTCGAGGGTGACCGCGATCCCCTCGCCGGTCAGCCGCCCGACGACGGCCAGCGCCTCGGGCAGCGTCTCGCCGGCCACGAACCGCTGGACCACCCGCCGGGTGACCGGGGTGGCCATGGCCGCGCGCCGCAGCGCGGGGCGGCGGGAGGCCCCCAGCAGCAGGGTCTTCGTGGAGAGCACGCAGCCCACCTCCGTCGTCGTCGCTGTCCCAGACGCTAGGAGGGTGCGACCCGGGTCACCAGAGACGGACGTACGGACTACCCGGACCTGCCCTCATACAGTCGTATGGTGCGCGACGACCTGCAGGACGTGGTGGACGAGGTCGCCCGGCTGCTCGGGGCCCCGGCCACCCTCGAGGACGTCGACTTCACCCTCCTCGCCTTCGCCGCCCACCCGCTCGACGACGGCGAGACCGCGATGGACGCCGTCCGCACCCGCTCCATCCTCGGCCGCGGCTCCACCCCGGCCACCCGCCGCTGGTTCGAGGACCTCGGCATCGCCCGGGCCGAGCACCCGGTGCGCACCCCTGCCGATCCGGCCGCCGGCATCCTCACCCGCCTGCTCCTGCCGGTGCGGTCCGGCGGCCGCACCCTCGGCTACCTCTGGCTGCTCGACGGCGGCCGCACCGACCCCGACGAGGACGCCGACCCGGCGCTCGCCGCGGCGGTCGCCCTGGCCGCCCGCGCGGGGCGGCTGCTGGCCGGCCGGGACGACGACGGCGAGGTCGGGAACGCCCTGCCCGCGGCGCTCACCGGGACCGGGGCCGCGCACGAGCGGGCGGTGCGCACCCTGGCCGCCCGGCTCGGCGAGGACACCCCGCTGGCGCTCGTGGCGCTGCGCCCACCGGCGGGCGACCTGCCCGGGGGGTGGGCTCCCCCGCCGTCGGCCGCGGTGCTGCGCGGCGACGACGGGCACCCCGCCGTCGCCGTCCTGGTGCGGCTGTCGCGCGCCGGCGACCTGCGCCCGGCCGCGACCACCGCGTCGGCGGCGCTCGCCCGGCTGCGGGGCGCCTCCGCCGGGGTGTCCGAGCCGGCCGACGGCCCCGCCGGCCTCGCCGCCCGCTGGGCACAGGCGCACACCGCGGCCCGGGTCGCGGCCGTGGCGCCGGGGCTCGCGCCGGTGGCCCGGTGGTCCGAGCTCGGCGGCTGGCGGGTCGCGGCGGCGCTGGCGGCACCCGACCCGGCGGTGGCGCCGCTGCTCGCCGACCCGGTCATGGCCGCCACCGCCGAGGCCTACCTGGACGCGGCCGGCAGCGTGGCCCGGACGTCGGCGGTCCTGTCGGTCCACCGCCAGACGCTGTACTACCGGCTGGGCCGGATCACCGCCCTGACCGGCCTGGACCTCGCCGACGGCGACACCCGGCTCCTCGTGCACGCCTCGCTGCGCCGGGCGCGGCTGCCCTGAGCCTCAGCCGCGGGTGCGGAGCCTGCGGTCGGCGTCGCCGAGCACCGTGGGCACCAGACGGCGGTGGACGGCGGACAGCGGCGGCCACACGAGCCGGCCCCACCACCGGTCGTACTGCAGGCAGGTGGTCAGCGACACCCGGCGTCCGGCGGTCTGGACGACGAGGTTGCCGCGCAGGGACCGGGAGGCCGCCTCCAGGCGGATCCAGTCCCCGCCCCGCCCTCCGACCCGCCAACCCGCCACGGTGTCCGGCGAGGGGACCGGAGCGAGACGGAGCCCGAGCAGGCCGCGCCAGATGAACCGCTCCACGGCGCTGGGGACGTCGCCGAACATCGCCCGGGCCCACTGCTCGGGGGTCGTGTCCACGTCCGCGACCATCGTGCACCGGTCGGCGTAGTCGATGTCGGGCAGGGAGGACAGCGCCCGTGCGGACGCGGTCACCCCGCGCAGGACCCCCGTGGTGCTGAGAACCGTCGTGCTCATCGCCGTGTCTCCCTCGCCTCGTATACGGTCCCGTACAGACGAGGTTAGCGGATGTGTACGCTGGCGTATACAGGCGAGGAGGACCGGTGGGCGCGATCCGCACGACGCGTGAGAGGTGGATCGAGCAGGGGCTGCAGGCGCTCGCCGCCGGGGGTCCCGACGCCGTCCGCGTCGAGGCGCTGGCCAAGGACCTCGGCGTCACCAAGGGTGGCTTCTACGGGTCGTTCGCCGACCGCAACGCGCTCCTCGAGGCCATGTTGGACACCTGGGAGCGGGAGGCCACCGACGACGTGCTCGACCGCATCGAGCGCGAGGGGGGCGACCCGCGGACGCGGATCGAGCGGGCGGGCACGCTCACCTTCTCCGACGACCGCCTGCTGCCCATCGACCTCGCGGTCCGGGACTGGGCCCGGCGCGACGAGGCGGTCGCCGAGCGCCTCCGCCGGGTGGACGACCGGCGCATGGGGTTGCTCCGCGAGATGATCGGCACCTTCTGCACCGACCCCGACGAGGTCGAGGCCCGCAGCCTGCTCGCCTTCTGCGTGGCGATCGGCGAGCACTTCCTCGCCGCCGACCACGGCGACCGCACCCGGGCGCAGGTCCTCGCCCGCGCCGCCGACCTGCTGCTCGACCGTCCGCCGAGGACCCCGCCCCCGCCTCCCGGGGACGGACCGGGCGCACCCTCCACCTCCTGACCCGAGGCCGGCTGCGTCCGCCCGCCGGCGAGGGTGACCGAGACTGTTGCGTATCGCACCCCTTCTGCCGCGACGCCGCTCCCGGGGTGACCTACCCTCGGGTGGCTGATGGCTGCGGGAGGAGAGGCGTTGCCTCGAGACGCTGGCGGCGCCGGCGACGTCCTCCGGGACCTGCGCACGGCCACCGCCGCAGAGCACGAACAGGTCGAGGCCACCCTCGACCTGATGGACCCGGCACTGGACCGCGATCGGCTGGTCGACGTCCTCTCGCGGCTGCACGCCTTCTGGTCGGCGGCCGAGGCCGGGCTGGACGACTGGGCCGCCCGGCACCGCGCCGACGCCGCCGCCCTCGACTGGGCGCGCCGCCGCCGCACCGGCCTCTACGCCGCCGACCTGTCCGCCCTCGGCGGCTCGGCCGGCGACGACCGGCCGGACCTGCCGCCGGTCGACGGCACCGACGAGGCGCTGGGCCGGCTCTACGTCCTCGAGGGCTCGACCCTCGGCGGCACGTTCATCGACCGCCACCTCGCCACCGTGCCCGGGCCGGCCGGCGGCCTGCGGGTGCGGGCGTTCAGCCCCTACGGCGAGGACACCGGCGCGATGTGGGCCGCGTTCCGCCGGTTCACCCGGGCGCACGTGGACGGTGGCGGCGACGCCGGACGGGTGGTCGCCGCGGCCCGCCAGACCTTCGCCGTCCTCGCCGAGTGGTGCGCTCCGGCCGCCCGGGTGCAGGGGGCCGACGCGTGACCGAGGTCGAGGCCACGTCCGGTCCCGGCACCGCCGGGGCGGACGTCGCGTGGCTGTCGCCCGGTGAGCCGGTCGACCTGGACAACTGCGCCCGCGAGCCCATCCACGTCCCGGGCAGCGTCCAGCCGCGCGGTGTGCTGCTGGCGGTCAGCGAGCCCGACCTGGTCGTCGTCCAGGCCTCGGAGAACCTGGCCGGGCTGACCGGCGTCGTCTGGTCCGACGCGCTGGACCGCCCGCTGGCCGACGTGCTGGGGGTGGCGCAGACCGAGGCCGTCGTCCGGTCGGCCAGCGCCTTCGGCGACCTGCGCGAGCGCAACCCGCTGGAGATCACCCTCGACGTCGACGGTGACCCGGTGCCGGTGGACGCCATCCTGCACCGGGCGGTGCTCTCCGGCGGCCGCGACGAGCACGGGCAGTCCGACGACGGCGCCCCGCCGCTGACCAACCTCGTCGTCGAGCTGGAGCCGGCGCGCGGGCCGCGGCCGTTCTCCTTCCCGAACACCTACCAGGCGGTGCGCGGCACGGTCACCGAGCTCAACCGGGCCTCGTCGCTGCAGGACCTCTACGACATCACCGCGCGGGCGGTGCGCGCCCTCACCGGCTTCGACCGGGTGATGGTCTACCGCTACGACGCCGACTACAACGGCGAGGTCGTCGCCGAGGCGAAGGTCGAGGGACTCAACTCCTTCCTCGGCCTGCACTACCCCGCCTCGGACATCCCGGCCCAGGCCCGGGCGCTGTACGAGAAGAACTGGCTGCGGCTGATCAGCGACGTCGACTACGAGCCCAGCCGCATCCAGCCGGTCGCCCACCCGGCCACCGGCCGCCCGCTGGATCTCACGTACTCGACGCTGCGCAGCGTCTCGCCGATCCACGTCGAGTACCTGCAGAACATGGGCGTGCGCGCCTCGATGTCGATCTCGCTGCTGCGCGAGGACAGGCTGTGGGGGCTCATCGCCTGCCACCACTACGCCGGCCCGCACCAGCCCCCGTTCGCCACCCGCGCCGCCGCCGAGTTCCTCGGGTCGACGCTGTCGCTGCGGCTGGTCGACCGCACCGCCGAGGACGAGGTGCACCGTGCCCTGCAGGTGCGCTCCACCCTGGCCTGGCTGACCGCGGCCACCCTCGACGAGGACCGCCCGCTGGCCGACACGCTGCTCGGCACCACCAGCCTCCTCGACGTCCTCCCCGCCGACGGCGTCACCGTCTGCCTGCAGGGCAGCACCGGCACCAAGGGCGCCGAGCTGCCCGCCGACGTCGTCGAGCGGCTGGTCTCCTGGGCCGTCGCCCGGGGCAGCGACGTCGTGGCCACCGACGCCCTGCAGGGCGAGGCGCCCGAGCTCGGCATCCCGGTGGACGTCGCCTGCGGCGTGCTGGTGCTCCCGCTGCCCGACGGCCAGCACGTGCTGTGGCACCGCCGCGAGGCCGTGCAGCACGTCGACTGGGGCGGCGACCCGCACAACAAGGCCCTCGCCGAGCGCGAGGGCGACCACGTCCGGCTCAGCCCGCGCAAGAGCTTCGACCGCTGGCGGGAGACCGTCCGCGAGCGCTCCCACCCGTGGACGGCGCAGGAGCGCGCCGAGGTGGTGCAGCTGCGCGGCAACCTGCTCGAGGCCCTCTACGCCCGCTCCCGCAGCATCGTGCGTGCCGCCGAGACGCTGCAGCGCAGCCTGCTCACCGAGCCGCCGCGATCGGAGTCGCTCGAGATGGCGGTGCGCTACGTGCCGGCCACCCGGGAGGCCCAGGTCGGCGGCGACTGGTACGACGTCTTCGTCCAGCCCGACGGCTCGACGATGCTGGTCATCGGCGACGTCGTCGGCCACGACGTGCAGGCCGCCGCGTGCATGGCACAGCTGCGCGGGCTGCTGCGCGGGATCGCCTACGACAGCGGGCACAGCCCCGCGCAGGTGCTCGCCCGGCTCGACGCGGCCATCGACGGGTTGGGCCTGGGCGCCATGGCCACCGTGCTGGTCGGCCGGCTCGAGCAGACCGACGACGAGCGCGCGGCCGGGCTCACCCGCCTGCGCTGGGCCAGCGCCGGGCACCTGCCGCCGCTGGTCGTCGGCCCGGACGGCACGGGCACCACGCTCACCGGCGGCAGGCCCGGCATGCTGCTCGGCGTGAGCCCACAGGCGGTGCGCGCCGACGCCGAGGTGGTGCTCGAGCGCGGCTCGACCGTCCTGCTCTACACCGACGGCCTCGTCGAGCGCCGCGCCGAGGGCTTCGACGACGGCGTCGCCCGGCTCGGCCGGGCCCTCGCCGAGCTGCGCGGGCGGCCGGTCGCCGAGGTGTGCGACGAGGTGCTCGCGCGGATGGTCCCCGACGGCGCCGAGGACGACGTCGCGCTGGTCGCCGTCCGCCTGGCGGGCTGAGCGGACCCCCTCCCGGCCATCGGGAGGGGTCCTCCTTCACTCCGGGTCGGAGAACTCCGCCTCGAGGCCGTCGTCCTGGGGGCCGCCCTCGTCGGGCAGGGGCGCCTCGTCCTCGGCGGCGCGCACCTCGGCCTCGCTGCCGGCCGGCGCGGTGTCGCCGACACCGCGCTCGAGCTCGGCCAGCAGGCGCTCCTCGTCGGGGCGCAGGTCGCCGGCGCCCAGGTGCTCGCCCGGCTGGCCCGCGTCCGAGCCGGAGGCCATGCCACTGTCGGGCAGGTCGGGACCGGTCATCGCAGGCCTCCTCAGCGGGGGAAGTCGGGCTCGAGGCGCGGCACGATCTGCATCTCCGGCACGAACGCCGCGGGGTGCAGCAGCAGCAGCGTGCGGACGGTGTCGGCCACCGCAGACGGCGGCATCATCAGGTGCCCGGGGATGCCCCACTGCTCCATCATCGGCGTGTCCATGGCGGCCGGGATGACGCTCTGCACCCGGCACGGGAACGGCCGCTCGCTGCCGTCCTCCTGCTTCACGGCCTTCTCCCGCAGCTCGCGCTGGATGCAGCGGGTGGCGTTGAGGAAGCCGGCCTTGGAGCCGTTGTAGGCGATCGCGCCGCTGCCCGAGGTGATCGCCGACAGCGACACGACGTGCACGACGTCGGCGCTGCGGCCCTCGGGCAGGTGCTGCACCCGCTTCACGAACTCGCTGGTGAGGAAGATCGGCCCCTCGCAGTTGACCGCCATGACCCGGCGGTAGTCGTCGAGGTCGATGTCGGTGACGTAGCCCGGCCGGTCGATGCCGGCGACGTTGACCAGGACGTCGAAGGCGTCGCCGTGCTGCTCGAAGAGCCGGCCCACCACCGCACGGCGGCTGGCGTCGTCGGTCACGTCGAGCGCGACGACGTCGGCGCTGCCTCCGGCGTCGGCCACCAGCGCGCGGGTGCGCTCGCTGCCGTCGGCGTCGATGTCCGCGACGACGACGTGCGCGCCGGCCCCGGCCAGCGACACGCACGTCGCCCGGCCCAGCCCGCTGGCCCCGCCGGTGACCAGCGCCACGCGGCCCTTGAGCTCCCCTGCCACCCGTTCCTCCGTCCTCCGGCCCCACCGGCCTCGGCCGGCGGGCCGTGATCACGATCCGTTGCCGCCACTCTCGCCGAGACCGCCCGGACGCGCAGGTCGGGACTGGCTCAGGCCGGGGAGGACCAGACGTCGGCGAGGGTCACCGTCTGCAGCTGCCGCGACTCGACGAGGCCCAGCAACTGGTCGAGCACGGTGCTGATGGCCGGCCGGTTGGCGTGGCCGACGATGATCGCCTGCGCGGCGAACCACTGCTGCGCGGCGGCCATGAGCTCCTCGGCGCCGACCGCCCGGCCGTCGTCGAAGGTGCCGTTCCACATCACGGTGGTGGGGTGGCCGACGTCGGCGGCGATCGCGTCGGTGCGCGCGTCGTGCGAGCCGAACGGCGGCCGCCAGAACGGGGTGGCGGTCACGCCGAGGGTGCGGCGCATGGAGTCCTGGTTGCGGCGCAGCTCCTCGGCCACCTCGGCGTCGGACAGGGTGGTCACGTCCGGGTGCGACCAGGTGTGGTTGCCGAAGGCGACCTGGCCGGACTCGACGAGCGGCCACAGGTCGCGGGCGTTGTCCCCCCACGTGCGGTAGCTGCCGTTGGGGAAGAACGTCAGCCGGGTGCCGGTCTCCCGGGCGAGGGTGACCAGCGCCGCGACCACCTCGCCGTCACTGCCGTCGTCGATGGTCAGGGCGAGCTGGTTGCCCGTGCCGGGCAGCCGGTCGACGACGCCGGCCGGCGCGGGGACGGCGACCAGGCCGCCGGGGCCGGTGGGGGTGGCCGGCGCGGACGGCGGCGGGGCGACCGGGGCGGGGGCGCCGAGGTCCATCGCGGCGGCACCGCGGCCCACGGCGGCACCAGCGAGTCCGGTGGCGAGCAGGAGGAGGAAGCCCCGGCGGTCCACGCGGCGGACGCTAGGGCGGCAGGACGGCGCGTCCGGTGCAGCGACACGGGCACGCTGGCGCGCCCGCCACCGTCCGTGGCCGGCCCTTCACCGCCGCCCACGCACGGACGGCGAGCCCTCAGGCGGCAGGGACGAGCCCGGCCTGCTCGATGAGGCGCGCCTGCTCGCGGCACCACGGCGACCACTCGTCGCGCTCGGAGTCCTCCTGGCGACGGCGGAAGGCGCCCCACTCCAGCAGCTCCCACTCCCCCACCTCGCCCGGGTGGGGGTCCGGGGTCCCGGTGTACCGGCCCAGGTAGACCGGGCACACCTCGTTCTCGACGACACCGCGGAACTCCGCCCGGTAGCGGTAGCCGGGCAGGGCCGGGCGCAGGTCGGCCACCTGCACACCGAGCTCCTGCGACGCGCGGCGGGCGATCGCGGCGGGGTCGTCCTCGCCGGGGCCCGGGTGCCCGCACACGGTGTTGGTCCACATCCCTGGGAAGGTCTGCTTGTCCGCGGCGCGGCGCGTGACCAGCAGGCGGCCGTCGTCGGCGAAGAGGTAGGCCGAGAACGCGCGGTGCAGCGGGGTCTCGCCGTGGTGCACCAGCGGCTTGGGCATGGTGCCGATCGGTGTCCCGTCGTCGTCGACCAGCACGATCAGCTCTGCCGCGGTCACCGTCACCGGACCATCCTCCCCGACGGTCGGGGTTCGGGCACGCGCCCGGCCGGGCAAGGCCTGCCCATGCAGCGGTTCGAGCGTGACGGCCTGGTCTTCGACGTCCGTGACGGCGGCCCTCCCGACGGCGAGCCGGTGGTGCTCCTGCACGGCTGGCCGCAGGACTCCTCCGCCTACGACCGGATGGCCCCGGTGCTGCACGGCGCCGGGCTGCGGACGCTGGCGCCCGACCAGCGCGGGTACAGCCCCGGCGCCCGGCCCCGCGGGCGGTCGGCCTACCGGGTGCGGGAGGTCGCCGACGACGTCCTGGCCCTGCTCGACGCCGCGGGCCTGGGCAGCGCGCACGTCGTCGGCCACGACTGGGGCGCCGTCGTCGGGTGGGCGCTGGGCGCCTGGCACCCCGAGCGGGTGCGCACGCTGACCGCGCTGTCGGTGCCGCACCCCGCCGCGATGTCGCGGGCGGTGCTCACCAGCGCCCAGGGGCTGCGCTCGGCGTACGTGGCCGCCTTCCAGGCGCCGGTGCTGCCCGAGCGGCTGCTGCTGGCCGGGAACGGGCGGGCGCTGCGGCAGCTGCTGCTGAGCAGCGGGCTGCCGGCGGACGCCGCCGAGCACTACGTGGCCCGGATGCGCGAGCCGGGCGCCCTGTCCAGCGCGCTGGCCTGGTACCGGGCGCTGCCCTTCGGCGCCCGCGACCGGGTCGGCACGGTGACGGTGCCGACCCTGCACGTGTGGAGCACCGGCGACGTCGCCCTCGGCCGCGCCGCCACCGAGGCCACCCGCGACCACGTGAGCGGCCCCTACCGGCTCGAGGTGCTCGAGGGCGTGCCGCACTGGATCCCCGAGGTCGCCGCCGAGCGGACCGCGGAGCTGGTCGTGGCCCACACCCGCACGGCGGTCTGAGGATCAGCCCGGCACCGGGACCTCCGACAGCGGCAGCCGCACCACGAACCGGGTGTCCCCGGGCCGCGACCGGACCTTGAGCACCCCGCCGTGCCGGGTGGTGACGATGCGCCAGGCGACGTCGAGGCCCAGGCCGGTCCCCTGCCCCACCGGCTTGGTGGTGAAGAACGGCTCGAACACCCGGCGGCGCAGCGGCTCGGGGATGCCCGGGCCGGTGTCGGCGACCTCGACCACGGCGTGGTCCCCGTCGAGCGCGGTGCGCAGGGTCAGCGTGCCCTCCCCCGCCATCGCGTCGAGCGCGTTGTCGATCAGGTTGGTCCACACCTGGTTGAGCTCGGCGGCGTAGGCCGGGACCGGGGGCAGGGCGCGGTCGTACTCCTTGACCACGCGGATCCCGGGGCCGGTCTTCGCGCTGAGCATGACCAGCGTCGCGTCCAGCCCGGCGTGCAGGTCGGTCGCCTGGTGGGGCGTGCGGTCCAGCTGCGAGTACTGCTTGGCCGCGCCCACCAGGTGCGAGATGCGCGAGGTGCTGTCGAGGATCTCGCCCAGCAGCAGCTCGGTCTCGACGGTGTAGGCCAGCCACCGCAGCGCCGGCTCCAGGAAGTCGGCGTCGACGGCGTCGGCCACCAGCTGCAGGGACGCCGGGTCCAGCCCGGCCGGGACGAACACCGCCGCCAGTTCCCAGGGCCGCGCGACGTCGTGGTCGTCGAGCCAGTCGCCGAGCTCGTCCTCGCGGTCCGACCGCTCCAGCGCGCTCAGCTCGACCGCCGCGCCGATGCCCGCGACGAACCGCTCCTGCAGCTCGGTCAGCCGGCGCAGCTGCTCGCCGTCGAAGGTGCCGTCGGCGAGCAGCGCGAGCTTGTGCCGCATCCCGGCCACCCGCTCGCGCAGCGCGGCGGTGGCCCGGGACGCCGCGGCGGCCGGGTTGTTGAGCTCGTGGGTGAGCCCGGCGGTGAGCTTGCCCAGCGCCAGCAGCCGCTCCCGCTGGCCGACCAGCTCGTCGGAGTTCCGGGTGCCCAGGAACAGTCCCTGCAGCAGGTGGACGGCCATCGGGTACCAGCGGCGGAAGACGGCGGCGAACTCCGCGGCCGGCAGCGCCAGGAAGGTGCAGTCGGTCACCGCGCGCACCGTCGCCGGGTAGACCTGGGTGACCTGGTCGCCGAGGTAGAACTGCACCGCGCCGCTGTACACCCCCGGCTGGTCGGTACGCACGGTCTCCACCTCGTCGCGGCCCACGCGCCGGACCATCCGCAGCGTGCCGGTCAGCAGCACGTAGAAGCACTCGGCAGGCTCGCCCTCGGTGGAGACGTCGCTGCCGGCGGGGAAGGCGACGACGTCGCCCGTCTCGGCCACCCAGGCGAGCTGGGCGGCGTCGAGGTCGGCGAAGAGGAACAGCGCGCGCACCTGCGCGGGGTCCAGGCGGGCGGGCGCGGTCACCGCTCCTCCAGGTACCGGTGCACGAGGGTGACCGCCATGGCGCCCTCACCGACGGCGGAGGCCACCCGCTTGACCGACTGGGACCGGACGTCCCCGGCGACGAAGACGCCCGGGACGCTGGACTCCAGGAAGAAGGGGTCGCGCTGCAGCCGCCAGCCCGGGGGCCGCTCGCCGTCGACGAGCAGCTCGGGCCCGGTGAGCACGAACCCGCGCCCGTCGCGGGCCAGCACGCCGTCGAGCCAGTCGGTCCGCGGCTCGGCGCCGATGAAGACGAACAGGTGCGACGTCGGGACGGTCTCCACCCGCCCGGTCCCGTCGGCGAGCTCGATCTCCTCGAGGTGGTCCCCGCCCCGCGCGGCGGTCACGGTGGTGCCGGTGCGGACGACGACGTTCGGGATCTCGGAGAGCTGCTGCACGAGGTAGTGCGACATCGACGCCTCCAGCGAGGAGCCGCGGACGACGAGGGTGACGCAGCTGGCGTGCCGGGAGAAGAACACCGCCGACTGGCCGGCCGAGTTGGCCCCGCCGACGACGTAGACGGGCTGGTCCTCGCAGGCGGCGGCCTCGGTCAGGGCCGAGCCGTAGTAGACCCCGCGGCCGGTGAGGCCGTCGGCGCCGTCGGTGGGCAGCGTCCGGTAGGAGACGCCGGTGGCCAGGACGACGGAGTGCGCGGCGATGCTGCCGCCGTCGGCGAAGTGCACCACCCGGGCCGGGCCACGGACCTCCAGCGCGGTCACCTTCCGGGCGGTGAGCACCTCGGCGCCGAAGCGGGCGGCCTGCCGCCGGGCGCGGTCGGCCAGCTGCCCGCCCGAGACGCCGTCGGGGAAGCCGAGGTAGTTCTCGATGCGGCTGCTCTGCCCGGCCTGGCCGCCGGTGGCCGAGCGCTCGACCAGCACGGTCCGCAGTCCCTCCGAGGCGCCGTAGACGGCGGCGCCGAGGCCGGCCGGGCCGCCCCCGACGACGATGAGGTCGTAGAAGTCGGTGCTCGGCTCGACGGTCAGCCCGACGGCGGCGGCCAGCTGCGCCTCGGTGGGTGCGAGCAGGGCCGGGCCGCCGGGCGGCACCACGACGGGCACGTCGTCCGGGCCGGCGCCGGCCGCGGCCAGGAGCCGCCGGCCGTCGTTCTCCTCGACGCTGTACCACCGGTACGGGACGGCGTTGCGGGCCAGGAAGTCCCGGGCGGCGAACGACGGCGCCGACCAGTGGTGCCCCACGAGCTTGACCTCCTCGACGGCGGCGTCGGGGCTGGCCGCCCAGGTCTCGACCATCGCGTCGACCACCGGGTAGAGCTTCTCCTCGGGGGGCTCCCACGGCTTGAGCAGGTAGTGGTCGACGTCGACGAGGTTGATCGCCTGGATGGCGGCGTCGGTGTCGGCGTAGGCGGTGAGCAGCGCCCGGCGCGCTCGCGGGAAGAGGTCCATCGCCTGCTCGAGGAACTCGATGCCGTTCATCCCCGGCATCCGGTAGTCGGCGAGCATCGCCGCGACGCGGTCCCCGCGCAGCGTGAGCTCGCGCAGGGCCTCCAGCGCCTCCTCGCCGGAGGACGCCCGCACGATGCGGAACCGCTCCCCGTAGTGGCGGCGCAGGTCGCGCGCCACCGCCCGGGACACCCCGGGGTCGTCGTCGACGGTGAGCAGGACGGGACGGGCCCGCGCACCGGCCTCGGGGGTCTGGGTCATGTCTCCTCCTGGGGGACGGGGCCGGGCGGGACGGGCGCGCCGGGTCCGCGGCCGTCCTCGACGAGGGCGGTGAGCTCGGCGTCGGTGGGACGGCGCAGCACGCGCCCGGAGCGCCACACCACCACGGGCAGGTCGTCGTCGGTCACGCCGAGGTCGGCGAGCAGCGCGCGGGCGTCGTCGTCGGTCCCGACGTCGACGACGGCCGCGGTCAGTCCGTGGTGCTCGGCGAAGCGGCGCAGCCGGGCCGTCTCACCCGACGTCCCCCGCCCGACGACGCGCAGGTCGGCCGCGAGCTCGAGCAGCAGCGAGCGGCGGACGAGGAAGGCGCGCAGCACCAGCTCCTCGAGCGCCGGGTCCGCGGCGAAGGCCTGACCGATCCGCGCGTCGGGGACGGTGACCACCTCGGCCGGCCGGAGCACGACGGCGGTCAGGAAGACCGGCCGGTCGCTGAAGAGGTCCAGCTCACCGAGGAAGCGGCGCGCCCCGTGGACCGACACGACCCGCTGGTCGGGATGGCCGTGGTGCTCGACCACGGCGACGGAGCCGGAGAGGACGAGCTGGAACTCGTAGCCCGGGTCGCCCTCCCGGAACAGCGTCTGGCCCGGCTGCCACGTGCGGCGGGTCCCGTACCGCTCCAGCAGGGCCACCTGCGCGTCGCCGAGGCGGGGGAAGGCGCCGTCCCGGTCCGGCGTCTCCGGCAGGTCGGACGGCAGCGGGCCCGCCGGGGGCCGCGCCGGCCCGTCCCGACGGCCGCCGAGCGCGGGCAGCACCCGCGCGCCGACACCGTCGCCCGACGGGTCCGCCACGGGGCCCGCGCCGGTGCCGGCGAGCAGCGCCGCGGCGAGCGAGTCGGCGTCGTGCGGGCCGGTGTGCCGGTGCCCGCCGACGAAGAAGGTCGGCGTGCCCTCGACCCCGCTGGCCTCCGCGGAGTCGACGTCCTCCTGCACCCGGCGGGCGTACCGGCCGGCGCCGAGGTCGCGGGCGAAGCGCGGGACGTCGAGTCCGATGGCCGCGGCGTGCTCGAGCAGGTCCGGCGGGGTGAGCCGGTCCTGCATCGCGAAGAGCCTGTCGTGCATCTCCCAGAAGCGGCCCTGGGCGGCCGCGGCCTCCGCGGCCTCGGCGGCGAGCCGGGCGTGCGGGTGGACGTCGACGAGCGGGAGGTGCCGGAAGACGTAGCGCAGGCGGTCGCCGAACCGCTCGCGGAGCTCCTCGACCGAGCCGGTGGCCCGCCCGCAGAAGGGGCACTCGAAGTCGCCGTACTCCACCAGCGTGAGCGGCGCGTCGGCCGGCCCCCGGACGTGGTCGCGTCCCGGGTCGACGGGCGGGTCGAGCGCCGACGGACGGACGGCCCCGGCGGGCCGGCGCAGGTCGGCGACGCGGAACAGCGCCCAGCCGAGCAGCGCGGCGAGCACCGAGGCCGCGAGCACGCCCACCCGCGCCTGGTCGGCCAGCCGCTCGTCGCCCGTGAAGGCGAGGTCGACGATGAACAGCGAGATGGTGAACCCGATGCCCGACAACGCGGCACCCCCGGCCACCTGGAGCCCGGTGAGGCCGGGGGCGAGCGCGCCGAGCCCCAGCCGCACCGCCAGGCCCGTGCCGGCGAGGATGCCGACGAGCTTGCCGAGGACCAGCCCGGCGACGACGCCGAGTGTCACCGGCGAGGACGCCGCGGCCCGCAGCGTCTCACCGGTCAGCGGGACACCGGCGTTCGCCAGTGCGAAGACCGGCACGATGACGAAGCTCGTCCACGGCTGCCAGAGCTGCTGCAGCCGCTCGCCGGCCGACACCGACCGGTCGATCGACAGCCGCGCCGCCCGCGCGAACCCCGGGTTGGGCGACTGCTGGTAGGCCCGCACGAGCCGGGCGGCGTCGGCGACCTCCTCGCGCCGCGCCGCGTAGGCCGGCGTGAGCAGGGCGATGACCACGCCGGCGAGGGTCGGGTGGACGCCGGACTCGTACATCGCCGCCCACACCGCGCAGGCGAGGACGAGGTAGGCCGGTCCGCGCCAGACCCGCAGGTACCGCAGCCCGAGCATCAGGCCGAGCCCCACCACGGCCAGGCCGAGCGCGAGCAGCTGCAGGTCGTCGGTGTAGAAGACCGCGATGACGAGGAGCGCACCGACGTCGTCGGCGATGGCGAGCGTCAGCAGGAACAGCCGCAGCGGGGCCGGGCAGGACGGGCCGACGAGCGCCAGCACGCCGAGCAGGAAGGCGGTGTCGGTGGAGATGACCACCCCCCAGCCGGAGGCCGCCTCGTCGCCGAGGTTGAAGGCGACGTAGACCAGCGCCGGCACGGCGAGGCCCGTGACGGCGGCCAGAGCCGGCACCGCGGCCCGCCGTCGGTCGGTGAGCTCGCCGATGACCAGCTCGCGCTTGATCTCGAGCCCGACGACGAAGAAGAAGAACACCATGAGCCCGTCGTTGACCCAGTGCTTCAGGTCCAGGGACAGCTCGGTGGCGCCCCAGCGGAGAGCCAGCTCGGTGTGCCAGAAGGCGGCGTAGCTGTCCCCCACCGGGGAGTTGGCCCAGAGCAGCGCCGCGACCGTGGCCGCGAGCAGGAGCCCGGCGCTCCCGGCCTCCGTCCGCAGCGAGCGCCGCAGCGGCGCCACCCGTGCCAGCAGGCCATGACCCCCCGGGGACGACTGGCCCCCCGGGTCCTCCCCACCTCCCGCCGGCCGCAGCGCCGGGACGCTGTCGGTGCTCACCGGGCCGCCTCCCGCGGCGGTCCCGGAACGCGGGGGTGCAGCTGCGGGGCGTCGACGCCGCAGTGCAGGCACTCCTCCACGGCCATCCGGCCCTCGTCCGGTGCGGTCCCGCGACGGGTGGCGGCCAGCGGGCGCCGGACGGCGACGGCGGCCACCAGGGCACCGAGGAGCAGCAGCCCGGCGCAGATGAGCACGGCCGTCCGGAACCCGGACCCGAAGGCGGCCGGGTCGGTGTAGTCGTCGCCGCCGATGCCGGCCACGACGGGGACCACGGCAACCGCGAGCAGGCCGGCCGCGCGCGCCACCGCGTTGTTGACCCCGGAGGCGACGCCGGCGAACCGGTCCTCGGCGGAGTCGAGCACGGTCGCGGTGAGCGGTGCGACCAGCAGCGTGAGCCCCGCACCGAACACCACGGCGGCGGGCAGGACGTCGAGGACGTAGGACGCGTCCTCGCCGATCCGGAGCATGAGCAGCACGCCGGCGGCGGACAGCAGGGGTCCGGCCGTCATGGGCAGCCGCGGCCCGATGCGCTGGGCGAGGGCGCCGGCCCGGGCGGAGAACAGCAGCATGAGCACCGTCACCGGGAGCAGCGAGGTCCCGGCCAGCAGCGGGCTGAACCCCGACACGACCTGCAGCTGCAGGACCAGCAGCACGAACACCACCCCGAGCGGGGCGTAGACCAGCAGCGTCACCCCGTTCGCCGCGGTGAACTGCCGGTCGCCGAACAGGACCGGCGGCACCAGCGGGTGCCGCGACCGGCGCTGGACGACGACGAAGGCCACCAGCGCCGCTGCCCCGGCGACCCCCCAGGCCAGGACACCCGACCCGGCACCGGTCCCGCCGGCGGCGGTCAGCGCGTAGGTCAGGCCGCCGAGGCCGGTGACCACCAGGGCGGTCCCGGTCCAGTCCAGCGACGGCGCGGCGGCGGGGTCGCGCGTCTCGGGGACGTGCTTGGCCGCGACGGCCACGATGAGGACGGCCACCGGGAGGTTGACGAGGAAGACCGCGCGCCAGCTCCACTCGACCAGCCAGCCGCCGAGGAACGGCCCGACGGCGCCGGCGACCCCGCCGAGCCCCGACCACGCGCCGACCGCCGCGGCACGGTCCTCCGCGGCGAAGGACGCCGAGATGATCGCCAGGCTCCCCGGTGTCAGCAACGCTCCGCCGACGCCCTGCAGCGCACGGGCCAGGACGAGGGTCGTCACGTCCGGCGCGAGGCCGCACAGCAGCGAGGCGGCGGCGAACCAGACGACCCCGACGACGAAGACCCGGCGCCGGCCGAACCGGTCGCTGAGCGAGCCGCCGAGCAGGATCAGCGACGCGAGCGTGAGCGTGTAGGCGTTCACGGTCCACTGCAGGCCCGTGAAGCCGGCGTCCAGGTCGCCCCCGATGCGCTCCAGGGCCACGTTGACCACCGTGCCGTCGAGCATCGCCAGGCTCGACCCCAGCACCGTGGTCAGCAGCACCCACCGCCCCTGGGGGGTGCCCATCCGCAGCCCACCCGCCGGGGCCGGTTGCACGCGCGAGGTCACCGGCGAGCCGCCGTCGGTGCCCAGAGCGCCACCCCGACCTCCCACCGGTGCCCGGGCAGCGGCCGATCCGCTGCCGGGAGGCACGTCGACGCTGGCGGATCCCCCTGTGGCGCGAGCCTCGCCCTCCGGGTCGGCCGCTGTCAATCGCCTCCCGCCACGCGGCGGGCGCCCGTCACGAGGCCCGCGTGAGGACCTCGTCGGCGTCGGTCAGGCCGGTGGCGGCGAGGGCGGCGGGCAGGCCGTCGTCGTGCCGCTGGTAGCGGGTGATCGCGCCGCCGGCGACCCGGAAGGACGACGCGACGACGGCACGGCCGCGCCCGGCGCCCGTCCCCGGGTCGGTCCAGGTGGCGTCCTGCTCGACCACGACCGCGTCGCCGGCGCCGCAGAACCGGCGCAGCGGCCGGGAGGTGAAGCCGGCGCGCGCCGGCCACGGCCCGATCACCTCGCGCCCGCGCACGCTGCCGCACGGACCGACGACCTCGACGTCCGGTGCGCACAGGGCCGTCGCGGCGCCGGCGTCGGCCCGGTCCACCGCGACCAGCCACGCCTCCACGACCGCCAGCCGTCCCGTCATGCCGGCGACCGTATCGGCTCCGGGCATGGGCGCCGGCCCGCGTGGGCACCTCATCACCGCACCGTCCGCGACCCAGGGAGCCGCCATGTCCACCGCCACGACCCCCCGCCGCCGCTGGCGCCTGGCCGCCGTCGGCCTCGCCCTCGCCGCCGCGCCGTTCACCGCCGCCTGCGGCTCCGACGTCGTCGACGACGACGTGCAGCAGAACGTCGAGGAGGGCGTGGAGGACGCCGAGGAGGAGGTCGAGGACGCGACAGACGGCGAGGACTCCGACGGCTGACCCCGTCCCAACGGGTGCAGAGAGCTCTTTGCAGAGGGTCCTCTGCACCCATAGCCTCGGGTCATGGCCGAGCTGCCTCCCGGGGAGACCGTCGACGTCACCGACCCGCGCACCCTGCGGGCGCTCGCGCACCCTCTGCGCACCGGCCTGCTGGCCCTGCTCCGGTCCGAGGGGGCCTCGACGGCGTCGCGGCTGGGCCAGCGCCTGGGCGAGAGCAGCGGGACGACGAGCTACCACCTGCGCCAGCTGGCCGACCTCGGCTTCGTCGAGGAGGTCGCCGGCCAGGGCACCGCGCGCGAGCGCTGGTGGCGCGCCCGGCACCGCAGCACCCGCTGGCGCACCGAGGACCTCGTCGCCCAGCCCGGCGGCCGGGAGGTCGTCGAGGAGCTGACCCACCAGTCGCTGGGCCGCCAGCGCCGGATGCTGGCCGCCCACGCCGAGCAGCGGGAGGACCTGGAGCCGGCCTGGCGCGACGCCGTCTCGCTCAACGACTGGGCGCTGCACCTCTCGCCGGAGGGCGCCGCGGCGCTGGCCGAGGAGCTCAACGGCGTGCTCGCCCGCTGGCGCGCCGAGCACGAGGAGCCGGGCCACCCCCTGGTGCACGTGCTGCTCGACCTGTTCCCCCTGACCGAGGACCCGGCGTGAGGGCGCCGCTGACGGTCGCGGCCGCCGGACGCCGCTTCGTCGGCCTGACCGCGCTGCGCTGGCTGCCCGTGGGCCTGAGCGCCCCCGTGTCGGTGCTGCTCGCCGCCTCCCGCGGCCTCTCCCCCGCCGACATCGGGGTCGTCGTCGCCGTGTACTCGCTGGTCACGCTGCTGCTCGAGCTGCCCACCGGCGGGCTGGCGGACGCGATCGGTACCCGGCAGGTGCTCGTCCTCGCCGGCCTGGCCACCACCGCGGGGCTGCTGACCTCCGCCGTCGCCCAGAGCACCGCGGTGTTCGCGGTGGCCTGGGCGCTCAAGGGCGTCGGGCGGGCGCTGGACTCCGGCCCGCTGGAGGCCTGGTACGTGGACGCCGTCCGCACCGCCGACCCCGGCGCCGACGTGACGCCGGGGCTGTCCCGCGCGGGCGCGGCCGACGGCGCGGGCCTGTGCCTGGGCGCCGTGCTCGGCGGGGTGCTGCCGCTGCTCGCCGGCGGCGCGGACGACGGCGTCCTCGTCCTGCCCGTGCTGGTGGCCGCAGCGCTGGCGGCGGTGTCGGTGGCCGCGGTGGCGCTGCTCGTCGTCCCGCTGGGTCCGGCCGGCGGCTCCGGGGCGGCCGCGCTGCGGGCCGGCGTCGCCCGGGTCCCCGCCGTCGTCCGGGACACCGCCCGGCTGGTCACCCGCGACGGCCAGCTGCGGCGGGTGCTCACCGTCTCGCTGCTGGTCGGCTGCACGCTGAGCACGCTGGAGCTGGTGGGGCCGCTGCACGTCGCGGCGCTCACCGGCAGCGGGACCGAAGGCGCGGCGGTCTTCGGCGTCGTCATGGCGGTGTCGTACGGGGCGGCCGGCGTCGGCGCACTGCTGGCCCCTGCCGCCCGGCGGGCAGCCCGGGGGTCGGCGGGCCGGGCGACGGCGGGGCTGGTGGTCCTCGGCGCGGTCGCCGTGGCACTCGTGCCGCTCGGCGGCGCCCTGGCCCTCGGGTGCCTGTTCGCCGCCTTCTACGTGACGAACGCCGCCGCCTGGCCGCTGTGGAAGGACGTCCTGCACGCGCGGGTGGCCGCGGGGCAGCGGGCGACTGCGCTCTCGGCGTCCTCGCTCGCCCTGCAGGTCGGCGGGCTCACCGCGAGCCTGCTGGTGCTCCGGCTCGCCGACGCCGTCGGCACCTCGAGCGGGTTCTGGGTCGCGGCGGGCGTCCTGCTGGTCGTCGTGCTGGTGTCCCTCGGTCTGCGCTCGCGTGAGGCGGACCCGGCGCCGGTGGCGTGACCGGGCTCCCCGGTTGCCGTCCGGTGGTGCGGGTAGCGCCTGGACATGGCTGATCTCCCCAGTGCCCACCTCAACGGCCTGAAGGTCGCCGTCACCGGCGCGAGCGGCAACCTCGGCACGGCGCTGCTGCGGCGGCTGACCGCCCCGGGCAGCGGCGTGGCCGAGGTCCGCGGACTGGCCCGCCGGCAGCCGCCGGACGTCGAGCCGTACTCCTCGGTCACCTGGTACACCGCCGACCTCGGCGAGACGTCCAGCGAGCAGGCGCTGACCAACCTGCTCGAGGGCGTCGACGCGGTCGTCCACCTGGCCTGGATGCTGCAGCCGGGCCGGAGGTCCGATCAGCTGCACAAGGCGAACGTCGACGGCACCCGCCGCGTGATGCGCGCCGCGGTGGCCGCCGGGGTGGAGCACGTGGTGCACACGTCCTCCCTCGCCGCGTACGCCGCCGGCGGCGGGGACCGGCCGGTGACCGAGGACTGGCCGGTGACCGGCATCCCGAGCTCGCAGTACAGCCGCCAGAAGTCCGAGGCCGAGCGGGTCGTGCGGGACGTCGTCGGCCGCCGGCAGGACGTCACGCTGACCGTGGTCCGGCCCACGCTGGTGCTGCAGCCGGAGGCGGCGAGCGAGATCGGCCGCTACTTCCTCGGGCCGCTGCTGTTCGGCGCCGCCCGGCTGGTGCCCGGCCAGGTCGCCTCGCTGCTGCCGCTGCCCCTGCCGTCGCTGCGGGCCGGCTTCGTGCACGCCGACGACGTCGCCGACGCGATGACCCGCATGCTCGACCGGCGCGTGCCGGGCCCGTTCAACCTCTCCGCCGACCCGGCGCTCGACGCCAACGGGATCGCGCGGGCGCTGGGGACCACCCGGGTGCCGGTGCCGGCGGCGGTGCTGCGTGCCGGGCTGAGCGCGGCGTTCCACGCGCACCTGACCCCGACCGAGCCGGGCTGGCTGGACCTCGGCCTGCAGTCGCCGGTGCTGGAGACGGCCCGGGCGCGGACGCAGCTGGGCTGGCAGCCGGCCCACCGCGGCGACGACGTCCTGCGCCAGTTCGTGGCCGCCCTCGGCCGCGGGGACGGCGGCCCGGGCCCGCTGCTGGCCACGGCCGGCGGCCGCGAGCACGACCCCGCCGGCGACCCGCGGAACGTCCCGAACCCGCGCTGAGGACAGCCGCGTCACCCCTGCCGTCGACCTGAGCCGCGGCCCGGCCCCACGGGGCCGGGCCGCGACGCTGTCTCTGGAGACTGTCGCACGCCTCTGAGCAGCAGGTTCTCCGTCCACAGGTCTGCCGCCGACTTCCGTTCGAACGTATGATCGATCACGTGACGGGAACCTCGACCGCGGTGCTCGACGCACCGGCCACGACGCCTCCAGGTGTCGGCTGGGCGTCGGGTCCACTCGGCGAGGTGCAGGCCGCCGACCGCGAGATCGCCCGGCAGACCGCGCGGCGGTACCGGGCGATCGCCGCCTTCGCCGCGACCCGGCCGGCGTCGGCGGATCGGGCGCAGGGTGAGCGCGGGGCGATGGCGGCCGAGCGGTGGGCCGCCCGCCCGGAGGTGCTGCGTCCGGTGAGTGAGTGGGCCGCCCAGGAGCTGTCGATCGCGCTGAACGTGTCTGCTCAGCGCGCGCAGGACGAGCTCGAGCGCTCGCTCACGCTGACCCGGCGGCTGCCGCTGGTGCTCGACGCGCTGGAGACCGGGGTGATCCACCCCGGGCACCTGTGGTGCCTGCTCGAGCACGTCGCCCCCATCGCCGACGACGCCGTGCGCACCCGCGTGCAGCGCGAACTGCTCGACTGGCTGGCCGTCCGGCACCGGGTGACCACCCCGGCGCAGCTGGGCGACCGGGTGCGGCGGGTGGTCGTCCGGCACGACGCCCGCGACGCCGCCCGCGACCTTGCCTCCGCGATCCGCCGGCGAGGTGTGACCGCCCGGCCCGACCGGTGCGACGGCACGAGTGTGGTGTCGGCGCTGCTGACCACTCCGGAGGCGGCTGCGCTCGTTGCGGCGCTGGGCGCTTACGCCGACGCGCTGTCGCACGATCCGGCCGATGGGCGTACCCGCGGGCAGAAGATGGCCGACTGCCTGCTCGACCTCGTCCTGCGCCCCGGGGAGACCGACCTGCCGCCGGTGCAGGTGGTGCTGTCGGTGGTCGCGCCGATCGGCGCGCTGCTCGGCGGAGACCAACCGTGCGAGATCGACGGGCAGATCGTCCCGGCCGAACTCGTCCGTGTCCTGCTCGCCGCGCTGACCGGGCACGGGCTGGTCACCCCGATCACCGACAGCCCGACCACCGACACCGACACCGACACCGGGGCAACCGACAGCGTGGTCACCCGCGACGGCGATGGCGACGGCCATCGGGGCCTCACCGTCGACGAGTCCCCGCGCAGCGACCAGGTGCTGCTCGGTGTCACCGCCGCCGAGGCGGTGCGTTACGAGGCCGAAGCAGGCGAGCTGGCGGCGTGGTGGGCCGAGGTGGAACGTCGGGTGCTGGCCGGGGAGTTCGACGCCGAGCCGCCACCGCACTTCGTCGACGAGGACGGACCACCCGACCTCGCGCCATCGACCGACTCCGCGCCACAGACCGGCAGCGACGTCGCAGACGGCTGGTGGGCCCGCGCCGACCGCGCCGTCTGTGCCGCCGGAACCGCGCTCCTCACCGCGCAGCAGGCCCTCGGCCGCGCCTGCCGGCTGGTGACCACCGCCGAACGCGCCGACACCGCCGACGAGACCGCCTGGCGCGGCAGCGACGCCGGGCGGGTCACCGCCGCCCCGGACGCACTCGCCGCGCTGGCCGCTGCCACCGACCAGGCGCGGGAGTCCCTGGCTGACCTGCTCGGGCGCACCGCCGGCGGCGGGCTGGCCGACCGCCCATGGATCGTGTTGACCGACGCCGTCACCGGCGCACTGCTGGCTCTCACCGACCCACCCCGCCTCCGCCGTGCTGCCCGCCATGGCACAGGACTCGGCGCCCCGGGCCCGACCGACGGCTACCGGCCCGGCGCCACCCTCGACCGGCACGTCCGCGCCCGCGACCGCCGCTGCCGCTTCCCCGGCTGCCGCCGCCGCGTCCCCCGCGGCGGCGAACTCGACCACGCCGTCCCCTGGCCCGCCGGGCCCACCGCCGCGGCCGACCTCACCGGCTACTGCGCGAGCCACCACCGCGGCAAGCACCACGCCCCCGGCTGGCTCCACCGCCTCACCCTGGACGGAACGCTCACGGTCACCACGCCCAGTGGCATGACCGCGGTCACCGAGCCACCGCCCTACTGAGGTCCCGGGGCCGTCAGCTCAGGAGCGGGTGGTCCAGGCGCCGACGTCGCGGCCGGTGGCGGAGAAGACGTCGGCCGCCTGCTCGGCGCGCAGGGCAACGAACAGGCCCTCGGCCTCGGCGAGCACCACCTCGGGGGTGTCCTCGGCGACCAGCCGGGCGTGCGCGGTGGTCCGCCGGCCGACGGTCTCGCCCATCTCGGCGGTGAGCAGCAGCGGGACGCCGAGGTGCACGGGACGCCGGTAGGTCACCGTGAGGGAGGCGGTCAGCCCGCCGCGGCCGGCGGCTCGCAGGGAGCGGGCGAGCACGTGGTCGAGCAGCGTGGCCACCACGCCGCCGTGCACGAGCCCAGGCGGTCCCTCGTGCGGCTTGCCCACCGTGACCCGCCCGGTCGCCGTCCCGTCGGGGGTGTCCGAGGCGACCAGCGGCGGCGCCACCGGGCTGCCGGGACCGTAGACCGGGCTGTACCAGCGCTCGCCGGTCTCGGGGTCGTCGACGCGGGCGATCTCGTGCAGCCCCCGGCTCCGCGTCCGCAGCCGGGCGGCCAGTTCCCGCGCGGCGACGGCGGCAGCCGCCAGCTCGGCGTCGTCGACCTCGGTGCGGACGGCGGCGTCGACCAGCTCGCGCAGCGCGTCGCCCAGTTCGCCGACGGCGACCCGGCGGGTGGCCCGCTCCCCGGGTGTCAGCGGCGCGTCAGCCACGCGGCATGCCGGCCGCGCGCAGCAGCCCGCCGCCGACGATGACCCGCTGCACCTCGCTGGTGCCCTCGTAGAGCCGGTACAGCCGGGCGTCGCGGTAGAAGCGCTCGACCGGGGTGGTGCGCAGGTAGCCCAGGCCGCCGTGCACCTGCACCGCACGGTCGGTGGCGCGGCCGACCATCTCGCTGCACCACAGCTTCGCCGACGACGGGCCGATCGAGGTGTCCTCACCGGAGTCGTAGCGGGCGGCCACCTCGCGGACCATCGCCCGGCCGGCCAGCCACTCGGAGTGCATGTCGGCGATCAGCGCCTGCACCAGCTGGAAGCGGCCGATCGGTGCGCCGCCCTGCCTGGCGGTGGCCGCGTAGGCGACCGACTCGTCGAGCACCCGCTGCGCCATGCCGACGCACAGCGCGGCGATGTGCAGCCGGCCGCGGGAGAGGACGGTGAGCGCCTTCGAGTAACCGCGGCCCTCCTCGCCGATCAGCGCGTCGGCGGGCACGTGCACGCCGTCGAAGAAGACCTCGGAGGTCCAGGCGCCGGACTGCCCCATCTTCTTGTCCTTGGGGCCGAGCGTGACCCCGGGCGCCTTCGCGTCGACGACGAAGCTGGAGATGCCCCGGCCACCCTTCTCCTCCGGGTCCGTCCGGGCGAAGACGACGAACAGGTCGGCCAGCGGGGCGTTGGTGATGTAGCGCTTGGCGCCGTTGATCACCCAGCCGTCACCGTCGCGGCGGGCGCTGGTGCGCAGGCCCGCGGGGTCCGAGCCGGCCTCGGCCTCGGTGAGCGCGAAGGAGCCGATCAGCTCGCCGGCGGACAGCCGCGGCAGGTACGCCTTCTTCTGCTCCTCGCTGCCGAAGCGGGCGATCACCTGCCCGGCGATGCCGTTGTTGGTGCCGAACAGCGAGCGGAAGGCCGGCGTGGTGTAGCCGAACTCGAAGGCGAGCTCGACGTCCTCGCTCATCGAGACGCCCAGGCCGCCGTACTCCTCGGGGAGGGCGTAGCCGAACAGGCCCATGTCGGCGGCCGCGCCGCGCAGCTCCTCGGGGATGCGGTCGTCGAGGTCGATCTCCTCCTCGCGGGGGACGACCACCTCCCGCACGAGCTGGCGCACCGCGTCCCGGATCTGCGTGAAGTCCTCGGCGTCCACGTCCCCATGGTGCCGCCTCCAGCGGCCACCCGACGAGCCGGGGGTGAAACACCTCGTGGGCGATGTTGCAGATCAGGGAACTGACGGTTGCCGTCTGAGCACTCCGCGTTGCCCGTCACCGTGAGCCGCACTAGCGTCACCCACGGCTCCCGAACCAGCGGCGCCGCGTCCACTCCCGGAGTCCCCGTGCACCTCTCCGTCGCCGTCGTGCCCGCTCCCGGCCAGGTCGTCGCCCGGATCACCGGCGACGCCGGCCGCACGACGCTGCCCCGCCTCGCCGCCGGCCTGACCCGTGCGGCCGAGCACGGGACGGCCAGCGTGGTCGTCGACGTGGCGGGCGTGCGGTTCCACGACGGCGCGGCCCTGCGGGCCCTGGCCGGCTTCAGCGACACGCTCACCGCCGCGGGACGGCAGTGCCGCGTGGTCGGGGCCCCGGCGGTCACCCGGCGCCTGGTGGCCGAGGCCGGCCTCGCCGGCGTGCTCGAGCTCGACGGCCCGCTCACCGGCGCGGACCCGGTGCGACCCCGGCCGTGCCCGCCGGCCGATCCCCCCGCCGCGGCGGACTGGCAGCCGCCGGCGCGCGAGGAGGCCCGATGGCCCCGCCCCGCGGCCCACCCGGTGCGGGGACCCGCCGGCGAGTCCCGCCGACGGGTCCCCGTCCCCCTCGACCGCTGGCGCTGAGGGCTCAGGCCAGGGCGTCCAGGCGGGCCATGTCCTCGTCGGAGAGGGTCAGGCGCGCCGCGCCCATGTTCTCGGTGAGGTGCTCGACGGACTTGGTCCCCGGGATGGGCAGCACGACCGGCGACTTCTGCAGCAGCCAGGCGAGCGCGACCTGCGCCGGGGTGGCGTCCAGCTCACGGGCGACGTCGGCGACCGGGCTGTGCGGAGCGGCGAGGTCGCCGGTCGCGATCGGGAACCACGGGATGAACGCGATCCCGTTCTCCGTGGCGTGGTCGAGGACGTCCTGCGACTGCCGGTTGGTCAGGTTGTAGAGGTTCTGGACGCTGACGACGTCGACGATCTCCCGCGCCGCCCGCAGCTCCTCCACCGAGACCTCGGAGACGCCGATGTGGCGGACCTTGCCCTCGTCCTGCAGCTCCTTGAAGGCACCGAGCTGGTCGGCCAGCGGCACGTCGGCGTCGATGCGGTGCAGCTGGATGAGGTCGATCCGTTCGACCCGCAGATGGCGCAGCGACAGCTCGACCTGCTGCTTGAGGTAGGCCGGGCGGCCGACGGCCGTCCAGATGCCCGGGCCCTGGCGGGTCAGTCCGGCCTTGGTGGCGATGACCAGGTCCTCGGGGTACGGGTGCAGGGCCTCGGCGATGACCTGCTCGCTGACGAAGGGCCCGTAGGAGTCGGCGGTGTCGATGAGGTCGACGCCCTGCTCCACGGCGGCGCGGACCACGCGGAGCGCGCCGTCGCGGTCGGCCGGCTCCCCCCAGACGCCGGGGCCGGGCAGCTGCATGGCGCCGTAGCCCAGCCGGTGGACAGTGAGGTCGCCGCCGATGGCGAAGGTGTCGGCTGGTGCGGTCGCGGTCATGGACCCTCCCGGGTGCGCGGTGCCCCGGGCCGGCTGCCCGGGGTCTCGACGTCGCCAGCACGGCGGCCCGTGAGGGTCTTCCCGGGGGGCCGGGATGTGACCGGCGACACGTGGAGGAGAGGACGGCGATGGGCGAGATCCTGGTGCTGCGGCACGGCGCGACGGAGTGGAGCAAGAGCGGCCAGCACACCGGGGTGACCGACCTGCCGCTGCTCCCCGAGGGCGAGGAGCGGGCCCGCTCGCTGGCCCCGGCCCTCGCCCGGCGGCACGTCGTGGAGGTCTGGGTCAGCCCCCTGCAGCGGGCCCGGCGCACCGCCGAGCTGGCCGGGCTGACCGCCACCGCCGTCGACGAGGACCTCGTCGAGCTCGACTACGGCGGCTACGAGGGCCGCACCACCGCCGAGATCAGCGAGGAGCTCGGCCGCGAGTGGTCGGTCTGGCGCGACCCGATCGTCCCGGGCGGGACCCCCGGCGAGACCCTCGAGCAGGTCGGCGAGCGGGTGGACCGGGTGCTGGCCCGCGCCCGGGCCCGGCTCGACGACGGCGACGTCGCCCTCGTGGCGCACGGGCACCTGCTGCGGGTCCTGACCGCGCGGTGGCTGGGGCTCGAGCCCGCGGCGGGGTCGCTGTTCGCGCTGCCGGCCGGCGCCTACGGCTCACTGGGGCACGAGCACGCGCGCCCGGCGCTCACGGGGTGGGGGCTGGGCTGACCTCGGCCGCCTCGACGGCGGGCGCGGCGGGCCGGCCGAACAGCCAGCCCTGGGCGAGGTCGGCGCCGAGCGCGGCGACCTCCTCGGCGACCTGCTCGGTCTCCACCCCCTCCGCGACCACCACCGCACCGAGCCGGTGCGCGTGCCCGGCCACCGTGCGCACCACCGCGCGGGCGCCGTCGTCGGGCAGCGCGGACACCAGCGCGCGGCCGAGCTTGACGACGTCGGGGCGGACGACGTCGAGCAGCGAGCGGCTCGACCAGCCGGCGGCCACCTCGTCGAGCGCCACCCGCCAGCCGCGCGCCCGGTAGGACTCGAGGACGGCGAGCAGGTGCCCGCGGTCGGCGACGGCGGCCCGCTCCCCCACCTCGAGCACCAGCTGCCGCGGCTGCAGGCCGGCGGCCTCCAGCGCCTCGACGGTGCTGGCGAGGTCGGCGTCGGGGTGCAGCACCGAGGTCGGGTGGGTGTTGACGAACAGGTCGGCCCCGCCCAGCCAGCCGGCCGCGCCGGCGATCGCGCACTCGCGGCCCACCCGGTCCAGCCGCGGCAGCCACCCGGCGGAGTCGGCGACGAAGAACAGGTCGCCGCCGTCGACGGTGCGCCCGTCGGAGTCGCCGCGCAGCAGCGCCTCGTGCGCGACGACGGCACGGTCGGCCAGGGCCACGACCGGCTGGTAGGCCGACCACAGCTCGGCCTCGGCGAGCACCCCGACCTCGGCGGTGACCGCCCGGCGGGCCAGCTCCTGCGCGAGGGTCGGCGCGGTGAGCAGGCCGATCGCCAGCGCGGTGTACTCGTCGGCCGGGTCGGTGGCCACCCGCACCGCCTCGGCCTCGGCGCCGGTCAGCGCTCGGGAGATCCGGTCGAAGAACAGCTCGACGCCCACGCCCTCGCGCTCGTCGGAGAGGTCGAGCAGGCCGGGGGCGGAGAACACCGACAGCCCCACCGAGCGGGCGACGGCGGCCACGGCGGGCAGCACGTTCTCCTCCGCGGTCGCCAGGAGCACGCGGGTCGCGGCCTCGGGCAGGGGCCACTCCTCGCGCCTCCGCACCGCGCCGATCGGACTCGCCACGCGCAGCAGGATGACCGACCGGTCCGACGAGGCCGGGCAGGCGCGCGGACCGGGTCCGACCGGGTCCGGTACCGCGGCGCGGACCGGCCTCAACGGGCACCCGAGGCCCTAGTGTCGGTCCATGACCGCACTCGTCACCGAGCCGCCGACGCGCGCAGGCCGCGGCGGCCGTCCGCGGGACCCGAGCCGCGACGACGTCATCCGCGCAGCGATCCTGCAACTGCTCGGCGAGGTCGGCTACGGCGCGCTGACCATGGACGCCGTCGCTGCGGAGGCCGGCGTCGGGAAGGCGACGATCTACCGCCGCTGGCGCACCAAGCAGGACCTCGTCGTCGACACCGTCTCCGACCTCAACCGGGCGTGGACGGTCGACGTTGACACCGGGTCGCTGGAGGGCGACCTGCGCTCGCTGGTGCACCGGATGGTGGAGATGATGGCCAGCCCGGTCGGGTCCGCCACCCGTTCCCTGCTGGCCGCGATGCAGCACGAGCCGGCGCTGATCGAGGCGTTCCGGGAGGGGCCGCTGGCGGTGTGGCGGCGGGCCTACGACGAGCTGTGGGCGCGCGCGCAGGCGCGCGGCGAGGTCGGCCCGGGGCTGCCGCAGTCCATCCCGGCCGAGGCCACCACCGCGCTTCTCGTGCAGCGCTGGATGGTCACCCGCGAGCCGGTGGACACCGCCTACGCCGACGCGGTGCTCGAGACCGTCGTCCTCCCGCTGGTGCGCCGGGCGGGCTGAGCCCCACCGGCACGCGCGTCACCAGCCCAGCGTGCCCGGCTCGCCCTTGAACGGGCCGACGACGTCGCCGGTGATCCATCCGCCGTAGAAGTCCCCGGCCTGCGCGTGCACCTGCTCGCCGTCGACCAGCGCCCGCTCCACCTTGCTCGGGTAGAACGCCACCGCACCGCGCAGGTGCTCGTAGCCCGGCGTCGGCTGCTCGTAGGACCAGCCCACCGCGGGGTACCGCCGGCCGTCGACGACAGCGTCCCAGTAGGTGGCCTGCCCCTTCCACTCGCACCACGACGAGCCACGGGCCCGCTCCAGCACGCCGGGGACGACGTCGTCACGGGGCACGTAGTAGACCGGCGGGTGGCTGGTCTCGCAGACCCGCACCGCCCGGGTGGACTCGGCGACGACGCGCCCGCCCATCTCGACGACGACGCGGCGGGGCGTGACCTCGGCCGAGGGCGGGCGGGGGTAGTCCCACACCGACTCCTGGCCGAGGCCGACGGGGTCCCGCCGGGGCGCGCGCACGGGGTCGCTCAGTTCCTGCGGTGCCGGACCTTCTGGACGACGACGAGCGTCACCAGCAGGCCGAGGGCACCGATGGTCGCCTTGCCGGCGGTCGAGGTCAGGAACCGCTGCACGGCGTCCCTGCCCTGGGCCTTGAGCCGAGTCGGGCTGCCCCGGTAGGCGAGGTGGTCCAGGGTCGCCGCCAGCGACTCACGGGCGGCGTCGATCTCCAGCTGGATCTCTCGAGGGTCGCGAGGCACGGCGACAGCCTGCCAGACACGGCGCCGACCGGCCCGTTTCGCCGATCACGGCACCCGGCCGGGCGACCGGTCCTAGACTCGGCGGCCACGCGGGAGTGGTGTAACGGCAGCCACGCCAGACTTAGGATCTGGTGCCCTCGGGCGTGCGGGTTCGAGTCCCGCCTCCCGCACTCGACGGGCCGGGCGGCAGAGGTCCCGGTCAGCCCAGCGTCACGGTGAGGTCGACCTGCGGCGAGGGCAGCTCCGGGTCGTCGGCGTCCACCACGGCCAGCAGGTCCACCCGGTCGCCGTCGGTCCCGCGCAGCGCCAGCCCCTCGACCTTGACCACCCGACCCTCCACCTCCGGGACCGGCGCGACGTCGAGCACCCGGCCGCCGTCGGCCAGGACCAGGGCGGTGGCCACCACGGGGCCGTCGTCCACGGCGTTCGGGGTGTCCTCCGCTGCCGCCGACAGCAGCTCCCGGCCGTCGGGAAGCGCCACGGCGTCGGTGACCGCCAGCCCGACGCCGGCCACCTCGCCGAGGTCGAGCACGTGCACCGCGCCGAGGCGCACCGAGCCGGGGTCGGCCCGTCCGAGCAGGACCGCGACCAGGTCCGCGAGGGGGACCTCGACGCCCGCGCTGGGCACCCCGGCCGCGAGGTTGCCGCGCTGGTACCAGCGGAGGACGTCGCCCGCGCGGCTGGCGCCCTCGAGGTTCAGCTGCCCGGCCGGCACGCCGAGGCGGTCGGCGACCGCGGCGTAGAGCGGCCCGAGGTCGGCCGCCCGCACCGAGGGCCGGTCGCCGTCGAGGGTGACCAGCACCCCCCGCATCCGCCGGTCGGTCGACCCCGACCCGAGCAGCAGGACCGCCTCCTGCCCGTCGGCCTCCACCGGGCAGGCCGTCTCGAGGTCGGGCTTGAGCGACTTGGTGCCGGCCGCCTCGGAGAAGCGGTCGTGCCCCTCCACGGGCGGGAGCAGCCGCACCGGCAGCACACCGCCGGGTCGCTGCCAGGCGGCGGCGGTGGCGTCGTCCTGCGCCACCAGCCAGCCGTCGCCCAGCGGGGCGAGGCCGGAGGCCGCGGTCACCGGCGTCCCGTCGTCGAAGCGGAGGCCGCGCACAGCGGTGAGGTCGACGCGCACGACCCCTCCGTGCCCAGCCGGGGGCCCGACCACGCCGGCGCAGATCACACGACCGTGTTCCCGCAGGTCGGCACGCTGGGTCCCCTGAGACGCCGCTGCACGGCCCCCGCAGCCGTCGTAGTGTCGGGAGCGGCCGGCCGCACGACGGGGTGCCCGGGTCCGGCCCCCTTCCCCGCACGCAGTCCCCGGACACGACCCCGTCGGAGCTCATGACCTCCCCCCGCACCGAGAACGACACCCGTCCCGGCACCGACCCCGAGCCGGCCCCCGAGAAGCCGCGCGTCTCGCTGAGCGTCACCCAGGTGTTCGCCGGAGCCCTCGCCGCCGTCTCCGCGGCGGTGCTCGCCTCCTTCTTCGGCGTCGCCGGCACCGTGATCGGCGCAGCTCTCGTCAGCGTCGTCAGCACGGTCGGCTCCGCGCTCTACAGCGCGTCCCTCAACCGGACCAGCGACCGGCTCAGGAAGGCCCGCGAGCAGCTCGCCACCCGGCCGGCCCCCGCGTCCGGTGACGCGCCGACCCGCGAGCTGCCCGCCCACCTCGACCCGCGCCGGGCCCCGGCAGCGCCCCGGCGGCGGATCCGATGGCCGCGCGTGGCGGGGTACGCCGCCGCCGTCTTCGTGCTGGCCATGGGGATCGTCACCAGCATCGAGCTGATCGGCCAGCAGCCGGTCTCGGCGCTGGTCGGCGGCACCGACACCTCGTCGTCGTCCACGACGATCGGCGAGCTGTCCAACGCCTCGTCCTCGCGCGACGTGACGCCGACGGACACCGACCCGGCCGACGCCGACCCGACCGGCCCCGCGGACACCTCCACCGAGGCCCCCGCCCCGGGGACGCCGGAGGACGGCGCCGAGCAGTCGGCCACCCCCACCGACGAGCCGGACGGGTCCGCGCCCGCGACCGAGAGCGGCACCGGCGACGACGCCGAGGACGCCGAGGAGTCCGCGCCGGCCGAGCCGTCGACGCAGGCCCCGCAGACCGGCTCCGGCAGCGGCTCCGGCAGCGGCTCGGGCAGCGGCTCCGGCAGCGGCTCCGGCAGCGGCTCCGGCAGCAGCCCCCAGGCCGACGCCGGCACCGGGGCCTCGCCCACCGCCTGAGCCGCCTGAGCCGCCTGACCCACCGCCGCCGGCCCTACGGTGGCGCGATGGGCTTCTACGCCGACCGGCTGCGGCCGCGCCTGCACGACTCCGCCCTCGGGCCCCGGGTGACCGGCGCGATCCGCGAGCGGGTCTGCGCCGGCCTGGCCGGCGACGTGCTGGAGATCGGCTACGGCTCGGGGCACAACCAGCCGCACCTGCCGGCGGAGGTCACCGGCGTGTGGGCGGTCGAGCCGTCGGCCACGGCGCTGCGGCTGTCCGAGGAGCGGCGCGCCGCCTCCCCCGTCCCCGTCGTCGTGGCCGGCGACGACGCCCGCGCCCTGCCCTTCCCCGACGACCGCTTCGACGCCGCCCTCTGCACCTGGGTGCTGTGCGGGATCCCCGACGCCGCGCTCGCGCTGGCCGAGGTGGCCCGTGTCCTGCGCCCCGGCGGCGTCCTGCACCTCGTCGAGCACGGAGGGGCGCCGGACCCCGGGGTGCTGCGGCTGCAGCGCCTGGGCAACCCGGTCAACCGGAGGGTGTCCGGCTGCGTCCTCGACGACGACGTCGAGGCGCTGCTCGCCGCCTCACCCCTGGCCGTCACCCAGCTCGCGCACTGGTACGAGCCGGGCGCCCCGCGACTGCTCGGGTCGATGTACGAGGGCCGGGCGAGCGCCTGACTCAGGAGCCGACCAGCGCCCGGTGCAGGACGGCGACCAGCTCGGCGCGGGTGACGATCCCGGCCAGCCGGCCCCCGCCGTCGACGACCGGCAGGTGCCGCAGGCCGCGGTCGGCCATGAGCCCGACCAGCTCGGAGACCGGGGTGTCGACGCCGACCGTGGTGACCGGGCTGCTCATCACCTTCGACACCGGGTCGAGCGCCACGACCTCGAGGTTGAACAGGTCGTGCACGGTGACGATGCCGACGACCCGGCGCTCGTCGGTGACCACCGGGAGCGCCTTGACCGCGTGCTGGTTCATCAGCATCCGCGCCCGGTAGAGGGTCTCCTGCGGCTGCACGGTGCGGACGTCGTGCTCCATCAGCGCCCCCACCCGCAGCTGCCCCAGCCGGCGGTCCAGGGCGTGCGCCTCGGCGTCGCGGACCAGCGCCAGGACGTCGCCGGGCAGCACGTCCAGGCCGCGGTCCAGCCGCTGCATCGCCGCCCGGACGTCCTCGGCCTGCAGCCCGACCCGCTCGGTGGGCGGCGCCTCGGGCCCGGACCGGGGCGGCTCGGGCACGTGCGGGTACGGCCGCCCGGTCAGGTTGTTCACCAGCGCCGCGACCAGCAGCAGGACGACGGTGTCGACGCCGACCGGCCACAGCGCGAACGCCCAGCCGTGCTCGGTGACCGCCGCCCCGCCGACCGCGGTGAACAGCGCGCAGGCGCCGCCCGGTGGGTGCACACAGCGCAGCACCATCATCAGCGGGACCGCCACGCCGACGGCGACCGCCGCGGCGAGCGTGACGTCGTCGACCAGCTTGCCGGCGGCCACCCCGACCAGCGTGGACACCGTGTTGCCCACGACCACCGGGTAGGGCTGGGCCAGCGGGCTGGCCGGGGCGGCGAACAGCAGCACCGCGGTGGCGCCCATCGGCGCCACGATCCACGGCAGCCCCTCCGGCCCGCCGGGGACGGCGTGAGCGGTGACCGCGGCCAGCGCGATGCCGGCCAGGGCACCGAGTCCGCCGCGCAGCACCTCCGAGCGGCGGTAGCCCACCGGCCCGGGACGCAGCCCGGCCCTCCACGCCCCGACGTCCGCGCGCACCCCGCTCCCCTCCCGCAGGCGCCCCGCCCGCGCGGGCGCAGACAGTACGGTGTGGGACCGGTCCCCGGGCCGTGTCCGGGCGTGCCCGGCCGGTCAGCTCCGGTCGAGCGCCCGGGCGACCACCGGGACGAGCGCGGTGAAGGCCTGGCCGCGGTGGCTCCGGGCGTCCTTCTCCGCGGGCTCGAGCTCGGCCGAGGTGAGGTCCAGGCCGTCGGGCACGAACACCGGGTCGTAGCCGAACCCGTTGCTGCCGCGCGGTTCGCGGACCACCCGGCCTCGCCACTGCCGCTCGACCACCGACTCGGCGCCGTCGGGGGTGACGAGAGCGGCGGCGCAGACAAACGCCGCGCCCCGCCGCTCGTCGGGGACGTCGGCGACCTGGGCGAGCAGCAGCGCGGTGTTGGCGTCGTCGTCGCCGTGCCGGCCCGACCAGCGCGCCGACAGCACCCCCGGCATCCCGTTGAGCGCGTCGACGGCGATGCCCGAGTCGTCGGCCACCGCCGGCAGGCCGGTGTGGCGGACCGCCTCGCGCGCCTTTAACAGCGCGTTCTCCGCGAACGTCGCGCCGGTCTCGGGGGCCTCCGGGTACTCGGGGACGTCGCGCAGCCCGACCACCTCGATCCCCGGGACGGCGTCGGACAGCAGGCGCTGGAGCTCAGCGAGCTTGCCGGCGTTGCGGGTGGCCAGGAGCAGGCGGGTCATCGCTGGAGTGCCTCCTGCTGGACGCGGGTGAGCTCGGCGCACCCGGCGACGGCGAGGTCGAGCAGCCGGTCGAGGGTCGCCCGGTCGAACACCGCCCCCTCGGCGGTGCCCTGCACCTCGACGAAGCCGCCGGCCCCGGTGCAGACGACGTTCATGTCGGTGCCGGCCCGCACGTCCTCCTCGTAGGCGAGGTCCAGGCGCGGCTCGCCGTCGATGACGCCGACGCTGACCGCGGCCACCGACTGCGCGAGCGGGTCCTTCTTCGCCAGCTTCCTCCGGTCGCCCAGCCAGGAGACGGCGTCGGCGAGGGCCACGTAGGCGCCGGTGATGGCCGCCGTCCGGGTGCCGCCGTCGGCCTGCAGGACGTCGCAGTCGAGCGCGATGCTGTTCTCCCCCAGCGCCGCCAGGTCGATCGAGGCGCGCAGCGAGCGGCCGATGAGCCGGCTGATCTCGTGGGTGCGGCCGCCGATCTTGCCGCGCACCGACTCGCGGTCGCCGCGGGTGTGCGTGGCCCGCGGCAGCATCGCGTACTCGGCGGTCACCCAGCCCAGGCCCGAGCCCTTGCGCCAGCGGGGCACGCCCTCGGTGACGCTGGCCGCGCACAGCACGCGGGTGCGGCCGAACTCGACGAGCACCGAGCCCTCGGCGTGGTCGAGCCAGTTGCGGGTGATGGTCACCGGGCGGAGCTGGTCGGCCGAGCGGCCGTCGGGGCGGGTCACGGACGCCGAGCCTATCGACGTCGGGACGCCGTCCTCCGGCCGAGAGGCCACGATCGTCATGCCACGATGGGCGCCGTGCGATCGGAGCTGCGGACGGTGCGGACCGGCGGGGTGGCGGTGGTGGTCGACCTGACCGGGGAGTGCGGGGAGTTCGTCGGCAGCGAGGGCGACGGCCTGCTGCACGTCTTCGTCCCGCACGCCACGGCCGGGCTGGCGGTCATCGAGACCGGCTCGGGCAGCGACGACGACCTGCTGGCCCAGCTCGACGAGCTGCTGCCCCGCGACGACAGGTGGCGGCACCGGCACGGCAGTCCCGGCCACGGGCGCGACCACGTGCTGCCGGCGTTCCTCCCGCCGCACCTGAGCGTCCCGGTGCTCGAGGGTCGGCTGCAGCTGGGCACCTGGCAGCGGATCTGCCTGGTCGACCCGAACCGCGACAACCCCCAGCGCCAGGTGCGGCTGTCCTTCCTCCGCGGCTGACGCCCCACTCGCACCCGCCCTCGTCCCGGCACGGCATCATGCCGGGCATGACCGAGACCGTGCCCGCTCCCGTCCGCCTGGCGCCCGGTGACCCGGCGCCGGACTTCACGCTGCCCGACGCCGAGGGACGGCCGGTCTCCCTCGCCGACCACCGCGGCCGGCGGGTGATCGTCTACTGCTACCCCGCGGCCCTCACCCCCGGCTGCACCACCCAGGCCGTCGACTTCACCGCCGCGGCCGGCGAGCTGGCCGAGGCCGGGCTCGACATCCTCGGCATCTCCCCCGACACCCCCGAGAAACTGCAGCGCTTCCGCGAGCAGGAGGGCCTGGGCATCACGCTGCTCTCCGACCCGGACAAGCAGGTGCTGACCGCCTACGGCGCCTTCGGCACCAAGAAGCTGTACGGCAAGGAGGTGCAGGGGGTCATCCGCTCGACCTTCGTCGTCGACGCCGAGGGGCGCATCGAGCAGGCCGCCTACAACGTCAAGGCCACCGGGCACGTCGCCAAGCTGCGCCGCGACCTCGGGCTGGGCTGATCGGGCTGGGCTGATCGGGCTGGGCTGATCGGGCTGGGCTGATCCGGCTCAGCCGGCGCGGATCCCGAGCACGCCGGTCACCAGCGCGTCGACCACCGTCGTCGCGGCCTTGAGGTCGGGGTCGCGGGCCACCATGACGTCGGAGTAGAGGAACGACTCCCCGAGCCGGACGACCGCGTAGGACAGCACCGGCAGCTGGATCTCCGAGGACAGCCCGCGCTCCTCGACGTCGCGCTCGAAGAGGTCGGTGTAGGCCTCGACCAGCCGCGGCTGCACCCGTCCGCGCGGGTCGGTGAGCACGCGCAGCGCGGTGGTCGGCTCGTCGTCGATGAACCGCCGCAGCGACGTCGCGGTGCCCAGCACGTTGCGGAAGTCCTCCATGATCGCCAGGCTGCGCAGCCGGCCGGCCGGCTCGGCGCCCTCGGGGCGGGCGTCGTGCGCCTCCGCGGCCCGCTGCAGCGTCCGCTCGGCCAGCCACCACATCGCCTCGCCGAGGATGGCGTCGCGGTTGCCGACGCGGCGGAACAGCGTCACCCGCGAGATGCCCAGCTGGCCGGCGAGCGTGGTGGTGTCCAGCCGCTCGCCGTCGAGGAGGGTGCGCGCCGCCCGACGGATGACCTCTTCCCGGGGCGCGATCACGGTGCGAGCGTAGGCGCGCCCGACCTGCGGGTACACGACCGCGCCGCTGCGCTCACCCGCACGCAGGAGGGCGGCCACCGTGCGTGCACGGTGGCCGCCCCCGTCGGAGAACTCCCCGGGATCAGACCGGGCAGGTGTTCCGGTAGTCCGAGACGTCGCCGAAGGCCGAGACCGACGGGCCGGAGCAGATGAACTGCGAGTACCGGGTGTCGGTGTCGACGAACCGCTTGAGCCAGGCGATCGTGTTGGCCGCGATCACCGTGTTCGAGCTGTTGGGCGCGAAGTGGCTCGCGTTGTCGAGCTCGAGGTGGGCCCGCTCGGGGGCGTTGCCCAGCGAGTCGTAGAACGGGATCGAGTGGCTGCCGACCGGGGCGACGCTGTCGTTCTCGGCCCCGATCACCAGGGTGGGCGTGCGGACCTCGGGCCAGGTCTCGTCGGTGTTCCAGCCGGTCGGCGGCACCGCCGCCCGCAGGCGGGGCCGGTCCTTGGCCGCCTCGAGCGTGCCGCCACCGCCCATGGAGTGGCCGACGACCGCGAGCCGGGAGGCGTCGACCCGGGTGCGGACCGCGCTGGAACCGGTCAGGTAGTCCAGCGCGGCGAGCAGCTGGTCACCGCGCGAGGAGGGCTGGTCGTAGCGGGAGTCGGTGTCGAAGACGATCACGACGAAGCCCTGCGAGGCCAGCCGCGGCCCGAGCCAGGCGACGGTGTCCCGGCCGGCGGTGTAGCCGGGCGAGATGGCGACGCCACCGAAGGTGCCCTGGGTGGTGGTCGTCGGGTGGTAGATCGACGCGGCGCCGAAGCCCGGGGTGGAGAAGTCCGACACCGTCGTGGACGACGTCGCGAAGGGGCCGGAGGTGGCGTTGATGCTGGACTGCGTGGGGGCCGGCCCGCGCCACCAGGACTCGTCGGCGCCGGCCGGGGAGGCGCCGGCGACCACGGTCGCCAGAGCCGTGACGGTCGCCGCGACTGCGCCCGTCAGGAGACGTCTGCCTCGCACGGATGTCCTTTCGACCGGACCGCGGGCACGCAGCACCCACCGCGGGTGGAGTGGGGGCCGCCCCGGCGCCGGGTCCACGGGGGTGTGGTCTGCGTCACGCCGTTGCGTGTTCGCAACGTGCCGGGTGGCTCACGCCGCGATCAACAGTCCGTTGTAACATCTTTTACCGGTGTTGCACCCGGGCGTGTCGCGACTGCGCGCACGCCTGCCGGGTCCCCCGGCGAGCGGGGTTGCGCGAGCATCAGCGGACATGAGCACAGCGACGGCACCCGCCCCCGACGGCGACATCGGCGTCACCGGCCTGGCCACGATGGGCGCCAACCTCGCCCGCAACCTCGCCCGCCACGGCTGCCGGGTGGTGGTGCACAACCGCACGAGGGCGCGCACCGACGCCCTGGTGGCCGCGCACGGCGACGAAGGCGCGTTCGTGCCCACCTCCTCGGTGGCGGAGTTCGTCGCGGCCCTGTCCCGGCCGCGCAAGGTCGTCGTCATGGTGCAGGCCGGGGCGTCGACCGACGCCGTCGTCGAGGAGGTCGCGGCGCTGCTGGAGGCCGGCGACGTGCTCGTGGACGGCGGGAACGCCCGCTACACCGACACCATCCGGCGGACGCAGGCGCTGGCCGGGCGCGGCGTCCACTTCGTGGGCTGCGGGATCAGCGGCGGCGAGGAGGGCGCCCTCCTCGGGCCGAGCATCATGCCCGGCGGGTCGGCCGAGGCCTACGAGATCGTCGGCCCGCTGCTGGAGTCGATCGCGGCCGTGGTCGACGGGACCCCGTGCTGCACCCACGTGGGCACCGACGGCGCCGGCCACTTCGTGAAGATGGTCCACAACGGCATCGAGTACGCCGACATGCAGCTGATCGCCGAGGCCTACGACCTGCTGCGGGCCCGGCTGGGCCTGTCCCCCGCCGGGATCGGCGAGGTGTTCGCCGGGTGGAACGCCGGCGACCTGGAGTCCTACCTCGTCGAGATCACCGCCCAGGTGCTGCGGCACGTCGACGCCGCCACCGGGCAGCCGTTCGTCGACGTCGTCCTCGACGAGGCCGAGCAGAAGGGCACCGGCCGGTGGACGGTGCAGTCGGCGCTCGACCTCGGGGTGCCCGTGAGCGGCATCGCCGAGGCGGTCTTCGCCCGCGGGCTGTCCGGGCACACCGCGCAGCGGGAGGCCGCACGGGCCGTCCTGCCCGGGCCGGCCGCCGATCCCGCGCCGGTGGAGGACCGCGACGCGTTCGTCGAGGCGGTGCGCCAGGCGCTGTACGCCTCGAAGGTGGTCGCCTACGCGCAGGGGTTCGACCAGATCGCCGCCGGGGCGCGCGAGCACGGCTGGGAGATCGACCCCGGGGCACTGGCCACCATCTGGCGTGGCGGGTGCATCATCCGCGCCCGCTTCCTCGACCGGATCCGGCAGGCCTACGCCGACGAGCCGGACCTGACCACGCTGCTGACGCACGGCTATTTCCGCGACGCCGTCGCCGACTGCCTCGAGGGCTGGCGCACGGTGGTGGTCGAGGCCGCCCGGGCCGGGATCCCGGCGCCCGGCTTCGCCACCGCGCTCGCCTACTACGACGGCCTGCGCGCCGAGCGGCTGCCCGCCGCGCTGGTGCAGGGCCTGCGCGACCTCTTCGGCGCGCACACCTACCGGCGGGTGGACCGCGAGGGCGTCTTCCACACGGTGTGGTCGGAGGACCGCCGCGAGGTGCAGGCCGGCTGAGAGGACGGGCCGGAGGCGGCTCACCCGTGCCCGGCGGCCGCCTCCGCCCGCACCCGGGCCCGCGCGTCGGCGTAGCGGACCACCTCGTAGGACAGCATCGCCACCAGGACGGCGGCCAGCACCGCCAGCTGGGCCAGCGCCGGCAGGTACCGCACGGCCAGGGGTGCGAGCAGCAGCACCACCGCGACGACGGCGCGCGGCCGGTTGACCGAGCCGGTGTTGCGCAGCCGGAACCCCAGGTGCGCCAGCAGGTACACCGCGACGCCGGCGTACAGGGCCCACAGACCGGTGCCCTCGAGCGGGTCGGTGAGCGCGTGGTGCTCGGTGTCCCCCACGTACTCCGCGACCTTCTTCAGCCCCAGGGCGAGGAAGATGATCCCGGCGACCATCGGGAAGTGCAGGTACGTGTAGGAGTCCCGGGCCAGCCGGATCCGGTCCCGGCCCTCCTTGCGCGCCAGCACCCGCTCGGCCACCGGAGCGACGACGTCGAAGTAGGCCCACCACAGGCACACGCTGACCGTCAGCCCCAGCAGCGCGGCGGCCGCGATGGGCAGGGTCAGCGGCAGGTCGGTGACCCCGACGCCGACCGCGATGATCGACTCCCCCAGGGCGATGATCACGATCAGGCCGTGCCGCTCGGCGAAGTGCCCGGGGGCGGGCAGCCGCCAGTTCTGGCCCGAGGCGTACATCCCCGAGTAGTCGACGAGCAGCGCCAGCACCCACAGCACCGTCTGCGCCGTACCCCCGAGGACGGCACCCACCACGAGCAGGACCGCCGCCGCGACGACCGGGACGGCGGTGCGCCCCAGCTGGGCGCGCAGCCCGGCGTCCTCCCCCGCTGCGAGCACGTACACCGCCAGGTGGAGCAGCCGCACCGCCGCGATGGCCCCGGCCAGGACCACCGGTGCGCTGAGGCCGCCGCCCTCGTCGCCCCACGCCTCAGGGATCGCCAGCCCGACGAGGAACAGCGCACCCATCGCGGCGATGACCGCGCCCCGCACCACGCCCTCGTCGGCCCGCGCCTGGTTGCCCAGCCAGGCGTAGCTGCACCAGGCGAACCAGAGCAGCGCGAGCACCACGAGGCCCCGGGCGGCGCTGCGCCAGCCGACGTCCTCGGCCATGAAGGCGGTGACCTGGGTGATCGCGAAGACGAAGACCAGGTCGAAGAAGAGCTCCAGCGTGGTGACCGTGTGGTGCTCCGTCGTGGGGAGCACGCGGGCCCGGCCGCGGCCGGCCCGGGGCGGTCGATCGGCGTGCGCGGTCACGTGCACCTCCAGCCAGCGGGCGTCCCGCGACGCGCGTCATCCTGTCGGGTCCGGCCCGCGAGGACGAGGGTGTTCTCGCAGAGCGGACTCAGGCCGTCCACGTGCCCGGTCGGGGCTGCCCGTGGCGGCCGCCGTCCCAGCCCGGGTCCCACGGGAAGCACCCCGCCGGCGAGGCCCAGGTGAGGAGGCAGGCCGGCACGGAGTACTCCGCGGGGCGCCGGTACCAGCGGTTGGCGCCGAGGAGCACCTCCCCCGGGTCGGGACACTCCTCCACGACGAGCTCCTCCCGGCCCACCTCGAGCAACTCGCCGGGCACCACCGACCGGCCCGCGACGACCTCGCCGGCGACCGCGTCGAGCAGGGTGTGCGTGGCCGACGACCCGCGTCCGACGACCACCAGCTCGGGGTGGCCCAGGCCGAACAGGCCGATGGTGTAGCCGAACGCCGGCTCGTCGGGGCGCTCCCCGGGCCCGACGTACTGCACGGCGAAGCGGGCGCGGCGGATGACCGCGGCGAGGTGGGCGTCCTCCTGGTCCAGCCAGGCGGTGGTCTGCGGGTCGTGCGTCATGCCGGGCAGCCTGCGGGTCGGCACCGACAGGACGCGCCCGCGTACACCCAGTGGTGGACGACCGGGCTCCCTGTGGACGACGGCGGCCGGACCGTCGGGCGGCTGCTCGGGCCCCTGCTCAGGCTTCGGTGGCCCTCTTCGCCCGCGCCCGCCGCTTGCCCTCGTGCATCGCGGCCACCCGCGCGACCGGGATGGTGTGCCCCTCGGCGAGCAGGTCGGCGGGCAGCTCCTGCGGCGCGGGCAGCAGCGCCGTCCACGGGTCGCCGTCGCCCAGCCGTCCGGGTGCCGTCGTCACGGTGACGTCGCCCGGACGGACCGAGGACAGGTCCTCCCAGGCCACCGGCGCCGACACCGGCAGGCCCGGGCGGATGCGGGGGCTGTAGGCGGCGACGATCGTCGACGAGCCCGACCGGGTCGAGTCGAGGAAGACGCGGCCGTGCCGGTCCTCCTTGATGTAGGCGGTGGTGGCCAGGCCGGGGTCGAGCGCCGCCGCGCGGGCGGCCAGGGCACGGGTCGCGGCCGCGGCGTCCTCGGGGCCGACCCCGCGGACCGGGACGACGACGTGCACGCCCTTGGACCCGCTGGTCTTCACCGCACCGGCCAGCCCGGTGTCGGCGAGGGCCTGCCGCACGAGTTCCGCGGCGCGGACGACGACGGCGAAGTCGGCGCCCTCCGGCGGGTCGAGGTCGAGCACGATGCCGGTGGGCTCGGTCTCCGCGCCGGCGCGGAAGAAGGGGACGTGGAACTCCACCGCCCGCTGGTTGGCCAACCAGAGCAGGGTCCGGCGGTCGTCGCAGAGCACCTGGTGGACCTCGCGGTGGGCGCCGTAGGACCACACCGGCACCGTGCGCACCCACTCCGGCGCGCCCTTGGCCACGTTGCGCTGCATGAACGGCTCCTGGCCCGGGCGCACGCGCTTGACCGACAGGGGCCGGCCGGCCAGCTGCGGCACCAGCCGGTCGGCGAAGGCGTCGAGGTGGTCGACCAGGTCGCCCTTGGTCACCTCGAGCCCGTCGCCCAGCGGCGCGTCGAGGCTGGTCAGTCGGACGCCGTCCCGTTCGTCGTCGACCACCGGCCCACCGTGCCGCCTCCCCGCGGGCCCGGCAAGCGCTCAGACGTCGTACGTCGCGCCCGGGTGGACGAGCTCGGCGCCGGGGAAGGCCGTCCGCGCGGCGGCCAGCTGCGCGGCGGGGTCCACCCAGGGCGGCACGTGCGTGACCAGCAGCCGGCGCACCCCGGCGGCGGCCGCTGCCTCCCCCGCCTGCCGGCCGGTGAGGTGCAGGTCCGGCGGCAGCCCGTCGCGCTCGGGGTGGGCGGCCTCGGCCAGCAACACGTCGGCGCGGTGCGCCAGGTCGACGACCGCCCGCGACGGCCCGGTGTCGCCGGTGTAGACCAGCGAGCTGCCGTGCGCGGTCAGCCGGATCGCGTGGCACTCGGCCGGGTGCGCGGTGCGGGCGGTCTGCACGGTGAACGGGCCGAGGATCGCCGAGACCGGGGTGACCGCGAAGTCGAAGACGTCGGTCAGCGGGGCGCCGCCGCTGTCGTACACCAGCGCCAGGCGCCGCTCGGCGCCCGCGGGGGCGATCAGCGGCAGCCGGTGTCCCGACGCCCGGCCGGAGTACCGGTGCCACACCACCAGCGGTGCGACGTCGAGGCAGTGGTCGGCGTGCAGGTGCGAGAGGTAGACGGCGTCGATCGTGTCCGGGTCGGCGAGCGCCTGCAGCGCCCCGAACGCACCGCTGCCCAGGTCGAGCAGCAGCCGGAAGCCGTCGTGCTCGACGAGGTAGCAGGAGGCCGCCGACGTCGGGCCGGGTCCGCTGCCCGAGCAGCCCACGACCGTGAGCCTCACGCCGCGCTCCCCGGCCGGCCGCATCCCCGCACGTTCTCCATCGCGGGCGCCAGGCTAGCCGTCCGGCAGGACCGATCCGGCGGCCACCGTGAGGACGCCGTCGTCCCAGCGGAGCCCGGTGAGGTCCCGGACGACGACGTCGGCCCCGGTGCCGACCGCCCGCTCTCCTACCCCGACGACGCGGGCACCCGCGGCGCGGCCGGCGGCGATGCCCGCGGGGGCGTCCTCGAGCACCACGGTGTCCTCGGGCCGCAGGCCGAGCAGCCGGGCGCCGAGCAGGTAGCCCTCGGGGTCGGGCTTGCCGGTGCGCACGTCGTGGCCGGTGACCATCGCGCCGGGCAGCGGCAGGCCGGCGGCGCGCAGCCGGGCGGTGGCCAGCGCCGGGGTGCCGGAGGTGACGACGGCCCAGACGTCCTGCGGCAGGGACGCCAGCAGGTCGGCGGCACCGGCGACGGCGGGCACCGTGCCGGCGTCCTCGAGCTCGTAGCGGTCGATGAGCGCGGCCGCCTCGGCCCGCCGCGGCCCGGTCACCAGGTCGGCCACGGTGTCGGCGGCCCGGCGCCCGTGCACCACGGCCAGGACGCCCGTGGGGTCCAGGTCGTGCTCCACCGCCCAGCGCGACCAGGAGGTGACGACGGCGGCGTCGGAGTCGACCAGCACGCCGTCGTTGTCGAACAGCAGGCCCCGGGCGGGGATGCGGCCGCCCTGCAGGGTCCCGCCGCGAGCCTGCGAGCGGCGGGGGGCAGGGTGGTCCTTGCTCACGCCCAGAGCTGGCCCTCCAGTGCGGAGGTGGCCTCCTCGACGGTGCCCGCGTACGCGCCGGTGGACAGGTACTTCCAGCCGCCGTCGCAGACGATGAAGACGATGTCGGCCTTGCGGCCGGCGGCGACCTCGCGGTCGGCGATCCCGAGCGCGGCGTGCAGGATCGCCCCGGTCGAGATGCCGGCGAAGATGCCCTCGCGCTCGACCAGCTGCCGGGTGCGGTGGACGGCGTCCTCCGGCCCGACGGAGAAGCGGGAGTCCAGCAGCTCGGGGTCGTAGAGCTCGGGGATGAAGCCCTCGTCGATGTTGCGCAGGCCGTAGACCAGCTCGCCGTAGCGCGGCTCGGCGGCGATCACCTGGACGCCGGGCTTGTGCTCGCGGAAGTAGCGCGAGCAACCCATGAGCGTGCCGGTGGTGCCCAGGCCCGCGACGAAGTGGGTGATCGAGGGCAGGTCGGTCAGGATCTCCGGGGCCGTGCCGGTGTAGTGCGCCTCGGCGTTGGCCGGGTTGCCGTACTGGTAGAGCATCACCCAGTCGTCGTGCGCGGCGGCCATCTCCTTGGCCATCGCCACGGCCTGGTTGGAGCCGCCCGCGGCCGGCGAGCTGATGATCCTCGCGCCGTACATCTCCAGCAGCTGCCGGCGCTCGACCGAGGTGTTCTCCGGCATGACGCAGATCAGCTTGTAGCCCCGCTGCCGGGCCACCATCGCCAGCGAGATGCCGGTGTTGCCGCTGGTCGGCTCGAGGATGGTGGCGCCCGGCGTGAGCGTCCCGTCCTTCTCGGCCGCCTCGATCATCGAGATCGCGGCGCGGTCCTTGATCGACCCGGTGGGGTTGTGGTCCTCGAGCTTGGCCCACAGCCGCACGTCGGAGGTCGGCGACAGGCTCGGCAGCCCGACCAGCGGGGTGCCGCCGAGGGAGTCGACGAGGGAGTTGAAGCGGGCCATGGCAGAGCTCTTCCCGGGACGAGGGGGGACGGGCGGACGGGGACTGCCTCAGCAGCCGCCGGCGACCGCCGGGAGGATGGTGACCGAGTCGCCGTCCTTGACCGCGGTGTCCAGGGCGCCGGTGAACCGCACGTCCTCGTCGTTGACGTAGACGTTGACGAAGCGGTGCAGCTTGCCCTCCTCGGTCACGAGGCGGCCCTTGATGCCCGGGTGCTGGGCGTCGAGGTCGTCGACGAGCGCGCCGAGGGTGTCCCCGCTGCCCTCGACGGTCTTGTTGCCGCCGGTGTGGGTGCGCAGGATGGTCGGGATCCGGACCTCGATGGCCATGGCGTGCGGTTCTCCTCGGGAGGGTGGGGACGTGCGGGGGCGCCCGGCGTGAGCGCGTGTCGGTGCGGGCAACGCCCGCCCGCCGCCGGGGATTCCGTGCCCGGCGGCACAGCGACGGTTCAGTCGTAGACGACGGTGGTCGGCGAGTGGCCGAACAGGTAGGACTCGACGACCTCGACGTCCTCCTCGCTCACCTCGCCGTCGACGATCCGGAAGCTGCGGAACTCGACCTCGTCACCGGCCAGGCCGGTCTCCCGGCCGTGGTGCCGGGTGGAGACGAGCACGTAGTGGGCGTTGGGCTCCGACGCGTAGCTGACATCGGTCCGCGACGGGGATGCCTCGGTCGCGGTGTGCGAGTGGTAGACGACCACCGGCTCCTCGCCCCGGTCGTCCATGTCCCGGTAGAGACGCAGCAGGTCGGCCGAGTCGAACTCGTAGAACGTCGGCGACCGGGCGGCGTTGAGCATCGGGATGAACCGCTCGGGACGGTCGCTGCCCTCGGGGCCGGCGACGACGCCACAGGCCTCGTCCGGGTGGTCCTCCCGGGCGTGGGCCACGATGGCGTCGTAGGTCGCGCGGTCGATGCGCAGCACGCTTCCAGTCTAGGCGGCGCGCTCGGGCCACCGGGACGACGGTCGCCCGACCGGGGGCGGACACCCGCGGTCGCCGACCGGCTACGGTGCGGTCTCGTGGTGCTCGAGCTGATCATGGTGGCCGGCGTGGTCGTCGTCGCGCTGCCGGCGCTCTGGCTGGGGATCCGGGGGCTGACCTCCCGGACCGGGCACTTCAGCAGCGACGCCGGCGCCGACCGCCGCTCGCTCGCCCTGCTGGTCACCGCGCGGTCGCTGCTGCTGCTCCTGGTGCTGGCGCTGTCGGCCGTCACCCTCGTCTCGGCCGTCGGCGCGATGGTCCGCGACCTGGAGCTGCCCAGCCTGGTGCTGGTCTTCTTCGTCCTCGACCTGCTGCTCGCGACCCTCGTGGTGCTCACCTTCGGCCGGCGGCGACCGCGTCGACCAGCGACCCCTGCAGCGCGGTGAGCCAGTAGTAGACGGCCAGCTGCTGGCCCTCCTCGCCGGCGGGGTCCTCGGGCGGCTCGGTCTCCTCGGTGATCCCGATCCGCTCGCCGAGCGCCAGCCGCAGGTCGTTGGTGGTGCGCAGCCACGCACCGGCCTGGTCGCGGTCCAGCCGCACCTCACCGCCGTCGGCCGGCAGGCTCGCCCGCACGGCGGCCAGGTCGTCGGTCTTCCCCGACCGCAGCGCCGACTCGGTCAGCTCCCGGTAGTCCGCGGCGATCTCCGGGTCGGAGCGGTGCCCGGCGGGCAGCAGCCGCGCCATGACCGGGTCGCCGTCGACGTCGTCGGCGTCGGCGGTGAGTAGCTGCTCGAGCTGGTCGAGCAGCAGCCCGAGGACGCCGGCCTCGGCCGGCTCGAGCCGGGCGACGACGTCACCGCGCTTGGGCCGGAACGGTCTCATGCGTCCTTCTGGTAGGTGGCCCACAGGCCGTAGGCGTGCAGCCGGCTGGTGTCGTGCTCCATCCGCTCGCGCGGGCCGGAGCTGACCACCGCCTTGCCGTCGTTGTGCACCTGCAGCATGAGCGTGGTCGCCGTCGGCTCGTCGTACCCGAACAGCTCGCGCAGCACGTGGGTCACGTAGGTCATCAGGTTCACCGGGTCGTTCCAGACGATGGTGACCCAGGGCCGGTCGAGGTCTGCGGTCTCCTCGACCGTGGATTCGGGCGTCCGTGTCGGCGCCAGGGGTCCGGCCACCCGACCACTGTAGGACGGCCCCTCCCCCGGCTCCGCGGGTGACGGCACGGCGGCCGACCTAGAGTCCCGTCCCATGCCGACGGGTCCCGCGCTGCTCACCGACCGGTACGAGCTGACCATGGTCGCCGCCGCCCTCGCCGACGGCACGGCCGACCGCGACTGCGTCTTCGAGGTCTTCGCCCGGCGCCTGCCGCACGGCCGCCGCTACGGCGTCGTCGCCGGCACCGGCCGCCTGCTCGAGCAGCTCCCGTCCTTCCGGTTCGGCGACGCCGAGCTCACCGCGCTGCGCGAGCAGGGCCTCACCGATCCCCGGCTGCTGGACTGGCTGGCCGGCTTCCGCTTCTCCGGTGACGTCGACGGCTACGCCGAGGGCGAGCTGTTCTTCCCCGGCTCGCCGGTGCTCACCGTGCGCGCGCCCTTCGCCGAGGGGGTCCTGCTCGAGACGCTGGTGCTCTCGGTGCTCAACCACGACAGCGCGATCGCCTCGGCCGCCGCGCGGATGGTGGGCGCGGCGTGCGAGCGGCCGTGCATCGAGATGGGCTCGCGGCGCACGCACGAGCAGGCCGCCGTCGCCGCGGCGCGGGCCGCCCACCTCGTGGGCTTCGTGGCCAGCTCCAACCTCGAGGCCGGCCGGCGGTACGGGGTACCGACGACGGGCACCAGCGCGCACGCGTTCACGCTCCTGCACGACGACGAGTCCGCCGCCTTCCGCGCGCAGGTCGACACCCTCGGTGTCGGCACCACGCTGCTGGTGGACACCTACGACGTCGCGAAGGGCATCGCCACCGCCGTGGAGGTGGCCGGGCCGCAGCTGGGCGCCATCCGGCTGGACTCCGGCGACCTGCCGACCCTGGCGAGCGCCGCCCGCCGACAGCTCGACGACCTGGGCGCGACCGGGACGCGGATCATCGTGACCAGCGACCTGGACGAGTACGCGATCGCCGGCCTGATGGCCGCACCGGTCGACGGCTACGGCGTGGGCACCTCGCTGGTCACCGGCTCCGGCGCCCCGACCGCCGGGATGGTCTACAAGCTGGTCGAGCGCGACGGTCTCCCGGTGGCCAAGCGCTCCGAGGGCAAGAACTCCGTCGGCGGCCGCAAGTCCGCCGTCCGGCGGCACGACCCCGACGGCACGGCGACCGCCGAGGTGGTGACGAGCGGGCCCGTGGAGCCGCGCGAGGGCGACCGGCAGCTGGTGGTCCCCCTGGTGCGCGGCGGGGAGGTGGTGGCGCCGTCGTCGCCGTCCGGTGCGCTTTCCGCCGCGGTGGCGCACCACCGCCGGGTCCGCGAGGCGCTGCCGCCGGAGGCATGGGCGCTGTCCCGCGGGGAACCGGCACTGGAGACGGTGACGGCATGACGGGAGGAACCGGGATGACGCGCGCACTCGTCGTGGTGGACGTGCAGAACGACTTCTGCGAGGGCGGCAGCCTGGCCGTGGCCGGAGGCGCCGCGGTGGCCGGGGCGATCAGCGTGCACGTGCGGTCCACCGGGTACGCGCACATCGTCGCCACCCGGGACCACCACGTCGACCCCGGCGGCCACTTCGCCGAGCAGCCGGACTACCTGGACACGTGGCCGGCGCACTGCGTCGTCGGGACCGGCGGGGTCGAGCTGCACCCGTCGCTGGACCGCGGGCCGATCGAGGCGGTGTTCGACAAGGGCGAGTACGCGGCGGCCTACTCCGGCTTCGAGGGCCGGGCCGACGGCGTGGCGCTGGCCGACTGGCTGCGCGGGCGCGGGGTCGACGCCGTCGACGTCGTCGGCATCGCCACCGACCACTGCGTGCGCGCCACCGCGCTCGACGCCGTGGCGGAGGGCTTCGGCACCCGGGTGCTGCTGTCCCTGACCGCCGGGGTGGCCGAGGCCTCGACCGACGCCGCCCTCGTCCAGCTGCGCGGCGCCGGCGTCGAGCTGGAGGGCACCGTGCACCGCCCCTGAGGGGAGGGGCTCAGCGCCCCAGGGGGACGGCACCTGGCCGCGGTGCCGCCCTCGTGAGGTGAGCCGCCCTGCGCGGCGGCGTGAGGAGTGGGGGCCGGAGGCTCCCGCGAGCGAAGGCCGGGCAGGGCTCAGCGCCGCAGGGGGACGGCACCTGGCCGCGGTGCCGTCCGGTAGGACGGCAGATCACACCGCGTCCTGCACCTCGTCCCGGGTGAAGCCGAGGACCTGCAGGACGGCGTCGAGGTAGGGCTGGTTCAACGCGGTGTGCGCCTGCTCGCGCACGACGGGCTTGGCGTTGAAGGCGATGCCCAGCCCGGCGGTGTTGAGCATGTCGAGGTCGTTGGCGCCGTCGCCGACGGCGACCGTCTGCTCCAGCGGGATGCCGTGCTCGGCGGCGAAGCGGGCCAGCGCCCGGGCCTTGCCCGGCCGGTCGACGATCTCGCCCACCAGGCCGCCGGTGAGCCGGCCGTCGGCGACCTCGAGGGTGTTGGCGGCGGCGAAGTCCAGGCCGAGGGAGGCCGCCAGCGGGTCGGTGATCTGGCTGAAGCCGCCGCTGACGATGCCGCAGCGGAAGCCGAGGCGCTGCAGCGTGCGGATCAGCGTGCGGGCGCCCGGGGTCAGCTCCAGGTGCTCGCGCACCTCGTCGAGGACCTCGACCGGCAGGCCGGCCAGCGTGGCCACGCGCGCCCGCAGCGACTCGGCGAAGTCCAGCTCGCCGTTCATGGCCGCGGCGGTGATCCGGGCGACCTCGGCGGCCCGCCCGGCGCGCGCGGCCAGCTCGTCGATGACCTCGCCGCGCACGAGCGTCGAGTCGACGTCGAGGACGATCAGTCGCTTGCTGCGCCGGGCCAGTCCGACCTGCTCGACGGCGATGTCGGCACCGGAGGACGCGGCGACGGCGGCGAGCGCGGTGCGCAGCTCGGTGGCGCCGGCCCCGGAAACGGTCAGCTCGAGGCTGGTCACCGGCCAGTCCGACAGCCGCCGGATGGCGTCGATGTTGCCGCCGACGCCCGCGATCGCCGTGGCTGCGCCGGCGACCGCGGACGGCGGCACCGGTCGGCCGAGCAGGATGACGTGGTGCGGCCGGCCGCCCGGCGCGCTCTGGACGCCGCGGTCGGAGGCGGGCTCCACCTCGACGCGGACGCCGGTGGCCAGCGCGACGTCGTCGGCGAGGCGGCCGAGCCCGGCGAGGAAGGCGGCCTCGTCCACCGGCTCCTCGTCCGTCGACAGCGCGCCGACGACCACGCCGAGGACGAGGTGCCCGTGCACGACGACCTGCTCGACGTCGACCACCTCGACCGGGGGCACGCCGTCGTCGCCCTGCGCCAGTGCCCCGAAGAGCCGGGCGGTCACTCCCGGCCGGTCGGCGCCGGTGACGGTGAGCAGCGCCCCGGGCCGCTGGGTGGCGGTCTGCGGCAGGACGCGAGGAGCGGGGTCGAGCGACACGGCCGCCATCGTGCCGCACCGCCCCGGCCGCTCCCCGGGCCGGTCGGGGACCCCGGACGCGGCGACGCCCCGCCGGCCGGAGCCGACGGGGCGTCGCTGGTGAGATCGCGGGTGGCCCTCCTGCAGCCCCGGGCCCGAGCTCCGCGAGGGCTAGGAGGGCAGGGGGCCCTCACTCAGAACGGGTCGGGGTCGTTCGGGCCCTGACGCGCACCGGTGCCGCTGGCGAGTTCGCTCACGCCGCCGTACGGCTCGTGCCGCTTGCCGACGTGCGCCTCGGCGTGCAGTCGCTCGATGAGGTGCGGGTAGTGCGCCTCGAACGCCGGACGCTCCGACCGGATCCGCGGGATCTCGGTGAAGTTGTGCCGCGGCGGCGGCGAGGAGGTGGCCCACTCCAGCGAGTTGCCGTGGCCCCACGGGTCGTCGCGCAGTGCGAGCCGGCCGTACTTCCACGACTTGGCCACGTTGTAGAGGAACGGGATGGTGCTGGCGCCCAGGACGAACGAGCCGATCGTCGAGATGACGTGCAGCGTCGTGAAGTTGTCGGTGGGCAGGTAGTCGACGTACCGGCGCGGCATGCCCTGGGTGCCCAGCCAGTGCTGCACCAGGAACGTGGCGTGGAAGCCGATGAACGTCAGCCAGAAGTGCAGCTTGCCCAGCCGCTCGTCCATCATCCGGCCGGCCATCTTCGGGAACCAGAAGTAGATGCCGCCGTAGGCGGCGAACACCACGGTGCCGAAGACGACGTAGTGGAAGTGGGCGACGACGAAGTAGCTGTCGTTGACGTGCCAGTCCAGCGGCGGGCTGCCCAGCAGGACGCCGGTGAGCCCGCCCAGGAGGAAGGTCACCAGGAAGCCGATAGCGAAGAGCATCGGTGTCTCGAACGTCAGCTGGCCGCGCCACATGGTGCCGATCCAGTTGAAGAACTTGATGCCGGTCGGCACGGCGATGAGGTACGTCAGGAAGGAGAAGAACGGCAGCAGGATCGCGCCGGTGGCGAACATGTGGTGCGCCCACACCGTGACGGACAGACCCGCGATCAGCAGGGTCGCGCCGACCATGCCCTTGTAGCCGAACAGCGGCTTGCGGCTGAACACCGGGATGATCTCGGTGATGATGCCGAAGAACGGCAGCGCGATGATGTAGACCTCGGGGTGGCCGAAGAACCAGAACAGGTGCTGCCACAGCATCGGACCACCGTTCTCGTCCGAGTAGATCAGCGCACCGAGGTTGCGGTCGGCCAGCATCCCGAAGATCGCCGCGGTGAGGATCGGGAACGCGAAGAGCACCAGCAGGCTGGTGACCAGGGTGTTCCAGGTGAAGATCGGCATCCGGAACAGGGTCATGCCCGGCGCCCGCAGGCAGGCGACGGTGGTGATGAAGTTGACCGCGCCGAGGATCGTGCCCAGACCGCTGACGGCGAGGCCCGTGAACCACATGTTGGCGCCGGCGCCGGGGCTGTGCACCGCGTCCGAGAGCGGGGCGTAGGCGTACCAGCCGAAGTCGGCGGCACCGTTCGGGGTGAGGAAGCCCGAGACGGCGATCAGGCTGCCGAAGAAGAACAGCCAGAACGAGAGGGCGTTCAGCCGCGGGAAGGCGACGTCGGGAGAACCGATCTGCAGCGGCATGATCAGGTTCGAGAACGCGAAGAACAGCGGCGTCGCGAACATCAGCAGCATGATCGTGCCGTGCATGGTGACCAGCTGGTTGTACTGCTCCGGGGACAGGAACTGCAGCCCGGGCTGGCCCAGCTCACCGCGGATGAGCATGGCCATGAAGCCACCCACGATGAACCAGGCGAACGAGGTGGCCATGTACATCAGGCCGATGGTCTTGTGGTCCGTGGTCCGCAGCAGGTTGGAGAGCCGCGCACCCCGCTGGACCTCGCGAGCCGGGCTGGGCCGGCTCACGATCGGTGCAGGCGCGATCGTCACGGCCGCAGCTTAGACCGTGCGCAGCGGGGCCGTCGGGCCCGACCGGGCAGGCACGCCGGGCCCCGGCGGTCACCCCGTGACACGATCGGGTCACGCCATGATCAACGAGGGTTTCCGCCCTGCTCAGCGCGGGAACAGCACCATCCGTCCCTGGAGATGCCAGGGCCCGGCCACCTCGGCCACATGCTTGGGAGGTCCATCGTGGAGATCCTCTGGAACATCATCGTGCTGATCGTGGTCGGCGCGATCGCCGGCTTCATCGCGCGGGCCGTCGTCCCGGGCAAGCAGTCGATGAGCATCGGGATGACCATCGTGCTCGGCATCGTCGGCTCCCTCGTCGGCAACCTGCTCGGCAGCCTGATCAGCGGCAGGGGCTTCGAGCTCGGCACCGCCGGGATCATCGGCTCGATCATCGGCGCCATCGTGGTGCTGCTGGTCTACGTCTTCGCCACCCGGGGACGCAGCCGCGCCGTCCGGTGACGCCCGTTCCCGTCGCCGTCACGGCGGCGGGGACACCGCACAGCAGTGCCCGGAGGGGCCCGGCCGTCACGGCCGGGCCCCTCCGGCGTCCGCGGGGACCGTCCAGGTCGTGACGTCGACGGCGAGGGTCGCGCGCACCCGCGGCGGCAGTGCGGCGACCGCGGCCGCCAGCCGCTCCGGCGTCAGGTGCCGGGCGTGCGGGCCCATCCCCACCACCGTGGCCACCGTGCCGCGGTCCAGGTCGAGCTCCTCGCGGTGCCGCACCCGCCCGGCCGGGACCAGGTGCGGCTCGAGGGACGCCGCCAGCCGGGCCTCCTTGTCCGGGTCCACCCGGAGCAACCCCAGCGGCCGCACGAGCTCGGCCAGGTGGTCGGGCGCGGGGGTGACCACCACGAGCCGGCCGCCGGGCCGGAGCACCCGGGCGGTCTCCGGGCCGTTGCGCGGGGCGAAGACCACCGTCGCCCGGTCGACGGCGGCGTCGCGGACGGGCAGCCGCGCCCAGGTGTCGGCGACGACCGCGAGGACCCGGGGCGACATCCCGGCCGCGCGGCGGGCCGCGTAGCGCGAGGAGTCGAGGACCACGCCCACGGCGCCCGGCAGCCGGTCGAGGACGCCCGCCAGGTGGTGTCCCGTGCCGCCGCCGAGGTCGAGGACGGCGTCCACCGGCCCCTCCCCCGCGGCCACCGCGTCGGCCAGCACCCGGGTCAGCCCGGCGTACGTGCCGGCGGCGAGGACCTCCGCGCGGTCGGCGACCATCGCGGCGGTGTCACCGGTGGGCGGCGTGTGCCCGGGCGGCAGCAGCGTCACGTGCCCCTGCCGCGCCCGGTCGAAGGAGTGGCCGGCGGGACAGCGAAGGCCGGCGTCCCCGGGCAGGGCCGACAGCGGCGCACCGCAGACCGGGCAGGCAAGCAGGGCCACCGCCCGCGGCGGCCACGGCCGACGGCTCACCGGGCGTCCGCGATGGCGGCAGTCCGCTCGGCCACTCGGCCGGGGACGACGGCGACGGCGACCGCGGCGGCGACCGCGCCCAGCGCGAAGGCCGCGCCGTAGCCGGGGCCGCTGTCGGCCAGCAGCGCCGCCAGCGGGAGGGTCAGGGCGGCCGCCAGGTTCTGGGCGGTGTTGTGCGCCCCCAGCGCCCGCCCGGCCCACGCACTCCCGGCCTGCTCGGCCACCGAGGTGAACGCCACCCCGTTCGGGCTGACCGTGGCGATCGCCGCGAGGGCGACTGCCGCCGCGGCTGCCGCAGACCCGAGGACGTCCGGTGTCAGGGCGGCGACGACGGCCAGCAGTCCGACGACCGCCGCGACCGCGACCGCCACCTGCCGCAGGGGCCCGAGCCGGCTGCCCACCCGGTCCGACCACGCACCCGCACCCAGCCGCGCGGCGACGCCGCCGATCTGGGTTACCGCCAGCAGGGTGCCGGCCCCGGCCGCGCTCCAGCCCGCCTCGCGTACCAGCCAGTCGAAGGCGAGCCCGGCGACGGCGAACTGCGGCACCACCAGCAGCGTGCTGGCCGCGTGCACCCGCCACAGGACGGGGCTGCGGTAGGGCGAGGCCGGCCGCGGCGCGCCGTCGGTCCGCGGGGGCCTGCCGGGGTCGCGGACCAGCAGGCCCACGAGGACCGCGGTGACCGCGCACCCGGCCGCCAGGAACGCGAAGGCGCCGCCGGGACCGTCGGCCGCCAGCCGCGGGAGCGTCAGGGCGGCCAGGCCGACGCCCAGCGGCTGCCCGGCCTGCCGGATGCCCATCGCCAGCCCGCGCTGCTCGGGTGGGAACCAGCCGAGCACCAGCCGGCCACTGGCGGCGTGCACCGACGCGCTCCCGGCGCCGGCCAGCAGCAGCCACAGGCCGGTCGGCACGGCGGCGTCGGCCAGGGCGGCCCCGGTCAGGGCGCCGGCGGCCACCGCGAGGCCGCAGGAGAGCACGAGGCGCTCGCCGTAGCGGTCGGCGAGGGCTCCCCAGGCGAGCAGCGCGCAGACCAGGCCGGCGGTGGGCGCGGCGACCAGGAGGCCGACCTGCGGCAGGGTGAGCCCCTCCCCGCGCAGCGCCACGGTAAGGAAGGGCAGCCCGTTCTGCGCCGCGCAGGCGGCGACCAGGCCGGTCAGGCCGACGAGCAGGTGGCGCCAGCGGGCGGCGGGCGGGGACGCCGTCGGTACCGCCGTCACCGGGCGACCGGGTGGAGGACCACCTCGGACAGGACCCCGGCGTCGGCCACGGCGGTGAGGAAGGTGCCGGTGGGCTGCCGCCGCCGGTCGGTGGGCGAGCCGGGGTTGAGCAGCCGCAGGCCGGTCGCGGTGGTGGTGTCCCACGGGATGTGGCTGTGGCCGAAGAAGAGGACGTCGGTGTCGGGGAACCGGTCGGCGCAGCGGCGTTCCCGGCCCTTGGCGTCGCCGGTCTCGTGGACGACGGCGACGCGCAGGCCGCCGACCTCGGCACGCGCCACCTCCGGCAGCCGCTCGCGCAGCGGCCCGTGGTCGTTGTTGCCGTACACGGCGAGCAGGCCGCGGGCGCGGGACTCCAGCGCGTCGAGCAGGGCGACGTCGACCCAGTCGCCGGCGTGCACGACGAGGTCGGCGGCCTCGATCGCGGCCCACAGGGCATGAGGCAGGTCACGTGCCCGCTTGGGGAGGTGCGTGTCGGCGGTCACCACCAGCGATACGGCCACGTCCCCATGGTCGCAGGGGGCTGGGTTGCTCCCTCGGCCGACGATCTCGGCCCCTGCACTCCACCCCCGAAGGACCTCATGACCCACCCGTCGTCCACCCCTGCGGCCGGGCCGGACACCCCGGCCGCGGAGCCCTACGAGAAGCGCTGGCCGGCCCTCGGCGTCATCGCGGTGACCGTCCTGCTGGTCGTCCTCGACGCCACGATCGTCGACATCGCGCTGCCCGCCGTGTCCGCCGACCTGGGCATCACCCCGGCGACCCAGCAGTGGATCGTCACCGCCTACACGCTGACCTTCGGCGGCTTCCTGTTGCTCGGCGGCCGCATCGCCGACTTCTGGGGCCGCGAGCGCACCCAACCTGGTCGGCGCGGCCGGGTTCGCCGTCGCCTCGGCACTCGGCGGCCTGGCGCAGGACGAGGCCATGCTCTTCGGCGCCCGCGCGCTGCAGGGCGTCTTCGGCGCGCTGCTGGCGCCGGCTGGGCGGCGGCGCTGCTCGTCGTCGGCGCCCTCGTCGCCGGGCTCCTCGTCGAGGCGACCAAGGACGACATCCCGGCCGGCGACGGCCCCGTCCACGTCGGGTGGGTCCGCTCACCTCGGCGCCCGCGTCCTCGGCCGGGGGCGCGGGCGCCGTCGTGTCAGGCAGCCGGCGTGTCAGGAGCCGTCGGGGCAGGAGCCGTCGGGGCAGGAGCCCGTCGGGTCAGGAGCCGGAGCGGGCCGCCAGTTGCCGGAGGCGGGCGTTGTAGGCCTCGAGCTCGGCGTCGTCCGTGCGGACGGCGGCCCGGTCCATCCGGCGGCCGCGGCGGTCCTCCGAGCCCATCCAGCTGGCGAGCACGACGAGCATCACCAGCACGGTCGGCACCTCGCCGAAGGACCAGGCGATGCTGCCGGCGGTGTTCTGGTCGGCCAGCGGGTCCACGCCCCAGCCGGCGGGCGAATCGGCGAACGTCCGCACCACCAGCGCCGACGACATCATGATCGCGACGCCGAAGAAGGCGTGCAGCGGCATCGGGATCAGCAGCTCGAGCATCCGGCCGCCGTGACCCACCTGCCGCGGCCACGGGTCCTGGGCGAGGATCGGGCCGAAGAACAGCAGCCCGGTGACGGTGAAGTGGGCGAGCATGAACTGGTGGCCGAACGGGTCGCTCATCAGCGCGTCGAAGACGGGCGTGAAGTAGACGCCGTAGAGGCTGACCAGGAACAGCGGCAGGGTGAAGGCCGGGTGCGACACGAAGCGCGCGACCCGGCTGTGCAGGGCGTCGAGCAGCAGCGCCCGCGGGACGCCGGCCACTCCCCTGCCCCGTGGCAGGGACCGCAGCGCCAGCGTCACCGGCCGGCCGAGCAGCATCAGCAGCGGCGCCACCATCGACAGCACCATGTGCTGGGCCATGTGCACGCTGAACAGCACCATGCTGTAGCCGTTGAGCCAGGTGCCGGTGACGGCGAACAGGGACAGGCAGCCGGCCACCCACGACGCCGTCCGCCACCACGGCCAGGCCACCCCGGAGCGGCGCAGGCGGACGAGGCCGACGGCGTAGGCCAGCACGCCGAGCAGCGCCAGGACCGGCAGCACCGACCACGCGTCGAGGTGGGGCAGGAACACCCGTCCCCACGTGGGTGGCTCGCCGGGCACCCACATGCCCGAGTGGTGCCCGTGCTCCACCTGCGCCTCCAGTCCGGTCGTCGTGCGCTCCCCACTGTCCCACCGGCGGGAGCGCCCTGGGTCGTGACCTCAATCGTGGACGGGGGCCTCGTGGCCGGCGTGCGTCTCGGCCTCGAGCTGGAAGGTGCAGTGGGCGACGTCGAAGTGGTCGCCCAGGCAGGTGCCGAGCGCGTCGAGGACCCGGCCGCCGTGGCCGGCCGCCAGCGCCTCGTCAGTGACGACGACGTGCGCCGAGAGCACCGGCAGCCCCGAGGTGATCGTCCAGGCGTGCAGGTCGTGGACGCCGATGACGCCCTCCACGCCGAGGAGGTGCGCCCGGACCTCGTCGAGGTCGACGTCGCGCGGGGCGGCCTCGAGCAGCACGTCGAGGGACTCGCGCAGCAGTGCCCAGGCCCGCGGCAGCACCAGGCAGCCGATGAGCAGCGCGGCGATCGTGTCGGCCGGCGTCCACCCGGTGAGCGCGACGACGCCGGCGGCGACGAGGACGGCCACCGAGCCGAGCGCGTCGCCGAGCACCTCGAGGTGCGCGCCGCGGACCGCGAGCGAGCCGCGGCGGCCGCGGTGCAGCAGCGCCAGCCCGGTGAGGTTGGCGGCCAGGCCGACGGCGGCCACGGCGAGGACGACCCCGGAGGAGATCTCCGGCGGGTCGCCGATCCGGCGCACCGCCTCGACCACCACCACCACCGCGACACCGGCGAGCAGCAGCCCGTTGGCCACCGAGGCGAGGATCTCCACCCGCTGCCAGCCGAAGGTGCGCCGTCCGCGGGCGGGCCGCTGGGCCAGCGTCACCGCGCCGAGCGCCAGGCCCACACCGAGCGCGTCGGTGGCCATGTGCCCGGCATCGGCGAGCAGCGCGAGCGACCCGGAGACCAGCGCGCCGACGACCTCGGCGACGAGGACCGCCAGCGTCAGTCCGAGGACGACGGCCAGCCGCCCGCGGGACGCGCCCGCGGCGGTGCCGTGCCCGTGCGAGTGGCCGTGCGCGTGCCCGGCTCCCATCGGCCCACCTCCCCCCGCAGTGTCCTCCCGACGGCGGCGCCCCCTGCCCGGACCTGCCGGGAGGGGGCGCCGTCGTGGTCCTGCTGGCGGCCCCGCTGCAGGGTCCCGCCCCGAGCCTGCGAGGGGTGGGGGGCAGCGGGGTCCTCACTCAGATGGCGACGCCGCGGTCGCGCAGCCACGGGATGGGGTCGATCTTCTCGCCGCCGAGGCCGCCGACGTGCACCTCGAAGTGCAGGTGCGGACCGGTCGACTGACCGCGGTTGCCCAGCAGCGCGATGGTGTCGCCGGCGCGGACCACCTGGCCGGGCTGCACGAGGACCTCCTCCATGTGCCCGTAGACGGTGACGTCGCCGTTCTCGTGCTGGATGTAGACGACGTTGCCGTAGCCGCTGGCCGGGCCGGCCTCGAGGACGACCCCGTCGGCGGCGGCGTACTCGGGCGTGAGCATGGGGGCGGCGAGGTCGATGCCGGCGTGCAGCGTGCCCCAGCGCGAACCGAAGGAGCTGGTGAGCCGCGCGCCGGCCACGGGCAGGACGGTTCTGGGCCGGGCGGCCTCCGCGGCCGCGGCGGCGGCCGCCTCCAGCACCACCCGGTCGGCGTCGGCCTGGGCCTGGGCGGCCGCGGCCTCCTCCGCCTCGCGGGCGTTGCGGCTGGCGGTCACCTCGCCGAGCAGCGCGGCGTCGGAGCGCAGGGTCGCCGCCTCGGCGGCGGCCGGCAGGTCCTGGTCCCCGATGCCCAGCTCCTCGGCGACGCTCACCGAGTGGCTGACCGCCCCGGGGCCGTCGGCCAGGGCGACGCGGTCGCCGATCGAGGAGCCGACACAGACCGCGCCCACCAGGGCGGCGGCGAGGTAGAACGCCGGGCGGCGGTGCGGCAGCCGCAGCAGCCGGACGATCTGCCGGTGCCGGCCGTGCCCGGCGACGACCGTGACCGGGACCCGTTCGGCCTCGTCGGCGGTGTCGTCGGCGGTGTCGTCGTCGGTGTCGTCGGCGTCCGTGTCATCGACGGTGTCGGTGTCCCCGGGGAGCTCGACGGGGCCGGCCGCGACGGCGGCCAGCGCCTGGGCGTCGGCGGCCTCGGTCAGCTCGGCGAGGTCGGCGGCGGCGGTCACCGGCTCGGCCGGGCACACCTCCCGGACGACGACGTCGCCGGTGACGACCACGCCGCCGGTCACGACCACGTCGCCGGTGACGACGACGTTGCCGGTCAGGACGACGGTGCGGACCTCGAGGTCGGCGGCGGGTGCCGGAGCGGCGGCGGTGCGCCGGTGGGGCGTCGGCCGCGGCCGGGGGCTCGGACGGCGGGCGGGACGGGACTCCCCTGTCGGCGACGTCTCCCCGTGACGTCGGTAGGGGGTGGGCCTCGAGGCCTCCGCGGCGTCAGCGGGTCGCCGGTCGGGCGACGCCGCCGCTGCCTTCCGGAGGGGGGTGCCGGCCGCGGTGTCCGCAGTCGTCCCTCCGTCGAGGAGGCGGTCGGGGTGGAGCTCGGTCATGCACCTGACTTCCGTCGGGGACAGGGACGTGTGCTGGTGCCCGGGGGAGCGGGCGGGGCCCATGTAAACACGCCGTGACCGTTACGTGATCTGGAGACGTGGGTACGGAGGTCGGTCGTGTGGCACGGGCCACAGAGCTGCACCGATGTCATTCGACACCACGTCGAACAAGTGTCACGCAGCGTGAGGGACGCGCCGGTTGAGCGTTGAACCAGGGGCGATCAGGCCCACACCGGGCACGAGGTCCCTGGACACCCCGTCCGGCCCCGCCCCTGCACACGATCCGAGGAGAGGTTCTCGTGCGCGCAGTCACCTGGCACGGACGTGCCGACGTACAGGTCGACACCGTCCCCGACCCGACGCTGCAGGAGGACACCGACGTCATCGTCGAGGTCACCTCGAGCGGGATCTGCGGATCCGACCTGCACCTGATCGAGGTGATGGCGCCGTTCATGACGAAGGGCGACGTCATGGGCCACGAGCCGATGGGTGTCGTCCGCGAGGTCGGCTCCGCGGTGACCGCCGTGAAGCCCGGGGACCGCGTCGTCGTGCCGTTCAACATCTCGTGCGGCAGCTGTTGGATGTGCTCGCAGGGCCTGCAGTCGCAGTGCGAGACCACGCAGAACCGCGAGAAGGGCTTCGGTGCCTCGCTGTTCGGCTACACGAAGCTCTACGGGCAGGTGCCGGGCGGTCAGGCCGAGTACCTGCGGGTGCCCTTCGGCAACACGCTGCCGATCAAGGTCCCGGAGGGCGCGCCCGACGACCGGTTCGTCTACCTCTCCGACGTCCTGCCCACCGCGTGGCAGGCCGTCCAGTACGCCGCGACGCCGCCCGGCGGCACGCTGCTGGTGCTGGGGCTCGGGCCGATCGGCGACATGTGCACCCGCATCGCCCACCACCTGGGCATCGAGGAGGTCTACGCCTCCGACGTCGTCCCGGAGCGGCTCGCCCGCGCCGCCACGCGCGGCACGAACGTCATCCGCACGACCAAGAAGGACGACGTCGTCCAGGCGATCCAGGAGGCGACCGCCGGCCGCGGCGCCGATGCCGTGATCGACGCGGTGGGCATGGAGGCGCACGGCTCCCCGCTGGCCAGCATGGCGCAGAAGGCCACCGCCGTCGTGCCCGACGCGATCATGGAGCGGGTCATGCAGGTGGCCGGCGTCGATCGCCTGGCCGCGCTGAACACCGCCATCGACGCGGTGCGCCGCGGCGGGACGATCTCGCTGTCGGGCGTCTACGGCGGGGCCACCGACCCGCTGCCGCTCATGCGGATGTTCGACAAGCAGATCCAGCTGCGGATGGGCCAGGCGAACGTGTGGCGCTGGGTGCCCGACATCCTGCCGCTGCTGGTCGACGGCGACCCGCTCGGCGTCGACGACTTCGCCACCCACCGCGTGCCGCTCGAGCAGGCGCCGCAGGCGTACACCGACTTCCGGGAGAAGAAGGACGGCGCGGTCAAGGTGCTGCTGCAGCCCTGACCGGACTGTGACCACACCCACCGACCGTGCGGGGCATGTCCCGCACGGTCGGTGCCTTGCCCCTCGGTAGTACGCCTCTCGGTAGTACTGCCCCTCGGTAGTACTGCCCCTCGGTAGTACTGGCCCTCGGGCAGGACCATCCCGGACGACGACGTCCGCGCTCCCCCCGTCCGTCTCGTCGTCCCCCTGGAGTCCCCCGTGCCCCGTGGCCTGCTCGCGCTCGCGATCGGCGCCTTCGGCATCGGCACCACCGAGTTCGTCGTCATGGGCATGCTGCCCGAGATCGCCGACGGCCTCGGCGTCTCGGTGTCCGCGGTCGGCCTGCTCATCTCGGCCTACGCGGTCGGTGTCGTCCTCGGCGCACCGACGCTCACCGCGCTCGGCGTGCGCTTCTCGCCCCGCCAGACCCTGGTGGCGCTGATGGTCGTGTTCGTCGTCGGCAACGCCCTGTCAGCGGTGGCCCCCACCTACGAGACCCTCGCCGCGGCGCGGGTGCTCACCGCGCTGGCGCACGGGTCGTTCTTCGGCGTCGGCGCGGTCGCCGCGCGCACGCTGGTCCCGCCGGAGCGGGCCACGCAGGCCATCTCGCTGATGATGGTCGGGCTCACGCTGGCCAACGTGGTCGGCGTCCCGCTGGGGACCTTCGTCGCCCAGCAGCTGAGCTGGCGCCTGGTGCTCGGCGCGATCGCCGTCATCGGCCTGGTCACCATCGCCGGGCTGCTCGCCTGGCTGCCCGCCGGCACCGGGGAGCGCGGCGACCTGCGCGCCGAGCTCGCCGCCTTCCGGCGCGGTCAGGTGTGGCTGGTGCTCGGCCTGACGATGGTCGGCTTCGCCGCGCTGTTCTCCGTCTACAGCTACGTCAGCCCGATCCTCACCGACCTCGCCGGCATCCCCGAGGGCTGGGTGACCCCGGTCCTCGCGCTGTTCGGCGTGGGCACCACCGTGGGCACGCTGGCCGGGGGCCGCCTCGGCGACCGGTTCGGCTGGTCCTTCGTCGTCGCCGGGCTGCTCACCACCGCGGCGCTGCTGGCAGCCTTCGCCGTCCTGGCCCGGTCCCCCGTCGCCGCGGTGGTCCTGCTGGTGCTGTTCGGCACCGTGGCCTTCGCGATGGGACCGGTCGTGCAGAACGGCGTCATCGAGGCCGCGCGCGTGCGCGGCGGCAGCCTGGTGTCTGCGGCCAACCAGGCGGCGTTCAACGTGGCCAACGCCGTCGGCGCCGCACTGGGCGCGCTGGTCATCTCCCTCGACCTGGGCTACACCGCGCCGATGTGGGTCGGCGCCGTCCTGGCACTGGCGGGCAGTGGGCTCGCCCTCGTGGCCCGGCGGTCCGACCGGCGGGAGACCGCACGGGTGGCCGCCGACGTCAGCGCCTGGCGGACCGAGGTGGCCGGCCGGCTGGACCGGGCGGCCTGAACCCGGGTTCGATCGCGCACGACGGGTAGGAGGCGGTCGTGACGACGACCGCCGAGAGGTCAGGGCGGTTCACCCTCGGGGACCGCACGGTCAACCGGCTCGGCTACGGCGCGATGCAGCTGGCCGGCCCCCACGTGATGGGCCCGCCGGCCGACCGCGACGCCGCCGTCGCCGTGCTGCGCCGGGCCGTGGAGCTCGGCGTGGACCACATCGACACCAGCGACTACTACGGCCCGCACGTGACCAACGAGGTCATTCGGGAGGCGCTGCACCCCTATCCCGAGCAGCTGACCATCGTCACCAAGGTCGGCGCGCGGCGGACGCCGGAGGGCGAGTGGCCCGAGGCCCTGTCCCCCGACGAGCTCGAGCAGGCCGTGCACGACAACCTCGACCACCTCGGCGTCGACGTGATCGACGTGGTCGACCTGCGGATGCCCGGGTTCGCCGCACCGGTGGAGCGCTCGCTCGCCGAGCCGTTCCAGGCGCTGGCCGAGCTGCAGCAGCAGGGCCTGATCCGCCACCTCGGCGTCTCCGACGTGACGACGCAGCAGTTCGCCGAGGCGCGGTCGATCGCGCCGGTGGTGTGCGTGCAGAACCACTACGACCTCGTGCACCGCGACGACGACCCGATGGTCGACGCGCTGGCCCGCGAGGGGATCGCCTACGTGCCGTTCTTCCCGCTGGGCGGCTTCACGCCCCTGCAGTCGGCGGCGCTGGAGACGGTGGCGCGGCGGCTGGAGACCACGCCGATGCAGGTGGCGCTGGCCTGGCTGCTGGCGCGCTCGCCGAACGTCCTGCTCATCCCGGGGACGTCGTCGGTGGCGCACCTGGAGGAGAACCTGCAGGCCGCCGCACGCGTGCTCGGGCCGGCCGAGATGGCCGAGCTCGACCGCATCGGCGGCACCGGGGAGCCCGAGGTCGACCTCTGAGGCGCGGGGTCCCGATCCCGGCCGGCAGCGGTCAGGGGGACGGCCGGGAACTGCCGGGGGATGCGATCGAGGCCGGATCGGCGCCTCGACCTGCTACTTTGCGCCTCCTGGCGGTGCAGCGTCGCACCTTCCGGTCCTGGTCGTCCCCGCACTCGAGAGGCAGCATGCCGACGCAGCACAACGCCACGAGCCCGTCCGCCGACGTCGTGATCTGCGCCTACACCGAGGACCGGTGGGACATGCTCTGCCAAGCGGTCGCCTCCGTGCAGGCGCAGTCGGTGGCCCCCCGCACCGTCCTCGTGTGCGTCGACCACAACGACGCCCTCCACAGCCGCTGTCTCGAGCGGTGGGGCGAGGACCCACAGGACGGACGGCCGCCGGTGCGCGTGCTGCGCAACCGGTTCGCCGGCCGGCTCGGCTCCGCCCGCAACACCGCCGTCGAGCAGGTCACCGCCGATGTCGTCGCCTTCCTCGACGACGACGCGGAAGCCGCTCCGACGTGGCTGGAGACGCTGCTGCGGGTGTACCAGGAGGACCCCGCGGCGGTGGCCGTGGGCGGCGCGCCGCTGCCCAACCACACCATCGACCGGCCGGGCTGGTTCCCCCACGAGTTCGACTGGGTGTTCGGTTGCCATTACCGGGGACTCCCCGAGGAGCTGGCGCCGGTCCGGCACCTGATCGGGGCCAGCATGTCGGTGCGCACCGACGCGCTGTGGGCCGTCGGCGGCTTCCACTCCGACAAGCACGACGACATGGACCTGTCCCACCGGGTGGCGGCGGCCCACGGCGCGGGATCGGTCCTCTACCAGCCGAAGGCGCAGGTCTTCCACGTCGTGCACCCGGAGCGACTCACCTGGGGCTACTTCTGGCGGCGCTGCTACTGGATCAACCGGGGCAAGGTGCGGGCCTTCGCCGACATGGGCGACGCCGGCAACATCACCGCCGAGCTGCAGTTCGCCCGTCAGATGGCCACCAGCGTCGTCCGCGAGCTCCTGCGCGCGATCCGCGGGGACGTCGACGCGCTGCGCCGTGCGGGGGCGATCGTCGCCGGACTCGGCGTGGCCGGCCTCGGCCACCTCCGGGGCAGGCTCGAGCTGCGGACGGGCCGGCTGCCGGTCTCCCTCACCACCGGTCTCGACCCGAGGTGACTCCGGGGACCACCCACCTGGTCGTCGGCTCGGGTCCCTCCGCGGCGGCAGTGACCATGGCCCTCTCCGAGCGGCCGGACCACTCCGTCACCGTCCTCGACCTCGGGACGCGGCTCGAGGAGGGGCACCGGGCTGCCCGGGACCGCCTCGCGGCGGCTGGACCGGACACCTGGGCTCCGGACGACCTCGACGTCGTCACCCGCCGCGCGACCACCGCGGGGGCGTCCGGGGTCGTGCCGCAGAAGCGCTCCTACGGCTCGTCCTACCCCTTCCGGGACCTCGGTCAGACCACCGGGATCACCGGCTCGCCGGGCACCAACCTCGACGTGGCCTCCTCCGCCTACGGCGGCTTCTCCACGGTGTGGGGCGCGCAGGTGATGCCCTTCGCCCGGAGCACCTTCGACCGCTGGCCGGTCTCCTGGGCCGACATGGCGCCGCACTACCGGGCGGTGCTGGCGGAGGTCCCGCTCGCCGGCGACAACGACGACCTGGCCGAGCTCTTCCCGCTCATCGCGCCCACGAGCCCGCTGCCTCCGCTCGGCGCCCGCGCCACGGCGGTGCTCCGGCGTTACGAGCGGTCCCGGGACGACCTGCGCGCCCGCGGCGTCACCGTGGGACGGGCACGGCTGGCCTTCGCCGCCCACGGGTGCGTCCGCTGCGGGCTGTGCATGACCGGGTGCCCGTACCAGCTGATCTACAGCGCCGCCCAGACCATGGACCGCCTGCGGCGGCGCCCCAACGTCCGGGTCCTCGACTCGCTGCTCGTCGAGCGCATCGGCCAGGACGGCGACCGGGCTGTGGCCTCCTGCCGCGACGTGCGGACCGGGCAGCGACTCGAGTTCTCCGCCGATCGTCTCTTCGTCGGAGCCGGCGGGCTGGGTACCACGCGCCTGGTGCTGGGCTCCCTCGCGGCGCCCCCGTCCAGCCTGGACATGGCCGAGTCGCTCCAGTTCGTCGTCCCGTTCGTGTCCGCGAGGCCGGTCGAGGACCCCCGGGGACCCGCGGTGCGCGACTTCACGCTGAACCAGGTCAACGTCCTCCTGCACTTCGACGACGACGGCCACACGACCTCGCAGGTGCACTGGTACCCCTACAACCCGGCCTACGTCGACGCGCTGCCGGCTCCGCTGCGCCGCCCGTGGGCCGCTCCGGCCGCACGCCAGGTGCTGCGCCGGCTGTCGGTGGGCTTCGGTTACCTGCCGTCCTGGGCGTCGCCGCCGATCCGCGTCGTCCCCCGTCCCGGTGCCGGCGGCGGTCTTCCGGACCTGGACGTCGGTCGTCCGCCCGGGACCGGGCGTCCCGAGCTGCTGGACAGGGCACTGCGCCGGCTGCTGCGCGTGGCGCCCCGGCTGGACCTCTGGCCGCTGCTCTCCCACGTCGCGGTGTCCGGGGCGGGGAAGAGCTACCACTTCGGGGGCTCGTTCCCCCACCGGGCCGGCAGCCGGCAGGTCGCCGGGATCGGCACCGACCGCTGGGGGCGGCTGCCGGACTGGGACCGGGTGCACCTCGTCGACGGGTCCGTCCTGCCATCGATCCCGTCGACCACGTTCACGTTGACCGTGATGGCCAACGCCCACCGCATCGCCAGCGGGGTCCTCGCCGGGCAGGCACCCGTCGACCCTCGACCGGGGGCGGCGCTCTAGGGAGCGACCGCGCCTGCGCTCCGTGCCGGGCCGGCCGGTGCACGGCGGCGACGGTCGTCGCTGGTCCGCCCGAGCACCCGGTCGAGGTGGGCGTTGGCGAACACGCCGGCCGGGTCGAGCCGCTCCCGCAGCGCGGTGAACTCGCCCAAGCGCGGGTAGCGGCCGGCCAGGGCGGCGGCGTCGAGGCCGTGCAGCTTGCCCCAGTGCGGGCGCCCGCCGGCCGCGCCGGCGATCGCCTCGAACGCCGCGAAGTACCGGCCCGGCTCGCTGCGGGCGGGCACGTGGACGGCGACGTAGGCGGTGTCGCGCCCCGAGGCGGTGGACAGCGGGACGTCGTCGGCCGCGGCCACCCGCACCTCCACCGGGAACGGCACCCGCTCCGGCCCGGCGTCGACCACCCGCCGCAGCTCGGCCAGCACCTCGGGCGCCGCCTCCCGCGGGACCGCGTACTCCATCTCCCGGAACCGCACCCGGCGGCGGGAGACGAAGACCCGGTGCGCGACGTCGGTGTAGGTGCGCGCACCCAGCGCCCCGGCGGAGAAGCGGGCCAGCTGCGGCACCAGCGCCGGCACCCGGCGGCCGGCGGCGACGACGGCGGCGAAGCCCACGTTGGCGAGCACCTCGTCGTCCCAGAACGCGCGGGCCCGGCCGAGCGGGGCGGCCTGCTCCAGCGGCACCCGGGTGTTGCGCTTGGTCAGGCAGCGGTCGGTCTGCGGGAACCAGTAGAACTCGACGTGGTCGGTGGCGGTCACGACCTCGTCGAAGGCGTCGAGCAGGTCCGGCAGCCGGGCCGGCCCCTCCTCCGCGCGCAGGGCGAACGCCGGCACCGCCTGCAGCGTCACCGTGCTCAGCACACCGAGCGCGCCGAGGCCGATGCGGGCGGCGGAGAACACGTCGGGCTGCTCGCCGGGCGAGCAGCGCAGCACGGTGCCGTCGGCGAGGACGAGCTCGAGTGCCCGCAGCTGGGTGGCCAGGCCGCCGAAGCGGGCGCCGGTGCCGTGGGTCCCGGTGGACAGCGCGCCGGCGACGGTCTGCCGGTCGACGTCGCCGAGGTCGGTCAGCGCCCAGCCGCGGGCGGACAGCTCGGCGTTCAGGCGGTGCAGCGGCATCCCGGCCTGCACGGTCACCAGCCCGTCGCCGTCGACCCCGACCAGCTCCGCGTGCCGGTGCAGCGCCAGGGCGACGTCCTCCGGGCGGCCGATCCCGTTGAACGAGTGCCCGCTGCCCAGCGCGGTGACCCGCAGGCCCGCCGCCGCGGCCGCCCGCACCTCCGCGGCGATGGCCTCCGCCCCGGCCGGGGCGACGAGGTCAGCCCGGCCGCCCGCTGGTCGCCCGCCCAGTTGCGCCAGGTCCCCGTCACGGTGCCCCTCCCGTCGGCCCTCCTCCGGCGTCCGCGGCAGTGTGTCGGCTCGTGGGGAGGGCGTCGAGGCCCGCGGCGCTTGCCTCCCCGCGCCGCCGACCGGGAGGCTCCGGGACCGTGACCTCGGCACGCGCCCGGCTCGACGCCGCGACGGCGGACCTCGACCCGCCGCTGGCCGTCCTCGACCTCGACGCCCTCGACGCCAACGCCGCCGACCTGACCCGGCGGGCCGGCGGGCGGCCGATCCGGGTGGCGAGCAAGTCGGTGCGCAGCCGCGCGGTGCTGCGCCGGGTGCTGGCCCGGCCGGGCTTCGCCGGCGTGCTCGCCTACACACTGGCCGAGGCGCTGTGGCTGGCCGGCGGGGACGACCCGGTGTGCGAGGACGTCGTCGTCGGCTACCCGAGCGTGGACCGGACGGCGCTGCGCCGGCTGCTGGCCGACCCGGCGCTCGCCGCCCGCGTGACGCTGATGGTCGACTCCCCCGACCACCTCGACGCCGTCGACGCGGTGGCCCGCCCGGGGACCCGCCGGCCGGTGCGCGTCTGCCTCGACCTCGACGCCTCGCTGCGCGCCGCCGGTGGCCGGGTGCACGTGGGGGTGCGCCGCTCCCCCGTGCACGACCCGGCCGGCGCGGCCGCGCTGGCCCGGGCGGTGTGCGACCGGCGCGGCTTCACCCTGGTCGGGCTGATGGCGTACGAGGCGCAGGTCGCCGGGGTGCCCGACGCGCCGCCCGGGCGCCCGCTGCGCGGCCTCGCGGTGCGCGGCGTGCAGGCGCTGTCGGTGCGCGAGCTGGCCGCACGGCGCGCGGCGGCGGTGGCTGCGGTGTCGGCGGTCGCGCCGCTGGAGTTCGTCAACGGCGGCGGCACCGGCAGCCTCGAGCGGACCGCCGCCGACGCCGCCGTGACCGAGCTGGCCGCCGGCTCGGGCCTCTACCAGCCGACGCTGTTCGACGGGTACCGCGCCTTCCGTGGCCGGCCTGCCCTGCTCTTCGCGCTCCCGGTGACCCGCCGCCCGGCGCCCCGGACGGTGACCGTGGCCGGCGGCGGGTGGATCGCGTCGGGCCCGCCCGGTGCCGACCGGCTGCCCCGCCCGGTGCACCCGCCCCGGCTGCGGCTGCTCGGCACCGAGGGCGCCGGGGAGGTGCAGACGCCGCTGCGCGGGCCGGACGCCGACGGGCTGCGGGTGGGCGACCGCGTGTGGTTCCGCCACGCGAAGGCCGGCGAGGTGTGCGAGCACGTCGACGTCCTGCACACCCTCGACGGCGACGCGCTTCCCGGCGCCGTCCCCACCTACCGCGGCGAGGGCCGGGCCTTCTGACCGGCAGTAACGGCCATTCCTGCCGTCCCGGCCCGGCCGGCTCAGTCGGCGTCGTTGGCGAGGAGGGCGCGTGCCTCGGCGGCCTCGTCGTCGTCGAAGCCCATGTGGCCTGCCTCGCTGCGGCGGGCGACCTGCGCGTCGATCCAGCGCCGGTGCGCCTCCCACGCCGACTGCCGGGTGGCACCGAGCGCGCGGCCGATCTGCGCCCACGACGCCCCCGCCGTCCGCGCGGTGCGCACGGTCAGCTGCCGCCCCTGGGCCGCACGCCGGGCGATCACCTCGCCGAGCGCCAGCAGTTCCAGCGCCTCGTCACGGGCGAGCGGACGCAGCCCCTGCGGGTCGTCGGGGTCCGCCAGGGAGTCCCGCGCGCGCAGCTCCTCGTAGCGCCGGACCGCGCTGCCGAGGGTGTGCTGCCGTTCGAGGTCGTCGACGTCCATGACCCAGCGTCCGTCAGGCTGCCCTGACAGTCAAGGCAGCCTGACGGACGCTCGCGTCAGGCCCCGGCAGTCGCCGGCGCCTGGGCCTCGGGTGCCGTCGCGCCGGAAGCCGGAGCGGCGTAGGGGTGGTCGATCACGTAGAGCCATCCCCCGTCCGGCTGCCGCTGCACCACCTCTGACGTGATCCCCGACAACCGCACGTCCCCGGCGGTGTAGCTCCACTCGCTGCTCATCAGGGCCAGGTCCCCCACCTCGACGACGTGGCGGGTGGTGACCGTCATCCGGCCCCTCAGGGCGAACAGCGGGGTCATCGCCTCACGGATCGCCTCGGCCCCGACGACGGTCGCGCCGTCGGGGCCGACCAGGCAGGCGTCCGCGGTGTAGAGGGCGACGAAGCCCTCGACGTCCCCGTCGTCGACCGTGCGCTCGACGGCCGGGTGGATGTCCTGCAGCGCGAGTCCGGATGCCATGACCTCGCCTCTCGGAGCGAAGGGGGAACGAGGCCGGACCGTATGCCCGGACGGCCACCGAGGGGTCCGCGCGCGTCCTCCCGGCCGGCCGGCCCCGCATGTCGGCACCCACGGCGACCACCGCCGACGGTGGGTGCCTCCCGTCCGCGGGTCAGCGGACCCGGACCACCCGCGTCTCGTCGAACACCGGCTCGGCGGACTCGTACACCCGCCCGTCGGCGCCGAAGACGAGGAACCGGTCGAAGGACCGGGCGAACCAGCGGTCGTGGGTGACGGCGAGGACGGTGCCGTCGAAGGCGGCCAGGGCCTCCTCCAGCGCCTCGGCGGACAGGACGTCGAGGTTGTCGGTGGGCTCGTCGAGCAGCAGCAGCGTGGACCCGGAGAGCTCGAGCATCAGCACCTGCAGCCGCGCCTGCTGCCCGCCCGACATGGTGCGGAACTGCTGGTCGGCGGCATCGGTGAGCCCGTAGCGGCGCAGCGCGGCCATCGCCCTGCCCCGGTCGACCCCCGGCCGGCCGGGCTCGCCGTGCCACAGCAGGTCCACCGGCGTCCGGTCCAGCCACTCCGGGTGGGCGTGGGTCTGCGCGAACATGCCCGGGACCACCCGCGCCCCGAGCCGCCAGGACCCGGTGTGCGTGACGTCGGCGCCGGCGAGCAGCCGCAGGAAGTGCGACTTGCCCGCGCCGTTGGCGCCGAGGACGCCGACCCGGTCGCCGTACCAGACCTCCAGGTCGAACGGCTGCATGAGCCCGGAGAGCTCCAGCTGCTCGGCCATGACCGCCCGCACGCCGGTGCGCCCGCCGCGCAGCCGCATCGTCACCTTCTGCTCCGGCGGGCGGTCCGGCGGCGGCCCGGCGGCCTCGAACTTCGCCAGCCGGGTCTGCGCCGCCGAGTACCGGCTGGCCATGTCCGGGGAGTTCGCCGCCTGCTGCTGCAGCGTCCGCACCAGGTCCACCAGCCGCTGGTGCTCCTCCTCCCAGCGCCGGCGCACCTCGGCCATCCGCTCGTGCCGGGCGGCCCGCGCACCGGGGTAGCCGGCCCACCCGCCGCCGTGCACCCAGGCCGTCCGGCCCTCGACGGTGACCACGCGGTCGGCGACGGTCGCGAGCAGCTCGCGGTCGTGGCTGACGAACAGCACCGTCTTGCGGGTCTCGAGCAGCCGCTGCTCGAGCCACCGCTTGCCGGGGACGTCGAGGTAGTTGTCCGGCTCGTCGAGCAGCAGCACCTGCTCGGGCCCGCGCAGCAGCGCCTCCAGCGCCAGCCGCTTCTGCTCACCGCCCGACAGCGTGGACAGCTCACGGTACTTGCACCGGTCGTAGGGGACACCGAGCGCGGCCACGGTGACCGTGTCCCAGGTGACCTCGGCGTCGTAGCCGCCGACGTCGCCCCACTGCGCGAGCGCGCCGGCGTAGGCCAGCTGCGCGGGCTCGTCGTCGGTCTCCATGAGGGTGAGCTCGGCGGCCTCGAGGGCGTCCCAGGCGGCGCGCACCGCCGGGGCGGAGAGGTCGACGAGGAAGCGCTGGACCGTGGTGTCGTCGCGCACCGAGCCGATGAACTGCCGCATGACGCCCAGCCCGCCGTAGCGGGCGACGGTGCCGGCCTCGGGCACGAGGTCACCGGCGACGATCCGCAGCAGCGTCGTCTTCCCGGCGCCGTTCTCGCCGACCAGCGCCGCCCGGGCGCCGTCGCCGACCCGGAACGAGACGTCGTCCAGCAGCACCCGGCCGTCCGGCAGCGTGTGCCGGACCCCGCTCACGTCGACGAAGCCCACCCGGTCATCGTCCGGGACGCGGCAACCGGATTCGGCGCGGGGTCAGCCGACGGACTGCAGGCGGGTGCGGGCCAGCCGCTCGACCATCTCCGGCAGCGCGGTCACCGGGACGCCGCTGAGGTCCTGCCGGCACGAGCGCACCACGCTGCCCACGACCTGGGGTCGCAGCCGGGTGCCGAACTCGTCCACGAGACGGGTGACGGCCTGCTCGACGGCGGGGTCGGCGGTGTGCTGCTCGGTGAGCGTCATGGGCGCGCGGGACTCCTCGTGCGGTCCGGTGCCAGGGGGGATGGCGTCCACGGTGGCGGTCCCGAGCCCGGTGATCCAGGGACCTTGGTCCCCGGCGCAGGGCGGCCCCGGCGTGTCAGGAGGCGAAGTACGCGTTGCCACCCGACGAGGTGACCGCCGCGGCGTCGCGCACCAGCGCCGCGAGCTCGCCGGCGTCGACGCGGTCGAGCGAGGGGAAGCGGACGCAGCTCTTGCCGCAGGAGACCCTGCCCAGTCGCTCCGCGCGGGCCTCGGGCAGGTACTCCCCGTCGACGACGGCGCAGACGTGGAGCGACAGGTGCCGCTTCTGCGCGGCGAGGGCGATCAGCGGCCAGCGGGTGGTCTCCTTCGCCGACCGCGGCCGGTAGGGCATCAGCCCGTAGCCGAGCATCTGCCCGGCGCCGGCCGGGACGAGCTCGCGGTCCAGTCCCGGCGCGGCGTCGCGCACCAGCGCGTCGACCCGCCGCAGCTCGGCCTCGCGCGGCCCGGCCGCGGCGAACCACTCCTCGATCGGGTCGGACACGGCCGCCTCCTCAGTCCAGGACGAGGGAGAGCACCGTGGCGCCCGCCGCGAGCACCATGGCCAGCACGATCACCGCGGCCACCAGCCGGCGCCGCCGCTCGGCACCGGGGCCACCGGCCCCGCCCATCCCCATCACGGCGCAGACGCTAGCGCGCGGGGGTGACGGATCAGGCCGGTCGGCGTCCCCAGAGCAGGGTGTCCAGCGCGGTGCCGGCAGGCGTCCCGCGCGGCACGGTCTCGAGCCGGTCGACGTCGAGCAGCCCGGCCACCGGGGCCAGCCGGTGCGGGCTGTGCAGGATCGCCGGGTCCTGCGGGCCGCCCACGCCGTGCGCGAGGTTGTCGACGTCGTGGCCGAGCAGCAGGAGCCGCCCGCCCGGCCGCAGCCAGTCCACCGCGCGGCGGAGCACGTCGGTCATCGCCGGGTCCGGCAGGTGCAGGTAGGCGACCAGCACGAGGTCCAGCGAGTCCGGCGGCGCGGACCACCCGGTGACGTCGGCGGTCACCCAGGTGACCCGGCCGGCGTCCGGCTGCGCCCGCCCGCGCGCCAGGCCGGTGGCCGAGAAGTCGACGGCCGTGGTCCGCCAGCCGAGCCTGGCCAGCCACAGCGCGTGCCGGCCCTCCCCCGCGGCCAGGTCGACCGCGTCGCCCGGCGGCAGGTCCCCCACGAGCGAGGCGACCAGCGGGTTGGGCTCCCCCGACCACTGCTGCCGCTCGGCGTACCGCGCGTCCCAGTCCCCGGCCTGCACGGGCGGAGTCTGCCAGCGCCGGGACCGTCCCCGCGGGTGCGTGCCGTCGGGGCCGGGGTCAGGCTTGGCCGGTGTCCGCCGTCCGGCTCGTCCCCTTCCAGCCCGAGCACCTGCCCGCCGTCACGCCGTGGTTCGACGACGACGAGACGCGGCGCCGGCTCGGCGGGCGCGAGTGGCCGGTCCGCGAGCTGGCGCTGCGCAGCACCCGGTGGACCGACGAGTTCCGCGGACGGCAGGTCCTGCGCACCCACTCCTTCGTGGCGCTCGGCGACGACGGCCGACCGGTCGCCCAGATCGGCGGCGACGTCTACGACCGGTGGACGGCGTGGGACCCGGTCGCCGAGCGCGTCCTGTCCACCGACCCCCGCCGCACCATGGGCTCGGCCTACGTCGTCGACCCGGCGTGCCGGCGACGCGGGTACGGCAGCGCGGCCCTGCGTGCGCTGCTGGCCGCGCCCGAGACCGCCGACGTCGAGCAGTTCGTCCTGGGCATCGAGCCGGACAACACGGCGAGCCTGCGCATGGCCGCCGCGGTGGGCTTCACCCCGCTCACCACCGAGCCCGACGCGGAGGACATGGTCTACCTGCACCTGCTGCGCTGACCGGAGCGGGTCCCGTACCCCAGGATGGCCCGGTGCCCGCACACGTCTCCGTGCCCGACGACCTCGTGCTGCACGGGCCCCGCGTCCTCGGGTTCGCCTCGCCCGGCCGGATCGCCGACCGCTTCGGCCTCGACCGCGACGAGGTCGAGGACCGGCTGCTGGAGTTCGCCGCGCGCGGGTGGGTGGTCCACACCCGCTTCGCCGACAGCGGCAGGTGGTCGCTGACCGAGGCCGGCCGGGTCGAGGACGAGCGGCGGATGGCCGCGGAGCTGGAGCTGACCGGGGCGCGCGAGCACGTCGTGGAGGCCCACACCCGCTTCCTGCCGCTGAACAAGCGCTTCGGCAAGGTGTGCACCGACTGGCAGCTGCGGCCCACGCGCACCGAGCCGCTGGCGGCCAACGACCACACCGACTGGCGGTGGGACGAGCGCGTCCTGCGGGCGCTGGCCACCCTCGGCCGCGACCTCGCCGCGGTGACCGACCCGCCGGCCCGGTGCCTGCAGCGCCTCGACGGCTACTCCGACCGCTACCTGGCCGCGCTCGCGCGGGTCGACCACGGCGACCGGCGCTGGGTGGACTCCCCCGAGGTCGACTCCTGCCACAGGGTGTGGATCCAGCTGCACGAGGACCTGCTGGCCACGCTCGGGATCGCCCGCGGCGCCGAGGGCTGAACGCCGGCGCGGGGTGGCACCCTCGCGCCATGACGACGGTGACGCCCCGGGAGGTCGCGCTGCTGCGCCTGGTCGCCCAGCGGGTGGCCGGCCCGCCGTTCCCCGACGCCGCGACGGCGGTGCGCGGGCTGCTCGCCGTCCAGGGGCAGGACTGGCCGGGCGCGGTCACGTCGGTGGCGCTGCGCACCGCCGACCGCTCGCGGGCCGGGGTGGAGGCGGCGCTCGAGGCGGGCGCCGTCGTCCGGTCGTGGCCTATGCGCGGCACGCTGCACCTGACCCCCGCCGAGGACCTGCCCTGGATGCTCGACCTGCTCGGCGCCCGGACGCTGGCCGGGGCGGCGAAGCGGCGGGCCGTCGTCGGGCTGACCGAGGACGACCTCGAGCGGTCCCGCGGGGTTGCCGTCGCGGCGCTCTCCGGCGGGCGGCGGCTGGGCCGCAGGGAGCTGCTGGCGGTCCTCGCCGACAGCGGCTGCGCCGTCGCGGGCCAGCAGGGCTACCACACGCTCTGGTATCTCTCCCAGACCTCGACGCTGGTGCTCGGCCCGCTCCAGGGCGGCGACCAGGCGTTCGTGCTGCTCGACGAGTGGGTGCCCGCGCCGCGGCGGCTGGACCGCGAGGAAGCGCTGGCCGAGCTGGCGCTGCGCTACTTCACCGGGCACGGGCCGGCCACGGTCGCGGACCTGGTGCGCTGGGCCGGCACCACCGTCCGCGACGCCCGGGCGGGCCTGGCGGCCGTGCGCGACCGGCTCGCCGCGGTCGACGTCGACGGCACCGAGATGCTCCTGGACCCGGCCGCCCCCGAGCGGCTGGCCGCCTGCCGCGCTGACGCCGAGGGCCTGCACCTGCTGCCCGGCTTCGACGAGGTCGTCCTCGGCTACGCCGACCGCACCTGCACGGTGCCGCCCGAGCACGCCGACCGCATCGTCCCCGGCGGCAACGGGGTCTTCCGGCCGACCGTCGTCACCGGCGGGCGGGCGGTCGGGACCTGGCGGTGGACCGGGACCGGTGCCCGCCGGCGGGTGGAGGTCGAGCCCTTCACCGCGTTCCCCGACGGCGTCGCCGAGCGCGTGCCGGACCTGGCCGCCGGCCTGCCCTGAGCCCTGGCTCACCGGCCGCCCGCCCCGCAGCCGCACTGCGGGTGTTCCTCGCGCGTCGACGGCGCTGCACGGCCCGTGGTCCACCAGGAACGCCGGCGATCTCTCAACCTCGGGGAGCCGGCCCCTTCCGCGGTGTCGTCGGTGCTCCTGCGGCGGTGCAGGACCCTGGGAGCACGAGGAACACCGCAGGAGCCCGCGTCGGCGGCACGGTGGCCGGGCGCGCGACGCGGACGCAGGGTGGGGGCATGGAGTACGTGCGCCTGGGCGCCACCGGCCTGGAGGTCTCGCGGATCTGCCTGGGGATGATGAGCTTCGGCGAGCCCGGGCGCGGGATGACGCCGTGGAGCCTGCCCGAGGACGAGGCGCTGCCGCTGATCCGCGCGGCGCTGGAGGCCGGCGTCACCTTCCTCGACACCGCCAACGTCTACTCGGCCGGCGGCAGCGAGGAGATCACCGGCAGGGCCGTCCGGGAGTTCACCACCCGCGACGACGTCGTCCTGGCCACCAAGGTGCACGGCCGGATGCGCCCGGGCCCCAACGGCGGCGGGCTGTCCCGGGTGGCGATCCTGCGCGAGCTCGACGCCAGCCTGCGGCGGCTGCAGGTCGACCACGTCGACCTGTACCAGATCCACCGCTGGGACCCGGACACGCCGATCGAGGAGACCCTCGAGGCGCTGGACTCGTGCGTGCGCAGCGGCAAGGTGCGCCACCTCGGTGCGAGCAGCATGTGGGCCTGGCAGTTCTCCAAGGCGCTGCACCTGGCCGGCGAGCGCGGCTGGCACCGCTTCGTGTCGATGCAGGACCACTACAACCTGCTCAACCGCGAGGAGGAGCGCGAGATGCTGCCGTTGTGCGCCGACCAGGGCATCGGCGTCATCCCGTGGAGCCCGTTGGCCCGCGGCCGGCTCACCCGCGACTGGGACGAGACGACGAACCGGTCGGAGAACGACGCCTTCGGCAGCCGCCTCTACGACGAGGGCAGCGACCGCGCGATCGTCGAGCGGGTCGCCGAGGTGGCCCGGGAGCGCGGCGTGCCGCGGGCGCAGGTGGCACTGGCCTGGCTGCTGGCCAAGCCGGTGGTCACCGCACCGATCGTCGGCGTCACCGAGGCGGCCCACCTCGCCGACGCCGTCGCGGCGGTCGACCTGCGCCTCACCGACGAGGAGGTCGCCCGCCTCGAGGAGCCGTACCGGCCGCACGCCGTCGCCGGGTTCTGAGCCGCCGGCCCCACCCGGCGGCCGGCCGCCGGGTGGCCCGGGTCAGTCCTTCCGCTCGACCAGGAAGACGGGGATGACCCGGTCGGTCTTCTGCTGGTACTCGGCGTAGGGCGGGTAGGCGGCCACCGCGCGCTCCCACCACTCGGCCCTCTCCTCGCCGGTGATCTCGCGGGCGACGCCGTCCCACGGCTCCGGGCCGTCCTGCACGCTCACCTGGTCCGGGTACTTCCGCAGGTTGGCCACCCAGGCCGGGTCCTTCGGCGCCCCGCCCTGGGAGCCGACCATCGCGTAGACGCCGTCCTTCTCGACGCGCATGAGCGGCTGCTTGCGCACCTTGCCGGTGGTGGCGCCGCGCGTGGTGAAGACGACGACGGGCAGGCCGGTGTCGAGCAGCGTGTTCGCCTCGCGGCCGCCGGTGGCCTCGTAGCGCTCGACCTGGTCGCGGACCCACTGCTGCGGACTGGGCTCGTACTCCCCCTCGACTGGCATGACCCGACCGTAGTTCCGCCCCCGGACGCCCGCCGACCGACGAGTCCCGGACCGCCGTGGAGTCGGTCCAGGGACACCTGACGACAGGAGGACCGGCGTGGCCTGGCTGGTGATCACCCAGAACAGCCCCTGGACGGCGTCGTCGAGGTGCTCGGCGACTGGTTCCTCCCGCAGCCGGAGGGCGACGTCACCGACCAGCTCGAGGTCCTGCGCGGGCACATGGCCGCGCAGACGGTGTTCCTCGTCGGCCGTCGGACCTTCGAGGACATGCGGTCGTCCTGGCCGCAGCAGACCGAGGACACGACCGGCGTCACCGCCCACCTCGACGCGGTGGAGAAGGCCGTCGTCTCGCGCACGCTCACCGACCCGGCGTGGGCGAACACCACCGTGCTGTCCGGCGACCCGGTCGAGGAGGTGCGCCGGCTGCTGGACGGACGCGACGGCGAGGTCGGCGTCACCGGCAGCATCCGGCTGTGCCACGCGCTGATCGGTGCCGGCCTGGTCGACGAGTACCGGCTGTTCGTCCACCCGCGCGTGCTCGGCCGCGGGCGCCGGCTGTTCCCCGAGGGCACCGACGTCCGGCTGACCGCCACCGGCAGCCGCACGTTCCGCTCCGGCGTCACGCTGCTCACCTACCGGCCCGGGTGAGCCGGGCGCTCAGCGGGCGTCGACGGTGTGCGGGACGAAGAAGCTCAGGTTGTCGGTGATGAGCCCGTCGCTCTCCCGGATGCCGAGGCCCGCCGGCTCGCCGTCGACCACCCAGGCGCCGAGCACCGGGTGGTGCGGCCCGTCGACGCCGGCGAAGTCCGGCAGCGGCGCGAACTCCTGGACGACGAAGCCCTCGGTGCCGTAGCGGCCGGGCAGGGCGGTGACCACCTGCCCGTCGCGGACGATCTGCACGTTGGCCCCCTCGCGGCCCCACAGCGGCTTGCGCACGTAGTCCCGCCACGTCGAGGGCATCTCGTCGGCGAAGTAGGCCGGCAGCAGCAGGTCGCCGAGCACCGGGTCGCTGCCGAACAGCTGCCACAGCACCGGCAGCAGCGCCTTGGTGCTCCACAGCATCTTGTAGACCGGCTCGATCCACGTCGTCCCGCCCGGGCGCGCGGCGTCGGCGAGGACGGCGGCGCCGAACTCGTCGTCGACCAGCCACTCCCAGGGGTAGAGCTTGAAGACGACGTCGACGTGGCGGCCCGACGGGTCGTAGAAGCGGCCGTCTCCGGAGTCCAGCGCGATGTCCTCGACCAGGACCTCGACCGCCTCGTACCCGGCCTGGACGACGGTGTCCATCAGGTAGGCGATCGTCATGCGGTCCTCGCCGGAGGTCTCCGCGTTGGTCCAGGCCAGGTGCACGCGCGGCCGCAGCCCGGTCCGCCGCTCCCACCGGGTGAGGTTGCGCTGCCAGGCGGCCACGAGCTTCTCGTGCAGCGCGTTCCACTGGTCGCGGCCCTGCCCGGTGAACAGGTGCCAGTTCCACTGGGTGACCGCCGCCTCGACCAGCCCGGTCGGGGTGTCGGCGTTGAACTCCAGCAGCTTGGGCGGGCCCTCGCCGTCGTAGCGCAGGTCGAAGCGGCCGTAGACGCTCGGCGGCTCGCCCTCCCAGGTGGCGCGGATGCCGGAGCGGGCGATGAGCGGGATGCCCATCCGGTCGAACAGGTCGTTCTCGACGACGTGGTCGCCGGCGGCCACGCACATCTCGAACAGCTGGGCGACCGCGCCCTCGACCCGCTCGACCTCCGCGGAGGTGAAGTCGTAGTACGGGCCCTCGCGCCAGTAGCTGCGGACCTCGCCGCCCGGCGTCGTCGTCCGGTTGTAGACCAGCCCCTGCGCCTCGACCTCGGCCTCCCAGCCGGGCCGGACGACGCCGCCCTCGACGCGCCGCACCCCTAGGAGCCCGAGCCGCCGGTGCCCGAGCCGATGCCGCCGGTCACCCGCTGGCCGGCCGACACCTTGCCGGTGCCGGGCAGGCCGTAGCGCTGGCGGGCGGCGGTGTCGCGCGGGTCGACCCGGGTGCCGCCGCGGGGCAGCACGCTGCCCACGGGCAGGCCGGGACGGAAGGCGCCGAGGTAGAGGAAGAACAGGCCCCCGCCGCCGCGGTAGTCGTCGTCGCAGTAGTCGTCGTCGACGACCTCGCCGTCCTCGTTGGTGCAGTAGGCGACCTGCTCCTGCTCGTCCTCGGAGCCGCAGCCGGCGAGGAAGCCGGTGGCGGCGGTCGCCAGGACCGTGGTGGTCAGGGCGCTGCGCACCCGGTTCGAGAACGCCATGGGCTCCTCCCCGCTCGGTCGTCGACCGCCGACCCTAGGGCCAGGCCCGTACCGAGCGCGTCCCCGGTCGGCGCGGACGGTCCCGTGCCGCTAACGTCCCGGGACGACGCCGCAGCCCCGGGAGGCGCGATGACCGCCAAGGAACCCGCCGAGATCGCCAAGGTCGCGGCCGCGACCGGCGCCAAGAAGGTGCACCGCACCTGGGACCGGGTGCTGGTGAGCGCCTTCCTCGCCGGTGCCTACATCTCCTTCGGCGCGCTGGTCGCCGTCACGGTGTCCTCCGGCCTGGACACCGACACCTGGGGCACGCTGCCGACGCTGTTCATGGGCGCGGCCTTCACCCTCGGACTGGTGCTCGTGCTCATCGCCGGCTCCGACCTGGCCACCGGCAACATGATGCTGGTCCCCCTCGGCGCGATGAACGGCAAGCTCAGCGTGGGCGACGTCGTCCGGAACCTCACGCTGGTGCTCCTCGGCAACCTGGTGGGCGCGCTGTTCGTCGCCTACTTCCTGGCCGTCTCCACCGGCGTCATCGGCGACCCGGACAGCACCGGCAGCGCCCAGCTCACCTTCACTCGGCTGGCCGAGATCGCCGACGGCAAGGTGCACCACACCGTGTGGGAGACGTTCCTGCGCGGCGTCGGGTGCAACTGGCTGGTGTGCCTGGCCGTGTGGATGTCGCTGGCCTCCAGCAGCGTCGCCGGCAAGATCCTCGCCGTCTTCTTCCCCGTCATGGCCTTCGTCGCGATGGGCTTCGACCACGTCGTCGCCAACATGTTCTTCCTGCCGGCCGCCCTGTTCGCCGGGGTCGACGGCCTCGGGTGGGACGACACGCTGGTCAACTGGCTGGTGGCGGGCGCGGGCAACCTCGTCGGCGCGGTCGTCTTCGTCGGGACGTCCTACTGGTACCTGTTCCTGCGCGACGCCCCCGACGCCGTCCCCAGCACCGGCGCGGAGCCGGCCGAGCGCGCCTGAGTCGCGCCGTCGCTACGGTCGCTCGCGTGAGCGAGCCCAGCACCCCATCGACGGACGACGAGACCGCGGCAGCGGCGGCCCGCATCGCGGCCGGCTACGCCGTCGAGGGTCCCGCTCTCGACCTCGGCGCCGTGTCCGTGGGCGGCCGGACGCACCCGGACGCGCAGGTGCGGCTCCCGCTGTCGGTGCTCAACCGGCACGGCCTCATCGCCGGGGCGACCGGCACCGGCAAGACGCGCACCCTGCAGCTCATGGCCGAGCAGCTCTCGGCCGCGGGCGTCCCGGTGGTGCTCGCCGACCTCAAGGGCGACCTGGCGGGGCTGGCCCGCCCCGGGGAGGCCACCGAGCGCGTCACCCGCCGGTCGGCCGACACCGCCGACCCGTGGCAGCCCACCGGCTTCCCCGTCGAGTACCTCGCGCTCGGCGGCCTGGGCACCGGCGTCCCCGTGCGGGCCACGGTCAGCGACTTCGGCCCCACCCTCCTGGCCAAGGTGCTCGGCCTCAACGCCACCCAGGAGAGCTCGCTGGGCCTGGTCTTCCACCACGCCGACGAGGCCGGCCTGCCGCTGCTCGACCTCGCCGACCTGCGCGCGCTGCTCACCTGGCTGACGAGCAAGGAGGGCAAGGAGGAGCTCGCCGGCCTCGGCGGGCTGTCCAAGGCGACGGCGGGGGTCGTCCTGCGCGAGCTCGTGGCGCTGGAGGACCTCGGCGGCGACGTCTTCTTCGGCGAGCCCGCGTTCGACCCCGCCGACCTGATCCGCACCGCGCCGGACGGCCGCGGCGTCATCAGCGCCGTCGAGCTGCCCGCCGTCGCCGACCGGCCGGCGCTGTTCTCCACCTTCCTGGTGTGGCTGCTCGCCGAGCTGTTCGAGGAGCTGCCCGAGGTCGGCGACCTGGACGCCCCGAAGGTGGTCTTCTTCCTCGACGAGGCGCACCTGCTCTTCACCGGCGCCAGCAAGGCCTTCCTGACCGCGGTCACCCAGACCGTGCGGCTCATCCGGTCGAAGGGCGTCGGCGTCTTCTTCGTCACCCAGCAGCCGACCGACGTCCCCTCCGACGTGCTCGGCCAGCTCGGCAACCGGGTGCAGCACGCGCTGCGCACCTTCACCCCCGAGGACGCCGACGCGCTGAAGAAGACCGTGCGGACCTTCCCGCGCAGCGACGTCTACGACGTCGCGGAGCTGCTGACGACCCTGGGCACCGGTGAGGCCGCGGTGACCGTGCTGTCCGAGCGCGGCGCGCCGACGCCGCTCGCGTGGACGGTGCTTCGGGCGCCGCGGGCGTCGATGGGCACCGTCGAGCCCGCCGCGATGGCCGCCGCGGTGGCCGCCTCCCCGCTGCAGCCCCGCTACGGCACCGCCGTCGACCGGGAGTCGGCGCGGGAGGTGCTCGCCGCCCGGCTCGCGCCGCCTCCCGCGCCGTCGCCGAGCCGGGAGCCCGAGCGGGAGCCCGAGCGGGAGCCCGAGCGGGAGCCTCTGCGGGAGGCCCAGCGGCGTACCCGGGCGGAGGCGCCCGAGGAGGAGCGCGGTGTGCTCGGGGACCTCATGGCCTCCTCCGCCTTCCGCTCCTTCGCCCGGTCGGCGGCCAGCACGCTCGGCCGCGAGCTGACCCGCGGCCTGTTCGGGACCCGCCGGCGCCGCTGACGCCTGCCCGTCCCGCGTCCCGGGTCGCGGAGCCCCGGGACCGATGGCACGGTCGAGCGGCACGCGAGACGGGGAGGGCACAGGGCGATGCGGTACAGGGAGGGCGGCGACCTCGACACGTCGCACGTCCAGGACCGGCGCGGCAGAGGCGGCGGGTTCGGTGGCGGCGGGTTCGGTGGCGGCGGCCTCGGTGGCGGCCGGGGGGTCGCCGTCGGTGGTGGCGGGCTCGGCCTGGTCGGGCTGATCGTCATCGTCCTGGTGCAGGTGCTCGGGGGCGGCAGCGGCAGCGGCGGCGGTGCCGGGCTCGGGGCACTGGCCGGGCTCGGCGAGGGCGAGACGGCGAACACCAGCACCCTCGCGCAGTCCTGCGACGACAGCGGCGACGCCAACGACTCCGTCGAGTGCGCCGTCGTCGCCGACATCGACTCGATCCAGGACTACTGGTCGCAGACGCTCGACGGGTACGTCCCCACCCAGACCGTGTTCTTCTCCGGCCAGGTGCAGACGCAGTGCGGCGGGGCGACGAGCGGCTCGGGGCCGTTCTACTGCCCGGCCGACCAGCTCGTGTACATCGACCTGACCTTCTTCGACACCCTGCGCAGCCAGTTCGGCGCCGAGGGCGGCGCGTTCCCGAACGCCTACGTGCTCGCCCACGAGTACGGCCACCACGTGCAGAACCTGCTGGGCACCAACTAGCAGGTGAGCCTTAGAGGCCGACCGCTACGCCAACAAGCTCCTGACCAGCAAATTCACCCATACGATGGCGTTGATAGGACTGTCCGGGGCGTGCTACACCTGCTAGGTTGTCAACCGTGCCCACCCCGAGCAGCTCCCCACTGCGCCGCGACTACCACATCTCGCTCCAAGCGGACGGCAAATCCAAGAACACCATCCGCGCCTACCTGCTGGCGGTTGACACCCTGGACGAGTGGTGCCGCCAGCAAGGCCCCTCGTTCAAGCTGGACACCCTGACACCCCGCGATCTACGTACATATGTTGTGTCGCTGAGCGAGAGGGAGCTGAGGCCCACCACCGTGGCGTCCTACTTCCAGGGGTTGCAATCGTTCTACAAGTGGCTGCTGGCTGAGGGTGAGATCGACAAGGACCCGATGAAGGCCCTCAATGCGCCACGTGTGCCCGAGGTGCCTGTCCCTGTCCTCACCGATGACCAGGTGCGTGACCTGCTATCCGGGTGCTCGGGTCGGACGTTCGCTGACCGGCGTGACACCGCCATCATCCGGTTGTTCCTGGACACGGGATGCCGACGCAGTGAGCTGGCCAACCTGAAGCTCGACGACCTGGACATGGAGACGAAGGTCATCAGAGTAGTTGGCAAAGGCAACCGTCTCAGGCTGATCCCCTTCGGCTACAAGACAGCACAGGCACTGGGCCGCTACCGCCGGGTGCGGGACGAGGACAGGTACGCCGCCATGCCCCACCTCTGGCTCGGTGCTGGTAGGCGTGGGCCGCTGTCTGCTGATGGTGTGCGGCAGATGTTGCAGCAGCGCGGGAGACAGGCCGGCATCCCCAACCTGCACGCTCACCTGTTCCGTCACACCGCAGCGCACAGGTGGCAGGCCAACGATGGTGGTGAGACCAACCTGATGCGGCTGATGGGCTGGCGATCCAGTGACATGCTGCGTCGCTATGCCGCCAGTACTGCTGATGCCCGAGCGCACGAGGCCCACAGGAAGCTGAGTCTCGGCGACCGCTTCTGAGCAGGTGGGTAGGGGGAGGGGTATCTGCGGCCGGGTCAGACCTGCGGGCACCACACCGCCAGCTCGTCAACCTCGTTAGGCAGCAACCTGACGTGGTAGCCGTTGTCTGCCCTGATTGGCGTGAGCCGCTTGTTCCGGATCGCCCGGTCGATGGTGGCGATGTGTACTCCGATCCTCGCGGCGGCCTCCCTTCTTGGTCACTGGTGCTCCCTCGCGGTGTTTCTGGAGGTCATGCCGGGCGCGGGTGGACCCTTTCTCATGGCTGTGCACGTGCGGACGGTGCAGCTTCCCTGGTGGATCGGCGGGAGCTGGAGCGGCGGGCCCGGGACAAGGGCGCGCCGGCCCGGGAGGTCGAACGGGCCCGGATCGTGCTGCTGGCGGCCGAGGGCGTGCCGGGCAAGCAAATCGCCGCGATGGTCGGCTGCGCCGAGCCACGGTGGTGACCTGGCGCGCCCGCTACGCCGATCGGGGGGCCGGCCGGCCTGGAGGACCTGTCGCGGCCGGGCAAGCCGGCGCAGCTGCCCGAGGAACTGCGGGATCGGGTGCTGCAGCTGACGCTGAGCGAGCTGCCGATCCAGTTCGGGGCGACCCACTGGTCCTCGCGGCTGCTTGCCACAGCGCTGGCCGGTGAGGGCACGCCGATCTCCCACACCACGGTGGGCCGGATCTGGCACCGCTTCGGCGTGCAACCGTGGCGGGTGGGCACGTTCACGTTCTCCACCGACCCCGAGCTGGAGGCTAAGGTCCGCGACGTCGTCGGGCTGTACCTGCATCCGCCGGAGAAAGCGGTGGTGCTTTGTGTGGATGAGAAGCCGCATCTCCAGGCACTCGAGCGGACCGCGCCGCCGCTTCCGGTGCACCCCGGTCATCCGGAGGCGGCCAGCTTCGACTACGTCCGGCACGGCACCACCACGCTGTTCGCCGCACTCGAGGTGGCCACCGGCAAGGTGACCGGGACATGCACCGAGCGGCACCGCCACCAGGAGTTCCTGGCCTTCCTGCACCAGGTCGCCGCCGCCTATCCGCGCCGGCAACTGCATGTCGTAGTCGACAACCTGTCCACTCACAAGCATCCGGCGGTGCGCGCCTGGCTCCAGCGCCATCCCCGGGTCCGGCTGCACTTCACCCTGACCTCGGGATCGTGGCTGAACCTGGTGGAGGCGTTCTTCTCGATCATCACCCGCCAGGCCCTGCGCCGCGGCAACTTCCCCACCATCGCCGACCTCATCGCCGCCATCGAGCGGTTCATCACCGCCTGAAACGACCGATGCACCTCGTTCACCTGGACCAAGGACCCCGACACCGTCATCGCCCAGGCCACCGACCCCCGACACCGCAAGACACAAACGACGTTAGTTACGCAGCACTAGACAAGACACATCCTTGCTGGTCAGGAGCACTTTTCAGTTGATCAACACCCGGTCATGGCGCCTTCGCGTGAAAGCCTCGGGTTGATGGAACGGCCAGCTGGATGGACGACGGCGAGGATGGGCTCCGGCGATGCGGGCATGGACGGCGCCGAACTCGGCGCTTGCTGCGCTGAGATTCCCCGGCAGCGGTGACCTGGGTGCCGTCGAGGTGGAACCGGTCTCGGCTGAGGGTTTGGCCGGTGGTCGGAGCCCGCCTGCTCCCAGAATGCAAATTTCGCACACGTCCCTAAGATGACCCGCGTGACTCCCCTGGGAGTTCGCTGGCTACGCCTTCGGCTGACCGAGCAGCGGGACCGAGGGCGTGCTGTTGACACGCGTCGCCGACGCACTCCGGTGGCTGCTGTGCGCGCCGCCTCTGCTGTCCGTATCCGGAGGTCCTGATGGCTCGTGCTTCTGTCGGCGTGGAGGACCACGCGCTGACCCGTGTCCCGCTCGAGGAGCGCTACTCGTGGTGGCAGGTCGCCGTGCAGCGGTTCGGGCAAATCTCGGCCCTGAGCCAGTTCCTGCTCGGTTCGACGCTCGGTTTCGGCATGCGGTTCTGGGACGCCGTGCTGGCGCTGCTCCTTGGCGCGGTGATCCTTGAGGTCGTCGCGATCTTCGTGGGGATCGCCGGTATGCGCGAGGGACTGCAGACATCGGTGCTGGCGCGTTGGACCGGCTTCGGTCACGGCGGCTCGGCCCTGATCGGCCTGGCGATCGGGATTAGCCTCATCGGCTGGTTCGGAGTCCAGTCCGCCGTGTCGGCCCAGGGGCTGGAACAGCTGCTCGGCGTGTTTCCGGTGTGGGTCTGGTCGCTGATCTTCGGACTCGCCGTCACCTTGGTCGTCCTGTACGGCTTCCACTCCATGCAGTGGGTCGCCAACATCACCGTCCCGGCGTTCGTGGTGCTCGTCGGGTGGTCGATCATCAGCGAGCTGACCGACCACGACATCGGCACGTTGGTCGACTCCGCCCCGGCCGGCCCGCCGCTGTCTCTGCTGGAGGGCACGACCCTGGTCGCGGGTGGGTTCATCGTGGGCGCCGTCATCACGCCCGACATGACCCGCTTCAACCGCAGCGCGGCCGACGTCGTGAAGCAGACCGTGATCGGGATCACTCTCGGTGAGTTGGTCATCGGGCTGTCCGGGGTGCTACTGGCCCACGCGATCCGCTCAGGCGACATCATCCAGATCGTCACCTCGTCAGTCGGGTGGGTCGGCGTCCTGGTTATCATCCTGGGCACGATCAAGATCAATGACTGGAACCTGTACAGCTCCGGGCTCGGCATCGTGAACTTCGTCGGCACGGTCTTCGGCCGCCACGTCAACCGGGGGCTCGTCACGCTCGTCGTCGGCGTGCTGGGCAGCGTCCTCGCGGCTGCCGGGATCCTCGAGCGGTTCGTGGACTTCCTCATCGTTCTCGGGGTCGCCTTCCCGCCCATCGCCGGGATCATGGTCGCCGAGTACTTCATCGTGAAGCGTTGGCGGGCCGACCTGGAGTCCACCCGCGGCACCGGAGGGCCCCCGACGACGGCGCCCACCTGGGTGCCGGCCACCCTCGTCATCTGGCTGGCCGCCGGGCTCATCGGCAGGTTCTGGGAGTGGGGACTGCCGAGCGTCAACTCGCTCGTCATCGCCTTCGTTGCCTACGTGGTGGCCGGTCGTCTGGGCCTCGTCCGGGGCGTTGGCGTCACCCGCGAGAAGGACGCCGAGGAGGCCCTGATGGACGAGGCCGAGGAGACACCGCGTTCCGCTCCGCCCACCGGGCATTGATCCGCCCGTCTCGATCGACAGGAGTGCGACGTGCGCATCGGAATCGACGTCGGCGGGACGAACACGGACGCCGTCCTCCTCGACGGCACCACGGTCCTGGCGGCGACGAAGTCGCCCACGAGCGAGGACGTGACCGCGGGAATCGTCCACGCCCTGGACAGCCTGCAGGCGCAACGCGCGTTCGACCCCGCCGCCGTGACCGCCGTGATGATCGGGACGACCCACTTCATCAACGCGCTCGTCGAGGCCCGTCGGCTGGCGCCGACAGCGGCCCTGCGGCTCGGCCTGCCCGCCACCGCGTCGCTGCCACCCATGGTCGACTGGCCGCCTCAGCTGGTCGAGGCGATCTCCGGGCGGGCCTACCTCGCCCACGGCGGTCACGAGTTCGACGGGCGTCCCATCTCCGACCTCGACGAGGGGGAGCTCCGGGCGCACGCGGCCGACATGGCCGCACACGGCACCCGGTCCGTGGCGATCGCGTCGGTGTTCTCGCCCGTGAACACGGAGTTCGAACTGCGGGCGGCCGAGATCCTGTCGGCCGAGCTCGGCCCGGACGTGGCAATCTCGCTGTCGCACGAGATCGGCCGTATCGGCCTCCTGGAGCGGGAGAACGCCACCGTCATCAACGCCGCGCTGCGCGAGCTGGCGACCCACATCGTCGACGGCCTCGCGGCGTCCGTGGCGGGGCACGGCATCTCCGCGCCACTCTATCTGAGCCAGAACGACGGCACGCTGATGGACGTCGACTTCGCCCGCCGCTATCCCGTGTCCACGTTCGCCTCCGGGCCGACCAACTCCATGCGCGGCGCCGCGTTGCTGTCCGGCCTCGAGACGTGTGCCGTGGTCGACGTCGGCGGCACAACGAGTGACGTCGGCGTGCTCACCCACGGCTTTCCGCGGGAGGCCACCACCGAGGTGAGCGTCGCCGGGATCCGGACCAACTTCCGGATGCCCGACGTGCTGAGCATCGGCATCGGCGGTGGCAGCCTGGTCCGGCAGGACGGCCGGGTGACCGTCGGTCCCCAGTCCGTCGGCTACCGGCTGACCGAGGAGGCTTTCGTCTTCGGCGGCTCGACCCTCACCGCGACGGACGTCGCCGTCGCCGCCGGTCGCGCGAGCATCGGGGACTCCTCCCTGGTGCAGGACCTGGACGCGAGCCTGGTGAACGAGGCGCTGGAGCGGATAGCCGGCAACGTGGCCGACACCGTCGAGCGGATGCGCACCTCCCCGGAGCCGCTGCCCGTCGTGGCCGTGGGCGGTGGCTCGGTCCTCCTCCCCGACGAGCTGCCGGGCGCCGGAGAGCTGCACCGCCCCGAGCACTTCGCGGTCGCCAACGCCATCGGCGCGGCGATCGCCCAGGTCGGCGGAGAGGTTGACCGCGTCTACGCCATCGAGCCGGGCCGGCGCGACGCGGTCGTGGACGAAGCCCGGCAGGAGGCGGTCGACCGCGCGATAGCCGCCGGCGCCGACCCCGCGGCCGTCCGGGTCGTCGACTTCGACGAGGTGCCGCTGCCCTACCTGCCGGGAAACGCGACGCGCATCAGATGCAAGGCGGTCGGCGACCTGCGGCTGGGAGCAGGAACATGACCAAGGTCGGCCTGGACGACGTGGCAGCGCTGGCCCGCGGCGCGGCCGTACTCGGCACCGGCGGAGGCGGCGACCCGTACATCGGGCGGCTGCTCGCCGAGCAGGCGCTGCGCGCTCACGGGCCTGTCGAGACGGTGACGCCCGACGAGCTGCCGGACGACGCATCCGTGCTACCGGTCGGCATGATGGGCGCCCCGACGGTGATGGTCGAGAAGATCCCCTCCGCCGAGCAGGTGGGCACGGCCGTGACGGCCCTCGCCCGCTATCTCGGCCGCACCGCCACCCACGTCGCCTGCATCGAGGCCGGCGGGGTCAACTCGACCATCCCGTTCGTCGCCGCCGCGCAGCTCGGGCTGCCGCTCGTCGACGGCGACGGGATGGGCCGGGCGTTCCCGGAGCTGCAGATGGTGCTGCCGACCCTGTCAGGGATCGCCGCGACCCCCATGTCGATCGTGGACGAGAAGGGCAACCGTGGCGTCCTCCACACCGTCGACAACCACTGGGCCGAGCGGCTGGCCCGGACGGCGACGATCGAGATGGGTTGCTCGGCGATCGTCTCCCTCTACGCAATGACCGGGGCGGAGGTCCGGCAGGGGTTCGCGGCCGGCACATTGGGCCTCTGCATCGCGCTCGGACGCGACATCGACCGGGCGCGCCGTGAGCACCGCGACCCGGTGACGGCGGTCGTGGACCGGCTTCGCGGGCAGGTGGTGCACACGGGCAAGGTCGTCGACATCGCGCGGCGCACGGCCACCGGCTTCGCACGCGGCGACGCCACGATCGAGGGCGTCGACGCCTCGGCCGGCACCCGGCTCGTGCTGCGCTTCCAGAACGAGCACCTGATCGCGGAGAGGGACGGGACGCCGATCGCCACCACGCCCGACCTGATCATCGTGCTCGACCGCGAGACCGGGGAACCGATCACGACCGAGTCGCTCCGGTACGGCCACCGGGTCAGTGTCATCACCGCCCCGTGTGACGAGCGCTGGCATTCCGAGGCCGGGATAGCGCTGGTCGGTCCGCGGTACTTCGGCTACGACCTCGACCCGGTGCGCGTCCCGAGGGAGGCCTAGTGGCCTGGACCCTCGGCTCTGAGCAGCTGCCGGATCTGGCTCGCGGGGCGGCGATCCTCGGCACCGGCGGCGGCGGCGATCCGCGGATCGGGCGGCTGCTCGTCGAGCAGGCGATCCGCGCGAACGCGCCCGTTACCGTGCTGGACCCCGACGAGGTGGACGATGACGCGTTCGTGATCCCCACCGCGATGATGGGTGCGCCGACCGTCATGGTGGAGAAGATCGCCCGCGGCACCGAGGCGCTCGCCGCGCTGCGGGCGCTGGAGAGCCACCTGGGCCGCCGTGCCGACGCGACTATGCCGGTCGAGTGCGGCGGCATGAACTCGATGATCCCGCTCGTCGTCGCCGCCCGCGCAGGGCTGCCCGTCGTCGACGCCGACGGCATGGGCCGAGCGTTCCCCGAGCTGCAGATGGAGACGTTCTTTGTGTACGGCGTCCCGGGGTCACCTATGTCCGTCGCCGGCGAGCGCGACGAGACCGTCGTCATCGACACCGGGGCGGACAGCCGGCGGATGGAGTGGCTGGCACGCGGGGTCACGATCCGGATGGGCGGGGCGAGCCACATCGCCGAGTACTCCATGAGCGGTGCCGACGTGAAGCGGACGGCAGTGCCGCGCACCCTCTCCTTGGGCCTGGCGCTGGGCCGAGCCGTCCGCGAGGCGCGGGAGGCCCACGCGGATCCCGTCGACGCCCTGCGGACCGCACTGGCCGCCACGATCTACACGCATCTGCGCGTGCTGTTCCGGGGCAAGGTCGTGGACGTCGAGCGAAGAACGGTGGAGGGTTTCGCCCGCGGCACGGTGCGGTTCACGAGCTTCGAGGGCGACTCGCGCCTGGAGATCACGTTCCAGAACGAGCACCTCGTCGCGGTCGTGGACGGGGAGGTGCGCTGCACCGTGCCCGACCTGATCTGTGTCCTCGAGGACGACACCGCCGAGCCGATCACAACGGAGGGGTTGCGCTACGGGCAACGGGTCACCGTGGTAGGCATCTCGACGCCGGACCTCATGCGCACGCCCGAAGCGCTCGCCGTCTTCGGACCCGCCTGCTTTGGGCTCGACGTGCCCTTCCGCCCGGTGGAGGAGCTGGTGGAGGAGAGTTCCGGAACAGTCCGCCTCCGTTGACCGACTTTGTCCCCGCACCTTGCGCGCTCTAACGATCATTAGAGCTCGTCTCACATCGTGAGCTTCTTGTAGCAGGTGAGCGTGGCGGCCAGGGTGAGGAATTGGGGAACAGCCGGGCGGAGCGCTCGTAGCGGATGGTCAGTCGGCGGTAGCCGGTGAGCCAGGCGAAGGAGCGTTCGACGACCCAGCGGTGCCTGCCCAGCCGCGTGCTGGACTCGACACCGCGGCGGGCGATGCGCGGAGTGATGCGCGGAGTGATGCGGCGAGCCCGCAGCCAGGCCCGCAGGTGCGGATAGTCATAGCCCTTGTCCGCGTGCAGCCTGGCCGGACGCCGTCGACGCGGACCGCAGCGCGGGCGGATCGCGGGGTGGCCTGCCCCAGCGCAATCAGCGCGAGGCTGTCGTGGGTGTTGGCCGCGCTGACTGCCACGGCCAGTGGTAGGCCGCCCACGTCGGTGAGCACGTGCAACTTGACGCCGGGTTTGCCGCGGTCGACCGGGTTCGGGCTGGTCAGCGGGCCCCCGTATTCGCCCGCACGCTGGCTGAATCCACCACCGCGCGAGACCAGTCGATGGCCGCCTGCTCGCCCAGGCGGTCGACTACCGCCCGGTGCAGCCGGTGGTCAGCACGTAGACGACCGCGGTGGACACCGCCCGGTCATCGACGTACCGGGTGCCGCCGCCCTGCGGTCGCTTGCGCTGCGCCGTGATCAACGGCTCGACGATGTTTCACAACCCGTCGGGCACCACCTCCTGGCCCAGTCGTTGTGCCACTACCGGACAACACCTCGCAGGTCACCGGCCATCCACGTGAGACAAGCTCTAATGAGCATAGTATTCACATATAAACCGCTCGGATCGGCCGACCCGGGCTGAGCCTAATGAATTCCGACTGGAACGCTGGGCTCGCTCCGTCGGCCTAGAGCTCACGGCGTCGCAGCTTGCTGCAGCTGATTTAGCATCTCAATCTGCTCTAGCACCTTTAGGCGGGTTGTCCCTCGCAAAGTCAACTGCTTGAAGACCCATGCCATGTCTGGATTGGCGACTCTGAGCGCGCCATCATGAGCCATGCCTTGGTTTACGCCTGTTGGTAGCCACTGCAGGTTCACCGGAGAATTGATTACTCGCAGCATGTTCTCGGGACTCAACTTCAAGAAGCCCGGCAGCTGTATCAACTCCACTAGCGGGATAATATGGTCTGGCGAGACCTTGGATAAGCCTCGGCCATTTAGGCCTAGGGGCCGATGGTCCGCGCGGGCTGGATTGGGATCGTTAGCTGATGGCCGCGGTTGTCCTTGCAGATGCTCTTGGCTGTATCGGAGTTCCGTGGTCGGAGACCTTCCACGTAAAGTCCTGTACAACATATCTAGCTCGACGGGCAAGTCATAGAACCCGCTGCTGTTCGGACCTGGAGAGACAAAATTGCGATCGAGATTGCCGGTGGACTCAAGATCGTTGATAAGCTTCTTCAGGTTATCGACCTTCACTTGAGTTGGTATGTACTGGTAATCACCCGAATACTCGCTGCGTAAGGCCTCGAGGGCAGCCTTAAGCAGGGAGTTGCACTCAACAATCCTGGCATTGTGGGTGTCCCTCTGAGCATTCAGGTTACGCGATACGGAATTGTAGGCATCAACCGCTGCGGGGCTGTACCTATCCAGTCCCGCCCCTGCAGCGTTGTGCGCAGCGATCTGCGCCTCTAGTTCCCTCGCTGCGGTATCAAGAGGCGCACACTGACTGGCCACTGAAGCCGACGGAGCAGCCTCAGTTGTGCGGTGGGGAAGGCCACCAGTGCACAGGACGACAAGCAATGCAAAGACGGCTGCACGAGACCGCTGCCGAGGCGAAGGCTTCATGATTGCTCCATCGGGTAGCTGACCCGTTCGGCGTTGCCTCAAGCTAAACCTCGCTCCTCCATGAAGCAAGGGTTCGTCTGAAGAGCCGGAGGTGGCTATCCGAAGCGCGCCCCGCCGCTGATGGGGCTACCCTGCGTCTGTTCCGGCACTCGGGGAGTCCTGAAGTAGGGGGTGCATCATTGGCGCCACTTCGACTACGTCATCCGCTGCGGTTGTTTGCTGTGGTCGCTGGCCTATTGATGGCATTGACAGCCACTTGGTTGCTTGTCTCCGACCAGTCGCAGCAGCCGTCGGGAGGGCCGACACGGATGGGCCAGGACGAAGAATCAATTCGTAAGTTGATTGGGGACTTCACCCTCGCCGTTGAAAGCGGCACCAAAGCAGAGGTTATGAATCTCATGTGTCCCGAGGACGCCAAGCACTTCGACCTCTACTATGAGGAGGATCCCGAAGCGGAACCTGAGCAACCTGACCCTGACATCGACGTTCGCGTAGACAACGTTGTGATCAACGGTGACGCCGCGTCCGCGACTGTGCAGACCGCTAATGCGGCTGAACCCAGCAGTCTCTACTTCCGTAAAATGGAGGGTCGCTGGACGGTGTGCATGTATGGCCCCGAGGGTATGCCGGAGTCGGGTGATACTCCGGGCTCCACGACCCCACAGTGAACGAACCGATGATGCCGGGCTGTAACCGCTCCAACGACCTCGTGCGGGGTTAGCCGCGGGGCGTCGTAGACCTGTCCAGGGCTAGTACCGCGGCTGCCAACCTGCGCCCTGAGCGGCCCAGCCAGGGACAGCCCAGGTCGGCGGTGGACGCCTCCGTCGGTGGCGGAGGCCATCGTGACGTCGGCCGACCTAGACACCGGATGTCCCACCGGACAGGCTGCCTCCTCGGCACCGGCGAGTGGAGCAGTCGATGGCTGGGCGCTACGAGTACAAGGTCGAAGAGATCCGCGAGGGCATGATCGGCGGCAAGATGTCCGGCGACAAGCTCGAGAAGGTCCTCAATGCGCACGCTCGCCAGGGCTGGCAACTCAAGGCCGTCGAGGTGAAGGGGGCCGCGTCGGACCAGGCGGTGTGGAGGGCGTCCTAGTGACTTTCGAGCGACCCCTTGCCTGAGCAACTCGACGACGAAGGCGTCGGGTAACGCCGGGCCAGTGGATCCGCTGCAGCGGTAGGCGAGCATTCTCCGCTCCGAGCACACGCTGGCGTCGGCGTACGCGTTGGCTTCCGAGCCACCATGAGTGCAGCCTGAACGCTGCCCCTGAAAGCCGCCTTATGTCCCTGAGCGCTCTACCTAGGGACAGCTGGGCCGCGGGGACACGTCGCTACCGGACGCAGGCTCGTGCTCCTACCCTTTCGCCATGCTGCAGTGGATCAGGCAGCGCAGCCGGTACCTGTGGCTGTCGCTTGCGGTCGGCGTTGTCGCCGCCGTTGCTGCACTGCCGTCGTTCACCGACCCGTGGCCCAGCAACCTCGGCGGCTTCGTGTTTGTGGTCGTCGTCGTGACGGCGCTTGTGCGCGGGGCCGTCGCGCTCGGCAAGGCGTTCATGCAGGGCTGGAACGAACCGCGGTACCCGACCGCGCGGTAGGCGTCGCCGGTTACCCGATCGTCGGCCCGTCCCCGAAGCCGCCCTCACGGATGCACCTGTCCAACCGGCAGTGTCCGTCCAGTCGTTGTCCGATGTGTCCCTGCAGGGCCCAGTAGTGGTACGCCGAGGTTAACTGCGGTTAGCCGACGATCTCTGCTTGCCGTGCGACCGAGAATGCGGCCGCGGACGCAAGCGCTAGAGGCACCGCCCCGGCCGAGGTCATCGCTGACCCCTATGGCGTTGCTGCAAGTGGCGGTGCGAACGCCTCAAGTAGCCTGCGCCCTGGCCATGTCTGAAACGTCACCGCAACTCGCAGCCGAGCAGCGCGCTCGCGTACTGATCGACAGCCAGCTGTCAGCGGCTGGCTGGACGGTGCAAGACCGCGCGGCGATGAACCTGTTCGCAGGCCCCGGCGTAGCCGTTCGTGAAACGATCATGGCCAAGGGGCACGGCCAGGCCGACTACCTGCTCTACGTCGGCAAGCGTGCCGTGGGCGTCACTGAGGTTTTCTCACCTGCTTCCGCGGTCGAGTGAGGTCAGGACCAATGCGGCGGCGGCGATTGCGCCGATGCGCTGCGGGCAGACGGTGACCTGGTGCAGAGCGCGCCGGCAGCCGAGGAGGGCGTTGCCGCGTTCGGTGGGTGCACGTAGCGCGGTGATCAGGGAGTTGTAGCAGCGGTTGTCGGTGTGTAGCGGCCCGTCGGGGTGGTGCTTGACGGGGGTATGGATGCCGACGCTGGCGCCGGTGTAGCCCTTGTCGGTGAGCACCGGCAGGCCGCGGGCGGCGTATGGATAGAGCGCGGGCAGCACCAGCTCGCGGGCGGCGGTGAGGTCGTGGGTCGAGCCGGGGCGGACGGCGGAGACCCACAACGGGGAAGCCGCCGGGGTCGGTGAGGACCTGCACGCTGCCGCCGAAGGTGTGGTGCTTGCCGGAGCACCACCGGTGATGGCCGCCCTCGGCTCGGGCGGCGATCCGGTCGGTGGGGATCAGCATGCCGTCTAGGCAGAGGAAGGGCAGCCGGGCGGCGCGGGCTCGGGTCAGCACGTCGGCCAGGTCGGGGGGGTGCGCGGCGATCACGTCGAGTGCCTCGTGCAGGTAGCGGTAGGCGGTCGCGATGCTCACCCCGGCGTCTCGGGGGTGACTCCATGGCGCAGGTGCACCGGGGTGGCCAGCAGCCGGTCGAGGAACACCAGCCGGTGCGGGCTGCAACGACCCCACAGACGTCCGGCCGGCGGCCTCTCGTCCGCTGATTGAGGTTGAGCACCATCTCGTGCGGACCCGCAGGAGGACCTGATTAGAGGAGACACCACCATGACGAGCACTACCCTCCGACGGCGCGGGCTGCGTGCAACCGCCATTCTCACCGGCGCGCTGGCGTTCGGCGGTGTGGCCGGCACCGCGTCTGCATTAACGCCGGCCACGACGCCTGCGGCGGCCTGCGTGGGCCTGACCGGCGCCGAACGCGGGCAGTGCACAGCGACGGTCGCCCAGGACCCGGAGGTCCTGGCGGCCGGGGTGGTCAACGTGAGGCCGCTGAGCGACGGAACGGCGACGTTCGACGTGCTGGTGACCGGCGCCGAGCCGGGCGCCCTGCTGTTCCTGTTCGCCGCATACGAGACGGCCGACGGCGCGCCGACCGGCGACGGGTTCAACACGTCAGTGTTCCCCGGCACGGCGGGGACGGCGCAGGCTTCCGCTCCTGCGCCGGTCGACTGCGGGCAGACAGTCCTCGTCCGCGTGTACGACGCCGGAACCAACTACCTCGGCGGTTACCGGGATGTCGTCGACTGCTGACCGGCGGTGCCGAACGTCCGTTCTGCCGGGTCTCCCCCGTGCCCGGCCGATACTTCACACCACCACGACAAGAGGACGGACCGGGTGGAACTACGGAACGAGGCGCACAGGCACCCGAACGTCGGGAGCCGCGTCCTGGTGCAAAGCCCGGCCCACTTGGCCAGCCGCAGTGGCACCGTCACCTGTCTCTGGTGGGCGCAGCAGGCTGCGGGTGTGCAGCTTGAAGGCATGGCGACGCCGGTGCTGCTCCGCTGGACCAGCCTTGAGCTCGTCGAGCATGCGCCCGCTGAGGTGGTGAGCACCGATGAGTCGGCGGCGTTAGGACCTCGTCGCCGGGAGCGTCGCGCAGGTCGACCACGTGTCGGCGTCGCGGGCCGAGTACCCGACCTACCGGGTGACGTTCTCTGACGAGCGGTCGTGGCTAACGTCCGGCGACTACCGGCTGTCGGCACCGAACTTCCGTAAGCACTCGCTCCGGCCGCCCGTCAGCCCGGCAGTGTTGACGATCGGTGCCCGCCAACGCATCCCCCGCATGACCCGTCCGGAGGAATTGTCGGACCCCGGTGATTCCGGGAGTGACAAAATGTCTCGCGGATGGACTGACTGCATGGACCAGGCCGCCCGGTCGCCGTCCCCTGGCCGGTAGGTGCTGCTCTGCCCGGCCGACTGCCAGGCCATGGGCGGGTCAGGTCCCCGGTGACCGATACGCTCCGCGGACTTCCCTCGCCTTGCCAAGGATGGTCAGGAGCTGGTCCTGGTCCAGCAGCTGGTGTGTCTCCAGATGTCCGAGGGCACCGCTGCTGAACGAGGAGACGCTCACCGCGGCGGCGGCCTCGGCGTCCGGCGCCTCGAAAACGACCAGACCGTCATGCCCGCCGAGCATCCAGTACAACGCCTCCAGTCGACCGCCGGCGGCCTCCGCGGCGGCTCGCACGGCAGCGGTGCGATCCCCCGGCTGGTCGATCATCCGGGACCACGCCTCCGCGGTGTAGGAGAAGAACACGACGAATCTCGGCATCTCTGGCCTCCCTCAAGGGCACCGTCGGTCCTGGTCGGGGATCCAATCAGCTAGGGCATAGGCAGGTCCAGAGTCGCTGCGGGACGGCAAGGACGGCGCAGGAAAGCCACGGTCCTCGTGGGGCGATGGCCCTGCGCTACGGCCGCAGCGCCTCGACGATCACCGCACTGGCCTGGCGCGCCGTCACCCTCCTCTGCACCCGGCGGCTTCCCACGAACTAATGCAACATCTTCTGAGGCGGGCAGGTGTCGTATCGCCGTCCCTCACCCGGAGTGAGGGACGAGGCGTCGCGCGGGACAGGGGAGTCTCATGACCGAGGATGACATCGGCCTCAGCACGGGGCACGGCGACCTGACGGCGCGCTCGCCCGACCAGGACTCCAAGAGCCGCTTCCCGCTCAGGGACGTGACCACAGCGCGGCAACTGCGGGCGGCCGGGACCGCGCTCGCACAGCACGCGGCGCGGCCACTGGTACCGCTGGTGCGCGTGCTGCTCTGCGAGGATCAGGAGGTCTTCCGCCTCGGGCTGCGGGTGGTGTTCGAGGCGCAGCCCGACATCGCAGTCGTCGCCGAGACCAGCCAGCTCGGTGAGGCGCTCGAGGTCGCCGACGGCCCGGGGACGCAGGTCGTCGTCGTCCGGCAGGGTCTGGTGGGCTGCTCCAGCCTGCCGCTGCTGCGGGACCTGTGCCAGCGCGCGACGGGGGTGCTGGTGCTCGCGGAGACCGGGGGCGAGCTGGGGCTCCTGGAGGTCCTGCAGGCCGGAGTGCGGGGCTTCCTGCCGCGTCGCGCGGCTGCGCAGCGACTCCTGGACGCCGTCCGCGCACTCGCCCGGCAGGAGACCGCGCTCGACTCCGCCGTCGTCAGCCAGCTCGTGCGCTACCTGACCGGTGAGGCGACCCAGGCCGGTGTCGAGGGCCAGGTTCTGAACCGGCTCACCGACCGGCAGCGCGATGTGGCGACGCTGGTGGCTGAGGGCCTCAGCAACGAGGAGATCGCGCGTCGGCTGTTCCTGAGCCCGACGACGGTCAAGAGCCACCTCACCGCGGTGATGCGCCGCCTCGACATCCGCACCCGCACCCAGCTGGCCATTCTGATCCACCGTGACCACTCGCCGGCCGCCTAGAACCGCAACAGCACTTCCTTGTGCCGACGCTTGATCCTGCCTCTCGGCGGCGCGTCCAGCGTTCCGCGCGGCGTGCCACCCCATCGGTCATGCAATCGGACCTGGCACTCTGGAGAAGTGCCGTTGCAGTACTGAGCATTGACCAGCTCACAGGTCGAGGCGCCACCATGTGGGCATCGGGGACTGGTGTCCACAACATGAACTTCCGCGCCGACACCCCTCGTCGTCCCCACAAGTTTCTGGGGAATTCCGTCGGGAACGTTTTATCGTGGCTCACGATGGGCTGAGAGTCGTACAGGAAGGGTGAAGGGGGGTTGCGAGACTCACACATTCTCCAGGTAGCCCTACCCCACCCGAAGGTGACGGCTTCCTGACCGCGCTTGACACACACGCACTACACGCGGACTGTGAATCGCATGGCCACAAAGACCATCGTCACGATGCATGACGACCTGACGGATGAACTCGCGGACACAACCATGAGCTTCGGCCTCGATGGTCGGGACTACGAGATCGATCTCACCGACGCCAACGCCGAGGAACTGCGGAAAGCGCTGGACAAGTACGTTGAGGCAGGCCGCAAGGTGGGCGGCGTGCGCGGGCGTCGCCGTGGTGCTAGTTCTGTCGCGGATGTGGATCCCAAGGCCGTGCGCGCTTGGGCTGCTGCCAAGGGGTATGAGGTCAGCAACCGCGGGCGTGTCCCTACTGCAGTAGTTGAGGCGTATCGAGCGGCTGGCAACTAACCCGTACGGAAAGGGCACCTACGCACGGTGCTGGGCGCTGTCCGTGCCGCCCGCCACCGCCACGGTCTGCCTGCACTGAAAGCATCCGAACTTGGCTGCACCGGCTCGGATCTCAGCGTGGCGCTTGGGACAGACACGCATGCTGTCCTCACCACATCCACAGCCGGTGGTCGCAGTGTAGCGGCCAAGGTTATGACAGGTGTGGATCTGGCAGCGGGGTCTGGTGTCCGCCCGTTGAACTCGTGCCTTCATCCAGTTCGGGACAGAGACGATCTCGGTAACCACCCTGCGGATGCCCCCGCAGGATGGGCAGTTCTTCATGTGCTGGGACCGAAGGCCAGCTCCGCGGCGCCCGCCGCGGTGTTCGGCACAGCGTGGGTGTTGCTCATCGCCGCAGCCGCAGGACACGTGGACGTTCCAGATGGCCGGCCGATCGCACCGGCTGCACCTGAGGGTCTGGGTGGCCATGGGCCAGTGTGCGGGCATAGTTGTCCGGCGGTCCAGCAGGTTTGCCCGTCGCAGCCCACTGGGGTGGCCGTTACCCGCCGTTCATGACTGCTAGGGCGCGTCTCTCAATCCCGTAGCCAAAGCAGGATCGAGGCGAAGACGACTGCGCCGTGGAAGACGGTGGCGTGCTTGTCGTAGCGGGTGGCGAGGCCGCGCCAGGCCTTGAGCTGGTTGAAGGCCCGTTCGATGACATTGCGGCGGCGGTAGGCGGTGCGGTCGTAGCCGATCGGCCGGCCCCCGGCCGAGCCGCGGCGTCGCCGATGGCCGGCCTGGTCGGCCGGTTCGGGGATCACCGCGGTGATGCCCCGGCGGCGCAGTTCGGCGCGGTGACCGCGGGCGGAGTAGGCCTTGTCGGCGAGCACCGCCACTGGGCGGGTGCGCGGCCGTCCGCCGCCTGGCCGAGGAACCCGGATGGCAGCCAGCAGCGGGCCGAGCATCGGTGAGTCCCCGCCCTAGCCAGGTCCGACGAGGACTGCCAGGGGTCGGCCGCGACCGTCGACGGCCAGATGCGTCCTGGTCGACAACCCGCCGCGGGAACGGCCCAGCCCGTGGTCAGCCGGCTCGGTCTTGCCGCCGAGTGGTGCCGTCCCCCGATCGGTCCGGGGTCCGGGCGGCGGTGGCGCCGTGCTGGTGCACCCGGGAGATCGAGGAGTCCACGCTCACCGTCCAGTCCAGCTCGCCGGCCGCGTCGGCCTGGGCCTGCAGCGCGGTGAGAATCCGGTCCCAGGTGCCATCGAGACTGAGAAGACGTTGCGGAAGTAGGTCGTCGGGCTCTGTCCGCTGACGAGGTGTCGGCGCAGTGTGCCGGGCATGTCGTCGTCGGCGTCTTGCCCGCCGCCGCGGTTGATCAGTGACGAGCTGTGGGCGCTGGTCGAGCCGCTGATCCCACCCCGCAAGCCGGCCATCCACGGCCGCACCGGCCGGCCGCGTACCTCGGATCGGGACGTCCTCGAGGGCATCGCGTTCGTGCTCTCTACCGGGATCGGCTGGGCCAAGCTGCCGGTCGAGCTGGGCTACGGGTCGGGCTGGACCTGCTGGCGCCGGATGCACGAGTGGGCCGAGGCCGGTGTCTTCGATCGGCTGCACGTCGCCGTGCTCAACCAGCTCGGCGAGCGCGGTGAGCGGGACTGGTCCCGGGCCAGCCTCGACAGCGTCAGCGTCCGCGCGAAAAGGGGGGTGAGCTGACCGGCCCCAACCCCACCGACCGGGGCAAGGCCGGCAGCGAGTACCACCTGCTCGTCGACGCCACCGGGCTACCACTCAACGTCGCCGTCTCCGGCGCCAACCGGCACGACAGCATGCTCGTCGAGCCGATTCTGGACTCCATGCCGGCCATCCGCCGCGGCGGCCGCGGCCATCCCCGCCGCCGACCGGTCAAGCTGCACGCCGACAAGGGCTATGACAACCCGCGGGTCCGCCGCTACCTGCGCCGCCGTGGGATCACCGCCCGGATCGCCCGCCTCGGCCGGGACTCCAGCGCTCGCCTGGGCCGGCACCGCTGGGTCGTGGAACGCACGCTGGGCTGGCTGCTGTCCTACAAACGTCTGGCCCTGCGCTACGACCGCACCGCCACCACGATCACCGCCCTGGCCCGCCTGGCCGTCACCCTCATCTGCGCCCGACGGCTCCCACCGAACTAATGCAACGTCTTCTAATACTGCAACGGCAGTTATGGCGGGGCCTGTCCGCGGGCTCGGTAGTGGGCGGCGCGGGCCTGGGCCTGGCGTCGTCGGCGCCACCACGACCAGTCCGCGGCGTGGTCCAGATCGAGCCGCGGTCTGCGGATGAGCGTGTTGAGCAGGCGCCGGAGCTCGAGCACGGTCAGCGCGATGAGCTGCTCGCTTCCGGCCGCGGGCCCCCCTTTTTCCGCGCTGGCGCGGGTAGCACTGGGGTAGGCGTGAGCGAGCATGGCCAGGGTGATGTGCCGATACCAGGCGGTGTAGTCCCGCACCTGGTAGGAGGCCAGGCCGGCCTCGTTCCTGGCCGCGGCGAAGCACTCCTCGATGCGCCACCGGCTGCCGGCCACCGCGATGAGCTGCTCGAGGCTGGTGTCGGTGGGTCCGGCGCAGACGTAGAAGGCCAGCTGCGACTCCTCGCCCGGGTCGGTGGGAATGGTGCGGCGGGCCAGCACCCACCGAGACCAGCTCGCGTCAACGCCGGCCAGCAACTCCAGGCGCGCCCAGTCATAGAGGCGCAGGCCGTGCGCGCCCGCGCCGGCCGAGCACCGCGCCCAGGCCGACTCGGGCAGCTCGACGATCAGCGCGCGGACCCGCCGCTGGCGCCAGTCGACGGTGGCCACGGTGTCGGTGGAGCGGGTGGCCAGCAGGTAGGGCAATCCGTGCTGCTCGCACCACACCCGCAGCCGCTTGTCCTGCCCCGTAGATCTCATCGGCGGTCAGCCAGCCGCCCGGCACCCCGGCGTCCAGGGCGCGGGTCAGCATGCGGCGGGCCAGTTCGGGCTGGGTGGCGAACCCGACGTCCTCGCCGATGCCGGCCGAGCGGGCGCCCTTCTTGATGAACCCGGTCTCATCGACGATCAACACTCCGCCGGGGTCGAGCCGCTCGACCACATAGCAAGGCAGCTAGTACCGCGTCAGGCAACGTTTGCCTTGAAGGCGGCTTACGGGACAGACGCGCCGCGCGGTCACATCAGGGGGCGGCGACTGACCAGGATGCCGACCACGGGGCTGAGGACGACGAGCGAGAGCCATGACAGCCGGGCGGCGGAGGAGGAGACCAGGAACGCCACGGGGATCGACGCGAGGAAGACCGCCGGGGGGACGAGCTGGGGCACCAGCTCGAGCCGTATCCGCCGGGGTGACGGCGGCGCGCTGATCAGCCCTCTGTGCCAGGCCAGCAAGGACATCACCGCCTCCGTCGAGGAGATCACCGCGACGTTCCCGGCGAAGACGGCCGTTGCCAGCGGCTCCTGGTGCTCCCCGAGTGCGTCGGTGCTGAACGGCAGCAGCACGACGAACGCGAGCAGTACGAGGTTCACGGTGATGAGGCGCCCGCTGAGGTGGTGCAGCCGCGCGACGAAGGCGTGGTTCGAGCGCCAGTAGAAGGCGACGATGGCGAAGGCCAGGAAGAAGGCCACGATCTCGTTTCCGATCGCCGCCCACAGGGCCGCGAGGTCGGCCCAGGCGCCCGGCACCTGTATGCCGTCCAGCGTGGTGACCAGCAGGGTGAGGGCGACGGCGTAGGTCGCGTCGAAGAACGCGAGCGCGCGGTCGAACTCCGGTGTCCCCCGAGGGAACCGCGGCGCCCCCGGGTCCGGTGAGTTGGAAGCCACGCCCGCAGGGTCGCAGTCTCGCGCCGGACAGCGGCGGGCGAGGAGGTCCGGTCAGGGCGACTCGTCCCAGCGCGCCCGGAGCTGCGCGAAAGTCTGCCGTCTGTCGTCACGGGTGTCCCTGAGGGAGACGCTCAGGGCGAACGTTGTCAGCCGCAGCACTAGTCGCGGACGGTGTCGGCGTTCCAGTCCGCGGTGCGCAGCAGCCGCTGCATCCCGTCCGGGGAGACCTCCCCGGCGGTCTCGGCCAGCGTCCAGCCGTTCTTGCGCTCCAGCTGACCCAGCAGGCCACGCAGATAGGCCAGCACCTGGGCCCGCGGCTCGGCCCGAGCGAAGGCACTCGCGATCCGGGCGTGTACCTCCTCCAGGCCCGCCGCCCAGTCCTGCACCTCGGCCACCAGGCCATCGCAGCGCATCGGCACACGCTGCTACCAGCCCTCCGCCGATCCCGACAGCGACACGCACAACTGCCGTTGCAGTACTAGCCACCGGGCCGACGGCAAGGCGGCGATGATGGCTGCCGCGTCGCGGACCGCCTCCTGAATGACGGCAGGGCTCCCTGTCGTGTGCGGTCGCTGCAAGACGGCCGTCGAGTAGCAGGTCGGCGAGCTTTGCTGGCGGACTCGACTGCCGTCCCGAGCCCGATCGAGCCCTCGCGGTGGAGGAGGTCGGCGGGGTCGAGGCCCGCCGGGCAGGGTGAGGCCCGGGGGGCGTTGCGGGCGGTGAGCTGCCAGTACATCTGCTCGGGGCCCGCTGACCGGCGTCGTCGGCATCGGTGGCCACTAGAACGCTGGGACCGTTGCCGCGAATGGTGGGCGGAGTGCTGCGCTACTGATCGAGCGGGGCGGACCGGTTACCCGAGCGGCCGGGCTGGTGCAGGCCCGGCCGAGGGCGCGGGCTGGCAGGCCACCTGCTGAGTAGCTGCGGGCGATGGGGGTCCGACCGCCCCGGCCGCTCACAACAGGAAGCACCCACCACAGCGCTCGATCAGGACGCGGCACAGCGCGACGGAACGGGCAGGCGGACGCACGGAGGGTCCACACCCCGACGAGCGGGGCGTGGACCCTCCGAGTGTTCTGCGGGATCAGGCGTCGACGCCCACGGCCTCCTTGGCCACCTCGGCGAGGGCGACCTGGGCGGCGCTGATGACGCTCGACCGGTTCTTGTGGGTCTCCTCGTACCGGATGATCACGCGGATGTCGTGCGGCTCGCGCAGGGCCTTGGCGGCCTTGGCGGCATCCGGCGTCGACAGCGAGTCGAAGCCCTTGATCGGCAGCTCGTCGGCGGAGACGTCACCGAGCTCCTCGCGGGCGGTCCGGGCAGCCTTGGCGGCGTCCTTGTTGCCCTCGCGGCGGGCGATCTGCTCGGCGCGACGCAGCGAGGCGCTGCGTCCGGCGGTGAGCGTCTCGCGGACGGCGCCGGTGAGCTGCGCGGCGCGGTCGGTCACGGCGGAGAACCGGTCGGAGGTCTCCTCACCGGCGTTCCTGACGGTGTCCACGGCGTTGTTGACCCGGTTCGCCCAGAAGCGCACCGGGGCGTTGACCGCGCGGGCCACGCCTCCGGCGACCTTCTGGACGGGGGTCGCGACGAGTGCGGCGGGGCCACCGAGGGCCTCCTCCGCGAGCACGACGGTCAGCCACTCCACGGTCGCCTGGTGGGCGCCGATGAGCTTCTCGGCCAGCCGGCGCACCTTGGTCTCCTCGGCCTGCTCGGCGAGGACCTTGACGTAGGTGGCGCGGTCGAGCAGCTGGTGCTCCAGGGACAGGTCGCTGAGCAGCGCCTCCTCGACGGGGGCCGCCTGCTCGAAGGTGGCCTTCAGGCTGGCGCTGAGCCGGCCGAGGGCCGGGGTGACGACATCGGGGACGCCGCCGAGCGAACGGAGGGCCTCGGTGATCTCGATGGTGCGGGCCGCGGCGTTGTCGGCGTTCTGCGTGAGCTCGCGGCGGACGGCGTCGGTCCGGGCCTGCGAGATGCGGGTGCGCGCCACCTGCTCCTCGGTCTTGGTGAGGAGCACAAGGGCGCGAAGCTGGTTGACGATCTTGTTGTTGTTGGCCATGTCTGCACTATGCCCTCAGAACCCCGGGTGCTAGCTGTTGCAAGCGGATTGCTAGCAGTGAGTCCTGTCATGCCCGCTCGGCTAACGCAGCCCCACTTCCTCCGCCACTCTCATAACCGATTATCGCCCTGATCGGGTGCAGCCAACCGGTCCCCCGACCGACGTGCCCCTCCCAGGGATTCCTGACCGGCAGACTGCTGTGATCAGTCGATCACTGGAAGCCGCGGTCCGGGTTGGCCCAGGCGATCAGTTGGTGGTCGACGGGGACACCCCGGCGGGGCTCCGGCGGCGGTGACGTCGGGGGGCTCCAGCGCGGTCAGGATGCCGGAGCACCCTGCCACCTCACCGGCCATTACGCACGGTCTCGCGGTCCTCGCGGAGTGGCATCTTTCCGCCTGCGATGGTCGACTGGGCGCTGTGCCCGATGTAAGTCCCTCGCACACTGCAATTCCTCCGCAGGCGCAGGCAGCCTGGGCGGA
>NZ_FPBA01000011.1:142652-173940 GCF_900116515.1 Geodermatophilus amargosae
GGGTCCTCTTCCTCTCAGGCAGGTGAAGGATCAAGTCGCCCTGTAGGTGTTGGGAGCACCTGCGGGGCGGCGCCCTGGATGGGAGTGGCGCAGACGATTCCCCCCGCCGGTTCGGAGCGAGAGTGGAAGCGTCCGCCCGCGCCTTCGACTTCTCCTGTACCCATGTGATCCGGGAACCTCGGATGCGTGGAGAGGCACTTGCCCGCCCGCGTCACGGCTCCTCGTCGGTGATGGCCTGGAAGATTTCCACGCCGCTGTCGAGGCGGACGATGCGTACCAGACGCAGCCCGCTGACAGTCGGATAGGACCACTCAGCTGCGTAGGCCCCGCTGGGGTGGTCGGTGACCTCTACCCGCTCCGGCTGCCAGTCCTCGGGCAGCCGGTGTCGGCCGGTCACCGGTAGCTCCCGCGGCGGCCGCCGCCGTCGCAGCGCGTGTCCGGCGGCGATGCGCGGCCGGTACGGGACCCCGTTGGGATCATGGTTACCGGAGCCACCTTCGGGGCTGCGCCTCCCCGTAAAGGCGCGGCCGTCCACAGAGCGAGACAACTTAGTCCGTCAAGGGGAGCGAACTACCCGCCGCCGTCCTGTCAAAGACATGGGCATCCTCATCACTGGCCTGGGATCCGTGAGGCGTGCACGAGAGGGAAGTCGAGGTGCGCCCACTGCCATGTCTCGCAGCGCAAGAGCTACGCCGACCCGATCGGGCGGTGTGCGGCGGGGTCATGCATCGAAGCGCTGACTCGCTCCCCGCAAACCCGCTGAGCAGAGGACCTAGACACCTGCCTAAGTAGCATTGTACGTCCTGACTGGGATGACCGGCCGACCGAGGGACGCAGGAGATGCGCAGCGCCCGGGGACGGCGACGCCTACTAGGTACCGACCCACCTCATCGCGCATCTCATCGCGCAGAAGAGCGGATGCTGGTGGCGGTGGACCGGCACGACGCCCAGGACCCCTCCCGCCAATCGGCCGGCGGCGAGGTTTCCGGCGCCCAGCTGATCGGCTTCTACTGTCCGGTGTGCGGCTACCTCACCGCCCGAGACCGCCAGCCGGCGTCCGCGCCGACGTGTGCCGGCTCCAAGGCCAGGACCGGCAAGCAGCATGAGCCGACCCAGATGAGGATCCTTCCTTTCGACTGAGCTCTTTGGCTCGTCTTGTAGCGCTCAGGCAGCTTGGACGATCACGTGCGCCGGCGACGCACGAAGGGGAAAGTGGGAGCGGTGCGGTCCGGGTGCATGCCATCCGTGATGTATGGGGCAGCCCGACTTCTATCAGGTCAAGCGGGGCTGACGCTCAGTGGACCACTGCAGGTCTGCAGCTGGTCAGTCGCTCGATCGTAGTTGCGCTTTGAGATCAGGCCCCACTCGCACGAGACCCCAGAATCGCGCTTATCTTGCGCGAGCTCAGTAAGGATACTTCGGAGATACCCCCAGTGGACGCTTGTCACTCTTGTTGTGCAGAGCGCGATGAGCAGACGCGGAAGTGATGAGGATTTCCAGGATCGCGAGTACCGGCGAGCCGGTTCGGCGTCGCCGTCGCCGGATCTTTCTCCCGGGTGCACTCCTCGACTGTCGCACGCGGTCCTGAAGTGACCTCGGTAGCTGAACACCTCCAGGCTTGGTAGAAGCCAAGGAGGGAGGGCCCGGATGGGCCGATGGAGCAAGCATCCCGAGAAGCTTTGGCAGCGTGGCCAGCACCCGGTCGATGAAGACCAGTCGCTGCCTTGCACCAGCCCCAATCGCCCACCGGCGCGGCCAACCGTGCGTCGTGGCGCGCCCGCCAGCGCGGCCCCAGCTCGGCGACCAGCTCAACGAGCACTTCAAGGGACAGCCCGGTCACATGGCGATCGACGACAGCAGCGGCGCGGGCCAGGCTCCTCGGCACACCACGACCCTGCCCCTTCGTTCACGAGCAAGCCGTCCCGCTTACGGTGCACCAGGTCGTTAGCCGAGTCACATACTCTTGACTTGACCAGTCCGTGCAGCGGCTCAATTAAGGGCGGCCACCCAAGTGATTGGTAATTGCGGCTATGTCATCCGAACGAACTGCCGTTCGATGCTGTTGACCTTGAGCCCACTGCTCAAGTTGATGGAGAAGTCGTGACCACCAAAGCGCAGGCGCTCCTTCTGCCGCCCTTGAGCGCACCCTTGATCGATCGAAGGCAGACATCCCCACCGCCGGTAGATCCTGCAATACACCCACATTGGAGAGTGTGATCAATATCTGACTTGCCGACCAAGCGGTATGCGAATCCTCAAGGGCAACATACAGCGTCTGCACGGGTAGGACGTTTGCCTTTTCCTTCCAGTATTGTAGGTTGCGACCCATGAGCGCGTAGACGGCGGCCATAAGCAGATTATGCTTAGCCTGCTTGGTTAGATGCGGAGGCCACGGGCCGTGGAGAATTTTCGGCCAAGCATTCCAGTCTTGATGTTCGTCACCTTCGGTCGGAAAGAGCTTCGTTGCATTAAGAGCCAATAGCGTAGTGACGTCACTCGCCTGAGACGCAGAAAGGTCCTCGTCCTCGAGAACCTGCTCTAGAAGCCATACAGCGGTAGCGACCTCAACTTTGTCCGTTGCCCACAGGTCGCCGAGTATCCTTATTGCAACGGAACCTCCGTGAAGCTCCATCATTGTCGCTATGGCCCCGCCAACTCGGGCTTTCGGTGCATATTGGCCACTGTCGTCCGTTAACAGCTCTAGCAATTTGGCGACTGTATCTAGGGCGAGACGCTTCTCCGCTTGTGTAGCCAGATTGTGTTCGTGCTCCTTATCCAACTGCTGTCGGTGCGCAGCTTCCCGGGCTAGCGCTGTTGTGCGGCGATTGTGCTGGTCAGTAAGCAGTGCCCCAATCAGCGTCACTACCGCACCCAAGGCAACGCCAAGAAAGGCCCAGATACTGTTGATCTGCTGATTGGTTGGCGCGGCATTGGAGAAAAATTGCATTCTGACGAGCAGAGTAGCGGCGATCACGACGAGGGCGATCAACAGGATTCCAAGCGTCACCCACAGGCCTGTGATAACCGGCTTGGGGACTTCGCTTCCTTCAGGGGAATTCGATGATGCGGTCACATAATCTCTTTCCGAATTGCTGCTGACAGACTCCTGATCGGGGGCAAGATGAGCAGTGATTATATGGACTCGGTGCACCTCCTAAACCTCAACCAAGCCGTTGCTTTCACCACAGACTGGACATCGTCGAGAGGTTGTGGAGGAGTGAGAGATGACTCGCGGCTGGAAGCGGGGCCGAGGGCGCTAGTACTGCAGTCGCCGATTGCTCGGGAGGCGATGCGGGCCGCGGTGGCGTCGGTCGGCGCAGTCGGGTCGGTCCCGGTGGGTTAGAAGCAACCGCCGCCGTTCCCACCATCGCCGCCGCAGTCACCGCCGAAGCCGCCGCCCCAGCCGGTCCCGGCCCACCCTCCCGTGGTGCCGTCGTGGGCGTACGCCCCCGAGCGGCTCCGGCGGACCTCGCGCACGCTCGTGCCCGAGTCAGTCGGCAGGTGCGGCCGGGTTGGAGCGAAAACGACCGTCCGCAGGAGTCCGTCGTCCGCCCAGGCTCGGCGGCCACCGAGCGCCACTGCGAGGGCCTCAGAGCGCCCGACGACCGGCGGATCGGTTCGGAGCCGGCGGAGGGCACGTCGTCCGGCCCGGGTCAGCCTGACGGCCCTCCAGGCCAATTCGGCGGTGGCTTCCACGCCACCGCGCCGGGAGACCAGGCCGGCCTGCTGCAGGCCGTCGGCGAGAGCGATCAGCCGGTCGTCGGGGCGCAACCGCCGGACGATCGCGTCGATCGACCGGCGGGCGGGAGGATCTGCGGCGTCGAGCACGGCGGCCTCGACAGGGTGCCGGGAGCGGGGGTCGACCACGTGCAGCTCGGCGATGGACCGGGTGACCTGCAGGCGCCCGTCCTCGATCAACGCCACCACGGCGGCCTCAACGGCCCGGCGAGGCCCGCCGGCCAGATAGGCGATCTCGTACAGGTCGGAGCCAAGGAGGGGGACGTGCGTTCCAGTCATGTCCGCGTCCTTCGCGTCGAGGATCGAGAGGAGCTGCAGCGCCACGCTCACGGTGACACGCGCCCACCGGACGACGCCAGTGTGCTGGCGCAAGTGCACGCACGGTCACCACGGCGCCTCAGTCGACCCGGACGCCCGGGCGGTGCGGGAGCGGCGGCTGGCGCGAGAGCTGCGTCAGTCGCGAACCGGCGCACAGCTGCACGCCGAGGCCGTCGCCGCCCGGGCTCGGGGAGACGGCATCTCCTGCCAAGCGCCGACCCCTCTCATAGCGCAGAAGAGAGGATGCTGGTGGCGGTGGACCAGCACGACGCTGAGGGGACCTCCCGGCAACCGGCCGACGGCGAGCAGATCGGTTTCTACTGTCCCGTGTGCGGCTACCTCACCGCCCAGGACCGCCAGCCAGCGTCCGCGCCGACGTGTGCCGGCTCCAAGGCCAGGACCGGCAAGCAGCATGAGCCGACCCAGATGAGGATCCTTCCTTTCGACTAAGCTCTTCGGCTCGTGTTGTAGCGCTCGGCCAGCTTCAACGGTTACGTGTGCTGAACGCTGAGGGGAAATCGGGAGCGCTGGAGTTCGGGTTTGTGGTATGCGCAATGAACGGGAAAGCCCAGCACCGTAAGGTTCAGCGGGGCCGACACCGGTGAACAGTCTCAGGCATTGACCGATCATCGCTTTGATGGTGGTGGCGTATCGGTCCCAAGCCCTGCGCGCGCGAGAGCCGAAATTTCGCGCATTCTACGCGAGCTCAGTAGGGATAACTTGGAGCTACCCCAGGGGACGCTCGTCGGTGCTATTGTGTCAGACTTAGCAATCACAGAATAGCCAGTAGCATAAGCGCAGACGGTGGGGTTGTCGCTAGACAACAGTGCTGCGATGGCAGCGAGCAAGGGCTTCCTAGCTCACGGTGACTGGACACCGGTCGCTCGACACTGGTTCAGCACGTAACCAGGGCTACCGCCTGCGGCGGTGGAACCTGGCGCTTCCCCACCTTCCGCTGGGGGAGCCTTGTAGGTGCACACCTCAGGGGGCGGATCGTTGGAATTGGGCGAAGCTGGTCCGCCGGCGGCGGGAGTGGTGTAGTAGTTGGGATTGGCCGCCATCGCAGACGGAACCCCCAGCAGCAGTGGCGCCGCGACGGTGGCACCGACAATGACCATCCGAATTCTGCCTGCGCCCATGAGGACTCCTAGCCCCGAAACAAGCGGTGACGGTCGTCAGGATTCCCGTACGGTTGTCCTCGAACTAGAGGCTTAGGTCTGTGTCGCGCAGCCGTCAAGCCGAGAATCGTGGCCTGCGGCTAAGAAGTCGTTTCAGAACGACGGTAGGTGCCGGTAGCAGATCAGGGCGCAGGCCAGCTGGAGTAGGCCGAGGTGGATGTCGGCTCGGCGTTCATAGCGGGTGCGAAGGCGCTTGAAGGCGTGCAGCCAGGCGAAGCTGCGTTCGACGCCCCAGCGGGTCTTTCCCAGACCGGAGCCGTGCGCGACGCCGCGGCGGGCGATGCGCGGGGTGATGCCCCGGGCGCGCAGGAGCCGCCGGTACTTGTCGTGGTCGTAGCCGCGGTCGGCGTAGACCTCGCGCGGCTTGCGGCGAGGTCGTCCGCGGCGGCCGCGGATCGGTGGCACCGCGTCCAGCAGCGGAATCAGCAGGGTGATGTCGTTGCGGTTGCCACCGGTGAGGGTGACCGCCAGCGGGATCCCGCCGGCATCGCAGATCAGGTGGTGCTTGGAGCCGGCACGGCCTCGGTCGACCGGCGACGGGCCGACGTGGGCCCCCTTTGAGCGCTCGGACGTGGGAGCCGTCGACCGCGCAGCGGGTCCAGCTCCAGCACATCGCCGGCACGCAGCTCGGCCAGCAGCGCCTCGTGCAGGGCCGGCCAGACGCCGGCCTCGGTCCAGTCCCGCAGCCGCCGCCAGCAGGTGATCCCCGAGCAGCCGACCAGCCCGGCGGGCAACTGGTTCCAAGCGATCCCGGTCCTGAGCACGAACACGATCCCGGCCAGCGCGGCCCGATCATCGACCGGCAGACGCCCCGGATGCCAATGGCGACGCGGCTTCGGCGCCGGCAGCAGCGGCGCCACTCGCTCCCACATCCCGTCAGGCAGCAGTTCCTCGGTCACCCACCACAGCCTCAGCACGGCGGCCAGCATCCGAAGGAGGCGCGCCGGTCATTCTGGAACGACTTTTAAGAGCCGCACTCATCCTCGGCATCTAGGACCTCACGGATCTCCCGACTCCAAAGGCACCCATCCAGCCAGATCGCCCGTCACAGAGGCCCTCATGGCGTTTATCGACCATGTCTGGCTAGACGCGGAACTCAACCTGATCGACTCACTGCAGATAGGGCAACAACCTGCGCCGCTCTGCTCAAGCGCCGAGCGGTCAGAACTTGTCGTCCAGGCTGAACCGTAGGTGTGCCTCCACAGCCCGGGCATCGGCCGTCGAGGCGATGTATCGGCGCAGCATCCGCGGAGACCGCCAGCTGTTCAGCCGCATCAGGTCGGACTCGCTGCCCCCGTTGGCGTTCCAGCGGTGCGCTGCGGTGACGAAACAGATCCAACATCACTCGTTGGAGCGGACGTTTTCCGCATGAGGTGGTTGACAGAACGCTCCTCGTCAACCCTGCAACAGGTGGGGCCATACAGGGACGCGAGTCACCGTCGAGCTCGATCGTCGCGCCCAACAACCCGATTCAACCCCCCAAGGTTGATGATATAATTTGCGCGGGCGCGGGCGCGGGCGCGGGCGCGGGCGCGGGCGCGGGCGCGGGCGCGGGCGCGGGCGCGGGCGCTTGTGCGGGCGCGGGCGCTTGTGCGGGCGCGGGCGCGGGCGCTTGTGCGAAGCGGTTGATGTACGCCACGAGTAGTTTTATGAGTCACTCGCAGTAAGGTCTTCTCAATAGAATGGCGACGGAGGCTCACCTGGGGCGCCGAAGCGGCAGGTCGCCGGCGCACGAGGTATGTCACTGCATGAGGCGCGAGGCCCTGCGATTGAGGATCGGTTCTTCCTAGGGAACTGACCATGATCGCGAGGACCCCGCGTGGTCACCGACTCCGCCACGCTTGACGTACCCGCCGACACCGCGACGCAGCTGGTCGAGCTGCTCGTCGCCGAGCGGCGCCGCCGGGGCACCGGCATCGACGCTCGCCCGCCTCCTGCTGCGACCAGGCGGTGCTAGTGCTGCGCTGGTTCCGCGAGGACACCGGCATGCCGGTCCTGGCCCGCGACGCCGCAGTGTCGACCGCGACGGGGCACCGCTTTCTGCACGAGGGCATCGACGTACTCGCCGCTCAAGCTCCTGAGCTGCATCAGGTGCTGCAGGCCGGACGGGCCGCCGACTGGAGTAACGTCGTCACCCTAGACGGCACCCTCATCGCCACCGACCGCTGTCGAACGAAGAACCCCCATACCGGCCATGACCTGTGGTACTCCGGCAAGCATCACGTCCACGGCGGCAACGCGCAGATCGTCGGCGACCCCGACGGCCATCCGGTCGCGGTCTCCGACGTGCAGCCCGGCTCAAGTCACGACCTGGCTGCCGCCCGCGCCACTGGCATCCTCGGCGCGCTGCATGCCGCGGCCGCCCTGCTCGGACTACCCACGCTGGCCGACAAAGGGTACGACGGCGCCGGTATCGGCGTGCACACGCCAGCCAAGGGCGACCACCTGGCCCCGAGCACCGCGACCCGCAACCGACTGCTGCCCCGGCTGCGCGCCGAAGGCAAACGGAGCATCGCGCTGCCCAAGACCCGATAGAAGCGCTGCACCGTATCCGGCTGTGCCCTCAGCGAATCGGCGCCATCGTCGCGGCCGCACTTGCCCTGGCCAACGCCGAGCGGCCAATCCGGTGAGAAAACCTCAGTGTCCCGACGTGTGGCGGCAGCTGCTGCACTCGGTGGTCATTGCTACTCCTTATAATGGTGTGCTGGGCTGTCCGACCCACACCACAGGTCTACCAGGAATCACAGCACGTTCTGGCACGATGCGGCAGTCACGACCCGGTGATGGATAGGGGTGACCTAGACCACGCTCCAACCACTCTTTTCCCCCTGTCCTACAACTCTCCTACAACTCTCCTACAACTCTAAAAGTCCTTGTCATAGCTCTGTGCAACTCTCGTAAGTCTCTTTAATAGGTTCTGAAACTCTCCCTCGCATAGCAGAGACCAAAACAGACTCACGAGACTTGCAGCTACTCTCCGTAGACCAAAAATCTTACTCTCTGTAGAACAAAGGGAAGCGGCCCAACCCGCAGTCCCCGGAGAAACTGTGAGCTGGACCGCCATCTCTGTTGCTCGGGCGCACCCAATGGCATCAGAACCCGGGCTCGTTCACCTTTTGTTCACCACACTGGCTGGGCCGCCCACCTCGCCAGCCGGCATAGATTTCCGAGCTATCCGTAACAGGAAGAGCCACATCCATGACCCAGTTCTGTCGGTCCTCGGTCTCCATCCGGTACCTGCGCCGCTCCAACCTGGCCGTGAAATCGTTTTTCCGGCCGGGTGGGATGCTCTGAGGCTTGGCCCACTGGCGCCATGCTTCATACATCGCGCTCACCAGGACCCTCTGCCCAGGGGCTGGCGCGACCTCCTCATTGATCCACTCGGTGAGATCGTCCACCTTCTGGTTGTGCTCCCGTGTCTGATCGACAACCGCCTGCGGGACCTCCCTCAGCCCCCCGGCCTCGTACAGCTCGTACCCGTCCAGCACCCACTGGAGAACCGATGGCAGGTCTGACTCAAGAATCTGGTGCCCGAGGTTCACGTTCTCGTCCTTCTCGCCACGGAACTTCTTGATGAAGGGCACCACCCGGATCCGGTCCCAGGCGGCGTCGTCATCGGCGTCCAGGGTGGGCGAGTAGTTGGTGACGAGGACGAACGTGTGGCTCGGCGTGAACTCAAAGAAGTCCTTGGCCATGAACCTGCCCTTGAGCCTGTCACCGCCCGTCATGTTCTTCATCGCAGCCGTCTTCAGTGGCTGGCTCTTCTCCGTCTCGTGGACCATGACGAGACGCTGCCCACGGAGGCCGGCGATTTCTGTTGGGTGCCGTTCACGGGCACCGGTGGCAAGCAATAGGGTTGTAGGTGCGAGGCCGGCATAGGAACCAAGCGCCGCATGGACACTGTCAAGGAACGTCGACTTACCGGTGCCGGACTCACCGAAGAAGATTGGAAAAATCTGGTCCTGCACTCGACCGAGCATGGAGTAGCCGAGAATCTTCTGAGCGAAGCGGCGCACGTCAGGATCGGGTAGCACCTGTTCGATGAACTGATGCCACAGCCCGTCGTCCCGAGCGCCGAAGGTCGAGCAGCCGGTGATTTTCGTGTGCATCTGCTTGCGGTCATGCGGAAACATCTCGGAGGTCCGCAGGTCGTAGACGCCGTCGGGGGTGTTCACGAGGAACGGGTCAGGGTCCAGCTCTTCCACCGACGCAGAGATAGGTGGCAGGGCCTTGGCGATGGAGATGGTGCCGTTGATGTTGTTCGCCGTGTCAAGTATGGCCGCGTCCTTGTAGAGCTTGTCCCGCTCTTCGCCGTTGAGCCGGGCGACCTCCTGCATGGCCTTCTGCTTAACTTGGATGAGCGCGTTCTGCGGGGCGTCCTTGGGATCAGGAATCCAGCAGCCGTTCCGCCACACGAACCAGCCGACGTCCCTCACGTGGCGCAGTTCGTGGCCGTGCTCCTTGGCCATCCGGAAGGCCATGCGCATCTGCTTGCGGTGAACCCTAGCCTCAAGGTGGTCGGATGCCAGGTTCTCGGTGTCTACTTCGGCCGATAGGTTGTTGTCGATGCTCATGATCGAATGCCCTTCAGAAAGTTGTTGAGTGCTTCTACTGCTTCATCCATTTCGGCTTGCTTTTCGGCCTGCTTCTTGGCCCGATCCTGGGCGATGTACTTCTTCACCTTCTTGACCTTGTACTCGACGTCCTCCCTGGTCCACGGCCAGGTGGGGTCGGTGTTCTCGCACTTCTGGATATAGGTCCAGCAGCGTTCGATGGCGACCTCGTCGGGCTGGCCCATGTAGCCGAGCAGCTTGGTGGCCATTTTCAGCAGCACCTTGTTTTGGAACTGGTCGGGCGCGCCGTTCTGCTCGTACCACTCGATGTTGATATGGCCGTTCTCGTCCAGAACCAGGCCCTTGATGTCGACCGTGCTCCCTGTTGGTAGACCCTCCTTGAGGGCCGCCAGACGCTCTTTCTCCGTCCGGCTGGCCCCGTGCTTGAGGATGTCTTCTAGGAGTCCAGCGGGCGCTACAGCCTCTTCTAGTGACTCTCTGAGGTCTTCCCCGGTGGGGTAGTAGTCGCGGGTCTCGAAGCCGTACCTGAACCCTGGGAGCTGCCACATGTACTGCTGGTCGGCGAGCCCTTCACCCCTGGCCTCGTTGAGCTTGCGCTTGTCGTTCCACGAGGGGGCCAGTAGTACCTGGCGCTGCTCGCAGATGATGTCCACGCCAGGCAGCCAGCCGGTGACGGTGTCGATGACCGGGGCGGCGTCGGGCAGGTAGAGGTAGCGGTGGAATCCCCGGCGCCCGTCGCGGTAGGTTGCAGTACGGGCAATCGGCCCCTCAGGAATCTCGATGCCGGTGGCTTCCGACCAGTCGGCCAGTTCTTTGGCTGGGTTCTGCCCGCCCTTGACGTCGCCATCGATGACCAGTACGCGGCTGATGCTGCCTGTGACGAGGCCGGGGCAGTACGCCGGGTTCTGGGACCAGGCCTTGGCCACCTGCTCGGGTGTGGTCAGCGCGGTGAGGTTCCAGTCGTGCCAGTCGGTGCCGTGGATTTGCCAGGCGACCCGCTTGAGGCCGGGCTGGTTGGCGACGATGGGGAATCCGGCGCTGGCGTAGAACATTGCTGCGCCGCGTAGCCAGGTTCCTCCGGGTGCGTAGTCGATTGGAGGTAGCGCCAGGTCGGGGGTATACTTAAACATGGCAGGTCCTTTCGTGGTTGGGGGAGCTGTTGGGTTGGGTGTTGCGAAGGGAAGTGCCAGGTCTGTACACCTGGCTGGCCGCATCGGGCTTGTCCCCCGGTGCGGCCTTTCCCGTCTCTAGACGACTACTGGCTCAGCACTGGCTAGCGCGCGGACCTCGGACGCCTTGATGAGGACGTTGTGGCGGTTCCGGGGGTCCTTCAGCTTCTGAAGCTGGCCGCGCTCGAACATGCGGTAAACGGTCATCGCGGTGCAGCCGAGGATGCCTGCTGCCTGCTTGATGGACACGTATCCGTCTGGGATCGGGCGTCGGGTGGATGCCATGGGTTCTCTCCGCGTGGTGTTTGGGGTGCGGGATTGCTTGCGGAGAGAACGGTACCGAGCTTAAACGGACTCTAACGGCGCACTCCGCCATTCTGTCTACCCCTAAATGCATTTACGCAGGTCGGAACCGAAAAGATTTTTTGTCAGGTCGTAGCAGGAAGCCGGCACCCGGGGAGGTGTCAACCGCTAGTCCCGGAGTGTTAGACAAAATGGCAAGACAGTGGTGAGTGCGCCGTTCCTCGGGGACCATTCGAATCATGGAGGACCCCAAGGCGCTGTATGCCGCCGCTGCTGCCGAGGTGGTACGCGCCGCTCCCCCGATGAGCGAGGAAGCCCGACGTGGACCGCTGAGCCCGCTGAGCCGCGGATTTGATCAGACAGACTGACTACTTTGCCGGCTCGAGTTGACACGTTATTGCACCTGCTAAGACGATGGCCAGGATGTCTTCGTCAACCCTTGCCCACCTGGCCGGATGTTCGTGTCAACGAGTGCTATGCACCAACCAGCGGGTCACCCCCGGCGAGACCGGGGCGACCAGCGGCAGCGTGCGGCTGGAGCTGCAGGCCGACTGCTACGCCGGCACCTGGGCCAACCACGCCGAGACCGTCCCCGACGAGTCCGGGGCGCCGCTGATCACCGACATCACCCAGGACGACGTCGACCGCGCGCTGGACACCGCGGGCCGCATCGGCGACGACTTCATCCAGGGGGACCTCGGCGGCGGGAACGTGGACCAGGACACCTTCACGCACGGCTCCTCCGAGCAGCGCCAGCGCTGGTTCCTCACCGGCTACGAGACCGGCGACCCGGCGCAGTGCGACACCTTCGCCACCGACGACCTGGGCTGAGCAGGTGGCCGAGCACCTGCGGGTCGGCCGCGACGGCGCCGTCGCTGTCCTGACCATCGACCGGGCGGACAAGCGCAACGCGCTCACCGCCGGCATGTGGGCCGCGCTGCCCGGTGTCCTGGCGGAGCTGGCCGCCGACCCGGACGTCCGCGTGCTGGTCGTCACCGGCGCCGGCCCGAGCTTCTGCGCCGGCGCCGACATCTCCGACCTGCTCGGCGGGCCCGACGCCGAGGACCCGATGGCGGAGCTGCGCCGCGACAACCTCGCCGCCCAGGCCGCGCTGCGGGACTTCCCCCGGCCGACGATCGCCATGATCCGCGGCCACTGCATCGGCGGCGGGGTGGAGCTGGCCACCTGCTGCGACCTGCGCTTCACCGACCCGACCGGGGTTTTCGGCGTCACCCCGGCCAAGGTCGGCATCGTCTACACGCCCACGTCGACCCGCCAGCTCATGGACCTCGTGGGCCCGGCGACGACGCGCTACCTCCTCTACTCCGGAGAGCTCGTCGACGCCGAGACCGCGCTGCGCACCGGCCTGGTCGACCGCCTGCTGGCCGCCGGCGACCTGGCCGGCGAGGTGCGCCGCTTCGCCGAGGTGCTGGCGAGCCGCTCGGCGCTCACCCAGCGCGCGGCCAAGGAGGTCACCGCGGCGCTGGCCCTCGGCGGTGACGATCCCGAGGGAGTGGCCGAGGAGGTGGCCGGCCGCTGGTACCGCGAGACGATCGCCTCCGGCGAGCTCGCCGAGGGCGTCGCCGCCTTCACCGGACGCCGCGACCCGCGGTTCCCCTGGACGGGCTGACCGGACGGGCTGACCGGACGGGCTGACCGGACGGGCTGAGGAGCCCTCAGGCGACCGACAGTCCGGCGTCCTCGGCCTCGACGGCGGCGTTCCACTGCGGCTTCTCGGCCTGCCAGCCGTCCTCGGTGCTGCCGATCCGCCAGTAGCCGGACACCGACAGCCGCTCCCGCGGGGCGCCGAGCCCGGTGCGCACGAACCGGCGCAGCTCCCGCACGGCGCCGGCCTCGCCGTGCACGAACACGTGGACGTCGCCCTCGGGCAGGTCGGCCGCGAGGACGGCGGCGACCAGCGCCACGCCGGGCGCCGCGCTCCGGTGCACCCAGGTGACCCGCACACCGGGGCCGGCGGCGAGGTCCTGCTCCTCCTCGGGACCGGCCACCTCGAGGAAGACCTCGGCCCGCGCGCCGGCCGGCAGCGCCTCGAGCGCGGCGGCGATCGCCGGCAGCGCCGTCTCGTCACCGGCCATGAGGTGCCAGTCGGCGTCGCCGGCCGGGCTGTACGCGCCGCCGGGGCCGAACATCTGCAGCGTGTCGCCGGGCCGGGCCGACAGCGCCCACGGTCCGGCCACGCCCACGTCGCCGTGCACGACGAAGTCGATGGTCAGCTCACCGGCGTCGGCGTCCCACGACCGGACGGTGTAGGTGCGCGTCGCCGGCCACTGCTCGCGCGGGAGCCGCGCCTGCACGTCGTCGAGGTCGAACGGGGCGGCGTAGGGAGCGCCGGCCGGCGGGAAGAGCAGCTTGACGTAGGAGTCGGTGTGGCCGGGCGCGAAGCCGGCCAGCCCCTCCCCGCCGAGGACGACGCGGACGACGTGCGGCGTCACGTGACCGGTGCGCACGACGGTGCCCGTCCGGGGCACCCGCTTGCGGCGCGGGGACTGCTCGGCCACGAGGCCTCCTCAAGTCAGGTGAGGCACACCTTACCTCCGCGCCCGAGGTGACCGACGTCGGTTTCCGGACCGCCACGTCCGGGTAGCCCCTGGCCTGCGGGAACGGCGACGTCGCCGGGCACGGACTGCCAGCCGGCCGGCTCCCGGCCCGCCTCTCCCCACGGTCCACCGGGCCGGCGCGCCCCGCGCCGCCGACCCTGCTCCACCTGCATCCATTCGGGCGACGACCGTCGCCGGGATGTGTGTGAGTGATCCATTACTGGGTAGCGCCAGCCTCGACCGAGATCCACTCAGGAGGAACGATGACCCACTCCATCGACGCCCCCCTCCCGCCGCCGCCCTCCTCGGGCGCGACCGGCTACGGGGACACGAGTACGACCTCGACCACCACGACCACCTCCGGCTCGCCGTCGACCACCGACGTGGCGAAGGACGAGGCGCGCAACGTCGGCCAGACCGCGAAGCAGGCCGGCTCGCAGGTCGCCACGACGGCCGCGGACCAGGCGAAGAACGTCGTGGCCGAGACCAAGCAGCAGGCGCAGAGCCTGCTCGACCAGGGCCGCACCCAGGTCCGCCAGCAGGCCGTCTCGCAGCAGCAGAAGGCCGGGCAGAGCCTGTCGAGCCTGGCCGACCAGCTGCGCGGCATGGTCGAGGGCAACGCCCCCGCGCCCGGCCCCGCCCGCGACCTGCTCCAGCAGGGCGCCAGCAAGGTCGAGGAGTTCGCGACCCTGCTGCAGAACCGCGAGCCGGCCGACCTGCTCGACGAGGTGCGCTCCTTCGCCCGCCGCAAGCCGGGCACCTTCCTGCTCGGCGCCGCGCTCGCCGGGATCCTCGCCGGTCGCCTGACCAGCGGCGTGAAGGCCGCGCACAGCAACGACTCGTCCTCGAGCGGCCGGTCACAGCTGGCCTCGACGCCGTCGACCTACTCCTCGGGCAGCAACTACGTCGACCCGGCCCCCACCTACACGGGCTACGAGTCGGCCGGCGGTTACGAGACGACGACCGGCTACGAGACGACGACGGCCGGCTACGGGGAGCACTCGGCCACGCCGGGCACCCCGCTGCCGCCGCCGCCCTACGGCACGGTCCCGCCCGCCGGCAGCGTCGTGCCGCCGGCCGCGCCCGCCGGCTGGGACGACCCCGCCCGCCGTCCGGGCCAGGGGGTCTGAGCCGTGAGCTCTCCCTACTCCGGCGCCACGCCGGTGGGTGGCTCGGGCGGTTACCCGCCCGAGCCGCCGCAGCCGAACTACGCGGCGACCCCCGGCTACGACCAGGGCGCGACCGGCTACGAGCAGGACGCGACCGGCTACGAGCAGGACGCGACCGGCGCGACCGGTTACACCCAGGGCTCGACCGAGTACACCCAGGGCGCCGGTTACGACCAGTCCTACGGCGCACACGCCGGTGATCGCGGGACCCCGATGACCGAGGCCGGACGGCCGGAGGTCTCGGGTACCTCGGTCGGCGAGCTGATCAGCGAGGTCACCACGGACCTCTCGGTCCTCATGCGCCAGGAGCTCGCGCTGGCCAAGGCCGAGATCACGGTCGAGGCCAAGAAGGCCGGCCAGGGCGCGGGCATGTTCGGCGCCGCGGGCTTCGCCGGCTACATGGTGCTGATGTTCCTCTCCTTCGCCCTGTGGTGGGCGCTGGAGAACGTGATGGACGCCGGCCTGGCCGCGCTCATCGTGGCGGTCCTCTGGGGCGTCATCGGCGCCGTCGCGTTCGTCATGGGGCGCAAGAAGTTCCGGCAGGTCAACCCCAAGCCCGAACGGACCGTGGACACCCTCCAGCAGGTCCCCGGCGCCCTCAAGCCCCACTGACCCGCGGCCCGCGACCCGACCGGTCAGGCCACCACACACCCTGGAGCAGACATGACCAGCAGCAGTGACCCGGACGTCATCCGGCGGCAGATCGAGGAGACGCGTCGTGAGCTGAGCTACGACGTCGACGCCCTCAACGAGAAGGTCAACCCGGCCCGCGTCATCGACCGGCGCATGGCCACGGCGAAGGGCCGCTTCGCCAACGTCAAGGACAAGGTCATGGGCTCGTCCCACGACACCCGGTCCTCGTCGCGCGGCACCGCCCAGAACGCGCTGGGCTCGGTGCAGGGCGCGGCATCCAACGCGGCCGGCACCGTGCAGGGCGCGGCGTCCACCGCGGCCGGCACCGTGCAGGACGCGGCCTCCACCGCGGCCGGCACCGTGCAGGACGCGGCCTCCCAGGCGGCGCACGCCGTCCAGCAGGCCCCCGACATGGTGGTCCGCCAGACGCAGGGCAACCCGCTCGCGGCCGGTCTGATCGCCTTCGGCGTCGGCTGGCTGGTGTCCAGCCTGCTGCCGGCCTCGGAGAAGGAGAAGCAGCTGGCCCAGCAGGCCGAGAGCACGCTCCGCGAGCACAAGGACGAGCTCCTCGCCCCGGCCAAGCAGGCCGCGCAGGAGGTCGGCGAGCAGCTCAAGCCGGCCGCGCAGCACGCCGTCGAGGAGGTCAAGGGCACCGCCCAGGACGCCGCCCAGACGGTCAAGCAGGAGGGCCAGTCGGCCGCGCAGGACGTGCAGGGCCAGGCCCAGCAGTCCCGCCAGTCCGTGCAGAGCCAGTCCTCCTCCAGCTGACACCTGCACGACCCGCGCACCACCGCAGCGCCCCGCCGGATCCGATCCGGCGGGGCGCTGCCGTGTCCGCTCCTCCCCTGCCCGGGTGAGCCGTCGCTGCCCCGGCTGGACACCGACGGCCGGCGTGCCGACCACACCGGTGTGACCGGGACCGAAGCCGAGCTGGCGGCGCTGCGCGCGCAGGTCGCCGCGCTGCAGGCCGAGCGCGCCACGCTGGCCGCGCTGGTCGCCGACCGCGGCGAGGAGCTCGCCGTCGCCGCGCGCATGCTGCGCGCCCGCGCCGCCACGATGACCAGCGTCATCGACGCGATCACCGAGCAGTCCGTCGTCGGCACCGACCGCGACGGCGTGGTCCGCGTGTGGAACCCCGGCGCGGAGCGGCTGCTCGGGCTGCCGCGTGCCGACGTCGTCCGTCGCCGCCGGATCACCGACTTCCACCTGCCCGAGGAGCTGGGCGGCCGCGGCCTGGACGCCGTGGTGGCGGCCGCCGCCGAGCACGGCAGCGACGTCCGCGACTGGACCTACGTGGCCACCGACGGCAGCCGGCGGACCGTCTCGGTGGCGGTCACCCCGCGCGCCGACGACGACGGCTGCTCCGCCGGCTGGACCTTCGTCGGCACCGACATGACCGAGGTGCGCGCCGCCGAGCGCCTCAAGGACCAGTTCGTCGCGCTGGTCAGCCACGAGCTGCGCACCCCGCTCTCGGCGGTGCTCGGCTGGCTGGAGGTCGTGCTGGACGACCCCGCCCTCGACGACGGGCACCGCCGGTCCCTCGACATCGTCACGCGCAACGCCTCCCGCCTCGAGCGCCTCGTCGGCGACCTGCTGTTCACCGCGCAGGTCGAGGCCGGCCGTTTCGTGCTCACCCCCGGCGAGGTCGACCTCTCGGAGCTGGTGGCGGCCGCGGAGGAGTCCGCCCGGGTCACCGCCACGGCCGCCGGCGTCACGCTGACGGCACACCTGCCCGGATCCGGGCCGGTCGTGCCCGGCGACGCCGTCCGGCTGGCCCAGGCGGTGGACAACCTCGTCTCCAACGCGGTGAAGTTCACGCCGCGCGGCGGGTGGGTGGAGCTGACCGTCGAGGCCGGGGACGCCGCCGCGTGCGTGCAGGTCCGCGACACCGGGATCGGCATCCCCGCGGCCGAGCAGCGGCAGCTGGGCGAGCGGTTCGTCCGCGCCGCGAGCGCCCGGCGCGCCGGCGTGCCCGGCGTGGGGCTCGGCCTGTCCATCACCCGCGCGATCGCCACGGCGCACGGCGGCCGGCTCGAGCTGGCCGGCACCGAGGGCCGCGGGACCACGGCCACGCTGGTGCTGCCGCGCTGAGCACACCGATCGTGCGCTTCCCTTGCGGGGGTCCCGCGGAGCGGCTGCGGCGCCGGTGGCAGGCTCGGGATCGTGATCCCGGACGACGGCACCCCCGTCCGGCGGGCCTCGATCGTCACCGACGGCGACCTGCCCGCCCGGCTGCTGGCCTTCCTCGAGGACCGCGCGGCGCCCCCGGGGCCGGCGGAGGACGAGGCGCCGGCGGTCGCCGTCGACCCCGGCCTGGTCGCGCGGCTGCGGGCGGCGCACGCCGAGGCCCTGCCGGGGCGGCTGGCCGCCATCACCGGCGCGGCACGGGCCGGGGACGCGCGAGCGCTGGCCGCCGACGCCGGCGCGCTGGCCGGCAGCAGCGCCCAGCTGGGCGATCCCGACGTCGCCCGGCTCTCGGGCGCCATCGCCGCGCAGGCGCGCCGCGGTGTGGTGGCCGCCGCGCTGGTCGCCGAGCTCACCGAGGCCGCGGGGGCCGTCCCGGTGCCGCGCGGGGGTCAGGCCACCAGGCGGTAGCCGACGCCGCGGACGGTCCTGATCTCGGCCGCCTGGAGCCCGGCGGCGGTGAGCTTGCGGCGCAGGTTGGACATGTGCGCCTCGACCAGGCGCAGGCTGCCGGCCCACTCGGTGCGCCACACCTCGCGCAGCAGCGTCTCGCGCTGCAGCACCCGGCCCGGGCGGGCGGCCAGCGCCGCCAGCAGGTCGAACTCGGTGCGGGTCAGGTCGACGACGGCGCCGTCGACGCGGACCTCGCGGGTGTCCTCGTCCACCTCGAGGTCGGCCAGCCGGACGACGGCGTCGTCGGCGGGCTCGGCCGCCGGCCGGGGGCGCCGCAGCATCGCCTGCACGCGGGCCACGAGCTCGCGGGGTGAGAACGGCTTGGCCATGTACCCGTCGGCACCGACGGCGAGGTCGACGAGCAGGTCGACCTCCTCGGCCCGTGCGGTGAGCATGAGCACGTAGCAGCCGCTCTCCGCGCGCAGCCGGCGGCAGACCTCGGTGCCGTCCTCGTCGGGCAGGCCGAGGTCGAGCACGACCAGGTCCGGCGCGGACCGGCGCACCTCGGCGAGGCACGCGGCGCCGGTGCCCACGGCCCGCACGTCGAACCCCGCGCGGGCGAGCACCGTGGCGACCAGCTCGCGGATCTCCGCGGTGTCCTCCACGACCAGCACCGACTGCCCGGCCACCGTGTGCCTCCCGTCCCGGCGACCCGGACGGTCACCTCGGGGAGGGCAACGACAGCAACGGGGCCGCGGTCCAGCCGGACGGCGGCCCCCTCACCCCTGCGGGGTGGGGTCAGACGAAGGCGCTGACCCCGGTCAGTGCCCGCCCGACGATGAGGCTGTTGATCTCGCGGGTGCCCTCGTAGGAGTAGAGCGCCTCGGCGTCGGCGAAGTACCGGACGACGTCGTTCTCCAGCAGGATCCCGTTGCCGCCGAACAGCTCGCGGGCCAGGGCGACGGTCTCCCGCGCCCGGCCGGTGACGAAGGCCTTGGCCAGCGCCGCCTGCTCGTCCTTGAAGACGCCCTCCTCCTGCAGCTGCGAGACCCGCACCGCCATGCCGAGGCTGGCGGTCACGTTGCCGGCCATGCGGGCGAGCAGGTCCTGGATGAGCTGGAAGCCGGCGATGGGGCGGCCGAACTGCGAGCGCTCCTTGGCGTAGGTGATCGCCGCCTCGAAGGCGCCCATCTGGCAGCCCACCGCCGACCAGGCCACGCCGCCGCGGGTCAGCTTGAGCACCCGGTTGACGTCCTTGAAGGAGTTCCCGTGCTCGAGCTTGTTCTCCGCCGGCACCCGGCAGTCCTCGAACACGATGTCGGCGTTCTGCACGGTGCGCAGGGCGTACTTGCCCTCCATCTTCGTGGGCGTGAAGCCGGGGGTGCCCTTCTCGACGACGAAGGTCTTCACCGAGTCGTCCGCGACGTCGCGGGCGAACACCACGACGACGTCGGCGATGGTCCCGTTGCCGATCCAGCGCTTGGCGCCGTCGATGACCCACTCGTCACCGTCGCGGCGCGCGGTGGTCTCCAGCCCGCGCGCGACGTCGGAGCCGCCGTGCGGCTCGGTGAGCGCGAAGGCGCCGATCTTGTCGAAGGCCACCATGTCGGGCACCCACCGGGCGCGCTGCTCGTCGGACCCGAGCATCACGATCGACCCCATCGACAGCCCGTTGTGCACGCCGAGGAACGTGGCCATCGACGGGTCCACCCGCGAGGTCTCCAGCGCGATGAAGCCGGTGAACAGCCGGGACGCGCGGGGCTGGTGCTCCAGGTCGTAGCTGCGCCCGACCATGCCCTCCTCGGCGAAGCGGGGCACCAGGTCCATCGGGAACTCCGACGACTCCCAGGCGTCGTTGACGCGCGGCCGGACCTCCTCGTGCAGGAAGCGCCGGATGCCGGTCAGCTCCTTGCGCTCGTCGTCGGTCAGCAGGGTCTCGTAGCCGTACAGGTCGCCGGGCAGGTCGGCGGGCATCTCGTCGGTCATCGCAGGGTCCTCCCGTTGACGGATGACCCTCTCCTACCCGTCGCCGGGGCGACGCAACTCGATCGTGGCCGTCGGGAACGGGACGGTGCCCACCTGCGCGGCGGCGGTCACGGCGAACCCGCGCTCCCCCGCTGCCCGCGCGGTCTCCGCGCGCACCCGGTCGGCGTCACCTGCGCGCATGACCGACGCACCGAGGACCACCCGTCCGCCGGGGGCGAGCACCCGCGCGACGACGTCCCACTCCGGCGCCGGGGGCGTCCAGAACGCCCGGACGTCGACGGCGACGACGGCGTCGAAGCTCTCGTGCCCGAGTTCTGCGTCGACGAGCGCGGCGGCCACGAGCCGGACCCGGCCCTCCTCGACCGCCGCCCGGTTGCGCCGGGCCGCGGCCTCGACCATCCGGGCCGAGCGATCGACGGCGACCACCCGCCCGTCGCCCACCGCGGCGGCCAGTGCGGTCACCAGCACGCCGGCGCCGCAGCCGACCTCGAGCACCCGCTCCCCCGGGGCGGCCGCCACCACGCCGGCCACGAGGGCCAGCCGGGCGGAGACACCCCGGGCGCTCACACGTGCGCCTGGCCGGTGGAGGCGCTGGTGCCGCCGTCGACGGCGAGCACCGCGCCGGTGACGTACCGGGCGCCCTCGGAGGCGAGGAAGAGCACCGCCGGGGCGACGTCCTCGGGCTCGCCGACGCGGCCCAGCGGGACCCGGTTCACGTACGGCGCGAGGGAGGCCTCGTCGCGGGGGACGTCCTGGTTGATCTCGGTGAACGTGAAGGCCGGCGCGACGGCGTTGAGCCGCACCCCGCGCGCGCCCCAGTCCAGGGCCAGCGACTGCACGAAGACGGTGATGGCGGCCTTGGTGGCGTTGTAGCCGGCCTGTCCCCAGTCGCCGCGCAGGCCCGACACCGAGGAGACGGCGACCAGGTTGCCGCCCGACTCCGCCAGGCGCGGCAGGGCGGCCTTGGCCAGGTGGAAGAAGGCGTCGACGTTGGTGGCGCGCATCCGCTCCCACGCGTCGTCGGCGAGGTCGGTGATCTCCCCGCTCTCGTAGCCGGCCGCGTTGCTCACCACGACGTCGAGCCGGCCGAAGCGGTCGACGACATCGGCGACGAGCTGCCGCACCTGCGCGGGGTCGGAGACGTCGGCCGGCAGGGCCGCGGCACGCTCGGCGGGGACGCCCTCGAGGGCGGCCTCCAGCCGGTCCCGCCGTCGTCCGGTGACGGCGACGGTGGCGCCGGCGTCGAGGAAGGCCCGGGTGATCGCCAGGCCGATGCCCGAGCCGCCGCCGGTGACGAGCACGACCGAGCCGGTGAAGTCGAAGGTGGTGGTGGCCATGCCCCCGTCCTCCCCCGCGGCAGCGCGCCGGAACCGCGCGTCAGCCCAGCGCGGCCGTGAGGACGGCCACCAGCCGGGCGACGTCACCGGGACCGGGCGCGTGGTCGGGGTTGACCTCGGTGACGCACAGCCCGCGGAGGCCGGGGTCGGCGCACAGCCGGGCCAGGACGGCCGCGACGACGTCGAGCGGTAGGCCCCGGCCGTGGTCGGGCACGTCGGCCAGCGGCAGGTCGAGGAACTCGACGACGTCCACGTCGAGGTGCACGAGGAACCCGTCGGACCCTCCGACGGCCCGGGTGGCGGCGGCCGCGGTGCCCTCGGGATCGGCCGTCACCGCGTCGGCCGGCGAGACGGCCAGACCGATCCGCCGGGCCGTCGTCGCGTCGGGCTCGACCGCGCGGACGCCCACCGCCACCACCTCGTCCACGGCGAGGAGGGGCCGGACCGACCCGACGGCGAGCAGGTCCGGATCGCACTCGTCGAGTGCCAGGACGTGGGCCAGCGCCATCGAGTCGGCGACGCCGGTGGGGTTGTCGGCCGGCGTCCGCAGGTCGACGCCGCCGTCGACGTAGACCAGCCCCGGCTCCTGCCCGGCCGCTCGCGCGCCGGCGACGAGGCCGACCGTCGTCGTGCACTCCCCGCCGACGACGACCGGGAGCCGGCCGGCGCGCAGCGACCCGGCGACCGCGTCCCGGACCGCGGTCAGGCCGGCGCAGACGCGGGCGGCGTCGCGCACCCGCCCGCCCGGTGCCGGGCCCGCCGTCCACCGGACGGGCGGGAACAGCTCCCGGACGGCGAGCTCCCGCGACCGCCCGAGCGCCTCCGGCAGCCCGGCCGCGACGAGCGCGGCCCAGGCCCGCTCCTGCCCGGGCCAGTGCGCCGCGACACTGGACGGGGCCGCCAGCAGGTCGATCGGGCGGGGAGAGGGCATGCCGGTGTCCTACCGCCGGGTGCTGACGATCGACGGACGTCTGACACGTGACACCGGTCGGTGCCACGTGGAGCCGTGTCCGCTCCCAGCGTCGTGCTGGTGCTGTTCACCGTGGCCGGCGTCGGCCTGCTCCTCGGTCTCTGACTCAGCCGCGCTGGCGGCGCCGGCGGCCGGCGAAGGCCCGCTTCACCCGGCGCCAGCGGTTCGGGGTGTGCTCGGCGTCGAGCAGCTCGGTGTCGGCGAGGAACCGCTCGACCGGGTCCAGCTGCGGCGGCTCGAAGGGGATCAGGGAGCGCCCGGCCGGCCGCATGAGCGCGTCGACGGCGCGCACCAGCGAGCCGCCGTGCTCCTCGACCGCGGCCGCGACCGCCTCCGGCGCCACGCCGAGGTGCTCACCGAGCAGGCGGTGCCGCATCGACAGCACCGCGGCCCGCAGCTCGGCCTCGCGCGGGTCGCCGGTGCGGGCCTCGATCGACAGGTCGCACTCGGTGTCCAGCCCCATCGAGCGGTTGTTGAGGTTGGACGAGCCGATCCGCAGCAGCCGGTCGTCGACGCAGGTGACCTTCGCGTGCACGTACACCGGCCGGCGCCCCTCGGTGACCGGGACCAGCAGCCGGAACCGGTCGTGCCGGTCGGCGCGGCGGACCAGGTCGAGCAGCTTGACCCGGGCCGTGTCCATCGCCTTGCTCTCCAGCCACCCCTCGGCGCCGCGGGGGTTGAGCACCACGAACTCCGGGCCCTCGTCCTCGCCCAGCCGGTCGGCGATCGCCTCGGCGACCCGGCGGTTGGCGAAGTACTGCGTCTCGACGTAGACGGTGCGCCGGGCGGCGGCGATCGCGGCCAGCCACAGCAGCTCGATCTCGTGCACCAGATCGGCGCCGCCGTACTCGGGGCGGGTGCGGGACACGGCCACGTCGACGTCGGTGAGGAACGTCTCGACGCCGTCGGGCCAGCACGCCTCGACGTCGTCCACCGGCTCCAGCCGCTCCCCCGTGCCGCTCTCCCAACGCTCGCGGGCGAGGTCGCCGAGCGCCCGGGCGGCCGGGCCGGACACCAGGCTGGTGACGTCGTGCCACGGGCCGCGCAGCCGGGTGGTGTGCGGGCGGTGGCGCATGGGGTGGCGGTCGCGGTGCTCGGGGGTGTCCCAGCGGTCGGCGGTGACGTCGATGCCACCGGCGAAGGCGAGGCAGTCGTCGATGACGACGATCTTCTGGTGGTGGGCCCCGCCCAGCGGGTGGTGCATGTCGACGGCGAACCGCAGCCGGTCGGGGGTGCGCCGGTTGAGCAGCACGATCGGGGCCATGCGCCGGTTGAGCGCCACGACCATGCCGAGGTCCCACTGCAGGACGCCGATCTCCAGCCGCGGGTTGTCGCGGACGGCCTTCGCCAGCACCCGGCCCAGCCGGTCGTCCTTCGCGCGGCCGGGGGTGCGGGGGTCCAGGCGGATGCGCGGGTCGAAGTCCCAGCCGATGAACAGCACCCGCCGCTCGGCGCGCAGGACCGCGCGCTTGAGGGTGGCGAAGTAGTCGGCGGCGTCGACGAAGACCGCGTGCCGCTCGGCGCGCTCGATGCGCCAGCAGGTCTCGCCCGGGACGAGCAGCGCGTCGTCGGTCTGCGCGGGGACGGGCTCGTGGGAGGGCGCCGGCACGGCAGGGAGTCCGGACGTCGTCCCGGCGGCGTCGGCGCTCTCGATCACCCCGGCAGTCTGCCGACCAGGGCAAGCCGCCGCGCCGTCCTGTCCCCCGTCCGGGGCAGGAGCCGGGACGTCAGGCGGTCCGGGGAACGGTGGCGCCCCGGGGCGAGGAGCCGCCCGGAGCGTCAGTGGCCGACGGCCCTTGACCCTGCGGCGGGGAGGGGCGGATCGTCGGGGCCCTGACCCGGCGAGCGCCCAGGACCGGGCCGGCCATCGGGCCCACGATCGGCTCCCCCGCTCGTCTCCCCGTGCGCCCGGACGGACCCTCCGCCGGTTCCCCACGACGCTCCCCCGAGAGGCCGGACATGGACAGCCAGCACGAGCACCCCGCCATCCCGACGCTGCCGCACGCCGCGCCGGGGTCGATCGCCGACCGCCTCCCCGAGGACCCGGACGAGAGCGCCGACCTGCTGGAGGACCGGCGCCGGCAGCGGGACCGGGACTACGACGAGCTGGGCGGCGAGGCCTGACCGGGAGCCGGTCCCCGGTCCAGCCCTGGTGACGGACGTCCCGCCGAGGAGGCCCGCGCGGTGTCGGCACCGTTCGCACCGGCCCTGCGGCGCGGAGGACCTCCATACCAGTCCAGGCACACCATGGTGGCGTCGTCGCGGAGGTCACCCCCGGTGGCACGCAGCACCGCCGCGCCGAGTTCCTGGACGACCTCGCGGGGGTGCAGGTCCGTGGTGTCCCGGAGGGCTGCCGCGACGTCGAGGACGGCGGCGTTGCGCTCCTGCATGCCGTCGGTGAGGAACACGATCCGGTCCCCCGGCTCGAGCGGGAGGCGCTGCACCTGGAACGACCGTGCGGGAACGACCCCGAACGGCGGCTCGATCTCCAGACCGATCTCCCGCACCCGGCCGTCGCGCACCAGGAGGGGGAACGGGTGACCGGCGTTGACGATCCCGGCGGTGCCGGCCGACAGGTCGACGCGCACGAGCTGCCCGGTGACGAACTGCCCGGCGGCCGCGTTGTCGGTGAGGGCGTCGTTGGCGTACCGGGCCTGGGTGTCGAGGTCCATGCCCGTGCGGCGGGCGTTGCGCAGCGCCCCCACGAGCAGGGTGGCCAGCAGGGCGGCCTCGACCTCGTGGCCGACCGCGTCGGTGATCGAGACGTGCAGGACGTCGTTGTTCAGCGTGAAGTCGAAGGTGTCGCCCCCCACCGAGGCGGCCGGTTCCAGCCAGCCCGCCAGGGTGAACTGCCCGGCCTCACAGGTGTACGAGGCCGGGAGCAGCCGACGCTGGATCTCCGCGGCCAGAGAGAACGGCGTGGTGCGCTGCCCCCACTCGAACACGTCCGTGTACCGGCGGGCGGCGATGACGACGTAGGCCAGGGCGTGCGCCGCGGCGGCGACGTCGGCGATCGACGCGGGGCCGGACTCCCGGGGCAGGACCAGTTCCAGCAGGCCGATCGCGTCCCCGCGGTCGGTGACCGGGGCGATCACGCGGGCCCCGTCGTCGAGCGCCTGCACGTCGATCTGCTGCGTCCGCAGGACGCGCTCGTACACGGTGCCCGACAGCGGGAGCGTCTCCGCCTGCGCGCCCTCCTGGGCGCGCGCACCCTCCACCCCGGCGTCTCCCACGGTGAGACGGACGACGGCGCGGCCGCTGAAGTCGGCGATCAGGAACGCGAGCCCGCGCGCTCCGACCATCTCCGCGAGTGCTCCCGCCGTGGCCTCCACGGCCTCGATCGGCGCGGTCCCCATGACGCGGTCGAGCAACGCGCCGACGTCCAGACCAGGGACCGGCGGGGTCGGCATGGGGAGACTCTAGGGGCGCTGTCGCGTGCCGTTCCGCGTCGCCTGCTCGACGGCATCCCGCCGGCGGGCCGTCGTCCGAGCCCGTCGCGGACTACTCGCGGACGACCCACACCTCGGCGCTGCCCTGCGCCGTCTGGCGCCGCTGCACCGGCTCGAACCGCTCGTAGACGCCGAACCACTGCGGGCCGTCGTAGACCAGCCGGGCGGACGAGAGCTGCGCGGCCGGTACCTCGGCGACCTCCCGATGGCGGGGACCACCCACGTGCAAGACCAGCGTCACGCCTCGACGGTAGCCGAGCCCGGCAAGCCGACCACCGGGGCTGCGGCGCCGGCGGACCGTGGCGGCTGCTGCCGGGGGCGGTCACGGACCGCCACGAGGCACCGTGCACGTCGCAGGACGGACCGTCAGCTGGGCCGGGCCAGCGCGGTGCCGTCCAGGCTGGAGCGGAACTCCACGAGGGACTGGAAGACCCGCGAGGCGCCGGCTTCCAGCAGCTCCCCCACGGAGAACCCGCCGGTGCGCACCGCGATCGTGGGCACGTGCACCTTCCCGGCGGCGATCACGTCCCACGTGGAGTCGCCGACCATGACGCCGGAGGCACCCTCGACCTTGTCCAGCGCGGTGACCACGAGGTCCGGCTCCGGCTTGGTCTTCTCCGCGTCGTCGGAGGTGGTCCAGGCGTCGGCGAGGGACCTGCCGTCGACGAGGTCGAGGAAGGCCTCGACGTGCTTGGCCTTGCCCGAACTGGCCAGCACGAGCGTGAAGCCACGGCGCTTGACCTCCGCCAGCAGCTCGTGGGCGCCGTCGAAGGGCTTCACCTCGCCGACGAGCTCGTCGAACTCCTCCACCCAGGCGTCCCGCAGCGCGTCGCCGTGCTCCTCCTCGACCTGCCGGCCGCCGATCTCGGGCACGAGCACGTCCCCGCCCATGCCGATGGCGCGGTGGATCCGCCAGATCGGCCGGGTGATGCCGTAGCGGTCGAACGCCCGGTACCAGGCCAGCGCGTGCTGGTAGTTGCTGTCGACCAGGGTGCCGTCGACGTCGAAGATCGCGGTGTCGGGCATGGGGCTCCTCGTGTCAGGGCGCGCAGGCCCTCCGCGTCACCGGAGGTGGTCTCGCCGACGTCCACGGTCCGGGTGGGCTGACCGCCGAGTGGGGCAGGTGGCCGCGAGGGGTCCTCGGTCGACGGCGTCGAGCGGCTGCGGGAGGGGACGGCGTCCCCGTACGAGATGCCGAGCCGGCAGGCCGACGGCGTCCCGCGGACGGACACGTCAGGCCGGGCTCTCGACCTGGGCACCACGCTAACAGCGGGTCCGGCGCCGGGCCCGGTCGGGACGACGGGCCCCGCTGGGGCTACGAGGCGCTGTCGTGGTCGAGAGCGAGACGCTCCAGGGGGATCTCGCCGTCGACGACGCGCCTGGCGAGCTGGTCGAGGTCCTCGCCGGAGCCGTAGGCGTGCGCCCTCAGGATGGCGAGCGCGTCGCTGCTGCTGACGTCGAGGCGGGAGTTGAGGAAGCCCATGGCCTGCCAGACGATCGACCGCCGCTCGGCGGACGGTGCGTCCAGCCACACCGGTGTGTCGCTGTGCCGGCGCGTCGCCTGGCCGTGTGCCCGGAAGGTGGAGGTCACCTCGGCGCTGATGTCCAGCGCGTCGGCGAGGCTGAGGGCGGTGACGTCGTTCGGCGGGACCGTGTAGAGGTCCAGCGCCCCGATGTCGCGCAGCTCGTCCCCCAGCGGGAGCGAGATGATCCCGCGGATCGGCGTCCGGGTCACCAGCCCGTCGTAGAACGCCGGCCACCGGGACCGGATGGTCACCTCGTCGGCCACCTGGGGACGCCCCTCGGCGTGGGCCGACAGGCAGGGCCCCGAGCCCGCGGTGAACTGCAGCCGCTCCGCCGTGGACGCCGCAGGATCACTGGCACCCAACGGGAGCCGCCGGTCCTCGGCGAAGAACAGGCAGATCCCCGCGCCGTCGACCGGCAGCACCTGGGCGCACGCTCGCGCCAGCCGTTCCGGCAGCAACTCCGGAGCCGCCAGGTCGACCCCCGCCGCGGCGACCGCGATCCGGAACTCCTCGACGACCGTCACAGCCCCGCTGCCCTCCGAGCACCGACCTCGATCGGCGCGACCCGACGGCGGGCCCGCCCCGTCCGCACCGTCGAGCATGACCGCTGACGCGAGGGACCGCGCCGCGACCCCGGGACGACGATGGTCCGGAGGCGCCACGACCGGAGGACCCGGCGGCAGTGGCTTCTCGACCGCACGACGTCTGGGAGCTGGACCGGACGCTGCTCCGCCCGGTCGGCGGCGTCCTCGGGTGTCGGAGGGCGGTTGCCGGTCGTGACCGCTGGGCACCGTCAGGGACGACGCCGATCCGAAACGAGCCGATGCCCCCGGACGACTGGCCCCGACGACCGTGTCCCGAGACCTCGGGGCCCCGCTACCAGGCCGAGATCACCGATCCCCGACAGCTGCGGACGGTGCGAACCGGACTGCGATCCTGGCTGTCCGCGGTCTCGGCGGACGACGATGCAGACGAGGCCCTGCTCGACGAGGCCCTGCTCGACGAGCTCCTGCTCGCCGTGGACGAGTTGGCGTCGAACGGCCTCCGGCACGGCGGTGCACCGGTGAGGGTCTACGCCGCCTCCACGACGCAGGGGCTGCTGCTCGACGTCAGCGACGGCGATCCGGACCACGGGCCGGAGCCCGCCGTGGGGCGGGATCCCGCGCTCGGCGGCATGGGGCTGCACATGGTCGCCCACCTCACCTCGGTACGAGGATGGGAGGTCCGCGGCGACCACAAGCACGTCTGGGCGTGTCTGCACCTCAGATGAGCTCCCCGTCCACGACCGCCACAGACGGCGCCGCGACGCGCCACCCGCGGGCACGACCGCTCGCCTGCAGGGGACCGGTCGGTCCCGCCGGACGTTCCGGCCGGGCACCGCTCTGGTGTCGGTCAGCTCACGGGCGATGTCGAACAGCTTGCGGTTGGTCTCCTGGGAGATCCGGGTCAGCACCCCGAAGGCCTGGTCGGCGGTCAGCCGGTCGCGCCCCATGAGACGCCCTTGGCCTGGCCGATGAGGTCGCGACTGTCCACCGCGCTGCGCAGGTCCTGCTCGTGCTCGGCGCCGGCCAGCGCCACGGCGGCATGGCCGGCGAGCAGGTGCCCGACCTGCTGGGACTCGTCGTCGGAGGCGCCCCGGGGTCTGCGCGTAGGGGTTCATCGCGCCCAGGTGGTCGCCGGCGGCGAAGAGCTGGAAGCACCAAGCTGCCGATCCCGAGGGCTGCCGCCTCCCGCGCCGACTGCGGCCACCGCTGTTCGGCGCCGAGGTCCTCGGCACGGACGACCTGCTCCGGCAGTGACGGTCCAGACGGCCGAGCGGCAGGGCCTCAGCGCCCGTCGGTGGCGGCGACGGCGTATCGCAGCAGCGTGGTTCCTGACCCCTTGATCCGCTGCGCGTCGAGCAGCTCGAGGTCGTTCTCGAGGCCGGCGGAGAAGGCGGGCACCCCACTGCCGAACACGACGGGGGCGACCAGCAGGTGCACCTCGTCGACCAGGCCAACGGCGAGCAGTGCGTTCCAGGTGGTCGCGCTCCCGAAGACGAGGACGTCCCCATCGCCGTCACCACGCTTGAGCTCCGCGACGACGTCGGCTGCCCGCGCCCGCGGAACGACCCGCGTCGAGTCGGCCCACGGGGACCCCTGCGGGAGCCCATAGCTGTCAGACACGACGAGCTTCTCGACCCGGTTGTTCAGCCGGGAGATCTCCCGCTGGACCTCGTCGACACTCTCGTCGTCTTCGATGGCCGGCCAGTGGCCCTCGAACATCTCGAACGAGCGTCGGCCGGCTACCAGCGTCGACGCGGTTCGCAGCCGCTCGAGGTTGTAGGTGTTGAAGGCCTCTGCATCCGCACCGGACCGGATGGGCAGCGCAGGCGGTGTTGGTCCTGCGGCGTTGACGTACCCGTCCAGCGACACGACGTTACTGACCACCAACCGGCGCATGAGGCCTTCATACCGGGAGGGTGCGCTGGGCGCAGGCACGTCCGCGGGACCTCGTTGCGCAGGCGAGGGCTGCGAGGAGCCGAGAAACCCGTGGAGGTGCCCGTCCCAGCGGCGGGTCTGCACCGGCACGCCGGCCTCGGCCAGCGCCGCGGCGTAGGCCTCCCCCTCGTCACGCAGCACGTCGTACTCGGCGGTGAGCACGTAGGCCGGTGGCAGCCCGGCCAGCGAGGCGGCCCGCATCGGGGACGCGTCCGGGGACGCCGGATCGCCGTCGGGACCCGGGTAGTGGTCCCAGTAGGCCGGCCCGTCGGTGTGGACCAACCCGTAGCCCTCACCGCACTCGACATGACCGGCGTAGCTGCGTGCCGGTTGGCCACGGCGTCCACCGGCGGGTAGAGGAGCACCTGCGCCGCCGGCAGTGGCTCCGGCATCATGCAGTCAACCGGACGGGCACCGCGGCGTTGTTGCCGCCGGCGCTGTCCCCGGCCACCACCGCCCGACCGGCGGTGTCCGGCGCCAGCTCCGCGACCCGGTCCAGCACCCAGCGGTAGACGGCCTGGGCGTCCTCGACCGCGGCCGGGCAGCGGTGCTCCGGCGCGCGCCGGTAGCCGACCGACACCGCCGTGGCCGGCACCCGGTCGGCCAGGCGCCGGGACAGGCCGTCGTAGCTGTCGAGGGTGCCGGTGACGTGCCCGCCGCCGTGCAGGTACACGACCACCCCGACCGAGGGCTCGACGGCCGGTAGATGCGGACCGGCACCGGCACCGGCACCGGCACCGGCCCGGCCACGCCAGGCACGGTGTCGGTGCCCTCGGCGACGGGCTCGACCTCGACCACCGGCCGGTCCGCGGCTGCCCGCGCCTCGGCCACGGCCAGCTGGTGGTCGGGCCGGACCCCCCGCGGCGCCGGCGGTCGAGGAACACGGCGGCCTCCGGATGCAACGGCATGGTCCGTGCCCGCAAGGCCGACGTCCGCCACGTCCGCCTGCACGACGGGCGCCACACCGCCGCCACCCTGCTGCTCAGCGAGAAACGTCCACCCGCGGGTGGTCATGGAGCTGCTCGGCCAGAGATGCTCCTATGCCTCGTCAAGCGGTCAGGACGTGGTGGATCTCGCGGGCGATGTAGCGCTTGAGGCAGCGGATGATCTCGAGGTTGCTCAGGCCTTCGGCTCGTCGGCGGGCGGCGTAGTTCTGGGTCGGTTCGTGAGCCGAGAGACGGACCAGGGCGATGATGTGCAGCGCGTAGTTGGCGTGCCGGTCGCCGCCGCGGTTGAGCCGGTGTCGGATGGTGCGGCCGCTGCTGGCCGGTAGCGGGGCGGTGCCGCAGAGCTGGGCGAACGCGGCCTCCGAGCGCAGCCGGT